>NZ_SSON01000071.1:21935-142540 GCF_029871245.1 Pseudomonas sp. BN102 | reverse complement strand
GGCGGGGCTTCTGCGTTACCAGGTTCGCGATGGAGGCTTAGGCCTGGACCACCGGGATCTTGGCGTTGGCCGCGGCGTCCTTGTACTCGGCGATCTGGTCGAAGGACAGGTAGCGGTAGATATCGGCCGCCATGCTGTCGATGTTCTTCGCGTAGCCCATGTACTCCTCGACGGTCGGCAGTTTGCCCAGGATCGAGGCAACGGCCGCCAGTTCGGCGGAGGCCAGGTAGACGTTGGTGGCGTCGCCCAGGCGGTTGGGGAAGTTACGGGTGGAGGTGGAGACCACGGTGGCCCCGGTCTGCACGCGCGCCTGGTTGCCCATGCACAGCGAGCAACCCGGCATTTCCATGCGGGCGCCGGCCTTGCCGTAGATGCCGTAGTAGCCTTCCTCGGTCAGCTGGTGCTGGTCCATCTTGGTCGGCGGCGCCAGCCACAGACGGGTCGGGATGCCGCCCTTGACCTTGTCCAGCAGCTTGCCGGCGGCGCGGAAGTGCCCAATGTTGGTCATGCAGGAACCGATGAACACTTCGTCGATCTTGTCGCCGGCCACGGTGGACAGCAGGCGGGCATCGTCCGGGTCGTTCGGCGCGCAGAGCACGGGCTCCTTGACGTCGGCCAGGTCGATCTCGATGACGGCGGCGTATTCGGCGTCGGCGTCGGCGGCCAGCAGGTTCGGCTGGGCCAGCCAGGCTTCCATCGCCTGGGCGCGGCGCTCCAGGGTGCGGGCGTCGCCGTAGCCTTCGCCGATCATCCAGCGCAGCAGGGTGATGTTGGAGCGCAGGTACTCGGCGATGGCCGCTTCCGGCAGCTTGATGGTGCAACCGGCGGCGGAACGTTCGGCCGAGGCGTCGGACAGCTCGAAGGCCTGCTCGACGGTCAGCTCGTTGAGGCCTTCGATCTCGAGGATGCGGCCGGAGAAGATGTTCTTCTTGCCTTTCTTCTCGACGGTGAGCAGGCCGGCCTGGATGGCGTAGTAGGGGATGGCATGCACCAGGTCACGCAGGGTGATCCCGGGCTGCATCTTGCCCTTGAAGCGCACCAGGACCGATTCCGGCATGTCCAGCGGCATCACGCCGGTGGCGGCGGCGAAGGCCACCAGGCCGGAGCCGGCCGGGAAGGAGATGCCGATCGGGAAGCGGGTGTGCGAGTCGCCACCGGTGCCGACGGTGTCCGGCAGCAGCATGCGGTTCAGCCAGCTGTGGATGATGCCGTCGCCCACTTTCAACGAGACGCCACCGCGATTGCGCATGAAGTCCGGCAGGCTGTGGTGGGTGCGCACGTCCACCGGCTTGGGGTAGGCGGCGGTGTGGCAGAAGGACTGCATCACCAGGTCGGCGGAGAAGCCGAGGCAGGCGAGGTCTTTCAGCTCGTCGCGGGTCATCGGGCCAGTGGTGTCCTGGGACCCGACGGTGGTCATCTTCGGCTCGCAGTAGGTGCCCGGGCGCACGCCCTGGCCTTCGGCGAGACCGCAGGCGCGGCCGACCATCTTCTGTGCCAGGGTGAAGCCCTTGCCGCTGTCGACCGGGGCTTCCGGCTTCTGGAACAGGTCGGAGGCGCCCAGGCCCAGTTCGGCACGGGCCTTCTCGGTCAGGCCGCGGCCGATGATCAGCGGGATACGGCCGCCGGCGCGGACTTCGTCCAGCAGCACCGGGGTCTTCAGCTCGAAGCTGGCCAGCAGTTCCTCGCTGCCATGGCGGCAGACTTTCCCGGCGTAGGGATAGACGTCGATCACGTCGCCCATGGCCAGGTTGGCGACATCGAATTCGATCGGCAGGGCACCGGCGTCTTCCATGGTGTTGTAGAAGATCGGGGCGATCTTGTTGCCGAAGCAGAAGCCACCGGCGCGCTTGTTCGGCACGAAGGGGATGTCGTCGCCGAAGAACCACAGCACCGAGTTGGTGGCGGACTTGCGCGAGGAGCCGGTGCCGACCACGTCACCGACGTAGGCGACCGGGAAGCCCTTGGCCTTGACCGCTTCGATCTGCTGCAGCGGACCGACGGAGCCGGGCTGGATCGGCTCGATGCCGTCGCGGGCCATTTTCAGCATGGCCAGGGCGTGCAGCGGGATGTCCGGGCGGGACCAGGCGTCCGGCGCCGGCGACAGGTCGTCGGTGTTGGTTTCGCCGGGGACCTTGAACACGGTCAGGGTCACTTTTTCCGGCACGGCCGGCTTGTTGACGAACCACTCGCCGTCGGCCCAGGACTTGAGCACGGCTTGCGCGGAGGCGTTGCCTTGCTTGGCGCGCTCGGCGACGTCGTGGAAGGCGTCGAACATCAGCAGGGTGTGCTTCAGCTGCTCGGCGGCGACGGTGGCCAGCTCGGCGCTGTCCAGCAGCTCGACCAGGGTGGCGATGTTGTAGCCGCCCTGCATGGTGCCCAGCAGTTCGGTGGCGCGCGCTTTGGAGATCAGCGGGGAGGTGGCTTCGCCCTTGGCGATAGCGGAGAGCAAACCGGCTTTGACGTAGGCGGCTTCGTCGACGCCCGGCGGAACACGGTTGGTGATCAGGTCGAGGAGGAAGGCCTCTTCGCCGGCCGGCGGGTTCTTCAGCAGTTCAACCAGGCCTGCGGTTTGTTCGGCGTTCAGCGGCTGGGGCACAACGCCCTGGGCGGCACGCTCTTCTACGTGTTTGCGATAGGCTTCAAGCACAGTTTTACCCTCATCAGTGGCCCTGGAGTGTCCAGGGCGCTCATCCAGGAATCCGCCGAACGCATGCGCCGCACAGCTTTTTGGGCTGTCTGGCCAAGGTTTCGGCGGCCTCCATCGAGAAGCTGTTTTCAAAGTTTTACGCCGGAAGGAAGACCTGATGAGGGCTGGCGGCGGACACCCCTGGAGGGATGCCCGGCGCCATTGTTTCCTGCCGGATGAACTGTGCTCGTGACGCTTTGAAAACAGCTTCCAACGGATATCGGCGCCTTAAATGGCGCGGTGATTCTAATGGAAAGGCTTGGCAAAGTTAAGACAAAAACCCCATTTCCCTGAGGGTGACCCCGATTAGACAAAGGGCTAAGATGCCCGCCTGTTTCACCTGCCGAATCCGTTTCCAGCATGTCCAACCAGCGCATCAAGACGCCTTGCGTCGGCCTCTGCTCCACCGTCTACGGCGACCTGGTGTGCCGCGGTTGCAAGCGCTTCCACCACGAGGTGGTGAACTGGAACCTCTATAACGAGGAGGAGAAGCGCGCCGTCTGGCGGCGCCTGGAAATCCTTCTGGTGCAGGTGATGGCCGCCAAGCTGGAGGTCTTCGAGCCGGCGCGGCTGCGTGCCCAGCTGGAACAGCGCCAGGTGCGTTTCGTGCCCGAACAGTCCCACTACTGCTGGGCCTACCAGCTGATCGCGCGGGCTTCGCGCATGATCAATCGGCTGGATGCGTACGGAATCGTGCTGCTGCCGGAGTTTCGCGGCTGGGCGCTGCCCGACCTGCGCGAGGCCATCGATCGGGAATTCTTCCTCTTGTCCGAAGCTCACTACGAACGCTACATCGCGCCGCGATTCCTGCTCGAAGGCATGGAAATCCGCGTTTGACGCCATGAAAAAAGCCGCCATCAGGCGGCTTTTCTCCGTGTGCTGATTCAGCGCTGGGCCACCAGCTCCTCCAGGTGGGCAATGATGGCTTCGGGTTTCAGAACCAGAACATCGCTTTCCAGGGTATCCAGCACCACTTCCGCCGTATTGCCGATCAGCGCTCCGGATAGGCCGGAACGCGCAACGGTGCCGATCACAGTGACTGCCGCTCCGAGCTGGTGGGCGACATGGGGGATGAGCACATCGGCCGGACCTTCCTCGATATGCAACCGTTCGTCGCTGACGTCGTACTCGGCCTGGAAGGCGCGGCACTCATCACGGTAGCGCGCCTCGATGGTCTCCTTGAGCTGGAAGGTGGGGTCCGCCGCCGAGAGCATGGGCGAGGGGTGGGCGCTGATCACGTGGAGGGTGCCGTGGGCCAGGCTGGCGATGTCGTAGCCGTGGCTGACGATGGTGGCGTGCAGGGTGCGGTGCTCGCCGTCGTTGTTGCCGACATCCACCGCCGCGAGGATATTGCCGCCGGTCCAGGGCCGATCGGTCTTGACCATCAGCACCGGTCCCGGGCAGTAACGCAGCAGCTTCCAGTCATCTGGGGTGAGCAGGGCCTTCTTCAACGGGTTGTCCGGCACGTGCTGCTTGATCACCAGGCCGCAGCCCTCGGCCTGCTGGGCGGCGATGATGGTCTGATGCAGGTTCTCCAGCCAGCTTTGCTGGGTGCTTACGCTGTAGCCTTCGGCCTGCAGCGAGGCGGCCAGGTCGCTGAGGTAGTCGGCATCGTCACCCTTGCGGTCGCAGATCAACAGGTGCAGGTGCGACTGAGTCACCCCGGCGATCAGCTTGGCCCGTTTCAGGGCCAGGCCCTCCGGTCGGTCCGGTTCCAGTACCACCAGAATGCTGCGAATGGCTTGCATGGTCCTCATCTCCCTGTCGATGGCATATAGCCAAAACAAATGTAGTCCCGATTCAGCTTTGGTGATCTTGACATATATCAAGCCGGCCGGGCTGGTCGTCGCATCCTGCATTCGTATAATGCTCCGCCTTCGGGGGCCCGGCCAGCGTGGCGCCCAGCATGACGAGACCCAACTGTGAACTTGCCAGAGATCCATGACTTTCTTGGTTGCCGCACGCCTGATGCCTGGGTGGCAGCCGCGTTGGCCGACCAGGAAACCCTGCTGATCGACCACAAGAACAACGAATTCAAGGCGGCATCCACGGCCATGGCGCTGATGGCCAAGTATTCGATGCACCTGGACCTGATCAACTTCATGTCGCGCCTGGCCCGCGAAGAGTTGGTGCACCACGAGCAGGTGCTGCGCATCATGAAGCGCCGCAAGGTGGACCTACGTCCCGTCTCCGCCTCCCGCTACGCCGCTGGCCTGCGCAAGCTGGTGCGCAGCCACGAGCCGCAGAAGCTGGTGGATACCCTGGTGGTGGGCGCCTTCATCGAGGCGCGTTCCTGCGAGCGTTTCGAGGCCCTGGTGCCGCATCTGGACGAGGAGCTGAGCAAGTTCTACGGCGGCTTGCTCAAGTCCGAGGCACGTCACTTCCAGGGTTACTTGAAGCTGGCCTGCCAGTACGGCAATGCGCAGGACGTGGAGCGGACAGTCGAGAAGGTGAGGGCGGCTGAGCTGGAACTGATCGAGTCGCCGGATGAGGAGTTTCGCTTTCATAGCGGTGTGCCGGCCTGACGTTCAGCTGAAAAAGCGCCCTGAGGGGCGCTTCTTCTTAGTCCGGGAGTCTCAGTCGAGGTCGAACGGCGTCTGCAGGAAGCCCTGTGCGTCCACCTGCAGGGCCCAGCCTTGCCGGTCCCAGTCGCCGAGGACGATACGTCGGGCGGATCGTCCGTCAAGGTTCAGTTCGTGGCTGGCCGGACGATGGGTGTGACCGTGGATCAGGGTCCTGACGCCGTACTGACGCAGGATGCGCGGAATTTCTTCGGGTGTGACGTCGGTGATTTCCGCCGCCTTCTGCCGGGTCTGCATCCGGCTTTCCTTGCGCAGCTTGCGCGCCAGCTTGTGGCGCGTGGTCAGGGGCAGGTGGCGGAGGATGAAGAGAGTGACCGGGTTGCGCAGCCAGCGGCGCAGGCGCATATAAGCCTGGTCCTGGGTGCAGAGGCTGTCGCCGTGCATCAGGAGCACGGGTTCGCCGTTCATTCGCACCAGGCTCGGGTCGGGCATCAGGGTGCAACCGGCTTCGCGGCAGAAGGCCGAGCCGATCATGAAATCGCGATTGCCGTGCATCAGGAAGATGCGCGTGCCGCCGTCGGCCAACTTGCGCAGGGCCCGGGCGATGGAATGCTGGAAGGGCGTCATGGCGTCGTCGCCGATCCAGGCTTCGAAGAAGTCGCCAAGTATGTAGAGGGCTTCGGCCCGGGGGGCACGGGTCTGCAGGAAACGAAGAAACGCCCGGGTGATATCCGGGCGTTCCTCTTCAAGATGCAGATCGGAGATCAGCAGTATCACTCGGTGATCTCGGCCTTCTCGATGATCACGTCATCTACCGGAACGTCCTGGTGGCCGCCTTTCATGGTGGTGGCCACGCCCTTGATCTTGTTCACCACGTCCATGCCCTCGACCACTTCACCAAACACGGCATAACCCCAGCCCTGGACGGTTGGAGCGCTGTGGTTGAGGAAGCTGTTGTCGGCGACGTTGATGAAGAACTGGGCGGAGGCCGAGTGCGGCTCCATGGTGCGGGCCATGGCGATGGTGCCGACCTTGTTGGACAGGCCGTTGTTGGCCTCGTTCTTGATGGGCGCACGAGTGGCCTTCTGCTTCATGCCCGGCTCGAAACCGCCGCCCTGGATCATGAAGTTGCCGATCACGCGGTGGAAAATGGTGCCGTCGTAATGGCCAGCCTTCACGTACTCCTTGAAGTTGGCCACGGTTTCCGGGGCTTTGTCTTCGAAGAGTTGCAGGGTGATGACGCCGTGGTTGGTGTGCAGCTTGATCATTGGGCTATTCGCTCTATCGAGAATTCCAAGGCCTGTCAGGGGATTGACAGCTTCGGCTATGATAAGCGCTTTGATTTGGCCGGCCTACCCTGAGCCGCGCACCAGTTAGACCTAAAGGACCCCATGAGCAAGCCAGACACTCCCGTCGCCTCCAACTTCCTGCGCCAGATCGTCCAGGCGGACCTGGATGCAGGCAAGCACACCAAGATCGTCACCCGCTTCCCGCCGGAGCCCAACGGCTACCTGCATATCGGCCATGCCAAGTCGATCTGCCTGAATTTCGGCCTGGCCAAGGAGTTCGGTGGTGACTGCCACCTGCGCTTCGACGACACCAACCCGGCCAAGGAAGACCAGGAGTACATCGACGCCATCGAGAGCGACGTGAAATGGCTTGGCTTCCAGTGGGCCGGCGAAGAGCGCTACGCCTCCAACTATTTCGACCAGCTGCATGACTGGGCCGTCGAGCTGATCAAGGCCGGCAAGGCCTTCGTCTGCGACCTGTCGTCGGAAGACATGCGCCACTACCGCGGCAGCCTGACCGAGCCCGGCAAGAACAGCCCCTTCCGTGATCGTTCGGTGGAAGAGAACCTGGATCTGTTCGCCCGCATGAGGGCCGGCGAATTCCCGGATGGTACGCGCTCGCTGCGGGCGAAGATCGACATGACGTCGCCGAATATGAACCTGCGCGACCCGATCCTCTACCGTATCCGGCACGCCAACCACCACCAGACAGGTGACAAGTGGTGCATCTACCCGAGCTATGACTTCACTCATGGCCAGTCGGACGCCATCGAAGGCATCACTCACTCCATCTGCACCCTGGAGTTCGAGGATCATCGCCCGCTCTACGAATGGTTCCTGGAAAACCTGTCGGTGCCGGCCCAGCCGCGCCAGTACGAGTTCTCGCGCCTCAACCTGAACTACACCATCACCAGCAAGCGCAAGCTCAAGCAGCTGGTGGACGAAGGTCATGTGAATGGCTGGGACGACCCGCGCATGTCGACCCTGTCCGGCTACCGTCGTCGCGGCTACACCCCGGAGTCCATCCGCAACTTCTGCGAAATGATCGGCGTGAACCGCGCCAGCGGCGTAGTGGATGTGGGCATGCTGGAATTCAGCATCCGCGATCACCTGGACGCCACCGCGCCACGCGCCATGTGCGTGCTGAAGCCGCTCAAGGTGGTCATCACCAACTACCCGGAAGCCCAGGTCGAGAACCTCGAACTGCCGTGCCATCCGAAGGAAGACATGGGCGTGCGCGTGCTGCCATTCGGCCGTGAGCTGTTCATCGATGCCGGCGACTTCGAGGAAGTGCCGCCTGCCGGCTACAAGCGCCTGATCCCGGGCGGTGAAGTGCGCCTGCGTGGCAGCTACGTGATCCGTGCCGACGAAGCGATCAAGGACGCCGCGGGCAACATCGTCGAACTGCGCTGCTCGTACGATCCGGACACCCTGGGCAAGAACCCGGAAGGCCGCAAGGTCAAGGGCGTGATCCACTGGGTGCCGGCCCAAGGCAGCGTGGAATGCGAAGTGCGCCTGTACGACCGCCTGTTCCGTTCGCCGAACCCGGAGAAGTCGGAGCATGGCGGCAGCTTCCTCGACAATATCAACCCAGACTCCCTGCAGGTTTTGACCGGCTGCCGTGCCGAGCCGTCCCTGGCCCAGGCCCAGCCCGAAGATCGCTTCCAGTTCGAGCGTGAAGGCTACTTCGTCGCCGACCTGAAGGACTCCCAGCCCGGCAAGCCGGTGTTCAACCGTACCGTGACCCTGCGCGATTCCTGGGGCCAATGATGACGCTGTCGATCTACAACACCCTGAGCAAGACCAAGGAGCCCCTGAAGCCGCTGGTCGGCAACCAGGTGCGCATGTATGTCTGCGGCATGACCGTCTATGACTTCTGCCATATCGGCCATGCCCGGGTCATGGTGGCGTTCGACGTGGTGGCGCGCTGGTTGCGCCATCGCGGCTATGACCTCACCTACGTGCGCAACATCACCGATATCGACGACAAGATCATTCGCCGCGCCAACGAGAACGGCGAGCCATTCGAGGCCCTGGTGGAGCGCATGATCGCGGCGATGCACGAGGATGAGGCGCGCCTCTCCGTCCTGCGTCCGGACATCGAGCCGCGTGCCACCGGCCATATCGCCGGCATGCACCAGATGATCCAGACCTTGATCGACAAGGGCTTCGCCTATGCGCCGGGCAATGGCGACGTCTACTACCGGGTCGGTAAATTCGTCGGCTACGGCAAGCTCTCGCGCAAGAAGATCGAAGACCTGCGCATCGGCGCGCGCATCGAGGTCGACGAGGCCAAGGAAGATCCGCTGGACTTCGTCTTGTGGAAGGGCGCCAAGCTGGGCGAGCCGAGCTGGGAATCGCCCTGGGGGGCTGGCCGTCCGGGTTGGCACATCGAGTGCTCGGTGATGTCCACATGCTGCCTGGGCGAGACCTTCGACATCCACGGCGGCGGTCCGGACCTGGTGTTCCCGCACCACGAGAACGAGATCGCCCAGAGCGAAGCGGCCACCGGCAAGCTCTACGCCAATGCCTGGATGCACGCCGGGGCGGTGCGGGTGGATGGCGAGAAGATGTCCAAGTCCCTGGGCAACTTCTTCACCATTCGCGAAGTGCTGGAGAAGTACCACCCGGAGGTGGTGCGCTACCTGCTGGTTTCCAGCCACTACCGCAGCCCGATCAACTACTCCGAAGAGAGCCTCAAGGAAGCCAAGGGAGCCCTGGAGCGTTTCTACCACGCCCTGCGGGGGCTGCCCGAGGCCGCTCCGGCGGGCGGAGAGGCCTTCGTCGAGCGCTTCGGCGCCGCCATGGACGACGACTTCAACAGTCCGGAAGCCTGTGCCGTGCTCTTCGAGATGGTGCGCGAGGTCAATCGCCTGCGTGATAGCGATCTGGCGGCGGCCGCGGGCCTCGCGGCACGCCTGAAGTCGCTGGCCGGCCTGCTCGGCGTGTTGCAGCTGGAGCCGGATGCCTTCCTGCGCGCTGGCGCCGAGGGCAAGGTGGATGCCGCCGAGGTCGAGGCGCTGATCCAGGCGCGTCTGCAGGCGAGGGCAGAGAAGAACTGGGCCGAGTCCGACCGTATCCGCGACCGGCTGACCGCCATGGGCGTGGTGTTGGAAGACGGCAAGGGCACCACTACCTGGCGCCTGGCCGACTAACGACCTGTTCACGATCTGCTGCGCGTCTGAATAGCCGCGAGATCGTGATCAGGCCTTGAGTCGAGCTATCCAAACGAAAAAGGCCGCATGATGCGGCCTTTTTCATTTCCCTTCGCCTCAGGCGTGCAGCGTCTCGGCTGCGTAAAGGGTGTTCTCCAGCAGGCAGGCGCGGGTCATGGGGCCGACCCCACCCGGAACCGGGGTGATCCAGCTGGCGCGTTGCTGGGCGATATCGTATTCCACGTCGCCCACCAGCTTGCCGTCTTCCTGGCGGTTGATGCCGACGTCGATGACGATGGCGCCAGGCTTGATCCATTCGCCTTTGACCAGGCCCGGCTTGCCCGCAGCCACTACCACCAGGTCGGCATTGCCGACATGACCGGCCAGGTCCTTGGTGAAGCGGTGGGTGACGGTGACGGTGCAGCCCGCCAGTAGCAGTTCCAGCGCCATGGGGCGGCCGACGATATTGGATGCGCCCACCACCACTGCATTCATGCCGTAGAGGTTGGCGCCGGTGCTTTCCAGCAGGGTCATAATGCCCTTCGGGGTGCAGGGGCGGAGCAGGGGAATGCGTTGGGCCAGGCGACCGACGTTGTACGGGTGGAAGCCGTCCACGTCTTTGTCGGGGTGGATGTGTTCCAGCAACAGTGAAGCGTCCAGGTGCTCGGGCAGCGGCAGCTGGACCAGGATGCCGTCGATGGCCGGGTCTTCATTGAGGCGGTCGATCAGGGCAAGCAGGTCGGCCTGACTGGTGCTGGCGGGCAGGTCATGAGCCTGGGACAGAAAGCCGACTTCCTCGCAGTCCTTGCGCTTGTGGGCGACATAGACCTGGGAGGCTGGATCGCTGCCGACCAGGATCACCGCGAGGCCGGGGACCCGAAGTCCTTGCTGGCGGCGCTCGGTGACGCGTTGGGCTATCTGCTGGCGGAGGCGGGCGGCGATCGTTTTGCCGTCGATCAGTTGTGCGGTCATGACGCTAGATTAACCATCGGGAAGGCTAAAAAGGGCGCGTATTCTCGCATGGAGGGGCGGGCGGGCAAAGGCGGCTGGTCAGCATTTTCCCGTAACTCCTTTATCTTTCTGATTTTTTTCAAATTTCCTGTTGACGAGGTGTAGGGCTATCGATAACATGCGCCCCGCTTGTCGAGCACAGCCAGTCGCTGGGTAAGGCGGCAAGGGTGAATCGGCTGATTCTACCTGAGTCGAAGCTCTATAATCTGCTCGCAGATATAAGCGCCCGTAGCTCAGCTGGATAGAGCATCCGCCTTCTAAGCGGATGGTCGCAGGTTCGAGTCCTGCCGGGCGTGCCACTTGGCACATTTGGCGCAAGCAAGACGCAATATGGTGGGCGTAGCTCAGTTGGTAGAGCACAGGATTGTGGCTCCTGGTGTCGTGGGTTCGATTCCCATCGTCCACCCCATATTCGAGAAAGCGCCAGGCCACGTGCCTGGCGTTTTTGTTTGAAGCGTTACCCTTTGCGGACGTGGTGGAATTGGTAGACACACTGGATTTAGGTTCCAGCGCCGCAAGGCGTGAGAGTTCGAGTCTCTCCGTCCGCACCAAGCTTTTCAGCAAGACGTAATATGGTGGGCGTAGCTCAGTTGGTAGAGCACAGGATTGTGGCTCCTGGTGTCGTGGGTTCGATTCCCATCGTCCACCCCATATTCGAGAAAGCGCCAGGCCACGTGCCTGGCGTTTTCGTTTCAAGGCCCCTTGCGGGCGTGGTGGAATCGGCGGGCGCACTGGATTCAGGTTCATCGCCGCAAGGCGCAAGAGTTCGAGTTTCTCCGGCTGCGCCGTCCTTCTTTCTTTATCTTCTATACCTTCGTTTTGCCGGCTGTTTCTGCTGGGGTGACTTCTGCAAGTCGACCCACTAGAATGCATGCCCTTGATTCTGGGGCCGGAACGGCCGGCTAACGTCTGTGCAACGAGGAATATCCATGCAAGTTTCTGTAGAAAGCACCTCCGCTCTTGAGCGCCGCATGACCATCGGCGTGCCGGCCGAGCGCGTCGAGAACGAAGTGACCAAGCGCCTGCAGCAGACTGCCCGCCGCGCCAAGGTTGCCGGCTTCCGTCCGGGCAAAGTGCCGATGAGCGTCATTCGTCAGCGCTTCGAGGACTCCGCTCGTCAGGAAGTTCTGGGCGACCTGATCCAGTCCTCCTTCTATGAGGCTGTTGTCGAGCAGAAGCTGAACCCCGCGGGTGCTCCGGCCGTCGAGCCGAAAGTGTTCGAGAAGGGCAAGGATCTGGAATTCACCGCCACCTTCGAAGTGTTCCCCGAGTTCCAGGTGGCCGGTTTCGAAAACATCGCCATCGAGCGCCTGCAAGCCGAAGTGGGCGACGCCGACGTCGATAACATGCTGGACATCCTGCGCAAGCAGAACACCCGTTTCGAATCCGTTGAGCGTGCTGCCGAGAACGGCGATCAGCTGAACATCGACTTCGTTGGCAAGATCGACGGCGAAGCCTTCGCTGGTGGTTCCGCCAAGGGCACCCTGCTGGTGCTGGGCTCCGGCCGTATGATCCCGGGCTTCGAAGATGCCCTGGTCGGCGTCAAAGCTGGCGAAGAGCGCGTGATCAACCCGACCTTCCCGGCTGACTACCAGAACCTGGACCTGGCCGGTAAGACCGCCGAGTTCACCGTGACCGTGAACGGCGTTTCCGCACCGCAACTGCCGGAACTGAACGACGAATTCTTCTCCCTGTTCGGTATCAAGGAAGGCGGTCTGGAAGGCTTCCGCGCCGAAGTTCGCAAGAACATGGAGCGCGAACTGCGTCAGGCCACCAAGTCCAAGGTGAAAAACCAGGTGATGGACGGCCTGCTGGCCGCCAACCCGGTAGAAGTGCCGAAGGCCCTGATCGGTAACGAAGTCAACCGTCTGCGCGTACAGGCTGTGCAGCAGTTCGGCGGCAACATCAACCCTGACCAACTGCCGGCCGAGCTGTTCGAAGAGCAGGCCAAGCGCCGTGTAGTCCTGGGCCTGATCGTTGCAGAAGTGGTCAAGCAGTTCGAGCTGAAGCCCGATGAAGCCCGCGTACGCGAGCTGATCGAAGAGATGGCTTCCGCCTACCAGGAGCCGGAACAGGTCGTGTCCTGGTACTACAAGAACGACCAGCAGCTGAACGAAGTCCGTTCTGTTGTGCTGGAAGAACAAGTTGTAGATACTGTCCTTCAGAAGGCCAACGTAACCGACAAATCGGTTTCCTACGAAGAGGCAGTCAAGCCGGCAGAAGCTCCGCAAGCCGACTGATTGTTTCGCCTCGTTCGAATACACCATAAGCCAGCCTCCGAGCTGGCTTATGCGTCTTTGAGACATGACTATCTAGTTAGGGAGTGATCGCAGGACATGTCCCGCAATTCTTTTATGCAGCAAATGCCTGATATCCAAGCCGCTGGCGGCCTGGTACCGATGGTCATCGAGCAATCCGCCCGTGGCGAACGCGCCTACGACATCTACTCGCGCCTGTTGAAGGAGCGGGTGATCTTCCTGGTCGGCCAGGTCGAGGACTTCATGGCCAACCTGGTAGTGGCCCAGTTGCTGTTCCTGGAGGCGGA
The DNA here is from genome assembly GCF_029871245.1 of Pseudomonas sp. BN102. GTDB lineage: Bacteria > Pseudomonadota > Gammaproteobacteria > Pseudomonadales > Pseudomonadaceae > Metapseudomonas. The sequence goes on along the minus strand of NZ_SSON01000071.1, from coordinate 129,332 downwards.
GAACCCTGACAAGGACATCCACCTCTATATCAACTCTCCGGGCGGCTCCGTAACTGCCGGCATGTCGATCTACGACACCATGCAGTTCATCAAGCCCGATGTATCCACCATCTGCATCGGCCAGGCCTGCAGCATGGGTGCTCTGCTCCTCGCGGGCGGCGCCGCCGGCAAGCGTTACTGCCTGCCGCACTCGCGCATGATGATTCACCAACCGCTGGGTGGCTTCCAGGGGCAGGCCTCGGACATCGAGATCCATGCCCGGGAAATCCTCACCATTCGTGAGCGCCTGAACAAGATCCTGGCCGACCACACCGGTCAGCCGATCGATGTGATTGCTCGCGACACGGACCGTGACAACTTCATGAGTGGCGAAGAGGCGGTCAAATACGGCCTGATCGACCAAGTGCTGAACAAGCGCCAGCTCGTGGGCTAAGCCCTTCCGCAGGACCGCGGCCGGAGTGAATCCGGCCGCTTCGCGGGGTTGAAAATGCCCGCATTTGCCTTCATCTTGTGTTTCAAGCCTACCCGATTGGATCGATCGAATGACTGACACCCGCAATGGCGAGGACAACGGCAAGCTGCTTTATTGCTCCTTCTGCGGCAAAAGCCAGCACGAAGTGCGCAAACTGATTGCCGGCCCCTCCGTCTTTATCTGCGACGAGTGCGTGGACCTGTGCAACGACATCATCCGCGAGGAGGTGCAGGAAGCCCAGGCCGAGAGCAGTGCGCACAAATTGCCGGCGCCCAAGGAAATCCGCACCATTCTTGACCAGTACGTCATCGGCCAGGAGCGTGCGAAGAAGGTGCTGGCGGTAGCGGTGTACAACCACTACAAGCGCCTGAACCAGCGTGAAAAGAAAGATGACGTCGAGTTGGGCAAGAGCAATATCCTGCTGATCGGTCCCACCGGTTCGGGCAAGACGCTGCTGGCGGAAACCCTGGCTCGTCTGCTCAATGTTCCCTTCACCATCGCTGACGCCACCACCCTCACCGAGGCGGGCTATGTCGGCGAAGATGTTGAGAACATCATCCAGAAGCTGCTGCAGAAGTGCGACTACGATGTCGAGAAGGCCCAGATGGGCATCGTCTATATCGACGAGATCGACAAGATTTCTCGCAAGTCCGATAACCCGTCCATCACCCGTGACGTGTCGGGCGAGGGCGTGCAGCAGGCGCTGCTGAAGCTCATCGAAGGCACTGTGGCCTCGGTTCCGCCGCAAGGCGGTCGCAAGCACCCGCAACAGGAATTCCTGCAGGTTGATACCCGTAACATCCTGTTCATCTGCGGTGGCGCTTTCGCTGGCCTGGAGAAAGTGATCCAGAACCGTTCCACCAAGGGTGGTATCGGTTTCAATGCCGAGGTTCGCAGCAAGGACCTGGGCAAGAAGGTTGGCGAGGCTCTTCGCGAAGTAGAACCGGAAGATCTGGTGAAGTTCGGCCTGATTCCGGAGTTCGTCGGTCGTTTGCCGGTCATCGCCACCCTCGACGAGCTCGACGAGGCTGCGTTGATGCAGATCCTCACCGAGCCGAAGAACGCGCTGACCAAGCAGTACGCCAAGTTGTTCGAGATGGAGGGCGTGGATCTGGAGTTCCGTCCGGATGCACTGAAAGCCGTCGCCCATCGTGCGCTCGAGCGCAAGACCGGTGCCCGCGGCCTGCGTTCCATCCTCGAAGGTATCCTGCTCGACACCATGTATGAGATTCCCTCTCAAACAGATGTAAGCAAGGTGGTAATCGATGAGAGTGTCATCGAAGGATCGTCCAAGCCTCTGTTGATCTACGAGAACAACGAGCAGCCTGCGAAGGCGGCGCCTGACGCTTGATGAAACAAAGGGGCCTGCGGGCCCCTTTGTATTTCCTGCCACAACGCTTGTTTTTTCCCGGACCTAACCCCATCTTAGGGCCAAGGGTTTTACCATCTGTTTACGGCCCGAGGGCCGCCGTAGAGCTGATACCATGAAGACAACCGTCGAATTACCTCTCCTGCCATTGCGCGATGTCGTGGTTTATCCGCACATGGTCATCCCGCTTTTCGTGGGGCGCGAGAAATCCATCGAGGCGCTCGAGGCCGCGATGACGGGGGACAAGCAGATTCTCCTGGTTGCCCAGAGGAATCCGGCCGATGACGACCCAGGCGAAGACGCTCTGTATCGCATGGGTACCGTTGCCACTGTCCTGCAACTGCTGAAACTGCCTGACGGCACCGTGAAAGTGCTGGTCGAGGGCGAGCAGCGTGGCGCCATCGAGCGCTTCAGCGAAGTGGATGGCCACTGCCGTGCCGAAGTCAGCCTGATAGACGAGGTCGATGCCGGCGAACGCGAGTCCGAAGTATTCATTCGCAGCCTGCTCAGCCAGTTCGAGCAATACGTCCAGTTGGGCAAGAAGGTGCCGTCCGAGGTGCTGTCCTCGCTGAACAGCATCGACGAGCCGGGTCGCCTGGTGGACACCATGGCAGCCCACATGGCGTTGAAGATCGAGCAGAAGCAGGAAATCCTCGAGCTGACCGAACTTCCCGAGCGCGTCGAGCACGTCCTGGCCCTGCTGGACGCCGAAATCGACCTGCTGCAGGTCGAGAAGCGCATCCGTGGCCGCGTCAAGAAGCAGATGGAGCGCAGCCAGCGCGAGTACTACCTGAATGAGCAGATGAAGGCCATTCAGAAGGAGCTGGGCGATATCGACGAAGGCCACAATGAAGTCGAGGAGCTGAAGAAGCGCATCGACAACGCCGGCCTGACCAAGGAAGCCCTGGCCAAGGCAAATGCCGAGCTGAACAAGCTCAAGCAGATGTCGCCGATGTCCGCTGAAGCGACCGTGGTGCGTTCCTACATCGATTGGCTGGTCAATGTGCCGTGGAAGGCCGAAAGCAAGGTTCGTCTGGACCTGGCCAAGGCTGAAGACATCCTTGACGCGGATCACTACGGTCTGGAGGAGGTGAAGGAGCGCATCCTCGAATACCTCGCCGTGCAGAAGCGGGTGAAGAAGGTCAAGGGCCCGGTGCTCTGCCTGGTCGGCCCGCCCGGTGTCGGCAAGACTTCGCTGGCCGAGTCCATCGCTCGTGCCACCAACCGCAAATTCGTGCGCATGGCGCTGGGTGGCGTGCGTGACGAGGCCGAGATCCGCGGTCACCGCCGTACTTATATCGGTTCCATGCCTGGCCGCCTGATCCAGAAAATGACCAAGGTTGGCGTGCGCAACCCGCTGTTCCTGCTCGACGAGATCGACAAGATGGGCAGCGACATGCGCGGCGATCCCGCCTCGGCGCTGCTGGAAGTGCTCGACCCCGAGCAGAACCACAACTTCAACGACCACTATCTGGAAGTCGACTACGACCTCTCGGACGTGATGTTCCTCTGCACCGCCAACTCCATGAATATCCCGGCACCGCTGCTGGACCGCATGGAAGTGATCCGTCTGCCGGGCTACACCGAGGATGAGAAGGTCAACATCGCCGTCAAATACCTTGCACTCAAGCAGACCAAGGCCAATGGCCTGAAGAAGGGGGAGCTGGACTTCGACGAAGCGGCGATTCGCGACATCATCCGTTATTACACCCGTGAAGCCGGTGTGCGTAGCCTCGAGCGCCAGATTGCCAAGGTCTGCCGCAAGGCGGTGAAGGAGCACGCTCACGAGAAGCGCTTCGCGGTGCAGGTCACGGCTGAGTCCCTGGAGCATTTCCTCGGTGTGCGGAAATATCGCTACGGTCTGGCCGAGCAGCAGGACCAGATCGGTCAGGTGACCGGCCTGGCCTGGACTCAAGTGGGCGGCGAATTGCTGACCATCGAGGCTGCGGTTGTTCCTGGCAAGGGCCAGTTGACCAAGACCGGCTCCCTGGGTGACGTGATGGCCGAATCCATCACTGCGGCACTGACCGTAGTGCGCAGTCGCGCGAAAAGCCTGGGAATTCCTGCAGATTTCCACGAGAAACGGGATATCCATATCCACATGCCCGAAGGGGCTACTCCGAAAGATGGTCCCAGCGCCGGTATTGGAATGTGCACTGCTCTGGTTTCGGCCATGACCCAGATTCCCGTCCGGGCCGATGTAGCCATGACCGGAGAAATTACCCTGCGTGGTCAGGTATTGGCGATTGGTGGCCTGAAAGAGAAGTTACTGGCTGCACATCGTGGTGGAATCAAGACCGTGATCATTCCCGAAGAGAATGTGCGTGATCTGAAAGAAATTCCGGAAAATATCAAGCAAGACTTGGCAATTAAACCCGTTAAATGGATTGACGAGGTCCTGCAAATTGCGCTGCAATACGCCCCGGAGCCCTTGCCCGATGCGGCTCCGGAGATGGTTGCAAAGGATGACAAGCGCGAGACTGATTCCAAGGAGCGAATCAGCACGCATTAGCCGGGGGGCTTCCTTGACACATTTTTAGAGCCCTTGTTATAAAGCGGCTCTTATGTGTTAGCAGGCCGTCCAGCACCCGCTTTGCTTACACCAGACAACTAAGAAACAACTCAACAGAAATAAGGGGACTTAAGAGTGAACAAGTCGGAACTGATCGATGCTATCGCCGCATCTGCTGATATCCCGAAAGCTGTAGCCGGCCGTGCGCTGGACGCAGTTATCGAATCCGTTACTGGCGCTCTGAAGGCTGGTGACTCCGTGGTGCTGGTTGGCTTCGGTACTTTCGCTGTTAAAGAGCGTGCTGCTCGTACTGGCCGTAACCCGCAGACTGGCAAGCCGATCAAGATCGCTGCTGCCAAGATTCCTGGCTTCAAGGCCGGTAAAGCTCTGAAAGACGCCGTAAACTAAGCGTCTTTCGGGCTCTGCCCGAGCGGGCCGGGTTTGAGCTCGGCCCGATAGCGGAGCGGTGGCGACGAAGGTTATCTTCCCGTTGCCAGAGAGGTCGAACCTCCAGCCCGCAAGCTACGAGAAGGCGCATCCTAGGATGCGCCTTTCTCATATTCGGATACTCTACCCGCGTTACTCGGTTGCGATTTCATGCGGCCGTTTCTGGGGGACCCATGCTGCAGAACATCAGAGACAATTCACAGGGGTGGATTGCCAAAACCATCATTGGCGTCATCATCGCACTGCTGGCGCTGACCGGCTTCGACGCCATCTTCAATGCCACCAGCAATCGCCAGAATGCGGCTGAGGTCAATGGCGAGGAGATCAGCCAGGACCAGCTGAGCGAAGCGGTCAATCTTCAGCGTCGCCAGCTGCAGCAGCAGCTGGGCAAGGACTTCGACGCTTCTCTGCTCGACGAGAAACTGCTGCGCGATGCCGCGCTGAAAGGGTTGATCGAGCGCAAACTTCTGCTGCAGGGCGCCCAGGAGGCTGATTTCGCCTTCTCGCAGAGCGCCCTTGACCAACTCATCCTGCAGACGCCGGAATTCCAGGTGGATGGCAAGTTCAATGCCGACCGCTTCGACCAGGTCATCCGCCAGATGAACTACAACCGCCTGCAGTTCCGCCAGATGCTCGAACAGGAAATGCTCATCGGCCAGCTGCGCGCCGGCCTTGCAGGCAGCAGTTTTGTCACTGCCGCCGAAGTGGAAGCCTTCGCCCGTCTCGAGAAGCAGACCCGCGACTTCGCTACCCTGGCCCTGAAGGCCGACCCGGCTGCGGTCAGCGTTTCCGACGACGACATCAAGGCCTACTACGATGGTCACGTCGACCAGTTCATGAGCCCTGAGCAGGTCGTCATCGAATACGTCGAGCTGAAGAAGGCCGCCTTCTTCAGCCAGGTCGAAGCCAAGGAGGAAGACCTCCAGGCCCAATACCAGAAAGAGATCAGCAACCTGGCCGAACAACGCCAGGCCGGCCACATCCTGGTCGAGGTCAATGACAAGCTGAGCGAAGAGCAGGCCAAGGCCAAGATCGAGCAGGTCAAGCAACGCCTGGACAAGGGCGAGGACTTCGCCGCCCTGGCCAAGGAGTTCTCCGACGACTCCGGTTCCGCTGCCAATGGCGGTGACCTGGGCTTCGCTGGCCCCGGCGTCTATGAGCCGGCCTTCGAAGAGGCGCTGTACGCGCTGAAGGAGGGCGAGGTCTCGGCACCGGTGCGTACCCAGTACGGCTGGCACCTGATCAAGCTGCTGGGTGTGCAGGCACCCGAGGTGCCGAGCTTCGACAGCCTCAAACCGAAGCTGGAGCACGATATCAAAGCCCAGCAGGTGGAACAGCGTTTCGTCGAGGTGAGCAAGGAACTGGAAGACGCCGCCTTCGAGGCGTCCGACCTGGCCCAGCCGGCCCAGGAGCTGAACCTCGAAGTGAAGACCAGCGCACCCTTCGGTCGTGAAGGTGGTGAAGGCCTGGCTGCCAACCGCCAGGTTCTGCAAGCCGCCTTCAGCCCGGAAGTGCTGGAAGATGGCGCCAACAGCTCGGCCATCGAGCTGGACCCCGATACCGTGGTCGTTCTGCGTGTCAAGGAGCACAAGAAGCCTGAGCAGCTGGCGCTGGACAAGGTCAGCGACAGCATCCACCAGCACCTGATGACCGAGAAGGCCAGCGAGGCCGCCAAGGCCAAGGGCGAAGCCCTGATCGCCAGTCTGAGCGATGGCAAGACCCCGGTGGAACAGGCCGAGGAAGGTCAGTCCTGGCAGGTGGTCGAAGCCGCTACCCGGAGCCAGGAAGGCGTCGAGCCGGTGCTGTTGCAAGCCGTGTTCCGTATGCCGAAGCCTGCGGCCGCCGACAAGCCCGAGTTCACCGGCGTGAAGCTGGGCAACGGCGACTACGTGGTGATCCGCTTGAACGGCGTTAGCCAGGCCGAGGCCAAGCTGTCGGACGAGGAAAAGGCGATGTACAGCCGCTTCCTCGCCTCGCGCAGTGGCCAGCAGGACTTCGCGTCCTACCGCCGCCAGCTGGAAGAGAAAGCCGAGATCGAGCGCTTCTGATTTCCACGCTGAAGAGAAAGGCCGCTCAATGCGGCCTTTTTCTTTTGGGTAGGGGATTTCGCTTTTCATATCCACCATTGGCGCGTCGCATTGCTGCAATGGTGGATCGATGGAGCGCGATCCACCGTGCCGGGGGGACCGAGCCGCCAAATCCCATAAAAAAGCCCGCACAAGTGCGGGCTTTTTTCGTCGGAGGCAAATATCAGTCTTCGATATTGCCCATGGCGGTGGTGTTGAAGCCGCCGTCGACGTACATGATCTCACCGCTGATGCCCGAGGCCAGGTCGGAGCAGAGGAAGGCGCCGGCGTTGCCGACTTCCTCGATGGTCACGTTGCGGCGCAGGGGGGTCTGTTTCTCGTTGGCGGCGAGCATCTTGCGGAAGCTCTTGATGCCGGAAGCGGCCAGGGTGCGGATCGGGCCGGCGGAGATGGCGTTGACGCGGGTGCCTTCCGGGCCGAGGCTGCCGGCCAGGTAGCGGACGCCGGCTTCCAGACTGGCCTTGGCCATGCCCATGACGTTGTAGTTCGGCATGGTGCGCTCGGCGCCCAGGTAGGACAGGGTCAGCAGGCTGCCGTTGCGGCCTTTCATCAGATCGCGGCCGGCCTTGGCCAGGGCCACGAAGCTGTAGGCGCTGATGTCGTGGGCGATGCGGAAGCCGTCACGAGTGGTGACTTCGGTGAAGTCGCCATCCAGCTGGTCGCCCGGGGCGAAGCCGACGGAGTGCACGATGCAGTCCAGGCCATCCCACTTCTTGCTCAGGGCTTCGAAGACCGCAACGATTTCTTCGTCCTTGGCCACATCACAGGGGAAGCACAGATCCGCGCTGGAGCCCCAGCCCTCGGCGAACTCTTCCACGCGGCCCTTCAGCTTTTCGTTCTGGTAGGTGAAGGCGAGCTCGGCGCCTTCGCGGTGCATGGCTGCAGCGATGCCCGATGCGATGGACAGTTTGCTGGCTACGCCAACGATCAGTACGCGCTTACCGGCGAGAAAACCCATGTGCTTTCATCCTCTTCTGGTTAATGGGCAGTTCCTGGAGCCAGGAAGGCGGCTTCCAGCAACTGCTTCGTATAGCTGTGCTGCGGGGCGGCGAAGATGGCATCGGCCGGACCCTGTTCGACCACCTGGCCGTGCTTGATCACCATCAACTGATGGCTCAGCGCCCGGACCACAGCCAGATCATGGCTGATGAACAGGTAGGTCAGGTCGTACTTGGTCTGTAGCCTGCGCAACAACTCCACTACCTGGCGCTGAACCGTCCGGTCGAGCGCCGAAGTGGGCTCGTCCAGCAGGATCAGCGCCGGTTTCAGCACCAATGCCCGGGCAATGGCAATCCGCTGCCGCTGCCCGCCGGAAAACTCATGGGGGTAGCGGTGCCGGGTTTCCGGATCCAAGCCTACCTCCAGGAGTGCGTCGATGATGGCCTGTTCCCGCTCCGCTTCGGTGCCGATGCGGTGGATCCGCAGCCCCTCGCCGACAATCTCGCCCACGCACATGCGTGGGCTGAGGCTGCCGAAGGGGTCCTGGAAGACCACCTGCATCTCGCGCCGGAACGGCCGCACCTCCCTCTGCGACAAACCGTCCAGGGTATGGCCCTGGAAGCGGATGCCGCCCCGGCTGCCCAGCAGCCGGAGGATCGCCAGGCCCAGCGTGGACTTGCCGGAGCCGCTTTCGCCGACGATGCCCAGGGTCTGTCCCTGGGGCAGGCTGAAATTGACGCCGTCCACGGCCTTGACGTGATCCACGGTACGCCGCAGCAACCCTTTCTTGATCGGGAACCACACGCGCAGGTCATCGACCTCCAGCAGTGGCGGCCCCACCGGGTTCTCCGCCGGCTGGCCCGAAGGCTCGGCGCCGAGCAGTTCCCGGGTGTAGGGATGCTGCGGTGCATGGAACAGCTCATCACACGACGCTTGTTCGACGATGCAACCGCGCTGCATGACACATACGCGATGCGCAATTCGCCGAACCAGATTCAGGTCGTGGCTGATCAGCAGCAGCGCCATGCCCAGGCGCGCCTGCAGTTCCTTGAGCAATTCGAGGATCTTCAGCTGCACCGTGACGTCCAGCGCCGTGGTGGGTTCGTCGGCGATCAGCAGCTCCGGCTCGTTGGCCAGGGCCATGGCGATCATTACCCGCTGCCGCTGGCCGCCTGAGAGTTCGTGGGGATAGGCCTTCAGGCGCTTGTGCGGCTCGGGGATGCCGACCAGCTCCAGGAGCTCCAGGGTGCGCCTGGTGGCGGCCTGGCCGGTGAGGCCCTTGTGCAGGGCGAGCACCTCGTTGATCTGCTTTTCGATGCAGTGCAGCGGGTTGAGCGAGGTCATGGGCTCCTGGAAGACCATGGCAATGCGGTTGCCGCGAATGCCGCGCAATTTGGCCTCGGGCAGTTTCAGCAGGTCCTTGCCGGCGTAGTCGATGCTGCCGCTGGGGTGGCGGGCGAGCGGGTAGGGCAACAGGCGCAGGATCGAGTGGGCGGTCACCGACTTGCCGGAGCCGCTTTCGCCCACCAGTGCGAGGGTCTCGCCCTTGCGGATGTCGAAGCTGACACCCTCGACTACGCGCTGTACCTGCTCGCCGGCGACGAATTCGACGGACAGGTCGCGGACTTCAATCAGGTTTTCGCTCATCTCACTTCCTCGGGTCGAAGGCATCGCGGGCGGCTTCGCCGATGAACACCAGCAGGGTCAGCATGGCCGCCAGCACCAGGAAGGCGGAAATGCCCAGCCAGGGTGCCTGCAGGTTGGACTTGCCTTGGGCTACCAGCTCGCCCAGGGAGGGGGCGCCCGGTGGCAGGCCGAAGCCGAGGAAGTCCAGCGCGGTCAGGGTGCCGATGGCGCCGGTGAGGATGAAGGGCATGAAGGTCATGGTGGAGACCATGGCATTGGGCAGGATGTGGCGGAACATGATGGCGCCGTTCTGCATGCCCAGCGCACGGGCGGCGCGTACGTATTCGAGGTTGCGGCCGCGGAGGAACTCGGCGCGCACCACGTCGACCAGGCTCATCCAGGAAAACAGCAGCATGATGCCCAGCAGCCACCAGAAGTTAGGCTGCACGAAGCTGGCGAGGATAATCAGCAGGTAGAGCACCGGCAGTCCCGACCAGATTTCCAGGAAGCGCTGCCCGGTCAGGTCCACCCAGCCGCCATAGAAGCCCTGCAGGGCGCCGGCGATCACGCCGATGATGGAACTGAGCAGGGTCAGGGTTAGGGCGAACAGCACCGAGATACGGAAGCCATAGATCACCCGCGCCATGACGTCGCGGCCCTGGTCGTCGGTGCCCAGCCAGTTCTCCGCCGTGGGCGGCGCGGGCGCCGGCACCTTGAGGTCGTAGTTGATGGTCTCGTAGCTGAAGGGAATGGGCGGCCAGATCATGCTGCCACCCTTGGACTCGATCAGCTCGCGGATATAGGGCGTCTTGTAGTTGGCCTCCAGCGGGAATTCGCCGCCGAAGGTGGTTTCCGGGTAGCGCTTGAGGATGGGGAAATACCACTGGCCGTCGTATTTCACCGCCAGAGGCTTGTCGTTGGCGATCAGCTCGGCGCCCAGGCTCAGGACGAAGAGGACGAGGAACAGCCAGAGCGACCACCAGCCGCGCTTGTGGGCCTTGAAACGCTCGAAGCGGCGGCGGTTGATGGGGGAGAGTGCCATGCTCAACCCTCCCGGCTTTCGAAGTCGATCCGCGGATCGACCAGGGTGTAGGTGAGATCGCCGATCAGTTTCACGACCAGTCCCAGCAAGGTGAAGATGAAGAGGGTGCCGAACACCACCGGATAGTCGCGGTTCAGGGCAGACTCGAAGCTCATCAGGCCCAGGCCGTCGAGGGAGAAGATCACCTCGATCAGCAGGGAGCCGGTGAAGAAGATGCCGATGAAGGCCGCCGGGAAGCCGGCGATGATCAGCAGCATGGCGTTGCGGAACACGTGACCATAGAGCACGCGGTTCTCCGACAGTCCCTTGGCGCGGGCGGTGACCACGTACTGCTTGTTGATCTCGTCGAGGAAGCTGTTCTTGGTCAGCAGGGTGAGGGTGGCGAAGTTGCCGATCACCAGGGCGGTCACCGGCAGGGCCAGGTGCCAGAAGTAGTCGAGGAGCTTGCCGCCGAGGCTTAGCTCGTCGAAGTTGTTCGAGGTCAGGCCACGCAGGGGAAACCAGTCGAAGTAGCTGCCGCCGGCGAACATCACGATCAGCAGGATGGCGAACAGGAAGGCCGGGATGGCATAGCCGACGATGATCGCCGTGCTGCTCCAGACGTCGAAGGCGCTACCGTGGCGCACCGCCTTGGCGATCCCCAGGGGGATCGACACCAGGTACATGATCAGGGTGCTCCAGAGCCCGAGGGAGATGGACACCGGCAGCTTCTCCAGGATCAGGTCGATGACCTTGGCGTCGCGGAAGAAGCTGGTGCCGAAATCCAGCTTCAGGTAGCTGGTGATCATCAGCCAGAAGCGTTCGTGCGCCGGCTTGTCGAAGCCGTACATCTTCTCGATCTCCGCCACCAGCTCCGGGTCCAGGCCCTGTGCGCCACGGTAGTTGGAACTGGCCGTGGCGACCTCGGCGCCACCTCCGGAAATGCGCCCGGTGGCGCCGCCGGCCGCGGCATCGAAGCCTTCCAGCTTGGCGATCATCTGTTCCACCGGGCCGCCGGGAGCGGCCTGGATGATGATGAAGTTGATCAGCAGGATGCCGAACAGGGTGGGAATGATCAGCAGCAGTCGACGCAGTATGTAGGCGAGCATTTACTGGGCATCCGGCTCGGAAGGAGATTGCTCGGACTGCCTAGCAGTTTCCGTGCCCGGTTTCTGCCACCAGGTCATCAGGCCGAAATCGTAGAGCGGTGTGGTAGAGGGGCGCTGGAAGTGGTTCCAGTAGGCCACGCGCCAGGTGTCGACGTAGTAGTTGGGCACCACGTAGTGGCCCCAGAGCAGCACGCGGTCCAGGGCCCGGGCGTGCTCCACCAGGCTCTGCCGGGAGTCGGCGCGGATAAGGCCTTCCACCAGCTTGTCGATGGCCGGGTCGCGCAGGCCGATGAAGTTGCGGCTGCCGGCGCTGTCGGCGCTGCGCGAGTGCCAGAACTCGAGCTGCTCGTTGCCCGGGGAGTTGGACTGGCCCCAGGTGGCCGGGATCATGTCGAAGTCTCGCGAGCGCAGGCGGTTGATGTATTGGGAGACGTCCACGCGGCGGATCTGCAGGTCGATGCCGAGTTCCGCCAGGTTGCGCTTGAACGGCAGGATCACGCGCTCCAGGTTGGCCTGGGCGATAAGGATCTCGAAGGTCAGCGGCTTGCCGTCCGGGCCGACCATCCGGTCGTTCTCGATCTTGTAGCCGGCCTCGGTGAGCAACTGGTAAGCGCGGCGTTTCTGCTCGCGGATGATGCCGCTGGCGTCGCTCACCGGCGGCTTGAAGACCTCGGTGAAGACTTCGGCCGGTACCTGCTCGCGCAGCGGTTCGAGGATTTTCAGCTCCTCGGCGTCGGGCATCTTGTGGGCAGCCATCTCCGAGTTCTCGAAGTAGCTGCTGGTGCGCTTGTAGGAGCCGAAGAACAGCTGCTTGTTGGCCCACTCGAAATCGAACAGCAGGGCGATGGCCTCACGCACCTTGCGGTCCTGGAACACCGGGCGGCGGATGTTGAAGGCGAAACCCTGCATGCCGGTGGGGTTATGGTTGGTGATGCTTTCCTTGATGATCTTGCCGGCGCGCAGCGCGGGGCTTTCATAGCCGGTGGCCCAGTCCTTGGCGGAGAATTCCAGGTTGAAGTCGAACTGGCCGGCCTTGAAGGCCTCCAGCGAGACCGACATGTCGCGGTAGTAGTCCACCGTGATGGCGTCGAAGTTGTAGTAGCCGCGGGTCACCGGGAGGTCCTTCGCCCACCAGTCCTTGACCCGCTCGTAGCGGATGGTGCGGCCGGCATCCACCTTGGCGATGCGATAGGGGCCGCTACCCAGCGGCGGCTCGAGGCTGGTCTTGCCGAAGTCGCGGCCTTCCCAGTAATGCTTGGGCAGCACCTGGATCTGGCCGAGGATCAGCGGCAGCTCGCGGTTGCCCGGGTGCTTGAAATCGAAGCGCACGCGCAGGTCGTCCTCGGCTTCCACCTTGGCCACGTCGGCGTAGTAATGGCGGTACATGGGGTCGCCGTGCTTGACCAGGGTGTTGAAGGTGAACACCACATCCGCGGCCGTCACCGGCTTGCCGTCGTGGAAGCGTGCCTTGGGATTCAGGTAGAAGCGCACGTAGCTGTTGTCCGGCGCTTTCTCAATCTTCTCGGCGAGCAGGCCGTATTCCGTGAAGGGCTCGTCTGGCGAGTGGAAGGTCAGGCTGTCATAGATCAGGCTGAGTTGGTCCGCCGAGTTGCCCCGTGGAATGAAGGGGTTGAGGCTGTCGAAACCGCCGACGCCGGCCAGGCGCAGGACGCCGCCCTTGGGGGCATCCGGATTGACCCAGGAGAAGTGGGTGAAGTCTGCCGGGTACTTGGCGGGTTCGTCGTAGAGGGTGATGGCGTACTTGGGTTCGGCCATGGCGAAGCCGGCCAGGGACAGCAGCAGGGCGCAACAGCCTTGCAGGCAGCGAGTGCGCAGCGTTTTGCTCATCGGGCGTTCTCCGTTGGCTTCAGCCACCAGGCGCGCAAACCCAGGGTGTAGGGCGGCGTGGTGACGAAGGCGAACCGGTTGCGGTACGCCAGGCGGTGATAGTTGATGTACCAGTTGGGGATGCTGTAGTGCTCCCAGAGCAGGGTGCGGTCGAGGGCGCGCGCGGCGGCCAGCTGCTCGTCGCGGCTCTGGGCGCCGAGCAGCTTGTCGATCATGGCGTCGACCACCGGGTTGGCGACGCCCGCGTAGTTCTTGCTGCCTTTCACGCCCACCTGGCTGGAATGGAAGTAGAGGGACTGTTCCAGGCCCGGGCTCAGGGTTTGCGGCAGGGTCATCAGGATCATGTCGTAGTCGAAGTGGTCCAGGCGCTGCTTGTACTGGGCGCGGTCCACCGTGCGCAGGCTGACGTCGATGCCAATGCTTTCGAGGTTCTCGCGGTAAGGCTGGAGGATGCGTTCAAGGTTCGGGTTGACCAGCAGTATCTCGAAGCGCAGCGGTTGGCCACGGTCTTTGAGCAGGCGTTGGCCGGACAGCTTCCAGCCCGCCTCGGCTAATAGACCGAGGGCGCGGCGAAGGGTTTCCCGCGGGATGCCACGACCTTCGGTGGCGGGTACCTGGAAGGGCTGGGTGAAGAGGGTCTCGGGCAGCTCCTTGCGGTAGGGCGAGAGCAGCAGCCACTCATGGCCCTCGGGTTTGCCCACCGCGCTGAACTCGCTGTTCGGGTAGTAGCTGGTGGCGCGCATGTAGGCGTTGTTGAAGAGGGTGCGGTTGGTCCACTCGAAGTCGAACATCAGCCCCATGGCCTCACGCACCTTGCGTTCCTGGAACACGGCGCGGCGGGTGTTCATGAACAGCGCCTGGGTCTGGGTTGGGATCTGGTGAGGGATCTCGGCACGGATCACATCGCCTCGCGCGATGGCGGGGAAACGATAGCCGTTGGCCCAGTTCTTCGCCTGGTGCTCGATGTAGAAGTCGAACTCGCCCGCCTTGAAGGCTTCGAAGGCCACATTGCTGTCGCGGTAGAACTCCACCTCGACCCGGTCGAAGTTGTACTTGCCGCGGTTGACCGGCAGCTTTCCGCCCCACCAGTCCTTGACCCGCTCGAACACCAGGCCGCGCCCCGGCCTGACCTGGGTGATGCGGTAGGGGCCGCTGCCCAGCGGCGGCTCGAAGCTGGTGGCCTTGAAGTCGCGGTTTTTCCAGTAATGCTGGGGCAGCACCGGCAACTCGCCGAGGCGCAGGATCAGCAGCGGGTTGCCGGCGCGCTTGAGCACGAAGCGGATACGGTGGCGGCCGAGTATGTCGACCCGCTTCACTTCCTGCAGGCTGGTGCGGTACTGCGGATGACCACTCTTGACCAGGGTGCGGTAGGAGAAGGCGACGTCATAGGCGGTAATCGTCTTGCCGTCGTGGAAACGGGCCTCCGGACGCAGGTTGAACACCACCCAGCTGCGGTCTTCGGCGTAATCGACGCTCGAGGCGATCAGGCCGTAGCTGGACGCGGGTTCGTCGCCCGAGGGGTCGTACTGGCCGGTGCCCACCATCAGCGGCTCGTTCAGCTCGGTCACGCCGTATTGCATGAAGTTGGGCGTGGCCACCGGGCTGGTGCCCTTGAAGGTGTAGGGGTTGAGGGTGTCGAAGGTGCCGAAGGCCATCACTCGCAGGGTGCCGCCCTTGGGGGCGTCGGGGTTGACCCAGTCGAAATGTTCGAAGTGGGCGGGGTATTTCAGCGTGCCGAACTGCGCGTAGCCGTGGCTTTCGATCAGGCTGGCGAAACAGGGCTGAGCCAGCAGGCCGATGAGCAGGAAGGCAAGGCGAAGCATCAGGCGGGCGTCCGATCCATGGCAATCGTGTCGGGCATGTGGGGCGCTGGCCTCGCTGGCAGGAAGGCGCGGGCGACGGGCCGGCGAAATCGTGTCGGAAGTCACGCGCCGCACGTGTCGGCGGTGACCGCAGGCAAGTACAGTAACAGCTTGTACAGGCAAGAAAAAAGGGCCAGCCTGCGGGGAGCTGGCCATCATTTTGCTCACAGACCGGTTATTTGCGCAGAGGTGCCTATCTTGGGGGAACGCAGCCATGGTTTGCAGTCATGGATCGACCGTCTCAACGAGGCCGAACTACCCGCCCTGGCCGCAGTGGTACAGGACCTGCACCAGTTGGCCCAACAGGACAAATCCTCGGTCCAGCAATTGGCCGATGTGCTGCTGCGTGACGCCACCCTGACCTCGAAGGTGCTGAAGGTCGCCAACAGCGTTTACTACAACCCGTCCCAGGAGGCCATTCGCACCATCTCCCGCGCCATCGTCCTGATCGGCTTTGAGAATGTGCGGTTGATCGGCCTGTCGGTGAGCCTGATCGACAGCCTGCTGACCCGCGGCCCGCGGGAGCAGTTGCCGGAGCTCCTGGCGCGGTCCTTTCACGCCGCAGTGCAGGCACGCAATATCGCGGGCTACCTGCTGGCGCGCAGCCAAGAGGAAGTGTTCATCGCCGCCTTGTTGCACAACCTCGGCGAGCTGGGGTTCTGGGGTTGCGGCGGCGAGCAGGCCGATGAACTGGCCGCACTTCTGGCGCATCCGGGCGTGGAGGAGGAGAAGGCGGTTCGCGAGGTGCTGGGCACCAGCTTCCGTCAACTGACCCAGGGCCTGGTGCGCAGTTGGAACCTGGGGGAGCTGGCGAACCTGGCCCATGCCAGTGCGGCCCAGGGCGACCCGGCGGTGAAGGCGGTGAACCTGGGTGTGCGTATCAGCGAAGCGGCCCTGGAGGGCTGGGATTCGCCGGCCATGGCGACTCTGCTCGAACAACTGGCCGGCATGATCGGCGTCAGCCCGGACGAAGCCCTGCAACAGGTGCTGGCCAGCGCCGACGAGGCCGTGAAGGTGGCCGCGACCTTCGGCGCCAGCAAACTGTGCTACCTGATCCCGCATACCGACCCGGAGCAGATTCGCCTGCAACGGGAACAACGCCAGGCGCGCCTGCTGCAGCCGGACCTGGTGCTGATGCAGCAGGCCCTGCAGGAGCTGGGCATGCTGGTGTCGCGCAAGGCGGACGTGAATCTGGTGCTCGATACCCTGCTGCAGGGATTGCACCAGGGCGCGGGGCTGGAACGCGTGATGGTGGCGGTGCTCACCGACCAGCGCAGCTGCTTCAAGGTGCGCCGGGCGGCGGGCGAAGGCAGTGCCCGCTGGCTCAGCGAGTTTGCCCTGCCGGCCGGCCCGCCGGGCCAGCCCAACCTCTTCAGCTATGTGCTGCGCGCGCGGGAAAACCTCTGGATGGGCGTGCCCGCCAGCTACAGCCTCAACGACCTGGTGACGCGACCCATGCGCGAATGGCTGGGACAGGGGATGTTCTTCATCGCGCCGTTGTTGGCCGGCAAGCGTGAGATCGGCGTGATCTACGCCGATTGCCGGCTCTCGGGCAGGGCGCTGAAGCATGAACAGTTCGTGGCCTTCCAGCATTTCACCCAGTTGGCTGGGCGCTGCCTGGAGGCCATGGCGCAGAAACCTTAGCGGGTGAGGGTGGAGCGCTCTTCTATCCAGCATGGCGGTGGCAATCCGATGCGTGGATTTCCACCCTGCCGTCAGCTCAAGGCTCGGGGCCAGGAGGGCTTCAGGGGAGGTAGAGCGTCAGCGTCTGTCCCGGTTTCAGGTCACCCGCGCTGCGAGGGTTCCAACGCTGCAGGTGCTTCATTTCCACATTGAAGCGCTTGGCGATCAGATAGAGCGAATCGCCGCGCTTGACCTTGTAATAGGTCACCGACTCGCGGTCCTTGCTTTTCGACTTGCCGCTGGCAGCGCTGGCGACCTGGGTGGCGCCACCCTTCAATTTCAGCACCTGGCCGGCCTTCAGGCTGTTGCCCTTGAGGTTGTTCCAGCGCTTGATGTCCTGGACGTCCACCTTATGCTGCTGGGCGATGGTCCAGAGATTGTCGCCACTCTTCACCTTGTGGTTACTGACCGGTGCCGGGGCACTGGCGCTGGCGACGTTCTGGAACAGCGGCCGATCGGGCTTGAGCCCCGGCTCCACCGGAATGCTCAACGCTTGGCCGACCCGCAGGTGATTGCCGGACAGCCCGTTGATCTCCTTCAGGGTCTTGACCGTCACGTGGTAGCGGTTGGCGATGCCATGCAGGCTGTCGCCGGTGCGCACGCGGTATTGCTGCCAGTCCACCAGTTGCTGGGGCTTCATCAGCGCGAGGTTGGCGGTCAGCAGTTCGGCTTTCTCGGCGGGCACCAGCAGGTGCTGCGGGCCGTCCATGGTGATGCGCTTCTTGAAGGCCGGGTTGAGCTGGTACATCTCGTCGGCGTCCATGTCGGCCATGCGGGCGACACGTGACAGGTCCAGGCGCTGCTGCTTGACCTCCACCACTTCGAAGTAGGGCTCATTGGCGATGGGGCTGAGGTTCACACCATAGGCTTCTGGCGCCATCACCAGCTGCGACAGGGCCAGCAGCTTGGGCACATAGTCCTGGGTCTCTTGCGGCAGCGGCAGGTTCCAGTAGTCGGTCGGCAGGCCGAGCTTCTGGTTGCGCTCGATGGCGCGGCTGACGGTGCCTTCGCCGGCATTGTACGCGGCCAGGGCCAGCAGCCAGTCGCCGTTGAACATCTCGTGCAGGCGGTCGAGGTAATTCAGTGCCGCGTTGGTGGAAGCGGTAATGTCGCGGCGACCGTCGTACCAGTTGGTCTGGCGCAGGTTGAAGTGGCGGCCGGTGGACGGAATGAACTGCCAGATGCCGACGGCGTGGCTGCGAGAATAGGCGAAGGGGTTGTAGGCGCTTTCAACCACCGGCAGCAGGGCCAGCTCCAGGGGCATGTTGCGCTCTTCCAGGCGCTCCACCACATAGTGGATATAAAGGCTGCCACGCTCGCTGGCCGTTTCCAGGAAGGAAGGCTTGCTGACGTACCAGAGGCGCTGGCGCTCGATACGCGGGTTGATGCCTATCTCGTCCTGCAGCTTGAAGCCGTTGCGCATGCGCTCCCAGATGTCCTGGGGTTCGCGCGACTCCTGAGCGTCTTCCAGCCATTGGGCCGGCTGGCTCATGCCGAGGGCGGGATCGGTGTCCTTGCCCTGGTCTTCGTCTTTCTGGCCCGTGCCCGCACAGCCGGCGAGGGTGGCGGCGAACACCACCACAAGCGCTCGCGCGGCTCGTGCCAATGCATCCAGGTCGAAGGTTCTGATCGGCGAAGACAACATTGGCTGAGAGGTTTATCCGGCGTAAAAAGTCCGGCGATTCTAGGAACCGACCTGGGGGTGGTCAAGTTTTCACCAGTCCGCGCCGGGCCCCCGGCCTCTCAGAACTGGTCTTTCCAGGCCCTCAGGGTGGCGAAGACCTCGACCGGCGTAGGGTTTTCCCGACCGGCCCGCTCGTCGGCCATTTGTTTAACGGATGTTTCAGTTACCCGCAGGAAAGGGTTGGTGGCCAGTTCCAGGGCAATGGTCGATGGCAGGCTGATATCACCCCGCTCGCGCAGACGGCTGACACGGGCGAAACGCTCGGCTGTATTCGGGTTCGCCGGTTCCACCGCCTTGGCGAAGCGCAGGTTGCTCAGGGTGTACTCGTGGGTGCAATAGACCTGGGTGGCCGCCGGCAGGGTCGCCAGTCGGCTGAGGGAGCGATGCATCTGCTCCGGTGTGCCTTCGAACAGCCGCCCGCAACCGGCGGCGAACAGGGTGTCGCCGCAGAACAGCAGCGGCTGTCCGGCATCCTCGTGGTAATAGGCGATATGGCCGAGGGTATGGCCGGGCACCTCGAATATCTGGAACTCCAGTCCCAGCACTTGCACCCGATCACCTTCGCCCAGGGCCTGGTCGCGGGCCGGGATGCGTTCCTGGGCCGGGCCGAGTACGCGGGAGCCGCAGGCGTCCTTCAGCCGGGCCACGCCGCCGACGTGGTCGGCATGGTGGTGGGTGACCAGAATATCGGTCAGCCGCCAGCCGGGATGAGCTTCGAGCCAGGCCAGCACCGGTGCGGCGTCGCCAGGGTCGACCACTGCGCAGCAGCGGCTCTCGGCATCCTGCAGCAGCCAGAGATAGTTGTCGGAAAAGGCGGGGAGGGCGTCGATCTTGATCATGAAGGGAGTCGCCAAGCAGAGAGCAATGGAGCATCTTAGGGCTCTGACGCAGGAGATTGCCATGACCGAGAAAGCATTTGCCCAAGCCGATGCCGACTGGCTGGAACTGATCGCCGGGGCCCGTTCCTGGTTCTCCGGCCCGTTGGGCGGCCTGCTGCTGTTCGAAGAGCAGCGCCTGCTGGAGGACGAGCTGGCGCGTTACTTCGGCGGCTACCTGGTGCACTACGGCCCGCGTGCCGAACTGCCGCCCGGCGCCAAGCAGATCCAGCGCAGCGTGCACCTGGGAGCGCCCTTGCCGGGCGTGGAGATAGCCTGTGAAGAATCCGCCTGGCCCCTCAGTGAGCACGCGGCGGACGTGGTGGTGCTGCAGCACGGCCTGGATTTCTGCCTCTCGCCCCACAGCCTGCTGCGCGAGGCCGCGCGCAGCGTGCGCCCGGGCGGGCACCTGATGATCATCGGGGTCAATCCCTGGAGTGCCTGGGGCGTGCGCCATTACTTCACCGGCGACGCCCTGGGCCAGGCGCGCTGCATTTCACCGGTACGGGTCAGCGACTGGCTCAACCTGCTGGGCTTCGCGCTGGAGAAACGCCGCTTCGGGTGCTATCGTCCGCCGCTCGCTTCACCCACCTGGCAAACCCGCCTGGCCTGGTTGGAGCGCAGGGGCGCCGCCGGGCAGGGACTCGGCGCGGGCTTCTATCTATTGGTGGCGCGCAAGCTGGTGGTCGGCCTGCGCCCGCTGCGTCAGGCCCGGCGCGAGCCGATGGGCAAGCTGGTGCCCATGCCGGTGGCGAAGGTCAGCCGGTGCGATTCAAAACATGAGGCTTAAGTGAGCGAACTGGTAGAGATCTATACCGACGGCGCCTGCAAGGGCAATCCCGGCCCGGGCGGCTGGGGCGCATTGCTGGTCTACAAGGGCGCCGAGCGTGAGCTCTGGGGTGGGGAGCGCGATACCACCAACAACCGCATGGAACTGATGGCCGCCATCCAGGGCCTGGCCGCGCTCAAGCGCTCCTGCGAAGTGACCCTGGTGACCGACTCGCAGTATGTGATGAAAGGCATCACCGAGTGGATGCCCAACTGGAAGAAGCGCGGCTGGAAGACTGCCGCCAAGGAGCCGGTGAAGAACGCCGACCTCTGGCAGATGCTCGATGAGCAGGTGAACCGCCACAAGGTGACCTGGCAATGGGTGCGCGGGCATATCGGCCATCATGGCAACGAACGCGCCGACCAGCTGGCCAATAGGGGTGTCAGCGAACTGAACGCCCGTTAGAATTCCGCCGCTGCGGCAATCTTCTTCATAGGCCTAGAACATGCGTTACGTCCCCCTCTTCTACCCACTAGTCAAGTGTGTAAAAAGCAATACGTGGCGCATGGCCTGGGATTGCTGAGCAGCAGCAGCTTTTTTCTAGGAAAACTGTAAACGTAGGGCCGTTTTCCTCCCTTCCTGTTTACACTCGCTCTCGAGCACGCCACTGTAGTGGTCAACCCACTGTCCGGGATCAGTAGACCACTACACACAGCCCGGGAGGACAGCAAGGCGTTAGGTATTCCTATGTGCCTGTCGATTTAGCCGGTCGGCGGTGCTTTCCCGTCCCATATTGCCTTGGTAGCTTAATCGGCTCTGCGTTCTTCCTGCAGGGCAAGTGCACAGCTTCTCCACGTCCTCGACGTTTCTCATGAGAAGGAGCAGACCCAAGAGTCCCCTCTCCGGTGTTACTACCGTCGCCAGCGAGGTACTCGATAGGCTCGTCTAAGCGCATTGTTAGGGCTTTGGCTCGGAGTCAGTGTCGATCACTGCGAGATTAATAGCTACTTCAAGGAGTCGCTCTGTTTCTTTTGGCGAGAGCCCTTCTAGATGAATTACCTGATTGTCTTTGGTTGTGATTATTACTTTTCTGCTTGATTTGGATTTTATCCAAGCAACAAGGACTGCAGCCAAGGCGGCCCACGGTGCTGCGGTTTGTAGGAAGCCGTAGAGGGCAAGAACCATGCCGCTTGCCATGGGGGCGGTAGAGAAGGTTTTAACTTCTCCATATTTAATTTCGTTCTCTTTCAGCATCTCAATGAAAGGGGTGTAGCTGCTTTTGAATAGATTTGCCCTGATGCATCCCATGTGGAACTGGCTCCTTTATTTTCTTAACGTTTGGCTAAAGGGCGGCTGGAAGCGCAGTTTACGGACGTCCCCAATGCGCGAAGCGAACGAATTGAGTCATCTTTTAGGCACTACTCGATTGCTTGCTCGGGTGGTAATAGATCGTGTGCACCAAGGCAAAAGCCCTTCTACATAGATCTTTAAGCTCTTCCTCATCTTCTTCAAGGAGATGAAATTTAACAACGCTGTGGTCGTTCTGGTGGACTATTTTATTTCTGGTTTCTCGCAGCCAGTCGGCTTCGGGAGCATAACCGGACTGCTCAAGTTTTGCTTTTAAAAACCCGCCATCACCGAACTCATGATTCAGGCATGCTTCAATGGAGGCGCAGGCAATAATTAGGCATGCATAATATGCTCCTGATGCATAGCATAGCTCCATGTCGCGTAGCAGGGCGAACGCTTTAGTGCATGCGTTATCCTTAAATTTTCCTACAACTATGCTGGCTTCTATTTCCCGAAACTCATCAAATTTAGATTTGAATTCGTTAAGAAATGCGTTGTCGGACAAAATTGTTGTTCCTTGCTGTGTTTTGGTGAATGGATTGCCTAATGATTAAGCTAATGAGCAGTCAAAAGCGCAGCGAGCGACGTTGAGCGCATTGTCAGAGTGCATTCCAGTTCCCGGTTGCAAGCAAATAAAAACCAAAAGTGGAACATGTTTGTTTTTCGTGCTCTAAAGTTACGCATCTGGCTTAGCACGGTCATACTTTCACTTCCGCACATAACTCTTCCGCCCTCCCTGCGTCAGTCAATAGACGCCACCACGAGGTCCGGTGCAGAAGGTACTGGTACCGCACGCACATTCACTAGAAGAGTCGGCAAAGCGCTGAAGGGAGGGAGTGGCCTGATTGCGAGAGTTGCCTGAGGTGCCGAGGTAAGGCAAGAAACTGCGCTTCGATCCACTGATCGACCCGTCATTGCAGAGAAATAGTTCGCCATCGCAACGAGCGATACCGCCCTTGCTGCCGGAACAAGGCGTATTGCCGGCGTACGCCTGCTGCGATAGTGCAGCGAGCGCTAGGGCGAGAAGGAAAAGAAGGTGGAGCGGTCCGAGCACTTCGAGCATCCTTGCGAGTGATGGCTCGATGCTATCTCTCAGGCCTGTCCTCGGACAAGGAATTTGCCTTCAGCTTTTACCTTCTTCGTGTGTCCCGGTCAGCGCCGCCATTGCGGCAGGCGCCGGCCGCAAGCGAAAGTCTTACGCTATGCAGGCGTCTTTGGCCTCGAAGCTGCCGTTTGCGAACGGCAGCAATCGGCTGTGGATTCAATACTGCTTCGGTCGCGCATAGGCACATAATGGCTGCGTGCCTGTATGCTCTGCTGCTCTTGTCCCAGGAGCAGCGGAGGCTGGTGTGATACGAGGAATTTTCGATGTGTTTTCTCGTCGCCAAGAGAATCAGGAGGCGACGCGGAAGAAGCTTACTATGGCGTTCAGAAACAGAACGCTGATGGTATTCCGAGACGCAACACATGGCGGGCTGTACGAGTTCATGGATCAGATCCATGGCAGGTTTGCATACCTCCTTGGTCGCAATAGCTTGACTGGCAAGCGCTTCAGTAGGCCCGCCGATGATTTGGGGGAGTACCTGGGGCAGTGTGAAGACGAACAGTTCCTGAACTTCATTGAGTACGCGCTGCGTTTCGATTGCGCGTGCTTCTTCGGAGCGAACCGTGACAATGTGGTTGAGCGGATCAATGAATTCCTCATGATCGATGATCTCCCATACCACGTTGTCCCGCAGGTTTGGGAGCCAATCGATAGCGCGGGAGGGCGGTTTGGATCAATGGTGCTTCGAGAAGAGGCGAAGGTCATACCGAAGGACAGCCAACTCATCCACGAGACCGCCATGCAACCCGCACTGGAGATTTTGCGGACCCCCGCGTTCCTGAATGCTAACTCGGAGTTTATTGCTGCACTCGACGACTACCGGCACCGCCGGTTCGGCGACTGCGTGACGAAGTGCAATAGCAGCTATGAGAGTGTGATGAAGGTGATCTGCGGCCAGAAGGGTTTTGGCTACTCGCAGGGGGATACGACATCCAAGCTCTTGAAGATCGTCATGGAAAAGACCGGATTAGAAGCATTCTGGGAGCAGCCGCTGCTTATCATCGGAACACTTCGAAATCGAATCAGCACTTCACATGGCGCAGGTGAGGTTGAAAAGGTTGTGCCGGAGCATGTAGCGAAGGCCGTGATCAACCTGACGGCATCTGCAATCGTGTTTCTCCACGACCACGCCTATAGGTCTTGAGCCGCATTTGGGCTTCAAAAGCATGATTTGTCCTCCATGTGAGACTGACAAGCGTGGCCAGCCAGAGCAAAGGTCGCTATGCGGCCAGAAGCAGCCATTGAAGCAGGCCGTCTATCAAGTAGCGTTCTGGAGCTTTTGGGCTCAGGACTGCTAGATTTTCAACGAAGTGGAATAAACAAAAGGATGGAGTAAGGGATGCGACTCGACTCTGTTGCCATTGAGAACTTTCGTTGCTACCAGCACGAGATTAAGGTTTCGATAGACGACCTCACCACTTTTGTTGGCAAGAATGACATCGGTAAATCTTCACTTTTGGAAGCGTTGGAGATTTTTTTCAATAACGAAACCGTGAAGATCGAGCCTGGCGACGCCAACATCTACAGCGAAAGCGCCAACGTTTCGATTACCTGTGAGTTTTCTGAACTTCCTGAAACCCTATCGCTCGACTCTGGCGCTGAAACCAGCTTGGCGGCTGAGTTCCTGCTATCTCCGAGCGGTTCCTTAAAGATCAAGAAGGTATTCGATTGCAGCAAGAAAACACCCAGCTGTGAGGTATTCATCCTCGCTAACCACCCGACAGCTGAGGGTGTTTCGGACCTGCTGGAACTCAAAGAAAAGGACCTGCAAAAACTCATCAAAGAGAAAGGCATCGATATCGGGCTGAAGGGAAACCCAGCGATGCGCCAGGCACTCTGGAGGGCAGAAGAGGACTTACTCTTACGAGAGGTAGCAGTACCTGTTTCGAAGCCGAAGGAAGACACCAAGCGCATATGGGAGAAGCTGGAGATCTACCTGCCCATGTATGCCTTGTTCCAGAGTGATCGTAGCAGTCGCGATTCCGATGGTGAGGTGCAGAACCCGATGAAGGCTGCCGTCGCTGCAGCTATTGCAGAGATGCAGGAGGACATCAGCCGTATCCAGGCCAAGGTGCAGGAAAAAGCCGAGGAAATCGCAGCCAATACTCATGAGGCTCTCAAAACCATTGATCCTGGCCTGGCTAAAGAGTTGAAACCGCAGTTTATCCCGCCAACCGCGTCCAAATGGACAGGTCTGTTTGCCGTGGGCATGGATACCGACGACGGAATCCCCTTGAATAAGCGCGGGAGTGGCGTACGCCGATTGGTACTGGTTAGTTTTTTCAAAGCGGAGGCAGAGCGGCGCCTGAAGTCGAGTCACAGCCGCAGCATCATCTACGCCATTGAGGAACCTGAAACCGCACAGCACCCAAATAACCAGCGGATCTTGATCGACTCTTTCAAATCTCTAGCCTCGGAAGTAGGTTGCCAGGTGCTGTTGACCACACATAGTCCGGGGTTCGCTTCGGAGCTGCCTACCGAAAGCATCAGATTCGTTACTCGAGCCGATGAGCAGCCCGCGGTACTGGAAGGTGCGGACGTCTTCGGCCTAGTCGCGGAAACTCTTGGCGTCGTGCCCGACAGCCGTGTGAAGGTGCTTTTGTGTGTTGAGGGGCCGACAGACGTTTCGGCACTGAAGCACCTGAGCAAAGCCCTCCATGCTGCTGACAAGACCCTGCCAGACTTGAGCACGGATGATCGAGTTGCCTTCGTATTACTGGGGGGGTCAACTTTAGGGCATTGGGTTTCCGAACACTATCTGCGGGTCCTCAAACGACGAGAAGTCCATATCTACGACAGTGATGTGCCGAAATATGGGAAGTCGGTGGACGCAGTCAATGCAAGGGGCGATGGGTCTTGGGCAGTGTTGACCAGAAAGCATGAAATCGAGTGTTACCTCCATGCTGACGCTATTCGAGACGCCTTCGATGTTGATGTGGCCATTGCCGACCAACCCAACGACGAGAACAAAGCAGTGCCAAAACTGTTTGCTGAGGCATTCTTTGCGAAGCAAAACACCGATGCGCCTATGGGGGATACGAAGGCGAAGCAACGGCTGGCAGAAAAGGCTTTCCCCCGGATGACGGCAGAACGTATTGCCGAGCGAGATCCTGATGGAGAAGTGCAATCTTGGTTTCGCCGTATCGCTGAGATGCTATAGCGATGATCCAAACGGCTCTGAACTGAGCATGCTCCAGTAAATTATACGACCCGGCTCGATCAGTTGTGGACGATCTCCTGAGCCAATGCTCTCGCCAAAAGCCCCCGATGAACCAAGCAAAAAGGGGGGCTTTCGCCCCCTTTCTTCACACAGTCCGGATCACTTGCCGAGTCGCTTGAGCTGCGCCGGGGTGAAGTCCGCCTTCGACAGCTGCTTGCCCCATTCCCACTTGCTCGGAATACCGTTGGTGATGTTGGTCACCGCGTAGCGTCCGGAAATCAGGTCGTAGGTGGCCTCACCCGCATAGAAGGGCACCTCCACATCGTGGAACTGCACAAGGTAGCACTCCTGCATGCGCCACAGTTCGCCACGGCTGTCGTAGATGTCGGTGGCCAGGATCGACCAGCTGTCCTCGTCGACATAGAAGCGGCGCTTGGCATAGACGTGGCGTTGGCCCGCCTTCAGCGTGGCCTCGACTACCCAGACGCGGTGCTTCTCGTAGCGGGTCACGTCGGGGTTGAGATGGCCGGCCTTGAGCAGGTCATCGTAGGAGAAGCTTTTGTCCATCAACTTGTAGGAGTTGTAGGGCACCAGCATTTCCTGCTTGCCGACGAGCTTCCAGTCATAACGGTCCGGCGCGCCGTTGTAACCATCGAGGCTGTCGGAGACCACCTGCCCGAAGGTGTAGCGGGCGCTGCTGTCGTAGGCGATGGTCGGGGCGCGGCGCACGCGGCGCTGGCCGGGGATGTATTGCCAGGCGTTGCGCGATTCGATGATCTGGTTGATTGGCTCGTGGATCATCCCCACCTCGCCGGCGTAGCGCGAGGGGCTCAGTGTGCGGGTGTAGGTGTAGAACAGGACGTTCGAGTTGGGATCGAGGTCTTTCACGTTCTCACGGAATGCGGCAAGGGAATCGTAGGTCACCAGGGTGTAAGTGCCGTTCTCCTGCACTGTGGCCGAGGCGTACTCTCGGTGCATGGAGCCTCCCCGGTACCGCCCCAGGTGGTTCCACATGACTTCCAGCGGCTCGGTCGGCATCGGGAAGGGTACACCATAGGCATAGTTCTCCAGCCCGTTGCCGCCGTCGGTGAGTTTCACCTTGGTTGCATTCTCGCGGGCCTGATCCTGGTATTTCTGCGGAATGCGCGCCGTGCGATGGGTCGGATAGACGTTCATCCGGTAGTCCGGATAGCGGGCGAACATCGCCTGTTGGCCGGCAGTGAGCATCGCCTTGTATTGCGCCATGTTGTCCTTGCCGATAGTGAATAGCGACTTCTCGCTGGCGAACGGGTCGGTGTAATTGCCGTTTGCGGCAATCGGCGCGGCGCCGGGCTTCAGGCCGCCGTCCCAGGCCGGAATGCTGCCGTCGGCGTTGCCGGCACGCTCGGCTCCAATGGGTGTGAGGGGACCATCGAGTTTGCTGGCGTCGGATTCCTTGGCTTGGACCAGGGCGCAGGCGGCGAACAGGGCGATAGCGAGGGGCAGTTTCTTCATCGTACGGTTCATGATCAGAAGCTCGCTTTGAGAGTGACGGAGGCGTAGTCGCGGTCGTCGATGGTGGAGAATTCGTTGGAACCGAAGAACGCGTTGTAGGCCAGCTCCAGCGAGTAGTTGTTGCGGTAGTCGAAGGCGAGGGCGAGGCTCGCAGCCTGCTGGCCTTCCTGGAAGTTCGGGCCGTAACCGTCGACGTCATGCCGCCAGTTGACCGAAGGCGTGATCACGGTTGCCGGCAGCAGGCCCTCGTAGCTGAGGGAAAGGCGCGCGCGGTAACCCCAGGAGAAGTGGTCCACCAGGCCCTTGGTATTACAGTTGTCGGCGTTGTAGGCGAGGATCTCGTCACGGCTCAGGCCACCACTGCCGATCGCGCCGGCGGGCGGTACGGCCACGCAGGCGCTGCCATCGGTGGGCGGTGTGCGACCGAAGGCGCCGGAGCGGCCGAAGCGTTGGCCGTCGATGTCATCGACCCAGTTGGCGCCGGCCTCGGCGGCCCAGGCGAGGCGGGTGGCGCCCAGCACGTTGTTGATGGTGTCGGTGGCCCCCAGGCTGAACTGCCAGACCGGCAGGCGTGCATAGCCCTGGAACTCGGTGCCGGGCAGAACACCGCCGGACGGCGTCGTCGGGCTGGTGGTGGCGCGGGTGAGGGTGGCTATGGTGTCGTTGCCGTTGAAGGCGATCGGCTGGTTGGGCCGGTAGCTCAGTTCGCCGAAGACCGCCGTGGTGCCCAGCACGCTGCTGAGGCTGGCACCGAACATGCGCACATCCTCCGGGTACACGGTGAAGTAACGCGCCTGGTTGAGCAGCGTGGCGGCGGTTGTGCCGGTGCTGACCAGCCCGTTCACCACCGGTGTGCGGTTGTGGTAGTTGGCGAAGTACAGGCCGAGGTCGGTGCTGTTCAGCTCCTCGAACACATAGTGCATGGCCAGGCCGTACTGGCCGGTGTCGCTGGCCCACTCGGTGCCCGCCCGTGGCACGAAGCCGCCAGCGGCGAGGTTCTGCGCGGTGGTGCCGCGACCGGTGACGAGGGTGGTGAACTGGCAGCCTTCCTGGGTGTTGTCGCTGGGACTGAAGAAGGTGCCACAACCGTCGATCACCGAGGGACGGAAGTTGTACTGCCAGAACCCTTCGACGTTCATGGCGTCGGATAGGTCGAGGTTGAAACTGAACATCTCCACCGGCAGCTGGCCTTCCTTCAACTCCACACCGGGACGGTTGAAGGCGGAAATATCCAGCGGGTTGATCGCGTTCACGCCGTTTTGCAGGAACAGCGCCTCGCCCCAGCTCAGCACGTGCTTGCCCAGCTTGGTGCTGAGCTTATGGCCCTGGATGTCGAAATCCTTCCAGACATAGGCATCGAGTGCCTCGAATCCCTTGAACTTGGCCAGGTCCTGCCAGCCGGAGTCATCGAAGCGGGTGAAATCACCGTTGGTGGTTTCCAGCTCGTGGTCGTACCAGTACTTCAGGCGCAGGAAGGCACCCTGGCCGCCATCGTTGAGATCGAAGTCGGTCAGGCCCTTGAACACGGTGGAGAAGGTGTCGCCCTTGTCGAAGTTGAGTTTGCCGTCATCACCGTTGTAGTTGATGCCACGGCCCTCCTTGCCGATGGAGGCGGCGTCGGCCTTGGTGATCAACTTTTCGTCGGCGTCTTCCAGGGACCAACTGGTGCCGAGGCTGAGGGTGGTATTGACGTCCAGACCCCAGTCATCGTTGAGCTGGAAGTTGGCTGCCAGCAGATGCGGACTGCCCAGGCTGGCGATGGCGATACCTGCCGCCAGCAAGCTGGGACGCAGGTGGAGCGGTGCGGTTGTGCGGAATTGGTCTTTCATTCTGATGAGCCACCAGTTGTTTTTGTTTTGGCGTGATCGCGGCGCTGTGTTTACCCCCGGTAGCGACTGCCAAGGCATTCGAGCGATGGCCGTGTGCCGGTAGCGGGGCGTTTCGATCCTAAGCAGCGGCGCCGACGCGACGAAAGCAGGATCAATCGTCATTTCGCGCCAGTGACCACGCGGTCATTGGTTGGCATCCCTTGCCATCCACGCCATGTCTTTCTCGCGCCGATGGCCCTTCACATGAACACCCCACATTGGGGAGGGGTCCTGCCCTTAAGCCCTGCAATAGCTTTCTCCACGAGCGGGTCGCCGGGCGCGACGACGACCCCTTCCACGGCAGCAACGGCCCGCTGCACGTCACCGATCTGCGCTCTCCCTGTTCCTTCGCGCGCTACTTCGTTGAGGCCGCCGCCGCAGGTCACCCCTTCAACCACTACTTCAATGGCGCCCGCCAGGAGGGTGTCGGCCATTTCCAGGTCACCCAGCGCGACGGTGAGCGCTGGGGTGCCCGATCAGAAGGCCCTGAGCCGCTTCGGCGGCAAGTTCCTCTACCTGGACAAGCTGGCGTTCGATGGCAGCAAGGCCGATGACGATGCCCTTCGCGAACTGGTACGCCGGCAGGTGGACAACATCTTCCACCTGCCGCATGGGCGCGGATGGCGAGTCGGTGGTCGACCCACAGCTGCGCGTGCGTGGCGTGGAAGGCCTGCGTGTGGTCGACGCTTCGATCATGCCGAATCTGGTGGGCGGCAA
Organism: Pseudomonas sp. BN102; assembly: GCF_029871245.1. Lineage (GTDB taxonomy): Bacteria > Pseudomonadota > Gammaproteobacteria > Pseudomonadales > Pseudomonadaceae > Metapseudomonas. Next base: position 99,335 of record NZ_SSON01000071.1, on the reverse strand, counting down.
CACCAATGCGCCGAGCATCATGATCGGCGAGAAGGCGGCGGACCTGATCCGCGCTGCATTGCTGGCGACGGGCGCCGAGGCGAAACGGGTGGAAGAGGGCGCCGGCGTCGGCTGAGTGCCTCCGGCCCGTCCATGCTGGCGGGGTATCGCCCCCCCATCGTGGGCAGGGACGCCGCGGGGCGGCTTTCGCAACGATAGGCCCAAGGCGCGCGGCGGCTTCCCTGCAGGCCGCGCGGCAATCCAATGGAGAACGAGATGTCGCAGAAAACCTGTGTCGCCGGCGTCGGCATGATCCCCTTCACCAAGCCCGGTGCCAGCGGCACCTACATCGAGATGGGAGCCCAGGCAACCCGCCTGGCCCTGCGGGATGCCGGGCTGGATTACGGCCTGGTGCAGCAGGCCTATGTGGGCTACGTCTACGGTGACTCGACCAGCGGCCAGTCGGCGCTGTACGAAGTCGGCCTGTCGGGCATTCCGGTGGTCAACGTCAACAACAATTGCTCCACCGGCTCCACCGCCCTCTGGCTGGCGCGCCAGGCGGTCGAAAGCGGTGCCGTCGAATGCGCCCTGGCGCTGGGTTTCGAACAGATGCAACCGGGCGCCCTGGGCAATGCCTGGAATGATCGTCCGTCGATCATGGGCAAGTGTTGGGCGGTGACCGACGCGCTCTGCGCCGACGCCGAGAGTGTGCCCATGGCGCTGAAGATGTTCGGCGGCGCTGGCCGCGAGCACATGCAGAAGTACGGCACGCGCATGGAAACCTTCGCGGCGATCCGCGCCAAAGCCAGCCGGCATGCCGCGAACAATCCGCTGGCCGTATTCCGCAATGTGGTGAGCACCGAAGATGTCATGAATGACAAGGTCATGTGGCCGGGGGTGATGACCCGCCTGATGGCCTGTCCGCCCACCTGCGGCGCGGCGGCGGCGATCATTTGTTCCGAAGCCTTCGCGAAAAAGCATGGCCTGCGCACCGATGTGGTGATCCTTGCCCAGTCGCTGACCACCGATGCCGCCGTGGCCTATGAACCGCCGTCGATGATCCAGGCGGTGGGCTTCGACATGGCCCAGCGGGCCGCGCGGGCAGTGTATGAGAAGACGGGGGTAGATCCGCGGGACATCCCGGTGGTGGAACTGCACGACTGCTTCGCCCACAACGAATTGCTCACCTATGAATCCCTGGGTCTGTGCCCGGTGGGCGGGGCCGAGCAGTTCGTTCTCGATGGCGACAACACCTACGGTGGCCGCGTCGTCACCAACCCGTCCGGCGGCCTGCTTTCCAAGGGCCATCCGCTGGGCGCCACCGGCCTCGCCCAGTGCTATGAGCTCACCCGTCAATTGCGTGGTAGCGCCCAATCCACCCAGGTCGAGGGCGCCATGCTGGCCCTGCAGCACAACCTGGGCCTCGGGGGCGCCTGCGTGGTGACCCTTTACGGCCGCAACTGAGCCGTAATCCGTTCGCGAGGGCATTCGCCAACGGGTTTCGGAGCGGCCCCTGCGTGACAGGTTCGGGGGCCGCTCCATTTTTCCATTTCCCGGCCAGCCGACATGAACGACACGTCTTCCCACGAAAAGCGGCAACCGCTGCATACCCGCCAGGTGTCCTGTACCGGCTACCTGCGCGAGGACGGCCTCATCGATATCGAAGGGCGTCTGCTGGACACCAAGACCCATGACTACCAGTCGCTGGAACGCATGATCCGAGCCGGCCAGCCCTGCCACCTGATGCACCTGCTAATGACTGTGGGCCTGGATTTCGTGATCCGCGAGGTCAAGGCGGTGACAGAGGCCGCGCCCATGTCCAGGTGCGGTCGGATCACACCCGCCTACGAGTCGCTGGTGGGCGTGAAGGTGGGGCCCGGCTTCACCCGGCGTGTCGCCCAACTGCTGGGTGGTACGCGGGGCTGCACCCATCTGACCGAGTTGCTCGGTCCCATGGCCACCACGCTCTACCAGACCGCCTACGGCTTGCGTCGCCAGGCCGAGCTGGAGCGTGCGTCCAGGGATCCGGCGTTCGAGCCGGCCAGGCCCTTCGTCATCGGCGCCTGCCACACCTACCACCCCGAAGGCGAGGCTGCACAGCGGCTCGATCAGCGCTGGCAGGAGGAGAACCGGATCGCCAGTGCAACTCGCGAAGAATGAAGCCGGGCGGGTCGCCCGCCCGGAGCGCAGAGGGAACCGGCACGAGGCCGGCCAGACCGATAACAACAAGACTGGAGGTTCCGATGTACATCACCCAGGCGTTACACCGTCACTTGCAGCAGCGTCCACAGGCCATCGCGATTCGTTCCCAGGGGCGCAGCTTGACCTTTGGCGAGCTTGGCGGACGTGTCGCCCGACTGGCTGGCGCACTGACAAAGCTCGGTGTCGAAAGCGGCGAGCGGGTGGCAATGCTCTCGCTGAACTCAGCGCGTTACATCGAATACTACCAGGCGGTGCCCTGGGCTGATGCCGTGCTCAATCCGGTGAACATCCGCTGGAGCGCGGCGGAAATCCTCTACTCGCTGGATGATTCGGAAACCACGGTCCTGATAGTCGATGACACCTTCCTGCCCCTGGCGCATAAGATCGTCACCGAGGCCAAGACCCTGCGTACCCTGATCTACGCGGGCGAGGGAAAAACGCCAGCCGGCTGGTACAACTACGAGGCACTGGTGGCCAGGTCCGAGCCGGTGGAGGACGCCCGGCGTGGCGGCGATTCGCTGCTGGGCATCTTCTACACCGGCGGCACCACCGGCGTCCCCAAGGGCGTGATGCTCAGCCACAACAACCTGGCATTCTCCTCGATGGCGGTGCTCAATTCGGGCGTCTATCGCTCGGATGCGGCATTCCTGCATGTGATGCCGATGTTCCACCTGGCAGGCTACGCGGCCATCTGCGCCCTGATGATGAGCGGTGGCACCCAGGTGATACTACCGGGCTTCGCCCCGGAGGCCGTGCTGGAGACCATCGCCAGAGAGCGTGTCAACGAAATCCTCCTAGCGCCGACCATGATCCAGATGCTGCTGGACTGTCGCGATGCCGATCCGCGCCTGGTAGCCCTCGACTTGGAAGCGTTGCGCAATATCGGCTACGGCGCCTCGCCCATCACCCCGGCATTGCTCGATCGCGCCCGGGTGGCTTTCCCCCATGCCGGATTCACCCAGGGCTACGGGATGACCGAGCTGGCCCCCATCGCCACTACCCTAGACGGTGAATATCACTGCGCCGAGCACCAGGCCAGCGGCAAGATGTACTCGGCCGGCAAGCCGCAGTTCTGTGTCGAGATTCGAATCGTCGATCCCGAGGACAACGAACTGCCGCGTGGCATCGTGGGCGAGATCGTGGTGCGCGGGCCGAATGTGATGCTCGGCTACTGGAAGAAGCCGGAGGCCACCGCCGAAGCCCTGCGCGGCGGCTGGATGCACACCGGCGATGGCGGCTACATGGACGAGGACGGCTTCATCTACATCTGCGACCGCCTCAAGGACATGATCGTCAGTGGTGGCGAGAACGTGTATTCGGCGGAGGTGGAAGTCGCCATCGCCAGCCATCCGGCTATTGCCCAGTGCGCGGTGATCGACGTGCCTTGCGACAAGTGGGGCGAGCGAGTGCATGCCGTGATCGTGCGCAAGCCGCAGATGCAGGTGGACGAGGACGAAATCATCGCCCACTGCCGCGAGCGCATCGCCGGCTACAAGGTGCCGCGCACCGTCGAGTTCCGCGACGCCTTGCCCCTGTCCAGCATCGGCAAGGTGCTCAAGACCGAACTGCGCAAACCCTACTGGGCTGCACACAAGCACGGTATTTCCTGACGCTGTGCCGCCCTGACCGGCTGCCGGAGCAGCCTGCATGCCCCCCATCGTGGGCAGGTACGGCCCGCACTTCGATTGGCAACCATGTAACAACGCCGGCCCGGACGAAACGCTTCGTCCGGGGCCGAGCTGCATCCCAAAACCTGGAGAACACGATGTCTCAGAAGCCTTTAGTCGCCGGTGTCGGCATGATCCCCTTCGTCAAGCCGGGAACCAGCGGAACCTACATCGAGATGGGCGCCGAGGCGATCCGCCTGGCCCTCAAGGACGCCGGCCTGGACTACGGCCTGGTGCAGCAGGCCTATGCCGGCTACGTCTACGGTTCCTCCACCTGCGGCCAGGCGGCCCTCTACCAGGTGGGCATGACCGGCATTCCCCTGGTCAACGTGAACAACAACTGCGCCACCGGCTCCAGCGCCCTCTGGCTGGCGCGCCAGGCGGTGGAAAGCGGCATGGTCGACTGCGCCCTGGCATTCGGCTTCGAGCAGATGCAGCCAGGCGCCCTCAAGGCGCACTGGGATGACCGCCCGAATGCCACCACAGTCATGACCCAGGCAGTGATCGACGAGCTGACCGCCGACGTTACCGGTGTTCCCGGCGCCCTGATGATGTTCGGCGGTGCCGGTCGCGAACACATGCAGAAGTACGGCACGCGCATGGAGACCTTCGCCGCCATCCGCGCCAAGGCCAGCCGCCACGCCGCCAACAACCCGCTGGCGATGTTCCGCAAGGTGGTCACCACCGAGGACGTGATGAAGGACAACCTGATCTGGCCGGGCGTGATGACCCGCCTGATGGCCTGCCCGCCGACCTGTGGTGCGGCGGCGGCGATCATTTGCTCGGAAACCTTCGCGAAGAAGCATGGCCTGCGTACCAACGTAGCCATCCTGGCCCAGTCGCTGACCACCGACAGCCCCGCCTGCTTCGAGGCGCGCTCGATGATCGAGGTGGTCGGCTTCGACATGGCCAGACGCGGTGCCCGCGAGGTCTACGAGAAGGCCGGTGTGGACCCGCGCGAAATCCGCGTCGCCGAGTTGCACGACTGCTTCGCCCACAACGAGCTGCTCACCTACGAGTCCCTGGGTTTCTGCCCGGTGGGGGGCGCCGAGCGCTTCGTCATGAATGGCGACAACACCTACGGCGGCCAGGTGGTGACCAATCCCTCCGGTGGCCTGTTGTCCAAGGGGCACCCGCTGGGCGCCACCGGCCTCGCCCAGTGCTATGAGCTGACCCACCAGCTGCGCGGCACCGCCGAGGCGCGCCAGGTGAAGGGGGTGAACCTTGCCCTGCAGCACAACCTCGGACTGGGTGGCGCCTGCGTCGTCACCCTGTACGGCAGCAACTGAAGGCCCGGGCGCGCGTTCATTCGAATGCGCGCCCGGATCACCCCCGATTCGGCTGGAAGGGTTCCGTGACCTGTGCCATTCCACATCCGGGAGAGTATCCCCAGTCCGCTCGCTGGATGTCCCGGCTGGTCAGAGGGATGGAACGATTCGAACTGGATACCGGACGCCTTCTCGAACGCATCGGCGTCGACCCGGGGAGCCTGCGGCAACCGAGCGCCCAGGTCTGCGCACGGAAGATGGACCTGCTCTGGCAGCTTGCCGCTGATGCGATTCCCGAGGTCTTCCTGCCGGTTGACCTCTGGCGCCTGCATCCCCGTGGCATCGAGCATTTGGCCCACGGGGTGCACGGTAGCCTGACGCTGCGCGAGGCCACGTCTCGCCTGACCTGCACGATCGAGAGCCTTGGAATTGCCCCGCTGTACGACCTGATCGACGAAGGGGGCCAATTCCATCTAAAGGTGACCGCTCCCTATCCGGGTTTCTCGCCGCTGCGCCAAGTTGCGGCCCTGGCGACCTGCATCGAAGTATGGCGGCGGCTCGGGGATTGTGACCTGAAACTGCGACAGGTGCATCTGGCCCTGACGGAGCCAGCCGATGCGGCCATCGCCGAACAACTGCGGCGATACTTCGGCTGCGAACCCCGCTTCGATGCCGGGCAAAGCAGCCTGAGCCTCGAGCTGGCCGACATAGACCGGCCGCTATTGGAGTGGACCGTTGGGGCAACCCGGCTCGCCGATACCGTGCGCCGCCAATTGGCCGACGGCCTGACGAGCATGGAGGGGATGGCCATGCGCCTCGAACTCAGCAGCCGCACCCTGCAGCGGCGGCTGGCGGAGGAGGGGGTGTCCTTCAGTCATCTGCTCGGCGAGGTGCGTTGCCAACTCGCCGTCCAGTACTTGCGCGAGGGTCGCTACACCATCAAGCAGATCGCCTACCTGCTGGGCTTCGGCGACCTCAGCAACTTTGCGCGCACATTTCGCGGCTGGCATGGCGTGTCGCCCAGCGAGTACCAGCGCCAGCAGGCCGATTCATCGGACGGGGCGCGACCCGACACCTGATCAGGTCCGGGACGCAGCAGACCGTCGATCGCGCCGGTGGCGAGAAGGAACAGCAGGGCTACCAAGGCCAGGCCCTGCGACAGGCGCAGCAGGGGGCCGGATTCGGTGCGCCGGATGGCACTCAGAAGGCGGATCTCGCCGTGGCTGGAGAATGGCATGGCCTTGCTCGCTCCGGGTGAAGGTAGGGCCAACCATAGCCGGCAGGCTGCCGCGCCGCCCCACCCACGCGAGGTAGGGTGTGCCCACCATGGCCACCAACTATGGGGGGCAATAGGTGGCGTATCGGGTTGCTAGCCTGACGCCGACTTGTTTATGTGCCGGCCCATTGGGGCCGGCCCGTCGAAACCGCAAAGGAAGGAGAGAACATGCTGTCGGGCATCAAGATCGTGGAAATCTGCGGCATCGGCCCCGGGCCATTCTGCGCCATGCACCTGGCGGACCTGGGCGCCGAGGTCATCGCCGTAGAGCGCGCTGCGTCCATGTCGATCACCGGTGAGGCCAACGCCCCGACCAACCCGCTCAATCGCGGCAAGCGCTCCGTGGTGGCCGACCTGAAAACCGCCGAAGGCCGTGAAGCGGTCCTGCGGCTGATCGAAGGCGCCGACGCCCTGATCGAAGGCATGCGCCCGGGGGTGATGGAGCGCCTCGGGCTGGGTCCGGAGGTCTGCCAGGCGCGCAATCCGCGCCTGGTCTACGGCCGCATGACCGGCTGGGGCCAGCAAGGTCCTCTGGCCCATGCCGCCGGGCATGACAACAACTACATCGCCCTGTCCGGTGCGCTGTACCACAGCGGTACGGCGGGCGAGGCGCCGTCCTCGCCGATTACTCTGATCGGCGATATCGGCGGCGGTGCGCTGTACCTCGCGGTGGGCATCCTGGCTGGCATCCTCAATGCCCGCGCCAGCGGCAAGGGCACGGTGGTGGACGCGGCCATCGTCGATGGTTCCGCCCACATGACCCAGCTGATGCAATCCCTCGCCCGTGGCGGCCTGATCAGCGAAACCCGTGGCAGGAGCGTGCATGACGGCTCGCATTTCTACGCCACCTATCGCTGCGCCGACGATCGCTACGTCGCCCTGGGCTCCATGGAGCCGCAGTTCTATGCGCTGATGAGGCAAAAGCTCGGCCTGGAAAACGACGCCCGGTTCGACCGCCAGTGGGACCCGCAGCGCTGGCCCGAGCAGCGCGAGATCCTGGCCGGGATCTTTGCCCAGCGTACCCGCGAGCAATGGTGCGAACTGCTGGAGGGAACCGATGTCTGCTTTGCTCCCGTGCTCAGTCCACGTGAAGCCTCGGAGCATCCGCACTTGGAGGAGCGTGGTGTCTATTTCCAACGCGACGGCGTGCTGCAGGCGTCACCCGCGCCGCGTTTCGACGGCAAGGTGGCGGTACCCGGCCCGATCCCGGTGCGCGGGAGCGATACCGATGCGGTGATGGCCGCCCTGCAGGGCGGGAATCCGGCGGACGCCTGGCGCAGCTAAGTATTGGCCAGGTGAGGAACATTTCTGTGGGAGCGAATTCATTCGCGAACGAATTCGCTCCCACAGGACTGATATCTGCTTTGGCTCGTAGGATGGGCGGAGCTTGCGATACCCATCAATCGAGGCAGACCCGGTCTCAGTGATCGCCCTCGGTACGGGGCGGCGCATCCGGGCGATGCAGGCTGAGGTCGCGCCACTTGGCGATCGCCTCGTCGCGGCCGGTCACGCCGAGCTTGCCGAAAACGTTCTTCAGGTGCCATTTCACCGTTTCCGGCGACACATTGAGAATGCGCGCGATCTTCTTGTTGGTCATGGCCTGGGCCATGAGCTGCAACACCTCGGACTCGCGGTCGCTGAGGGTCTCGATCGGCGTGGTGGGCTTGGCTGCAGGGTTTTCCACCGGCCTGGCCGCCACCAGCAGGCGCTCGGCATAGAACTCCAGCACCGGCTCCAAAACCTTGGCGTCTAGCAGGGCTTGCAGCATTTCCGGAATGACCGGGGAAACGTCCAGCAGGCTGCGCACCAGGCCCAGCCGGTGGCCCTGGCGCAGGGCCTCCACCAGTTGCTGGCGTGCCAGCTGGGCGTGTCCGCAACCCTGCTCGGCGATGGCCAGTTGCAGGCGCAGGAAGGTGGCCTGGGCCCAGCGGCGCTTGGACTCGCACAAAGTGATCAGCGGCAGCAGTAGGCTGACCGCCTTGGTGTAATCCTGGCGGTACAGGTTCATCTCGATGCCGGCGCGAGTCGCCAGCAAGACGATGCCCTGGGGTACGCCGCGGTCGATGCCGGCGTACTTGCCGGCAAGGTTCTGGAGTTGCCCGAGCAGGGATTCGGCCTGTACCGACTGGTTCTTCTGGATGCACCAGCGCAGGCGCATGTACAGGACGAATGCACGGGGTCGGTCGAGGTTGTAGCGTTGAGCGTACTCTTCCAGGCGGTCGAGATGGGCCTGGGCTTCGAGCTGGCGGCCGGTCAGCCAGTAGATGGTGCACAGCGTCACCAGGCATTGCAGCACGGCGCCGGGCAGGGACACGCGCTCCAGCACATCCAGGCGCGGCTCCAGGACCTGGCTGGCCTCGGCCAGGCTGTTCTGCTCGTAGAGGGTACTGCCCAGCAGGCTGGCCGCTGCGTAGCTGGCCATGATGGTGCTGTCGCCGTGCTGCTCGGATTCGACCAGGGTGTTGCGCAGGATGTGCTCGGCCTCGCTGATGCGCCCCTCCATGACGAGCGTCACGCCGTAGATGCAGCGCCCCAGCAGGGTCCGGCGTGGCGAGGTGCCGGGACGGTCGCTGCCTTCCAGGATCCGCCGGGCGTGCTCGAAGTCGCCGTTGAATGCATACAGCCAGGACAGGATCGAGCCACGACCGGTCAGCACCAGGTCGTCGGCGTCCTCGGGAATCGCCTCGAGCTCCGGCGCCAGCGCCCAGGCCTCCTCGGTCCGGTCGAGCTGCATGGCCAAGGCACCGCGCGACACCAGCAGCCCGTGGCGCTGATGGACGTTCAGGCGCTGCTCGTTCTGCCGAAGGTTGTCGAGGATCCGCCGGGCATCGTCGAAGTTGTGAGCGAAGAGTTCCAGCTGGGCCATCACCAGTTGCAGGCTGAAGCGTTCGCGCACTTCTTCCGGGGGTAGTTTGCGCAGCAGGTTGGGCAACTGGCGGATGGAGCCGCGCGCCAGCAGGTCATGGGCGCAGGCTTCGACTATGTCGGCTGCCGCCTTCACGTCCCCGGCGAGTACCGCATGGCGTACCGCCTCGTCGATGTACCCCTTCTCAAAAAACCAGTCGCGAGCAATCGCCTGCAGCTGTTTCTGCTCCGTTTCGGGCTGGACAGCAAGGCGTGCGCGGAGCACTTCGCGCAGGAGCGGATGGAGGCGGTACCAGGTTTCCCGGTCATGGCTCTTCACCTGGGTGATGAACAGGTTGTCGCCATCCAGGCGGGTCAACTGGTTCATCATCCAGGCGATGGCCTGTGGCTTGCCGACCAGCTTCGCGCACAGCGAAGCAGAAAAACGGTTGCAGATGGAGGCACAGGTCAGCAAATGAAGGTCGGACGCCTGCAGGTGCAGCAATACCTCCTGCTCGAAATAGTGGGCGAAGGCGCTGGCATCGCGCACCTGCATGCGGCTGAAGCCGCCGCCCCGCTTGGACTTGAGATCGATGGCGAAGAGCTGCAGGCCGGCCACCCAGCCATCGGTCAGCTCATGCAGGACTTCGGCGTCGCGCCGGCTGATCTCACCGACCTGCTGGCGCAGGTAGCGCTCGGATTCGTCAACACTGAAGCGCAGGTCGCGCAGATCGAACTCGCTGAGCTGCCCTAGGGCGCGTAGCCGCACCAGGGGCAGGGTGGAGGGCAGGGCGCTGCGTGTGCCGATCGCCAGGTGCAGGTTCGCCGGCGCATAGTCGAGCAGCCAGCCCAAGGCCTTGAAGATATCCGGATCGTTGAGGTTGTGCAGGTCGTCGATCACCAGCAGCAGGTCACGGCCGTGCCGGGATATCCCCTGCAGAAGCACGATGATCCAGTGTTCGAGCGCCAGCTCGTCGCCGTCTCGTCCGAGTAGTTGCGCGGCCTCGCGAACCAGGTCCGCATTGACTTCGGCCAGGCTCGCCAGCAGGCAGTTGCAGAGGCGGGTGGGGTCATTGTCCTCGCTGATCACCGACAGCCAGGCGACATCGAAATTGATGCCCACCAGCTCCCGGCGCCAGGCCAGCAGCGTGCTGGTCTTGCCGCTGCCGGCGGGTCCCTGGACCACCACGCAGCGTTGCCGGCGGGCATCCATCAGGCGCGTTATCAGCGCTGAACGTGCCATCAGGTTGCGGGCGCCGCGAGGCGGTATGACCTTCGTATCGGGGATCAACTGCAGTTCGCGGTTGGCGGGCAGGTGAACGCCGGAGCCTGGGGTTGGAGTCAGCATGGCAGCAGTCTTTCCGGGGGCAGTCTTGTTCTTGTTACGCGTGAATTCTAAGCGCAGCAAGGACGTGATGCCGATTCCCTTTTCGTATTGGCCGAGACAAATAAAAGATTAGGCGCGGACCTGGCGAGCTTCCTAGCATGCGACCAATGCTCAGGAAGCTGCTGCCGCGCGCGGGTCGACGCATTGGGTGATGGCGCAATCGCCGGCCTGACCCGGAACCGCGCGGCCTTCCTGTCCGAATCCCAAGACCCTGCTCACGGAGAAGTCTGAAATGAGTGATTTCCTCAGGATCGAGCGTGACGATGCCGTCGCCATCGTCACCATGAACCGCCCGGAAAACCGCAATGCCCTTACCGACGAGGATGCCATCGGCGAGCTGGTGGCCATGTGCGAGGCGGTCAATCGCGACCGCTCCATTCGCGCGCTGGTGCTTACCGGCGCCGGCCCGGCGTTTTCCGCCGGCGGCAACCTCAAGCAGATCAGCCAGCTTGGCGAGGGAGCCCTCGGAGAGCCGGCGCAGTCGCGCTATTTCTATCGCGACGGGATTCAGCGCGTGCCGCTGGCCCTGTGCAACCTGGAAGTGCCGACCATCGCCGCGGTCAACGGGCCGGCGGTGGGCGCCGGCAACGACCTGGCCTGCATGTGCGACATCCGCATCGCATCGGAAAAGGCCACCTTCGCCGAGAGCTTCGTCAAGCTCGGCCTGATCCCCGGTGACGGCGGTGCCTGGCTGCTGCAGCGCGCCCTGGGCGCTTCGCGGGCCTGCGAGATGGCCTTCACCGGAGAGGCGATCAGCGCCGCCCAGGCACTGGAATGGGGGCTGGTATCGAGGGTGGTGACGGCGGAGGAACTGATGCCGGCGGCACTCGACCTCGCCCGGCGCATCGCCAGCAACCCCGGCGATGCGCTGCGCATGACCAAGCGCCTGATGCTGGAGTCCAGGCATGCCCGCCTGCCGGATGTGCTGGAGCTATCCGCGGCCTTGCAGGCTCTAGCCCACAATACCCAGGCACATCGCGATGCGCTGGAAGTGATGCTGGCCCGCTTGGGCGCCCGCTAGGCTCCCACACCGAGGGCGTTAGCCCTCGGCGGAAACCGTCATGCGTAGCGCGTGCTCGCGGAAGTTGCGCGCAGTGGCCGAATGGGTGTCCGCCAGCATGGCCAGGGCGATGCCCGAGACCAGGTTGGCGGACAGGTTGACCAGTGGGATGGTGCGGATGTGCGGGCCGACGTATTTGGCCGCCGCCGCCGGAATCATGGCGATGCCGAGGCCGCCTTCCACCAGGCCGAGCACGGTCGACATCTGCGCTGCCTGTTGCGCGATGCGCGGGCGGATGCCGGCTTCCTCGAAAGCCTGCAGCATCAGCGCATGCAAGGATGGCGAGCGGCTCTGCGAGCTGACGATGAAGGGTTGGTCGGCCAGGTCCGCCAGGCCCAGGGATTCAGAGGCGGCGAGCGGCGAGTCGTGCCTGACAGCTAGTACCAGGTGTTCGCGCTGTAGCGGCGTGATCTCGGCTGCGCTGGACTGCAGGATGGGGTAGCGCACCAGCGCCACATCCAGTTCGTGTTCATCCAGGCGTTGCAGCAGCTCGCTGCCGACGCCTTCTTCCAGTACCAGATCGACGTGCGGATAGCGCTCGTGAAAGCTGCGAATGATGTTCGGGAGCAAGGCGTAGGCGGCCGAGCCAACGAAGCCCACGCGAAGCTGGCCGCGCTCGCCGGCCTCGCCTTCGCGCGCGGCGCGGCGCATCTCCTCGGCGAAGAACAGCACGCTGCGTGCGTTGCGCAGAACGGCTTCGCCTGCCGAGGTCAGGCGCAGGCCGCTGGGCAGGCGCTCGAACAGCAACACGCCGAGTTCGTCCTCGAGCTTCTTGATCGAGGTGGAGAGCGGCGGCTGGGTCATGTTCAGCTGCTCGGCGGCACGGTGGAAGTTGAGCGTTTCGGCAAGTACGAGCGCCTGCCTGAGCTGACGGAATTCCATATCGGGGCCATTGCGATGGGGTAGTTCGGAGCCGGGTAGCGTCGCGTGTATCGGTCGATCCGAAAGCGGAATTGGACGCGCCCGGGTGGAGAACAAATTATGTCACGCACCTGCCTGCCGGCTGTAGTGCCAGCGGTAACTGCACGCTGGCGGGCATCCCCTGACGACCATTCGAGAGAGATCATGAGTTCGATCCTTTCCCCCTTGAGACTGGCCACAGTGCCAGCGGAAGACGAGGCGCTGCGCGAGCCCATCCGGGTCTTCCTGCAGGACACGCTGCGCGGCATCCCCATGGCCATGCGAGCCCGTGGCGTTTCCGAAGCGGACCCGGGCTTCAGCCGCAGGCTTGCCGAACAGCACCTGATCGGCCTGAGCCTGCCCAGGGAGCATGGCGGGGGAGGGCGCAGCTACTTCGCGCGCTTCGTGCTGGTTGAAGAACTGCTGACCTGTGGCGCGCCGTCATCCGCGCACTGGGTCAATGACCGGCAGACCGCGCCGCTGCTGTTGCGCTTCGGCAACCAGACGCAGCGGGAGTACTTCGTCCCGCGCATGCTGTCCGGAGAAATCTTCTTCTGCATCGGCATGAGCGAGCCGGACACCGGCTCCGACCTGGCCAGCATACGCAGCCGGGCGGTGCGCATCGAGGATGGCCGCTGGCGGCTTAATGGCCGCAAGATTTGGACCTCCAACGCCCAGCACGCGCACTACATGTGTGCCCTGGTGCGCACCTCCGGCACCACCGAGGACCGCCACAAGGGCTTGTCTCAGATGATCATCGACCTGTCCCTGCCGGGCGTGACCGTTCGCCCGATCAAGGACCTGGCCGACGATGAGCATTTCTGCGAAGTACTGTTCGAGAATGTCCTGCTGCCCGCCGACGCGCTGATCGGCGAAGAAGGTTCCGGCTTCAAGCAGGTCACCTCCGAACTCTCCTATGAACGCAGCGGCCCCGACCGCATCTACTCGGCCATGGTCCTGATCGAGGGCTGGCTGGCGGAGCTGCGTGCCATTGTCGAGCCCGGCAGGGCGGTGACCGCGCTGCTGGGGCGGATGGCCGGTCGCCTCGCGGTGCTACGCGCCATGTCGCTGGCGGTGGCGCACAAGCTGGACCGGGGCGAACACGTCGACCTGGAGGCCGCGCTGGTCAAGGACCTGGGTACCGAATTCGAACAGGCGGTACCTGGCTGGATCGCCGAAGCCCTGGAGCTGACCCGCGATCATCCGCCGCCACCGGCACTGCGCGAGACCCTCGCCTACATCACCCAGATCTGCCCCAGCTTCTCGCTGCGCGGCGGCACCCGGCAGATCCTGCGCGGCATTATCGCTCGCGGCCTTGGCCTTCGTTGATCGGGAGACATCATGACTGACGCCATTTTCGACGGGTTCGAGCGCGCGCTGCTCGACCTCTGCCCCCTGGACCGCCTGCGCGAGCAGGAGCGTGACGAGAACGCCGCCGAGCTGTGGAGCGCCATCGATGCTCTCGGCTATACCGATGCCCTGGTGCCCGAGGCACTGGGCGGCGCGGGACTTTCCCTGGCCCTGGTGCAGGACATGCTGTTTGCCGCCAGCAAGGCCGGCCTGGGCCTGCCGCTCGGCGAGACCGCCATGGCTCGAGCGCTGCTGGCCGAGGCCGGCTACCGCAACGATGGCGCCTGCATCGCCCTGGCCAGGGCCGAACCTACTGCGGAGGGCGGCATGTTCTGCGCCGACGTGCCAGGGGCCCTGTTGGCATCGCGGGTGCTAGTGGAGTGGAATGGCGAGTGGCTGCTGCTGGCCCGCGCCGACGCCCATGTCGTCGCCGGCAGCTATCGCCGCCAGGCATCCGCGTCCCTGACCTGGTACTCGGAGGACCTGGCATTGTTCCGCTTCAAGCGCCCGGACGCGGACGCTGAAACCCTCTGCAATGCCCTGCATGCCGTGGCCATGGCTGGCGCCATGGAGCGTGTGCTGGAACTCAGCGTCGAGTACGCCAACGATCGTCGGCAGTTCGGCAGGGCGATCGGCCAGTTCCAGGCCGTGCAGCAGGAATTGGCCGCGCTCGCCGAGCAGGTCAGCTCCGCCGCTTTGGCTTCGCGCATGGGTTGTGCCGCCGAGGGCTACCTGCCCGATCCGCTGCTGGCGGCGACTGCCAAGCTGCGTGCGTGCGAGGCGGCTAGCCGGGTTGTCGCCATCGGCCATGCCGTGCTGGGCGCCATCGGCATAACCGAGGAGCATCCGCTCGGTCTGTTCGCCGCCCGCTTGCACGAGTGGCGCATGGCGCCAGGCAACGAGTTGCGCTGCGCCGAGCGACTCGGACAGGCGTTGCTGGCGGAAGCGGGAAGCACGCTGTTCGATTTCGTGCGTAACCACCTGTCGCCCGGCGAGGCGGCCTGACCCTGTGGCACCGCCGCCGGCAGTGCCCGAACCTGGATAGAGTGAGAGAGAACTATGGGACCATTGGCTGGAGTGAAAATCATCGAGCTGGCCGGCATCGGCCCGGGCCCGATGGCCGCGACCCTGCTCGCCGACCTCGGCGCTACCGTACTGCGCATAGAACGGCGTGAGGCCGTTGAGCTGGGGGTGAAGAAGGAGTTCAAGTACAACCTGATGCTGCGCAACCGCAAGGCCATCGCCCTGGACCTCAAGGATCCGCAGGCCGTGGCACTGGTGCTGGACCTGCTCAAGGATGCCGATGGCCTGATCGAAGGCTTCCGTCCCGGCGTCACCGAACGCCTTGGCCTGGGCCCTGAGGCCTGCCTGGAGGTCAATCCGCGCCTGGTCTACGGCCGTATCACCGGCTGGGGCCAGACCGGCCCGCTGGCCCACGCCGCCGGCCATGACATCAACTACATCGCGCTGACCGGCGTGCTCAATGCCATCGGCCGCAAGGGCCAGTTGCCTTCCATTCCGCTGGCCCTGCTCGGCGACATGAGCGGCGGCGCCCTCTACCTGGCCATCGGCATGCTCGCGGCGCTCTTGGAAGCGCGCCAGTCCGGCCAGGGCCAGGTGGTGGACGCGGCCATCTGCGATGGCACCGCCTCCATGGCGCTGGGCTTTTTCGGCCTGGTGGCCAGTGGGCAATGGAAGAACGAGCGCGGCAGCAACGTGATCGACTCCGGCGCGCATTTCTACGACGTCTACGCCTGCAAGGACGACCAGCTCGTGTCTGTGGGGCCTATCGAGGGGCGTTTCCACGCCGAGCTGCTCAAGCAGCTGGACATTGACCCGGCGGCCATCGGCGCGCAGCAGGACCCGCGCAACTGGCCCAAGGCCCGCGAACTGTTCGCCCAGGCCTTCAAGCGGCGCACGCGGGAGGAATGGTGCGCGCTGTTGGAAGGAACCGACGTCTGCTTCGCCCCGGTGCTGTCCTTCGCCGAGGCACCGGAGCACCCGCATCTCAAGGCCCGTGGCACCTTCGTCGAGGTCAATGGCATCCAGCAGCCCGCTCCGGCCCCGCGTTTCAGCCGCACCGCGCCGGCCGTTCCCACTGCGCCGCAGCCGGCTACCCTGGCCGGCATCGACGCGGCACTGGAAGGCTGGCTGCCGATAGCGGAGATCGGCCGCTGGCGCGATTCCGGCGTCATCGGTGAAAACCTGGGGTGAGGGACTGACACTGCAAGAACTAGCCGGGGCATTGCCCCGGCTTTCTTTTGCTCATTGTGGATGGGTGGGAGGGTGTGAATCGCACTGCATCGTTCGTTCACCCACTAAGAGTCCCGTCTGCACGCATGCCGGATCAGGCCGCCAAACGTTGGGTTTCGCTTCGCTCCAGCGGAACGCTGCCCGCCCCACCTTCCGAAGCTCGACTTCGTAGGTTGGTCCGAGTGCAGCGAGGTCCAACATTCTCTGGGGGAGAGGCCGCGGGTGAGGGTCGTATCCGCAAGCGCGGACTCTGACAATTCACACGTTATAGCCAATCCCGTGTAGCCCAACACCAACCCCTGCAATCCCGATGAGCCACAAAAAAGCCGGAGACGAACTCCGGCTTTGTGCTCACGGGAACAGAGCTCAGCCCTTGGGCCAATAGCGCTCGCGCAGTTGCTGCTTGTAGAGCTTGCCGGTAGGCAGGCGCGGCAGCTGATCCATGAACTCGATGGAGCGCGGCATCATGTAGCGGGCGATCTTACCGTCCAGAAAGGCGAGCAGGTCGCAGGCCAGGGCCTCCGATGGGGTAACGCCCGGCGCGGGTTCGACAATGGCCTTGACCTCTTCGCCCATCTCGGCGTTGGGGACGCCGATCACCGCCACGTCGCCGACGCTGGTGTGCATCACCAGGGCGTTTTCTATGGCCTGCGGGTAGATGTTGACGCCGCCGGAAATGATCATGAACGACTTGCGATCAGTCAGGTACAGGTAGCCGTCCTCATCCAGGTAGCCGATGTCTCCAACGCAGGTCCAGGTGGGCTGGCGCGGGTGCTGTACCTCGCGGGTCTTGCCGGGATCATTGTGGTACAGGTAACCGGGCCCGGGCCGCTCGATGTAAATCAGGCCGGCGGTGCCGGTGGGCTCCTCGTTGCCCTCGTCGTCGCAGATGTGCAGCGTGACGCCGGGGATGGGATGGCCCACCGAGCCCGGGTGCTGCAGCCATTGATGGCTGTCGAGGACGGTCGCCGCCCCGGTTTCGGTGCTGCCGTAGTACTCGATGAGGATCGGCCCCCACCAGTCGATCATCTGCCGCTTGATGTCCTGAGGGCAGGGCGCCGCTGAATGGTTGGCCATGCGTAGGCTCGTCAGGTCGTAGCGTTTGCGTTCATCGGAGGACAATCGCAGCAGGCGTACGAACATGGTCGGTACCCACTGGCTATGGGTGATGCGATAGTGCTCGATGAGTTCCAGCGCGCGCAGTGCATCGAACTTCTCCATGAAGACGACGGTGGCACCGATGCACTGGATGGCCAGGGCGTTGCCGATCGGTGCGGAATGGTAGAGCGGGGCGGTGGAGAGGTAGACCGAGTCCTGGTCGAAGTTGCAGCGGGCGAACACCGGGTTGAGCGGCAGGCCGACATTGGCGGCGACTTTCGGCATCGGCTTATAGATGCCCTTGGGGCGGCCGGTGGTACCCGAGCTGTAGAGCATCAGGCCGCCGAGCCATTCTTCCTCGAGGCGCTCGGCGGGGAACGCGGCGATGGCGTCCTCGTAGCAGGTCCAGCCCTCGATGCAGCCATCGAGCATCAGTCGCTGGCAACAGTCTGGAATCAGCGCCGACAGGTCCCGGACGGTATCCCGGCGGTCCCAGGATGTCACCAGGGCTTTGGCGCCACTGTCGTTGACGATGTAGGCCGCCTCTTCCGGGGTCAGGAAGCGATTGATCGGCACAATCTGCAAGCCGGAACGCAGTGCGGCCCAGCACACCTCGAAACAGCGGATATTGTTTTCCAGGAACATGCCGAGGCCATCGCCGTGCCGCAGCCCGGCGTCCAGCAGATAGCGGGCCAGGCGATTGGAGCGCTCGTCGAGTTCGCGAAAGCTCAGTTGTTCCCCCGTGCTGCCGTTGATCACGGCCGGCTTTTCCGGGGTCAGGGTGGCGAAATCGCCGAGGTATCTGGGATTGTCCATTTCTTGTTGTGCTCTTGAAGTCGCTGCGGTCGGGGTTCGGCTGAAAAGTGGCTCAGGACTTGGGAGGACCCGCCGGTGTGTCGCTGACCAGGCCCAGGAGCCGGACCACCTCGCCATCACGGCGATAGGCGTGGCAGGTATCCAGCACCCAGCTGTGCCTCCTGGCCGGCGGCTCGGTGCCAGGCAGAAGGTGCATCTGCTGCGCCCGACCAAGGGTGAAACGCACCTGCATGGCGGCGCTGGCCATGCGTTCCACCAGTTCGGTCAGATGGGTGCAGCCCTTTGTTCCGCCCACCCGCGCCTTGACCTCCTGCTTGAAACCGGGACCGATCTTCAAGCCGGCAAGGCTGGCGTACGCCGAGGCGATGGCGCCACAGACCGGCGTGGCACCGGCGCTGGTGACTGCGGTGATGGATTGGATGAGCAGGTTCGTATCCAGTGTCATGAGTAGTCGCATATCGTGTACCGGATCACCTGCCTCAACCCGGTGGAATGGCAGATCGCTGGCTTCGGCGGGAACGTCCTGGATGCAACCATCGACATCGAGCAGACCATCGCTGCGCAGGTAACCCCGGCAGACGATCTCGCGGGTGTGCAGCAGTTGGCGGGTAATGGTTGGTGCGTTCATCTTCACTCCTTGGAAACGACTGGGCGAAATCGGGCCGCACGGTGCGGCCCGGATCGATTGCCTCAGAGCTTGCGAGCAATCAGCTCCCGCTGGACCTCGCTGGCGCCGCCGACCACGCGTGCCACCCGCAGGTCGGTGAAGGCGCGGGCGATGGGGTACTCGAGCATGTAGCCATAGCCGCCATGGAGCTGGACCATCTCGTCCAGGTGCTTCCACAGGGTCTCGGTGGCATAGAGCTTGGCGATGGCCGCCTCTTCCACGGTCAGCTTGCGGCGCATGTGTTCGCCGACGTAGTAGTCGACCATGGTGCGTACCGCCACGCAGGCTGCCTTGGCGTCGGCGAGCTTGAACTTGGTGTTCTGGAAGTCCCAGATCGTCTGGCCGAAGGCCTTGCGCTCCTTGACGTAGTCCAGGGTGATATCCAGCAGGCGCTCCAGCTGGGTGGCCTGGCCAATGGCGATGTAGAGGCGTTCCTGGGGCAGCTCCTGCATCATGTAGACGAAGCCCTTGCCCTCCTCGCCGAGCAGGTTGCCGACCGGTACGCGGACGTTGTCGAAGAACAGTTCGGTGGTGTCGGCAGCGGGCTGGCCTACCTTGTCCAGCTTGCGGCCACGACGGAAGCCTTCGCGATTCGCCTCGACGCAGATCAGGCTGATGCCCTTGGCGCCAGCAGCCGGGTCGGTCTTGCAGGCCAGCACGATCATGTCGCAGTTCAGGCCGTTGCTGATGAAGGTCTTGCTGCCGTTGATGACGTATTCGTCGCCGTCGCGTACGGCGGTTGTACGCGCGGCCTTCAGGTCGGAGCCGCTGCCCGGCTCGGTCATGCCGATGGCGAGGATGGTTTCGCCACGGCAAATACCCGGCAGCCAGTTGCGTTTCTGCTCTTCGGTACCCAGGCGGACGATGTACTGGGCGATGACATCCGAGTGCAGGGGAAAGCCTACGCCGGAGACTCCGGCGCGATGCATCTCCTCGACGATCACGGTGGCGTGGCCGAAGTCACCGCCGCCGCCGCCGTATTCCTCCGGCACCATGGTGCAGAGCAGGCCTTCGCGGCCGGCCTTCAGCCAGGTCTCGCGGTCCACCTGGCCGACCTTGTCCCATTCGGCCTGGCGCGGAACGCACTCGCGCTCGAAGAAGCGTCGCGCGGTTTCGCGGAGCATTTCGTGGTCTTCACGGAAGATGGATCGTTGAATGTGCATAGGAGCTCTCCAATGTGCGTGGCAGGTCCGGCCGGCGGCCGTGGGGCAAGCGCCCACCGGTCCGGGTATTGGAGAAATCTTGCGTTCATGGAAGCCGGCGGAGTCCTACCCACGGTGGGTAGGCGAAACGGATCGATCACGGACCGAGTTTCCAGGCTCGAAACCGATCGATCCGATTCGAGAGGGAAACGAGCGCCCGCCAGCACGCGTTCAGTTGGCGAGGCTGGCGCAGGTGCACATTAGCCGCAGCGGCATAGGCCAGGACGCCGGGTGCCACACGTCCGGCGATGGGCATCTGCGCGGCGTTGGCGAACAGCTCCTCCCGAACGCGCTGTCCACGCGATGCCGCGGACCTACCGATTTCGGGTGGTAGTTAAGAAGGAGCGGCTCCCTATATTCGGCACGAACCCCTTTCGAGCTGGATCAGCTCGGCTTTCCCACCTGGAGCCCCGCAGTGAAAACAATAACAAGTGATTCACTCAGATCCATATGTCTGGCAGCTTCGGCAACTGCCGTCGCACCGGCGGCCGCGCCAAAGGCACCGACGATGACGAGGCAAGCATGAGCAAGATCGAATTACCTGAAGCGGCCGGCTTGCGCGAGATTCTCGCCCGGCAGCGCGCCGCCTACCTGGCCCAGGACAACTGGACCGCCGAGCAACGCTGCGAACTGCTGGACCGCCTGGCCGGCATGCTGGTAGACCACCAGGAGGAAATCATCGAGGCGGCCGCCGCCGACTTCGGCCACCGCAGCCATGACCTGACGCGGCTCATGGATGTGCTGGGGCCGCTGGGTCTGCTGAAGCAGACCCGGGCGCAGATCGCCGAATGGATGAAGCCGAAGCAGCATCCCACCGAGCGCGGCGAGGCCTGGATCCACTACCAGCCGCTGGGCGTGGTCGGCATCCTCACGGCCTGGAACTTCCCGGTCAGCATGGTGATCATGGGCCTGGCCAGTGCGCTGTCGGCAGGAAACCGGGCAATGGTGAAAGTGTCCGAGTACAACCCGAAGAGCGCCGAGCTGATGCAGCGGATGTTCCGCGCCACCTTCGCCGAAGACGAGATCGCCATCATCACCGGCGGTCCGGAAGTCGGCCAGGCATTCTGCGGTCTGCCGTTCGACCATCTGTTGTTCACCGGCGCCTCGAGCATCGGCAAGCACGTGATGCGGGCCGCCGCCGACAACCTGGTGCCGGTGACGCTGGAACTGGGCGGCAAGTCGCCCGCCATCATTTCGCGCTCCGCCGACCTCAAGGCGGCGACGACCAAGATCATGCTTGGCAAGCTGATGAACGCTGGCCAGGTCTGCCTGGCGCCGGACCATGTGTTCGTGCCCGAGGAAATGGTGGAGGACTTCATCGCCGCCGCCCGCGAGGTGGTGGCCAGGCACTACCCGACCCTCAAGGACAACCCGGACTACACCTCGGTGATCAATGCCCGCCACTTCGAGCGCCTCCGGGATTACCTGCGCGAAGCACGTGAGGCAGGTGTCGAGCTGGTCGAACTGAACCCCGCCGGCGAGGACTTTTCCCGGCAGCCGCACCACAAGCTCACACCGACCCTGCTGCTGGATCCGGGCGATGAACTCAAGGTGATGCAGGACGAGATCTTCGGCCCGCTGCTGCCAACCAAGCCCTACCGGCGTATTCAGGAAGTAGTCAGCTACATCAACGCCCATCCGCGGCCGCTGGGGCTGTATTACTTCGGCAACGACGCGGCCGAGGAGAAATTCGTTCTGGACCGAACGGTTTCCGGTGGGGTGACCCTCAACGACGTGGCGAAGCATGCCGGCGTGGGCTTGCCGTTCGGTGGGGTCGGCAACAGCGGCATGGGCACCTACCTGGGCCATGCCGGGTTCGTCACCTTCAGCCATCCCAAGCCGGTGTACCGCACCGAGGACGGTCCGGACCTGACGCGGCCGCCGTTCAACGAGCAGGTACGCCAGATGGTGGCGGCGATGATCAAGCGCTGAGGGTTGTCCGTCAGCCCCCCTGAGTCGCCCGCCGGAGAGATCCGGCGGGCGTTCTTGTATATGGGAGTCCGCCGGGACTTTTCCTGTGGGGAGCGAATCCGTTCGCGATTGAAATACTTCCACTAGGCACGACCGGGAATCGTAGCGGGTGGTTCATGCTTCATCGATCCACCATCGGAGCCTTGCAAGGGCTTCGCCGCCGAGCAGATTCCCGTTCTGGTCATGCGTGACCGCAGCGACAGCACGCGGTTTCCACCTGAAACAGCTAATGCGGCTCAGGTGGTGGCCGCGCTACGCCCACAGCTGGATCCGGAAGCCGTGCTGTGCACCGACAGCGCGGCGATCTACCACAGCTTTGCCAAGGCCGACGGCATTACCCACCATCGCGTGAACCTGCGCCAGAAGCGACGTGTCGACGGGGCTGTCCACATCCGGAACGTCCACGTCTACCACGGCCGCTTGAAGGCCTGGATGAGGCGTTTCCATGGCGAGATGACCAAGTACCGGGTGAATTACCTGGGCTGGCGACGTCTTCTCGAACGTTATGGAGACGATATCAAGCCATTGATTCGCATCAGAGAGTCGCTCGGGTCGTACCCGCCGCAACAACTAACGCAGACATAGCCAATTCACTCACCAAGCAGGCCGCAGGTCTGTTCGCAAACAAAAAGGCCGGCACACGGATTCCGTATGCCGGCCTTGCCGAGAGTGCTGGACTCAGAGGCTGGCGATGACGCCACCGGAGCAATAGATCACCTGGCCGGAGACGAAGTCCATTTCCGGGGTGCACAGGGAGTACACCGCGCCGGCGGCTTCCTCCGGCTTACCGGCACGGCCCAGGGGAATGTTGCGAGCTGCGCCGTCGAGCATGGCCTGCTGCACGCCGACCTTGATCTCGCGACCCTCGATGTTGACGGTCTTGCTGTCCTCACCGGCCAGGGCCTGGGTCAGGCGGGTTTCGATCAGGCCGAAAGCCACGGCATTGACGTTGACCTTCAGACGGCCCCACTCCTTGGCCAGCGTGCGGGTCATGCCGAGGATGCCGGCCTTGGCCGAGGAGTAGTTGGCCTGGCCCGGGTTGCCGGCGGCGGCGCCGGAGGAAATGTTGACGATCTTGCGGAGCACTTCCTTGCCTTCGGCGGCCTCTTTCTTGGCCAGGGCGCTGATGATCGGCTGGGCGGCGCGCAGGATGCGGAACGGCGCGGTCAGGTGGCAGTCGATGATGGCGTACCACTGCTCGTCGCTCATCTTCTGGATCACGTTGTCCCAGGTGTAGCCGGCATTGTTGACGATGATGTCGATACCGCCGTAGTTGTCCACCGCGGTCTTGACGAAGCGCTCGGCGAAGTCCGGCGCGGTGACGCTGCCGACGCAGGCCACGGCCTGGCCCCCGGCGGCGATGATTTCCGCGACCACTTCTTCGGCCGGCTCACGGTCGAGGTCGTTGACCACTACGCGGGCGCCTTCGGAGGCCATTTTCAGGGCGATAGAACGTCCGATGCCACGGCCGGAACCGGTGATCAGGGCGACTTTGTCTTGGAGCTTGCTCATGGGGCTGTTCCTGGTGCTTTGGAGTTGTCAGTTGAGGGCGACGACGGCTTCGCCGGCGAGTTTTTCTTCGCCGTACTGATTGCCGCAGCGCAGTTGCAGGCGGACGCGCTTTTCGCCGTCTGCCTCGAATTTCTCCACCACCTTGCCGGTGCAGGTGGGGATGTGGCCGAGCTGGGTGATGCCGGTGAAGCGGATCGACAGGTTGCGCACCTGCTGCTGGGGCACCCAGTTGGTGAGCAGGCGGCCGAGGTAGGCGGCCGAGAGCATGCCGTGGGCGAAGACATCGGGCTGGCGCGCCTTGCGGGCAAAGTCGATGTCGATGTGGATCGGGTTGTGGTCGCCGGAAGCGCCGCAATAGAGGGCCAGGGTGGTGCGGTTGACCGGCTGCAGCTTGAGCAGGGGGATCTCGTCGCCGACCTGGATATCGGAAAATTGCGTGGTCATGGCGGGCTCCTTAGCGTTGGACGAGCGAGCAGCGGACGTCGGCGATGTGCATGCCGTCCTGGTTGGTCACGCGGGTTTCCTGGACCATGAACTGCAGGGCGCCGCCTTTCTTCTCGTAGATGTCGGAAATGCGCGTGTCGAAGGTCAGCACATCACCGGCATAAGCCATCCCGTGGTAGTCGAACGATTGCTCGGCGTGGAGGATGCGGCCCAGGTCCCAGTTCAGCAGCTTCAGCATCTGAATACGGTCGATGCCTTCGCCCGCCAGGCAGAACAGGAAGGTCGGCGGTACCGGTAGGCCCTTGTGGCCCGCGGACCTGGCGGCGGATTCGTCGGTATAGATCGGGTCATCCTGGCCGGTGGCCTTGGCAAAAAAGCGCAGGCGACCTTTTTCAACATCGACGTTGAAGGTGCCGAGCTTGTGCCCGATCAAACTCTTATCGATCATGCTTCACTCCTCTTTTGGGTGCGCGCTCACCGGAGCGCGCCGGGTCAGGGAATCAGTTCTTGCCGTACAGGGTGACGACGCAGGCGCCACCGAGGCCGAGGTTGTGCTGCAGGGCGATCTTCACGTCGTCCACCTGGCGCTTGTCAGCGGTGCCGCGTAGCTGGTGCGTGAGCTCATAGCACTGGGCGAGGCCGGTAGCGCCGATCGGGTGGCCCTTGGACAGGAGGCCGCCGGATGGGTTGGTGACCACGCGGCCGCCATAGGTGTTGTCGCCGTCGAGGACGAATTTCTCGGCGCCGCCCACCGGGCACAGGCCGAGGGACTCATAGGTCAGCAGCTCGTTGTGGGCGAAGCAGTCATGCAACTCCACGACGCGGATGTCGCCCGGACCGATGCCGGCCTGCTCATAGACCTGCCGGGCGGCGGACTGGGCCATGTGGAAACCCACCAGACTGATCATCGACTTGGGTTCGAAGGAGTCATCCGGGTCGGTGCTCAGCGACTGGGCGAGGATGGCCACGTCGCTACGCAGGCCGCGCCGCTTGGCGAAGTCTTCCGAGCAGATGATCGCCGCCGCTGCACCGCAGGTGGGCGGGCAGGCCATCAGGCGGGTCATCACCCCCGGCCACATCAGGGTGTCGTTCATCACGTCCTCGGTGCTGACCGCCTTCTTGAACAGCGCCAGGGGGTTGTTGGCGGCATGGCGGCTGGCCTTGGCGCGGATCGCGGCGAAGGTTTCCATGCGCGTGCCGTATTTCTGCATGTGCTCGCGACCGGCTCCGCCGAAGGTGATCAGGTTGCGCGGGATTTCGCCGGCATCGGCGCAGAGCTCATCCTGGATGTGCTGCACGTCGGCACGGGGGAACGGGCGGTCCGGGAAGGCCGACCGAGTGGGGCCGGCGTACATCTGTTCGAAGCCCACCGCCAGGGCGCACTCCACCTGGCCGCTCTCTACGGCGGAACGGGCCAGGTAAAGCGCGGAGGAGCCGCTGGCGCAGGCGTTGTTGACGTTGAACACCGGAATACCGGTGCGACCCACGCGGTACAGCACGGCCTGGCCGCAGGTGGTGTCGCCCACCGCGTAGCCGGCGAAAGCCATCTGGACTTGGTTGTACTCCAGGCCGGCATCCTTCAGGGCAAGGCGCACCGCGTCGGCGCCCATCTCGATATAGCTCGGACTAGCCCCGGGCTTGGTGAACTGGATCATGCCGACACCGGCAACCACTACCTTCTCGCTCATGCTAACTCCTGGTTCTCAATGGGTTCGGGGCGTTCGCACAGGGCGGCGCCCCGCCGTATCCCAATGCTGGCAAAGCGGCCTGGTGCGGGGACCTCCCAACAGTGGGTAGGCGGTTTCGGTGGGGACGAAAACGCACAAGGGCAGTCATTGGCTGCCCTTGTACGAAACGCTCAGAACCATCAGTTTGCGGTGGGTTGCCTGCCCTGTTGCAGGTTCGCCAGGGGCTTCTTCAGGCAAAGGCTCTGGTAGTTGATGTTGCCGACGTGAGGCTGACGCCTCCTGGAAGGGGTATTGCGAGAGCGTCGCGAGGAAGGTCTTGACCTTCGTCTGTATGGGCGCCATCAGCCAGGCCTGGTCGCCGGCCCAGCGCTGGTACATGTTGGACTCGTCCCGCGCGCTCTGGAAGGAGGCGGCCAACAGGTTGGTCAATGACGGCACATTGGTGACCTTGCGCGAAGCTGTGCTGAAGTCGCCATCCATACCGGTGAAGCTGAGTCGCCACTCCTTCGAGCGGGTCACATCGAGGTCGAGGTGCCGCCGTCCGGTCAGCTGAACTTCTGCGCACCGATGTCGGTGCTGTAGACGACGATGGTGTTGTCGGCGATGCCGAGGTCATTGAGCTTCTTCAGCAACTGGCCGATCTGGCTGTCGTGTCCCACTATGCCATCCAGTTAGAGCCCTATGCCGGTCTTGCCCTCGGATTCCTTCTTCAGGTGGGTCCAGACATCCATGCGGGTACTGTTGAACCAGACGAAGAAGGGCTTGTCGGCCTTGTGCGCCTTGTCGATGAAGTTCTCGGTGGCCTGCAGCAGCTCGTCGTCGATGGTTTCCATGCGCTTGCGGGTCAGCGGTCCGGTGTCCTCGACCCATGCCGTAGGCATGGGTGAGCAGCGAGCCCTCCTTGGCGATGCGGTCGATGGTGGGCGTCTCGTAACCCCTCATCTCCGGTTGTAGGTGCTCAGGTTGAAGTAGCCGATATCGTCGCCAAAGATCACCAGGAAGTTAGGTTTGTCGGTCGCGCTGGCCATTGCCACACCGCTTAGCAGCGATGCCGCGAGGGCTAGTTTCCTCTGCGTCTCATGGTGCAGCAGTCCTCTTGTTGAAGGGGGTGGGATTTTAATGCCGGCGATCGGCGAGGTGGGTGGCGCGGATGCCCACCAGCAGGAGCAGGGCGCCGACGGCCAGGGTGATAGCGATCACGTCGAAGGCCGGGTAGAGGCTTCCGGTCGCCGTCTTGATGGCGCCGACCACCACCTGGCTGATGACCCCCGCGAGCCCGCCGATGCAGCTGATCGCGGCGATGCCGATGGCCGCCGTGGAAGGGTTCAGCAGGGCAGGGGGGATGGCCCAGAACAGTGCTACGGCGGACAGCGCGGCCGCGGCGCCCACGCTCATCAGCACCACCGAGAGGGTGAGGTGTCCCTGGGCGGGCCCCAGCAGCAGGAAGCAGGCGGCGCTGGCCAGCATGGTCAGGGCCACGTGCCAGCGGCGCTCCAGGTGCCGGTCGGAACTGCGCGCCAGCAGGTACATGCCGATCACCGCGCAGATGTAGGGCAGGCTCGAGATCAGACCGATGGTCTTGAGGTCTTCCAGGCCGAAGCCGCGGATCAGTGTCGGCATCCAGTAGGACACCGTGTTCGAACCGCTGTAGATGCAGAAGAACACCAGCCCGGCGATGTATACCCGTGGCTCGCGAAGCACGTCTCGCAGCCGGCCGTGTGGCGCGTCGGTCGTGGTCCCGGCGGCGAGGGCTGCGCTGATCACACGCTTCTCCCGCTCGTTCAGCCAGCGCGCCTCGGACGGCCGGTCGGTCAGCCAGAACCAGCCGAACACACCCATCAGGATGGCCGGGACGCCTTCCACGATGAATAGCACCTGCCAGTCCCGCAGCCCCATCCAGTCGTGGAAGTGGGTCATTATCCACCCGGCCAAAGGACCGCTAACCATTCCGGCGGTCATCGCTGCCATCAGCAGCACAGCGGTGATGCGGGCGCGCAGCGTGGCAGGGAACCAGTAGGTGAGGTAGAGGATTACCCCTGGGAAGAAACCGGCCTCGGCCACGCCCAGGCAGAAGCGCGCGATGATCAATTGGTTCGGCGTGGTGACGAAGGCTGTGGCGACTGTCACCAGCCCCCACAACACCATGATCCGAGTCAGCGTGGCGCGGGCGCCGACGCGCTGCATGACCATGTTGCTGGGCACTTCGAAGAGGATGTAGCCCAGGTAGAAGATGCCCGCGCCCAGGCCGTAGGCGGCGTCGCTGAGCGCGATGTCCTCGGCCATGCGCAGCTTGGCGAAGGCGACGTTGGCGCGGTCGATGGTGTTGATCACGTAGCCCAGGAAGAGGAACGGCAGGAGCCTCCAGAGCGCCTTGCGAAACACCGCCCCGGCTTCTTCGCGTCTGTGGTCGGTGGCTGCCGTCATGAAGTGTTCGGCTGATTGGGTCATGGAATGTCTCCGGCGCTGTGCGTTCTTCTTGTTGGTGGCGAACGTTCCGGGCGAGGTGCCGGGAGTGCGTTTGGCCATTTCTTTCACCATCCCGATTGCGCTAGCGAATGTCCCTACCCGAATAAGGGAGGGGCTGTCCTGAGTGGGCGGCTGGAAGACGGCCACCTACCCACATCGGGGTGGGCATCCTGGTGGGGCGGCTCATTAACGTTCGACGGCCTGCGGTGGAGCGGGGCCTAACTCGTCGGCTCCGTGGCTTACTCATTAGCCCTCGCTGGCTCCACCGATAACAAGAATTCGAGGTGTTCCCATGAAAGCAGCTGTCTTCCACAAGCCGGGTTTTCCCCTGACCATCGAGGAGATCGGCATCAGCAAGCCCGGCCCGCGCGAGGTCCTGGTGCGTACCGTCGCGGTTGGCATGTGCCACTCCGATCTGCACATAGTCGACGGCATGCTGCCGTATCCCGGCCCCCTGGTACTCGGTCACGAGGCCGCGGGCGTAGTCGAGGCGGTGGGGAGCGACGTGCGCACGGTGAAACCCGGTGACCACGTGGTGACCTGTCTTTCCGTCTACTGCGGCCACTGCCCGCACTGCCTGACGGGCCACATGGCGCTCTGCGAATCGCCGGAAACCCAGCGCGGGCGCGACGAGGCGCCACGCCTGACCTATGTGCAGAAGCCGATGATGCAGTTCGTCAACCTGTCGTCCTATGCCGAACAGATGCTGGTGCACGAGCACGCCCTGGTGGCCATCCGCAAGGACATGCCGCTGGACCGCGCGGCGCTGATAGGCTGCGCGGTGACCACCGGCGCCGGCGCGGTGATCAACACAGCCAAGGTGCGCCCCGGCGAAACCGTGGCGGTAATCGGCTGCGGCGGCATCGGCCTGTCGGCGATCAATGGTGCGGCCCTGGCTGGCGCCGGGCGGATCATCGCCATCGACATGGTTCCCGCCAAGCTGGAACTCGCCAGGCAGTTCGGTGCCACCGATGTGATCGATGCCCGGGAGGGCGATGTGGTCCAGCAGGTGCTGGAGATGACCCGCGGCGGAGTGCAGTACTCCTTCGAGTGCATCGGCCTCAAGCAGACCGCCGAGCAAGCCTTCGCCATGCTGGCCAGGGGCGGCAGTGCCACCCTGGTCGGCGTGATCAAGCCCGGGGTGAAGCTGGAGCTGGACCCCTACGCAATGCTCGGCGAGCGACGCATCCAGGGTTCGCGCATGGGGTCCAACCGTTTCCCGGTGGACATCCCCGTGCTGGTGGACTTCTACCTGCAGGGCCGCCTGAAGCTGGACCAGATGATTTCCCAGCGCATCCGCCTGGAGCAGATCAACGAGGGGTTCGATCAGCTGCGCCGTGGCGAACTGGCCCGCTCGGTGATCGTCTTCGACCAGTAAACCGCTGACGCAATAGAAGGTTCCTTTCGATGGATATCCATTTCACCCCGGCCGAACAGGTTTTCCGCGAGGAAGTGCAGGCATTCCTGCGCGACCGGATACCTGAGGCGATCAAGGCCCGCGGCCGCCAGGGCAAGGGTTTCGACAAGAGCGACCAGGTCACCTGGATGCGCTTGCTCAACGAGCGTGGCTGGCTGGGCGTCAGCTGGCCGGTGGAATATGGCGGGACCGGCTGGAGCAGCGTGCAGCGGCATATCTTCGACGAGGAATGTGCCCTTGCCGGTACGCCCTGGATTCTCCCGTTTGGCGTGCAGATGGTCGCCCCGGTGATCATGAAGTTCGGCAGCGAGGCGCAGAAGGCACACTTCCTGCCGCGCATCCTGTCCTGCGAGGACTGGTGGTGCCAGGGCTACTCCGAGCCGGGTGCGGGTTCCGACCTGGCTTCGCTGAAGACCCGCGCGGTGCGCGACGGCGACCACTACATCGTAAACGGCCAGAAAACCTGGACCACCACCGGCCAGCATGCCGACTGGATCTTTTGCCTGGTACGCACCGATCCCGAGGCCCAGCAGCAACGTGGCATCAGCTTCCTGCTGATCGACATGCAGACGCCGGGTATCACGGTGCGGCCGATCATCACCCTGGACGGCGAACACGAAGTCAACGAGGTGTTCTTCGACAACGTGCGCGTGCCCGTGGAGAACCTGGTGGGGGAGGAGAACAAGGGCTGGACCTGCGCCAAGTACCTGCTCACCCATGAACGCACCAGCATCGCCGGCATCGGTTCGGCCAAGGCCATGCTCGGGCGCCTGAAGGCCATCGCCAGCCGCGAACTGCGCGACGGCAGGCCGTTGATCGAGGAGCCGCTGTTCCGCGCCCAAGTGGCGGAAGTGGAGATGCAACTGATGGCCGCCGAGATGAGCAACCTGCGCACCCTGGCCCAGGCGTCCGAGGGGGCCCCGGGGGCGGAAAGTTCGTTCCTGAAGATCCGCGGCAGCGAGATCCGCCAGGCCATCACCCATCTCCTGAACAAGGCCATCGGCCCCTACGCCATGCCGTTCCTCGAAGATGAGCTGGGCTATGGCGGCAGCCTGGAACCGCTCCACGGCGAATACAGCGCCACGCCGACTTGCCAGTACCTGGACATGCGCAAGACCTCGATCTACGGCGGTTCCAACGAGATCCAGAAGAACATCATCGCCAAGATGATCCTTGAGCTGTAAGGGCAACGACCATGGACTTCAATCTGACCGAAGAGCAGCAGATGCTGCAGGACACCATCGCCCGCCTGGTACGCGATACCTACGGCTTCGAACAGCGGGAAGGCTATCGCGAGAGCGAGGCCGGCTTCAGCACTGGCTTCTGGGCGCGGCTCGGCGAGCTGGGCTTGACCGCCGTGCCGTTCGCCGAAGAATACGGCGGAATGGCGGGCGGCGGTGTGGAATGCCAGCTGGTGATGACTGAACTGGGTCGGGGTCTGTGCCTGGAACCCTACCTGCACTCGGTGATCCTCGGCGGCGGGCTAATCGCCCAGCTTGGCAGCGAGGCGCAGAAGGCGGACCTCCTTCCTCAGGTCGCCGGCGCATCGCTGCAGCTAGCGGTCGCCCTCGACGAGCCCCAAAGCCACTACAACCTCCACGACGTCGAGACACACGCCACCCTGGACGGGGGCCGCTGGACGCTTTCCGGGCGCAAGTCCGTGGTAGTGGGCGGGCAGAGCGCCGGCCTGGTCCTGGTTTCGGCACGTACCGCCGGCGGATCGCGGGACGAAGAGGGTATCAGCCTGTTCCTGCTCGACCCGCGGGAAGACGGCGTGCGCCGCCGCGCCTATCCGACCATCGACGGCCGCAAGGCCTGCGACCTGTATCTGGACAAGGCCCCGGCGCTGCTCCTGGGTGAGCCGGAACAGGCCCTGGCCGCGCTGCGCTACCAGCAGGGTCGCGCCATCGCCGCACAGTGCGCCGAGGCCGTTGGCAGCATGCAGGCGGCCTGCGCGCTGACCCTGGACTATCTCAAGACCCGCCAGCAGTTCGGCCAGCCAATCGGCAAGTTCCAGGCGTTGCAGCACCGCATGGTGGACATGAGCATCGAACTGGACCAGGCCACTTCCATGGCGATCCTGGCCGCCTGCGTGGCCGACGAGCCCGACAGCGATGCGCGCAGCCGCAGCCTCGCCGCGGCCAAGTTCATCGTCAGCCGGGCGGCGCGCTTCGTTGCCGACCAGAGCATCCAGCTCCACGGCGGCATCGGTCTGACCTGGGAGTACGTGCTGTCCCACCACGCCAAGCACCTGCTGATGGTCGCCCGCCAGTTCGGCGATGACGACCACCACCTGCAAACTTTCAGCCGGCTTATGCAAGTCGCCTGATGCCTAGCGTCACCCTCCGTTGCCGGGGCCTGTAAGGACCGGCTTTTTTCCGGGGAGATGGCGGCAGGTGCCAACCTGGTGATCGCCGGGGATTGAGTACTGGCACACCAGCATCCTTTGCCGCCGGGGTCGGCGCCGGCCGTCCCGCTGCCACAGCCAGGCTTTCCATCGGCATGGAAAGGGCGGCCTTTATCGAAACATTACAGTCGCTGCGGCTTGCCCAGTCGGTTGAGGGATGTCGGCATCGAGAAGAGCATGCTGACAATCTGGGCCCGCGATGCGATGCAGCAGCAAGCCTGCTGGTCAACAGTCCCCGCTAGGTTATGGTGGTGGGCAACCTGGACATCTATGCGGTCGCCGACCAACGCACTGCAGGCTGCTTCCAGCTTCCCGGGGAAACCACGCAATAGTCCATGGCCATTCTGCTGGTATTGGCATCCCCACGGCGTGACCGACCCCATCGGATCCACCCTTTACAGGGAGGGGAAAACGCGGCGGTCCTACAATAACCTGTCAGGACCAGATGCCCTTGGCCGATTCCCAAGGGGAAATCGAAGAGGCCTATGCAGTGAGTCGAAACATTTCAACCCTTACCGGAAGAAGCCGCAAGCTTGACGGAGGCACGATGTTCGGCAGTACGCCACGTCGTGACTGGGTCGAATGGATCCATCCTGATCACGAAAATCAGGTAGAGCTGGCGACCCGGGCCATGTTGGTACAACAGGATGGCCAGAATATCCTCGTGCTGGCTGGTACCGACGCACTACTGGCACCTCCGCCGCGCACGTGCCGTTGTCAGCTGCCCACCCACGGGTTGCTGGATGGCCTCGCCCAACATGGTTTGGGTGAAGGCCAGATTCATCTAGTGGTGCTCACGCATCTGCATGCCATGCTGCCGGCCGACATCCGCGAAGCTGTCAATGAAGGTGATACTCCCCGCTTATTGTTCCCCACTGCGCGCTACCTCACGGGGTGGCGCCACTGGAGGCGGGCCCGGCACCCACACCCTCGCGATCGTGCCCTATTCGTGCCACAGATCATCCGCCAACTGGACGGCTGCGGCCGCCTGGAGTTGCTGGATGACCGGGGTAGCCCGCGGCTGGGACCCGGTTGGCGTTTCCATGTCAGCGACGGGTATACACCCGGCCAATTGCTGCCGGAGATCGACATGCCCGGCGGTCCAGTCGTATTTGCTGGCGACCTAGTGCCCGCCGTGCAGTGGTTGCAGCTCGACGTGACCACGGCCTTCGATCGTAATCCGGAGTGCCT
Source organism: Pseudomonas sp. BN102 (assembly GCF_029871245.1). GTDB lineage: Bacteria > Pseudomonadota > Gammaproteobacteria > Pseudomonadales > Pseudomonadaceae > Metapseudomonas. The sequence continues at coordinate 66,270 of NZ_SSON01000071.1, read as the reverse complement.
CATCGAGGAGAAGGAACGCCTGTTTGACTACCTGGTAGCCAATGGTGGGCGCCTCTTGCTGTCCCGTGACCCCGGTGTGGCGATGATCAAGGTCATGCGTGACCGGCAGGCGCGCTACAAACCCTTCGACAGCCATGTTTCCCTACGCCGGCTGGACAGCTGAACCCATCCCCCAAGGTCCCGCCAAGGGCGTTCGGTCTTCGCGGCCCGTTCATCAGGAGCCTTGGATGAAAATAGTGACTGCGGTAAGAAGCGCGTGGCAGCCATTTCAGCGAGTCGCCTAGATCGTGAGTGGCTGTGGCTTTGGAAACTTTGGTAACCGCCTGATATTGGGTCGCGCTGATTTCTGAAGAAGGAAAGGAGAGCCTGAATGATGATTTCCTGCAATCAGATAGACTTTGGCTTCCACCATTGGGAACCCACTGAATGAACGAGACCGAAGATCTTGAACACCAGATGCGAGAAGCGCTGGGAGTCGCGGCTAAGCGGCTAAAACCCACCCTTGAAGCAAGCAATCAAATGCGCGGCTATCTGATCATTATGAGTGCTCGAGGTGACGGGGCCCAGCATTCAGGTACGAGCATCGATTTCGCTCCCTGAGCAGGACCGAAGCAATTCTTGAGGCTGAAAAGGCCGCACGTGCGACCGGCTGCCGGCCGTGGGCACTGCTTGACGTTATCGATGGCTGATCGCCAGATAATCTGGTAGCTGCTGAGCACTCGCAGTTCCTGGCGAGTGTATGCTGTCCCGAGTGGCAGGTTTCCATTGTCGGCACAGGGCATTGGCACATGGTTGTGTCAGATGATTCCCCTAAACACAAGGAAGAAGTAGATGGGCCGACGTAGACCAAAAACCTTTGCTCAATGGGCGGCCGGGGTAGTGATTGCAGTGATTACATCGCTCGTTTACTACCAGCTGCGCCACCACAAAGGCGAGCTGCGGATGGAGCACTTCATGACCAGCATCCAGCAGCAGATGCAGCGCAACCTAGCCCCTCAATCGCCAGTGCCACCTCAACTCTCTCCCGAGGAGTTGGCGGGTCGCAAAGAAGCCGCGCGCCATCAAGCTGAGCTAGATCGCAGGATCGCCGCAGAGCGTGCCGAGGCTGCAGTTCAAGACCAACGGAAGGAAGAAGCCTGGTCGAAGTTCTTTACGCCGACTCAGCGTTGCCAGATCCCGGAGTCCCAGCGCATGGTGGAGGTTTGCCAGGCCAACGAGGCCAGACACCGAGCTAGGTTTGAGGCTGATTGGACTGCGAGGAAGGGCGCGTGAGGCGGACGATCTAATGAATGGGGCGGCCTCAATCTGGCAGATAGCACCCGCCTCCAGGAGCCAAGAACTACCTCTTCTCATCTAGGTACTGATCGGTCTTCTCCACCAGCATTCTTAAAAACCGGATGATCTTTTCCAATTCTTCGCGCCGAACCAGATGCGCCGGCGGGTTGCCATTTGAGGCAACCTTGGAGCGATGGACTGCTTGGCCTCGCTTGTTTATCCAGCTGTCCAGCGCCTTTCTGTTGGTGGCAGCATCCGCGTTGATACTGAGTCAGCTCCCTGGAGACCTATCGCGCAGCGTTCGAGGAGTACCGGGCGAGTACGGTCATCAGCCGAGACACCGAGCAGGAGATGGAGCGTATCGCCGGGGAGATGATGGAAATTTCCAGTAGGGCACGGCAGATGGTGACCGAGGAGCAGCAGCGCCTCAACCGAGACACTTACATCTGGCTGATGATCATGACAGCTGTGATCATCGCTCTTGGTGCGAGTGCCGCGCTTGTGATCCGGAACCAGATTATTACGCCGTTGCGCTACACCGCTTCGGTGGTGGGGCATGTCGCTGATGGTCGTTTGAACCATGCAGTTCAGATCGTTCGCAGCGATGAGCTCGGACTAGTCTTGGACGCCATGCGCCGGATGAAGGAGAGCCTTCATGGCATCGTCAGTCGAATCGAGCAGGGGAGTGCGCAGCTCAAAGGCGCCGCCGGCTCACTGGCCCGTGTAACCGAGGACCTGGTCCAAGGCGCCGAAGGACAATCCCTTGAAGCTGATCAGGTCATGACTGCGATGCTGCAGATGAGCGCATCGCTCAGTGAGGTCGCAAACCGCACCGACCAGGCATCCAGTGCAGCCAACTCGGCTCGACATGAGGCCCAGGGTGGCAGCGAGAGTGCCCAGGCGGTGATGCGCCAAGTGGATCTACTGAACGAGCAAATCCAAGAAGTGAGCCGCGGAATGGGTGAATTGGATGTGCAGAGCGAACGAATCGGCCGTGTGCTGGAGGTAATTCGGGGGCTCGCGGAACAGACCAATCTGCTGGCATTGAACGCCGCGATCGAGGCGGCGAGGGCAGGAGAAATGGGGCGTGGATTCTCCGTCGTAGCCGATGAAGTCCGCAATCTTGCTAATCGGACTCAAGCATCGGCGGGAGAGATCGCCGAGATGATCGAGGCTCTGCAGCGCGAGAGCAAAGATGGGCTGCGTCGAGTTGCACGTGCTCGAGAGGAGTCGGAGCGAGCTCGGGAACACTCCGCTAAAGCCAGCGCGGCGTTGGCCCAAGTCAGCGAGGATGTGTCGACCATCCACGCTATGAATCTGCAAGTGGCGGCTGCCACTGAAGAGCAGAGTCACGTGTCCGGGGAGGTCGGCCGAAGCATGGCGCGTGTTCGGGATGCTACCGAGCAGGGGAGACAGCGGAGCGACCAATTGCTTCAAGCTTCACGGGAGCTGGAGCAGCTTGCTGAGCAGCTGAGGGTCGTGCTTCAGCACTTCACGCTGTCCTGATGGTCGCGAGGTTTCATCGGGAGGGGCTGGCAAACGCCAATAGGGGAATTGGGGGAGAGGATGGGCCTGATGGCGGGCTGGCAAGCGGCTTGCTGGATCGCTTGGGGAGTTTAACTGACTGCACATGGGGTACTTGTAAGGGCCGCATTCGATGGCCCTTACAAGCGAAGTCGCAGCCTTCAGATTCCGGTGCCTACTGCAGCCACGACTGAACGGCTTCTGCTCCATATTCAGCCTTCCATGCCGCGAGCGTTTTGTGGTTACCACCCTTCGTTTCAACGACTTCATTCGTGTGAGGGTTCTTGTAACGCTTCACTGCTCGCTCACGACGTCTCCCGTCCAATGGAGCAAGCGCGGGGCGGGACTGTTTCGGGTCAAGGATGCCAACAACCGCCTTGAGACCGAAGTTGTATTCGGCAAGAAGAGCCTTGAGCTTGGTTTCGAACTCAATTTCACGTTTGAGCTGCGAATCGTTCTTGAGGCTGTCCAGGGCGGCAAGTTGCTCCGCCAGCTGTGCTTCCAATCGTTTGAATTCAGCGAGTTTGCTCATTGTTGCTCCTAATGGTATTTGCTCGACGCAGTCTATCAGTTAGAGAACCGCCTGCTCAGAAAAAGGGCGGGGCAATCCGTTAGCGCAACTCGAACTCCTCCCAAACGAAGCATCTGATCGGACGCTAATAGGCAGCATCAAAACCAGTCTGTTGGACTTTACTCAAGATGGAGTCAGATCGATCTGACCTCAACCATGTGCGACTCCCTGCAGTTCGTCATACGCCGCAGCGACTACCTGGTCTGGCTGTGTGACTAGTAGATCTTGAGGTCGTTTTCCGCCCAGGTAGCTATTTGCTGAAGCAAACCAGAAGGCAACCCCCCAGCTGTCCTTCGTAGTGCCAAAGGCTGCCAAGACATCGGATACAACTCTCAATGGCCTATAGTCGGCCAGCGCATCCAGTGCATAGCACGGAAAATACTCGCCACCATCGAGGTGGATCGAGAAAATCCGCCCTTCCCGCAGCCACCCCGACGTCTGATCAGCTGCGCCCTTGCCGTGGCAACCACGAAGACTCTCAATTTCCGCTGCAGCAAGCCACCGAGTGCTTTCCAGTACACCCTGTTTGGCCCTGGCCAGCATCTGTGCCGCCGTGTGATCCGTATTGAGTTTCATAGGCGTGCCATTTGACAAGGGAGGCGTGTACCCACGCTACAAGACACATGAAGATGTGCGCTTCTGTTTTGGCGTGGCCCTCTCCTTACAGTGCTCAGATGCGTGGGCCCGCCATCCTGCCAGTTGGTGCGAGTTCTTTGCCTTTTTCCAGAGCGACCTTAAGGAAGTGGCGCTGATTCTCGGAGACTCGTCCGGCCAGTCGACGGGCTTCAGCTTCATACTGCTCGATTGCCGAGAGTAGAGCTTGACGGTCCTTGGGTTGCATGAGCGATTTCCTCAGCGGCGGATATTGGGAGTATTTCATCAACACGACAATGCCCATAGTGACTGCATTTCAGCAACTGCAGACGGCTATCGGCTATCGGGGGCGGAGTTAAGCCATGAGCGACGCCAGGATCGGTACCGAGAGAGAATGAATGGCGGTGACAAGCCCTGAATGCTATCTCGACGACTGCTTCTGTCTAGTTGCGCTCCGACCAGATGGCGAAACATGCAGTCGCTCAGCAGTTCAATAGGAACTGACGCTGGCCATGTAGCGGTATTCGTGGGAGGAAAATCGTCCACCTGGGCCAAACAATAGGCGGGCTGTGAAATGCTCCAGGTACGTTAGGGCCTACGGCTGAACGAAGCGTTCGTAGTAGGCGCGCCTGGACAGGGGAACTGTCGCTCGATTCTTCAGGCATAACATCACCAACTCCGCCAACAGATAACCACGGATGTCATACCGTGCATCAACCGCCCTGATCACCGTCGAGTAGCAATTGCGGTAGACCGGAGGTTGGTATCGAGCGCTCTGGGGTGCTTGTTGAACCATCATCCTTGGCTCCCTATCGGGGCGGAGTTAAGCCATGAGCGACGCCAGGATCGAGGAGTCGCGCCGTGGCGCCAAGGCTCGCGAGCCGAGGCGCGTCCTGCATCAGTCGGGCCACCTTCCATGGACATCTGTATGCCAGCGAGTGGCCGGCTGCGTTCAATTTGATTCCGTTACAAATCGACCGTCAAAAACAAGCCAACAACAACTGTCGGTAGTGCTGCGAGAAACTGATTTGATAGCTCGGCTCAGCGGCAAAATCACCTAGCGAGCAGATACCCGCCGAGCCTGCCCCAAGAGCCTGCCCAGCCTCACTACCACCGCTGCCATCGACATTGTGGGCATTTGCCACTCCACCAAACGTCGCGCCAGACGTAGCAGCAGGCGTCTGAACTTGGCTCAGCACCGCCAGGTCATCCGGCAGATCATCTGCAATGCGCTCTGCAAAGCGTCTGAGCGTGGGCTCCGCCGGCATGAACAGCCAAGCCTGGTCATCGGGCTCGCCCATGCGCCGCAGTACGCGTCCCAGCACTTGCCGGTAGTGCAGCTCGGTACGGATGCGACTGAGGTAGCAGCACACCTGCAAACGAGGGATGTCCGTGCCTTCGCTGATCATTCCCACGGCGACGATCCAGCGGCAATCGCTGTGCCTGAACGCATTGATCACCTGTTGGGCATCCGGGGTTCGGTTGGTCACGACCCGGCAACTTTCACCCCTGGCTTCCAGGGACTGGGCGATCTGCTGGGCATGCTCGATATCGGTGGCGACCACTAGGCCAGCAGCATCCGGCTTGATCCGGCGAAGCTCGTCCAGTTTGTTGCATCCCAGGCCAAGCAGTTGATCAATCACCTCGTCATGGCGCAGCAGGTCTTCGTAGGTGACGGGAGATTCCCCCAGTAGCTTGGCGATGCTGGGAAACAGCCTGACGGTGCTCTCGATCTCTAGTTCTTCAGTGAGTTTCACCCTCTGGTTGTCGAGGAGGACGATGCGGGGGGAGCGGCACACCCTGTCCGCAATGGCCTCCTTCAGACCATAGCGATAGTCACAGATCAGATGCCCCTCGGGCGACGAGTAACGTGCCAAGGCAATGGCCCGGTCATCCGATCGCCATGGTGTGCCGGAAAGGGCCAGGGTGAAAGCGGCACGATCCTGTATCCGTTGCAGGATTTGCTGCCCCCAGGCGTTGCTCAGGAGCGGATCATGACCGGCACAGTGGTGGATCTCATCAAAGACGGCGAATACGCGGTAGTCATCGAGGAGCCGCCAGAACTCCTCGTCACGGTAATCCATGGCCTGGTAGGTGTACGCGGCCCCTACAGCGCCGAGCAGACCGTCCAGTCGCCTGCCGAGTATCGCAGCAAAGGTCGCGCGAAAACCGTCCACGACCTGGCACGATGGCGCGAAGCAGAGCACCAAGTCGATCTTGTCTTGCCCCAGCAAGCTGCGTGCAAGCTCTGCCGCCATACGCGTCTTGCCGGCGCCCGGCGTTGCCTGGCAGAAGAAGTGCGGCGTGGTAATGAAGTGCTCCAGCGCCGTCTCGATACAGCGGCGCTGCCAGTCTCGCAGCGATGAGGTCATCGTGCAGAGGCAAGTGTTGTGAGCGTCTTCTCGACGGCACGGAGGTGTCCCAGCAGGCGCGAGCTGCGGTCTCTGGCTTCTAGGTACTCACCTTCGACCTTTTCCCGGAGATGTGGCAATTCATCGAGGAGCTGCTTGTATCGCTCTGCCTCGCCCATCGAGGACAGGAAGTCCATTCGGATCTCTTTGAGAAGAGACTCCAGATGCTGTTCCGCATCGGACGAAGGCTCGGACGGTACGTTTTTCAGTTCGGGCACTGACGGCTCCCGCTCCCGCTCTCGCTCACACGCAGTCTTAAGGCTGCTCTCGAATCCGTTATCGATCACCTCCAGCTGCAGATGCGCAGGGATTGGCTGCAGGTGGTAGATCTGTCCTCGCGTGCGGCGCTCTTCGTCAGGCACGAGCCAACCCACCCGGAGCATGCGACGGATCTGCTCGTAGACATACCGGCGCACATCGCCGAGACGAAAGTTCAAGCCTTCCAGGTGCTTGGCGTAGGCATCCCGCAGGTCACGGGTTGTGAACTGCGTGCGCCCGTCCTCCTGAAGCAGCTCATACAGCCGCCTGTCGAAGATGAACGAGGCAGATTTCATGCGGGTACCCGAGGAGTCGTAGCGTAAAAATGCGGATTATAATCCGTGGTTTGTGCGTCAGTAAACACAAGATAGTTCCGCCTCAAGTGGAGTTGAGGCGGTCATGGATCAGTTGGCGAAAGCGTTGGGGAAACGCATCCGGATGCAGAGAAAGGCCTGTCGGCTTTCTCAGGATGCATTAGCGCTTGCCTGCAGCATTGACCGCAGCTACATGGGGCGCATCGAGCGCGGTGAAATGAACATCACTGTCGAGAAGCTGTACCGCATTGCCAGCGTGCTGGCCTGCGAGCCAGCTTCTCTTCTGCCTCCCGTAACGGAACTGCAGACGGGCTAGTCGATGCTGGCGCTCGGAAAAACAAACGGAAAGCCACTTCCGCGCTGCTCCTCTACTTTCCCGGCAAGTAGCACTTCATTGGCAGCTGGGTAGTGGCGCAATAGACGACGGGCCTCATTGCGGACAGCCTCAGGTAACTCTTGGTTACTGGACAAATCGACCAGAAATTCTCGGGTTTGAATGATTGAGCGAGTGCGCTCACGCGGCATTGTCATACCCATCTCCTCACATTCCATACTTCCAACTCCTCCAGGCCTCGGCCGAATGCTTTTGGTGGGCGGGCCTACCCGCTCCTGGACTTATTCTGCGGCTCACGAATGGCCTGTAGCGGTGCTATCAGCCGCTGTCGTGAAAGACCTGCAAGGGTTGCATTGTAGATCACTCGGTTCCAATCTTGGCCAATTCGAGCGGTTTCTATTGAAAGAAAAGGAGTGTAAATTGACACTTGTTATAAAATATAAAGATTCAGTAAGTTAAGACTTTCGCAAAATTCCAAGGCGACTCCTACAGCTAGCGCCATGTTAGGTCCATGACCTTACTGTCGAGAACCCAGGCTATCTTGGAAATCTTGGCGCTAACTTTTATGGCCAATTTTGCTCAAAGTGGGCCGCGCGTCCTTCCCACGTCGCAGAGTGGCTGTGTGCTGAAGCCAAGTCGCATGCTATGTCTGGCGGGCACCGAGGGCTATTGCAGCTTTTTAGCACTGCGTGAATACTACAGCCTTCCGGGGCTTTCCAGGCGTTTGGGGCAGAGAAAAAAGAAAGCTTTCTGAGCGAATCTGCAGAGGAACCATTAAGGATTTGAAACTTACTTGACGTTCCCGCACGGACTCGAAGTCCATCAACAGACCGCTCAGCTGTTATTAGCAGGAGCTTCTTATGTTATGTGCGTTGAATCTTGGGAATGGGGGCCATAAGTTTCTCTGGAGATAGGCCAGCGCTACTGCCATTATGGATGAATCGCTGAGCTATTTCAGCCATCTTCGCTAACTCTGCTCTAAGCAGGTCATTCTCTGCTTGCAAGCGCTCAATCTTTTTCATCGCGTCCACCATGTTTCGTGGTCGCGGAATATTCTTAAATTTCTCTAGCTCGCGCTTGAGGTGTTCACGTTTGATTTGGTAAGCGTTCTTCAGCATTGGCTTGCCGGACAATGCTTGGCGGGTTGGTGTATACCCAAGGATGCTCTTGGAGCCCTCGCAGATATTGTTCCACGTAAGCGCGTCCTCTTGTGGCCATTCACGAATCATTTTCGCGATCTTGCTGGTTTCCGATTGGGTGATTGCCTTAGGCATATTCTGGAGTCCTCAGTAGATCAAGGCACGCGATCAGTTCGCTTCCGTATTCAATGGTCAAATCACCCCGATTCAGTAGCTTCACGCCCGCTGCTGCAGCTTTCTCCTCAACAAGTACTTGCTCATGGCTGAAGTCGGTGCCTGCGATCTCAATCGGGCTGCCATCAGGGATATCTGAATTATTGAGAATTTCGAGTAGTTGGGTCAGTCGTTCAATCTGAAGGGCTGCTCCCTGTACCCAGCGAGACGCCGAGCGTTCACCCCTTTCGATAGCTGCCATGGCAGCGCGATAGGTGTTAATTAGGTGCTCTCGGTCCGCTGCTACGGTTTCAGCTGCCAACTTGTCACCTTTGCACATGAGCAACTCTGAGCAGTTTAGGCAGTCGGCAAAACGGTTACATGGCCCTGAGCGCCAGCTTCGACGACAGAGGCCGTAGCGACTCCTGTGAATTGGCCCTTGACCAAGAAGCTCTGCCTCAGCTTCGGTAATTGGAGTCTTGGGTTTCTGTTCTTCGTGCATACCCATCAAGGTTGCTACCTTGCTTGCTGCTTCCTTGGGGTCATCGTTTAGGTAGGTACGTGTTTGCTTGCAGGATGCGCGGCTACTCCAAGCCGTAATGGTCTCGATGGAAACGCCGCTGCGACGGGCTAAACGGTTGAGAAAATGGCGTAGACTGTGTGATTTGAGCTTGGTAGCCCTATATCCATGCCGGGAGAAAAAGCACAAGGGGCGCTGGCTTTTACGTCCAGATTTTATTGACGCATCGAGGCGTTTTACGAAATAGTCTGAATTAAAAGGGGTAAGCAGGACGGGGCTTGCACCAATTTTGATACCAAACTGATTTCGTCGGAAGCAATAGAGAGATTCCGACATTTTAAGTGGAAGCTTCACTAGATCGGTGGCAGGTTCTTGATACGGAAAGTGTGGGTTTTGCCTACGATGTTCTTCCAATACAACCTGCCACAGAGAATCGAGCGTGAATCCGATCAGGGAACCAGTTCCTGTACTCCTACGAACGAAATCTTGGCAAGTTTGTGCGTTTGCGTAGCCCAGTGCTTGTGCGACTTGGTCTCGTGTTAGGAGCTGATCATCTGGGACGTCTGGGCAATTCTCATGTCGATAGAATTTGGTCGGATTTCCCTCCATGTAGAGCGCGAGTTTACGTCCCTCATTCGTAATGTTTTTTAGTCGCTTTACTGCTTCAATGGCATGCGTCGCCATGGTAGTAGGTATGGGCTTGCGATTGAATAGACTTATTTTTGGAACCCAGTACTTGAGGTAGGATTGGCTATTTCCATACTTGTCAAGATCGTCGTCAAGGCAGTTTACACGGAGTCGGAGTGTTTCGTTTATACGCATCGGTGCGCATAGAAATAGGCATGTAGTGCTCGTGATCATTGTGTCCGAATCTTCGAGTCTCTCCTCGTAACCTTTCGCAAAAATCTCCGCAATTGCTAAAAGTGAGTCTTGATCCGGTAACTTTGCTTCTTTGGTGTCAAAGTCTGCATGTGCGCCATTTTTAAAATCATACGAGGCCGTTCCAACGTAGGGGTGTTTCCAATAGTGTGTGCGATGTGTAACGATAAAAAAGTCGGCGAGTGTTTTTAGTATATTTAATAGTTCCGTGGCGATATTCTGTGCTCCGCTGAATACACTTATTTCCGTGATGGCTTGATCGAAATGGCGCTGATTGAACTTGGTGATCTCAGGAATCGCCATGTCCTGCCTAAGGACCATTTCCATCACTCGCAGAGCCTGCATTTCTCGAGGGATGTTTCGGTGTGGGCTAATAGTGTGTCGATAGCGTAGATAAGCCTTGGCGAAATCAGAAAAATCTGGATGCATTAACTGATCTGGTTCAGGTTTTTTGCTCGGATGTAGTAATCGGTTCTCATGGTTGGTGAATCTGACCCCGTGGTGAGTGGTGGGCCAGATACTGTCTTTCCACGTGAAGCCTGGAAGATTGGCCCACAAGGTTAGATGATCTTTGGCAAGGATTATAAGATTCTGGAGGTTTCGCCGCGCAGACAACTCTTTTCTTGGTGTGAATTGAATGATCTGCGTCATTTCTTAATTCCCAATTCGGACTTTCGATTCTCGCAGCGGTTGATGCAGTTTTCCACGGCTCGTATGTCGGATGTTAAATCAATAGGTACCATTAGAACTCTTGATCCTCCAATGCGTAATGCTCGCTTCTCTTCCGCCTGTCTAAAGTGGAGAGCTTTCAGAACCTCGTAATGCGGGGCCGTGATCAAGGGCTCAAAGTGCTTGCAGCGATAGCAAGGAATAGGGACTGAGGTTGTTGCGCAAAAACTGTGCTTTCCACAATTTCCGACAAACTTCAGTTCACCATCCGCTGCGAACTCAAGTCGACTAGTTGGGTCGTCCTTACGGCTCGCTTGTTCTTCTCTGTCAAGCAGGTTTCCAGCGAAGGCCATTGAAATTGGGATTAGGACAGGAGCCATCGCTTCGTCTAATTGGCGTGCGTCTTCGGCTGGATCGTTGTAGTAGGAACTAAGGCTTTTCTCGCTTGTGTGGCCTAACCAATGGGAGATTACATGCCGGGGAACGCCTTTGCGCGCGAGTTGACGCGCGCGGGTGTGCCGCAAACGTGTGGCATTGACAACAAGAGGAAGCCCGGTTCGTTCACTGATTGGTAATTCCCATCTCGAATTATCGCGATCAGCCGTCCTCCATGAGGTTATTTTTGTTATGGAACGGCCCAGGAGATGAAACGCTTTGTGGTCGAGTTGGTCTTTCCAGTCGATGGAGTAGTGATTGGCTAAAGTGTTTATGGCATCGCCTATGCGACTCGCTTTTGTGAATGCAGGAAGTTTTTTGAGGTCGCTGCCTGTCAATTGTATTCCAAGTTTGTCGTTGTATAGTTGTTGAAGTGTGTGGCGATGAGTTTCGAAAAGACTCCAGAGATGATCCGGCAAGGGGTGGGTTTCAATTTTGCTATCGCGAAACGAATCTTTGGCTGTTATATCTTTGACGCCGGGAAAATCCACAACAAATCCTGTCAGTCCGGATGGGTCTCCAGCTATGGCGATGCGGAAATCTCCGATTTTTAACTGGGCGAGTTGAATGGGGCGGCGTGCGTACTGCATGGATAGAAGTAAAATGAGCGTTCGTTGTGCGCTAAATACTTTGTTTTCGTAGTAGCGCCAGATCTTAGTGGTCAGTGAGTCGTATTCGCTGTCAGTTAGCCAGCTTAGCTCAGGGTCGTCAGACAGAACATTGCAAGATTTGTCGCCTCTTGGTTTTGATTTTATCAGAAGTTGTAGTGCGTCTTCTTTTATTGCTAAGGGGTCTTGTTCTTTCCAGAATATGAAGAACCTTCTAATTGGGTTGATTTTTTTTGCGTAGGATCGTAGTCCTAGAAGAGTGGCGGTCCATGTTGAGTTGAATTCGCTTGCGGGGTGGTGTCTAAGTGAAAGGCGAATCAGGGAAAAGCACCTGTCGAGGGTGGAGGGTGAGTAGTCCCCTTTTGCTGAGAACTTTATGGCTGCTGCTTTGAAAGAGCTTTTTAAGCTGGCAGTTAGCGCGGAAAGCTCCCCTGTCATGTCCAGGTTGGTGCCGTTAATATTTCGAAGGATGTCTTCATCCCAGAAGAATTCAGAAACTGTATCGTCAGGCCGCTGCGTTCGATATAGATCGTCGTTCAGGATTGCGTTCAGTTCTTGGGGATTATTCATGATTGCGCTTCCTTTTTGTGTCCTCTGCAATCCTTTTCCCGATCTCGTTGGCCATTTCTTGAATATGTCGTTGGTTGTAGAGCAATGACATGTCAGAACCTGGCCTCCAGCCCATCAGGCTTTCGCGTACCGACCTCTCTTTCTCAAAATCCCAACCTTCCGCATCAACCATTTCCGAGAAACGATAATTCCAGTCGTGGCGGAGGAGGTGGGGGTGCACTGGCTCAATTTCTTTAAGGTGCCGTTTGAGTTGCTGCAGGGCAGAGTGGAATGCAGTGTCTGTAGTAGGAGAGCCCTGAGAGTGCCCGGCCCGGTGATTGACAAACAGGAAGTCGTTTTTCGAGAAGCCGATTCCGGGAATTTCGGCACGCCAGTTATCTCGATATTCCACAAGCTGCGCCTCAAGCTCGTCTGAGATTGGTACTATGCGACCTAACGTCTTGGCGACGGGTTGCCGCAAGCGAGTGTCGAATTCATCGTGATGATTGCGCTTGATCTTTAGGAAGGCGCCTTCGCCGCCACCAGACTCCTCGAAACTTCCAAGCTTCAGACTCAGTAACTCGCCTCGGCGCATACCCGTCTCGTAGAGGATACGAAGCATCACAGCATTCCTTAGGCGCGGCCCCTTGTCGGCCTCCCGATTGACCCCAATAAAGGGTGCTTCAAATAGCCTTCTGAGTGCATGCCTTGCATTTTCGGGCAGCCGTGTAGCTGCAATCCTCTGGCGCATTGCGGATTTGGAGCCGCTCTTACGCGCGGTTCTTAACAAAAGGGCGTGCTGCTGAGCCTCGATTGCTTCCTTAACATGTGGAAGATTGGATTCTGTGATTACTTCACCGGCTAGCCAGCACAGATATTCGGCGGCGTAGCGCATGTACGTATTGTGCTTGCTGCGACCTATGACCTCTCCTTTCCGACCGTTGCGCGCTGCCCCGAGATGCCGATCTAGATTGTCCATCTCTGCAGGACGCAGGAACTGGTGGCTCTGGAAACGGGCAACAAGATCGATCCGATCAGTTGATTCCCACTCGCACACGCGCTTTATCGCTTCCAGGTAAACCTTCTGTGTCTCATGCGTACGGTCGCGGCGGACCGTGCGAGCGATGTACGCTGTCGGGTAGTAGAGAGGGAATCCCCTAGCCGCTTCGTCGTAGAGCTGGGAGAAGCGCTCGCCATCGTTGCTAATGAAGGTTCTAATTACGTATGTCATTTTTACAAATCTGGTTAGTTTGCTTGGAACGCCTAGGCTGTTTACACACTGCCCATAGCTAGAGCAGCCAGTAATGATACTGGAACCCCTTTATTTTCAATGAGTTAAGAGAGAGTCAGGGCTTTATGAGTGGACAATCTTCAGGCAGCCGTATAGTAGTACTGGATACAGAAACCACCGGCATGCCGGTCACCGATGGCCACCGGATCATCGAGATCGGCTGCGTCGAACTGGAAGGCCGGCGCCTGACCGGGCGTCATTTCCATGTCTACCTGCAGCCCGACCGCGAAGTGGATGAAGGCGCCATCGCGGTGCACGGTATCACCAACGAATACCTGGTGGGCAAACCGCGCTTCAAGGACGTCGCCGACGAGTTCTTCGAATTTATCAAGGGCGCCGAGCTGATCATCCACAACGCGGCGTTCGACGTTGGCTTCATCAACAACGAATTCGCCCTGCTGGGGCAGTCCGAGCGCAGTGACGTCAGCGACTACTGCACGGTGCTCGACACCCTGATGATGGCCCGCGAGCGCCACCCGGGCCAGCGCAACAGCCTGGACGCCCTGTGCAAGCGCTACGACGTCGACAACTCCAACCGAGAGCTGCACGGCGCACTGCTCGACGCCGAGATCCTCGCCGACGTCTACCTGGCGATGACCGGTGGCCAGACCAACCTGTCCCTGGCCGGTGACGGTGGCGACGACGGCAGCGGCCGCGCCCATGTCAGCCCGGTCCGTCGCCTGGCGGCCGAGCGCCCGCGCGGCCGGGTGATCCGTGCCAGCGATGAAGAGCTGGCCGCCCATGCCACGCGCCTCGCGGCCATCGAGAAGTCCGCCGGCGCGCCGGCGCTCTGGGTGCAGATGGACGCGCCGCCGGCTTCCTGATTGCGACCTTTACGTACAGCCTGTGGCTGCGGGGGGTACCGCCCCCGCGATCGAGCTTCTACCCTGAGGGCATAGGTGGGCCGGGCCCGCCTCCTCAGGGGGCCACAATGTACAAAGAGCTCAAGTTCCCCATCCTCATCGTCCATCGCGATATCAAGGCCGACACGGTTGCCGGCGAGCGGGTGCGCGGCATCGCCCGCGAACTGGAGCAGGACGGCTTCACCATTCTTTCCACCGCCAGCTCCGCCGAAGGGCGCATAGTCGCCTCCACCCACCATGGCCTCGCCTGCATCCTGGTCGCCGCCGAAGGCGCCGGGGAGAACCAACTGCTGTTGCAGGACATGGTGGAGCTGATCCGGGTCGCCCGGGTGCGGGCGCCACAGCTGCCGATCTTCGCCCTGGGCGAACAGGTGACCATCGAGAACGCGCCGGCCGAGGCCATGGCCGACCTCAACCAGCTACGCGGGCTGCTTTACCTCTACGAAGACACGGTGCCCTTCCTCGCCCGCCAGGTGGCCCGGGCCGCGCGCAGTTACCTGGAAGGGTTGCTGCCGCCATTCTTCCGTGCCCTGGTGGAGCACACCGCGCAGTCCAACTACTCCTGGCACACGCCGGGCCACGGCGGCGGTGTGGCCTATCGCAAGAGTCCGGTGGGGCAGGCGTTCCACCAGTTCTTCGGGGAGAACACCCTGCGCTCGGACCTGTCGGTGTCGGTGCCTGAACTGGGTTCGCTGCTGGACCATACCGGCCCGCTGGCGGAGGCCGAGGCCAGGGCCGCGCAGAACTTCGGCGCAGATCACACCTTCTTCGTGATCAACGGCACCTCCACCGCGAACAAGATCGTCTGGCACTCCATGGTCGGCCGCGACGACCTGGTGCTGGTGGACCGCAACTGCCACAAGTCCATCGTCCATTCAATCATCATGACCGGCGCCATCCCCCTCTACCTGACGCCTGAGCGCAACGAGCTGGGCATCATCGGACCCATCCCGCTGAGCGAATTCAGCCCCGCGTCGATCCAGGCCAAGATCGACGCCAGCCCGTTGGCCAAGGGGCGTGCGCCCAAGGTCAAGCTGGCCGTGGTGACCAACTCCACCTACGACGGCCTCTGCTACAACGCCGAGCTGATCAAGCAAGCCCTGGGCGACTCGGTGGAGGTGCTGCACTTCGACGAGGCCTGGTACGCCTACGCTGCCTTCCATGAGTTCTATGCCGGGCGGTACGGCATGTGCACTCGCCGCGAGGAACGCTCGCCCCTGGTGTTCACCACGCACTCCACCCACAAGCTGTTGGCGGCCTTCAGCCAGGCCTCGATGATCCATGTGCAGGATGGCGGCGCCCGCCAGCTCGACCGGCACCGCTTCAACGAAGCCTTCATGATGCACATCTCTACCTCGCCCCAATACGGCATCATCGCCTCCCTCGACGTGGCCTCCGCGATGATGGAAGGGCCGGCCGGGCGCTCGCTGATCCAGGAGACCTTCGACGAGGCGCTGCGCTTCCGCCGGGCCCTGGCCAACGTGCGCGGGAACCAGGCGGCGGACGACTGGTGGTTCAGCATCTGGCAGCCGCCGCTGGCTGAGGGCGCCGCGGCCGTCACCACCTCTGACTGGCTGCTGCGCGGGGATGCCGACTGGCACGGCTTCGGCAATGTCGCGGACGACTATGTGCTGCTCGACCCGATCAAGGTCACCCTGATCACCCCCGGCCTGAGCGCCGACGGCAAGCTGGGCGAGCAGGGCATTCCCGCTGCGGTGGTCAGCAAGTTCCTCTGGGAACACGGCCTGGTGGTGGAGAAGACTGGCCTCTATTCCTTCCTGGTGCTCTTCTCCATGGGCATCACCAAGGGCAAATGGAGCACGCTGCTCACCGAACTGCTGGAGTTCAAGCGCGGCTATGACGCCAACCAGCCCCTGGCCCAGGCCCTGCCGTCGATTGCCGCGGCCCATGGACCGCGCTACGCCGGCATGGGCCTGCGCGACCTCTGCGATGCGTTGCACGCCTGCTACCGCAACAGCGCCACGCCGAAGGCGCTCAAGAGCATGTACACCAAGCTGCCGGAACTGGCCATAAAGCCGGCCGATGCCTATGACAAGCTGGTGCGCGGCGAGGTGGAGTCGGTGCCCCTGGACCTGCTGCCGGGACGCATCGCCGCGGTGATGCTGGTGCCCTATCCGCCGGGCATTCCGCTGATCATGCCGGGCGAGCGTTTCACCCGGGAGACCCGCGCGATCATCGACTACCTGGAGTTCGCCCGCACCTTCGACCTGAGCTTCCCGGGCTTCGATATCGACGTGCACGGCCTGCACTATCAGGACAGCCCCACGGGGCGCTGCTATACCGTGGATTGCATCAAGGAATAGCCAAGCGGGGATATCGATGGCGCAAGGAGAAGCGGTGAAGCAGCGCGGCAGCATGGGGTTCTGGACCTGCACCGCGCTGGTGGTGGGCAACATGATCGGCTCGGGGGTGTTCCTGTTGCCGTCCAGCCTGGCCGCCTATGGTGGGTTGAGCCTGTTCGGCTGGCTGATCTCCAGCACCGGGGCGGTGATACTGGCCCTGACCTTCGCCCGCCTGGCCCGGCTCAATCCCTCGGCCGGCGGCCCCTACGCCTATACCCGCGACGGTTTCGGCAGCTTCGCCGGCTACCTCTGCGCCTGGACCTACTGGAAGGCCGCCTGGATCGGCAATGCGGCCATCTCGGTGACCCTGGTGGGTTACCTGCAAGTCTTCATCCCGGCCCTGCGCGACCCGGTGCTGATGGTGGCGACCGCCATCGGTGCCATCTGGCTCTGCACCCTGATCAACCTGCGTGGCATAGGCGCTTTCGGCCTGGCGCAGAACCTGTTGACCGTGCTCAAGCTGGTGCCACTGCTGCTGGTCGGCGTGCTTGGCTGGTTCTCCTTCAACCCCGAGTACCTGCGCATTCCCGAGCCGAGCGAACTGCCGGGCGGTGTCGGCTATGCCCAGGCCATCGCCACCACGGCGGCCCTGACGCTCTGGTCCTTCATCGGCCTGGAGTCGGCCACTGTGCCGGCGGACCACGTCGACAATCCCAGGCGCACTATCCCGCGCGCCACGGTGTTCGGCACCCTGGTGGCGGCCGGCGTCTACATGCTCTCCATCACTGCTGTACAAGGCGTGCTGCCGCCCGAGGTGCTGATGCGCTCCACCGCGCCCTTCGCCGATGCCGCGCGGGTGCTGGTGGGGGAGTGGGGCTACCACCTGGTGGCGGCTGGCGCGGTGATCGCCTGCCTCGGCGCGCTGAATGGTTGGGTGCTGCTGCAGGGGCAAATTCCCATGGCCACCGCTCGTGACGGCCTGCTGCCGGAATCCCTGGCGCGGACTAACAAGTACGACGTGCCGGCCAACGGCCTGCTGGTGTCCGGGGTGCTGGTCACCGCGCTGGTGCTGGTGGACGGGCAGGGCGACCTGGTGGATGTGTTCAATGTGATCATCCTGCTCGGCACCATGACCGGTGTCGTGCCCTACGCCTTCTGCACCGCGGCCCTGCTGCAGCAACTGGCGGTGAAGCCCGGCGACTTCTCCGACCGCGAGCGCGGCCGGCTGGCGTCCATCGGCGTGCTGGGCTTCATCTATTCCATCTGGGCGCTCTACGGCACCGGCGAGCAGGCCATCTTCTGGGGCTTCCTGGTGCTGATGGCGGGCATTCCGCTCTACACCTGGCGCCAGTGGCGCAACCGTGTGCAGGCGGACGCAGCCGTCAGAGCCAATGGCTGACCGCCCACCAGCCGAGCACGCCCATGACGATGGTGTAGGGCAGCGCCATCCAGACCATGCGCCCGTAGGACAGGCGTACCAGCGGCGCCACGGATGAGGTGAGCAGGAACAGGAAAGCCGCCTGGCCGTTGGGCGTGGCCACGCTGGGCAGGTTGGTGCCGGTGTTGATGGCCACGGCCAGGGTGTCGAAGTGCTCGCGGGTCATGTTGCCGGCGGCCAGCGCCTGCTTCACCTCGGTGATGTAGATGGTGGCGACGAAGACGTTGTCGCTGATGGCCGAGAGCAGGCCGTTGGCGATGAACAGCATGCCCGGCTGCTGCTCCGTCGGCATTGCCAGCACGGCGTGGATGATGGGGCTGAACAGGTGCTGCTGCTGGATCACCGCCACCACTGCGAAGAAGGCCACCAGCAGCGCGGTGAAGGGCAGGGCGTCCTGGAAGGCGCGGCCGATCTGGTGCTCGTCGGTGATGCCGTTGAAGCTGGTGATCAGCACGATGACCATCAGGCCGATCAGGCCCACTTCGGCCACATGCAGCGCCAGGCAGAGGATCAGCAGCAGCGCCGCCGCGCCCTGCACCATCAGCGCCAGGCGCTGGGCCTGGGTGCGCCGGGCGTTCTCTTCGCGGGCGAAGTCGGCCAGGACCTGGCGCACGTTGTCGGGCAGCTCGGTGCCGTAGCCGAACCAGCGCAGCTTCTCCAGCAGCACACAGGTCAGCAGGCCGGCGGCGAGCACCGGCATCGACACCGGCGCCACGCGCAGGAAGAATTCCTTGAAGTGCCAGCCGGCCTCATGGCCGATCAGCAGGTTCTGCGGTTCGCCGACCAGGGTGCAGACGCCACCCAGGGCGGTGCCCACCGCGGCGTGCATCAGCAGGCTGCGGAGGAAGGCGCGGAAATCCTCCAGGTCTTCGCGGTGCAGATGCGCCACTTCATTGTCGGAGTCGTGGCTGTGCTCGTCGCACATGCCCTTGCCGGACGCCACCCGGTGGTACACGGCATAGAAACCGAGGGCGACGCTGATGATCACCGCGGTGACGGTAAGGGCATCGAGGAAGGCCGAGAGGAAGGCCGCCAGCATGCAGAACAGCAGGGACAGCAGCGCCTTGCTGCGTACCCCGAGGAGCAAGCGGGAGAACAGCAGGAGCAGCAGGTCCTTCATGAAATAGATGCCGGCCACCATGAACATCAGCAACAGGATGACCGGGAAGTTGTGCTGCAACTCCTCGTACACTGCCCCAGGCGTCGCCAGGCCCAACAGCAGCGCCTCCACCACCAGCAGGCCGCCGGGCAGCAGCGGGTAGCATTTCAGGGCCATGGCGAGGGCGAAGATGAACTCTCCGACCAGCAGCCAGGAGCAGACCACCGGACCGAGCAGCCAGAGCACCAGCGGGTTGAGCACCAGGAAGGCGATGATCGACAGCTTGTACCAGCGGGGCGAGCTGCCGAGGAAATTGTGGCCGAAGGCTGCGGCGGGCGAGGCGGGCATCGGGGTGTCCTTGGTCTTGTCATAGTTTGGAGGGCGCAGGGAAGGTGCCAGCCCGGTCCCGGTAGATCAAGCGTTTGTGCCGGGGATTTCGTGGAGAGATGGCAATTACATGGCGTGGCCTGCGTCACAGTGGGCGGCATCGACTTTTACTTCGCGCTTGTTATAGTTGCCGGGCTTCCTGAATGACCCTTCATCTATGGCGCCCGCCGAGGATCGACCCGTGCTCGACTACAAAGCCTTCCGCGTAGAGTTGGCAGACAAGATCGCCCATGTGCAGATCAACCGTCCCGAAAAGATCAACGCGATGAATGCCGATTTCTGGAAGGAGATCGTCGAGATCTTTCGCGAGATCGAGGACAACGACGAAGTGCGGGTCGTGGTGCTGTCCGGCGCCGGCAAGCATTTTTCCTCCGGCATCGATCTGATGCTGCTCGCCTCGGTCGGCGCCCAGCTGGGCCCGGACGCCGGGCGCAACGCGCGCACCCTGCGGCGCAAGATCCTCGAATTGCAGGAGTCTTTCAACGTCGTCGACAACTGCAGCAAGCCGGTCATCGCCGCCATCCAGGGTTACTGCCTGGGCGGCGCCATCGACCTGATCTCGGCCTGCGACATGCGCTACTCCACGGTCGACGCGCAATTCGCCATCAAGGAAATCGACATCGGCATGGCCGCCGACGTCGGTACCCTGCAGCGCCTGCCGCGCATCATCGGCGACGGCATGATGCGCGAGCTGGCCTACACCGGCCGCAGCATCGGCGGTGAAGAGGCGCAGCGCATGGGCCTGGTCAACCGCACCTACGCCGACCAGGACGCCCTGCTCGACGGCGTCTTCGGCATCGCCCACCAGATCGCCGCCAAGTCGCCCATCGCCGTGCGCGGCACCAAGGAAATGATCCGCTACATGCGCGACCACCGGGTCGACGACGGCCTCGAATACGTCGCCACCTGGAACGCAGCCATGCTGCAATCCGCCGACCTGCGTGTGGCCATGACGGCCCACATGAGCAAACAGAAGCCAGAGTTCGCTGACTGATGCTGTACCGCACCCACGCGCGGGAGGCGCATTAAGGCATGGTCACCGGAGTCACATCATTGGGCCTGGTGCGCGACGAGTTGTTCGCCACCATGGAACAGGCCGAGCAGAGCCTCGAGCACTTCATCGCCGAACGACAGAACGGCAGCCTGCTGCAGCAGGCCGTGGAAGCCATGCACCAGGTGCGCGGCACCCTTAACCTGATCGAGCTGACCGGGGCCGAGTTGCTGGCCCAGGAACTGCTGGACCAGGCCACCGACATTCCCACCGGTGCCGGCGAAGAGCGCGATGTGCAGCTGTCGGCCCTGAGCAATGCGCTGTATGTGTTGCGCCGCTACCTGGAAAACCTCGACCTGCATCGCCAGGAAATGCCCGAACTGCTGTTGCCGGCGATCAACGACCTGCGCCAGGCCGGCGGCCAGCCCCCTCTGCCGGAGAGCTACTTCTTCGGCGTGCGCCTGGACCAGGCGCGCCAGGACGTCGTGGCGGCCCGCCTGCAGGAGGGTGTCGACCCGGCAGCCCTGGCCCGGCGCTTCCGTCAGATCTACCAGCAGGGGCTGCTCGGCTTCCTGCGTGGCGACAAGGCGCCCAGCGCACTGCGCGTGATGGAGCGCGCCCTCGGCGGTCTGGAGCGTATATATGCGAGCCAGCCCCGTGGCCGCCTCTGCTGGATCGGCGCCGCCGCCATCGAGTCGCAGCTGGAGGGCCAGCTGCTGGCGCGCAAGTCGCGCAAGCAACTGTTCTCCCGCCTGGATCGCGAACTGAAGCTGCTGCTGGCCAACGAAACCTACGAAGCGCCGCGCAGCCTGCTGAAGGAGCTGCTCTACCTAGTGGCCCTGGCCGACAGTCGGGGGCCGCGTGCCCGCGCCGTCTGCGAGGTCTTCGGCATGACCGCGCTGCCCTTCACCGACCAGCTCCTCGAGCAGGAATACCAGCGCCTCTCCGGCCCCGGGCAGGCAGTGATGCGTTCGCTGTCCTCGGCCATTTTCGAGGAGCTCAACAGCGTCAAGGACATGATCGACCTGATCGAGCGCGGCACTGCGCCGGTCGGGTCCTTCGGCACCCTGCATGCCCTGCTCGGCAAACTGGCCAAGACCCTGGTCATGGTCGGCCTGAACTCTCCGGGCAACGCCCTGCAGGGGCAGCTGTCCATGGTCGCTGCCTGGAGCGCCCACGATCCGGTGGAGTCCAACGAATTGCTCAAGCTGGCCGATGCCGTGCTCTATGTCGAAAGCATGGTGGCCGGCCTCGACAGCGGAGAGCGTCGTGGTCCGCGTCCTCTGGTCGAACCGGGGCACGAGGCGGAATCCTTCGCCAACCACCAACTGGCCGAAGCCCGCATCGTGGTGCTCGATGAAGCCCAGGCAGGCCTGGCCCTGGCCAAGCGCGCCATCACGTCTTATCTGGAATCCAACGGCGACAAGCCGCACCTGGCCAATGTGCCGGTCAGCCTGCAGGCGGTTCGCGGTGGCCTCTGGTTCCTCGGCCAGGAGCGCGCCGCGTTCCTGGTGGGCGCCTGCGGCGAATACATCCAGCAGCAGATGCTGGAGTCTTCTCTCATACCTTCGGAGCAGATGCTGGAAACCCTGGCCGATGCCCTGACCAGCCTCGAGTACTACCTGGAAGGCGGTGCCGGCATGCGCCGTGGCTTCCAGGACGACATACTGGACCTGGCGGCAAACAGCGTGCGGGCCCTGGGCCTGCCGGTGGCGGCCTGAGATGGCTGGCGAGCGCTGGCAGTCCGGACTGCTCGATGCTTCCCAGCCCGGGGGTTGGGCGGTTGCCCATTGCCGCCAGCAGTTCCTTGCCGACAGCAATGGCGTCCTCTTCCCGCGGGAATGGCTGAAGCGCCAGGAGTTGCCGGTACTCAGTGAGCACGGCATCGGCCATTTCGATGGCGACCCCATCTACCTGCTGGAGCTGGCCCATCCGGCCGAGGTGGACGGCTGCTTCTGGCAGGGCCTGCGCCAGTTCATGCTGCAGGGCGATGCGGATATCTTCCGCCTGCTCGGCTTCGCCAGCCAGATCGGCACCTGGGCCGAACAGCACCGCTTCTGCGGCAGCTGTGGCTCGCGTATGGAGCAGGTGGCGGGTGAGCGCGCGATGCGCTGCCCGAGTTGCGAAGTCCACCATTACCCACGCCTGTCGCCGAGCATGATAGTGCTGGTCACGCGCGGCGATGAGCTGTTGCTGGCGCGCTCGCCGCGCTTCGTCAGCGGCGTCTACAGCACCCTCGCCGGCTTCGTCGAACCGGGTGAGTCGGTGGAGGACTGCGTGGCGCGCGAGGTGCGGGAAGAGGTCGGCGTGGAGATCGGCAACATCCAGTACATGGGCAGCCAGAACTGGCCTTTCCCGCATTCGCTGATGCTTGGCTTTCACGCCGAGTACCGCAGTGGCGAGATAGTCCCGCAGCCGGGCGAGATCGAAGACGCCCAGTGGTTCTCCATCGACGCGCTGCCACCGTTGCCCGCGTCGCGCTCCATCGCCCGTTACCTCATCGACCTCTATGTGGCGCGGCGCCGCGGCCTAGCCGATCCAGTGCTGCCACACTAGGCGCGCGGTCAGCGCCAAGACCACCAGGATGAACACCGGGCGGATGAACTTGGCGCCGCCCTGGATGGCCGTGCGCGCACCGAGGAACGCACCGGCCATCAGGGCGATCCCCATGCTGAGGCCCAGCGCCCAGGCCACCTGGCCGGCGGCGATGAACACCGCCAGGGCCATGGCGTTGCTGACGAAGTTCATGCTGCGGGCGACGCCGCTGGCGCGTACCAGGTCCAGGGGATACATCAGCAGGCTGCTGACGGTCCAGAAGGCGCCGGTGCCGGGGCCGGCCACGCCGTCGTAGAAGCCGAGGCCCAGGCCCTGGGGCCACTGGCGGCGGCGAGGGATGGTCGCATCCTGGCTGTGCGCGACGTCCGGCGTCTTGCCGAACAGCAGGTAGAGTCCGCAGCCGAACACCACCACGGGCAGCATCTGGTTGAGCCAGGCGGCCGGCAGCCAGTGGGCGATCACCGCGCCCAGTGCCGCGCCGATCGCGGTGGCGATCAGGGCGTTGCGCCATTTCGACGGATCGAACAGCTTGCGTCGGTAGAAGGTGTAGCTAGCGGTGGCCGAGCCAAAGGTGGCGCAGAGCTTGTTGGTGCCCAGCACCAGGTGCGGCGGCAGGCCAGCGGTGAGCAGGGCGGGGATGGTCAGCAGGCCGCCGCCGCCGGCGATGGCGTCGATGAATCCGGCAAGAAAGGCAACGGCGGCGAGAATCGCCAGGGTGGCGGGATCGACCGCCAGCTCGAAGGGGAATGGCATGGAAAACGAGGTCCGTGTCTACAACTGCCGCGTGGCTTGTGGCTGCGGCTTGGGGAGTTGCGCATAATGCCGGCATTTTCACGCATAAGGAATGGGCTCCATGCAGTATGACGGCCTGGCCTGGGCAACCGCCCTCCTGGCATTGCTGGTCGCGGTGGTGGCGGGACGCATTCTCTGGGACCGCAGCTGGTTCCTTGGCTGGCTTCGCGGCACCTGTGGCCTGGCATTCCTCGCCCTGGCGCTGCTGGTGGCGTTGGTCGCCAAGGACCTCTGGAGCTACGACGCATTGCCCGAGGACAAGCCCCTGGTGACCCTGAGCTTCAAGGCCTTGGCGCCGCAGAGCTACCAGGTCACCCTGCTGGAAGGCGGCAACGAGCGCGAGCTGTTGCTGGATGGCGACCTCTGGCAACTGGATGCGCGCCTCTTCAAGTGGACGGGCCTGGGCGAACTGCTCGGCCTGAAGCCGGGCTATCGCCTGGAGCGGCTGTCGGGGCGCTTCCTGGCCATCGAACAGCAGGCCCTGGCCCAGCATCCCCGTGCCCAACTGGCCTCGAGCCCCTATGGCGTCGACCTCTGGCGCTGGCTGCGCCTGGCCCAGCGCGACTTCTTCCTCTTCGCGCCCGAAGCGCAGCGCGTGACCTACCTGCCCATGGCCGATGGCGCGGTCTATTCCGTGAGCCTGTCGCCCACCGGCCTGCTGGCCCAGCCGCTGAACCAGGTGGCCAAGGAGTCGTTGAAGGAATGGCGGTAGGTTGCGGCTGAGCTCCGCGAAGCCCAACGTGCGGACTGGTACTTGGCAATGTTGGGCTTCGCTTCTCTCAGCGCCAACCTACGGGAATTCGTGGGGAGTTGAAAAAGGGAGCCATCAGGCTCCCTTCTTCATGGCCGCCAATCCTCAGGAGAGGAAGCCGCCGTCGACGTTCAGCGCCACGCCGGTGGTGTAGCTGGAGGCATCGCTGGCCAGGTAGAGCACGGTGCCAGCCATCTCGCTCGGGTCGGCGACGCGTTTCAGCGGGATGCGCTGCAGGGCGACGTTGAGGATGGAGTCGTTCTTCACCAGCGCGGAGGCGAACTTGGTGTCGGTCAGACCCGGCAGCAGGGCGTTGCAACGGATGCCGAATTGGGCGCATTCCTTGGCAAAGACCTTGGTCATGTTGATCACCGCGGCCTTGGTCACCGAATAGATGCCCTGGAATTCGCCCGGCGAAACGCCGTTGATGGAGGCGACGTTGATGATGCTGCCGCTACCGTTCTTGCGCATCAGCTTGCCGGCTTCGATGGACATGAAGAAGTAGCCACGGATGTTGACGTCCACGGTCTTCTGGAAGGCCGACAGGTCGGTGTCCAGCACATTGCAGAACTGCGGGTTGGTGGCGGCGTTGTTGACCAGGATGTCGAGGCGGCCGAACTGCTCGCTGATCTGCGCGAAGACGCTCTGGATCTGTTCCATCTCGCCGATATGGCAGGCGATTGCGGTGGCCTTGCCGCCGTCGGCAATGATGGCGTCGGCAACGGCCTGGCAGCCTTCGATCTTGCGGCTGGAAACGATCACATGGGCGCCTTGCTGGGCCAGCAGCTTGGCGATGGCTTCACCGATGCCGCGGCTGGCGCCGGAAACGAAGGCGATCTTGCCGTCGAGGTCGAACAGGTTGGTCTTGGACATGGGGTTCCCCTTGTTGTGATCCGGTTTACAGCCGTGATTGGTTGATGACCTGCAGACTCATCTGCTCCAGCAGCTTGTTCATGCCGATGAACTGGGCGAAGCGCTTGTCCTGGGTCTGGCCATGGAAGTAGCGGTAGTAGATCTGCTGGACGATGCCGGCCAGGCGGAACAGGCCGTAGGTGTAGTAGAAATCGAGGTTGTCGATGCGCGGCAGGCCGGCGCGTTCGGCGTAATAGTCGGCGAATTCCTGGCGGGTCAGCATGCCCGGCAGGTGGCTCGGCTGGCGTCGCATCAGCTGCACGGGTGCCGGGTCCTTGGCCTCGATCCAGTAGGCCAGCGTGTTGCCCAGGTCCATCAGCGGGTCGCCGATGGTGGTCAGCTCCCAGTCCAGCACGCCGATGATCTGCATCGGGTTGGCCGGGTCGAGGATGACGTTGTCGAAGCGGTAGTCGTTATGGACGATGGCGCTCTTGTGATGGTCGGCCGGCATCTTGTCCTTGAGCCAGGCCTTGACCGGTTCCCAGGTCGGCGCGTCCGGGGTCAGGGCTTTTTCGTAGCGGTCGCTCCAGCCGGCGATCTGGCGTTGCACGTAGCCTTCCGGCTTGCCTAGGTCACCCAGGCCGCAGGCCTGGTAGTCGACGTTGTGCAGCTCCACCAGCTTGTCGATGAAGCTCAGGCAGAGTTCGCGGGTCTGTCCTTCGTCGAGCTGCATGTCGGCCGGCAGGTCGGCACGCAGGATCACGCCCTTGACCCGTTCCATCACATAGAACTCGGCGCCGATCACCGACTCGTCGGTGCAGTGCACGTAGGCCTTGGGGCAGTAGGGAAAGCCGGCGTTGAGCTGGTTGAGGATGCGGAATTCGCGGCCCATGTCATGGGCGGACTTGGCCTTGTGGCCGAAGGGCGGCCGGCGCAGCACGAATTCCTGGCTGGGGTATTCCAGCAGGTAGGTCAGGTTGGAGGCGCCGCCGGGGAACTGGCTGATGCGCGGGGTGCCTTCCAGGCCGGGGATATGCGCCTTGAGGTATGGGTCGATGACGGCGGCGTCGAGCTCTTCGCCTTCGCGGATGCGGGTGGACTGATCAGTAAGCGTCATGCTTATCCCTTCTGTTTATGATGGGTGCCCGAGACTATTCGTTAATCTAATGCCGCCTTGGGGGCGCCACAAGCCGAACGAGCCGTTATAGACAAAGGTGTTGCAGCACAATCAGGCTGCCTGATTCGCCCGTACCGCCTGCATCGGGCGAAAAAAAACCGGAGTCTTGGGACTCCGGTTTTCTTGGTGCATGGCCTTTCGTGAGAAAAGCTTAGACCGGGAAGAGTTCGCCGAGCTTCATCGCCAGCATCATGTCGCCTTCGGCGCGCAGCTTGCCGGCCATGAAGGCCTGCATGCCGTCGGTTTCGCCGGTCATGATGCCAACCAGGGTGGCGCTGTCCATGATCAGGGTGACGTTCGGGTTCGGGGCGTCGCCTTGCTGTACGTCGCAGGTACCGTCCTTGACCACCAGGTAGTGGTTGTCGCCGTCTTCGATGTTGAACTGGAATACCAGGTCCAGGCCAGCGGCGGCACCGGCGTTGAACTTGGACTGCATGGTTTTGACGATGTCAGCAACGTTGGTCATGGTGTTTTCCTTTTTCTAGGGTTTTTTCTGGCGGCTTTTCCAGCCGCAGTGGGCCGGGCTCAGCGGTAGGTGATGAGCTCCGGCGCCTTCAACAGTTCCAGGTGCACATGACTGTTGAAGGAAGCCAGGGTCACCTCGCTGCCGCGGAATTTCAGGCGGTTGAGCGAGGTGTTGACGATCTGCCAGTTGAGCCCGAAGGCGCTCTCGGCGGGTATGCCGGCAACCAGGTGGAGCAGGGCGGTGATGGTGCCGCCGGAGGTGAACACGGCGATGTTCTGCTTGCTGTCCGCCTGGGCCAGGACCCGCTCGAGGCCGCCGCGCACCTGTTCGACGAAGGCCAGCCAGCTCTGCAGGCCGGGCTTGTCATGGGCGCCCGAGACCCAGCGCAGTACCAGCTTGGAAAACAGCCGCTGGAACTCGGCGCGGTTCTGCGCGGCGTTGCGCAGCACGTGCAGGGCTTCGGGTTCTTCCGGAAGCAGGTCGGGGAGCAGGGCGCGGATCACCGCGTCGGCATCAAATTCATTGAACGCCGGATCGATCTCGACCGGGGGCGTTGCCAGGCCCGCGGCGTTGAACTGCGCGAGGGCCGCCTGGGCGGTATGCTGCTGGCGGCGCAGGTCGCCGCTGTAGCAACGATCCAGGCGCAGGCCCAGTTGTGCGAGGTGCGCACCGAGTACCTCGGCCTGGCGAATGCCGATGGGCGACAGCACATCGTAGTCGTCTGCGCCGAAGGAAGCCTGGCCATGCCGAATCAGGTAGATGCTGCCCACGTACTGGCGTCCCGCGAGGTTGAAAGTTCCGCGAGGGTATGAGGAAGCCTTGGGCCTGTCAACGAAAAAACATACGCTTGTTTGAATGCATTCCCGCGGCTTATGGAGCGCTTTCCAGCCGCTGGCGGGGCGGGGATGGCGCCGTTATGCTTGCTCGTTATCCGCGCCGCCGGAAGGCTGGCGTCAGTAGGCGAGACAAGGGGGATACAAGTGGAGTTTTTTGCCGAGTACGCAGGCTTTCTGGCCAAGACCGTGACCCTGGTGGTGGCCATCCTGGTGGTGCTGGCGGCCATCGCCGCGCTGCGCGGCCGCAACCGGCGCGTGGCGAGCGGTCATCTGGACGTGCGCAAGCTCAATGATTTCTACAAGGACCTGCGCGAGCGCCTGGAGCACTCGGTGCTGGACAAGGCGCACCTGAAGGCGGCGCGCAAGGTCGAGGCCAAGGCGGCAAAGCGGGCGAAGAAATCCGCCGAGCACAAGCCTCGGGTGTTCGTGCTGGATTTCGATGGCGACATCAAGGCCTCGGCCACCGACCACCTGCGCCATGAGGTCACCGCGCTGCTGAGCATGGCGACGGCCAAGGACGAAGTGGTCGTGCGCCTCGAGAGCGGCGGCGGCATGGTGCACAGCTACGGCCTGGCGTCGTCGCAGCTGGCGCGCATCCGAGATGCCGGCGTGCCGCTCACCGTTTGCGTGGACAAGGTGGCGGCCAGCGGCGGCTACATGATGGCCTGCATCGGCGACAGGATCCTCGCCGCGCCGTTCTCCATCATCGGCTCCATCGGCGTCGTGGCGCAGCTGCCCAACGTCCATCGGCTGCTGAAGAAGCACGACATCGACTTCGAAGTGCTCACCGCCGGCGAGTACAAGCGCACCCTTACCATATTCGGCGAGAACACCGAGAAGGGCCGGCAGAAGTTCCAGGAAGATCTGGAAACCACCCATGTGCTGTTCAAGAACTTCGTCGGCCGCTACCGCCCGCAGCTGAACATGGAGGAGGTCGCCACCGGCGAAATCTGGCTGGGCATGGCGGCGCAGGAGAAGCTGCTGGTGGACGAACTGCGTACCAGCGACGATTACCTGGCCGAGCGGGCCAAGGAGGCGGAGCTGTTCCATCTGCACTTCGCCGCGCGCAAGAGCTTGCAGGAGCGCGTCGGCCTCGCCGCCAGCGTGGCGCTGGACCGGGTGTTGCTGAACTGGTGGAGCCGCCTCAGCCAGCAACGATTCTGGCAGTAAGGCAGCGATGCGAGGCCCGGTAGAAACCGGGCCTCGCCATTTTCAGGCCTTGCTCAGATACATGGTGATTTCGGCGCGCAGTACCGCGGTATCCCCCACGTAGGCCATGACCGGGACCTTGATGTCGCCCAAGGCGGACCAATCCAGCGCGCTGCCGTCCGCCACCGCACGCACATCGCCCGAGGCCTTGGCCAGGTATTCGACGGTCATGCCGCGGGGGATCCAGCGTACGCCGGCTGGGATGGAGGCGTCGGTCATGGTCCCAGCCACCAGCTCCGCGGCATTGCACAGGGCGATGGCGTGCACGGTGCCGATATGATTGAGCACCTCGCGGCGCTTTGGGAAGGTGACCTCGGCGTAGCCCGGGCGCAGCTCGACGAAGCGCGGGGCGATGCTGGCGAAGTAGGGGGCGACCTGGCCGATCATGGCGCTGAACTGCTCCGTGCCGGCCTGCTTGAACATCTGCAACATCTGGCTCATGGATTTCGACTCTCTCGTCACTGTGGATTGAAGATGAGCGCGCGCTGCTGCAGTATACGAACATTAGAAAACAATTCTAGAAAATTATTCTAATAGCCTTCCCAAGGAGTTCCATGGCCCGTTCCTCCCGTAAAGACGAGATCCTCCAGGCCGCTCTGGCGTGCTTCACCGAAGTGGGCGTGGGTGCCACGACCATCGAGATGATCCGCGATCGTTCCGGCGCCAGCATCGGCAGCCTCTACCACCACTTCGGCAACAAGGAACGCATCATCGGCGCGCTCTACCTGGCCGGGGTTGGCCAGTACGCGCAATTGCTCCAAGAGGGCTTCGCCAAGGCCACCAGTGCCGAGGCCTGCGTCAAGCTGCTGGTCAGCGCCTACGTCGACTGGGTAGTGGCCAATCCGGATTGGGCGCGTTTCGTCCTGCACAGCCGCGGGCGTGTGGAGGCGGGGGAGGTGGGCGAACAATTGCGCGAGGCCAATCGTGATCACCATGCGCGCATCTTCGAGGCCCTGCAGGAATATCGCCAGGCCGGGGCCTTCAGGGACATGCCGGCGGACTGCTTCGCCTCGGTGGTCATAGGCCCGGCACAGGACTTCGCCCGTAATTGGCTGGCCGGGCGCACACACACCAGCCTGGCGGAGTGCCGTGAGCTGTTCATGCAGGTGGCGTGGGATGCGGTCCGCGCGCCGTGAGCCAGGCTGGGCGACTGTAGGGGTGAATTCATTTGCCAAGGGCAGCTCAGCTGCCCTCGATTCATTGCCGGCCGAACCTGCGGTCCGGTTGGCGAATGAATTCGCCCCTACAAGAGAATCGATTCGTCACCCAACAAAAAGCCCCGCAAATGCGGGGCTTTTCGTTATCGCGTCACTCAGGCCGAGCGGCGGCGGAACAGCGGCAGGGGCTGGTCGCTGGACGCCTGGTAGACCTCGGAGAAGTCTTCGAACGCCTTGAGGGCGTCGTAGGGGTCCTTGTCGGCGCGCAGGGCGAAGGCATCGAAGCCGCAACGGCGCAGCGCGAACAGCTGATCGCGCAGCACATCGCCGATGGCGCGTACTTCACCCTTGTACCCGTAGCGCTGGCGCAGCAGATAGGCGGTGGAAGAGTGACGGCCGTCAGTGAAGGCCGGGAAGTTCAGGGCGATGACCTGGAAGTGCTCCAGGTCGCCGGCGATCTCCTCGATCTCTTCGCCGGCTTCCAGCCATACGCCCAGGCCGCCGTCGCGGGCTTTCAGGGCGTGGCCGTGGTCGCACCACAGGGCCAGCGGAACGATGATGTCATCGCAGTTGGGGATACCGTCCAGGGTCGCGTCTTTGGCCAGCAGGTGCCAGGTTTCGTCGATCACCTGGTCGTTCTTAATGATTCGCTGCATATACGCGCTCCTTGAACGGATCGATACCGATACGGCGGAAGGTGTCGAGGAATTGCTCGTCTTCGGTGCGCTGTTCCACGTAGACGTTGATGATCTTCTCGATCACGTCGGCCATTTCGTCCTGGGCGAAGGACGGGCCGAGGATCTGCGCCAGGCTGGCGTCACGGCCGGCGCTGCCGCCGAGGGACACCTGGTAGAACTCCTGGCCCTTCTTGTCCACGCCGAGGATGCCGATATGGCCCACGTGGTGGTGGCCGCAGGCGTTCATGCAGCCGGAGATGTTCAGGTCCAGGTCGCCGATGTCGAACAGGTAGTCCAGGTCGTCGAAACGGCGCTGGATGGCTTCGGCCACCGGGATCGATTTGGCGTTGGCCAGGGAGCAGAAGTCGCCGCCCGGGCAGCAGATGATGTCGGTCAGCAGGCCGACGTTCGGGGTGGCGAAGCCAAGTTCGCGCAGCTCGCCCCAGAGGGTGAAGAGCTGGGTCTGCTCGACGTCGGCCAGGATGATGTTCTGGTTATGGCTGTTACGCACTTCGCTGAAGCTGTAGCGATCGGCCAGGCCGGCGATGGCGTCCAGCTGCTTGTCGGTGACGTCGCCAGGCGCCACGCCGGTGGGCTTGAGCGACAGGGTCACGGCGGCATAGCCGGGCTTCTTGTGGGCGATGACGTTGCGGGTGCGCCAGCGGGCGAAGCCGGGGTGCTCGGCATCCAGGGCAGCGAGGGCGGCATCCTGGTCTTCCAGGGCCTTGTAGGCCGGGTCGACGAAGTGCTTGGCGACGCGTTGCACTTCGGCTTCGGTCAGGGTGGTGGGGCCGTCCTTCAGGTGGGCCCACTCGGCGTTGACGCGCTCGGCGAAGACTTCCGGGGTCAGCGCCTTGACCAGGATCTTGATGCGCGCCTTGTACTTGTTGTCGCGACGGCCATAGCGGTTGTACACGCGCAGGATGGCGTCGAGGTAGCTGAGCAGGTGCTGCCAGGGCAGGAATTCGTTGATGAAGCTGCCCACCACCGGGGTACGGCCCAAGCCGCCGCCGACCGACACGCGGAAGCCCAGCTCGCCAGCGGCGTTCTTCACTGCTTCCAGGCCGATGTCATGGACTTCGATGGCGGCGCGGTCGCTCACGGCGCCATTGACGGCGATCTTGAACTTGCGCGGCAGGTGGGAGAATTCCGGGTGGAAGGTCGACCACTGGCGGATGATCTCGCACCAGGGGCGCGGGTCGACGAGCTCGTCACGGGCAACGCCGGCGAACTGGTCGGTGGTGGTGTTGCGGATGCAGTTGCCGCTGGTCTGGATCGCGTGCATCTGCACGGTGGCCAGCTCGGCGAGGATTTCCGGCACGTCTTCCAGTTCCGGCCAGTTGAACTGCACGTTCTGGCGGGTGCTGATGTGGGCGTAACCCTTGTCGTAGTCGCGAGCGATCTGCGCCAGCTTGCGCACCTGCACGGAAGACAGCAGGCCATAGGGCACGGCGACGCGCAGCATGGGCGCGTAGCGCTGGATGTACAGGCCGTTCTGCAGGCGCAGCGGGCGGAATTCCTCACCCGAGAGCGTGCCTTCCAGATAGCGGCGGGTCTGATCGCGGAACTGCTTGACGCGGTCCTCGACGATCCGTTGATCGTACTCGTCGTATACGTACATGAAATGTCCTGTTATCAGGCTGCTTACAGCTTTTCTGCGCGCACGGCCGCGCACTCCCCGCGGAGGCGGTGGAAGATACCAGTTCGGGGTTATGCGCAAAAGTGATGTTTGAGTATATGTAAAGAACCAAAAGTTATGATTGCGGGGTGGGGCATAACCCTTCGGCTTGAGGCGCGGCGGGGGCTGGTCTTTACTCGGAGTGCAAGCCGCCTATAACCACAACAACGGGGGAGCCATGAACGAACATTCCGATAATTCGAACCCTGACAGCAAGGTCGATGCCTGGGCCATTTTCATCCTTATCCTGATCGCTGTGTCGACTGCCGTTTACTGGGTCAGCCACCAATAAGCACGCGCGGGGCCGGCCGGTTCGCCAGGCCAGCCCCGCAACCTCCGATCACCCTGCGCTAAGCGGTTATACTTCGCCGCCGATTTTTCCTGGGTGATGGAATGAAAGGACTCTTCGCCTCTCTTCTACTTTGCTTCTGCCTGGGTCTCAGCCAGACGCTCTACGCCGCTTCGGTGGTGTTTCTCAATCCCGGGCGGACCGACGAACCCTATTGGGCCAGCTATGCGCAGTTCATGCAGGCGGCCGCGGACGACCTGGGCATGGCGCTCGACGTGCGCTATGCCGAGCGCGACCTGCATCGCATGCTCGACCAGGCCCGCGAAGTGCTGCGAGGCGAGAATCGGCCCGACTACCTGGTATTCGTCAACGAGCAGTACGCCGGCCCGGAGATCCTGCGCCTGTCCCGTGGTAGCGGCGTCAAGCTGTTCACCGTCAACAGCACCCTGACCGCGGACCAACAAACCCTGGCCGGCGGTACCCGTGAGAAGTATCCCGACTGGATCGGCAGCATGGTGGCCAACGAAGAGGAGGCCGGCTACCTGATGGCGCGCACGCTGCTGGAGCAGCAGCAGCGCGTGGCGCCCGGCCAGCCTTTCGACATGCTGGCCTTCTCGGGCGTCAAGCAGACCCCCGCCGCAAAGCGCCGCGAGCAAGGTCTGATGAAGGCCCTGGCCGAGTTCCCCCGGGCGCGACTGCGGCAACTGGTCTACAGCGAATGGAATCGCCAGCGTGCCTATGCCCAGGCGCAGCAGCTGTTACCGCGCTATCCGGACGTGAATCTGGTCTGGGCGGCCAACGACGAAATGGCCTTCGGCGCCATGGCCGCGGCTACGGAGCTGGGCCGCAAGCCCGGGCAGGACATGCGCTTCTCCGCCCTGAACAATTCCCCGGAAGTGCTGCGGGCCTACCTCGACGGCAAGGTCAGCGCCCTGGTCAGTGGCCACTTCACCCTGGGCGGCTGGGCCATGGTGCTGCTGCATGACTACGACGCCGGCCTGGACTTCGCCCAGCGCGGCGGCAAGGACCGCGAGGTACGCCTGTTCATGACCCTGGACCGGAACAAGGCGGCGCGGCTCCTGCGGCACATCGAGCGGCGCGGCCATGACCTCGACTTCCGCGCCTTCAGCCTGCTGGGCAAGCCAGGGCGGCGCGACTACGGTTTTTCCCTGCAGCCGCTGCTCGAGTGAGGCTCAGACGCCGGCGAGGCCGAGCACCAGCTTCACTAGCCCGAAGAGCACCAGCACGAAGACGGCAGTGAATAGCACGCCGAGGATGATGAAGTGGCTGGGCTTGCCACGGCTGAAGTCACGCGCGCGGTTCTTCCCGCTCTGCACGCCAAAGGCGGCGGCCAGCACGCTCTGCAGCATCTCGCGAAAGCTCAGGGGTTGATCGTCGTTCTTGTCGTCCATGGGACACCTCCTGGCCTGAGCTTAGCTCGTTTGCCGGGGAATGCCGGCCGTTCGCTCAGGGCGCGGGGCGCTGCAGGCGGCGGGTATTGACCAGTTCCACGGCGCGGGCGCGTAGCTGGCCGCAGCCACCTTCCACGTCCTGGCCGGCGGAGTTGCGAACCTTGGTGAGGATGCCTCGGCTGTGCAGGTAGCGGACCATCTGCACGATACGCTCGCCCTCGGGACGCTGGTACTCGTCGTCTTCCAGGCTGTTGTAGGGAATCAGGTTCATCACCGCGTACTTGCCCTTGAGCAGGCGCAGGATGCCGTCCATTTCTTCCTGGCTGTCGTTGATGCCCCTGAGCAGTGTCCATTGGTACTGGATGGGGTAGCCGATGGTGCGCGCGTAGCGCTCGCCCAGTTCCACCAGCTCGTCCGGGGCGATGCGCGGCGCCTTGGGCAGCAGGCGTTCGCGCAGGTCGGCGCGGGTGGTGTGCAGGGACAGCGCCAGGGCCGGTTTGACCTGCTGCTGAGGCAGGCGCTCGAAGACGCGCATGTCGCCGACGGTGGAAAACACCAGGTTCTTGTGGCCGATGCCGCCATCGGTGCCCAGCAGGTCGATGGCTTCCAGCACGTTGTCGAGGTTGTGCGCCGGCTCGCCCATGCCCATGAACACCACCTTCTTCACTGGCCGGAAACGGCGGGCGAGGGCGACCTGGGCAACGATCTCAGCACTGCCGACCTGGCGCAGCAGGCCGCTCTTGCCGGTCATGCAGAACACGCAGCCCACGGCGCAGCCGACTTGGGTCGACACGCAAAGGCCGTCGCGGGGCAGCAGCACGCTTTCTACCATCTGGCCATCGTTCAATGCCACCAGCAGGCGCGCGGAGCCGTCGGCTCCGGGATGTTCCGAACGCAGGCGGACCAGGCCGTCCAGGCGTTCGGCCAAGGCCGGCAGGCCATCACGTACGCTCAGGGGCAGGAAGTGCTCGGTGTGCTGGCGGCGGGTGCCGGCGTCCAGGGGCTTGCCCTGCAGCCAGGCGCGCACCACCCGGCTGCTATGGACGGGGAGGGCGCCGAGCTCGGCCAGATGCTGGTGGATATCGCTGATACGCATGGGGCGCGCATCCTACCACCGTCCACCGGGCGGTGGCAGGCCCGCCGACCAGCCGGTTGCGGTGCTCAGGGAGCCTCGACGCTGATGGCCAGTGCCGAGGTCATCCGGATCACCACTTCCTGGTTGAGATACGAAGGCTTGAGCTCGACATCGGGCCGTACCCTCACCACCTTGCGGCTGCCGTCGGCGAACTCCAAGGTGGCGGTGTGCTGGGTGGTGTCGATCGCCTTGACCACAGCGGTGATTTCCACGGTATCGGCTACCAGCATGCCCGGCTTGCTGCCTTCCGGAGTCCTCGCCACCAATCCGGCAGCGCCATCCTCTCGGACTTCGCCAGGCGCACGCAGCTGGATCACGCGTTCGTGAGTCACCACCGCATTGACCCGGTCGCCGACTTTCAGCTGCGAGAAATTGCGCATTTCCGGCACCGCGTTGAAGGTCTGGCGGTTGCCCTGTTCATCCTCGAGGGTGAAGGTCCGCTTCTGCTGATCGACGGCCGTGACCACCGCCGAGATCGTCTCGGTTTCCGACTCGACGCTGCCGGGCACACCCGGGGTGTAGGCTTCGGCGGCGCTGGCGGTCGCGCTCAGTCCATCGTTTTCCGCCTGGCTGCTGCAGGCGCCCAGGAAGGCGATGCTGATCAGGAGGGCGTGAACGGGCTTGGCATTGCGCATGGGAGATCCCCTTGTTCTCACAGGTTCCAGGTAATGACCGGGTGGAGGGGGCGACGTCCGACTGCCGTATTCGTCCTTGCCGGTCGGCTACTTCAGCGTAGGCGAAGTCCGCCGTGTTATTCTGGCGCGCTGTTCGATTCAGCGATTTGGGAGCTGTACATGAAGTTCATCCATCAGCGCGAGCACCTCAACGAGGGTGACCTGGTCGTCATCCAGTGTTCGCAGACCTGCAATATCCGCCTGATGAACGATGCGAACTTCCGCAGCTTCAAGAACGGCGGCCGGCACAGCTACCACGGCGGCGCCTTCGACCGCTTCCCGGCGAAGATCGTGGTGCCCAGCACCGGTTTCTGGAACGTCACCCTCGACACCGTGAGCCGCCGCGCCATCAGCGTGACACGCAAGCCCAGCTTCGAGTGGTCGATCAAGTTCGTGCGCCGTTCGGGTAGCTGATTCACCGGCATGAAAAAGGCCCGCAAGCGCGGGCCTTTTTCGTTCTCGGTGCTGCCTGCTCTTTGTGGGGGCGAATTCATTCGCTAACCGGACCGCCAGGTTCGGCCTGGAACTCCGCTCGGTGCGCGCGGCGCACCCTACATGCGGACCGTGGCCCGACTGCCTTTCTGTGAGCGAATTCATTCGCGAATGAATTCGCCCGCGGGGCGCTACGGCTGAATGACATAGAATCTCCCACAGACGCGCGGCCCTGCCTGTAGGTTGTGGCTGAGCTAAGCGAAGCCCAACGTTCGCGGTCGAGCCGCTGTGTTGGGCTTCGTTTCTCAGCGCCAACCTACGGGACCGCGCTGCGGTCCTTTCGCGAGTGAATTCGCACGCACAGGGCGCAGGATCAGTACTCGTATCCCAGGTTGGGCGACAGCCAGCGTTCGCTGACGGCCTGGTCCTGGCCCTTGCGCTTGCTGTAGCTCTCCACCTGGTCGCGCTCGATCTTGCCGACGGCGAAGTACTGCGCCTCGGGGTGGGCGAAGTACCAGCCGCTTACGGCGGCGGCGGGGAACATGGCGTAGTGCTCGGTGAGGGTCACGCCCGAGCTGCTGTGCGGGTCGAGCAGGCGGAACAGGGTGCCTTTCTCGGTGTGGTCCGGGCAGGCCGGGTAGCCGGGAGCGGGGCGGATGCCCTTGTACTGCTCCTTGATCAGCGCCTCATTGTCGAGGTGCTCGTCGGCCGCGTAGCCCCAGTACTCCTTGCGCACGCGCTCGTGCAGCCATTCGGCGCAGGCCTCGGCCAGGCGGTCGGCCAGGGCCTTGACCATGATCGCGCTGTAGTCGTCGCCCTTGGCTTCGTACTGTTTGGCCAACTCCTCGGCGCCGATGCCGGCGGTGGTGATGAAGCCGCCGACATAGTCGGTGATGCCGCTTTCCTTCGGCGCCACGTAGTCGGCCAGGCAATAGTTGGGCTTGCTGTCGGGCTTGATGGTCTGCTGGCGCAGGTGGTGCAGCTTGGCCAGCGGCCTGCCATGGGCGTCGTAGACCTCGATGTCGTCGTGGTCCACCTGGTTGGCCGGCCAGAAGCCGAACACCGCGCGGGCCTTGATCAGCTTGCCCTCGATCAACTGCTTGAGCATGGCCTGGGCATCGTTGAACAGCGAAGTGGCGGCTTCGCCCACCACTTCGTCGGTGAGGATACGCGGGTACTTGCCGGCCAGGTCCCAGGCGATGAAGAACGGCGTCCAGTCGATGTACTTGGCCAGCACCGCCAGGTCGATGTCTTCCAGCAGTTGCATGCCGGTGAAGCTCGGCTTCTGCGGGCGGTAGCCGGCCCAGTCGAACTGCGGTTTGTTGGCCAGGGCGTCGGAATAGGCCAGGCGCTCGGTGCGGGCGGCGCGGTTGGCGGTGCGCTCGCGCACTTCGACGTAATCGGCGCGGGTCTTCTCGACGAAACCGGCCTTGAGCTCCTTGGACAGCAGCTGGGTGGCCACGCCCACGGCGCGGGAGGCGTCGGTGACGTAGACCACGGCGTCGTTGCTGTACTGCGGGTCGATCTTCACCGCGGTGTGCGCCTTGGAGGTGGTGGCGCCACCGATCATCAGCGGCAGCTGGAAGCCCTGGCGCTGCATTTCCTTGGCGACGTGGACCATCTCGTCTAGCGACGGCGTGATCAGGCCGGACAGGCCGATGATGTCGCACTTCTCGGCGATGGCGGTCTGCAGGATCTTCTCCGCCGGCACCATCACACCCAGGTCGACGATGTCGTAGCCGTTGCAGCCGAGTACGACGCCGACGATGTTCTTGCCGATGTCATGCACGTCGCCTTTCACCGTGGCCATGAGGATCTTGCCCTTGGCTTGCGGCTTGTCGCCTTTTTCCGCCTCGATGAAGGGGATCAGGTGGGCAACCGCCTGCTTCATCACGCGGGCGGACTTGACCACCTGGGGCAGGAACATCTTGCCGGCGCCGAACAGGTCGCCGACCACGTTCATGCCGGACATCAGCGGGCCTTCGATCACCTCGATCGGGCGCGCGCATTGCTGGCGGCATTCCTCGGTGTCTTCGACGATGAAGGTGGTGATGCCCTTGACCAGCGCGTGCTCCAGGCGCTTGCCCACCGGGTAGCTGCGCCATTCCTCGCTCTCGGCTTCCTTCACCGCGCCGCCGCCCTTGTAGTCGTCGGCGATCGCCAGCAGGGCATCGGTGCCTTCGGGGCTGCGGTTGAGCACCACGTCCTCGACCTTCTCGCGCAGCTTGGCCGGGATCTCGTCATAGATCTCCAGCTGGCCGGCATTGACGATGCCCATGGTCAGGCCGTTCTTGATCGCGTGGTAGAGGAAGACCGAGTGGATCGCCTCGCGCACCGGGTTGTTGCCGCGGAAGGAGAACGACACGTTGGACACGCCGCCGGAGGACAGCGCATAGGGCAGCTCGTCGCGGATGTAGGCGCAGGCCTCGATGAAGTCCACCGCGTAGTTGTTGTGTTCCTCGATGCCGGTGGCCACGGCGAAGATGTTCGGGTCGAAGATGATGTCTTCCGGCGCGAAGCCCACTTCGTTGACCAGAATGTCGTAGCTGCGCTTGCAGATTTCCTTCTTGCGCGCGGCGGTGTCGGCCTGGCCGACCTCGTCGAAGGCCATCACCACCACCGCGGCGCCATAGCGCTTGCACAGGCGGGCGTGGTGCTTGAAGGCCTCGACGCCTTCCTTCATGGAGATGGAGTTGACGATGCCCTTGCCCTGGATGCACTTCAGGCCGGCCTCGATCACGTCCCACTTGGAGGAGTCGATCATGATCGGCACACGGGAAATGTCGGGCTCACCGGCGATCAGGTTGAGGAAGGTGACCATGGCCGCCTTCGAGTCCAGCATGCCCTCGTCCATGTTGATGTCGATGACCTGGGCGCCGGCTTCCACCTGCTGCAGGGCCACTTCCAGGGCCTCGGTGTAGTTCTCTTCGCGGATCAACCGGGCGAACTTGGCCGAACCGGTGATGTTGGTGCGCTCGCCGACGTTCACGAACAGCGAGTTGCGGTCGATGGTGAAGGGCTCCAGGCCCGACAGGCGGCAGGCCTTGGGAATCTCTGGCATCGCCCGCGGCGGGTACTTGGCCACGGCTTCGGCGATGGCCTGGATGTGCGGCGGCGTGGTACCGCAGCAACCGCCGACAATGTTGAGGAAACCACTGGCGGCGAACTCCTCGACCACCGCGGCCATTTCCGCCGGGGTCTCGTCGTACTCGCCGAAGGCATTCGGCAGGCCGGCGTTAGGGTGGGCGGAGACATGGGTCTCCGCCTTGTTCGCCAGCTCTTCCAGATAGGGACGCAGGTCCTTGGCGCCGAGGGCGCAGTTCAGGCCCACGGAGATCGGCTTGGCGTGGCGCACCGAGTTCCAGAAGGCCTCGGTGGTCTGCCCCGAGAGGGTACGGCCGGAGGCGTCGGTGATGGTGCCGGAAATCATGATCGGCAGCTCGATGCCCAGCTCCTCGAACACGCCCTGCACGGCGAAGATCGCCGCCTTGGCGTTGAGGGTGTCGAAGATGGTCTCGATCAGGATCAAGTCCGAACCGCCCTCGATCAGGCCGCGGGTGGCCTCGGTGTAGTTCTCCACCAGCTCGTCGAAGGTGACGTTGCGGTATCCGGGGTTGTTCACGTCTGGGGAGATGGAGCAGGTGCGGCTGGTCGGGCCGAGCACGCCGGCGACAAAGCGCGGCTTGGCCGGGTTCTCGGCAGTCTTGGCGTCGGCCACTTCTCGGGCCAGGCGCGCGCCTTCGACGTTCAGCTCGTAGACCAGCTCTTCCATGCCGTAGTCGGCCTGGGACACGCGGGTGGCGTTGAAGGTGTTGGTCTCGAGGATGTCCGCGCCGGCATCCAGGTAGGCCTTCTCGATGGCCTGGATCACGTCCGGGCGGGAGAGCAGCAGCAGGTCGTTGTTGCCCTTCACGTCGCTGGGCCAATCGGCGAAACGCTGGCCGCGGTAGTCCGCCTCATCCAGCTTATAGCTCTGGATCATAGTGCCCATGCCGCCGTCGAGGATCAGGATGCGCTCTTTGAGCGCCTGTTGCAGGGCTTGCTGGCGGGCGATGCGGTCGGACATAGGAACTACCTGAGGGGTGGCGTGAACAAAGGCGAGGATGATAGCAAAACCTTAGTAATTTTTAGCTTGTCCGCAATTTCCATGAATTCTGCTCATGTTGCTGGCGGGGCGGGCTCGTCGTCCCGCGCTGCAAGCCAGTAGAATCCGCCCATTTGCTCTTCAGGGATTGAGTCATGTCGCAGCGCCTGCTTGCTGTCTTGTTTGTCTTGTTCATGCTGCCGGTCCGCCCGGCCCTGGCGGACGAGCTTTCCTACAGCCGCGACATCCAGCCGATCTTCACGCAGAAGTGCGTGGCCTGCCACGCCTGCTACGACTCGCCATGCCAACTCAACCTGGGCAGCGCCGAAGGTGCCGCGCGCGGCGCGAGCAAGCTGCCGGTCTACAACGGCGGTCGCACCAGGGCCCAGGACACCACCCGGCTCTACTTCGATGCCCAGGGCGCAGAAGCCTGGCGGCGCAAGGGCTTTCACTCGGTGCTGGACGGTAACGGCGCCCAGGCCGCGCTCATGGCGCGGATGCTGGAGCTGGGCAAGGCCAACCCGCCGACGCCCAACGCCAAGCTGCCGGCCGGTCTGGATATCGGCATCGACCGCCAGAACCAGTGCCCCCTGCCTGGCGAGTTCGACGTCTACGCCCGCAAGCATGCCCAGGCGGGCATGCCCTTCGCCGTCACCGGCCTCAGCGAGGCGGAGTACCAGACCCTGCAGCGCTGGCTGGCCGAGGGGGCGAAGGTGGAGGAGCAGGCCGTGCAGCCCAATGCGGCCGAGGCCCGCCAGGTGATCCAGTGGGAGGCGCTGCTGAACGCTCCCGGCGCCCGCGAGGCGTTGGTCGGGCGCTGGCTGTTCGAGCACCTGTTCCTCGCGCATCTGTATTTCGAGGGGAATGGCGAGCCCGGCCATTTCTTCCAGTTGGTGCGCTCGCGCACGCCCAGCGGCCAGCCCATCGACCCCATCGCCACCCGCCGGCCCAACGAAGATCCGGGCAGCACCTTCTATTACCGCCTCTGGCCTATTCAGGGCGTGATCGTGCACAAGACCCACATTACTTATCCCCTCAGCGCGGCGAAGCTGGCGCGGGTCAAGGAGCTGTTCTTCTCTGGCGACTGGGCGACGGAGCAGGTGCCCGGCTACGGCGCGCAACGCCGCGCCAACCCCTTCGAGACCTTCCAGGCCATCCCCGCCCAGGCGCGTTACCAGTTCATGCTGGATAACGCCGAGTACTTCGTGCGCACCTTCATCCGTGGCCCGGTCTGCCGCGGGCAAATCGCCACCGACGTGATTCGCGACAACTTCTGGGCGCTGTTCCAGGACCCGGCCCACGACCTCTACATCACCGACCCCGAGTACCGCGCCGAGGCCACGCCGCTGCTGGCGATGCCCGGCCAGTTCGACGAGATCGGCGACCTGCTCGGCCTCTGGCGCGCCTACCGCGACAAACGCAATGAGTACGAGGCGATGCGCATGGATGCGTACGCGAGTGCGCCGCCGCCCAGCTGGGCGCACATCTGGACCGGCAACGACAACGCCCTGCTGTCGATCTTCCGCCAGCACGACAGCGCCTCGGTGCGCAAAGGCCTGATCGGCGAGATTCCCCAGACCATCTGGTGGATGGACTACCCGTTGCTCGAGCGCACCTATTACCAGCTGGTGGTCAACTTCGACGTGTTCGGCAACCTCTCCCACCAGGCGCAGACGCGGCTCTACTTCGACCTGATCCGCAATGGTGCCGAGGTCAACTTCCTCCGCCTGATGCCGGCGGAATCTCGCGCGGCGCTGCTTGGCGACTGGTACCAGAACGGCGGCAAGGTGAAGATGTGGCTGGATTACCAGCGCATCGACAAGGACACCCCCAGCAGCCTGGCCCTGGCCGAGGGCGACCCCCAGCGCGCGTTCGCCCAGGAGCTGCTGCAGCGCTACGCCGGCGTCAATGCGCGGCCCGATCCGATCAACCGCTGCACGGGTGCCCACTGCTTCCGGCCGCGAATCGCTCCTGAGCTGCAGCAGGCTGAACAGGCCTTCAGCCGCCTCGTCAGCCGGCCAGCGGCGGGGCTCAAGGTGATCGAGCAACTGCCGGAAGCGACCCTGCTGCGGGTGGAACTGGCCGACGGCCGGCGCGAGGTCTACAGCCTGCTGCGCAACCGTGCCCACAGCAACGTGGCCTTCATGATGGGCGAAGCGTTGCGCTATCAGCCGGGGCTGGACACCCTGACCCTTTATCCAGGCGTGCTGAGCAGCTACCCCAACTTCGTTTTCAATCTCAAGGCGGGGGAGGTGGAGGCGTTCGTCGGCGCCATGGAGCAGGCCAGGGACAGTGCCGCATTCGACAAGCTGGTGCAGCGCTGGGGCATCCGCCGCACTCATCCGCAGTTCTGGTTCTACTTCCACGACCTGGCGGCCTACATCCGCGACACCGAGCCGGTGGAGGCGGGGGAGCTGGACATGAACCGCTATCAGAACCTTTGAATATCAGCTGGACGCGAATTATTCCTACTAAATTGGTAGGGCTTTAACCCATGTTCCCCTTTGGCGTACACTGCGCCCATGTTTGCGAGGAGTTGCCATGAGCGCCATCACCATTACCCAAGCTGCCCAGGACTATCTGGCTGACCTGCTGGAAAAGCAGAACGCCCCGGGCATCGGCATCCGTGTCTTCATCACCCAGCCGGGCACCCAGTACGCCGAGACCTGCATCGCCTACTGCAAGCCCGGTGAGCAGAAACCCGAGGACAGCCCCCTGGCCCTGGCCGCCTTCACCGCCTGGATCGATGGCGTCAGCGAGCCCTTCCTCGAAGACGCGATCGTCGACTACGCCACCGACCGCATGGGCGGCCAGCTGACCATCAAGGCGCCTAACGCCAAGGTGCCGATGGTCAACGAAGACAGCCCGATCACCGAGCGCATCAACTACTACCTGCAGACCGAGATCAACCCCGGCCTGGCCAGCCACGGCGGCCAGGTGAGCCTGGTGGACGTGGTCGAGGAAGGCATTGCCGTGCTGCAGTTCGGCGGCGGCTGCCAGGGCTGCGGCATGGTCGACATGACCCTGAAGGACGGCGTCGAGAAAACCCTGATGGAGCGTATCCCCGA
This sequence comes from Pseudomonas sp. BN102, assembly GCF_029871245.1. Taxonomy (GTDB): domain Bacteria; phylum Pseudomonadota; class Gammaproteobacteria; order Pseudomonadales; family Pseudomonadaceae; genus Metapseudomonas. The sequence goes on along the minus strand of NZ_SSON01000071.1, from coordinate 22,420 downwards.
GCTCAAGGGCGTACGCGACGTCACCGACCACAGCAACAAGGAAAACGCCTACTACTAAGGCGTGCGCGACACGAAGAAGGCGACCTGCGGGTCGCCTTTTTTCATTTCACGGCTTTCCTTGTGAGGGCGATTTCAATCGCGAGGAGGCACGCCTGGTAGGTTGTGGCTGAGCTACGCGAAGCCCAACGTTGGTCGTCCAGGTTGCCCCCGCGTTGGGCCGCGCTGCGCTTGGCCCAACCTACAAAAGCGTTGGAGACGTTCGTAGGTTGTGGCTGAGCTGCGCGAAGCCCAACGTTGGTGGCCCAGGTTGCCCCCGCATTGGGCCGCGCTGCACTTGGCCCAACCTACAAAAGCGTTGGAGACGTTCGTAGGTTGTGGCAGAGCTACGCGAAGCCCAACGTTGGTGGCCCAGGTTGCCCCCGCGTTGGGCCGCGCTGCACTTGGCCCAACCTACAAAAGCGTTGGAGACGTTCGTAGGTTGTGGC
>NZ_SSON01000071.1:0-21885 GCF_029871245.1 Pseudomonas sp. BN102 | reverse complement strand
GACGTTCGTAGGTTGTGGCTGAGCTACGCGAAGCCCAACGTTGGTGGCCCAGGTTGCCCCCGCATTGGGACGCGCTGCGCTTGGCCCAACCTACAAGAGCGTTGGAGACGTTCGTAGGTTGTGGCTGAGCTACGCGAAGCCCAACGTTGGTGGCCCAGGTTGCCCCCGCGCTGGGCCGCGCTGCGCTTGGCCCAACCTACAAAAGCGTTGGAGACGTTCGTAGGTTGTGGCTGAGCTGCGCAAAGCCCAACGTTGGTGGTCCCAGGCTGGACCCCGCTCACTCCGCCGCCAGCCGGCGCCGCACCGGCAGCAGCATCAGCAGGGCGAGTGCTAGCAGCGGCAGCATGCCCAGGTTCACCGCATCCCAGCCGATCGCGGCGATCAGTGCGCCCGAAGCGAAGGAGCCGCAGGCGGCCACCAGGCTGTTGCCGAACTCCATCATGGCCTGCGCCTGGCCGCGTTCTTCGGCACTGTGGCCTTCGCCGAGCAGGGTGGTGCCGGCCACCAGCATCAGGTTCCAGCCGACCCCGAGGAGGAAGGAACTGGCCAGGAAGTGCGCTGGCTGCAATCCAGCCAGGGCAATGGCAGCGCTGCCCAGCAATACCAGGCTACCGAGCAGCGCGATGCTCCGGCTGCCCAGGCGGTCCACCAGCGGGCCGGCGACGAAGGCGGGAAGGAACATGCCGAGCATGTGCCAGCGAATCACTTCGGCGCTGGATTCCAGAGACAGGCCGCAAGAATTCATGGCGAGCGGCGTGGCATTCATCACCAGGATCATCAGGCCGTGGCCGACGGCTGTGGTGGCGAGTGCGGCGCGCACCAGCGGCCGCGCCAGCAGTGCGCGGGTTGCCACGAGGTTGGCCCGCGCCGGGCTTGGCGCCTGGCCTTCCCGCAGGCGCGACATCAGCAACAGGCCCACCAGCGCCAGGGCCGCGATCATCAGGTAGGCGCCGACGAAGGGCGCGTCCAGGGCATTGCGCGACCAGAGCGACAGGCTCGGCGCCACCAGCGCTGCACAGACGCCGCCACCCACCACGTAGGCGGTCGCCCGGCCCTTATGCGCCTCGCCCACGGCCTCCAACGCGGCGAAGCGGTAGTACATGGCCGAGGCCTGGTAGGCGCCTATGGGCAAGGCACCCAGGCAGAACAGGATGAAATCCCCCAGCCACACACCAAGGGCGCTTAGCAGGCCGCCCGCCACGCCGCAGCCGGCGCCGAGCATCAGCCCCGGCCGGCGCCCATGGCGTTGCATGAACAGTGACAAAGGCTGCACCGCCATCAGGTTGCCGAGGACCATCAGCGCCAGAGGCACGGTCGCCAGGGCATTGAGTGGCGCCAGTTGCAGTCCGACCAGCGATGTCAGGGTGATGCCGATCATGGCGCAGCTCCAGTAGAGCGCCTGGCCGGCGAAGAGCAAGCGAATGGCGGGGTGGTTCAGCAACATGGTTCGTCCTTGAAGCAAGTGTTCAGTTGGGGCAGCCGGCGGTCTTGACGACGCGCTGGCTGGAGGCCGGGAACTTCTCCAGCTTCCTCGCCGGGCGAATCGGCCGGCGCACCAGTTCGCCGCCGCAGTTGGGGCAGGTGCCGTGCAGGCGCTGGTCGGAGCACGCCTGGCAGAAGGTGCATTCGAAGGAGCAAATCAATGCCTGGGCCGAGTCCGGCGGCAGGTCCTTGTCGCAGCATTCGCAGCTGGGGCGGAGTTCGAGCATGGCGTCATCCTCAGTCGGAGGTTGGGCGTCCGAAGCGTTCCGCATAGTCCTGCGGGCTGACGGACAGGTGCTTGTGAAAGGTGCGACGCAGGTTCTCCGGGTGGCCGAAGCCGGTCAGGCGCGCGACTGTGGCGATCGAAGCCTGAGCGTCCTGCAACAGCGTGCGGGCCGCTTCCAGCCGGACCCGCTCCACGTACTTGCCGGGGCCCATCCCGAGCTCCTGGACGAAGGCACGCGACAGGCTGCGCGGTGCCATCTTCGCCTGGACGGCCAGGGCTTCCAGGGACAGGTCGGCGGCGAGGTTGGCCGGGATCCACTCCAGTAGTGCGGCCAGCCGGGGCGTGCGGCTGGGTTCGGGAGTGAGCAGCGCGCTGAACTGCGTCTGGCCTCCGGGTCGGCGCAGGAACAGCACCAGGCGGCGGGCCACTGCCAGCGCCGTGGGGCGGTCGAGGTCCGCTTCCACCAGGGCCAGCGCCAGGTCGATGCCTGCGGTGACCCCGGCCGAGGTGAATACATGGGCGTCGCCATCTCGGCCGGTCGGGTCGTAGGTGTGCAGGCGGTCGCCCTGTACCTCGATGCCTTCATGGCGACAGAGCGCTTCCATGTCCGACCAGTGGGTGGTGGCTTGGCGCCCCTGCAGCAGGCCCGCTGCGGCGAGGACCAGGGCGCCCGAGCAGATGGAGCCCAGGCGGCGTACCTGCCGTTCTGCGTCCCGTAGCCATTCCAGCAGCGCCTGGTCCTGGCACTGGACGTCCATGGTCATGCCGCCGGGAATGAGTACGGTGTCCAGGCGGGCCGGGTCGACTTCGCTCCAGGCCTGTTCAGCCACCAGGGCGAAGCCGGCGGAAGTCTTCACTGGGCCGGCAGCGGGCCCCAGCAGGTGAAGGACGTAGCAAGCTGGCAAGCCTTGGCGTTTGCGCTCGACATTGGCCGAGGCGAACACTTGCAGGGGGCCGGTGACATCCAGGCTCATGACGTCGGCGAAGGCCAGGCAGGCGATGTGGCGAATGGCGTCCATGACAGCCTCGAAAAAAGCGTTGGAGTCAGTCTGCAGCGAAAACAGGGTGGCAACAATGACAATAGGCCCACAAATATTGCCAAAGTGCTTCAGGTGCTTCCTTCCCTGGTCTCGAGGAATTTGCAGCAGAGCGGCTTCCTCGGCGCTCACGCCCTTGATCCGGCCAGCTCGCCCGCGAGGAAGGCATCGATCATGGCGGGGAGGCCATCTGGGTCGAGGTAGATGAAGCGCCCATCCTATCGGTGTCGGCAGATACCGGGCATGCGGTCATCGACGTAACGCAGCTGCGCCGGCAGGTCGGTAGGGCAAATCGGTTTTTCGCTCTCGCTCATTGGAGGGCTGCTGAGGTCTGACGCTTGCGGCCTAGGGGCTTCGACCAGGTGTCATTGCTGCAACGCGGGCAAGCCGGTTGCGCGCCGCCTTGAAGGTGGCTGGTCAGGCCGCAGTGATTGCAGGCGTAGAGGCCATCGGCCGGAATCCGCGCGTAGCTGGGGCGCAAGCAGTCGGGCAGTACCGAAAGGCCGGGGCGGATGTCGCTGGCGTCGAAGAAATAGAGGCTGACATCGCCATCGACCTCGAGAATCCCCAGCCGGACCTGGCCCAGATGCTCGACGTTCTGCTGGCGCAGCTCCATGAAGAATTCATCGCTGGAAATGTTCTTCCGGCCCAGGGCTTCGGTGTCGTAGAGGCCGTCGCGGATGATAACCACCGGTTCGCCCTCCATCCAGGCGCCGAAGCGCGGGCTGCGCTCCATTGCGTAGGTGGTCAGGCGGTAGAGGCAGAGCAGGGTGGCGAAAACCGCGAGTATCGGCAGGAGCGGGACGTCCTCATAGAAGGACACGTCGCCGGCGGCGGAGCCTAGGGTGAGGATGACGAGGACTTCGAACAGCGACAGCTGGCGCACGCCGCGCCGTCCGGAAAAGCGCAGGAAGGCGAAGACCAGGATGAAGGCGCATAACGAGCGCAGGATCACTTCGCCGAGGAAGGCGAGCGGGAATTCGTCGAGGAAGATGCGTTGCCAGTCGAACGGATTCATCGCCAGTCCGCTCCTTGCATCCAGCACGGGCCTACGGGGGCAGTACAGGGATAGACAGCGGATTCCGGCGACTTGCGTCGTTCAGTGGCTGGGCGGTGCTAGCGGGGGAGGGAATCGGGAAGGCGGGCAAAGCGAGGCGAAAAAGTCGCCGGGGCGAGCAGGGGAGGCCTGCCCGCCGCGCATTGGGCACTGGCGCTGGAGTCGTTACTCCGGCATGGACCAGGGGTCGAGGTCGTAGCCCTTGCGGCTCAACTCCTCGCGGGATTGCTTGAGAATGTCGGCCAGTTGCTCCGGGTCGGAATAGGTGCTGCTGGGGATCTTCGAGCGGCCGAGCAGCCGGGTGCTGGTGCGGTCGATCACGCTGATGCTGAGTTCGCCGGTGCCGTCCTGGAGGGACCAGGCAACGCACTGGAAGGGTTTGAATGCACGACCGGCGATGATCAGTGCCTCGTTGAAGCGCAGCGGAGTATTCATGGGAGGGGTCTCTCCATATTGTGCCCAATGAAGGTGACGGCGAGGCTGCATGCCTTTGTTACACCGTCGTGAATGTGGATGGCGAGACTCGACCAATAAGTCACAGGGAGTCGTGAAAAACTAAGTTTTTGTCGCTGAAATGAACGGATAAGCGACTTTGTATCGGGTGTTGTGCGCCTTTGCTGCGCTTGGCGGTATACATCACGCCGTTGGCATTGTTGCGAGTCGCCTCAGTGGGGGGCTGAGATGTACCGCGCCGGTTCACGCAAGTATCATCGGCGACCATCCAAATTCATTTCGTACAGCGAGTGATGCCTTGCCTGTCCTGAATCGCCTGCTCCGTCCCTTGCTTGTCGCCAGTTGCGTTGCACTGCTGGCGGGTTGCTCCGCCCAGCCGCTGTCGCCGAAGTTGCGTGCGGTGCCCGAGCGGGTCGAACTCAGCGGCGTGCCCTTCTTCGCCCAGAACGCCTACCAGAGCGCACCGGCCTCGATGGCTGCCCTGCTGACCCAGCAGGGGGAAGTGGTAACGCCCGGGATGATCGAACATGAACTGCTTTTGCCGCAGAAGGAGGCCTCCCTTCAGGAAGGCTTGGCGGCGACGGCGCGCCAGCATGGTCTCCTGGTCTACCCGTTGAACAACCAGTTGGATGAGCTGCTGGAGCAGGTGGCCGCAGGCAACCCGGTGCTGGTGCACCTGCGTGAAGGCTTCGGTTGGATGCCGAGCGGGCGCTACGCGCTGCTGATCGGCTATGACCGCAAGAACCAGCAGGTGCTGCTGCGCCAGGGGCATGAGCGCCGCGCACTGATGAGCTTCAGCGCGTTCCAGTCGAGCTGGGACGAGGCGGGCAACTGGGCGGTACTGCTGCAGGCGCCCAATCAGCTGCCGGCTTCCGTGGAGCGCGCGCGCTGGCTGAAGGCCGCCGACGAACTCGCCGCCGCTGGCCAGGCCAACGCCGCCAAGATGGCCAGGCTACAAATGCCCTGACTAGGTCTGCTTTTCGTAGGTTGGGCCGGGCGGCGTTCCGAGAGCAAAGCGAAGCCCAGTAAAAACGGCGCCCCAGGGCGCCGTTTTTCATTGCTTGGCGATCAAACGCCCAGCTTGTCACGCAAGCTGTAGTACCAGGCACCCATGGCCGTGAAGGGCACGCGGAACGCGCGGCCACCCGGGAAGGGGTAGTGCGGCAGGCTGGCGAAGGCGTCGAAGCGCGCGGCCTGGCCGCGCAGGCTCTCGGCCAGCACTTTGCCGGCAACGTGGGTGTAGGTCACGCCGTGGCCGCTGCAACCCTGGGAGTAGTAGATGTTGTCGCCGATCCGGCCGACCTGGGGCAGGCGGGACAGGGTCAGCAGGAAGTTGCCGGTCCAGGCGAACTCGATCTTCACGTCCTTCAGCTGCGGGAAGGTCTTGAGCATCTTCGGCCGGATGATGGCCTCGATGTTGGCCGGGTCACGGGCGCCGTAAACCACGCCACCGCCGTAGATCAGGCGCTTGTCACCGGAGAGGCGGTAGTAGTCCAGCAGGTAGTTGCAGTCCTCGACGCAGAAGTCCTGGGGCAGCAGGGACTTGGCCATCTCGTCCGACAGCGGCTCGGTGGTGATCACCTGGGTGCCGCAGGGCATGGACTTGCTGGCCAACTCGGGAATCAAATTACCCATGTAGGCGTTGCCGGCCACGACCACGAACTTGGCCTTCACGCGGCCTTTCGGGGTGTGCACCACCGGGTTGGCACCGCGCTCGATGCGGGTGGCCGGGCTCTGCTCGTGGATGACGCCACCTAGGGACTCGACCGCCGCGGCTTCGCCCAAGGCCAGGTTCAGCGGGTGGATGTGGCCACCGCTCATGTCCAGCATGCCGCCGATATAGTTGTCAGTCGCGGCGACTTCACGAATGCGCTTGGCGTCCAGCATCTCCAGCTGGGTATGGCCGTAGCGCTCCCACAGCTTCTTCTGGGACTCCAGGTGCTCCATCTGCTTCTTGGTGAACGCAGCGAACACGCCGCCGTCCTTCAGGTCGCACTTGATGTCGTACTTCTTGATGCGGTCGCGGATGATGCGGCCGCCTTCGAACGCCATCTCGCCCATCAGTTGGGCATGCTTGGCGTTGGAGGTGCGCTCGATCACGTCGATGTCGCGGCTATAGCTGTTCACGATCTGGCCGCCGTTACGGCCGGAGGCACCAAAACCCACCTTGGCGGCTTCGAGGATGGTCACCTTGAAGCCGTTCTCCAGCAGGAAGAGGGCAGTGGAAAGCCCGGTATAGCCTGCGCCTACGATGCAGACGTCGGTTTCGGTCTCGCCGATCAGTTCAGGGCGCGGCGGAACGGGGTTGGCCGAGAACGCGTAATAGGATTGGGGGTAGGGAGTGTGCGTCATAATGGAATCTCTGTTTTTTATTTTTTACAGATGGAGCGATGCTACCTGAGTTGAAGCGGGCCCGCTAGCCTCTGTGCAAAATATTCAACGAGGGTCTGAACAGTAAAAAATCCACTTTTTCAGAGAGTTAGCGAAAAAAGGTGTTGACACAAAAAAGATAGCCCGTAGAATGCGCACCCATCGAAGGCACATAGCTCAGTTGGTTAGAGCACCACCTTGACATGGTGGGGGTCGTTGGTTCGAGTCCAATTGTGCCTACCAAATCGAACCCGCGTCACGCGGGGCTTAGAGGGCGATCCGAAAGGATCGCCCTTTTTGTTTTCAATATTTTTCCAAGCGTCCTGCCACCTATAGCTTCAGGTCGGCGTTCACGCGTTGGTACTGAACGCCCTTCTCCTCGTGTCCGGCCTGATAGTGCTCGGTCATTTTCACGTCGGCATGCCATGGACAATACCTCGCCGCCCAGCGCCTGGCGCTGGGGTGTTTTGGTTGAAGTGTTGGTCAGCCGTCGACTCTCGCCGGCAGCTGGTGGGGTAGGTGGGGAAGTGTCAGGCGCTGGGCGGCATCCAGGGAATCAGGGGCTGGTCGCCGCGGACGTACAGGGGGTGGCGGGGGTGGCCATCTTTAGTGGTGCCCAAGCACCAGAGGCGCCCGCCGACGGCGGTCAGAATGTTGGCCACTGCTGTCACTCGATCCGACCGGGCATTCGCACCCCAGGCGCAGACGATGTCCGTGTATTCCTGGGCAATAGACGTGAGGCGCCAATCGTTGTCCGGGCCTACCGGGTCCGGATGCTTCCAGAGCTCGGCAGGATCCGTTGCGCGCAGGGCATAGAGGTTCGCCACGGCTATCCCGTTGCAGCCCCAGGCCCTGGCGAAATTGCGGCAGCGGCGGATAGTCGGGTCGTCCTCGGTGGCGTCCGCCGTGCTCGGGTTGAGCATCAGGAAGAGGGCGGTGCCCTTCTCGGCGTGCACGTCGCCTGGCCGGGTGAGCAGGTAGCGGTAGGTTCCGCATTCGCTGAAGATCGCGCTCACGACTGCACCTCGTTCTCCACGCAGAGGATATGTGGATCCAGCAGCGCTTTCAGGCCTTCGGCCCAGGACTCGTCACCGAGATGAACCTCAAGTCGAGTAGCGGGGCAGGCGTGTGAGCGGTCCTATGAGTCAGTCAGGAACACTCGCCAGTGATTCAGTAGTGAAGCCAGGCCTGGTATAGGTGATAGAAGACCGCCAGCGTCATCCCCCACAGAATCAGCTGCCGAGCCACCTTTAGCGTCAGGGCCCAGTAGATCGCCGCGGCCACCATGGCCCCAAGAATCAGGTTGTGGGTCGCGTCTGGCTGCTTGAAGTAGGTGGCAGACAAGTATCCAGCGGCCAGGGACGCCACTACCTGCAGGGCCACAAGGAGGGGGAATCGATCTGCGCCTGGCTTGTGACGGCCGTCGTGCAGCCTGCCCAGACCTCGGCATTGACGGCACTCAACCGCGTGGCCATTTTTGAGAATGGTTCGGTTGCCATGACATGAGGTGCAACGTTGCCAGGCCATGATGTCCCCATGCCATGCCAGAGTCTCACTGTGAGTAACGGTACACCGCCCGGCGACTCTCAGCGTGACCGCTTGTGTGGAGAAGGCGGCCGCCGGGCTGTAGAGCGTTGCCCACCTGAAGGTGAGGGTGCGGGCGCTGCAGGCGGAGCGTGGGCAGTGGATCGGCTGCGAGCGGGAGCAGGTGGCGGCATTGCAGGCACGCCAGTGGCTAGGAATGCTCCAACAACGTGCGGGTCTAGTCTTTAGTCGTAACTTCGGTGCGAGATGCTCCGTTGGTGCTCATACTGTGTAGAACTAGCCAACCCAATGGGTTGGCTTTTTTTTGCCCGGTCGATGAGTCGGGCTCCAGTGTCCCAATGCCAATTCGATCCGGAGGCTTCCATGGACATAGCGGTTCAGCGGCTCACCGACCAGGGACGAGATGTATGGCAAGTGGAAGCCTGCGGGATGGCAGTGTCGTTCAGGGATCAGGCTTCGGCCGTCTCCTTCGCGGAGAAGCTCAAGGAGCGAGTGGCTGCACCTCACTGCATTCCGGAAGATGTGCTTCGGCGCTGGGCCGACGAGCACGCCAGGATGCAGGAGGGATGATGTAGTCGGTCAGGATGGGCTCACCAAGCTTGGTGGAGGGCGAAGAATGGCTTGCTTGATCTGTGGTGGAGCTGCCCCGGTATGGGAATACGGAAGGGGTGGCCTATCCGTTGACTGTGCTGATTGTGGCCGGTACGACGTTTCGGAGCCTGTTATAGAAATTCGAGCCAAGAATGGGTTCGGCTTCGACGTTGAGCAGACCCGGCTATGGCTGCAGGACCAGCGCCTCACTGGCCGGCATACACCGCTTATCGATACTGGCACGGTGAAGTGGAACATTCCCTGAGCTGAAGGGTGGCCTGGTTCGACTCAATCACCGGTCTCGGTGGGTGGATCAAGTTTCGGCCTCCTGGCCCGGTGCAGCGGGTGACGGGCGGGCGAACGAAACGCCGTGCAGCGGGTCTCCTTCAGATCGCTGCCGATCAGAGGAGGATTGGTGATGCTACTTGCCCGGCTGATCCTGGTGCTTCAGATAGTAGTGTTCGCCGGCTTCGGCCTGGCCTACTGGTTCCGCCCTTACGAGATGGCCAACCTCAACGGCATGCTGCTGATGGAAGCCGCCTCGGTGAGCAATGTTCGTGTCTACTACGGCGGCCTGCAGGTGGGCCTGGCGCTTTTCCTTCTATGGTCGCTGCGCGGACGCGAGCTGATGCGCGCGGCTCTGATGATGCTGCTCTTGATCCAGTCGATGCTGATCCTGGCGCGCATCGGCTCGCTGTGGCTGGACGATGGCACTCTGCAGAATTTCGAAATCAGCGCGCTGATCTACAAGCTCGTTAGTGCCGTGTTGTCTGCTGTCGCACTGCTGCAACTGGCGCGTTACCCCGAATCGGTAACCGAAGCCGAGGTGGCCAGCGATTTCGATGACGACCTCGAGCCGCTGCACCGCCGCGGCATCCGTGGAGATGTGGTGGAGCGCCTTGACGAGTCGCTTGAGGCGCCCCCGCGCCTGCCGTCCGATCGCAATCAGGATACCTAGCGGAGCGATTGGCGGTGGTGGGTTAGCTATTGCCGGCCTGTAGGGCGGGCATCGCCTTTTATGTCCACCATTTGTGGCTCGGCTAGGCTCCGATGCTGGGCTGGTGCGGCTTTAGGCGGTTCAATACAAGGTTGCCGCTCGAAATCCCGACATCGAACGATGAGTCCGCGCTCCACCAAAATTCAACGCTAAGTTATTGATTCCTTTGTGCTAGACTGCGCCCTTTCTTGTTGCCTCAGAAATGACCTTTCCCCTTTGGCATCAAGCGCTTAGGTGTATTCCGCTATAGAAAGTTGGCGGTGTGCCTGCTGGATTCGGCAAGAAAGAGTCTCCCAGGTGGCCTTTTTTATTGTGCGCTTGTCAGGGTTTCGGCTTTCTGGAAGCATCCCGCTCTTCATTACCTCCAGTGACTCTGGTTCGGTTCTGGTTTGCCCCAAAGGCTCCTGCCACCGTATGGCAGGCATACCGCCGGATCGCGTACTGGCTCATCCCAACCCATGTGGCCTTTGGTAGAGGTCACCACTAGGAGAGGAGGCGCCATGCCCATCATTACTCTTCCCGACGGCAGTCAGCGTACGTTCGACAAACCCGTATCCGTGCTCGAGGTGGCCCAGTCCATCGGCGCGGGCCTGGCCAAGGCAACCCTGGCCGGCAAGGTCGACGGCAAGCTGGTGGACGCCTGTGATCTGATCGAAAACGACGCTTCGCTGCAGATCGTTACGCCCAAGGACGAAGAGGGGCTGGAGATCATCCGTCACTCCTGCGCGCACTTGGTGGGGCACGCCGTCAAGCAGCTCTTCCCGAACGCCAAGATGGTAATCGGCCCGGTGATCGAGGAAGGCTTCTACTACGACATCGCCAACGATCGCCCCTTCACGCCTGATGACATGGCCGCCATCGAAAAGCGCATGGCCGAGCTGATCGAGAGGGACTACGACGTCATCAAGAAGATGACCCCGCGTGACGAAGTCATCGAGGTGTTCAAGTCCCGTGGCGAGGAATACAAGCTGCGCCTGATCGACGACATGCCCGACGAGAAGGCCATGGGCCTGTACTTCCACGAGGAGTACGTCGACATGTGCCGCGGCCCGCACGTGCCCAACACGCGCTTCCTCAAGGCCTTCAAGTTGACCAAGATTTCCGGTGCCTACTGGCGCGGCGACTCGAAGAACGAGCAGCTGCAGCGCATCTATGGCACCGCCTGGGCGGACAAGAAGCAGCTGGCCGCCTACATCCAGCGCATCGAAGAAGCCGAAAAACGCGACCACCGCCGCATCGGCAAGCAGCTGGACCTGTTCCACCTGCAGGAAGAAGCGCCGGGCATGGTGTTCTGGCACCCCAATGGCTGGACCATGTACCAGGTGCTCGAGCAGTACATGCGCAAGGTGCAGCGTGAGCATGGCTATGTAGAGGTGCGCACGCCCCAGGTGGTGGACCGCATTCTCTGGGAGCGCTCCGGCCACTGGTCCAACTACGCCGAGAACATGTTCACCACTTCGTCGGAAAGTCGCGACTACGCGGTAAAACCGATGAACTGCCCGTGCCATGTGCAGATCTTCAACCAGGGCCTGAAGTCCTACCGCGATCTGCCGCTGCGCCTGGCCGAATTCGGTGCCTGCCACCGCAACGAGCCGTCCGGCGCGCTGCACGGCATCATGCGCGTGCGCGGCTTCACTCAGGACGACGCCCACATCTTCTGCACCGAAGATCAGGTGAAGCAGGAAGCAGCCGACTTCATCAAGCTGACCCTGCAGGTGTATGCGGACTTCGGCTTCTCCGACATCTCCATGAAGCTGTCGACCCGCCCGATCAAGCGCGTGGGTTCCGACGAGCTGTGGGATCGTGCCGAGAGTGCCCTGGCAGACGCGCTGAACGAATCCGGCCTGGAGTGGGAATACCAGCCGGGCGAGGGCGCGTTCTATGGTCCGAAGATCGAGTTCACCCTGAAGGATTGCCTCGGCCGTAACTGGCAGTGCGGTACCCTGCAGTACGACCCGAACCTGCCGGAGCGCCTGGACGCCGCCTACATCGCCGAAGACAACAACCGTAAGCGCCCGGTGATGCTGCACCGCGCTATCCTCGGTTCCTTCGAGCGCTTCATCGGCATGCTCATCGAACACTACGCCGGGGCCTTCCCGGCCTGGCTGGCGCCGACCCAGGCGGTGATCATGAACATCACCGACAAGCAGGCGGATTTCGCCCTCGAGGTGGAGCGGGCACTGAACCAAAGCGGATTCCGTGCCAAGTCTGACTTGAGAAACGAAAAAATTGGCTTTAAAATCCGCGAGCATACTTTGCTCAAGGTTCCCTATCTCTTGGTTATTGGAGACCGGGAAGTTGAGACTCGATCCGTTGCTGTGCGCACCCGCGAGGGTGTCGACCTGGGTTCCATGCCCTTCGAAAGCTTCTCTGAGCAGCTCGCACAAGCGGTTTCCCGGCGTGGTCGCCAAGACTTGGAGTAATCACTATTAAGCGTGAAATGAGACAGGACAAGCGGACTCAACCGAAGGCCCCGATCAACGAGAATATCTCGGCTCGTGAGGTGCGGTTGATTGGTGCTGACGGCCAACAGATTGGCGTCGTCTCGATTGATGAAGCGCTTCGCTTCGCAGAAGAAGCAAAGCTGGATCTGGTAGAGATTTCTGCCGATGCGGTGCCGCCCGTTTGTCGGATCATGGATTACGGCAAGCACCTCTTCGAGAAGAAGAAGCAGGCCGCTGCAGCGAAGAAAAACCAGCACCAGCAGCAGATTAAAGAAATCAAGTTTCGTCCAGGGACGGAAGAAGGGGATTACCAGGTAAAACTACGCAACCTGGTACGTTTCCTTAATGAAGGGGACAAGGCCAAGGTATCGCTTCGATTCCGTGGTCGTGAGATGGCTCACCAGGAGCTGGGTATGGAGCTGTTGAAGCGGGTCGAAGCCGACCTCGCTGAAATCGGCACCGTCGAACAGCATCCTAAGCTGGAAGGACGCCAGCTGATGATGGTCATCGCTCCCAAGAAGCGTAAGTAACCTCCCGGGCACTGGCAGGCCTGATGGTTATCAGTTGTTAATGAATGCGGAGTACTAAACATGCCAAAGATGAAAACCAAGAGTGGTGCAGCCAAGCGTTTCCTCAAGACCGCTGCTGGCTACAAGCACAAGCACGCTTTCAAGAGCCACATCCTGACCAAAATGTCCACCAAGCGTAAGCGTCAACTCCGCGGTAGCGAGCTGATGCATCCGTCGGACAAAGCAAAAGTCGAGCGCATGCTGCGCGTTCGTTAATCGGTCAAGATTCTAGAGGAAATTACTCATGGCTCGTGTTAAGCGTGGCGTCATCGCTCGTGCCCGTCACAAGAAAATTCTGAAACTCGCCAAAGGCTACTACGGCGCACGCTCCCGCGTGTTCCGCGTTGCCAAGCAAGCGGTAATCAAGGCTGGCCAATACGCCTACCGTGACCGCCGTCAGCGCAAGCGCCAGTTCCGCGCTCTGTGGATCGCTCGTATCAACGCTGGTGCTCGTCAGAACGGTCTGTCCTACAGCCGCCTGATCGCTGGCCTGAAAAAAGCGGCCATCGAGATCGATCGTAAGGTTCTGGCCGACCTGGCAGTGAACGAAAAAGCGGCGTTTGCTGCGATTGTCGAGAAAGCTAAGGCCATCCTGGCTTAAGTCCCCGACAATCACCGGGTTCGCCCGGTGCTGAACGTCACCGATAGGGGAAGGGCCTTGCGCTCTTCCCCTATTTCGTATCTGGAGTCTGTAGATGGAAAATCTGGATGCGCTGGTCTCGCAAGCGCTTGAGGCCGTGCAACAAACCGAAGACGTGAATGCCCTGGAGCAGATTCGCGTTCACTACCTCGGCAAGAAGGGCGAGCTGACCCAGGTGATGAAGACCCTGGGCGACCTGCCGGCAGAGGAGCGTCCCAAAGTCGGCGCCCTGATCAATGCCGCCAAGGAGCGCGTTCAGGACGCCTTGAATACCCGCAAAGAGTCGCTTGAGCAGGCAGCCCTGACCGCCAAGCTCGCGGCCGAGCGAATCGACGTGACCCTGCCGGGCCGCGGCCAGGCCTCCGGTGGCCTGCACCCGGTTACCCGCACCCTGGAGCGCGTCGAGCAGTTCTTCACCCGGATTGGCTACGGCATTGCCGAAGGCCCCGAGGTCGAAGACGACTACCACAACTTCGAAGCGCTCAACATTCCCGGCCACCACCCGGCCCGGGCAATGCACGACACCTTCTATTTCAACGCGAACATGCTGCTGCGCACCCACACCTCCCCGGTCCAGGTGCGCACCATGGAGTCGCAGCAGCCGCCGATCCGCATCGTCTGCCCCGGCCGCGTCTACCGCTGCGACTCGGATATCACCCACTCGCCGATGTTCCACCAGGTCGAAGGCCTGCTGATCGACGAAGGCATCAGCTTCGCCGATCTCAAGGGCACCATCGAAGAGTTCCTGCGGGTGTTCTTCGAGAAGGACCTCGGCGTGCGTTTCCGTCCCTCCTTCTTCCCCTTCACCGAGCCGTCGGCCGAAGTCGACATGTCCTGCGTGATGTGCTCCGGCAAAGGCTGCCGCGTGTGCAAGCAGACCGGCTGGCTGGAAGTGATGGGCTGCGGCATGGTGCACCCGAACGTGCTGCGCATGTCCGGTATCGACCCGGAGAAATACCAGGGCTTCGCCTTCGGCATGGGCGTCGAGCGTCTGGCCATGCTGCGTTATGGCGTCAACGACTTGCGCCTGTTCTTCGACAACGACCTGCGCTTCCTCGCGCAATTCCGCTAGGTCGCAGCGTCCGAAACGAATCCCAGGAGTAAGAAGATGAAATTCAGTGAAGACTGGCTGCGGAGCTGGGTAAGCCCGCAGGTATCCCGCGACGAGCTGGTGGCTCGTCTGTCCATGGCCGGCCTCGAAGTCGACAGCGTCACTCCGGTGGCCGGTGCCTTCAGCGGCGTGGTCGTGGGCGAGGTGCTGAGCACCGAACAACACCCCGACGCCGACAAACTGCGCGTCTGCCAGGTGAGCAACGGCAGCGAGACCTTTCAGGTGGTGTGCGGCGCGCCCAACGTGCGCCCCGGCCTGAAGATTCCCTTCGCCATGATCGGCGCCGAACTGTCGGACGACTTCAAGATCAAGAAGGCCAAGCTGCGTGGCGTTGAGTCCAGCGGCATGCTCTGCTCGGCCTCCGAGCTGCAGATCAGCGATGACCACGACGGCTTGATGGAACTGGCCGCCGACGCCCCCGTGGGCCAGGACATCCGCGCTTACCTGGGCCTGGATGACGTGATCATCGAACTGGGCCTGACCCCCAACCGCGGCGACTGCCTGAGCATGTCCGGCCTCGCCCGCGAAGTGGGCGCGCTCTACGATGCGCCGGTCACCCGCCCGCAAGTCGCTGCCGTCGCGCCGGCCCATGACGAAGTGCGCCCGGTTGAAGTGTCCGCGCCGGCTGCCTGCCCGCGTTACCTCGGCCGCGTGATCCGCAACGTCGACCTGTCCCGCCCGACCCCGCTGTGGATGGTCGAGCGCCTGCGCCGCGCCGACGTGCGCAGCATCGACGCCGCCGTCGACATCACCAACTACGTGATGCTCGAACTCGGTCAGCCGATGCACGCCTTCGACCTCGCTGAAATCAACGGCGGCATCCGCGTGCGCATGGCGGAGGAGGGCGAGAAGCTCATCCTGCTCGACGGCCAGGAAGTCACCCTGCGTCCCGACACCCTGGTGATCGCCGACCACACCCGCGCCCTGGCCATCGCCGGCGTCATGGGTGGCGAGCACAGTGGCGTCAGCGCCAAGACCCGCGACCTGTTCCTCGAAGCCGCCTTCTTCGACACCATCGCTGTCGCTGGCAAGGCGCGCTCCTATGGTCTGCACACCGACTCGTCGCACCGCTTCGAGCGTGGCGTCGACTTCCAGCTCGCCCGTGAAGCCATGGAGCGCGCCACCGGCCTGCTGCTGGAAATCGTCGGCGGCGAAGCCGGCCCCATCATCGAAGCCGCCAGCCAGGAGCACCTGCCGCAAGTCGCGCCGGTCACTCTGCGTGCCGAGCGCATTGCGCAGATGCTGGGCATGGAAATGGACGCCGCCGAAGTCGAGCGCCTGCTCACCGCCCTGGACCTGAAGGTCACCGCCGACAGCGCCGGCCAATGGCGCGTCGACGTGC
The DNA here is from genome assembly GCF_029871245.1 of Pseudomonas sp. BN102. Classification (GTDB taxonomy): domain Bacteria; phylum Pseudomonadota; class Gammaproteobacteria; order Pseudomonadales; family Pseudomonadaceae; genus Metapseudomonas. The sequence goes on along the minus strand of NZ_SSON01000071.1, from coordinate 6,021 downwards.
CGAGCCACCGCTTCGACATCAGCCTGGAAGTCGACCTGATCGAAGAGCTGGGCCGCCTCTACGGCTACAACCGTCTGCCGGTTCGCTACCCGCAAGCTCGCCTGGCGCCGACCGCGCGCTCCGAGGCCGCCGTCGAGCTGCCGGCCCTGCGCCGCCTGCTGGTTGCCCGTGGTTATCACGAGGCCATCACCTACAGCTTCATCGATCCCAAGCTGTTCGAGCTGTTCAACCCAGGCGTGAAGCCGCTGATGCTGGCCAACCCCATCTCCGCCGACATGGCGGCCATGCGTTCTTCCCTGTGGCCGGGCCTGGTCAGCGCGCTGCAGCACAACCTCAACCGCCAGCAGTCCCGCGTGCGCCTGTTCGAAAGCGGCTTGCGTTTCGTTGGCCAGCTCGAAGGCCTGAAGCAGGAGCCCATGCTCGCCGGTGTGCTCTGCGGTTCCCGCCTGCCGGAAGGCTGGGCCAACGGCCGCGATGCCGTCGACTTCTATGACGCCAAGGCAGACGTCGAAGCCGTACTGGGCGCCGCTGGTGCACTGGACGCTTTCAGCTTCGTGCCGGGCGAACATCCTGCCCTGCACCCGGGCCAAACCGCCCGCATCGAAAGGGAAGGGCGCCTGGTCGGCTTCCTCGGTGCCCTGCACCCGGAACTGGCCAAGGTCCTGGACCTGGATCAGCCGGTCTACCTGTTCGAGCTGGTGCAGGCCGAAGTGATGCAAGGCAAGCTGCCGAAGTTCAGCGAGCTGTCGCGCTTCCCCGAGGTGCGCCGCGACCTGGCCCTGTTGGTGGATCGCGAGGTCCCCGCCGAAGCCGTGCTGGCCACAATCCGCGAAGCCGCCGGCGAGTGGATGACCGACCTCAGGCTGTTTGACGTGTATCACGGTAAAGGTATTGATCCGCTTAGAAAAAGCTTGGCGGTCGGCTTGACCTGGCAGCATCCATCGCGCACTCTTACTGACGATGAGGTGAACAACACGACGCAAAACATCGTCACCTCGCTAGAAGACAGGTTCAATGCCACGTTAAGGAAGTAGCGTATGGGGGCTCTGACGAAAGCTGAGATGGCTGAACGTCTATATGAAGAGCTTGGCCTGAATAAACGGGAAGCCAAGGAACTGGTGGAGCTGTTCTTCGAGGAAATCCGTCAGGCGCTGGAGCACAACGAACAGGTGAAGTTGTCGGGATTCGGCAACTTCGATCTGCGCGACAAGCGTCAGCGGCCTGGCCGAAACCCGAAGACAGGAGAGGAAATCCCGATCACGGCGCGCCGTGTGGTCACTTTCCGTCCAGGGCAGAAACTCAAAGCCAGGGTCGAAGCTTATGCTGGAACCGAGTCATAACGACGAGTTACCGCCCATTCCAGGCAAGCGTTACTTCACTATTGGCGAAGTTAGTGAACTCTGCGCCGTCAAGCCTCACGTGCTGCGTTACTGGGAGCAGGAATTTCCCCAGCTCAACCCGGTAAAGCGGCGCGGGAACCGACGCTACTACCAGCGCCAGGATGTGCTGATGATCCGGCAGATCCGGGCGTTGCTCTACGACCAGGGTTTTACCATCGGCGGGGCGCGCCAGCGCCTCTCCGGCGACGAAGCCAAGGAAGACACCACTCAGTACAGGCAGCTCATCCGCCAGATGATCTCCGAGCTCGAGGACGTCCTCCAGGTTCTGAAAAAATAAAGAATCTCGAAAAAAACCTTCCACAATTCAAAAGCTTAATGTATAGTTCGCTCCGCTTCCGGTGATCCGGAGCAAGCTAGAAAACGTCGGGGCGTAGCGCAGCCTGGTAGCGCACTTGCATGGGGTGCAAGGGGTCGAGTGTTCGAATCACTCCGTCCCGACCATATTCTTCAGCGACTTAGGCCAGTTCGGAAACGACTGGCCTTTTTCGTTTCAGGGACTTTTGCGGGACTCTTCATCCTGCCTTCCTCCTCAGTATCGTCAGCACCGGCCCGCGGGAGTCGGTGGCCGATATCTTGTTGGCTTCATCGATCAGTTTTCCCAGCTCTGCCGCCGAGTAATGACTGGTGATGCTGCCGTTCTTGTGCCCCAAAAGAGCCCTCCGGTCTTCTTCCGTCACCCCAGCCGCCCGAAGCCTACGGCCGAATGTGTGCTTCAAGTCGTGGATTCGGATCGAAGCGAATCCGGGTGGAGCAGGGCGCAGAAACTGTTCCTGGAACTTCTTTGCCGCCCTCACCCTGGCTTTCTTCCAGGCTGAGTCGTTCATCCGGTGTACTGGCATCGCCTTGCCGTTCTGGTCGGGCATCCCATAAGGGAACACCCAAACTGGGTCCAGGCCACGCTGTCCCTCGATGACAGATTTTGCCACGTTGTTCAGTACCACCAATCGCTCGTCGCCGTTCTTGACCCCCGAACTCGCATGCCTGCCACCGAAATCAGCCGGTATGAGGAAGACGCTGGTCTTGAGCTCTGGCACCGGTATCTCCCAGTCCCAGCACAGCTTCACGACTTCCTGCTCGCGCGAGCCGCTGTTCACCTTGTAAAGCGCCATGCGGCGCAAGTGATCAGGCAGTTCGGCAAAGAGAATCGATTGCTCTTCCCAGGACAGCGGATAGGGCGATCGCCTGGTTTTCTTCTCCTCCAGCTTGGTGATCATCGGCACCACGTCGAGCCAGGGACGCTTCTGCTCGTCACGCCATTTCCTGGCGCAGAGATTGAGGATGCGTATGACACGCTCCAGGGCGATGTTCACCGTTCGGTAAGAAACCCCGTGCTTCACCTTGCCGTCGCTGGTTTTGCTGGGCTTCAAGCGATCCTTGATGTACGGGGCCAGCGTTTCATCATCGATGTGAGTGACAGGGGTGTCCCCAATATATGGGTCCAACTGCTCAAGATAGATGGCAGTGAGCCCTATCGAGGGTTGGTCCTTGTACTCAACCAGATAACGAGTGGCTGCTTCCCGCCAGGTTCGGATCCTGCGTACGCCGTAGATCTTCTGCTTGCGCAGCTTTTCCAGCTTGTGTATCAGGTATTGCTCCGCCTCCTTCCTGTCGCTTGATCCAGTGCTTTCCTGAATTCGCTGACCTCTGAAGACCTTGTCGATGTGCCAGATCCCGTTCCTTTGGTAGAGGCCGCTAATGGTTTTTTGCGCCATGGTTTTTCTCCTTGGCGCTCGCTGCGGGAGTGATCATGTCCCGTGGCGCCTTCCTTTTCAATGCTGGCCTGGTCGATGTAGGCGTCGGCCCAGGCATCCAGTTCCTCTCGATCGAACCCGATGCCCTGCACCCCGATACGGAATTCCCGGACGTAGGGGCGAACAGTTTTGTTGAACTCGGTGCGGCACATGCCGAGGTAGGCTGGTGCAGCATTAGCCCGAAGTATTCGGGGCATGCAAGAGATCAAGCGGGCAGGGCGGTGCTCGGTTGTTGCGGGCATTGCTGTCTTTCTCCGTGTTGCCCTGTTCCTCGTGCAGATGCTGGCTGCTACCCATTGGGCAAACAACGCGGTGGAGAGGGCCGGGGAGGGTTTGGTACAACAGGGGTACTTGGATAATTGGTGCCCTGGCGATTTCGGGCCGACTTGCCATCTGTTGGCTTGGCGGGCCTGGCCATATCGGGGCTTAAGGATCGATGTATGTCTTCTGAAGAGGTGTTCGAGCAACTAAATTCAACCCCTGGCGGGCCGGTCACTCGTGAGGAGTTGTACGCAGAGGTGTGGCAACTTCCGATGACCAAGATCGCCGAGCGTCACGGCGTCTCGTCCAGCTTTATGGCACGTGTGTGCACGCGTATGAACGTTCCTCGGCCACCGCGTGGGCACTGGGCAAAACTGGAGAATGGAAAGCCAAGCCCTCAGCCGCCATTACCCGAGACATGCCCGGGTGATCTGCAGGTTTGGCGCCGGGGCGATGTCCTGGGTCCCATTTATCGGCCACTTCCCAAGGCACCGAGCCCACGCGTAGTTCGTCCTGAGCAACTAAGAGTTTCACGCTCCAAGCAGCACCCAATTTTTGTGGGGGCGTACGAAATTTTTGAACAGGGGCGGGTGATCGACCAGGGGTTTCTTAAGCCAGGAAAGCAGCGCCTGGTTGATATCGTGGTAACCAAGCAGCAGCTCGAACCGGCCCTGAAGATCGCGAATCAGCTCTTTCTCAAACTCGAAGCTGCCGGTCATCGCGTCATGCTTGCGCCAAGTGATCGAGTGTATTCCCGGGCTCCGGTAGATGAGCATGAGCTGCCCCCCAAGAAACCACGGCATCGCTATCCAGCGCTATGGTCGCCCTCCAAACCCACAGTGGTGTTCGTGGGAACGGTGGCAATCGGTCTGACCCTATTCGAGATGACCGAGGAACTCGAAGCTCGTTATGTCGACCGTGGGTACATTCCGGTTTCCAAGATTCCAGCACAGCAGCAGCGGCGACTGCATCCGACTCTCAACTGGACCACGCGCATTGATTTCGCCACCGGGCGCCTGTGCCTACGGGCCTTTTGCCCCTATCCCAATGCAGATTGGAGTCGCAGTTGGAAGGAGAGTAAGGAGAGCCGGCTGCATAGCCAGTTGGATGATATTGTCCAGCAACTCACAGATGCGGCCCCTGTGATTGCTCGCTTGGTGGAGGAGGGTGAGGAGCGGGCACGAGTTCGGCGCCTGGAATGGGAGGAGGAACTGCGCCGGCTTGAGGAGAAGGAGGAGCTCACGCGAAGGGCTGAGGCCCGGCGGGATGCGCGCTCAGACTTGCTCTCAGCGATTCAGCAGTGGGATGAAATCAAGCGGATACAGGCTTTCTTTCGTGATGCGGAAGCGTCTGCGTCCGAGTTGGCTGGAGAGCCTCAGCGCGTGGCAATGGAAAAGCTCGCACAGGCACGTGACTTTATCGGCGAGTTGGACGCACTAAAGGCTCTGATGGAGTGGAAAGGTCCTCAAGAGCGCTAAGGTTTGATCCCTTCCTGGTTTACGAAATCCAGAAAATGCTCACTGATGGTGAGCATGTTTTGGATTTTTTAAACTGTTTGCCTGACGTCTTCGTTTGAGGGGGCGGTCCTGTCTGGAAATTGTCCGAGAACTGCCACTTACCGTGGTGCCATGAGTGCGAGCATTCACGCCTCTTGAGCAGAAACTTTCATTGCGTTGACTGAGGATTGCGTTTGGCATTGGCACTATACCGACCGGCAAAAAAACGGCCAAAAGCGGACGCAATTGAGCGTCCGCCATATGGGTTCTAGCTATATCTCACCAGGTTGAGTGTCGGCAGCGGCCCGCCGGGGAACTGCGCCAGGCGCCCCTCGGCAAGACCGCCGAGGTCGATGCCAGCAAAGCCCAGGCGCTCGATCATCGCCGCGACCTCGGCCTTTGCCGCTGCATCCTCGCCGGAATAGAACAGCACGCGGCGTCCGCCCTCGGCTTGCGGGTCGCCAGCCAGCAGCGCCGGTGCCAGGTGGTTGAAGGCCTTAACCAGGCGAGCTCCCGGTAGCAGCTGCGCTACCACTTCGCTGGAACTCTGGGCGCCCAGGTCGAACGGCCGGAAGGTCGGCGCTTCGATAGGGTTGTTGGCATCCACCACGATGCGCCCGTTCCAGGGGCCGAGCCCGTCCAGCGCGGCGGGGATCTTCGACCAGTTCACCGCGAGGAAGACGATATCCGCCCGGGCGGCCTCCTCGCGGCTGACCGGCCTGACCTTCGGCCCCAGTTCATTGGCCAGCGCCTGCAGGCTCTCGGGCCCACGGCTATTGGCGATGACGACTTCGAGGCCCGCGTTGCTCAGGGCGCGGGCGATGGCGCTGCCGATGGCTCCGGCGCCGATGATGCCTATCTGCATGTCCCGTTCCTCCCTCAGGCGGTGAAGCCGCCATCGACCAGCAGTTCGGCACCGCTGACGAAGGCCGCCTCGGGGCTGGCCAGCCAGGCCACGGCGGCGGCAATGTCGCGAGCCTCGCCATAGCGGCCGACAGCGATGTTGGGGCGGACGAAGTCAGCCACCGGGCCGTCCGCCGGGTTCATGTCGCTGTCGGTCGGGCCGGGATGCACGGTGTTGACCGTGATGCCACGCGGGCCGAGGTCGCGCAC
>NZ_SSON01000070.1 GCF_029871245.1 Pseudomonas sp. BN102 | reverse complement strand
CAATAAAAGGGGACAGATTTATTTTCCTTACTCTAATTTCGGTCGCCCCTGCTTGCGCCGTTCAATCCGTACGCCCGCAATACGCTCAACCTCATCCACGAAGCGATTGCTCCCCGTCAGTTGGCCGCGTTGAATGGCTTCCCGAATCAGGCTCAGTTCCTCGGCGGGCACTGCTTGCCTGACGAACTCGGCATACCGGCGGCGCCGTTCTTCATCCCTAACGCCGAGCGCTTTGAAACACGGGTCGTCGTCCAACCAGCTCTGCTCAGGTGCGGCCCCCATACGCAGGGCGTAGCTCGACCAGGGATAATCCCCTACCTCAGCCACCATGCACGCCCGCACCGGGTTCAGTTCGATGTAACGACTACAGGCCAACAAGTAGGCATCGGACTGCACGATGCTCGACTTGAAGCGGCTTTCCCACAGAGTGCCGGAGCGCCCTTCCAAGCGATTGCGGTAGCGCGTCGCGCGGGCCGCCAAGGTCTTCATCAACTGGCTGAGCCCTGCCAGCGAATCATCCGGGGCCAACAGCAGGTGCACATGGTTGGTCATCAGGCAGTACGCATAGACCTTGACCCCGAAGGCATCCTTCAACTCGCGCAAGTCGGCCAGGTAGCGCTCGAAATCAGCTTCCTCGGCAAACACGACCTGCCGGTTATGGCCACGTTGGACGATGTGATGTGGATAGTTCGGTAACAGGACTCGCCCCACCCTGGGCATGGTTTCTCCCTCCGTGGATAACTAGAGCCTGCTCTCTCCCCAAGGAATTAGAGTAGGAAAAATAAATCTGTCCCCTTTTCCGTCCGAAGGAATATCCTCTAACAAGCGCACGACTTCGTTAATTTCTAGATGCATAGAAGTCACTTCACAAAAATTGTTGTCAACTCTGGAGTATTTGAGCCTGGCTTATAAATCCACCCGCTTCTAACGACTCCGCTTCCATTTGGCCCTGTAACAGGAATGTCGACAGTAAAGCGAAAATAAAAGGGGACAGATCTATTTTCTATACTCTAATCTTGTAAATCTACCCGTTCCCCCTGGATTCGCCCGCGGAAAAATTAGAGTAGGAAAAATATATCTGTCCCCTTTTCCGCTTGAAGAAATGTCCGCAACCAGTGTCCGAAGCTGACGTGGAGTGATGGTCACCCGAAAATTAGAGTAAGAAAGATAAATCCTCCCCCTTTTGTTCAGTTGGAATCTACAACCATAACTGCATCTTCATACAGTTCCAAATCACTCGAAACCCAATCCTCGCCTTCTCGGACAAAATGGAATTTTATTACCGCCCCCAGTTCATCACCACAGATAATGACCCTAATATCGCCGTCTATCCCACTCACCTTCCAAATATCTATTAGCGCCCTAGAAAACGAAATAGCACGATGCAAAAATTCAGATTCAACGTAATCATCAATATGAATAGAGTTGACAAAGCTTTCGTAGCCAGTTTTATCAGGAAAGTCAGCTAGAGACACAGAGCCGCACATCTTCGCCAAAGCAGCCAAGACGACGCACTCGCCCTTAATAATAAAACCTTCTTTCAGAATCTCTACCAAAGCAGTAGGAATCGACATCTCCTCAAATCCAATGTCAGCCATCACCTCTGCCATTCTTTCATTGATCTTCATAAAGTCACTCACCAAGATACTTCTTAATACCCTTCTCAATTGCCATACTAAATTTTTTGTCATTCAGCAGCAAATTGACTGATTTAGGCGCATTGAGAAACGTTTTAGAGGCAGGATCATATAGATACTTATTACCTATATTATCTTGATAATGAATCTGACCAGGACGCTGTCCAGGATTGGGATTCTCAACATCAAGACGCTCTTTCCCTTGTCCTCTCCATATCGTTTTGCTGGCGGTCTGAACACCATGCTGTCCAAGCATTCCACCCTTCGCACTGGCTTTACCAGCAACGATTGACGCAAGCGTCTTAGCCGTCGCAATACCAGCGGCACTTTCCGGATTGAGCCCCAACGCCTCCACAAAGGCACTTGCCGATGGCGCCGCGATACCCGCTGTTGCTGTTGGGCTGGCGGCTAGATTGAGCTGATGGAACGCTTGCAGAATCTTGGCAGGCTGTCCTTCAAGACCCGCGTAGTAGCCCAATTGCTGCCACTTCAGTATTGCGTTGTAGATCTCCGCCGCTTTGGCCTGACAGGCTGTGGTGCTATTTCCGTCGCAGACACCCTGCAATGCTGCTTCGTTTGTCTCGTGCTTGTCGAAATAGCTTTGCGCGATTTGATCACAAGTCCCCGCAGCCTCACAGTTGCGCAGCTCGCGAGCCAAAGCCTGCATTTCGTGATCAGTCAGGTAGTTGTACTGCGTCGCGTTCTGCGCCACCCAGGCGCCCTTTTCCACGTCCCCATCCACCGCCGCTGCCGCGACCAGGCCCACCAACTGCGACGACATGGTCAGCAGGTTCGGATCACCCTTCACCAGCGCATCGAGTTGGGTGACCAGTGCCTCGTTGGCGCCGGCCGCGATGGCGCCGGTCTTGAAGTCGCCGCCGGTGGCTTCGCTGAGCAGGCCACCGACGATGGCGTGGATGGCGACCTTTTGCGGGGGGCCATCGACCCACTTGTTTTCGGTGAAGTCCCCCACGGCGTTGAAGGCCGCTGCGGCCAGGGTGTTGTAGAGCGCGGACTGCAGCGCGTCCTTGAAGGACGGGTCGCGCCCCATGAGTTTGTTGAGCGCGGCGGCGGTGCCGCTCTGGGCGAGTTGGTTGCCCGCGAAGCTGCCAACACCTTCCAGGGTGCTCAGGTCGACGTTGCTGACCTTGTCGGTGAGGGTGTTGGTCTGGGTCCCGAACAGTTTGTCGAAGAGGTCAGCGGTCAGACCTGCCGTGGCGCCGGCCACGACGTAATCCTTCAGGCTCTCCTTGGAGGTGACGTCCTTGAGCACGGCGCCCAGATCACCCTGATTGTTGACGAGGCTGACGCTGCCTTTGGTCGCGGCAGTGGCCGCGACCGCTCCGGCTATCGCACCGCTGGTGCCTCCTCCTACGGCCGCGCCGGCAGCCGGCCCCACGACCGCCGCCATGACGATGGCAATCGCCAGCTGCGCCCCGGCGCCGAGCCCGGAATGGCTGTACTTGAAGGAGTCATGCACCTCCTTCACCCGCCGCCAGTCCACATCGCCGCGCTGCTCCAGCGCCTTGATCCAGGCCAGGTTCGGATCGGCCTGCACCATGGCGTCGATGGTCTGACTGACGGTCTGCTGGTCGATGTGCTTGAGGTCGACCTTCAGGCCGTCCACGGCGTGGATGGCGAGTTCGCCCTGGGCGACGAGTTCGCTCTGGCGCACCGTCTCGTCGGTGGTGCCCTTGCCCTTGGCGCTGGTCCAGGCGAGGTCGCTTTTGCTCTTCTCGTGGCTCTCCTGGTGCAGGTCCTTGACCGCTTCGAAGGCGATCGCCCCGCCGCTGTCGAGGGTCAGGTCCTTGCCGCTTTGCAGCTTGGCGCCCTGGTAGCGCTGGTCGCCCTCGCTGACCAGGCTGAGGTCGCCGCCGGTGGTGATGCTGCTGCCGACTGTACGAATGTCGGTGACTTCATCGCGCTGGGTCTGCTTGCTGCCGAAGCTGCCCTTTTTCTTCTTGTCGTACAGCGAGTAATCGCTGTCCTCGGCCGCCAGCAGGCTGAGGTCGTTGCCGGCATACAGGTAGGCTTCGTCGCCCGCCTTCACCTGGCTGGCGGTCAGGGTGAGGTCGCGACCGCTGACGGCGGTGAAGTCGCCGCCGGCATCGATCAGGCTGCCTTGCTGGCGTACGCGGTCGCGCTCGATGTCGAGCTGCTTGCCCTTGCGTTTGGAATGGGAAGCGAAGTGGCTTTCGTTGGCGGCGGAGGCGATGTCGAGGTCGCGCCCGGCGGCCAGGTCGATATCGCGCCCGGCACTCACCTGACTGGCAATTACCGCCAGGTCCCGTCCCGCCTCGACCTTGAGGTCGCCGCCGACTTTTACCTCGCTGCCGTGCTGGGTGACGGTGGTTTCACTGACCTGCCAGCGTTTGCCTTGCCCTTCGCGGTGGTCCACTTCGGTGGCGGCGCCGAGGGTGAGGTCGCGGCCGGCGCTGAGGCTGGCATTGCCGCCGGCGCTGAGCACGCCGCCGAGGTTGCTGAGATCGCGTCCCGCCGAGAGGCTGAGGTCGTTGGCAGCTTCGATGCGCGCGGCATTGTCGGCGACGCTGGTCTGCCAGCTGAAGCCTCCGCCGCTACCGCGCTGCTCAGTGACGGTCCGCTCGTTGACGATGTCGCCAGTGAGGGCGATGGCGCTGACGTCGCGGCCGGCGATGAGGCCGCCCTGGGCGTTGCGGATGCTGTCGGTGGCCAGCAGCGAGACGCGGTCACCGGCTTCAATGAGGCCGGCGTTGTTGAGGTTCTGGCCGCTGGCGCTGAGGTTGTTGCTGGCGCGCAGGGTGCCCTGGTTGCTCAGCTCGCCGCCGGCGATCAGGGTCACGTCCTGACCCTGGATCAGTGCACCGTTGGGCGCGAGACGGTTGTTGGCATGGGCCAGGTAGAGCACCGGCACCAGGACCTTTTCGCCGTTCACCACGTGCTCTTCCATCCAGACGATGTCGTGGGTCAGCGCCGCTACCTGGGCGGCGGAGAGGCTGACACCGACACTGAGGCCGAGCTGCTGCTTACTGGCGATGGCGTTGTCCATCAGGTGACGGAACATCGCTTCGTCGCTGTTGAGGCCGGAAAGGAAGCGCTGGCCGGTGCGGTTGGCAATGGCTTCACGCACCAGGCGCTGCTCGTAGAGGCCGTCGCCGAGGCGCTTCTGCGCCCGATCGGGGTCGTAGCCAAGCTGGCCGAGCAGGTAGTCGGAGCTGAGGAACTGCTTGAGGCTGGTCAGCTCCGGGTTGGTTTCGACCAGGTACTTGTGCGGCTTGGGCGGCACCTGGTTACCGGGCAAGCCCTGGACGCGGTCGACCGTCAGATGGCCCGCCGATGTTGGTTTGTCGCCCGGTTGCGGGGCAACGCCGGGGCCCTGGCTCATGCTGCCCTCAACCTGGGTGCGGCCTGGCAGGTTGCCCATCTCCGCTGGCCCGCCGACCTGCACCTGAACCTGGCTGGCGCTGGCTCCGGTGACGAGTTGCCGGTCACCCAGGCCAAGCTGACCGGTGCTGGTTTGACCGGAGCCATTGACCTGCACTTCGCGGGCCTGCGTGTTGGGGAGCTGCTGCTCGCGCTGGGCAAGACCGATGCTGGCGCCGCCCATGGTCCACTGCTGCGGACCACCATCAGTGGTGTTGGCCTCAGCGGCGCTGCCGCCCTGGCCGCTCAGGCGGAACAGGCCGTTCTCGCCACTGGGCAGCTTGAAGCCCGGCAGCGCGAGAGGGTTGACCTGTTGCTGGGCGAGGTCGGGGGGCAGCTGGGAGTTGATCTGCACGGTTCCGCCGGTGTTGGCGTCTACGGCAGTGTTCGACACCCTGTTGGTGCCGCCGGCATACGCGACATTGCTGTGGCTGACGCCGTTGCCCAGGCTGCTGGAAGCCTGGATGGAGACGTTGCCGCCGGCCTGGATGATGGCGTTGGCCGCTACGCCGCTATTGGTGCTGGTCTCCGATGAGTTGACCAAGGTGTAGCCGAGGATTCGGTCAGGTACGCCGTAATGGGCAGTGGGATTGAAATCCGGGTTGGCCTGATCGGTAATCTGCTTGTCAGGTCCGTAGTAGGAGTAGATCTGGCCGTTATTCTCGGTAGGTCGCTGCTTAAACCCATATTGATGCACATATAGGGAGTTGTATTTGTTGTAGGTGGCCAACCCTCCGTGGACGAGTTCGGAGAAGACTTCGGGGCCCTCTCTTGGGCTAAGGAAGGTTCGTGAGCGCACGACGCTTTCGGTGGAAGCTCCCTCGTTAAGGAAGGAGGAGCTGTCGATCTTGATATCGCCTGCCGCTGAAACCAGGCTGTGCTGATTGTGGAAGCTCTCGCTGATAACGCCGAGGTTGCCGCCACTGGTGATGACAGAGGCGGCGGAGTCGGCGGTGACCGTGCGTTCTATCCGTTCATCGACGTAGTAGTACGCCGACGAGTATTTGTTGTTGTAGCAGCCGATGCACTGGAACTTGATGGTGCCCGACTGCAGTTGTTCCGAGACGCTGAAGAAATCCTTGCGGTTGACAATTGACGCCGCCGCCAGGTGCATGTCCCCAGCACTTTCCAGCGTGGCGGAAATGTTTTCCAGCGCCGCACTGCGCGTCCCCGCATCGTTGGCGGCGAGATCCAGCGCACCCAGGCTGTACACATCCGCATAGCGGTTGGTGAAGCTGCCCACGCGTAGGGCCATGTCCGCACCGCTGAAGATCAGGCCGTTCTCGTTGAGCAGGGTCGGCGTCACCAGGCGGAGCTGGCTGGCGCTGCCGAGGGTGCCGAAGTTGCTCAAGGCTCCGGAATTGACTGTGAGGTCGCTGGCGGAGGTGATGCGGCCATGGTTGGTGAGTGGCCCGTCGATGTTGAGCGTGGTGGTTCCGCCTCCAGTAATGCGGCCGGCCGTAGGCAGGAGCAGCTGGTTGGCGGTGAGGCCCAGGTCGCCAAGGCTGCTGAGGCGGCCGTTGCCGCTGTAAGTGCCGCTGAGGTTGAGGCTGAAGACGCCATCACTGGCGATCAGGCCGTCGTTGGCCCAGTTACCGCCGCGACCGGTGAAGGCGTTGCTGGCCAGGAGCTGGCCGCTGGCGGTCTGGGTGAACTGGCCGACGTTGACGGTGAGCGAGCCGGCCTGCAGCACGCTGCTGTTGGTCCAACTGTCAGCGGTGAGAGTCAGGGCGCCACGGGTGACCAGGCTGCCGCCGGCATTGGTGACGTGAGCCATGGCCACATCGAAGGCGCCGCTGCCGACGTGGAGCACTTTGCCGCTGGTATTGAGGAAGCTCGCCGCGACCAGGCCGAATTCAGTGTTGGCGCTTTCCAGCACGCCGCCGCGGTTGTCGAACAGGCCTTGCACGTTCAACTCGGTACGCCCGCTGGTGCCGAGGGCGCGCAGTTGGCCGCTGCGGTTATCCAGCGTGGCGGCGGCAAGCGCCAGGGTGCTTGCGCTTTCGATCAGGCCGTTCTGGTTGTCCAGTGCGCCGGCTAGGCTGAAGTCAACGCGCCCACCCGCGATCTGCCCGCCATTGGCGAGGCTGGTGCCGGTGACCTTGAGCGCCTGTTTGGCAAACAGCCCGCCCTGACCGTTGTCGACGTGCCCGACATTGAGCAGAGCGGCGCCGGAGAGGGCCGAGACATGCCCGCCACGGTTGTCGAGGCTGGCGGCGGCGAGGTCCAGCGATTGCGCTTGGAGGATGCCGCCCTTGCCTGAGAGCGTGCCGTTGTTGAGCCAGCCGTCAAGGCGTGCCTTGACCCAGCCTTGCAGGCTGGCGAGGGTGCCGCCGCGGTTGTCGAGGGTGTTGCCGCTGAGGTCGACATTGCCCGCCCGGCTGATGAGCTGGCCCCCGAGGTTGCTGACGGCGCCAGTGGCAGTGAGCTTGAGGTCGCCCTGGCTTTGCAGGGTGCCGCCGTCGTTATCGAGGCTCGCGGCGCTTAGGGTGACAGCGGCGTCGCGGCTGTAGATGAGGCCATCGCCGCTGTTCTGCACGGCGCCACTGGCGCTCAGCAGCAGGGCGCCGTTGGCGGCCAGGGTGCCGCCGTTACGGTTGTCCAGGCCGCCCGTCAGCAGGGTCAGCAGGCCCTGGCTGGCGATCTGGCCACCCTGGTTGTTCACCTGGGCGGCGCGTTGCAGCGTCAGCGGCCCCCGGCTGGCCAGGGTACCGCCGGTGTTGGTCAGGACGCCGAGCAGGCTGAGCGTGGCGCTGCCGTTGGTGGCGATGCTGCCGGCGCTGTTGTCGAGGTCGGTGGCGGTGGCGGTGAGGTTGAGGTTGCCTTCGGCGGCGAGACGGCCGCCGGCGTTGGCAAGGGTCGCGGCGCTCAGGTCGAGGTCGCTTGCACTGTCGACCAGCCCGCCATTGCGGTTGTCCAGCAGGCCGGTGACCGCCAGTTTCTGCGCCCCGCCGCTGGAGAGAATGCCCTTGTCGTGGTTGTCCAGGCTGGCCGCCTGCACATCGAGCTTGCCCTGGCTGACCAGGGCGCCTTCGCCGCTGTTCTGCAGCGCGCCTTGCAGCTTGACGGTGACATCGCCGCTGCGGCTGGAGAGGGTGCCGCGCGCGCTGTTGTCCAGGCTCTGGCCGGTCAACTGCAGCCCCTGCCAGCCGGAGAGCAGGCCGCCCTGGTTGTTAGCCGTGGCGACTGTGAGACCGAGCTGGTCGTTGCTGATCAGCTTGCCGCCACGATTGTCGAGGTGGCGCAGGTTGAGGGCGAAGCCCTGGACGCTGCTGATTTCGCCGCCCTGGTTGGTCAGATCGCGCAGGTGCTCGAGGCGCAGCGGCCCCCGGGCGAGGATCAGGCCGCCCTGGTTGTCCAGGTCGCCGCCCTTGAGGTCAAGGGTCAGGCCCGATTCGCCGATGAGGCGGCCCTGGCGCTGGGTGAACTGGCCGGTGCTGAGGGCGAGCTCTCCCTTGGCGGAGATTTCGCCTCCGTTGTTGGTGAGCTGTTGGGTGCTGGCCAGCGTCAGGCGGCCCTGGCTGTTGATCAGGCCCTGGTCGCTGTTGTCGAGGCTGTCAGCGGTGACGTCGAGCGATGTGCCCGCCAGCACGCTGCCGCCCCGGTTGTCGAGGTTGCTGGCGGTCAGGCGTAGCGCCTGGGCGGCGTTGATCAGGCCTTGCTGGCCGTTGAGCAGCGCCTGCGCCCGGAGGTCGAGGTCACCTCGGCTGCTGAGAGTGCCGCCGCCGTTATCCAGGCGAGTGGCGCGGGCGTCGAGGCTGGCGCCGGCAATCAGGCCCTTGAGGTTGCTCAGCGCCTGCTCGATGCGCAGAGTCAGCGCCTGGGCGCTAAGCAGTTTGCCGCGGCTGTTGTCCAGGCTGCGGGCCGCCAGGGTGAACGCCTGCTGGCTGGAGATTTCCCCGCCCTGGTTGGCGACGTGGCCGAGGTTGTTCAGCAGCAACTGGCCGGGCGCGTTGATCAGCCCGCCGTTGCCGTTGTCGAGGTCGCCGCCTTGCAGGTCAAGGCTGAGGTCGGCTTGGCTGAACAACTGGCCGCCGTCGTGCTGGTCGAGGCCGGTCACGCGGGCGTCGAGGGCCTTGGCGCTGCCGATCCGGCCCTGGGCGCTGTTGTCCACCTCGCCCGCAATCAGGCTGAAGGTGTCTCCACCGATCAGTCGGCCGCCCTGGCGGTTGTCCAAGGTGCCGGTCTGTACCTCCATGGTGCCCTGGGCTGAGAACAGGCCCTGGCGGTTGTCGAGGCTGGCGCTGCGCAGGTCGAGACTACCGTCGGTCACCACCTGGCCGCCCTGGTTCGTCAAGGCGCCGAGGCTTTCCAGGCTCAGCGGGCCGGCGCTGGAGAGCACGCCGTGGCTGTTGTCGAGGGTGCCGGCCTGGATGCCCAGGGCACCTTCGCTGTTCACCAGGCCCCACTGGTTGGAGAAGCGCTCGCTCAGGTTCAGCGTGACGCCTTGCAGGCTGCTCAAGGTGCCGCCGTCGTTGGTCAACTGGGCACCGGTCAGGCTAAGGCCGGCCTTACCGGAGACCAGGCCTTTGGCCTGGTTGATCACCTGATCGATGGCCAAGGCCAGGCTGCCGTCGGCCAGTAGCTTGCCGCCGCTGTTGTCGAGGCGCTGGCCGCTGAGGGTCGCGCCGGCCCGGCTGGAAATCTCGCCGTCTCGGTTGTCGAGGTCGTCCACGGCGAGGCTGAGGCCTTTCACCGCACCCACCAGGCCGTTCTGACGGTTGTCCAGGCTGGCGGCTTCGAGGTCGAGGCGCTCCAGGGCGACCAGCTCGCCGTCCTGGTTGTTCAACAGGCCGGCGACCTTCAGGTCGAAGTTGCCGGTGCTGCTGACCCGACCGCCACTGTTGTCCAGGTGGCCGGCGTCGAGTTGGAGCCGGGCGGCGGAGATGCTGCCCTTGACGTTGTCCAGGGCTTGGGCGATGCGCAGGACCAGCGGCTGGTTGCTGAGCAGCTTGCCGCCGTTGTTGTCGAGTTGATGCGCCACCAGGGTGAAGCCCTGCTGGCTGGAGATTTCACCGCCCTGGTTGAAGACCATGCCGAGGTTTTTCAGCAGCAGTTGGCCCGGAGCGTTGATCAGGCCGCCGTTGCTGTTGTCCAGCAGACCCTGCTGCAGGTCGAGGCTGAGGCTTGCCTTGCTGAACAGCTCACCGCCGTCCTGCTGGTTCAGGCTAGCGACTACGGCATTGAGGTCGCCACCGCTGGCAATGCGGCCCTTGCCGCTGTTGCTCACTCGCTCGGCCTTGAGTTCGAGGTCGCCCGCGCTGGTCAGGCTGCCGCCCTGGCTGTTGTCCAGGACACTCGTACTGACCTGGGCATTGCCCTTGGCGCTTAGCCGGCCTTGCAGGCTGTTGTCGAGGCGGTTGCTGGTGAGGACGAGGGCCGCATCGGTGACGATGGCGCCGGCCCGGTTATCCAGCAGGCCGGTGCTGCTGACCTTGAGGTCGCCGGCACTGGAGAGTGTGCCGGCCTGGTTGCCGAGCTGGCTCACGTCGACGGTCAGCGTGCCTTCACTGCTGATCAGCCCTTGCTGGTTGGTCAGCGCACCGTCCAGGCGCGGGTCATGGGCCGAGCGATCGCTGAGGGCAATGGCCAGCGCTTGCTGGCTGGCGAGAGTGCCGCCGCTGTTGTCCAGGTGGTTGGCGTCGATGCGGCTTCCACCGTGGCCGAAGATCAGGCCCTTGGCGTGGTTGAGGATGCGCTCGACGGTGAGCCGGAAGGCCTCGCCGGCGAGGATCTTGCCACCGTCGCTGTTGTCCAGGCCCTGGCCGGCGAGGGTGATGCCAGCCTGGCTGGAGATTTCCCCGCCGCGGTTGTCCAGCTCACCCACCTTGAGATCCAGTGCGTCGGTAGCGCCCACCAGGCCGCCCCGGCGGTTGTCCAGGGTGTCCGCCGTGACGCCGAGCTTGCCCAGGGCCACCAGTTCACCGCCTTGCTGGTTGAGGTTGCCGACCTTGGCACTGAGGTTGTTTTGGCTGGCGATACGGCCTTGGGCGTTCTGTACGCCGCGGGCCTTGAGCGCCAGCGGGCCGGCAGCGCTGATCAGGCCGGCCTGGTTGTCCAACTGGTCGAGGTCGAGGTCCATGCCGCCCTTGCTGCTGACCAGGCCTTGCCGGCTGTTGTCGAGCGCTTGGGTATCCAGGCTCAGGCCGGCTGCGGACTGGATGGCGCCTGCGCGGTTATCGATCTGCTGGCCGCTCACGGCCACCGAGCGCTGGCCGGAGACTCGGCCACCCCGGTTGTCCAGGCTGCCGACCCGGACGTCGATATCACCCTTGGCGGCGATGGTGCCTTGGGCCTGGTTGTCCAGCCGGTCGCTGACGCGAAGGGTGAGGCTGCCATCACTGACCAGGCTGCCTTGCTGGCTGTTGTCCAGGCTGCCGGCACTGAGTTCGAGCGCCCCGCCCGTGCCGAGGGTGCCGCCCTGGTTGGCCACGGCGCCTGCGACGTCCACGGCCAGCCCGGTATCACCGAGGATGTCACCGGCCCGGTTGTCCAGGCTGGCGGCATCGATGCGCGTCGCGCCGCTGCTGGAGAGTTCGCCGCCCAGGTTGATGAGCGCTCCGGCGACGCCCAGTTGCAGGTCGCCGCTACTGGTCAGCAGGCCCTGGCCGTTGTTCAGGGCGCCGGCGCGTGCATCCACACCGGCGGCGGAGATCAGGCCCTTGAGGTTGTCGAGGGCGCGATCGATGCGCAGTGTCAGGGCTTGGTTGCTGAGGAGCTTGCCGCCTGTATTATCGAGGCTCTCCGCTGCCAGTATGAAGCCCTTTTGGCTGGAGATTTCACCGCCCCGGTTGGCGACACCGGCAAGGTTTCTCAGCAGCAACTGGCCGGGGGCGTTGATCAGGCCGCCGCTGTTATCCAACTGGCCATGGTTGAGGTCGAGACTGAGGTCGCTGCCACTGTACAGCTGGCCACCGTCGCGCTGGTCCAGGCCGGTGACGTTGGCGTTCAGTGCGCCATTGCTGGCGATGCGGCCGCCCGTGCGGTTTTCCACCTGACCGGCGTCGAGCTGCAGCTTCTGGTTGCTGGTCAGCTGACCGCTCTGGCTGTTATCCAGGGCGCCGGTGCTGACTGAGGCATTGCCGCGTGCACCGATCTGGCCACCGGCCTGGTTGTGCAGGGTGCCTGCCACCTTCAAGTCCAGGCCGCCCTGGCTGCTGATGCGGCCCTGCTGGCTGTTATCCAGCGTGCCGGCCTTGATCTTCACCTGCTGGTTAGCACCGAGCGTGCCGCCCTGGTTATTCACGGAGCCGCTGGCCGCTAGGTCGAGCGCCTGTTCGCCGATGATACGGCCTCCCCGGTTGTCGAGGCTGTCCACCGTGAGGGTGGCGATCTGCTGACTGGACACTTCGCCGCCGCGGTTATCCAGGTGTCCCACGCGGGCATCGAGGTTGCTGTTGCTGGTCACCACACCGCCCTGGCCGTTCTGCAACTGGCCGGCAGCCAAGTCCACGCTGCCCTTGGCGAGCACGCGGCCCTTCTGACTGTTGTCCAGCTTGTCAGCGCTGACCTTGGCCTGACCCTGGGCGCTGAGGGTGCCGCCGCGGTTGTCGAGAGTGCCGCTGGCAGTGGCCTGCAGGTTGCGGCTGGCGACCAGACTGCCGCTGTTGCGCAGGTCGCGGGCGGTGACTTGAATATCGCCGTGGGGGTTGCGGCTGTGGTCCGGGTTGACGCCGGCTTCGACGATGCCGGCGTTGGTCAGTTGACCGCCGCTGGAGAGTTGCAGGGCACCGCCCGTGGCGAGGCTCTGATGGTTGGTCAGGGCGCCACGGGTTTGCACGCTGGCGTTGCCGCCGGCGTAGGCCTTGCCGGTCAGCTCGGCACTTTGCGCGTTGACCCGCAGGTCGCCGCTGGCAGCGGTCTGGGCCAGGGTGAGCTGGCCGTTGGCATCGATCTGGATATCGCCGGCGCTGGCGGCCATGTTGCCGGCCAGCTTCACGCCGACTCCGGCCTCGGTACCCACCAGGCGGATGGCGCCGGCGTACATGCCACCCAGGACGGAGCTGTCGATGGCCAGTTGAGGCTTATCGGCCTCGCCACCCGCGCGCGGCGTGGCGGCCAGGCTGTCGGCCTGCACATCATTGCGCCCGGCGATGACGTTCAATTGCTGGGCGTGCAGCTCGGCGTTGAGCTTGGCGCTGCGGGTGATCAGGTCGAACTGCTCGACGTTGCCGGCATTGAGGCCGGCACCCTCGATGGCGATGTCACCACCGTCGACCTGGAAGCGCTCAAGGCGGCCGGACTCGATGATCGGTTTGCCGGTGGTCATGGAGGCGCGCGGGATGTTGATGAAGCCGCAGCCGTTGCAGGTGAGGCCGTGCGGGTTGGCGACGATGACCCGCGCCGACTGACCCGCCACTTCGGTGTAGCCACCGAGGTGACTGCGGTTGCCGCCAGTGACTTCGTTGAGGATGGTGCTGGCGGCCTGCCCCTTGAGGTTGGGGTTGCCGATGATGAGGCCACCAAGCTGGGTGGCCTGGGTCTTGGACGTGGCGTTGTTGAGGATCAGGCCCTGCTGGCCGACGTTGTACTCGCTGAACTTGTTGTGCGACAGGCCGCTGCCGTTGGGGGTGGCGATGTTGACCACCGGCACGCCGTTGCCCGCCTGGCCCAGTTGGGTATTGCCGCCAGCCGCCTGATCCACCGCCAGCTGCGCGGCGGTGGCGACGATCGGGTCGAGGAAGAGGATGCCGATCAGGACCAGGGCGATGTTCTGGAAGAAGGGGCTGCGGGTATCCATGCTCTGGGACTCCTGTTCTGGCCGACTCAGAAGAAGAGGTCGAAGCGGAAGTAAACGGGGCGCTCCCGGCGCTCGATGGCGTCCGGCCGCTCCAGCGAATGGGCGAAGGTGAGTGCGGCGGCTAAGTGCTGGCCACCGGCGCTGAGTTCCAGCGCGTGGCTGCTCAGGCGGCCACTCTGGCCAGGGTTATGGGCATTGCCGTGGATCACACCGAGGTCGTAGGCCAGCGCCGCGCCGTACTCCTGCAGCCAGGGCCGCAGCGGCTCCCAGGTGACCGCACGGCGCCAGCGCAGCTGGTTGCGCCAGTAACCGCCGGTGTCGCCGGATAGGGTCTGGTCCTTGAAGCCGCGCACCGAGCTGAGGCCGCCCAGGCTGATGCGCTGTGGACTGAACAGCACGTCCTCGCTGCGCTGGCCGTAGGCGAGGCTGTCGAAGCTGAAGCTTTCTTCCCAGAGCTGGAACGGCTGCAGGTAGCTGAGGGTGAGGCTGTACTTGTTGTAGCGGGTCACCGGCTCGCTGCCATGGGGGTGCCCGGCGCCCTGCGCATCCAGGGCGCCAATGCCGCGCTGCCAGCCGAGGTCCAGGTTGGCAAACGCCGAACCGATGCGCCGGCCGTGGTTGAAGCCGAACTGGGCTTCGCTCAGGCGGGTGCTGGAGACGTCCACCAGGTTGTTGTCGATGTAGTTGCGGGTTCGCAGGTGGGCCAGGCCGAAGCTGGCGGCGGTCTTGCCGGTGCTGTCGCGGTGCAGCACGCGCTCGGCGCGCAGCTGGTGGTTTTTACTCTCGCCATCAAGGGCGAAGGCGAAGCCGGAGCTGTCATTGCGGGTGCGGTAGTAGCTCTGGCTGTAGCTGTAGCCGAGGCTCCACCAGCCGTAGGGAAGGCTGTAGGAGAAGCCCTGGTTGGCCGAATGGCGCCAGCGGTCGCTGACAGCATCGCCCCCGCCACGGATGTTGAGCTGGTCGGCGAGCCCCAGGGGGCTATCCCAGTCGAAGCTGAGACCCCATTGCTGCTCGCCGGTGCTGCGCTGGCCGTCGTTGTCGCGGCTGAGGCCGACGCGCCAGGGCTTGGCGGCCTCGCCCTGGAGGCGCACGCGGCTGCCGCCGACCTGTTCGCCGGGCACCAGCTCCAGTTGGACCGGGCGCGATGGCAGGCGGCCGAGTTGGTCGACCAGTTGTTCCAGTTCCCGCAGGTCGAGCAGGTCGCCAACGCGGCCGGGGAAGGTCATGGCCAGTTCGCGGTCACTGGCCACGGATGAGCTGTCGAGCCCTTCGAGGCGCCCCTCGATCACTATCACCTCGAGTTCGCCGTCGGCCAGGTCCTGTTGCGGCAGGTAGGCGCGCGAGGTGACGTACCCCTTGTCGATATAGAACCCGGTGATGGCCTTTAGCAGTTCGTTCAGGCCGGCGCTGCCCAGGCAACGCCCCTCGAAGGGGGCCAGCAGCTCACGCTGGCGCGGGGCGGGAATGTGGTCGGCACCTTGCAGGTGGATGCTGCGGATGTGGAAGCACTGGGCTCCGTCGGCGGGCGCCAGAGGCTCGGTCGGCGTGGTTTTCCCGGGCAGTTGCTGCAGTTCATCGAGACGCCGGCGTTGTTCGTCGAGGATGCGTTCCTGGCGTTCGCGGATCAGCTCGCGGTCACCCGGCGAGACGTCGGCGCCAGCCCATTGCGCGATACCAAGGGTAAGCATGAGTAGTGGGAGGAGATGGCGTTTCAATGAACGCGAACTGGGCAGTTCCATTGCGTTGGGCCTGGTGCGAAAGCGGGCGCCAATGAAAGCAACTGAGCGCAAGGAGGTATGCCGGTGCGCTCTGAAAAGTCAGATAGAAATTTCCTGATCGGGTGTATGAAGGGCTTCTGGTGGGCTGAAGCCACCCTACGCAGCAGACGCCTGACGCCGAGTGAGCCGCAAGCAAGGCCTGGTGCGCACAGCGCACCGTACGGACGGCGGACCTGTGTGGCCCGGTGTTGGCCGGAAGCCGCTCGCCCCCGCCGCGGAGGGAGAGCGGACCAAAGAAAAAGCCCCGCCGGATCGCTCCGGCGGGGCCTTTTTCACTGCGGTGCCGAGTTACACCTTGGTGCGCTCGTAGCGCTTGCGGTCGTTCTCGTTCAGCATCTTCTTGCGCAGGCGGATGGACTTCGGCGTCACTTCCACCAGTTCGTCGTCGGCGATGAATTCCAGCGCCTGCTCCAGGGTGAAGCGGATCGGCGGAACCAGGGCGATGACTTCATCCTTGCCGGAGGCGCGCATGTTGTCGAGCTTCTTGCCCTTGGTGGGGTTGATCACCAGGTCGTTGTCACGGCTGTTGATGCCGGCCAGTTGGCCTTCGTAGATCTCGTCGCCTGGGCCGAGGAACAGCTTGCCACGGCTCTGGAGGGTTTCCAGCGAGTAGGTCAGCGCGGTGCCGGTGGCCATGGAGACCAGTACGCCGTTCTGACGGTTGCTGACTTCGCCGGCCTTGATCGGGCCATAGTGGCTGAAGGTCGAGGTCAGGATGCCGGTACCCGAGGTCAGGGTCAGGAAGTTGTTACGGAAGCCGATCAGGCCACGCGCCGGGATGGTGTATTCCAGGCGCACGCGGCCCTTGCCGTCGGGGATCATGTTGGTCAGATCGCCCTTGCGCAGGCCCATCTGCTCCATCACCGAGCCCTGGTGCTGCTCTTCGATGTCGATGGTGACGTTCTCGTAGGGCTCCTGCTTCTCGCCATCCTTCTCGATGATCACCACTTCCGGACGGCCGACGGCCATCTCGAAGCCTTCGCGGCGCATGGTTTCGATCAGTACGGAGAGGTGCAGCTCGCCACGGCCGGAGACCTTGAACTTCTCGGCGGACTCGCCCGCTTCGACGCGCAGGGCAACGTTGTGCAGCAGTTCCTTGTCCAGACGGTCCTTGATGTTGCGGCTGGTGACGAACTTGCCTTCCTTGCCGGCGAAGGGCGAGTCGTTGACCTGGAAGGTCATGCTCACGGTCGGCTGGTCAACGGTCAGCGGCGGGCGCGCCTCGACGTTCTGCGGGTCGCACAGGGTGTCGGAGATGAACAGCTCTTCCATGCCGCTGACGCAGACGATGTCGCCGGCTTCGGCTTCAGCCACTTCCACGCGCTGCAGACCGGAGTGACCCATGATCTTGAGGATACGGCCGTTGCGGCGGGAGCCGTCGTCGCTCACGGCAACGACCTGGGTGTTGGACTTGACGCGGCCACGGGCGATGCGGCCGATGCCGATCACGCCGAGGAAGCTGTTGTAGTCCAGCTGGGAGATCTGCATCTGGAACGGACCGTCGACGTCTACGTCCGGCACCGGCACGTGGTCGATGATGGCCTGGAACAGGGCGTCCATGTTGTCGTCCATCTTCTCGTGGTCCAGACCGGCGATGCCGTTCAGGGCACTGGCGTAGACGATCGGGAAGTCCAACTGCTCGTCGGTGGCGCCGAGGTTGTCGAACAGGTCGAAGATCTGGTCGATGACCCAGTCAGGGCGCGCGCCCGGACGGTCGATCTTGTTCACCACGACGATCGGACGCAGGCCGGCCTTGAAGGCCTTCTGGGTCACGAAGCGGGTCTGCGGCATGGGGCCGTCCTGGGCGTCCACTACCAGCAGAACGGAGTCCACCATCGACATTACGCGCTCAACTTCGCCACCGAAGTCGGCGTGGCCGGGGGTGTCGACGATGTTGATGTTGTAGCCGTTCCACTTGATGGCGGTGTTCTTCGCCAGGATGGTGATGCCGCGCTCTTTTTCCTGCTCGTTGGAGTCCATCACGCGCTCGCTTTCCGCTTCTTTGCGGTCGAGGGTGCCGGAGAGCTTCAGGAGCTTGTCCACCAGGGTGGTCTTGCCATGGTCGACGTGGGCGATGATGGCGATGTTGCGGAGTTTTTCGATCACGTTTGTATCTCGATCAGAGGATTCGGTGTGCCGCGCAGTCTAGGCCGCGCATATGAATGAAGTACGTATCAAGCGGCCCGATGGTCGGGAGGGCGATGGCGGATGCTGCCGCCGAACAGCCCGGGCTGCTTAGGCCGGACGATAAACGCGCACATTGGCATGTCCCTCGCTGAGCAGGTGATGGGCATGCAGGCGGCTCATCACGCCCTTGTCGCAATACAGGAGGTACTGGCGGTTGGCGTCCAGTTCCTTGAAGCGGTTGTTGACCGCATAGAAAGGCAGAGCCTGGACTTCGATACCCGGCAGCTCCAGGGGTTCATCTTCCTGGGCGTCGGGGTGGCGGATGTCGAGGACGATCTGCCCCGGCAGGGCTTCACGCACTTCTTCCACGGCCACGTCCTGGCCCAGCTCGTCGATCACCCGGTCGATGGGCACCAGGCGCGCGCGTTCCAGGGCGCGCTCGAGGATGGCCATATCGAACTGCTCTTCCTCATGCTCGATGCGACCGATCTTGGCGCGGGTGGTCGGGTTCACCGAGATCACGCCGCAGTACTCGGGCATGTGCTTGGCGAACTCTGCGGTGCCGATGCGGTTGGCGGTGTCGATGATGTCCTGCTTGTGGCTGGCGATCAGCGGGCGCAGCACCAGCATGTCGGTGGCCGAATCGATCACCGAGAGGTTGGGCAGGGTCTGGCTGGAGACCTGGGAAATGGCTTCGCCGGTGACCAGCGCATCGATGTTCAGCTGCCGTGCCATGCGGGTGGAGGCGCGCAGCATCATGCGCTTGAGCACCACGCCCATCTGACTGTTGTCGACTTTGCTGAGAATCTCGCCGACCACCTCCTCGAAGGGCACGCTGATGAACAGCACGCGCTGGGAACGGCCGAATTTCTCCCACAGGTAGTGGGCGACTTCCATCACGCCCAATTCGTGTGCACGGCCGCCGAGGTTGAAGAAGCAAAAGTGGGTCATCAGGCCGCGGCGCATCATCTGGTAGGCGGCGACGGTGGAGTCGAAGCCACCGGACATGAGCACCAGGGTCTGCTCCAGGGAGCCCAGCGGGTAGCCGCCGATGCCGTCGTGCTGGTGGTGGATGACGAACAGGCGCTGGTCGCGCACTTCCATCCGCACTTCCACTTCCGGGTTCTTCAGCGAGATGCCGGCGGCATTGCACTCCTGGCGCAGGCGGCTGCCGACATGGCGCTCCAGCTCCATGGAAGTGAACTCATGCTTGCCGGCACGCTTGCAGCGCACGGCGAAGATCTTCCCGGGGATCTGGTCGGCGTAGTGCAGCTTGCACTTTTCCAGCACATCGTCGAAATCGCCCAGGGGGTACTCGTGCACCTCGAGGAAATGGGCGATGCCGGGGGTGCAGGTCAGCCGCTCGATCATCTCGCGCAGCAGCTTCGGCTCGGTCTGCCGGGTCTCGACTTCGAGGTTGTCCCATACGCCCGTCACCTCGAGCCCCGGGTCCAGGTCTTTGAGGACCGCGCGGATGTTCTTCGAGAGCTGGCGGATGAAATGCTTGCGCACCGGCCGGCTCTTGATGGTGATTTCCGGGAAGACTTTGACGATGAGTTTCATGAAAACAGCGCTTGCGACAGCGGCCGAAAAAGAGGGGCGCGGATTATAGCGGAAATTGTTCAAGCTTTGACCAAAATCATTCAGGGCAGCTTGCGACGCACCAAAATGGATCACGTGCACCACGACAGGCACGAAAACGGTGCGCAAAACTGCGCACAATCAGCGCGAAGCCCCCGCCAGGCGCGAGTTTTGGGGCCCTCGTCCATTCCGGGGCACTGGCACGCAATTTGCTCCCTTGTGAGGCAGGTCGCCCTGGCGGACTATCCCGCTCCGGCTTCAGCCCGAATTTCTGGGAGGCAAGGTTTCTGCCCCCAACCACCTGGAGGACAACATGTCGAAGTCGCTTCAACTGATTAAAGAACACGACGTGAAGTGGATTGATCTGCGCTTCACCGACACCAAAGGCAAGCAGCAGCACGTGACCATGCCGGCCCGTGACGCCGATGACGAATTCTTCGAACACGGCAAGATGTTCGACGGTTCCTCCATCGAAGGCTGGAAAGGCATCGAAGCCTCCGACATGATCCTGCTGCCGGACGACAGCACTGCCGTGCTCGACCCGTTCACCGAAGAGCCGACCCTGATCCTGGTCTGCGACATCATCGAGCCGAGCACCATGCAAGGCTACGACCGCGACCCGCGCGCCATCGCCCGTCGCGCCGAGGAATTCCTCAAGACCACCGGCATCGGTGACACCGTATTCGTAGGCCCGGAGCCGGAGTTCTTCATCTTCGACGAAGTGAAGTTCAAGTCCGACATCTCCGGCTCCATGTTCAAGATCTTCTCCGAGCAGGCTTCCTGGAACACCGACGCTGACATCGAAGGCGGCAACAAGGGCCACCGTCCGGGCGTGAAGGGCGGCTACTTCCCGGTACCGCCGGTCGACCACGACCACGAAATCCGTACCGCCATGTGCAACGCCCTGGAAGAAATGGGCCTGGTCGTGGAAGTTCACCACCACGAAGTGGCGACTGCCGGCCAGAACGAGATCGGTGTGAAGTTCAACACCCTGGTCGCCAAGGCTGACGAAGTCCAGACCCTGAAGTACTGCGTGCACAACGTGGCTGACGCCTACGGCAAGACCGTGACCTTCATGCCCAAGCCCCTGTATGGCGACAACGGCTCGGGCATGCACGTGCACATGTCCATCTCCAAGGATGGCAAGAACACCTTCGCTGGCGAAGGCTATGCCGGCCTGTCCGATACCGCCCTGTACTTCATCGGCGGCATCATCAAGCACGGTAAGGCCCTGAACGGCTTCACCAACCCGTCGACCAACTCCTACAAGCGTCTGGTCCCGGGCTTCGAAGCCCCGGTAATGCTGGCCTACTCCGCCCGCAACCGTTCCGCCTCGATCCGTATCCCGTACGTGAACAGCCCGAAAGCCCGCCGTATCGAAGCGCGCTTCCCGGACCCGGCTGCCAACCCCTACCTGTGCTTCGCAGCTCTGCTGATGGCCGGTCTGGACGGCATCCAGAACAAGATCCACCCCGGCGATGCCGCCGACAAGAACCTGTACGACCTGCCGCCGGAAGAGGCGAAAGAGATCCCGCAGGTTTGCGGCAGCCTGAAAGAGGCGCTGGAAGAACTGGACAAGGGCCGCGCGTTCCTGACCAAGGGCGGCGTGTTCAGCGACGACTTCATCGATGCCTACATCGAGCTGAAGAGCGAAGAAGAAATCAAGGTGCGCACCTTCGTGCACCCGCTGGAATACGACCTGTACTACAGCGTCTGATCCACGAATACCTATAAACAGCGTCAACATTAAGGCCTCCTTCGGGAGGCCTTTTTTATGGCCCGTCAGATTTGGGCAGGGCATCTATCTGTAGGGGCGATTTCAATCGCCAAGCAGACCGCAGGTCTGCCCCCCGATATTGCGGGGCTGCTGCGCAGCCCATAGCGAATGAATTCGCCGCTACAATGATCGGCCCGAGCCGTCAGATCCCCCCATCTGCCGGCACGCCCTGCACTTCCGGCGGTTCGGCCCGTGGCTGGCGCATCCGGCTGAGTTGGACGTTCAGGCGCGGCATCGCCAGCTCCAGCCCGGTCTGGTCGAGACGCCGGCGCAGGCGCAGGTTGAACGCCCGCTGCACTTCCCATTGCTTGATCGGCGCGGTCTTGAAGCGGAAGCGCAGGATCGCCTGGCCGCTGTCGAAGCTCTCCACCCCCTGCATTTCCAGCGGCGACCACAGGTTGCGGTAGATGGAGGGATCGCTGCGCAGCTCCTTCGCCACCTCCTGGACCAGCGCCAGGGCGTCGTCGATCGGCATGCTCGCCGGCACCGGCCAACGGAACATGGCGTAGCCGAACTGCCGCGAGTAGTTCTTGATGCTCTTGATCTCGCTGAAGGGAATGGTGTGCACCACGCCGTCCAGGTCGCGCAGGCGCACGGTGCGGATGGTCAGTCCCTCCACCGTGCCCAGGTGGCCGCCGACGTCCACGTAGTCGTCGATCGACAGCGAGTCCTCGATGATGATGAACAGGCCGGTGATCAGGTCTGCCACCAGCGACTGGGCGCCGAAGCCGATGGCCAGGCCGATGACGCCGGCGCCGGCGAGCAGTGGCGTGACATTCATGCCCATATTGGCCAGGGCGACGATCAAGGCGATCACCGCGATGGTCACGAACAGCACGTTGCGGATCAGCGGCAGCATGGTGAGGGCGCGGGTGTTGGCACGGTTCCGGCCACTGACGCCCAAGCTGTGCTGCACCGCCGTGTCGCTGAGGATCCAGACCAGCCAGGCCACCAGCAGGGTGGTGCCGAAGCTCACCACTTTCATGCTGATCTGCTCGCCATCCCCCTCGGCATAGCGGATCAGCGACATGCCCCAGACCCGCAGCCCCACTTCGACAAAGAACAGCACCACGAACAAGTGCACCAGGGTGAGGCCGAAGCTGTGCAATTGTTCGACATAGGGTGCGCTACGCCTTGCCCCCTCGCCGATCCGGCCGGAGCGGCGGCGGATCAGGCCGATCACGGTCATCGCCACCACCGCCAGCACCGCCGAAAGCAGGGCGCGGCGCAGAGCCGAGTTGCTGTCGCCGGCGGAGACGAAGGTGGCGAACAGGGAGGTGCCCACCAGCAGCAGTACCGGCACGTACCATAGGGAACCGACCAGTTGCACCAGGTCATGCAGGCTGCGCCGCTTGAGGCGCCGGTCCAGCGGCTGGTTGCGGATCAGGTGGGCGATGGGGCGGCGGAAACGCAGCACGAACAGTGCCGTGAACAGGGCCGCGCTGGCATTGGCCAGGGTGCTCAGGCAGATCGCGGTGTGCTCGCCCAAGCCGGCGATCAGGCGCGGGTCATGGGCCGACTCCCCCAGGGCGGCCAGGCTGCCGATCAGCCAGAGCGGGCGGAACGCCTCGCGCCGCAGGATATCCAGCGCCCGCTGACGGTGCGGCCCGCCCAGGAGCGACAGGCAGATCACGCAGAGCGCGGAGAACAGCGTGCCGGATACCAGCACGTAGGCCATCACCATCGCCAGGGTCTTGCTCAGGGAGCTGGGCAGCACCAGCGAAAGGTAGAGGGTGATGAGGAAAGCGATCAGCCAGGGCCCCAGCTTGCGCAGGGCAAACAGCACCAGGTCGCGGGTCTTGGGGTCATGCGGCAGTTCCGCCGACAGGCCGAAACGCTCGCGCATGCGTCGCCCCAGCCAGAGCAGCAGCGACGCGAGGCAGGCCCAGAGCAGGATGACGACGGAAAAATCGAAGACGATCGCCGGCAGCTCGCGCCAGGCCGGCATACGTTCCTCCAGCTCGGCATGGGCCAGCTGGAGCTGCTTGCCCCACAGCCGCAGCGGGCTGTTGTCGCCCTGGAAACGCTTTTCCAGGTCGCCCAGGGTATCGCCGATCAGCGCCAGCACGCCGCTGTCCTCCTCCTTGCCCTTCCCGGTCACGTCGCGCAACTGCTTCAGTTTCTTCAGCAGGTCGGCGCGCTGCTTGTCGTTCTCCAGGGTCTGAATCACCTGGTCGAGCGACTGTTCGAGCTGGGCAGTGCTGATCTGCTCCCCGGACGAGGAGCTCCCCGCCAGCGGATTGGGCAGCGCGGCCTGGCCCTGCGGGGCGCAAAACAGGCCGAGGAGCAGGCAGAGCAGCAGCGGGACAATGAAACGAAGGGTAGGCAAGGGCAGCATCGGCACGAGAGGGACATTCCCTGAAAACAAGACGGACCGCAGCATCATACAAAAGCCGGCGGCCCGAGCCGCCACTCGGGGCAATCGCCCGCAGAGGTTGCGGCATGATCGGAAGGATTTGTTCATGTCGGTTCGATCTTTCCTGTAGGAGCGGCACCATTGTTGCTCAGCCGCACAACCAGGCCATGCCACTCTTGCCAGCCAACCCCACTGGTGCAAGGCTTAGCGACACTGCATGAACGGAGATCGCGCCATGCGTCCCCTGCTCGCCGGCCTGCTGCTGGCACTGGCCCTGCCAGCCACCGCACAGATCTACAAATACACCGATGCCAACGGCAACACGGTGTTCACCAACCAGCCACCGGACGGTGCCGCCAGCGAGAAGGTGGAGCTGCCCCCGACCAATGCGATCCAGGCGCAGCCGCCCAGCGCCCCGGCCAGCGATCCGGCCAGCACCGAACTCGAGGCCATCTACCAGGTGCTGGAACTGATCGATATCCCCGACGCGGAAGCCCTGCGCGCCAACAATGGCACTTTCAGCGTCAGCGTGCGCCTGGAGCCGCGCCTGCAGCCCAGCCACAGCCTGCGCCTGCGCCTGGACGGCCAACCCTATGGTCAGGCCGTCAACGTGCCACGCCTGCAAGTGGTGAATGTCGACCGCGGCGAGCACAGCCTGGCGGTGGACGTGCTCGCAGGCACCAAAGTGGTGCAGCGCAGTGCCCCCGTCAGCTTCACCGTCCAGCGGGTCAACACCAGCAGCCCTGCGCTGCGCCCGCCGCCCGCCCCAACACCCCGCCCCAGCAACTGACCGATGACCCGATTCCTGCTCCTCGCCCTGCTCTTCCTGGGCCAGCCCGTGCTGGCCGAGGTCTATACCTACATCGACGACGAGGGCAACCGCGTCTTCACCGACCGCCCCAAGCCCGGGAATGCCAAGCGCCTGGAGCTGGTGCCCTCCAACGCCATGGCCAGGCCGGCGCCGATCCAGCCACCGCCCCTCTACCAGGCGCCCATCCCCCGCGAACAGGGCTACCAGGTGCTGCGTATCCTGGTGCCCGAGCCCGATGCCACCGTCCGCGACGGCGAAGGCAACCTGATCGTCAGCGCCATGAGCGAGCCGGGCCTGCGCGCCAACCACAGCTATCGCCTGCTGCTGGACGGCCAGCCCGTGGCCGAGCCGGGCCGCAGCCCGGTGTTCCCGCTGCAGAACCTGGACCGTGGCACCCACCAGTTGGCGGTGGAAGTCATCGACGAGCAGGGCCGCGTGGTGGAGCGTACCCCCAGCCAGCCCGTGCATATCATGCGCGTATCCCTTTCGCAGAAGCGCCTGGCCCGTCCCTGCAAGAAGGACGACTATGGCGTGCGCCCGGAATGCCCGTTGAAGGACAAGCCCAAGGAAGAGAAAGACATCCCTTACGTGCCGTTCATGTGAACGGCGGGATGGCAAGACCCGGCGATGTCCGCATGGACATCGCTGCGCTCGCGCAACGCCACCCGCCCCATCCTGCGAAGTCGCCTTTCTGCGCACCACTTCGGTGCATATGCCTGCACCGCTTTCTATACTCTCCCCATTTTGGTTCGTCCGCGACCGGACGATCTGCTCTGAAAAGCGGCCCGAGCCGGCAGAAACCCTGTTTTCCCGCGTCTTTTCAGGGCTTTGGTTTGCTTCTTGCATTTTCCAGTCATCGCCCCGAGCGCCGAAGCCATGACCATAAACGACGCGATCCACCGACTGCTGCTGGATAACCTGACCACTGCGGTGATCCTGCTCAACGCCGACCTGCGCCTCGAGTACATGAACCCGGCGGCGGAGATGCTCCTCGCCGTCAGCGGCCAGCGCAGCCACGGCCAGTTCATCAGCGAGCTGTTCACCGAATCGCCCGAAGCGCTGGCCTCCCTGCGCCAGGCGGTGGAACAGGCGCATCCTTTCACCAAGCGCGAAGCCATGGTCACCTCGCTGTCCGGCCAGACCCTGACCGTCGACTACGCCGTGACCCCCGTGCTGCACCGCGGCGAAACCCTGCTCCTGCTGGAAGTGCACCCGCGTGACCGGCTGCTGCGGATCACCAAGGAAGAGGCCCAACTTTCCAAGCAGGAAACCACCAAATTGCTGGTGCGCGGCCTGGCCCACGAGATCAAGAATCCCCTCGGCGGCATCCGCGGCGCCGCCCAGCTGCTCTCCCGCGAGCTGCCGGAAGAGCACCTGAAGGACTACACCAACGTCATCATCGAAGAGGCCGACCGCCTTCGGAACCTGGTGGATCGCATGCTCGGCTCGAACAAGCTGCCGTCGCTCGCCATGACCAACATCCACGAGGTGCTGGAGCGCGTCTGCAGCCTGGTGGACGCCGAAAGCCAGGGCTGCATCAATCTGGTGCGCGACTACGACCCGAGCATCCCCGATGTCTTCATCGACAAGGAGCAGATGATCCAGGCCGTGCTCAACATAGTGCGCAACGCCATGCAGGCCATCTCCGCGCAAAACGAGCTGCGCCTTGGCCGCATCACCCTGCGCTCACGCACCCTGCGCCAGTTCACCATCGGCCATACCCGCCATCGCCTGGTGACCAAGGTGGAAATCATCGACAACGGCCCGGGCATTCCGGCCGAGCTCCAGGAAACCATCTTCTATCCCATGGTCAGCGGTCGTCCGGACGGTACCGGGCTGGGGCTGGCCATCGCCCAGAACATCATCAGTCAGCACCAGGGCCTGATCGAGTGTGAAAGCCATCCCGGGCACACCGTCTTCTCGATCTTCCTGCCGCTGGAACAAGGAGCTTCCTCGTCATGAGCCGTAGTGAAACCGTCTGGATCGTCGACGACGACCGTTCCATCCGCTGGGTCCTGGAAAAAGCCCTGCAACAGGAAGGCATGAACACCCAGAGCTTCGAGAGTGCCGACAGCCTGCTCGGCCGCCTCACCCGGCAGCAGCCGGACGTGATCATCTCCGACATCCGCATGCCAGGCGCCAGCGGCCTGGACCTGCTGGCACGGATCCGCGAGCTGCACCCGCGCCTCCCAGTCATCATCATGACCGCCCATTCCGACCTGGACAGCGCGGTGGCCTCCTACCAGGGCGGCGCCTTCGAGTACCTGCCCAAGCCCTTCGACGTGGACGAAGCCGTGTCGCTGGTCAAGCGCGCCTTCCAGCACGCCCAGGAACAGCAAGGCCTGGAAGCGCCGGCAGCCCAGACCCGCACCCCGGAGATCATCGGCGAAGCGCCGGCCATGCAGGAGGTGTTCCGCGCCATCGGCCGCCTCAGCCACTCCAATATCACGGTGCTGATCAACGGCGAATCCGGCACCGGCAAGGAGTTGGTGGCCCACGCCCTGCACCGCCACAGCCCGCGCGCCGCCTCGCCCTTCATCGCGCTGAACATGGCGGCGATCCCCAAGGACCTGATGGAGTCAGAGCTGTTCGGCCATGAGAAGGGCGCCTTCACCGGCGCCGCCAACCAGCGCCGCGGCCGCTTCGAGCAGGCCGACGGCGGCACCCTGTTCCTCGACGAGATCGGCGACATGCCGGCCGACACCCAGACCCGCCTATTGCGCGTACTGGCCGACGGCGAGTTCTACCGGGTCGGCGGCCACACCCCGGTGAAGGTGGACGTGCGCATCATCGCCGCCACCCACCAGAACCTGGAAAACCTGGTGCAGGCCGGCAAGTTCCGCGAAGACCTGTTCCACCGCCTGAACGTCATCCGCATCCACATCCCGCGCCTGGCCGACCGCCGCGAGGACATCCCGGCGCTGGCCCGGCACTTCCTCGCCCGCGCCGCCCAGGAGCTGGCAGTCGAACCCAAGCTGCTGAAGAACGAAACCGAGGACTACCTCAGGAACCTGCCCTGGCCGGGCAACGTGCGCCAGATGGAGAACACCTGCCGCTGGATCACCGTAATGGCCTCGGGCCGCGAGGTGCACGTCGACGATCTGCCACCGGAACTGCTCACCCAGCCCCAGGACACCGCTCCGGTGACCAACTGGGAGCAGGCACTGCGCCAATGGGCCGACCAGGCCCTGGCGCGCGGCCAGTCCAGCCTGCTGGACAGCGCCGTGCCCTCCTTCGAGCGGATCATGATCGAGACCGCCCTCAAGCACACCGCCGGCCGCCGCCGGGACGCCGCCGTGCTCCTGGGCTGGGGCCGCAACACCCTGACCCGCAAGATCAAGGAGCTGGGCATGAAAGTGGAAGGTGGCGACGACGACGACAACGACGTGGGCTGATTGCAGCCCAGGCGGGGCGCACTAGAGCGTCCCGCCCCCTTCCCCGCGCTGGCGGGCAAATCGCCAGTCAGGGCGGCTGCCTGCTGTCAGCACCGAATCCCCCCTCCATCACCGACCTCGCCCTTACCCCCCACGCCCGCTCCGAACGGTGTCTGCGCTTCCCGTGCGCAACTTATTCGACAGGGGAATTGGACCCGCGCTGGTGCCTGAGCAGCCGAGTTGCCTCAAAAAAGTGCCTCACGCAGCAGCGTACTCGGCCCTCAATGCCGAACGGAGAATCCCCCTACGAGCCTGGCCTGCATCCGCCAACGCCAGTAACCACGGGGCTTCCAGACATACAGGAAAGCGATGGGAATGGTGTTTCCAAGGAACTGGCACGCCCCCTGCATTACACCAGACAACAACAGTTTCGGGGGCCCTGGTACAGGCAGGCCAGGGAATCCCCGCTCTTATGACAGGTGGGCTGACGGCGTTCAGCCCCCACGGCCCGGAAAGGCCGCATGCAGGACAGCGTCGCCCTGGAGGCGACCAGGTTTCAGGGGGCCTTGGTACAGGCAGGCCGGGGATTCCCCTCTTTTATCCACAGGCGTGCTGGCTTCCAGCCGCCAGGGTTCCAGCGGAACCCAGCGCAGGACAGCGTCGCCGGCCAGAGCGGGCGACCACCCTTCAGGGGGCCTTGGTACAGGCAGGCCGAGGATTCCCCTCTCTTATTCGGCGCGCAGGCTGATCTCCAGCCGCCAGTGCCCATCCGCTGCGGCCCCCTTCCATTCACCGTGCAAGGGCCGCGCTGCGACGAAACGCAGCATCACACCCTCGGCCGCCCGCTGCACCCGCCAGCTCACCGGCGCCGAGTCCAATGCCAGCTGCCCCCGCGCCGCCGGACCAAAGGCGCCCAGTACCAGCGCATAGGCTCCTTCCAATTCTTCGACGCGCACCTCCGGCTCACGGTCGAACCAGAGCGCCAGGCCACCCTGGCGCACCTCGATGCGTTGCAGGTGCACCGGCTCGGGCTCCGTCAGGCGGCCGATCATCAACCCCAACAACAGGCCCAGCAGCGCCAGGGAGAACAAAAAGCGCGGCCACAGGCTCGGTCGTGGATCATCATCGGGAGTAGAATGCCGCCCGTCTTCGGGCTCGGGACCAGCCATGTTTCACGTCATCCTGTTTCAACCGGAAATTCCGCCGAATACCGGCAACATTATCAGGCTGTGCGCCAACTCTGGCTGCCATCTGCACCTGATCGAACCGCTCGGGTTCGAACTGGACGACAAGCGCCTGCGCCGCGCCGGACTGGACTACCACGAGTACGCCACCCTGCAGCGCTACGCAGACCTGGCCAGCTGCCTGGAAAGCCTAGGCCAGCCGCGGGTCTTCGCCTTCACCACCAAGGGCACCCGGCTGTTCCACGAAGTGGCCTACCAGAAGGGCGACGCCTTCCTCTTCGGCCCGGAAAGCCGCGGCCTGCCCCAGGAGGTCCGGGAAAGCCTGCCTCCCGAACAGCGCCTGCGCCTGCCGATGCGGCCCAACTGCCGCAGCCTGAACTTGTCCAATACCGTGGCCGTGGCGGTGTACGAGGCCTGGCGGCAGCATGATTTCAGTCTGGATTGAGCCAGCTCTTCTGTGGGGGCGAATTCATTCGCTGTGCAGCCCGCAGGGCTGCCCTCGAGCCCCTCAGGGACCGCTTCGCGGTCCTTAGCGAATGAATTCGCCCCCACAAGGTTTTCCCCGCCTACGATTTCCCGCCCAAAGAAAAAGCGCCCCGAAGGGCGCTTTTCATGAGGCCGGATGACTCAGGCCTGGGCTTCGCCGGCGGCCTGCAGGCGCGCCAGTTCCTGCGCGTAGAGCGCATCGAAGTTCACCGGGGAGAGCATCAGCGCCGGGAAGGAGCCGCGGACAACCAGGCTGTCCAGGGTTTCACGGGCGTAGGGGAAGAGGATGTTCGGGCAGAAAGCGCCCAGGGTGTGGCTCATGGAAGCCGCATCCAGGCCCTTGATCAGGAATATGCCGGCCTGCTGCACTTCGGCGATGAAGGCGGTTTCCTCGCCATTCTTCACGGTCACGGAGAGGGTCAGCACCACTTCGTGGAAGTCGCCGTCCAGCTGCTTCTGACGGGTGTTCAGGTCCAGGGCGACGCTCGGCGACCACTCCTGGCGGAAGATCTCGGGGCTCTTCGGCGCTTCGAAGGACAGGTCACGCACGTAGATGCGCTGCAGGGAGAACTGCGGGTTCTGGTTGTCGCCGTTGCTTGCTTGTTCAGTCATGGGTCTGCCTTGTTCTAGTGCGTTTCCGTTTGCGGGCGAGCCTGGAGCAGGGCGTCGAGCTTGCCGGCGCGCTCCAGGGCGTACAGGTCGTCACAGCCGCCCACGTGGGTCTGGCCGATCCAGATCTGCGGCACCGAGGTGCGCCCGGCCTTGCGGGTCATCTCGGCGCGAACTGCGGGATTGCCGTCGACGTTGATCTCTTCATACCTGACGCCCTTCTTGTCCAGCAATTGCTTGGCACGGACGCAGTAGGGGCACCAGGCGCTCGAGTAAACGACTATCTCTGCCATCTCACTTCACCAGGGGCAGGTTGTCGCCACGCCAGCTGCCGATCCCGCCGGACAGTTTAAGGGCGTTGAAACCGGCCTTCTTCAGGTCGCGGCAGACGGCGCCGGCATGCTGGCCCATGGTGTCGACGACGATGATGGCCTTGTCCTTGTGCTTGTCCAGCTCGGTGATGCGGCTGGGCAGCTTTTCAACGGGGATGTTCAGGGCGTCGACGATGTGGCCGCCGGAGAATTCCTTGTTGGCGCGCACGTCCAGCACCACGGCCTGGCCGCCGTTGACCATGGAGGTCAGCTCGCGGGTGGAGATGGCGCGGCCGCTGCGGCGCAGTTCGTGGGCCAGCAGCAGTGCCAACAGCACGACGAACGATCCACTCAGTACATAGTGGGTAGTGGCAAATTCAATCAGATGGGCGAGCATCGTCGGGTTCCGGGACGGTAAAATGCCGGCCAGTATACACAGCCCCACAGGTCGGCCAAACCCCGCCTGGCGGTGACGCCAACGGAACCAGAACGTAGAATGCCGCGTCTTTTTCCGGGGCCCGTGCCCGCTACTTTCCACCCTTTGCAGCAGAAGAGTCGGACTTTATGACAGCCACGCCCAAACCCCTGGTCCTGATCATCCTGGACGGTTTCGGTCACAGTGACAGCCCCGAGTACAACGCCATTCACGCCGCAAAGACCCCGGTCTACGACCGCCTGCGCGCCACCCTGCCCAACGGCCTGATTTCAGGCAGCGGCATGGATGTCGGCCTGCCGGACGGCCAGATGGGCAACTCCGAAGTCGGCCACATGAACCTCGGCGCCGGCCGCGTGGTGTACCAGGACTTCACCCGCGTGACCAAGGCGATCCGCGATGGCGACTTCTTCAGCAACCCGGAAATCACCGCTGCCGTGGACAAGGCCGTGGCCGCCGGCAAGGCCGTGCACTTCATGGGCCTGCTCTCCGAAGGCGGCGTGCACAGCCACCAGGACCACCTGGTCGCCATGGCCGAGCTGGCCGCCCAGCGCGGCGCCGAGAAGCTCTACCTGCACGCCTTCCTCGATGGCCGCGACACCCCGCCGAAGAGCGCCGAGCCGTCCATCAAGCTGCTGGACGAGGCCTTCGCCCGCCTCGGCAAGGGCCGCATCGCCAGCCTGATTGGCCGCTACTTCGCCATGGACCGCGACAACCGCTGGGACCGCGTCGAAGCCGCCTACAACCTGATCACCGAAGGCCAGGCCGAGTTCTCCGCCGCCACTGCCAGCGAAGGCCTGGCCGCCGCCTACGAGCGCGGCGAGAGCGACGAGTTCGTCAAGGCCACCCGCATCGGCGAGCCGGTGAAGGTCGAAGACGGCGACGCCGTGATCTTCATGAACTTCCGAGCCGACCGCGCCCGCGAGCTGTCCCGCGCGTTCGTCGAGCCGGGCTTCAAGGAGTTCACCCGCCAGCGCGAGCTGAAACTGGCCGACTACGTGATGCTCACCCAGTACGCTGCCAGCATCCCCGCCCCCAGCGCGTTCAAGCCGGAATCCCTGGACAACGTGCTGGGCGAGTACCTGGCGAAGAACGGCAAGACCCAGCTGCGCATCGCCGAGACCGAGAAGTACGCCCACGTGACCTTCTTCTTCTCCGGCGGCCGCGAAGAGCCTTTCGAGGGCGAAGAGCGCATCCTGATTCCATCGCCCAAGGTCGCCACCTATGACCTGCAGCCGGAAATGAGCGCCCCCGAGGTGACCGACAGGATCGTCGACGCCATCGAGAACCAGCGCTACGACGTGATAGTGGTCAACTACGCCAACGGCGACATGGTCGGCCACACCGGCGTGTTCGAGGCCGCGGTCAAGGCCGTGGAGTGCCTGGACAGCTGTGTCGGCCGCATCGTCGCGGCGCTGGACAAGGTCGGCGGCGAAGCCCTGATCACCGCCGACCACGGCAACGTCGAGCAGATGGAAGACGTGATGACCGGTCAGGCCCACACTGCCCACACCTGTGAGCCGGTGCCCTTCATCTATGTCGGCAAGCGCCCGGCGAAGGTCCGCGAAGGCGGTGTGCTGGCCGATGTGGCGCCGACCCTGCTGACCCTGATGGGCCTGCCGGTTCCGGCCGAGATGTCCGGCAAGACCATAGTCGAGCTGCAATGATCGACGCGGGCCGTCGCCTGAGCGCGGCCCGCACGCAGAAAATCTGCGCGCCTCATCAGGAAACGCCCCGAACCCCAGGTCCGGGGCGTTTTTTTTGCCCGGCACCACGGGCATACTAGACCGACCCTCCCCCCTGGTGCCCCACCCCCCATGTTTCGCGCCCTTGCCTTCGTAATCCTCGCCAGCCTGATCACCCCGGTCATGGCCGACCAGCGCGCCGAAACCCAGCAACAGCTGGACAAGGCCGCCAAGGACGTCGCCGAGCTGAAAAAGCTCCTGCAGCAACTGCAGCAGGAAAAGTCCGGCGTCCAGACCGACCTGAAAAAGACCGAAACCGAGATGGGCGGCCTGGAACAGCAGGTCAAGGACCTGCAGCAGGAGCTCGAGAAGAGCGAGGGCGAGATCCAGCGCCTGGATGGGGAGAAAAAAAAACTCCAGGACGCGCGCGCTGAGCAGCAGCGGCTGATCGGCATCCAGGCCCGCGCGGCCTACCAGAGCGGCCAGCAGGAATACGTCAAGCTGCTGCTCAACCAGCAGCATCCCGAGAAATTCGCCCGCACCCTCACCTACTACGATTACTTGAGCAAGGCCCGCCTGGAGCAGCTAGACACCTTCAACGAGACGCTGCGCCAGCTGGCCAATGTCGAACAGGAAATCACCGCCCAGCAGAACCAGCTCAACGAGCAGAAAGCCGCCCTCGACGGCCGCCGCGAACAGCTGGCCGCCGCGCGCAAGGAGCGCCAACTGGCCCTGGCCAAGCTGAACCAGGACGTCAGTGACCGCGACAAGAAGCTCAAGGCCCGCGAACAGGAACAGGCTGAACTGGGCAAGGTCCTCAAGACCATCGAAGAAACCCTGGCCCGCCAGGAGCGCGAAGCCCGCGCGGCCGAGGAAGCGCGCAAGCGCGCCCTCGCCGAACAGCAGCGCCAGCTGCGCGAACAACCGGTCGGCACGCCGGCCCGGGCCAGCAGCGGCCCGCTGGTATCGAGTACTGGCGGCAATTTCGGCGGCCCCTTCGCCAAGTCCCGCGGCCAGCTGCCCTGGCCGGTGGACGGCCGCCTGGTGGCGAGCTTCGGCTCGGCCCGTGGCGGCGACTCGCGGGCCAAATGGGACGGCGTGCTGATTGGCGCCCCGGCTGGCAGCAACGTGCGCGCAGTGCACGGCGGCCGCGTCGTGTTCGCCGACTGGTTGCGTGGCGCCGGGCTTCTGGTCATCCTCGACCATGGCAACGGCTACCTGAGCCTCTACGGTCACAACCAGCGTCTACTGAAAAATGCCGGTGATATCGTGAAAGCGGGCGAATCCATCGCCACAGTCGGCACCAGCGGCGGGCAGGACACTCCCGCCCTGTACTTCGCAATTCGCCAGCAGGGCCGACCGACCGACCCGGCACAGTGGTGCCGCGCGCAAGGATAGGCGCCACCTCATCTAGCAGGAGTTAGTTCGCATGTCGCATCAGTCCCGCCTCACTTCCCTGGCCATGGCACTGGCGCTGCTCGGCGGCGCCCCGCAGCTTCTGGCCGCCGAGGAGCCGGCAAATCTTCCCGCCACGGCGGTGAACGGCAAGGCGCCGCTGCCGCTGGACGAGCTGCGGACCTTCGCCGAGGTGCTGGACCGCATCAAATCCGCCTACGTCGAACCCGTGGATGACAAGACCCTGCTGGAAAACGCCATCAAAGGCATGCTCAGCAACCTCGACCCGCACTCGGCCTACCTGGAGCCGGAAGATTTCCAGGAGCTGCAGGAGAGCACCAGCGGTGAATTCGGCGGCCTGGGCATCGAGGTCGGCACCGAGGACGGCTTCGTCAAGGTGGTCTCGCCCATCGACGACACTCCGGCGTCCAAGGCCGGCATCCAGCCCGGCGACCTGATCGTGAAGATCGACGGCCAGCCGACCAAGGGCATCTCGCTGATAGAAGCGGTGGACAAGATGCGCGGCAAGGCCGGCAGCAAGATTGTCCTGACCCTGGTGCGCGACGGCGGCCAGCCCTTCGACGTCGAGCTGACCCGCGCGGCGATCAAGGTCAAGAGCGTGAAGAGCCAGATCCTCGAGAAAGGCTACGGCTACCTGCGCATCACCCAGTTCCAGGTCAACACCGGCGAAGAAGTCGGCAAGGCCCTGGCCAAGCTGCGCAAAGAAAACGACGGCCGCCTCAGCGGGCTCGTCCTCGACCTGCGCAACAACCCCGGCGGCGTGCTGCAGTCGGCCGTGGAAGTCTCCGACCACTTCCTGAGGAAGGGCCTGATCGTCTACACCAAGGGCCGCATCGCCAATTCCGAGCTGCGCTTCTCCGCCGACCCGGCCGACGCCAGCGAAGGCGTGCCGCTGGTGGTGCTGATCAATGGTGGCAGCGCCTCGGCCGCCGAGATCGTCGCCGGCGCCCTGCAGGACCACAAGCGCGGCGTGTTGATGGGCACCGACAGCTTCGGCAAGGGCTCGGTGCAGACCGTGCTGCCGCTGAACAACGACCGCGCGCTGAAACTGACCACCGCCCTCTACTACACCCCCAACGGCCGCTCGATCCAGGCCCAGGGCATAGTCCCGGACATCGAGGTGGCGCGCGCCAAGGTCACCCGCGAGCAGGACAGCGAAAC
Organism: Pseudomonas sp. BN102; assembly: GCF_029871245.1. GTDB lineage: Bacteria > Pseudomonadota > Gammaproteobacteria > Pseudomonadales > Pseudomonadaceae > Metapseudomonas. Next base: position 297,609 of record NZ_SSON01000070.1, on the reverse strand, counting down.
CTTCAAGGAAGCCGACCTCGCCGGCCACCTGGGCAACGGTAATGGCGGCGCCGACAAGCCTAGCTCGGGCAAGGCCAAGTCGAACCAGCCGCGCCCGCAGGATGACGACTTCCAGCTGAGCCAGGCCCTCAACCTGCTGAAAGGCCTGAACGTCACCCGCGGGAAATGACGGTGCGCTGGGGTATCTGGTTGTTGGCGCTGTGGTTGGGCGCGACGGCAACCGGTGCCTGGGCCGCTCCGACAGCGCGTTTGGCCCTGGTGATCGACGACCTGGGCCAGAGCCCGGCCCGCGACCGCCGCGTCCTCGCCCTCCCCGGCCCGGTGGCGCTGTCCATCCTCCCGGATACCCCCCACTCCCGCGAACTGGCCGAAGCCGCCCACGCCGCCGGCAAGACGGTAATGTTGCACCTGCCCATGGACCCGGCCACCGGTCCCTATGCCTGGCATCCGGGGTTATCCACGGACGAGCTGGAGAAACGCCTCGATGCCGCCCTGCGCCAGGTTCCCTACGCGCGCGGCCTGAACAACCACATGGGCAGCCGCATGACCGCCCAGCGTCCGGCCATGGCCTTGTTGATGCAACGGCTGCAGCGGGATCACCGGTTCTTCATCGACAGCCGCACCAGCGCCGCCACGGTGGCCGCGGCCGAGGCGCAGAAGGTGGGCCTGGCCAGCCTCTCGCGGGACATTTTCCTCGATGACGACCAGAGCCCGGCGGCGGTGGCGGCGCAGTTCGACGCTGCACTGAAGCTGGCGCGCAAGCAGGGCTCGGCCCTGATGATCGGCCATCCCCATCCGGCCACCCTGGCGCTGCTGGAGCGTGAGCTGCCACGCCTGAAGGAGCAGGGCTTCGAGCTGATCGATGTGGAGATGCTGATCGCCCTGCGCGGCAACCAGGCCATGGTGGGCCATGGCAAGGCGGGGGTTTACAGGTAGGCGGCCGATCTTGGCGTTGGATCAATTGTGGGGGCGAATTCATTCGCCAAGCAGGCCGCAGGTCTGCCCTGCAATCTCCCAGGGGACCGCTGCGCGGTCCTTGGCGATTGAAATCGCCCCCACAAGAAAAAGCATCGCGAATGAATTCGCGAAGCAGGCCGCAGGCCTGCTCCGGCGGAATCACAGGTAGTTCTGGGTGATCTCGTCGACGAAGCCGTCGTTGCGCATTTCGTCCAGGGCCTTCTGCAGGCGCTCGATCACCTCCTCCGGGGTGTCCTTGTTGAAGGCCAGGTAGAGGTCGGCGCTGTTGAAGCGCAGCACAGTCTGCAGCCCGGTCACACCTTCCTGCTTGGCCAGGTAGCGGCCCACCGGATCGGTAGTGGCCCAGAGGTCGATCTGGCCCTTGAGCAGTTTCTTGACGTTCTCCTGGTCGCGCAGGGCGTTCTGCGGCGCCATGCCCTGGCTTTCCAGGTGCTGGCTCACGGCATCGTTCTTGTAGGCACCGATGCGGTACTGCGCGGCGCTCTTCAGGTCCTTGACGGCGAGGTTGTTGCCCGGCGCGGCGAGCAGCACCCACTCGGTCTTGGCGATCGGGCCGACCCACTTGAACAGCGGCTGGCGCTCGGGGGTGAAGGTGGTGGAGAACAGGCCGTAGTTGGACTTGTCCAGGGTCAGGCGATAGAGGCGGTCCCAGGGGAAGCGCAGGGTCAGGCTATAGCTGATGCCGGCACGCTTGAACATCTCGCGGACGATATCGGCGCTGATGCCGTCGATGCCGTCGTCGCGGGCGAAGTTCTTGTCGTCCACCGCCATGTTGAAGGGCGGGAAGTTCTCGGTGAGCAACACCACCTTGTAGTCCGCCGGCAACTCGGCGCGCGCCGTGAAGGCGATGAACATCAGGCCCAGGGTCAGGGCGCGTTGGATCAGCTTCTGCATGGTAATACCGCTCGCTTGGATTTGTGGTTGTGGCTAAGCGACTTCCTTGCGTGGGCTCCCCACCCACGGACATCTGTCCTGCCTTCCATGGCAATGGCAAACGACCGGCTCATGGCCGGTCGTTCGTGTCTTTCTACAGGTAGCTGTTGAGGATCTCGTCGACGAAGCCCTCGGCGCGCATCTGATCCAGTGCGGCCTGGAGTTTGTGCACCACTTCGTCGGGGACGTCCTTGTTCAGCGCCAGGAAGAGTTCGGCCTGGTTGAAGCGCAGAACGGTCTTCAGGCCGCTCACGCCTTCCTGCTTGGCCAGGTAGCGGCCGGCCGGATCACCGGTGGCCCAAAGGTCGATCTGGCCTTTTTCGAGTTTCTTGGCGTTTTCCTGGTCGCGCAGGGCGGTGATGGGTTCGAGCTTCTGCTGGGTCAGGTATTCGGCGATGGCGTCGCCCTTGTAGGCACCCACCTTGTACTTGCGCGCGTCATCCAGGCTGGCCAGGGCAACCTGGCTATCGGCGCGGGCCAGCATGATCCAGTCGTCCGGGCCGATCGGCCCGACCCACTTGAAGGACTGCTCGCGCTCGGGGAGCCGCGCGGTGACGAAAACGCCGTAGCCCGGTTTCTCCAGCGCCAGCTTGTAGATGCGATCCCAGGGAAAGCGCAGGGTCAGGCTGTACTTGACCCCGGCGCGCTTGAACATCTCGCGCACGATGTCGACGGCGATGCCGTCGATGTTGTCTTCCTGGGCGAAGTTCTTGCCGTTGATCGACATGTTGTAGGGCGGGAAGTTTTCCGTCAGGAGAACCACGCTGTAGTTCTCGTCCACTTCGGCGCGAGCTGCACCGGCCAATACCATCAGGGTACCGGCCAGCGCCAGCAGCAGGCGTTTCGACATATGCGGCTACCTTGCAGGAGAGAAGGGGAATGCGCTGAGCTTAACCTTGCGGTAACAAGGCTCGGGCATCAGCAGCCCAGGCTGCGAACTCCGTCACACGGAGCAGCCTGGGCGAAGGTCAAAGAATCGTGCTCAGCGCACCAGAATGCCGCGGCTGGCCAGGTAGGCCTTGGCCTCGGGCACGGTGTACTCGCCGAAGTGGAAGATGCTCGCCGCCAGAACGGCGTCCGCCTTGCCTTCGAGGATGCCGGCCGCCAGGTGCTCGAGATTGCCGACGCCGCCCGAGGCGATCACCGGAATCCCGACGCTCTCGCTGATGGCGCGGGTAACGCCCAGGTCGTAACCGCTCTTCACGCCATCCTGGTCCATGCTGGTGAGCAGGATCTCACCGGCGCCCAGGTCTTCCATTTTCTTCGCCCAGGCCACGGCATCCAGGCCGGTGGGCTTGCGCCCGCCATGGGTGAAGATTTCCCAGCGCGGCGTTTCTCCGGGGCCCGACACTTTCTTGGCGTCGATGGCGACCACGATGCACTGGGAGCCGAAACGTGAAGCAGCCTCACCGACGAATTCCGGGGTGAAGACCGCTGCGGTGTTGATCGACACCTTGTCGGCGCCGGCATTGAGCAGGTTGCGGATGTCCTGCACGGTACGCACGCCACCGCCCACGGTCAGCGGGATGAACACCTGGCTGGCCATGCGCTCCACGGTGTGCAGGGTGGTGTCGCGGCCGTCGACACTGGCGGTGATGTCGAGGAAGGTGATCTCGTCGGCGCCCTGCTCATCGTAGCGACGGGCGATTTCCACCGGGTCGCCGGCGTCGCGGATATTCTCGAACTTGACGCCCTTGACCACTCGGCCGTTGTCGACGTCGAGGCAAGGGATAATGCGTTTTGCCAAAGCCATAACAGTGTTCCCGTTGGGTGCGCCGCGCGCACCGGTAGCCTTCGATTAGCCCTTGTAGCTGTCGCAGAAGGCCTGGGCTTCAGCCACGTCCAGGGTGCCTTCGTAGATAGCGCGGCCGGTGATCGCGCCGATGATGCCGGGTGCCTTGGCGGCCAGCAGCTTCTCGATGTCGCCGAGGTTGTGGATACCGCCGGATGCGATCACCGGGATCTTGCTGGCGGCGGCCAGGGCGGCGGTCGCTTCGACGTTGCAGCCCTGCATCATCCCGTCCTTGGCGATGTCGGTGTAGACGATGGCGGATACGCCGTCGGCCTCGAAACGCTTCGCCAGGTCGACCGCCTGCACGCTGCTGACTTCAGCCCAGCCATCGGTGGCGACGAATCCGTCCTTGGCGTCCAGGCCGACGATGACCTTGCCCGGGAAGGCCTTGCAGGCCTCGGTGACGAATTCCGGCTGCTTCACCGCCTTGGTGCCGATGATCACGTAGCTCACGCCAGCCTTGACGTAGTGCTCGATGGTTTCCAGGGAGCGGATGCCGCCACCGATCTGGATCGGCAGTTGCGGGTAGCGCCTGGCGATGGCGGTGACGACCTCGCCATTGACCGGCTGACCTTCGAAGGCGCCGTTCAGGTCCACCAGGTGCAGGCGGCGGCAACCACCGTCCACCCACTTGGCGGCCATGCTCACCGGGTCGTCGGAGAACACGGTGGAGTCTTCCATACGGCCCTGGCGCAGACGCACGCAGGCGCCGTCCTTCAGATCGATAGCGGGGATAATCAGCATCGGTTCAACCTGTTCGAAGTCAGTGGAATCGGCGTGACGCTCAGTCTTTCTCGAGCGCCCACAAGTCACTCTCGATGCTTTCGAACCTGTCTTTCAGGTGCGCCTGCACATCGAAGATCGCCTTGTTGTAGAAATGCGGTGCGAACTCCCGGGCGAAGAAATCCAGCACTTCCTCGGCCTCGAAGGAGCCCAGCTCCAGCTCGAAGCGATCAGCCATGAAACGCTTGATCGCCAACACCGCGCCCTGGGTCTGGGCGGCGTCGAGTTGCAGGCTGGGGACCTTCTTCGCGCGGCTCATCGGCTTACCAGCGCCCGTCCCAGGCGGCGAAGTTCTGCAGCAGCTGCAGGCCGTGGGTGTGGCTCTTCTCCGGGTGGAACTGCACGGCGAAGCGCGAACCATCGGCCAGGGCGGCGGCGAAATCCTTGCCGTAGTGGCCGCGGCCTACCACCTGAGTGGGATTGCCGGCCTCGATGTAATAGCTGTGCACGAAGTAGAAGCGCGCCCGGTCGGGAATGCTGTGCCAGAGCGGATGAGCGACGCTCTGCGCCACTTCGTTCCAGCCCATGTGCGGCACCTTGAGCTGCTCGCCATCTTCCACCAGGCCCTTGCCGAAGAAACGCACCTGGCCCGGGAACAGGCCGATGCAGTCGACTCCGTCGTTCTCCTCGCTGTGCTCCAGCAACGCCTGCATGCCGACGCAGATGCCGAGGAAAGGGCGGTCCTTGCTGACTTCCTGCACCAGGCTGTCGAAGCCGAGGCGACGGATCTCTGCCATGCAATCGCGGATGGCGCCGACGCCGGGGAAGACCACCCGGTCGGCTTCGCGGATCACATTGGAGTCACTGGTGACCAGCACGCGGCCGGCACCGACGTGCTCCAGGGCCTTGGCGACCGAGTGCAGGTTGCCCATGCCATAGTCGATGACTGCGACCGTCTGCATCAGAGCACGCCCTTGGTGGATGGCATCTGCCCGGCCATGCGCGGGTCGCGCTCGACGGCCATGCGCAGGGCGCGGCCGAAGGCCTTGAATACGGTTTCGATCTGGTGGTGGGTGTTGTGGCCACGCAGGTTGTCGATGTGCAGGCTCACCAGGGCGTGGTTGACGAAGCCCTGGAAGAACTCCTGGAACAGGTCCACATCGAAGCCGCCGACCACCGCGCGGGTGAAGGGCACGTGCATCTGCAGGCCGGGGCGGCCGGAGAAATCGATGACCACCCGCGACAGGGCCTCGTCCAGCGGCACATAGGAATGGCCGTAGCGGACTATGCCCTTCTTGTCGCCGAGGGCACGGGTAAAGGCCTGGCCGAGGGTGATGCCGACGTCTTCCACCGTGTGGTGATCGTCGATATGCAGATCGCCCTTGCACTCGATGTCCAGGTCGATCAGGCCGTGGCGGGCGATCTGGTCGAGCATGTGCTCGAGGAAGGGCACGCCGATATCGAAGCGGGCCTTGCCAGTGCCGTCCAGGTTGATCGAGACCTTGATCTGGGTTTCCAGGGTATTGCGTTCGACGGATGCCGTACGTTCGGCCATCACCAGCTCCACAAAAAGGCTCACGAAAAAGAGCGCCATTATAGGCCGCCGCGCCTTGGCGCCGCTACCGACGGCGGTCGGCGGGGTTTACACTGCTGGGCCGCGCCAGCGATGCCCTCCAGGAGCCACCATGCCCGTAGTAGTCGAGACCCTGAACAACCCGTCCGAGCAGGATCGCGGCGACCTGGCGAAGATCTACGCCGACGCCCCCGAGTGGTTGCTGGCGCCCTACGCCAACGCCGCCGAACTGGTGCAGCGTGGCCTGGACGAGGGCCTGCTGGTTGCCGGGCGCTTCAACGACCGGTTACTGGGCGCGGCCCTAGTGGTGCGCGGCGAAAGCTACTGGCGGCTGTCCCACCTCTGCGTACGCCAGGTGACCCGCCACCGCGGCGTCGGCCGCCGCCTGGTGGAAGAAGCCGCGCGCCTCGCCCGGGAGGCCGGCAAGCCGCTGCACCTGGCGGCCCCGGGAGGCCACCTGGAAAGCCAGGCCCTGGCCGCGCGCCTGCACCTGCCGCTGGAAAGCCTCTGAGACGGATGCGTCAACATGACGCACGGGAGGAAAGCCGCCGAGCGGATTTCCATCCCGGACACCTCGAACGCTGAACCGTCGGCGGCTTTCGCCATCCAAAGTCCGAAACCCGCTGTTCGAGGCCGGCGTCGGCGCAATCCATGGTTGATGGCCCGGCGCTATACTCGGCACCTTCAATTCACGCGATCCATCACAAGGACTGGTCAATGAAAGCCTTCGGCAAAATCCTGGGCCTCATCTTTCTCGGGCTGTTGCTGATCATAGTGGCACTGGGCTTTGCCCTGACCCACCTGTTCGACCCGAACGACTACAAGGACGAAATCCAGCAACTGGCCCGGGACAAGGCCAACCTGGAGCTGACCCTCAACGGCGATATCGGCTGGAGCCTCTTCCCCTGGCTCGGCCTCGAGCTGCACCAGGCCACCCTGGCCAGCGCCACCACCCCGGCCAAACCCTTCGCCAACCTCGACATGATCGGCCTCTCGGTGCGCGTGCTGCCGCTGCTGCGCCGTGAAGTGCAGATGAGCGATATCCGCGTCGAAGGCCTCAACCTCGACCTGCAACGCGACGACAAGGGCCAGGGTAACTGGGAAGGCATCGGCCGCCCGGCCAAGGCCCCGGCACCCGCCCAGGCCGGCACCCCCACCACCCCGGCACCGGCTGGCGAAACGCCCCCGGCGCCCGCCGAGCAAAAGCCGGCGCGCCCGGTCAAGCTGGATATCGACAGCCTCACCGTGCACAACGCCCGCGTCGACTACAGCGATGCCAAGAGCGGCAAGCAATTCAGCGCCGAAGGCATCGAGCTGACCACCGGTGCAATCCGCGAAGGCGCCAGCATCCCGGTCAAGCTCAGCGCCTTCTTCGGCACCAACCAGCCGGTCCTGCGGGCCAAGACCGAGCTCACCACCAACCTGCGCTTCGAGCGCGCCCTCAAGCGCTACCAGCTGGAAGACCTCAAGCTCAGCGGCGAAGCCTCAGGTGAACCGCTGAAGGGCAAGACCCTGGCCTTCAATGCCCAGGGCCAGGTGCTGGCCGACCTTGCCGCCAACATCGCCGAATGGAACAGCCTGAAGTTCTCCGGCAACCAGCTGCGCGCCCTTGGCGATATAAAGGTGCATAGCCTGGACAAGGGCCCACGCCTGGAAGGTGGCCTCTCCATCGCGCCGTTCAACCTGCGCGAGTTCCTCACCGGCGTCGGCGTCGAGCTGCCGCCCATGAGCGACGCCAACGCCCTGCAGAAGTTCGAGCTGGTGACCAAGCTCAACGGCAGCACCAACAGCCTGGCCTTTGAGGGCCTCAGCCTCAAACTCGACGACAGCAGCTTCAGCGGCCGCGTGGCGGTGGCCGACTTCGCGCAGAAGGCCGTGCGCCTCCAACTCAAGGGCGACAAGTTCGACCTGGACCGCTATCTGCCGCCCAAGACCAAGGCCAAGCAGGAAGCCAAGAGCGCCCGCCAGGCCGAAGTGAAGACCACTGTGGCCGCCGCCAGTCAGGGCAACACCCCGCTGCCCAACGCGCCCACCCAGGCGGCCTGGAGCGAAGCCCCCGTGCTGCCGGTGGACCAACTGCGCAAGGTGGACCTGGAAGCCGCCCTGAACATTGGCCAGCTCACCGTCGACAAGCTGCCGATGACCGATTTCAGCCTCAAGGCCAACGGCAAGGGCGGCCTGCTGACCCTGGAGGACCTGCGCGGCGGCCTTTTCGGCGGCAGCTACCAAGCCAGCGCACAGATCGACGCCCGCCCGGCGGTACCGCTGCTGAAGGCGCAGAAGCGTGTCAGCAAGGTGCCGGCGGAGCAGCTGCTCAAGGCCCTGGAGCAGAAGCCCCCGGTCCGCGGCCTGCTGGACATGAATGCCGACATCACCACCAGCGGCAACAGCCAGAAGGCCTGGGTCGACGGCCTCAATGGCACCTCGAGCTTCGTCCTGAACGACGGCGCGCTGCTTGACGCCAACCTCGAGCAGCAGCTCTGCCAGGGCATCGCCACCCTCAACCGCAAGGAGCTGAGCAGCACCCGCGACGGCAAGGAAACCCCCTTCGAGGAACTCAAGGGCTCACTCAACTTCGTCAATGGTGTGGCCAGCAACCCCGACCTGCGCGCCAGCATCCCCGGCCTCAAGGTCAAGGGCGACGGCGCCGTGGATCTGCGCGTACTGGGCCTGGACTACCGCGTGGGCGTGATCATCGAAGGCGACAAGAGCGAAATGCCGGACCCGGCCTGCCAGGTCAACGAGCGCTATGTGGGCATCGAGTGGCCGCTGCGCTGCCGCGGCCCGCTGGAACTGGGCGCCAAGGCCTGCCGCCTGGACAAGGACGGCATGGGCAAGGTGGCCGCCAAGCTGGCGGGCGAGAAGCTCTCCGAGAAGCTCGAGGAAAAGCTCGGCGACAAGGTCAGCCCGGAACTGAAGGACGCGCTCAAGGGGCTGTTCAAGCAATGACTCCCGAGCAGTTCTCCGGCGCCGTTCTCGATTGGTACGACCGCCACGGGCGCAAGGACCTGCCCTGGCAACAGGGCATCACCCCCTACCGCGTCTGGGTTTCCGAAATCATGCTGCAGCAGACCCAGGTCAGCACCGTGCTCGGCTACTTCGACCGCTTCATGGAGGCGCTGCCCACGGTTCAGGCCCTGGCGGCGGCCCCGGAAGATGAAGTGCTGCACCTCTGGACCGGCCTCGGCTACTACACCCGCGCCCGCAACCTGCAGAAGACCGCGAAGAAGATCGTTGCCGAGCACGGCGGCGAATTCCCTTGCGACGTCGACCAGTTGGCCGAGCTGCCGGGTATCGGCCGCTCCACCGCCGGCGCCATCGCCAGCCTGTCCATGGGCCTGCGTGCGCCGATCCTCGACGGCAACGTCAAGCGCGTCCTGGCCCGCTACGTCGCCCAGGACGGCTATCCGGGCGAGCCCAAGGTGGCGAAGCAGCTCTGGGAAGTGGCCGAACGCTTCACCCCGTATGCCCGGGTCAACAACTACACCCAGGCGATGATGGACCTCGGCGCCACCCTCTGCACCCGCAGCAAGCCCAGCTGCCTGCTCTGCCCGCTGCAAAGCGGCTGCCGAGCACACCAGTTGGGCCGGGAGAGCGCCTACCCCGTCGCGAAACCGCGCAAGGCCCTGCCGCAGAAGCGCACGCTGATGCCGCTGCTGGCCAGCCGCGATGGAGCCATCCTGCTCTATCGCCGCCCCTCGAGTGGGCTCTGGGGCGGGCTCTGGAGCCTGCCGGAGCTGGACGACCTCGACGCCCTTCCCCCATTGGCCAGCCAGCACGCGCTGCACCTTGGCGAGCGCCGTGAACTGCCTGGCCTGACCCACACGTTCAGCCATTTCCAGCTGGCCATCGAACCCTGGCTAGTGCAGGTGGAAGGCAGCGCCCCCGCCGTGGCCGAGGGCGACTGGCTCTGGTATAACCTCGCCACCCCGCCGCGCCTAGGGCTAGCCGCTCCGGTGAAGAAGCTGCTCAAGCGCGCGGCCGATGTATTGAATGCAGGAGAGATGAGATGACCCGCACCGTGATGTGCCGCAAATTCAAAGAGGAACTGCCGGGCCTGGAGCGTCCGCCGTACCCCGGCGCCAAGGGCGATGACATCTTCAACAACGTGTCGAAGAAGGCCTGGGACGAGTGGCAGGCCCACCAGACCATGCTGATCAACGAGCGTCGCCTGAACATGATGAACGCCGATGACCGCAAGTTCCTCCAGGCCGAAATGGACAAGTTCCTCTCGGGCGAAGACTACGCCCAAGCCGAGGGTTATGTGCCCCCGAGCGCGTAAGCACCCGTAATAACTAAAATTTTTTTCAGAAGGGTGTTGACGAGGGGCCGGCAAATCCGTTTAATAGCGCCCCGTTGCCCAGGTAGCTCAGTCGGTAGAGCAGGGGATTGAAAATCCCCGTGTCGGCGGTTCGATTCCGTCCCTGGGCACCACTAATACCGTCAAAAAGCCTCAGCCATGCGCTGGGGCTTTTTGCTTTCCGGCCCCCGCACTTTATTCCCCCTGCCCTCCCCATCACGAAGTGGAGGCCCCCGGACAGCGCTGCTAACCTCACAGCGTACCGCTGCACCCTGCTGTGAGCCCCAGGCCGGCTTTGGCCCGGAGAGGGCCAGTCCTGAGGGAAATGGGGGATCGCATGAAGGGAATAGTCTTCAACCTGCTGGAAGAAGTGGTCACCCGGCACCGAGGCGCGGATGCCTGGGACGCCCTGCTGGAAGGAGCGGACCTCGACGGCGTGTACACCTCCCTCGGCAGTTACCCGGACGAGCATATCTACCGGCTGGTGGGGGCCGCCTCGGAGGCGCTGGGCATGCCGCCCTTCGACGTGCTGCGCTGGTTCGGCCGGGAAGCCATGCCGGCGTTGGCCAGCCGCTACCCGGCCTACTTCACTCCCCACGCTTCGACCCGCCCCTTCATCCTCAGCGTCAACGCCATCATTCATCCCGAAGTCCGCAAGATCTATCCGGGAGCCGACGTGCCCACCTTCGGCTTTCACGACGACGCGGACGGCACGCTGCTGATGACCTACCGCTCCCCGCGTCGCCTCTGTGCGCTGGCCCACGGCTTCATCGAAGGTGCCGCGGCGCACTTCGGCGAATCCCTGGACGTCGACCACCTCGACTGCATGCATCGAGGGGATCCCGAGTGCCGCTGCCGCATCACCTTCCACGGCAAACGTCCGGATTGAGCGGCCATGGACCACTCACCCGAGCAAGACACTGAAGCGGACAAGCTGCGGCGCCGCCTGCAGCGTGAGCGCCAGGCACGCCTGGAGGCGGAGCTGATCGCCGAGCGCGGCTTGCGCGAGCTCTATGAAAAGCAGCAGCAGCTGCAGTTGCTGGAGTCCATCGCCGACGCCGCCAACGGCGCCGCCTCGGTCGCCGACGGGCTCAGCTTCACCGTGCGCAGCATCTGTCAGTTCACCGGTTGGCGGATCGGCCACGCCTACCTGACGGTCAATGTCGAAGGCGAACCGCGCCTGCGTTCGACTGCCATCTGGCACAGTGCCGACGAGGCACGTTTCACGGACTTCTGCCAGGTGACCGAAGCCATGGAGTTCCGCCCCGGCATAGGGCTGCCCGGCCGCGTGCTCGCCAGCGCCGCTCCGGCCTGGATCACCGATATCGCCCAGACCCCCGAGTTCTGCCGCATCGCCGCCGCGGAACGGGCCGGCCTCAAGGCTGCGGCGGCTTTCCCCGTGCTGGTGGGCAGCGAAGTGGTCGGTGTTTTGGAGTTCTTCGCCAACAGCGTACTGGCGCCGGACGATACGTTGCTGCACCTGATGGCGCAGATCGGCGTGCAGATGGGTCGGGTGGTGGAACGCAAGCGCGCCGAAGAGCAACTGATCGACGCCTTCCACGACCCGCTCACCGGCCTGCCCAACCGCGCGCTTTTCGCCGATCGCCTGTCGCGCGCCGTGGCCCGTTGCAGCCGCCATCGGGAGGCGGCCTTCGCGGTGCTGTTCATCGATCTAGACCGCTTCAAGCTGGTCAACGACAGCCTGGGCCACCTGGCCGGCGACCTGCTCATCATCCAGGTCGCCGCGCGCCTCGGCGGCTGCCTGCGGCAGAGCGACACCCTGGCGCGGATGGGCGGCGACGAGTTCACCATCCTGCTGGACTGCATCGACGCCCCCGACGCTCCGGTGCTGGTCGCCGAGCGCCTGATGAGCGCCCTGGAACCGCCCTTCCTCATCAATGGCGAGCAGCTCTATATCAGCGCCAGCATCGGCATCGCCCCCAGCGACCTGGGCTACGAGTCGGCGGAAGAAATCCTCCGCCATGCGGACCTGGCCATGTACCGGGCCAAGACCCTGGGCAAGCACCGCTTCGAGCTCTTCGACCACAGCATGCACGACCTCGCCGTCGGCCGGCTGACGCTGGAGACCCAGCTGCGCCAGGCACTGCTAAACGGCGAGTTCATCCTGCACTACCAGCCCATAGTCCGACTGCCCGGCGAAGAGATAGTGGGCGTGGAAGCGCTGGTGCGCTGGCAGAAGTCGACCGGCGAACTGGTCTACCCCGGCGACTTCATCCAGGTGGCCGAGGACACCGGCCTGATCCTGCCGCTCGGCCTCTGGGTACTGCGCGAAGCCTGCAGCAACATGGCGCGCTGGCACCGGGAACATCCCCGCCCCGCGCCTCTTACCGTGAGCATCAACCTGTCGGCCCGCCAGTTCGCCCAGCATGACCTGGTAAAACAAGTCGGCAGCATCATTGCCGAAACCGGCATCCGCCCGGAGTGCGTTCGCCTGGAGATCACCGAAAGCGTGTCCATGGCCGACTCCGAGCGGACCACCGCGGTGCTCGAGCAGCTCCACAACCTGGGCGTACGCATCAGCATCGACGACTTTGGTACCGGCTATTCCTCCCTGAGCTACCTGCACCGCTTCCACCTGGATGTACTGAAGATCGACCGTTCCTTCGTGACCCAGCTCGACCAGTGCCCGGAAGGCCGGCAGATAGTGCAGACCATCCTCAGCCTGGCCCGCAACCTGGGCATCGAGGCCGTCGCCGAGGGCGTCGAAACCGAACGCCACCTGGCGATTCTCCAGTCCCTGGACTGCGACTTCGGGCAGGGCTACCTCTTCGCCCGACCATTGTCCGCCACCGCCTTCGCCGGGTTGCTGAAAGAAAAAACGCTGCTGGCCGGGCATGATTCGACCGAATCCGGCATCCTCGCCGCGCCATTTGAGTAAGCGATTGATTCTGAAAGAAAAATGCATGTGGATGGAGCTAAAGCGCGCCAGCCGGGTATTTCAGTCCGATGCCGGGGCTTTTTAGCTACCGCGACAAGCAACTGCAGCGATGCGACAACCTCGCTCGCAGAGCCATTGCAGGGCTCCCCGCCGGCTTTCGCCTGGCAAAGCGCTATGCTAGGTTGGCCGTCGCCAGGAAGGCCGCCCCACCGCCCGAGTGCCCCCGAACAATAAGAGGACCCCCCATGGCCCAAGCCACGCCAGCGCTTGAAATCCGCAACCTGCACAAACGCTACGGCGATCTCGAAGTGCTCAAGGGCATATCGCTCACCGCCAACGACGGTGATGTGATCTCCATCCTCGGCTCCTCCGGTTCCGGTAAGTCGACCTTCCTGCGCTGCATCAACCTGCTGGAGAACCCGCACGAGGGCCAGATCCTGGTAGCCGGCGAAGAACTCAAGCTCAAGCAGAGCCGCAGTGGCGAGCTGGTCGCCGCCGACAACAAGCAGATCAACCGCATGCGCAGCGAGATCGGCTTCGTCTTCCAGAACTTCAATCTCTGGCCGCACATGACGGTGCTCGACAACATCATCGAAGCGCCGCGCCGCGTACTCGGCCAGAGCAAGGCCGAGGCCACCGAGATCGCCGAGGCCCTGCTGGCCAAGGTCGGTATCTCCGACAAGCGCCATGTCTACCCGACCCAGCTTTCCGGCGGCCAGCAGCAGCGCGCGGCCATCGCCCGCACCCTGGCCATGCAGCCGAAGGTGATCCTGTTCGACGAGCCCACTTCGGCTCTCGACCCCGAGATGGTACAAGAAGTGCTTAACGTGATCCGCGCGCTGGCCGAGGAAGGCCGCACCATGCTGCTGGTCACCCATGAAATGAACTTCGCCCGGAACGTTTCCAGCGAAGTGGTTTTCCTTCACCAGGGGTTGGTAGAAGAGCAGGGACCGCCACAGCAGGTATTTGACAACCCGCTATCGGCGCGCTGTAAACAATTCATGTCCAGCAATCGCTAAAACACGGAGCAAGATCGCATGAAGAACTACAAGAAGATTCTGCTGGCTGCGGCCGCCACTCTCGCTTTCGGCACCAGCGCCATCGCCGCCGACAAGCTGAAGATCGGCACCGAAGGCGCCTACCCACCCTTCAACCTGATCGATGCCAGCGGCCAGGCCGGCGGCTTCGACGTCGAGATTGCCCAGGCCCTCTGCGCCAAGATGAAGGCCGAGTGCGAAGTGGTCACTTCCGACTGGGACGGCATCATTCCCGCCCTCAACGCCAAGAAGTTCGACTTCCTCGCCGCCTCCATGTCGATTACCGAAGAGCGCAAGCAGGCCGTCGACTTCACCGACCCCTACTACACCAACAAGCTGCAGTTCATTGCCCCGAAAGGCTCTGACTTCAAGACCGACAAGGCCAGCCTGAAAGGCAAGGTCATCGGTGCCCAGCGCGCCACCATCGCCGGCACCTGGCTTGAAGACAACATGGCCGACGTGGTCGACATCAAGCTGTACGACACCCAGGAAAACGCCTACCTCGACCTGTCTTCCGGCCGTGTCGACGGCGTGCTGGCCGACAAGTTCGTCAACTGGGAATGGCTGAAGAGCGATGCCGGCAAGGACTTCGAGTTCAAGGGCGACCCGGTGTTCGACAACGACAAGATCGCCATTGCCGTGCGCAAGGGCGACCCGCTGCGCGAGAAGCTGAACGCAGCGCTGAAGGAGATCGTTGCCGACGGCACCTACAAGAAGATCAACGACAAATACTTCCCCTTCAGCATCTATTGACCTGCCTGCCGGTGCCGCCTGACCGCGGCACCGGCACTTGAACCCCCATGACCCTAGACCTCTACGGATTCGGCCCGGCCCTGGCCGCGGGCACCCTCATGACCATCAAGCTGGCGCTTTCCGCGCTCTCGGTGGGCCTGGTGCTCGGCCTGCTCGGTGCATTGGCCAGGACATCATCCATCAAGCCGCTGCAGTGGCTGGGTGGCACTTACTCCACACTTGTGCGCGGGATCCCCGAGTTGCTCTGGGTCCTGCTGATCTACTTCGGCACGGTCAACCTGATGCGTGCATTGGGCGAATGGCTCGGCTACCCCGATCTGGAACTGAATGCCTTCGCCGCTGGCACCATCGCCCTCGGTCTGTGCTTCGGCTCCTACGCCACCGAGGTATTCCGCGGCGCCATCCTGGCCATTCCCAAGGGGCACAGCGAAGCTGGCATGGCCCTGGGCCTGTCCAAGGGACGCATCCTCTGGCGGGTGATCCTGCCGCAGATGTGGCGCATCGCCCTGCCTGGCCTGGGCAACCTGTTCATGATCCTGATGAAGGACACCGCCCTGGTCTCCGTGATCGGCCTCGAGGAAATCATGCGCCGCTCGCAGATCGCCGTGACTGCCAGTAAGCAGCCCTTCACCTTCTTCATGGTCGCCGCCTTCATCTACCTGGGCCTGACCATCCTCGCGATGATCGGCATGCATTGGCTGGAGAAGCGCGCCGGCCGTGGCTTCAAGCGGAGCGCAGCATGAACTGGGACGTCATACTCAAATACCTGCCGCAACTGGCCCAGGGCGCGATCCTCACCCTGGAACTGGTAGCCATCGCGGTGCTCGCCGGCCTGATCGTCGCGCTCCCCCTGGGCATCGCCCGCGCCTCCCGCCACTGGTACGTGCGCGCCCTGCCCTACGGCTACATCTTCTTCTTCCGTGGCACGCCGCTGCTGGTGCAGCTGTTCCTGGTCTACTACGGGCTGGCGCAGTTCGAAGCGGTGCGCAAGGGGCCGTTCTGGCCCTATCTGCGCGACCCCTTCTGGTGCGCCGTGATCACCATGACCCTGCACACTGCGGCCTATATCGCCGAGATCCTGCGCGGCGCCATCCAGGCGGTGCCGCCGGGCGAGATCGAAGCGGCGCGGGCGCTGGGCATGTCGCGGTTCCAGGCGCTGTTCTTCATCATCCTGCCGCGCGCGGCGCGCATCGGCCTCCCGGCCTACAGCAACGAAGTGATCCTGATGGTCAAGGCCAGCGCCCTGGCCAGTACCGTCACCCTGCTGGAACTCACCGGCATGGCGCGCACCATCATCGCCCGCACCTACCTGCCGGTGGAGATCTTCTTCGCCGCCGGCCTCTTCTACCTGCTGATCGCCTACGTGCTGGTGCGGGCCTTCCGCGTGCTCGAACGCAAGCTGCGAGTAGATGCCCTGCAAGGCCGCTGAGGCCGGTTACCGCTCCTCGTCCACGGGATGAGGAGCGGTGGCGGCAGCGTTATAATCGCCGCCCCCGATTCCCTTCCGCTACGCCAGCATGACCACTCCCGCGCTCCTCCAAGGCCCGCTCCTGCGGGAACGCTTCGCCGCCCTGGACAACTTCCTGCGTGCGCACCAGGATCTCTGGCGTCCGGCACCCTTCACCGAACTGCATTTGCCCTGGGAAGACCGGTATCCCGAGCTGGCCGGCTGGCTGCGTCAGCGCACCCTGGCCGAGGCGGAAGCCATCCACAATCACCCCGAGCAGCTCCAGGCTCCGGCCCCGTACCCACAGCTCGCCGCCCAATCTGCGAACCTCAGCTGGGTGGGCGAACTGCCGGCCGCCCGCCTCGAAACCGTCTCAACCGCCTTCACTGTCGACGTGCCTGGGCGCAAATGGCAGCAGATAGAAGCCTTCGCCAGCCGCCTCGGTTTCCGCCAGGCTCCCGGCCATTGGCTGGACTGGTGCGCCGGCAAGGGGCATCTGGGTCGCCGCCTGGCCCATGACGGCACTGCACTGACCTGCATCGAACTGGACCCCGAGCTGGTCGGCGACGGGCAACAACTCAGCCGCCGCCTCGGTCTTGCCGCCGAGCACCGGGAGCAGGACGCGCTGGCCGATAGCGCCGCCCACCACCTCTCGGCCGCCCATACGCCGGTCGCCCTGCATGCCTGCGGCGATCTCCATGTGCGCCTGCTGCAATTGGCCAGCGCCGCCGGTTGCCGCCAACTGGCCGTGGCGCCCTGCTGCTACAACCGCATCCGCACCCCGGACTACCGACCACTGTCCGCCACGGCCCGAGCTTCTTCGCTTCACCTGAGCCTGGCCGACCTGCGCCTGCCGCTCAGCGAAACCATCACCGCCGGCGCCCGCGTCCGCCGCCAGCGCGACCAGTCCATGGCTCGGCGACTGGCTTTCGATCTGCTGCAACGGGAACTGCGCGGCTGCGACCAATATCTGTCGGTCCCGTCCCTGCCCACCAGTTGGCTGGGCAAACCCTTCGCCCAATACTGCCGCGAACTCTGCGAACTGAAGGAGCTGCCCTGGCCAATGGAACGAGACTGGGACGCCCTGGAAGCACTGGGCTGGCAGCGCCTGGCCGCAGTGCGCAACCTGGAGCTACCCCGCAGCCTGTTCCGCCGCCCACTGGAAATCTGGCTGCTCCTGGACCGCGCCCTGTTTCTCGAAGAGCAGGGTTACCAGGTCAGCCTCGGCAGCTTCTGCCCAACCCAACTGACCCCGCGCAATATCCTGCTGCTGGCCGAACGCTGAGCTTACCCACAGAACCTGTGGATAACTTTGTTGATGAAATCTGGGCAACCTGCCGCCAGCCCTTCCCCTGTGCGGCCAGCGACAGCTGGACGTTTTTTGGACAACCCACAAAAAGCCAATGAAAACAGCAGGTTGAAAAAATCCGAGAATTGCCGCACAAAATCTCAGAATGGCCGTGTCAGCTGAATCGCCATTGTGCATAAGCATCCTGCCTCTGATTCGAAAACCAAACGCACCTGTTGCGTAATGGTTTACTCGCCACGCCCAATCGCTATAATGGCGGCCCTTCTTCGCCGGTATAGCTCAGCTGGTAGAGCAACTGACTTGTAATCAGTAGGTCCCGGGTTCGATTCCTGGTGCCGGCACCATATACATCAAGGGTTTGGAACGACTCTTCGTTTTTGACCCCGTAATCAGATGTTCCCGAGGTACGCAATCGGTACAGTCCTGTGCCGAGCCAACCTCGGAGAACATATGGCAACCTTCGTAAAGTCCCCCTCCGGCGCCTGGAAAGCGGTTATCCGCAAGACCGGCTGGCCGACGACCGCCAAGACCTTCCGCACCAAACGCGACGCTCAGGATTGGGCCCGACGCACCGAAGATGAAATGGTGCGCGGCGTCTACATCGAACGAGGCAGCTCGGAGCGCATGACGCTTGAAAAAGCGCTGAACCGTTACCTTTCAGAAGTATCTCCCACCAAGGCACCGAAGACGGCCAAGTCGGAGGAAAGCAGCGCTAAGGTCCTATCAGCTCGCCTGGGCAAGTATTCGCTAGCAGCCCTGACTCCCATGCTCATCGCCGAGTACCGCGATGCCCGGTTGTCCGAGCGCAGCCGAAGAGGCAAGCCACTCAGCAACAACACCGTTCGACTAGAGCTTGCCCTGCTCAGCCACCTCTACACGGTCGCCATCCAGGAATGGGGCATAGGACTACCGTGCAATCCACTTCTGAACGTCCGCAAGCCCAGCCCAGGCAAAGGCCGCGACCGCCGCCTCACTGCTGAAGAGGAGCGCCAGCTGTTCGCGGCAGTAGACGCTCATTGCAATCCGATGCTGGGCTGGATTGTCCGCATTGCCGTGGAGACCTCCATGCGCTCGTCAGAAATCGCAGGCCTTCGCCGAAATCAGGTCGATCTAAAGCGCCGGGTCGTACGTTTGCCATTAACAAAGAACGGGGAGGCACGGACTGTCCCGCTAAATCGTGTCGCGACGGAAACGTTTCGGATCGCACTGGCGAACCCAATACGCCCGATTGACTGCGACTTGGTGTTCTTTGGGGAGCCGGGAAAGGACAAGAAACGACGCCCCTACGCTTTCACCAAGAAATGGGGCGAGTTGAAGAAAAAGCTGGGTATGGCGGATTTGCACTTTCACGACCTGCGGCACGAGGCGGTCAGTCGACTTGTCGAGGCCGGGCTTTCGGACCAAGAGGTTTCGGCAATCAGTGGGCACAAGTCGATGCAAATGCTCAGGCGCTACACCCACTTGAGAGGCGAGGACTTGGTAAGCCGGCTGGATAACGTGCAGGGGAGTGCAGGCTAATGCAAGGGAGCATAGGCCACTGCTAGGGAGGCATAAGTTTGCGCATGCGCAAACTAGGGTAAGCACAGGGAATTAGAGGGACGAATACAAAAAGGCCATTTTTTGGGGGGGTCGCCGGGACTGTTAAGGAAACCAATCAGAGGGTTTCCCCATGCAGTCGGCAATTCCCACCCAGTTTCTAGAACACACCGCAGCAGCAAAAATCGAGCGAGAGCTGACGGAGCGATTCGGTCCCTTGCTCACGGCCGACCATCTTGCCGAAGTGCTTCACCGCCCTCTGGAGAGCCTACGGTGGAGCCTGTGGCAGCAAAACGAGTTCGCTAGAACCATCAATTCAACCCGCGTGAAGATCGGCCGTCGCAACTACTACCGCGCCGCCGATCTTGCAGTCATTTTGGCTGGCGGAGCGACTCAATGAGGTTTTTCCAGGAGAAAGATCAACGCGACGCAGCGTGAGCTGCGTCTTATGGATCACCAACTATCGTTGCTCGGCCCGCAAGAGGAGGCTGAGCTGTTTCACGATCAACAGAGAAGTGGCTTCTTCGCACTGCTAGTGCAGCTCCCAGATAAGAAGCGCCAATCATCCTATCGCCTAACCGATATGCCGGCCGTACTGGAAATGGTCGACCCTACTCGGGATACCTGGATCTCGCAGGCCGAATTTTTCCGCCGCAATCGCCGGGTGGTGAATTTGGCCAGGATCGGACTTCTGTTTGTCGATCTGGACACCTATCGGCAGCCCTGGGCGCAGGGACGCACTCCCGAGCAGCAGGCCTCCGACGCCCTCTATCACTGCCATGCTGAAGGCATCCCCGCCCCTTCGCTGATGGTTTTCAGCGGGCGCGGCTTGCAAGCCAAGTGGTTACTAGACGGCTGCCTGCCGCGTGCGGCGCTGCCCCGTTGGAACGCTTGTCAGCGTCATCTTGTAAGTAGGCTGGATGTGCTTGGGGCCGACCCTGCCGCCATGGATGCCTCTCGCGTGCTACGCCTGGTCAATACGGTGAACAGTAGAAGCGGCGAGATTTGCCGCGTCGTCCACGTTGAGAATGGATTAGACGGCCATCCAGTACGCTACTCGTTCGAGTACATGGCCGAAATGCTATTACCAACAGCTCGCTGGGACATTGAGGCTACAAAGCATGCGCAATTCAACCGTCGGCAGCTCAAGCTCCTGGCCGGCCACAAGACGGGCGATCTGCGCACATTCAATGCTCGACAATTGGCATGGGATAGGTTGGAGGATCTACGCACTCTCGCCGAATTGCGCGGCGGCGTAAACGAAGGAGAACGAATGCAGCACTTGTTCTGGCAGTTGAATTTCCTACTTCTGTCAGGGGCAGTGCACAGCGCGGAGATGTACCACGAGGCAGCTGCGCTTGCCTGTCAGTTAGACCCTCAGTGGACCTACCGAAGCGCCGAGCTTATGACTCTTTACGCCAAGGCCAAAGCCTACAACGCCGGGGAGAAAGTTGAGTTCGGAGGCAGAATGCATGTCCCGCTTTACACTCCCAAGAATGACACGCTGATCGACCTGCTTCAGATCACGTCATGCGAACAAAAACACTTTCGTACGATTATTAGTAGGGAGGTGGCCAGAGAGCGCCACAGGGCACGCGAGGAGACCCGTAGGCGCGATGCTGGATCGATCGATAGGGAAACCTATCTAGGTATCGCTGGTGCTAAGCGGTCAACAGCGCGAGCGCTCAGTGCACAGGGCTTTTCCGTACGAGCCATAGCGGAGCGCATAGGCATATCGATCGGCTCTGTATCGAACTACCTCAACCACTGAAACTAGGGGTGTTCAAGGTCCGTGCGTATTACTAATGGCGAAGCCTAGCCGAGCCCTTCGTGACCAACAATCTGCGTTGGCTATGACCCCAGACTGCATTTGACTAGTCCAGCTGCGTCGTAGCGGCTGATAGAACACGATTTGAAGTGGGCATTCGCATTTGCGGTGCCACTCGTCCCGGAGCCTGCCGCGAAAAGAGGGGCAACAATATTTCCACGCCAGCCCAACCCGCCGTCACAGTTGTTACAAAGAAAAGGAGAGGCAAGGCTGTGGTAAAAAAAGAAAAATGGAAATTTGAAAAGACCTAAACCATTGCCGAAAAACGCAAATACTTACCTCCCGATGATGGGCGTGCGATGACCAAGTTAGCGAATGTCGACTTTGACGACTGCGTGCTGGACGCGCTACGCGACGAGAAGCTCGTCGTGTTTGCTGGTGCTGGTGTTTCGATGGGGCCACCGTCGAATTTGGCCAGTTTTTGGAAATTGACTAGTGATATTGCCCAGGGCACTGGGATGGCCCCATCCGAGCCATTGGATCGCTTTCTAGGACAGCTACAGCATCGCAAGGTGGCCGTCCACGAACGCGCTGCCCATTTACTGTCACCTGCTGGCAGCGCGCCCAATAATTTGCACTACGATCTGTTGCGGCTGTTCCGCACGGTGGAGCACGTGAGGCTGGTGACCACCAACTTCGATCTGCATTTTGAGACTGCGGCAGAAAGCCTGTTCGGAGCCACGCTGGATACCTATCACGCTCCTGCGTTACCACTGGGCAACGATTTCACTGGCATCGTCCACCTCCATGGCGCACTGCCGCGTACACGAAGTCTCGTTCTGACGGACGCAGATTTTGGCAGAGCCTACTTAACCGAAGGCTGGGCCAGACGCTTCTTGGTGGATGTGTTCCGCCGATACACAGTGTTGTTCGTGGGATATAGCCACAACGATGTGGTGATGAACTATCTGGCCCGCGCATTACCAACAGAAGGAGTTGCGGGCCGTTTCGCTCTCACCGACGAAGATGGAAGCTGGGATCTCCTTGGCATCAAGCCCATTCGTTTCAATCGCGGAATGGGGGCTGATGCCTACCAGGAACTTTACGAAGGTGTGCAAACACTTGCCGAGCGAGCCACACGGGGTGCATTGGACTGGCAGTCCAGGCTGGCTGAAATTGGCGGGCGAGAGCCTCCAACAGACGAAGAAGCGATTGGCGAAGTTGAACAAGCGCTACGTGAAGTACATACCACGCGCTTTCTCACAAATGTTGCGCGGAGTGCTGCGTGGCCGAGATGGTTGAGTGCGCGCAAGCATATTGACGCGCTGTTCGGCGTAGCCGAGCTGAACGAGCGGGACAGGCTCCTGGCATGGTGGCTGGCGGAGCATTTCGCGATCGAGCATCCCGATGCAATTTTCGAGTTGGTCGCTAAACACGGCCTACGACTGAATCCAGTTGTGTGGTGGTCGATTGGCCGCGAGCTGGGTGCAACGAAGGAAAAGTTGCTCGATGAGTCGGCGCTCAAACGCTGGGTTACGATTTTGCTCGCCACAGCACCGCCTAACGCCGACCACCACGTATTGTTATGGCTTGCCGAACGATGCGCCGACCAAGGTCTAGTCGCGTATACGCTTAAGGTGTTCCTCTTGATGGGCGAGCACAGGCTCAACATCAAACCAGGGTTCGCCTGGAATGGAGGAGAGGAAGACGAGCCAGGAAGTCGTCTAGCAGCAGAATGCCAACTGCTGGCCGACCACTGGTCTTTGAATGAGGTTTGGGTGAAGCATTTAAGGCCTCATCTCGCCTCTGTAGCGCAGCCACTGCTTTCCAGCGTTGCGCGGCACCTGGAAAACATGCACCACGATCTCGCGGCTTGGGATAAGGCGTCCCCAACGTGGGACCCAGTGAGCTACGGCCGCTCCGCGATAGAACCGCATGAGCAGGACCGTTACCCTGAAGCCATCGACATGCTAATTGATGCGGCACGAGACGCACTGGAATGGCTTGCCGCCAACGTACCTGTATTAGCCGACGCCTGGATCGAGACGCTAGTAGCATCAGATGTACCTTTGCTGCGGCGGCTGGCAATTCACGCAACGACGGCGCAACCAGAAAAATCGGCGAACGAGCGCTTGAGGTGGATGCTAGATCGCGTCGATCTATACGAACTTTCGACACACCATGAAGTTCACCGCGCAGTAGCCCTGAGTTATGCCACTGCTGACGATGAAGTGCGTCAGGTCGTCATAGACGCTTTGCTCGCACAAAAAATGTCGGACAGCGACAACTGGCCCGCAGAGCAGCGCACTGCGCGAGTGCATTTCGATTGGCTGTCGTGGTTGCTCCATTCGAAACCCGACTGTCCGCTAGCCGGCGCTGCATTGGCGCCGATTAAAGCTGAGTATCCAGAGTGGCAGCCTTCAGAACATCCCGACCTTACCCACTGGACTGGTTCAGCGGGTTGGGTGGGGTCTCAAAGCCCGTGGACCGTTGAGCAGCTGTTGGCTCAGGAGCCAGCTGAGCACCTTGATGACTTACTCAATTTCCAAGGCAGTCACTTCGACGGGCCAGATCGAAGGGGTTTAGTCACAGCGATCCAAGAGGCTTGTAAGCAGAATCCATCTTGGTCATTCGCACTGACGGCGGCGCTGGAGGCTCGTTCGCTATGGCAATCTGATTTGTGGTCCGCGGTAATAGGGGGATTGCAGGAGTCTAATCCCGCGATAGAGGAGTGGCGTGCATTATTGTTGATTGTTTCGAGACAAGAGTTGTACGAGGCGCATCCCTCCGACATTGCCAGGTTGCTTTTCGCTCTCGTCAAAGATGGCGGCAAGCCTTTCGCTCTGGATTTGCTGGATGAGGCGAACGGAGTCGCGTTACCTGTCTGGCAAGCCCTATTGCCTGACGCTCACGACGAGGAGATTGATGATTGGCTATCGCGTGCTATCAATCGGCCGGCCGGTGTCATTGTTGAGTTCTGGTTAAACAGCCTGACCCTGCTCATGCGTGGCAGGACAGGTGTCGAACGCACGCTGCCTGAGAACTACCGACAGTGGTTCACGATGGTGACACAGGAGGCAACCTCAAAGGGTGGCTTAGGGCGTAGCCTGTTGGCCAGCCAGACAGCATTCTTGTTTGGCCTTGATGAAGGATGGACACGGCAGCACATCATTCCGCTGTTCAGCGACGACGACCCGAAAAAGTTTGCGCAAGCCTGGGATGGATTCTTAGTCTGGGGCCGGTTGTATCCGGCGCTTGCAGAGGCGTTGTTGCCCGCCTTTCTCGGCGCTATCGCAAGGATTGGAGCAGATCTCCCGCGTCAACAAAGCCGTTTTATTGAGTTCTTTACAGCGTTGGCTGTGTTTCATGTGAGCGACCCGACGCAAGAGCTTTTGCCAGCCCTATTCCGTCATGGCTCCGTGGAAGATCGTGTCGGCTTCGTGTCTCATCTCGGCTTCTTCTTAGGTCAGATGCAGTCACCCGCCAAGCAGCAGCTATGGGACGCTTGGTTACACCGCTACTGGCAGGATCGCCTGCAATCGGTACCCGCCGCACTGGACGAATCAGAAACTCTGAAGATGATCGAGTGGTTGCCGGAGCTTGGCGACCTGTTCCCCGTGGCCGTATCACTGGTAGTCCGAGCGCCACATATCCGACTCGAGCACTGCCACGTGCCATACAACTTGCGTGAGAGTGATCTAGTGACACGCTATCCGACAGAAACTGCAGAACTGCTCATTTATCTCTGCAATTGCACCGTCGGCTATCACGTCGCTGATCTCGGCAAGGTTGCCGGTCGTTTACCTGAGTTGGCACCTGAATTACGCAGGCAGCTTAACGACGGCCTAGCGAGAATTGGGGCTAACTCGTGAGAAGGTTAGAGCATGGCTAGCCTCTGTCACCAGAAACGTAGCCTGATACTTGGGTGCTCATTGGGGCAGTATCGGTGCGTCATTGGGCATCGAAAGGCTGCCAGAGTGCTCGACTGGGATTTGCCGATAGCAATTTAAGGGGCGCGATAGGTGCCGTCTGGGTGTTCAGTAGGTGCTTCGTTGGGCCGCGATGGTGTTGCTTGGGGCGCATCAGGTCTTCCTGGTGCGCCATCGGTGCAGGGAGGTGCTTAGAATCTCGCAGGGTTCGGATTGGCGTCGTCATCGTCCCTAGCGTTCCGACGGTGCTTCCGTCGTTGACGCTCGGCAGCACCTTGCGCGTTGGATTTCCGAACCTCCGCTAGTCGCTTGGTAGCAACCTCCGCCGTCAACTCAGCAGCATCGGCTCGACGCGTCTCCATCTCGGCCTGCTTCTCGGCCTCGTCCGTTCGGCAGCGCAGTGCCTCCAATTCACTTTTCCACCAACCCTCTTGCATTTGCAACCGACGCGCCTGTTCGCGCAATTCTGCGCGAGCAATTCGTAACGCTTCCTCCTCTGCGTTGGCCAGCCGCCGTCGGTAGTCAGCCCCGGCCATTAGCTCATAGCTGAATACCTGGATCACCCGCGCAAAGAGCCAGCCTGAGAAGAAGGCCACTAATGTGAGCGGCCAGGCGTGGAGCAAGATGGTCCTGCCCACGGCCAGGGGTCGCCAGTCATAGCCGGTCCAAACCGCCAGGCGCGTGCCTAACAGAGGCTTCTCCATCCACTGGTAGAGCAACACTGTCAGCACGGCCAGCACCACGAGAGACAGAATCGGATTGATCCATTGGTTCAGCCATGCTTGTAAGGGCTCCATTATTTTTTTCATCGGAGGTACACCTCGGTAATCTCAGGGCGAAAATGCCCAAGCTCCTGCGAAACAGTTTCGAGGGCATCGCGTCGGCTCAATCCCAGCCGTTGGAGTTCGCCCATGCGTTGCTGGGCATAGCTGTGCCTGAGCCCATGAGCGCCGGCCGACCACCCCAGCGCTCGATTCGAGGCCGCGCTGTAGCTGCTCGACCAACGATGGCCACCAGCAAGGTCGTAGTGCTGCTGATAGTGAATACCCCTGTCCGTAACCTGGCGGGGGGCATCGAGGCGCAGGTTCTCCAGTCGAACGACAAGTTGGTGAGGAATGATGACCAGCCGAACAAGGCCACCTTTGCCATGGACGGTGTAGAGAACGCCCTGACGACCGAGGAATTTCTCGCGTCGTGCCGGACGCAGGTCGGGCGCACGCTCATCGCTGCGACGCAGGGTTAGCAATTCATGCGCCCGCAGGCCGGCGGCATGAGCCACATCGGTGGCCAAGGCATTTCGAGACTGCTGCGCCTGCGCCACCATCGAAACCTGATCGCGAGTGTAGGCACGGGACTTCAATGCCTGGTCCAGTTCGGACCTCACCACGCAGAGTGTCTGCCCTGGCGCCAGTTGTCCCGTGACATGCTGGAACATGGTCTGGATCGCCTGGCGCTCCATGTTCAGCGCGCTCTGCCCTACCGATTGAGCCCGTACCTCCAAGTAACGTAATGCCTGCTCAGGTGACAGTGCTTGTAGACCGCCCGGGATACGCTCCGATTTTGTCCACTCCGCAACGCGAGTCAGGGCCGACTCATAGTTCCGCACCGTACCGACCGACCTAAGCACAGCATCCCGCCCCTGGAGCTTCTTCACAACAGCGGCGGCCTGTTTATCTGAGGAAGAGAACTTAGCCAAGTAGCCCCTCCACCACAGTCTGCCGACTCAGCCAACGGGCAACGGTTGTATGGACCACACGCACTCGCCGCTCCCCGAGCCAACGTTGCAGCTCGGCGATGGTCGCGCCGGCCTGCCGTAGAGCGAGGAGCTCGCCAGCGTAGCGATCCAGCCGGGAGCACCGAAAAGTGGTTTTACGACGTGCGCGTGTCGCGCTTCGCAGCCGAGCAGCCTCGGCCAGAGGGTCAAATGGGATTTGGCTCATGAAGTTGCTCCTATGCGGGCTTTACAGGAGCAGCGTATCGACTAGCAAGATGCGATCAATCGAATCGGGGGGCAAAAACGCACTGTGCGTGTGCAGGTCAGGATGGTCTGTAAGAACACCTGGCCGACTGTAGTCGGACTCAGCGGCTATTCGCCTGTTCGCCCCTGTTCGCACCGTGGTGCTGGCTCGGACTGATCTCGCCATGTAATCGGGATTAGGGAGCTGATCGGCTCCTGCGTTATTGACCAGTACGCGACTGACCCCACCTGTTTAATCGCAGCCGGTGGAGTGGCTATGCCACACAGAATCACTGTGGGCGTCTCGGTTGTTTACATGGGCGGTGCCATGGGCAGATACACGTCTGCCAGCGGATCAACGGGCACAGACTAGCGCTGCCCGCCAACCTGCGCTATCGGCGTTTGCAGATCGGCGCGTGGAATGGGCGCGCCATTCTGTGCGCGGAAGTGGCTCAACGCGAGTGCCCCCGCTATGTGCGGGACCACGCAGTGGGTCTGACATAGCGGGGGCACGAGCGCACGCCAAAACGTCAGGGGAAACCGTTACCGCTTACGCAGCGACGCAGGCGCGCAGGAGGTGCTCGCTTTTACCAGGTGAATCGGTGGCGAGGACATGTAACGAGCCCTATTGTGGTGGCTCACAAACCAGCACACTTGGAGGTGCAAATGACCAACCAAATGACCGCCGATGAACAGCAGCAAATCACTATCAGGGCTCGAGCGCTGTGCGCTCTAGCCGACGCAGATGGTCACGTAAACATTGCCGAGGGGAGCCTCTGGTTGAGCACCAGATCCCATATGGAAGCGGAGTATGCGTCCGACGAGAATGTGGACGAGACAGTCAGTTTCTCTCGCGCTCCCTACTGGATAGAAATGTGTGGTGCTGAACCGATCCCCATTCTCGGCCCTGACGATCCTGATCTGCTGGAATACCTGCTCTAATACGTCCCGCTCAAAGCCCCCGATTGGGGGCTTTGTCATTTCAGGGGCACAAGAAATCGTTACCGCTTACGCAGCGACGCGTGTAAGCAGATGGTGATCGTTTTTACCCAGCGATTCGGTGGCGATACGACCTGGCCATGGATAGCCTCGACCTCATTACCCAATTGAGGAGTCGAGCGATGCCCCAACCTGCACCGAAACCGCTGCTACATAGAACGACGACCTGGCTGGGGTGGTCCGGCTTGACCCTCGGTCCCGGGCTTGCCGCCCTGCATGTTTCCGGGATGTCGTTCAGCGGCACCTATCTGGCCTATGCAAACGCGGCCTACGCCGAGTGGGAGCACAGCCAATCGTGGGTGGATGTGCCGCTGATCTCCCTCGTCGCCGTTCTAGGCCGAGCCCTCCTGGCGTGCTGGGTCGTCTGCTGGTTGTGGCGGATCGGCAAGGCCCTCCAGCACCGGTTCCGCCAGGCGGGAGGTGCGCAATGAACCGCCGTCGCTGGATCGCCCTGGCAGTCGTCTCACTGGTGTTTGGGCAGTTGGCCACCTGGGGACTCAATCATTGGGGAATATTCGGCTTCCTCCCCGGCCTGCTTATCGGAGGTCTGCTCGTCCTGAAAATCATCCCGAGTCCTGCGTATCTGGAGGCCTGAGATGGACGCAGAGGACTATGCCGGTTTTGGCTGGTTGTTTGGCATCTGGCAGGACACGGCGCTGTCCCTATTGGCCGCTACCTCGCCCGTTTTTGAGGCAATCGGAGCCAGCTCCGTCGCGCTGGTTGGCGTGGTGGGATTCCTGTGGCTGATATTGGTGCTGCTACGGGTAGCGGACGTCGGACTGGTCAGGGGTCTGGTGGGTGGCGCCTTGATTTTTGGCCTGCTCCTGCTGGGCATGCGTCCGACCACGTTCGCACAGCCAGGCCGAGCGGCGTTACCACTGCTGGAAGTCCAGAGCGTTCCCCTCAAATTCGCATTGAACCTGCACGGCATCTACGCCAGTTCGTTGTACCAGGTCATGCGCGAGCATCAGGTTGCCGGGCAGATTGTGCCAGCCCAGAAGGCCGTGGACGACGCGATCGAGCGCAGCGCCTCTCTGTACGAGGGAAGCGATCTAGCCCGGCTGATTCACGACTACAACCAATCCTGTGCCCCCAGTCGCACAGCCGTGGCCGGACCAGAGCACGAAACAGCAGTGGAGGCCTATCACGCGATCGGTCTGCTGGGCGGCGGCGGACTGGGAATACCCGATGAGGCCGTTTCGGTGCTGAGTCAGGCCAAGGCGGCAGCGGCAGGATTCTGGACCTATGTGTATGGCGACAAGGCGGAAAACGGTGGCTGGTTCAACTGGATCTATGGAGGAGCGGCCCGCGAGGGTGCTATGAAAGCCTATGACCTCGGCAGTGTTCGTGACCGACGAACTGCTGGAGTGAGGGCTCTGGAGCAAGCGAAACGGCCTTTCCTGGGCAGCAGCGCTGGCTACGCGTTGCCGACTCAGGGGCACTGGGAAGCGAACTTCCAGGGGCGCGCCAACGTCAATCCGGCTTATCTAGCTACGTCAGAGATTCCCGACGTGGAGACCATGGCAACTCATCCTGACCGACCGTCGCTCCTGTTCATCCCGCGTGACTGTGTGCAGGCATACCGAGTTGCGCAGCTCGGCGCAGAGCAGGCCTACAAGGCACTGCAGACCATTGGGGGGCGGACGTCTGAGGGGCATAGTGCAAGCGCTCAAAGTGGTTCAATCAGTGCCGGCATCGCCTGGCAGCGCCTGCTCAGCCGTTCACTGAGCGGCACAGGTGAGGTCTCGGGCGGCAGCGCCTCCGCAGCAGGCGGAATCCTGGCAGGAGTCCAAATGTTCAAGAACTGGAAAGCCTGGCTGGAATTGCAGACCCTCTTGCCTATGTACGCCGTTGGTATGGCTGGACTGTTCTGGCTGGTCCTGTTCGCGGCCCCCATTGCTCTGCTGATTGCTCCCCTGCGTGGCATTCAAGTAGTTATCTCTTGGCTGTCGATGCTGCTGTTTCCATTGCTGGCCATGGTGTTCGCACACGCGATCGCCATTGCGACCTCGCTGGCAATGGCTGGCATCTCCGTTGGCCAAGCGGCCATGGCCAGCGGATGGTCAGGTGCAGGGGCTGATCTCGATATCCTTCGCGCCGGGCTTGGCATAGTGGCCGCTGTAATGCTCGGCATTGCGACCTGGCTCGCCTCCTCCCTCACCGGGGTCTCGATTTCCGGATTGGCAGGCAGCGCGCGGGGGGCCGTGGCCACCACCAGCGATGCGGCCTCAATCGTCGCCAAGGTTGTCGGCGGGATGGCCGTCCTCGCGCGGTTCGGTGGGGCAAGGGGGGCAGGGATCGCACCTTCCGGCAGGAGCAGCGTCAGCGGCGGCGGCGGCGGAAACTCTTCCAGTGGTGTACGCCCCACGCGCCCCAACCCTCCCCCTGTCAGCCCGCCGACGCGACCGGCAGGTGGTTCCAACGACATCTTGCGAGCGAGGGGCATCAGTTTGACGCCAACACGCGCCACCCAAGCCAACGCACTCAAGATGGCCAACGACAAGAAGGTACGCGCCCAGGCCGGGTTTGAACGGCTGCGCCGCAAGCTCGATAAGCAACGGGAGGAATAATGCGAATTCCCGCTAAGCCAGGAAATTGGGCGGAGGCCATCGTGTTCGCCAGCTCTGCCACTCAGGTGGTGGCTCATCTGAACACGCTCGCAGACGATGATAGGGAGGAGGTTCGCCTGGCCGTAATGACGGCCATCGCCCTGGGCGATAGAGCGGATCTGGAACAGGCATTCCCTGATCTGGCCTTCGCCAATCCCGAGCATGGGGACTGGCCCTTCCTCAGCCAGAAATGACAAAGCCCCCGAATGGGGGCTTTGTCATTTAACCCAGCGCAGCCGGGATGGAAGTCTGCGCGTAAGGTGCAGCGTGTTGGCATTGCAGCCACCAACATCATCCACAACTCCAGCCACCTCGAACGGGCGACCACCTGCGCATGGCTATCCTACAGAAGGCGTAAGCGGTAACGCAACGGTATAGTTAGCGTCCCACGCCAGCCAGGTTCCCAGTGCCATGAAACCGCAGTCTCCCCATCGCAGTGCAGTCGCAATCCGCCAAGAAAGCTACCGGCAACGCAAAGAGGAAGCCGGCTATCGACGACGAACCCTGTGGTTGCACCAGGACAGCGAGCAGCGGGGATATGAGCATGGGTTCAATGGCGGCGCCTTGCTGCCAATGCCGGAAGGTGTGGATCAGTTCAGCTACAGCGCCGGCTGGTTCCAGGGGGCTGGTGATCGTCGGATGCCTGTGTTCTGCACCTGCTGCCAGAACCAGCTCGGCCATGGCACAGCCCGCGATTTCTACGAACTGACAACGATGCGCCCCTACGAGCTCATCTGCGACGAATGCGTGCCCCTGATGGAGGAGCACAAACGGGGCTCGTGACACAGCCAAGCCCTTTAACAATGAGCACCTCTGATCCAATGGGAGGTGCTCCATGAAGGTTCGTGTGTTCGGTCTTGCTCTGGCTCCGTGGCGATTCCTGGTCGTGAGCGTCGCAAACTTCAGCTTCGCGCTCTCCGCTGGCGGAGCGTGGTTTCCCTCGGCCACGGCCAATAGCTCCCTGCTCGGCCTGCTGCTGAGCGCACAGGTGGTGTCGTTTGGCCTCCTCCTCGGCGCAGTATCATTTTTCTATGCCGGGGTGCGAAGCTGGAAACCTGACTGGACGAACGCAGCCATCCTGCTCAATGCGGCCGTGCTCGGCAGTTACGTCGGTAATCAATTGGGAGGCTTGTGTACGTAGTTGCGCCGACCTGACCATCAGATTGCATTCCTACCGGCCAAGCACCTTCATTCGGATCGACCAGCCTCTTGTATGCAGTGTGACAGGCCAAACGACCGGCAGCACACGACCCACAGCTGCCGGCTGCAAAGGGCAGCAATCGGCCGATTCTGTTGAAAAAGTCGGTGTCGTCGCGATTCACTCATTCGAGGCCGGAAAAACATCCGATTGAGGCGTCGCTATGCGAAATCTGGAGCAATTCAGTGTTGACGCTGGCTCAGATTTCAACGTTAGCCGCTCACTTTCGCGGCCAGACATTGCGGAGGGAGTTTTTCAACAGAATCGGCCACGAGCGGACGCTCGTCGTGATGATGTATATGCTATTTCAGCAATAGCTAGCCTATCTCGGTTTTGGATTCAGGGAGTGGAAATGAAGAAGGATCTCGTAGACCGCTTTGCCGGGTGCCTGCTCGGCCTAGCTTGCGGTGACGCGGTTGGAACTACCGTTGAGTTCTGTCCTCGCAACACATTCCGCCCCCTCACGGACATGAAAGGCGGAGGGCCGTTCGCTCTTGCACCCGGTCAGTGGACTGACGATACGTCAATGGCTCTTTGCCTGGCAGAAAGCCTGCTGGCAAAGAACGGGTTTGACGCCAAGGACCAGATGGCGCGGTATCTCAACTGGTGGCAGTGGGGGTATTTGAGTTCGACTGGTCAGTGCTTCGATATTGGCGTAACGGTCAGACAGGCATTGATGAGCTATCAAAGTACGGGTCAACCCTATGCCGGCTCAATCGAGCCCGAGACTGCCGGTAATGGCTCAATCATGCGACTGGCGCCAGTTGTCCTGTTTTACTTTCCGCATAGAGACAACATCGCAATGTTTGCGCGGCAAAGCTCGTGCACTACTCACGGAGCCGCCGAAGCAGTCCAATCATGCCAACTATTGGCCGATGTCATTGCCAATGCCCTTGAAGGTAGACCGAAGGAGGCAATTTTCGACCTCTCTCCGGCCATGTATTCCGAGCCGGCAATCAGGGACCTTTCTACCGGAAGCTTTATGCACAAGCGTCGCGATCAGGTGCAGGGCACGGGTTACTGCGTTGCATCGCTGGAGGCGGCACTTTGGTGCTTCTGGACTACAGAATCTTTTGAGTCGGCGATATTGGAAGCAGCGAATCTCGGTGACGATGCCGACACCACGGCTGCCATCACGGGCCAAGTAGCTGGGGCGTTCTATGGAAAACAAGGAATTCCATCCAAATGGCTCGACACGCTGCATATGGGCGAAGAAATTGAGGACACTGCGATGGCGCTGCTTCAGGCAGCAACCGCCAGGGCACTTACAAACCCTGAAAATCGAAGATGACCGCTCCGAGACGACTTCTGCCGGTCACGACCGGCAGAGATCGGCCACATGCGGACGTTTAGAGTAGAGAAAATAAATCTTTCCCCTTGTCCTTTCTTATCCCTTTGCGGACAAATCTTGAAGTCAGTACGCTCACGCTCTCGCGTCGTCAAGGAAGCAAAAATGCGCACCGTCCATCGTGTAATGTTTTCGTCTCTGTTCGTAATCGGCTTGGTCTGGGGCCTCGGGTTTGCACTGAGCCTGGCTCCCGGAATGGACACTATAGAGAGCATTGGAATTTCAATAGCACTGGGCGCTTTTGGTTTGACCTCTGCAGCGTTCTGGCCAGCAGGTTATGTATTGATATGCGACTACATTCACTCGCGCCTTGATAAAAATGGTGCTTTCTATTTGAAATATGCCGAGTCTCTACAAAAGGATTTGGTGATTTCAGTAATAGGCGCGATTTTACTATTTCTCGTTTACTGGCTTGACTCTGCCGACTACTCGAGTTCTGGCATAGATATTGCTTTCATTGGAGTCCCTCTCTTAATCGGTGCATTTTACTCATTAATACAATGCTGCCGATTGAAACCGTTTGGAAACCCAGTCGCCAAGGTCGTATTTTTGAAGAAGACGCTCCCTGCAGTCATGTACTTTGGAGTGGCAATAGGGCTTCTGATTAAAAATTCATCTGGCGAATTGAGCTTCCCTCAAGCCTTATTCCTGCAGATATCTATCGTTCTCGGCGGGCTACAGTCTTACCTCGGATGCAGTTTGATTCAGTACAGCCTGACCAAAGAAGAAGTTCACCCTTCACCTTTCATCGAGTATTTCTATGAAAGCGTTATCCCATCCC
Source organism: Pseudomonas sp. BN102 (assembly GCF_029871245.1). Classification (GTDB taxonomy): domain Bacteria; phylum Pseudomonadota; class Gammaproteobacteria; order Pseudomonadales; family Pseudomonadaceae; genus Metapseudomonas. The sequence goes on along the minus strand of NZ_SSON01000070.1, from coordinate 263,740 downwards.
AGTCAGGGATAACTAAAAAAGTAGCCGTAGATGTAAGATTGACTAATCAACGTTGGAAGCAGCGTAAATCTGAGCGTTCCGCTGAGATACGCCACAGCCAAAAGAGCTCTAAGAAAAACAAGAAGAACAATTCGCGAGACCGGAAGTAAGTCTATCGCCGTACTTTCATCCTTAGTCGGAAGGTGCCGCTCGCCGAGGGCAGCTGTCGGCCAAAACCCGCCCAATTGTGACTACTAAACACGCAGCAATTACCGAGGGGACTGTGGGTGAGATACTCAGCATTGGGGGGCCACGAAGGAAAACTTTCGTTACCTCTTCGGGACATACCAACTTTCATTCCGCTGTAGCACAACCCACTTCTACATCTGTGTGCGAGGAAGCCTGCTTACTGGGCACTGTTCGCTATCGCATGCCTAAGGCTCGCAGCCACGCATCGACTTGCCCGAATGCATCTACCTGCCACTGTTCCGGAGTCCGATCCCCCAGAACCTGCGTCTCTTTGACGAATCCGCGCACGCAAGTGGGGCCAAAACCTTCTACAGAATCGAATTTTTGGGCGATGAACGTGTAACCAGCCTGGCCGCTGGCAATCTCAAGCACTGGCCGACACTCTTCTGCTAGTGCTTCTGGGCCCCCTGGATAGTTCCGAACGCAGTAGTAGATGTCATAGGCGTCTTTTTGCTTGTAACGCCCTTCAATGGCATGGCCTTTCATTGCGAGTAATGCGGGGATAGAGCAAACCGCAACCTCAACACGATTGGTGCCGCCGTTCGGCATATTCCCGGAGATGGCCACCATTTGGTAAAAGCGAAGGGCCAGATCGGCGCCATCAGCGCGTTGAACGGCGAAATCGGTGATAAGCGGTGGAACGTTCTTGACGACTTCTGCATCCCTAGGCCGTAGGAAGTCGATGATGACATCGATGGGAGGCCCACCGTCGCCTACATTGATTTGGCGGACTAGTTGAAAGCGTTTGAGCTGTTGGCTTTGCGCATAGCCATGACCAAGTAGCTCTTCGACCAGATTGGCGTATTCACCATCCCCGAGCGCCTCAGCGTCTAGGCCGAGATCTAGATCTAGTGTTCCCACGTGTTGCATATCTTCGTTGTCATTCAACAGCAGCCAAGGGACGGCGCCCCCGACAACGGCGAATTTCCCTTTGAAGCTGCCGAGGATCTGCCCGATCTCGATCAAAACGGCCTTGACCGCCGCTGTGGTACGGTCGTCGTAATCACTAGCCCGCTGCGGTTCGTTCGGAGTCATTTCGTCCATTTCAATTTCTCTCGCCGAAGAAAATCAGCCGCCTCCCGCCCTCGCTCTCCGGCTTTTAAGAGATCAAGGTAGGTCTGAACGGGGCTGGTGCAAATTACTCCAGGTGCTGGCTCCACAGTGTCGAGCAATAAGCCAGGATCATCGAGTACGTTCACGATCACATTCTCCCCTTTGCTACTGGGGGAGAGTTTTAAGGCCGAACGCAGCTCTTCTAACCCCTGCTGATCGGAATAAAAATAGTGGGTGCCAGTACGTCCATATGGTGCGAGCCACTGTGCCGCAGAAAACGACGCCATTGCTGTTAGGACCCTTCCATCCGGCATTGGGGGGAGCATGCGGATAGCTTGGTCAAATGAAGAGCCATGTAGCGTCGTATAGAAGCCGATCCGTTTGTGAGGAGGCGGCTCGTACTCTTCGCTCCAAGCATCGAGCAAGGCGTCAGGGTCAGACAGAAATATCCCTTCTTCTGAGCGTTCAGCCCACTCCCGATCCAGTAAGCCAGAACGAACATTGCTCACCAAGCCGAGACTGACGCCAGCTGCTTCTGCTAGCTCAGCAACACGCCATGGGTGCTTGGGAGCGCGCAGCATCTGCCGCAGCACCTGAGCCGACTTTGGCTTGAATAGGGAGCGCAGTTCACGTCGTTCAACCACTGGCTTGCTAGTGACCTGACGGGAGATGAAGAAAGTACCAAAGGCCAACCGCGCATTACCCTCCAGGTCGAGGTAAGCGACGTTGTAATCCCGGCACAAGTCTTGGGCTTCAGCTGATAGGTATGGAGCGATGAAGACGGGGGTTACGGGCTCAGCTTGGCGCCGCACGTATTCTTGTAGCTGTAGTAACGCAGCCCGAACGTGACGCGGCTGTCCATTGGATTTCACTTCAGCTACCAGTGTGTGCCGTTTGCCGAACACCTCGACCTGGGCGATGAAATCGATCTGGTCGTTCCTCTTGGCGTGCCTGACTTCCAACCGGTCGACAGCCGGAATCTCAGCCAGGATGCGGCGTAGCGCTTCGGCGGACTGGTGTTCAATTTTCACTGGATCGACTGATTTCATCATTCGTTGAAAGTAGACCTTTTAGTGAAAACCGGTCAAGCAATTTCACTGAAACCATCATTTTCAGCGCTCGTTGAAAACTGACAATTCAGTGAAACCAACAGGTGATAGCTCAGTGATGGCCATGCTGGCGGTTAGGAGTTGTATGCTGGGGCCGAAGGCCAGTGCTCTGTGTATACGTCATCGTTCCGAGCAATGCAGATCAGTCTCCACCTGCTGGCTAAATTCACCGCAAAACGGTGGCATTTCGCGTTCTGAAGCGGGCTCGCTTGCTATCGAAGGACGTAAAGACAGAGATTCTGACGGGGCGGCCTTCACAAGGTTGCCATTGATCAATAATGGGGAGGACCGAATGGCATTGAGTAATATTGAGCGGTTCGACGAAATAACTGGAGAAGTGTTCGCCAAGCTTTATCTGAATTTTCCCGTGCCGTGCTTGCTTCGAGCTGCTGACTACGTTGCCAGTTCAACTGTATTCAATGAGCACCTCGGAGCCGATGTGCCATCCAAAGAGGCGGAATTTTTCTTTGCATGTATCCGTTGGTTAGAGGGCGCAGGATATATCACTGCAAAAGCAGAGAACGGGTTCTACGTAGCTGAGGTTGTCCTTACCAGCAAGGGGCTAGAGGTTTTGCGTGCAATGCCGTCCAGTTTACAAGGGAAAGCGTCAATTGGAGAGCGTTTGGGGGATACCGCAGCTAAAGGCGGGAAAGAAATTGCACGCATGTTGGTTTCGGAAGCACTCGCCCTCGGAACCCGAATTGTCGGCCAGCAAGTAGGGCTGGTCGTTTGAGTCCCGCATGAGAAATATCAGACCCGCTTAGATAGTACGGAAAATCAGGGTTGACAGTATCTAAAAAATTAGACTCTAGGGAGTCGACATCGCAACGGAGCATTGCATGTTCATATCAATTCCACCTGTCGATATATACAACAAGAATATAAATCTTCTTATCGGGTCTGGCGCTTCTGCTGATTTGTTTCCCACGCTGGGACTAGCGATAACCAATAATCGGTCTGAGTGGGAGACTATTGAAACATTGGCCACAAGATATGAGAGCGACCTTAAAAGGAAGACGGCTCTCTTTATGCACTATTACAATACTTGCATAAGTCCAGTTCAGAGTTACAACCCTGAACGCAGTGGCGGAGGCAAGAAAAAAGCGAACTCCAAGAACTATCAGGAATTGATAAAGACCATCATCGGCTTGCTTGATAAGCGAAAGGATCTTAGTCGCAAAGTAAATGTATTTACAACAAATTACGATGGGTGTTTACCTTTTGCTGCTGATTCAATATTGACTGATGATACACATCAGTTTGCTGTTAACGATGGCACCGCTGGATTCCGAACCAAGCATCTCCACATAAAGAATTTTCATCGATTCCAATGCCAGGCGAGTGCTTTTGAGCGGCACAACTACGGGATACCGCAAATAAATCTAATCAACCTGCATGGCTCGGTTTATTGGGCCAAAGATTCAGATAAGATTAAAGTTGATTACGATGCGCGCCCTTCTAATTTTTTGTCAGCAAGAACCCTCGATAAGCTCGAAGCCTATTCAGAGTACCTCGTTACTAAAGGGGGAACGACGGAGGAAATTCCTTCCGTGCAACTGACTTCGGGAGAAGTTAGTGGTTTCTGGGATAGCTATAATGCACTGCCCATCGTAAATCCAACCAAATGGAAGTTTCATGAGACGGTATTCGAAGAGCATTATTATCAGATGCTTCGGCTTCTAAGTTACGAGCTGGAAAAACCTAATTCAATCTTGATTACGTTTGGGTTCTCGTTCGCTGACGAGCACATCTTGAAGTTGGTGCAGCGCTCGCTTACCAATCCAACATTGAAAGCATATGTCTGCTGCTATAGCGTCTCAGGTGCCAAGAAGTTGGCCGGTGATTTTAAGGCCTGGAATAACGTAGACGTAATTGGCCCGCCTGATGGTGAGGTTCTCGATTTCACCAATTTTAATAAATACATATTCTCACTAAAACCTGAAGTGTATAGCCCTCCTGACGCTGAGGAAGATTTATGAGCCTGGTGGTCGGTGAGGTAATTGCAGTTTCGGGCATCAAAATATCATTGAGGATATTTGAAGACTCCAATCAGGAATCCATTTTTTATAATGGCGTGAAGTATCGAGGAATTTCGATCCGGGAGCACATCTCTATCCAGCGTGGATTTATAGATATTGTTTGCTTGGTAGAAGGTGAGTTTTTAGACGAGCGGAATGTTGACGCTGAGAGCGGGAAGGCAGTTTATACAAGAAGGGTTGATGTAAGGCCAATCGGATTCATTGTTGATGGCGTTTTTCAAGAGGGCGTGAAGTATATGCCTATGATCCGCGATGTGGCTTCACTGCTCAGTGAGCCTGCGGTCGCTAGGATATACGGAAAAGAAGGGCGTGGAGACTTTTCTATTGGCGTGATGTTAAAGGAAGATGTTGCAGTCAACTTGCCTTGGGCTCGGATATTCAATGGACACCTAGGGATTTTTGGAAATACGGGCAGCGGAAAATCTAATACGCTAGCAAAGCTATACACGACCTTATTTAAGCAAAAGCATGAAATCCTTAAGGATAAAAGCAGCTTTATAATAGTTGATTTCAATGGCGAGTACACGGAAGACCAGATACTTCCTTTAAGCGAAAAAAGAGTAACGATACTAAATCAGAAGAAGCCCCGCGACAAACTGAAATTGTCATCATCCCACTTCTGGGATGTTGAAACCCTGAGCTTACTTTTTCAGGCCACAACAAATACGCAGCAGCCCTTCATTCGTAGAGTTGTTAATGGTAGGGAGATGTTTAAATCCAGCCCTGACTCTCTGAAGAACTTTTTTTTGAAAGTGTTTGAGAGAGCGTTCAGTTCGGGCGAAGCAAAGCCAGATGCTTTAGAGTTAAGCAGAGAAATTGCTCGGATAGTCGACTCGCAGGCGTTGCAGACTCACCTTAAAGAGATTAAGTACATTTTTGCCAATCGCTCATTCAAAAGCAATAACGGGCCTTGGTATAACTCTGATGGGGCAGGCTTTACGGAAAGTATACTACCTATATTGCAGCGTATAGATCTGGACTATTTAGACCAGTTTGATGAGTTCCTTTTAAGGGCTTATCTGCAATTATGCTCTGATGTGGTGCTGGGTTATGCGCAGTATGAGCATATTCAGCCAGTGCTCACTCGCGCTAAGTCCTCGGTTACAGAACTACGAAAGGTGGTTGAACTGACCGGTGGACATCCTCCCTCTGATCTACTGCATGTGATCTCGCTGAAGCGGTGTAAGAGCGATATGAAGAAAATTCTTCCGCTCTTGATCGCAAAAAGTATCTATGCAAAGCACAAGGACACTGTAAAAAGCCCTCCAAATAAGACCCTTCATCTGATTATTGATGAAGCGCACAATATACTTTCAGAGCAGTCGGCAAGAGAGCATGAGGTCTGGAAGGACTACAGGCTTGAGCTTTTTGAAGAAATCATAAAAGAAGGTCGTAAGTACGGTGCGTACTTGACACTCTCTAGTCAGCGGCCAGCCGATATATCACCAACCGTAGTCTCTCAGGTTCACAATTTCTTTATTCACCGGCTTGTCAATGATCGTGACCTTAAGCTGCTAGACAACACCATTAGCACCTTGGACACCTCATCTAGAGCGCTTATTCCAACTCTTGCCAAGGGGTGCTGTGTTGTAACTGGGACAGCATTTGACCTTCCGATGATAATAAAAGTTGACCCACTACTTAAGGCACATCGCCCTAGCAGCGACGACGTAGATCTTGAGGATCTGTGGGATGATGCCTTGATCTAAGCTTTGTTGGCCGCGCAGTGAGGTTAACAAATGACAGCTAATGGCCGCTTTCTGCCGGTCGTCTCATAGCCGTCTCTTGGTCAAGCTCGATGCAACTACGTAGCTTGTGACACACCTCGACGGGGTTGAACCTGCACGCTCCCCCTCAGAGGAGTACAGCAATGTTCCCCCAACCCAGCACATTCCCTAGCGATCTCGTCGAGTGCCTGGACAAGCAACTGAACCACCTCAATGCAATTGTTCATGTCACCGTGGACAACTCCGGCAACCTGGTACTGGTCGCCATCGGCCAGAGCTGGCCGGCCCCCCTCCCCCTTCGCCATCCAACGCTTTCCTCCTTCGTTGAAGCGGAAACCCTGGCCGCTCGGTTGAACACCCTACAAGGTGCAAGTGACCGAGATCGCATCAGCGCGTTAAGAAGCATGGTCAACGCAAGGAGGACTTGATGCTGCGACTCAAGCAACAAGTGGCCCTGCGGGCAGCTCGGCTAGTGGGGAATGCTGAGCAGGTGACGGGTATCGAATCCTTCAAGATGACCACGCAATCAGCGCTGCGTCAGCTGGATGTCGAGGCTGCGCCCCTGTGGGCGGTATTGCGGCTGTGGTGGTTGGCTCACAGCATCGAGCGTTATGCCTACCACACAGCGAAACTGCTCCAGTTGCAGGAGACAGCCGATGACCTTCGAAATTGATGGCGATCTCCGGTATCTGCAAGAGGCAGACGCCCCACATTCTGAATTCCGAACCTGGGAACTGACGGAGAACCCATTCGAACGCAAGCTGGCCACCAATCTGCGGCCGGGCGTTTCGCTCGACCTCGATGTTCCAGCATTAAACCGCGTGTTAGGTAGTGCCGCTCTGCTCCTGGACAAGACCATAACCGTGGATTTGGTGCTGGGTCCCAAGGGCATCGGAGTAAGGGTCGTAGAGGTGTCGGATGCGTTGCTGCCTCTCTGGGCCGATGGCAGTGGAAACCTCACCTACGCCTTGAACTGGTTTCGCCAGAACGGCGAACACGCGCTGCGGTTGTCCGTATGCGCGGATGCCTTCTTCTGGATTCACCGAAACAAATGATGGCCTTTTGCCTTATTATCCCCCTCATGACTTTCAGCAATGGCAGGGATGCGATGAGAAAGCAACCCGCCGTTTTCGCGCATTTGCTCGCTGGATGTGATGACTCCAAGCCCCAATGGAAGGATCTTTTAATGAAGCGTCTCAGTCCCCTCGTATTCGCCGCGTTTCTCACCCTTACCGGCTGCGGTGAGAGCCACGGTGGTTTGGCATTCGAGAACATCAATGCCACCAACTACGATGAGCAGACCACTGCCATCGTGGCGCAAGTTGAAGCCCAGGACAAAGAGAAAGCCCGACAGCTAGCTGGCGCGCTGCTCACTCTCAACAATTACGAGAAACTGGCTTACCAGGCATTGGCTGGGAGCGAGTACGAACTGAAGTCCAATGACCGCATCTACTCCCGCCGTGACAAGGTGGTCAACGGCCGAACTGTTGATGACGTGATCGCGATCGGTAAGCTGGTGTTCGCGGAGGCTCAGACGGCGGACTCGAACAGGATCACCCGCCTGGATCACCGCGTGAAACGTATCCAGCAACTCCAAGACAACCTGCAGCTCGATTTCACCAACATCGTGACCGGCTTCGAGTACCGCAAGGGTTCTGGCGGTCAAGGCATCATGAAGCTGGACTACACCGCCAAGAACAACTCTGGCCTCAACATTCGGGGCTTTCTGGCACGACTGGAATTCGCTCGTAAGGATACCGGCGAGGTGGTCTATCACTTCAATGTCCCAGTGAAGGTAGACGCCGGCGATCTTGGTCCTGGTCAGGCCATCAACGAGAGCTACCGTATCAGCACACAAACGTCGTTCCTGCGCCTGCACTTCCTGGACAGTTTCAATCCGTCCGACCTGACGGCCACGATGGTGCCGCTATTCGTTTCCGAGAGCGTCAATTACAAAGCGGAGATGGTGGCCTACGCCCCTCTGGCAGCCGATGAGAAGGCTTTCGTGGATGCCTTCAACTACATTGCAGACGCCTTTGGTGCAAGACATATTGGCACCCTCTAGATGACCTGGCCTTGCAAGCACCACTATTGCATTAGCGGGACTTAAGCCCCGCTAATGTGTGACGTTACGTTTAATCGGCTCCGGACAATGCTGTAAGCTCCGGGGCCGATTTAATGTAACGTAGATTATGGGTATGCCTGAGCGCCCTTCCTCGCCGAAATCCCCGAATTTCTGTTACGTGACGCGATCCTGTACGCGCCCATGCGCGACCCGCAGGACGCTGTTTTGCACGTCCTGGGCGACTACCCGCGATTGGTGGCTGAGGTGCGAAAGCTGCGCGCGAAGGTGGCCCAGCTGGATGAGGGGGAGCCAATCTTGACGCCCGGATAGCGGCCCTACAGGAAGCCTGTCGGGCTATTTTGGAGCGTTAGGCCAGTACATCATTCCGTCAGCCCGGCAAGCTCGCCAAGTATCCAGCTGGCCGGTCCCTGATTGGAATTGCATGTAGTCCACCGACTCTTTCGCCTCGACGAAGCTAGTGCAGGCGTCTCCGCAGATCTCCCATTTCTTTTTGCCCATCCGCCTGACTTCGATGCACCACACGCCGATCGTTTCGTTGTCTGATTTTTCGTTTCCTTGCGCTAGTTGCAACTCCAGTTCTTGGATCCGAATCAGGAGCTTATTAACTTCGCTCACAGCGTGGTTGTAACGTGCCTCCTGCATATCAGCGATTGCCCGCTGCTGCTCGGCTTCTGAATTGTCGTTACGTTGCGCTTTCTGCCTCTCTCGGTAGGCCCGCTGCCGGTCGGCATTGCTGATCGCCTTGCCGGTGACCGGACGACCTCGCTTCGCCTTTGCCCGCTGCTCGTCCAGGGCGAAGAGCTGGGTTTGCTTGTCGTTGGCGTCGATCATGCTTCACCGCCTATCCACTCGAAGGCCTCCTGTGCCCAGCCGCTGAGTTCTGCGTTGAGCCCTGCCGCACTGGTGAAGGCCTGGACGAACCCGCGCAGTTCTTCAATGGTTACGTCGCCGTGTTGGTAGTCGGTGCTCAACGCCGCCCAGGTGCGCGACAGGTTTTCGACGACCTTGGCAGGAAGCTCCACAGTGCCTGGCGTGTGATCTTGGATCACGTGAAGCTCGATAAGGTCTTGCCAGTAGGCCAGGGCGCGGGCCAGTTTCGATTGGCCTTCGTCGGCGGCTATGGCGACGTGGTAGCGGATTTGACCGTTGTTGAGGAAGGGCATTTCAGCAACTCCATTCCGGGTGGACATGGAGCAATTATAGTTACGTAACAATAAATAGATGAGCGTAACGTAACGATAAATACGACCGCTCGTCGAATTAACCGCAACTCATTGCACGCAACGGGATATCAGCCCCTCGGCGGCACGTCCGCGAACGCCTCGGCCGCCGCCGCGCCGAACCCACCTCGCGCCATGACTACCCCTCGGGCGCGTACTGCGGCGCCACAAAGGGCACCTTGTCGATGCCCTTGTGGTCGATCAGACCTCCGAGGAAACGTGCTTCCCGCCACGCGCTCTACGACTGTGGGCGGATGCAATGATGGCTTTCTGCTCATCCCTTATCCCCATCCGTAAACTCAAAGGAATGATGCCTTCAACTACATCGCAGACGCCATTGGCGCAAAGCGCATCGGCACCCTCTAGAAAAGCTACCTGCTAGTAAACACGACTGTTGCCTAGCGGGCTTTAGAGCCCGCTAGCTATTTGAGAGCAGAGGGTATGGTGGGCAGTATGGAGTCCGAAATTGGAATCTCAGAATGCAAAATACCAATCATTCGGTATATGCAAGTCGAAAAGGCCACAGCCTCCATGTGTCGAGCCCGTCAAAAGATCAGCAACTCCACTATTCGGAATGCGAGTAGCTAGAGTCAGACAGGTGATCTACAAACGAATACCTTGTCAGAGAGCGCAACTCCTTCAAGGTAATGTCATCTGTCGTTCGTGCGATGATACCTTGCCTTGACATTCTAATGCCGCGTTCTTCGGCCATTTTCGCCATAGTCTTCTTTCCCTCCCCTCCTTTTACTTTGACCTCATCATCAAATATTTTTTTGACAATTTCGGATTTCAAAGGCTCTGGATCTACATCGCCATGGCAGACAATAACTATTTCCAGAGCATATGGCGGAGGCATGAGCCCTAGAGCTCCAGCGAACTCATCATCCGAGTCTGGAGATAAAGAAAAATATATTCCATACAGCTGATTCGAGTTGGCCGCAAGCTTTTCCTCAATATATGATTTAAGTTTGCACTCCGACAATGCCTGATTAAATTGATCAGGAAGTGTTACTCGCGTGTAGCTCCTAGCAAGCCAACCTGAGAATTTATCGAGCCATTGCTTTTTTATAAAATCAGGATCGCCAGAATCAATAGAGTCCACAATTTCGGCATAAGCCGGCGGCAGATTTGAAAGAACGGATCGATCAAGCCACTGACGCTGAAGAATATTTATCTCAAGCGAAATAGTCTCATCTGGCCGTATCGCCTCCACATGCAACGCCCTAGGGTGGTCGCCTTTCGAAAAACCAGGGAGACATTTTTCAATCCGCCTGGCACCTACCAATTCGAAATTCGGCACTTTATCGAAGGAATAATTATATAAATTGCATGTCTGGGATGTAATGACCCAGAAATCAACATCTGCTTGAATCGGGATGTAGCCGGCCAAATCAGATGCAACAATCACCGAGCCCTGCCACCAGCCAAGCTCTCTGATTTTAGTTAAAACAGAAATAGACTCATCCGACATCTGTAGTCCGATCTATATCAGTTAGATGAGCATCGCCCAAGAAGACGTCTGAACCTTTGATTTTGGCCATCCCCATCCTAGGTGCTAGTTCTGAAATCTTAGCCAACGCTTCCTTCAGAAGATCACCTTTATCTAGGGCGTCATCAGCTAGGACCTGCTTGAATGAACGACCAGACACCGGCAAATTCCAAACAGTCTTAAGCCGCTTCAGATCCACTCCCTTGGTGGAAGCAATTATGTCCTCCAGCAGAACAATACGACTAAGCGCCGCGCTTCTTGGCTCAGCTCCATCCATCCAGTCATAAACAGCCTTTCTAGTCACCCCAAATAGTTCAGACATCTGGGTTATTGAAAGATCTAGACAAGATTGGACATTGCCGAGTCGTTCTTTAGTAGACAGCTTAGTCGCCTGTTCGACCTCAGAATCATAGGACGACCTTGCCTCACTAGAAACGACTTCAACCCCATCTACTTTGGCAACATCATTTATTACAAGAATAAGTTTAGGCTTACCTCGATAAAGGTGAACCCCTGTGCCCGACACGACCAGTGTTTTTCGCTCAGCCTGTTCGCCCAAGTCCCTAAAAATTGAATCATCAAAACGATTCAATGCGTCAAAGTCAATCGGACACTCGGCAGATGATGTATAACTACCTGGCGAAACAACACCATAGTTTTGGAGATGGCTTGTAACAGCACCAGTAGTCAATGCGTCTACCAGCATCTTTACTCTCCTTTCCAGACTTTGAAGGCGTGCTCAGTGCACACACCTTCATGCCTGAAGAAATCGTTAGCAACGTTGTGAAGCCTATCCAACTGCGACATGACATCACTCAACGACATTCTAGCTGGAGCGGGGTTAATCAAAATAGCATCCATATCCAAAACCAACTCATTTGGCTTTAGCGAATCAAGCTGAATTGGTTTATTCGTCGCACTAGTCATCATCAGCAACCCAATCACATCCTGAGGCACAGGAAGAGCATTAGGCATACTCATAGAGTTCACTCGAAGCCTGGTATTATCACCCTTCAAGTATTCAGCAATAATATGGCCACCAACAGCATCATGTCCATCTACTGCCGGAGGAAGAAACGAAGCAGAAATATAATCTGATAAAGACTCTCCCTCCCCCGCCTTAATTCTGTCTATGTACCGAACACCTATATTCAGAACATCAACAAATCTCATATGCTCAAGAAGCGTAGAGAGCGCCCGCTCGAACTTAGAGGAAAAATCCACAAAGCGGTTATACTTCGAAGCAATAAGTAAAACTTGATCTTGGGCGAATTGTATGGCGAAGCTATGGTCAGGTGCGACCAAGACCCACGCTTGGTGAGGCTTCCCAAGAGCCTGGCCGTCGGGCCCAACTTGCTCTAATTGGATTGCATTCATCAGCGGCGCAATTTCCCGCATCGAATCTTGGATGTCGTCGATCTGCTTGGCGAGGCGCGGCCAGGGAGCAAATCGGACAGATGCGATCACGTGCGTGAGAGGGGAGCTTGCGAGTACGCCAGTACGAGTGGTCATGAGAAAGATCCGAAGCGACAAGGGGCTTGCTGGTGCAACTATACACCAAACTAAACACAACGCTTTGGGGGGCACTGTCAGATTTTTCGCATTTTCGACCAATGAAGCGGTGCAGGTAGCGGGCTGGGCAAGCCACTCCGCGAAGCGGCGCTGTGCCTGAGAAGCGCCCCGGCCAAAGCAAAGTCACCCTTTGCAGCCATAGCCGGCGGCCGGTGCCGCAAAGCCCACTAGCCGTAGATGGATACGAACCTATACGCAGCGTGCCGTGCTCATGAAAAGGTACAATAGCGGTACAGTGCTCAGTTCAAGCCGAACCGCAAAAATCGGCCAAAACTGCGCATAATCAACTAGTTAAGCCTATTGTACCCTCGCATACCCTACACTAGACTTCATTAGCCTCGGTGCATCAGTCTACGACTTGTAATCAGTAGGTCCCGGGTTCGATTCCTGGTGCCGGCACCATATAAAGAAAAGGCCTCGCAGCGATGCGAGGCCTTTTGTTTTTGGGCTCACCTGTCTTTCGGTAAGCACAATCGCCCGTTCACTCCATTGCCGCACACTGCACTAGCGTACCGATCTAACCTTCAAATCGAGGCGCAGTGCCCGGCTACTGGAGCGACGCAACGATGAATTCTGAAGGTTCACCCGAGCTCCAGGAGCTGGGCCTGCAGCCCACCAAACCGGACGAAAGCCCCCGCCCCAAGGCGGCTCCAGCCAAGTTCCAGATCGATACCCGTGGGCGGGTCGACCGGCGCCAGTCCGCCGACCGGCGTCAAACGATCCGTTTCGAGGAAGACCGGCGAAAAGGCGATCGCCGTGCCAGTAGCAATCCCTGGGACAATGGGGTCAACCTCTGAGCCGCCTTCCTTTTGAACCAGGAAATCCACCCTGCCGGTCACGATAGGGGGGTGCCACACGCGACGATCGAGACGGTAGCGCGGGCTTCCATCCCGCGGAGGTGCGCGCGATTCGCCGCGTTCCCGGCTACCGGAGCGGCGCCGCTGTGTTGCTTCGAAAATCGCGTGAAATACCGCTGTGCGGAAAAACTCGATGACTCGAACTGCAAAAAGGCCCGCAGAAATACGGGCCTTTTGATTTTCTACGGAAGGAAGGAAATTGTCTGCGCTTCTTTGAGCCTCTCTTGAACAAAGCGCCAGGCGCGCCGGACCGGCGCGAGAGTAATCCCCTGCCCTGCGTGTTGCGCTTCGCGAGTGTGGCCCCGTTTGACGCACTACACCCTGAACCCTGCCGAGCAATGGTTACCCGCAACATCCACTCCTACACTTACGCCATTCGCTAGGTGCCGCGCCTGTCTGCCAGCCAACGGAGCAGTCTGCCTATGTCTCAGCCCACCAGCCGCCTTGAGGGATTTCTGATCGCTGCGATCCTTTTCGTATTGGTGTGGTTGCCACTTCCCTTGGGCAGCAATCGTGATTGGGCGGTTGGGCTATTCATCCTTTTGATGGGTGGCCTGGGCTGCATCTGGGCGATAGGACAGCTTCGCGGAGGTGCCGAGCGAGGCGCTCGGAACAAGGCCATTAAAACTGCCCGGCCCTTGCTTGCGCTGCTCCTACTCACGCAGGCCTGGGTGGCGGTGCAATGGCTGGCCGGACTGACTGTGGATGAGGGATCGACCTTCCAGTACCTGATGCTCGGTCTGGCCTACTGCCTGTTGTTCTTCCTGGTGGTCAGCCTGTTCCACACCCGACAGCGACTCAACCTGCTGCTCGGCACGCTGGTGGTGAGTGGCACCTTGCAGGCCTTCTTCGGCGCCTTCATGACCCTTTCCAACGTGGAGTGGCTGTTGGCCGTTCCCAAAAGCAGCTATCTCGGCGACGCCACCGGCACCTTTGTGAACCGTAACCATCTGGCCGGTTACCTGGAAATGACCCTGGCCTGCGGCATCGGTCTGCTACTGGCTCTGCGCGATGGTCGCCCCTTCAGCTGGGTCAATTTGATGGAGCTGCTGCTGGGCCCCAAGGCACGCCTGCGCCTGGCACTGGTTGTCATGGTCATCGCGCTCGTCATGACCCACTCGCGCATGGGCAATACCGCCTTCTTCGCCAGCCTGTTGCTGGTGGGCGGCCTGTTCGTGCTGCTGGAGAAGGAGCACCGCCTGCGCAACGGCCTGGTTCTGGCCAGCATCATCCTCATAGACGTTCTGGTGGTCAGCCAGTATTTCGGGCTGGAGCGGCTCAAGGACCGCGTGCTCGATACCCGCCTGGACGATGTGGTGGTGAATGGCGAAGTGGTCCAGCAGGCCAACGAAGTTCGCGACGATGTGTTCAGCTACGCCCTGCAGCTTCTACAGGAGCGCCCGCTACTTGGCCAAGGCGCCGGCAGCTTCGAAGCGGTGTTCCCCAAGTACCCGGGCGAAGACATCCGCATTCACTTCGACCATGCGCACAATGACTACATCCAGTTCGCCGTCGAGTTCGGACTGCTGGGCAGCCTCCCACTGGCAGGCTTCATCCTGCTGGCCTTGTGGCATGCGTTCAAGGCGCTTTGGCGGCGCGAATCGGTTTACCGCAGGGGGGTAGGTTTCGGTGCGGCAATGGGCATCATCGCCCTGCTGATCCACTCCACCACTGATTTCAACCTGCAGATCCCGGCCAATGCCGCGACCCTGGTCGTTCTCTGTGCGATAGCCGTGCTCGCCGGAGGCCAGGTCGCCCCGGGCAAGCACGTAGTGCAAACGCAACGAGCCTGACCGCGCTCCCTGCCGTGATGCCCATCAACGCGGAGATCTCTCCGACTCAGTTGGGCGCCCTTTCGCCTGCCCTTCCAGCCTGGCGGCACCCTCACGGCGTATACGCAACCCACTTTGCAACAGCAACGAGCAGATCCATCCCAGCATTACGCCCAGGGCGTTGGCCAGCATGTCGCCGGTCGATGGTGTGCGATTGGGCAGCAAGCCCTGGCCAAATTCGATCAGAAGACCAGTCCCCAGGCTGAAGGCCAGGAGCCAGATGAAATGCGCACGGGGAAACGCCAACCGCGAGCTCACCACCAAGGCAGCGAAACCGAGCAGATGGTGCAACTTGTCCTGCTGGTCAACGGCCTCCGGCAAGGGCTGGGGCCTGAAGCCGGCGAACAGAATGACCACCAGTACGGCCAAAAAGAGCAGAACACACAGATACCGCATGAGGACTGGGACTCTCAAGTTTTCGAATGAGCGTGAAAGCAAGGGCGAATCGATTCCCTGTAATCGGGATGTAGCGAGCGATCCGGGCGCGAGGGAATGAGCGGCGGCACCTCGATCACTGCGAACCGCTTACGCCGACGGGGAGTTCAGGCAACAACCAAATCGAATGCAATTTGGAGAACCGCCTGTACGGATGCGTCATTCCCGGCCGTACCTATCCTCGAATCGCACGATGTCGTCTTCGCCCAGATAGGAGCCCGACTGCACCTCGATCAGATCCAACGGGATGACGCCTGGATTTTCCAGCGCATGCACCTGGCCAACGGGGATGTAGGTGGACTGATTTTCCGTCACCAGGTAGGTGTTGTCTCCGTTGGTGACCTTGGCCGTACCGCTAACGACGATCCAGTGTTCAGCGCGGTGGTGATGCATCTGGACCGAGAGCTTGGCGCCGGGCTGCACGGTAATTCGCTTGACCTGGTAACGTTGACCTCTGTCGATCGAGTCATATACGCCCCATGGACGATAAACCTCACGGTGGTTGAGGTGTTCGTGTCGCGAGCAACCCTTCAACTGATCGACGATCTTCTTCACGTCCTGCACATGATCCTTGTGCGCAACCAGTACGGCATCCTTGGTTTCCACAATGACCAGGTCTTCGACCCCGACGGTTGCGACCAGGCGGCTGTCGGCATGCACAAAGGTATTACTCGATCGCTGGTGCAGGACGTCGCCCCTGAAGACATTGCCTTGATCATCCTTCTCGCTGATATCCCAGAGCGCCGACCAAGAGCCGATATCGCTCCAGCCCGCATCCAGCGGCACCATTACCGCATCCTCGGTTTTCTCCATCACCGCATAGTCAATGGAGTCTTCAGGGCAGGCAGCGAAGGCGGCCTGATCTACGCGGGTGAACTGCATATCCCTTGAGGCCCCCTCCAGGGCCGAACGACAAGCCGCGAGAATGTCAGGACGGAAGCGTTGCAACTCATCCAGATAGCGGCTGGCACGGAACATGAACATGCCGCTGTTCCAGAGGTAGTTACCGCTGGCCAGGTACTCCTGGGCGTCGATCAAGTTGGGTTTTTCGACAAAGCGGCTCACCGCAAAACCGGTATCACCGATGCCTTCACCCTTCTCGATATAGCCGTAGCCGGTTTCCGGGTGGGTCGGGACGATACCGAACGTCACCAGCTTGCCATCCGCTGCCAGCGGCACGGCTGCCAGGATGCTCGCATGGAAAACCGGCACATCCCGGATCCGATGATCCGCCGCCAGCACCAGCAGCAACGGATCATCAGCCTCGGCGCACGCCTGCAAGGCAGCCAGGGCAATGGCCGGCGCAGTATTGCGGCCCACAGGTTCGAGCAGGATGTTGGCCTTCTCCATACCCAGCAGGCGCAATTGCTCTGCCGCGAGGAATCGGTGCTGCTCGTTGCAGATCAGCCGCGGTACAGCGGCATCGAGCCCCTCAAGGCGCTTGATGGTGGCCTGCAGCATGGAAAGGCCGGCATCGGCCAACGGCAAGAACTGCTTCGGTTTGAGTTGGCGCGACAACGGCCACAGGCGGGAGCCTGAACCGCCGGCCATGATCACCGGTAGGAACATTTCGGGCGTCCTCTCAAGCTGTTGGAAGTGCTATTGCAGGGCATCCAGATAGGCGCGGGTGTTGTCATGCACCTCGGGGCTGGCCTGCATCTCGGCCACGCGCCACCAGCGGAAGCAGCCATGCTGGGCGGCAGGGGGTATGAGCGTCATGGAGGGGCGTAAAAGGAGCTGGTAACCCAGCACGACATAATGGGTGTCAGGGTTGGCTTGCGTATCACCAAACACGCTATCGCTGTAGAAGTGCTCATAGACACCCAGCAAACGTGCGTGGTGTCGCTCGAAAGCCTGCCCCAACTCGTCCAGGGTCAGTCTTCGGAACGCGGCATCGAGGCTCTCGTTCTTAAGAATTCGGCCCCCGGGTACGAACCAATATCCCTGGGCCGGGCGGTTCAGCCGCTGCCCCAGGAGAATGGCTCCCTCGGCGTTCTGCACCACCAGGTCGATGGACACCAGCGGAGTCAGAGCCACCACGGTGCGAAAGGATTGGTTACTCAGCCACATTCGTCTCCGACCTCAGCCAGAAAACGCGCCAGAACCTGCTCTTTGTCGAGGAAATCACGGGCGTAGCCAGTTGCGATCCGGTTGGGAAGAGGCATTGCCAAGGTGCGTTCGATCCCCTGGACCAGGGCATCCACCGACTCCGGCTCGACCAAGGTCGCAATTCCCGGATACTCGCGGCACAGCAAGCCGAGGCTGGTATCGGGGTCAGCGGTAATCACCGCATTGCCGCCCACCGCCAGGATATTGGTCAGCTTGGAAGGCAGTACGGCATCGGCCGCACCGCGCTTCTGTATGACCAGATGGCAATCCGCAGAGGCGAGTAATGCCGGTAGCTCCTCGCAGGGCTGCAGCGGTGCGAACAGCACATTGCTCAGGCCTTTGAACTGCACCGATTCCATCAGACGAAGCTTGCCGGCGCCCTCACCCACGATCAGGAAGACCAGATCGTCCCGTTCCCGCAAGCGCCCGGCGGCTTCAACTACCGACTCCAGGCCCTGTTTTTCACCGATGTTGCCGGCATAGAGCAGAACGCGTTTGCCAGGCTCGACGCCGAGGCGACTCAACAGGCCAAGGGAACGAGGTACATCACGAAATAGAGCCGTTTCCGACCAGTTGGGGAAAAAGCGCAGACGCTGCTGATCCACGCCCTTCTGCCGGGCCCGTTGCAGCATGCCGCTGGAAATGGTGGAAACCCGGTCGAATGCCCGCAGGACAACCCTTTCGACTGCACTGGCGAAGCGCTTGAGCGCGCTGCTTCTGGCAAGCCCCAGACCGAACAGCGCATCCACCTCGTAGTCCTGGATATGCAGCACGGACCTTGCCTTCGTCAGCTTTGCCAACAGTAGCGCCTGGGGTGCGCAGAACATGGTCGGTACTTCCAGGATGACGAGCTCTGGCTTCCAGCGCAGCAGGCTGAGAATCGCCAGGGACGAAGACAGGGAAAAACTGGCAAGGTGCACGATGCGTTTAAGGGGGCTGGGCCTGGATGGCACGTAAAGCGGGCAACGGATGACGGTCACGCCATCCTCGACGCACCTGTTGAAGCGCCAGGCAGGAAATCCCTGCCAGACCTTCCACTGCGGGTAATAGGGCGGCGCCGTCACGACCCTTACCTCATGCTCGTGGGCCGCCAACCAGCGCGCCATCTCGCCGCTGTACTTGCCTATGCCGGTCAGCTCGGGACTGTAGTTGATGCCATACAGGAGGATTTTCATCAGAGCGCCCTCGTCCGGTCGAGCGCCTCGACGTACCAGCCATAGGCATCGCGCAGGCCTTCCTCCAAGCCGATACTGGCTTGCCAACCCAGCGCCTTGAGCCTTGCCACATCCATCAGCTTGCGAGGGGTACCGTCCGGCTTGCTGGGATCGAAGCTCAACTGGCCGGTGAATCCCGTGACCTTGGCAATGGTTTCCGCCAGTTCGCGAATAGTGCAGTCCACACCGGTACCCACGTTGATATGTGAGAGCATCGGCTGGGTAGTGGCCTGATAGGTAGCACGATCGAGCTCCATCACATGCACACTGGCGGCTGCCATGTCGTCCACATGCAGGAACTCGCGCATCGGCTTGCCACTCCCCCAGATCACCACGCTTTCGTCACCCCGCTGCACCGCCTCGTGAAAACGGCGGAGCAGTGCCGGGATCACATGGCTGTTCTCCGGGTGGAAGTTGTCGTGGGGGCCATACAGGTTGGTCGGCATCACGCTGCGGTAGTCGCGGCCATGCTGACGGTTATAGCTTTCGCACAGCTTGATCCCGGCGATCTTGGCGATGGCGTAAGGCTCGTTGGTGGGCTCGAGAATGCCCGTGAGCAAGACCTCTTCACGCATCGGCTGCTCAGCATGCTTGGGATAGATGCAGGAGGAGCCGAGGAACAGCAGCTTCTGGACGCCGGCCTGATGGGAGGCCTGGATGACGTTGGCTTCGATCATCAGGTTCTGGTAGATGAAGTCCGCCGGATAGGTGTTGTTGGCATGAATCCCGCCCACCTTGGCAGCGGCCAGATACACCTGATCAATCTGGTTGTGCTTGAAGAACGCTTGCACGGCGGCCTGATCGAGCAGGTCCAGCTCGTCATGGGCGGCAGTGAGAATGTTGGCGTAACCCAGCGCCCTGAGGCGCCGGACGATGGCCGAGCCCACCATACCGCGGTGGCCGGCGACGAACACAGTCTGGTCCAGATGTCGTGCCACGCTCAGTTCTCCACCGCTACCGGCACTTCATGGCCGTGCTGTTTGAGGAGCGCGTGACGCTGCGCGACCTTGAGGTCTTCGCGGACCATCTCTGCGCAAATTGCCTGCACAGGGATCTCCGGCACCCAGCCCAGCTTCTGCCTGGCCTTGGCGGGATCGCCGAGCAAGGTTTCCACTTCCGTTGGACGGAAGTAGCGAGTGTCGACGCGGACAATGACATCGCCGCTTTTCAGCGCTGGTGCCTTGTCGCCCTCGATGCGTTCGACAATGGCCATTTCATCCACACCTTCGCCTTCAAAGCGCAAGGTGAGCCCCAACTCCGCAGCTGACCAGCGAATGAAATCTCGAACCGAATACTGCACACCTGTGGCGATCACAAAGTCATCCGGCTGCTCCTGCTGCAACATCATCCACTGCATGCGGACGTAGTCCTTGGCGTGTCCCCAGTCACGCAACGCATTCATGTTGCCCAGGTACAGGCACTGTTCCAGGCCCTGGGCAATGTTGGCCAGACCGCGGGTGATCTTGCGCGTCACGAAGGTTTCCCCGCGGCGCGGCGACTCATGGTTGAACAGGATGCCGTTGCACGCATACATGCCATAGGCTTCCCGGTAATTGACCGTTATCCAGTAGGCGTAGAGCTTCGCCGCTGCATAAGGCGAGCGTGGGTAGAACGGAGTCGTTTCCCTTTGCGGGATTTCCTGCACCAGCCCGAAGAGTTCCGAAGTGGACGCCTGATAGAAGCGAGTCTTCTTCGTCAGACCCAGCAGACGGATAGCTTCAAGAATTCGCATCGGCCCCATCGCATCCACATCCGCCGTATATTCCGGCGCCTCAAAGCTCACGGCTACGTGGGACTGTGCGCCAAGGTTATAGACTTCATCAGGCTGAACTTCCTGAATAATACGAGTGAGGCTGGATGAGTCAGTCAGATCGCCGTAATGCAGCACGAAGTTTCGATTATCGACGTGCGGGGCCTGATAGATATGATCCACACGCTGGGTGTTAAACGAGGAAGCACGACGCTTTATGCCATGAACTTCATATCCCTTCTCCAGCAAGAACTCTGCGAGATAGGAACCGTCCTGGCCGGTGATACCGGTGATGAGGGCACGTTTAATCATATCGCTATCCGTATGGTTTGCTTATAGTGGATGGGATATATCTGCAAGACAATTAAGGCTGAACTCAGCGACCTACTTCTTGTCTTTAAAACTCGATAAACAATGCCCGGTTAGACGAGACAGCTCTTCGACTATCTGATCCTTGTCTGAAAGATGCACGATGGCACTTTCAAGCTCCATCACCTTGGCGCCGACCAGGAAGCGGTACCAATAGCCTTGCAGGAAGTGATAAACCAGGCCGGAACGGCCATCGAGGAACCCGAGCTGAAAAATATAACGCCAGAAAAAATAAAGCATGGCGCTCAAGGTGAAAGGCATTCGGTTGTAAACTCGCTCCTTTATCAGGCGCTTGGTCGATACCTGCAAGCAGGTACTCTCCCGGTTAACCGCCTGGTCACGCGAGAAGAGGCGAAGTCTCTGATTCAAGATCTCGATAGCTTCGCGGGTGGCGTAATTGTTGTGCTTCTCGGAAAAGAACGTGAGGTCATGCAGGTTGTGGTCAGCGAAACCACCTTCAAACGTCACCGTATTTCCGCCCCAGACAACTATATGCTCGTCCATCAAGCGGTCTTCAACTCGACCGTGACCATTGCGCCAAATACGCAGCATCAGCAGAGGGTAACGCCCGCCATGCCTGACCCAGCGCCCCATGAAAATGTGCTTGCGTTTCAGGTTTATACCAACAACATCCTTTGAAAGGTTTGGAACCTTTCTTGTTATTTCCTCGGCCAGATCCGGCTCGATAATTTCGTCGGCATCCAGGCGCATGATCCAGTTCCCTGTAATAGGAGCGTTATCCATGGCCCATTGGAATTGCCTGGCCTGATTCACGAATTTATTTTGCAGAACGAATGCACCGAGGGATTTGGCGATTTCCACGGTCTTGTCATTCGAAAATGAGTCGATCACAAAAACTTCGCTGGAAATAGCTGAAACAGACTTTATCGCGCGCCCTATGTGAATTTCTTCATTGAAAGTCAGGATAACTACTGAAATTGAAGTCTCATCTTCGCTCGAACGATAAGTATTCATCGATCGTTCCTGGTGCGGATACTGATCTTTTTGGCCGGAAATCCAGCATGGACTGTCCAGGGTTCGGTGATACTTTTCGAGACAAGAGATCTCGCGCCGACGACAACACCATCAGGAATGGACACACCCAGGGATACGAACGCCTCCGCACAAATCCAGACATGTTCGCCAATGACTATTGGCCTGGCGTATAGCTGGAAATTCCTGCTGTTGTAGTCGTGAGAGCCACCACAAAGATGCGCTCCTTGGGATATCACGCTGTAACGACCAACCTTGATCAAATCCATATTGTAGATTGTCGCACCATCGGCAATTCCTACATGATCACCAAGTTCAAGGTTCCAAGGCGCCCAGATCTTAGCGGCCGGATAAACGTGAATACCCTTTCCAAGTTTTGCGCCAAATATCCTCAACAGGAACGCACGCCACATGTGGAGCGGGCGTGGGCTAGGGCGAAAAAGCAGCAGCCAAACCGAGTTCCATACCTGTCTACGGATTCGATGACCCAAGGAAAAGGAAGCTGCTGTATATGAGTCATTTCCTTGAATGATCATTTTCAAGGCCCCCGAATGATTTCAAGCAGTCGCTCGGCAGCGCGCCTGATATGGAACCTTTGGATAAAGGATTCTTTTGCGCGATCGCTCATCCGGGTATAAGCATCGTGATCCATTGTCAACCAGCGCTGTAGATTTCGTACCGTTCCTTCAACCGTGTCTTCATCTACGAAACCGGTCTCATCCATTTCGATTTCACGCCAGATGTTGACCTTGTTACTGATAAGTACGGGTGTGCCGCAGGCCAGCGCCTCGGCTACGACGATGCCGAAATTCTCCTGATGGGAAGGCAGGCAGAACACCTCGGCGGCGTAGAATGCCGACCACTTGGCGTTACCCCGCAGCATGCCGGGCCAGGTAATGCGCCCGTCGATGCCCAAACGTTGGGCCTGTGTTTTCAGTGCAGTAGCCAGCCCAGTCTGGTCCGGTCCCCCCATCACCAGATGCAGGCGCTCGTCCTGGCTCGCAATCCGGGCAAAGGCTTCGAGCAACATGTCGCAGCCTTTTTTCTCATGAATGCGGCTCAGGAAAAGAACGATGCGCTTACCTTGCAGTTCTGGGTGAGTGGCTAAAAACTCTTGTTTCAGATCATCTGCGTTACATGGCGGGTTGGACGTGCCATAAGCCGTGACGGCTTCGGTTACTCGATAAAGCCAGAACGATTGGCGGGCCAGGAGTCGTTCCTCTTCACAAGTGAAGATCACGGCACGAGCATCGCGCAGCACCCGGTACTCGGCCCAGGGCCAATACAGCCACTTCTTAATATGTTTGAGCGGATAGGTATGCTTGAACCAGGGGTCCAGCATGCCGTGGGTGAACACATAGTAGGGGATATTGCTTCCTGCCACGGCCTTCCTCACGGCAAAGCTATGGTATTGCCAGATACCATTGACGATTATCACATCATAATTTTGCTTATTCTTTCTAAGCCAAGGAACAAGGCGCGAGTTATAGCAATAGCCAAGGCGAGATGGACCGAGCGCATGCACTTTCGCAGGGTAAGATTTCAGAAACGACTTGTTAGGTTCATCCAGGCAAACCACTTCAACTTGATGACCTGACTGAATCAGCACCTCGTCAATCTTGCACGCAGCCTCCATTGGCCCGCCACGCTCGGGGTTTATTGATGGGATGACCCTGAGAATCTTCAATTCCCGACTGATTACTGAAAGCTGGTTCACAGTTGCGCTCCATAGAACTATGGCATCGCCAAGTACAAATGCACCATCGGGCCATGGGAATAATGGAAATGCATGTATTGGATCGGATTCGGAAAGTCTTATGCAGACTCTCCCATTGCAACTTGAATCACTCAGCCAGCGGATCAGGGCCGAGCTAAAGAAAGCAGCGAGACCTTGGGATACTTTATGGAAAGTAGAGTCAATCCAAACATGATCCCGAGAAATACATTTGCGGTTAATTGGCCAATCGCCGACCAGATCAATAACGCCAGACTAAACGCGACAACCATCAATACGCAGCAGATGGACTTGTTTTCCCTGGCAGCGCGAAACGCTTTTCTGGCAAGATAAAATATAACCGCCATCTTCAGAAAAATATATGCGAATCCAAGGAGTCCACCCTCCATTATGATTCTTCCGGTTTCTGTCTCTGTAAGCATGAACATCCTTTCCCCGGACTGAAAGAAAGCTGCCAGATTCGATCCAAAACCAATTCCATAGCCCAGCCAGGAAAATCTCTCGAGAGCGACAGACTCACCAAGGAAAATAGTCAACACCCTTTCTATTATGTTTTCCTGCAGAGAGGCTTCGCTGAATCGCTCTTGCGTGGCACTCAAGGCCCCTTCAAAAACTGTGGATATGAATAAACCCGCCAGAACGGCTGCTATGACAGCGAACAGAACGTAGACTTTTTGTGAACCTCTAACGAACACAACAGCAAACAGAGAGTACACAGCAAACATGCCGAGCAAATAGATTATGGCTGACCTGGAGCCGCTGACAAGAGTACATATGATCAAGGATGAAACCGAAAGAGCAAGTATCAATTTATCCTTTCTAGTATTCTTGGCGGCGGCCAACAATGACAATACAAAAGGGGTTACGAGCGCCAGGAAGATTGTATACCCAAGTGTAAAACTGAAGGTCCCCGTTGTTCTGACCACACCGGCAATCACAAGAAAGACATTACCCTCTTCACTATCCACCTGGGTATTTATGAACGATGTCGGCGGTGAAAAATGCTGGAGCACCACAAGTGGCGTCATGGCGATCAAGGCCACGACCAGGAAATAGGCCGTTCTTTGGTAGTCATACTCGCTTAGCGTCAACGAGGCGAAGTAACCAAACCATAGATACAGCAGCCAGAACCGCACACCGAATAAGAATATGGGAAAATTATTCTCACCCAGCATAAGCTGCAACAACCCCCATAAGACCAAGAAGAAAGAGCAATAGAAAAGCACCTTCAGACTTTGGCCTTTACCTTTCAGGCTGCCATGCCTTATCGCATTTATTATCAGGTACAGCGCAAGAAGATCACGAATCAGAACCAACGGCAACGTCAATGAAGATGACAGCCACTTCCGAATGGCACCTTCGAAAATCGCGATAAGAAGTACAGATATGAATATTTTTCCGTTGTGACTGATCCTGACATTGGTTTTTTGCGCGATGTTCTCACTGAGCTTGACGTCAGGGAGCAGATACGTTTTCAAGGAAATATCTCCTTAAAGGTTTCTCTCACCCTCGCGCGATAGGCTTGCCATGTGAAGCAACCTGACGCTTCCAAGGCGCGGGCTCTGGCGCAATAAAGGATCTCCGGGTCTATCAATAATTCCCGTAATTTTTCGTATAGCGAATCAACTGTAGGTTCAACGATCCAACCACTCCCTGGAAATTTTTCGATTATTGACTTTGAACCGGTATTCGTAGATACGATTGCCGGGGTTCCACAGGCCATGGCTTCGGCAACGACCATGCCGAACGAGTCAAATCTTGATGGAAGCAGGAGGCAGTCCGAGTCAGCGAACCTGGAGTAGAGTGCTGGTTGGGGTAGGTTCTTATGCCGAGAAGCAAGTGGAGTCTTCTGTATTCTTCCCAGCAAATCAGCATCCCCCCCTCCCCCGACAAACGTCAAACTATACCTGAACCCCTCTTCATATAGCCTGTTGAAGGCATCGAGAATTATATCGATCGACTTCAGATGCCTTATACCGCCTGCAAATATGAACCTGACAGGCCCCTTGCCCTTTTTCCATGCCGGGATCCCTTTAGGCAACTCAGATCCAAGCAATATGGATCTTACTTTATCCGCAGGAACCCCATTTTCTATGAAACTTTCCCTTGCCCAGGGGGAGCAGGTGATTATCAAGTCAGACGATTCGACCTCCGCCTCCTTGCGCCTTACGATCTCGGACAAATAATTTGTATTTGGAAAATTCAACAAACTGGCAATAGACTTGTGATGCAAGGACGACGCATCCAGAACGCAGTAAGCCCCAATCGACTTCGCGGCAAGAAATGTTTTAGAGCTGGAATTCTCATAGCCTACTACTATACGCGGCTTAAGTTTCAAGACCTGCTTTGCTGCCCACGCATCGAAAAGGTGAAATATTCTGTGTGTGTAGTCGCTTCGCGAAAAGCCAGAAGGCAGGAATCTATTTGCCCTGATAAGTGCCTGAAATCTCAATGGATGGCACCTGGCTGCTTTGGGAATGTTTACACGCTTTATTCTGGCTCCATACATCTCGGGCAGCCACCAGGGAAGGCATTCACCTTCGGACAAGATCGGCACGCCCGAATAGAACTTACTCAATAGACCGCCTTCATGTAGCGCAAGAGCCAGCTGATGCGAATGCTGCAATCCGGGGTGAGCTACAAATACAGTATTCACTGGTTCACCATGAAAAGTCGTATTTCGGCACTTGCCCCACCGCGGGGTGCGCCATGCGCGCCGATCGCGGGATCAGTCCCTGCGCCTCGATCAACCATTGGTGCGCACGGCGCACCCTACCTCGTCAGCGCTTTCCCAACCCATGCCTCATAAGGGGCACAAAATATGACCGGGTTATATTCAAGGTCCATGCAGCGCTTGTTTTCCTTGATCGTTGCAGGATTTCCCACAGCCACCGAGTAGTCGGGAATATCCTTGGTAACTACCGCGCCCGCACCGACTACAGCCCCTCGGCCAATGGTTACCCCAGGTAGGATTGTCGCTCCAGTGGCAATCCAGGCGTAATCCTTTATGTATATCGGCTTTTTGAAAGACAGCCATTTCGGGTCGGATAGGCTATGGCTGGCCGTCAAGATTGTAACCCCGCTGTTTATGGTCACATGCGAGCCTATTTCAACAATGTCATGACAGGCGATATGCAAGGGGCCAACCAAGGAAGTGTTGGTTCCTATTTTCAGGTTCAGCGGACGCCCATTGATATCTACCCCGCGAACTACGGACAGATTACCAACGGTCACACCTCTTATGGTCAGCCTGGCCCTTTCAAACACGATCTTAAGAAGACCTCCGCTGGTCAATGCTCGCTTGGCCCAGACCACAAACCAACGCTTCGAGAGAAAATCGGGCGCCTCGCGGTTTTTCCATAGATAAGCAATCATACGCATCTACCATTTTTGAATATTAGATCTTTTACGTAATAGCCAGACGACATGATCACCAACAACTCGAACAAGATCATTCCAATCAAAGGAGCGTTGAACCCGAATACACCGCTGATGCTGTAAGTCACAAGCACGCAGAGCAATGCCGACAACAAATATGTCACTGAAAACCCGGAATGCTGATTGGTGGCAGACAAGACGATCATGCTCATCTGCCAAAACGATGTGAGTATGGTCGAAAGCAGAAATGCCTTAAGGAGGAACCCGTCGAATTGAACATGTCCAGAAGTCCACTCCTCCAGTATGTAAGGCGCCAGGAAATATACCGGCAGAGACGCTGCAAGGCTGATGAACACAGAGCCCAGGATCCCATATTTATATAGAGAGACTACAGCGCTGAAATTCCCAGCGCCAAACTGCTTCGATATTTCAGGCCACAAGGATCTTCCAAGCAAGGCGATAACCTGGACGAGAACCCTGGAGATAGTTCGGTATGTATTGAATATCACCACGGACGCCGGCCCAAACAGATAACCAACAAGAAGTGTGACGCCCTGGATGTTCAATGCGTTGGCAGTCGGAAAGGCCATGAATGCCAAGGAAGGCTTGATCATTTCCTTGAACTCGTTCATATCGGCGTATTTTGTTGACCAACTGAAATGTGGATGCCGACTTTTTACTATCCAGAATATTATTATCGTTTCGATAACCCTACCAATGAATTGGCTCAGCGCTGCATAAATTACGCTTCCACCGAGACTGGCTCCCAGTATTAGAAACCCCCATTCAACCAGCCTGGCCACATTGGCCATATTGGTTCCAAGCGCATATTCATCCGACGCCCTGAATACCGCATCAAAAAGACCACCCGCCATCGCAAGTAGCGACGTCGTAATCAACAGCATCAGAGCCAATTTCTTCTCGATCCCCCACGGAAAAACCACTTCCAATAGCGCCAGGATGAGAATTGCCCCGACAAATACAGCAAACGAGGTAATAGCCGTAAATTTTATTGCCGTATGAAAAACCGTCTCGGAACCCTTGTGATCGCCCGCTGAGCTCAGAATGCTCATTCTGTTGATGGCTACGGAAATGAATCCAAAATCAGAAAGTGCAAAATATGCCGGTATGGCCGATATGAGGATCCATTCGCCATATCTTTCAACCCCCCAGAAATACAGAAAAATCGGGACTGAAAGCACTTGGATTAAAACAGTTATCGCTTGGCTGGTCAGATTCGCCCCGAGGGCAGAATACAGCCTCTTGGCTACGCTCATGTCGGATGGTCTTCCGGGTTGGATTTCGATTCTTCCGCGATGAGATCGCGTCAAGCAGGGCGTCGCGCTCTTCAAGAACTGGACAGGCGATGTATAGCCCTTAAGCCAAACTCATCCGCCACTAGAGTGATTGGCACACCTGCTTGAGCAGATTTATGGTTTTTATTTGGCAAACTTCTTTCGAGAAGTTTTTCCTGACTATGTCCCGATTGATTTCCGTGCTCGCTTGGTCAAGGCGATTCTCGAGTAATCCGGGATCCTGTTCGAGTTCTTGCACTGAAAAAATCACAGCACCCATCTCGCGAAAAAATGCGTAAGTCGGGCACTCTTTTCGCAAGAACACCTTTGCCCCAATATGGAGCATGATAATTATATTGCTTACCGCCTGTTGCCGCAGATGATTCATAATTACGAAACCGCACGACTCCAGGGTTTTCACATAATCCATCAAAGGCATGAAATCAACGAGCGGGAAAAACCGTTCACCGAACAGTCTTCTTCCCTTCTTCATGACCAGGTCTCTGTAGCGCGCGTCACCGTAGCTGAGCGGGACGACAACCCTTCTGTCGTCAACGCCCAATTCTGACAGAAGAGCAAAAGAGTCGATGTGGTTGTTTTCAGCAAATGCACTATTGCCAACCAAAATTGAGCGCCCTGTCACTCGAGCGTCTTTAAGATCATTCTCCAGAGTTTCCTCTATTTCACCGTAATTCCAGGAACAATAATCTGGAAACCCACCCGCCGGATGCTTTTGTCTCACCAACTCATACTCCCCGGGCAGTACGGGCGAGAAGAAATTAATTCTTCTAATGACTTTTTCCTTGCTTATTGGAACCAACGACCTACGGATTAGGTCCTTCAACTTCTCTATTGGGCTTTTTTGAGGAATATTTTCTTGGATTTCCATACGTGTCAGGGGCAGTAGCATCTTATCCCGACTTCCGTATATGACATCATAGTAATCATAGCCCCACCCTATCCAGACTACGGGCATTTCTTTTGGAAGCCTGGAAATTGTTTTATACCAAACAGGGTTGAGCGAGTGGATGATCGCCATATCATAACCACCAAGATCCTTCGAGACCCCTCCGGTCAGTATCGAAATTATCGAAGGCATCTTCGCAGGAGATTTTATATATTTTATCGGCCTCCTACTGTAAACATATAAGTGATTGGAGCCCGGTGCCACTCTCTCAAAGTCGCTTATTGCCGCGTCAATGAATTTCTCGTCATGCGCCAAGTGGAGAATCTTTAGATCAGCCATTTACTAAGCCCATAATTTCGATGAGATTTCCCCCTAGGAATCACTGACGACTTCAGAAGGGGCCATACGGATTATTTTCATCACCCGGCATACTTAGCGTCAGATATTTGAATTCGCCGACAGGGCAAACCAAGTAACTGCGCAAGCGCATTAAATCAGGTCAATAAAGTCTTCTGCTGATCGTCCTAATGAAAACCTGCTCAACATCAGGCGAATTTCATCGATACTATTGAACATAAGTAGATCGATGATCGACAGGTTCGCCACAAACGGATTCTTCGATTGCCTATATTCGATCTTGTCGGTGCGATGAAAACGCAGCTGTATGCCACGACTCATGAAATACTCAGGGCAATACAAACTCAATCCACCGATCGGATTTATGTATGTATTGCCACCCATTACTCTCATGGTTTGGATAACTCGATCCTGGTGGTCGATTGGTGGCGGCAGGACCAAGTCGGATGAGCGCACTAGCGGTGTAGTAATACCCAGATAGGAACAGGTCTCACGTATGGCATTTTCAGCATATCGAGCGAGATTCGTTTGCGGGTGGCGCATTACCTGTTCCAGCCACGGGAACACTTCGCTTAGAAATGGCGCTCGCGAGTAATTCAAGGAAATCGTCTTGAGAATCCGAGTCAATTCATCCTGAATCCCATCGCACAATTGACGCTGGTTTATATTCAGTGTATGGCAATCCTTCTTGAGCGGAAAAGTTATGAACTTAGGCTCGCCATTAACAAGAATACGATTTCGATTTATCCAGCTCTCCTTGACATACTGCAAGTCATCGCCAAGCACAAATAAATCCGAGGTTGCTATTAACTGAAAATACCCCAAATAAGGAAATAGATAGGGCTGCATCATTGCAATCGTTCTGGACATCGATGTAACCCCTTGATAGAGACACTGATTCGAAGCGAAGTCCACGCCATCGCCAGCTCAATAGCATGGTCCCGAGACACTGAATCCGCTTGCCAGCACCATCCCCCAGGTCGAACTCACGCACTCGTGATGCTGCAATTGATTATGCGCATCGTGGCCCCGTAATCTTTCGCGCTGTAACGCTGATCACATGGAATTGGAACCAGGCTACTGACAAATTCGTACTCCAGAGACTCGGCCTTAACACGAGAGAGACAGGTTTCCCAATACGTTGGCGTGAATACTCTTTCCTTGATAAGCACCGCTCTAAGACCTTTCAGGTCGTTAAAGAACGGGTAGCACAACGGCCCATCAATATCTCCAGTATCTATCTCCAGCCTATTGTGTGGACCAAGCGCCTTATGGAGAAACCTGAAATTTTCGTCTCTTTTTAATCGTGCTGCTTCGTAATCGATACTGGATAGAAGCCTTTCCGTAAGCGCGGACATCCTTCTATAGCGGAAGTCCTCGAGCGTTTTTTCTGCAGCCTGGTGATCGGCGTATCCAGATTCCGGGGTTCCAGCAAGCCGCATCAAGAGAGGAAGCGAGCGCTGGATCGATCCTTCGTCAATCTCCTCCGGTTCAGGAACGTGAAGCTTCGTAATCAGGAGTCCACCATCCGGTATACCGAAAAATTTCCGTGGAGAGTAAATAGTGGCCAAGCAATCAAATGGGGGGACAAAGAATGCCTGAGAATGGTCAAAGACGACTTGTTCGGGATTGAATTTATTCAGGATTTCACGCTGCCGACTCGAGCAGACACCAAAATAATTTACATACAGAATCCACTCATAAGGATGAAGATTTATTTCATCCTTGATGGAGAAATCTTCATTGACAGAATAAAAGGAAACCTCGATACCTGCCTTGCTCAGGGGGCCAAGCATGGAGTCACAAATGTAGTGTGGCATCCAGACCTTGCGAGGGCGGCCGGCGCAGAGCAATGCGTAGAAGCTGGCGCGCGCGGATTGAAACCGTAGCGCCTCCGGATAGAGATCTGCGGTGCCTGACGGCAATTCAAGTTCAAAATAACCGCCAACAGCTTCATTCATGTTTTCTCACCCCGGTTGATGATTGGAGAACTGTTGTCAGAGCAACCGGACGCCATCATGCCAACATAAAAGACGAATTTGCCCAGCATCGAACTCGATACACCCCGAATACAGAAGAGCATTACTGCGAGCTTAGTTACACGCGTTCCCGCACATTACTTATCAGTTCCCCAATGGCAATGATCGATGCTTCCTGCAGCGCCGGATACATTGGCAGGCAGATCACCTTTTCAGATACCGAGTGTGCTACGGGCAGGTTGCTGCGCTGCGCCGAGACCAGCCCCCGATACATCGGGAACTCGCTTATCAGCGGATAGAAGTAGCGACGACCGAATATGTTGTTCTCTTTGAGCTTTTGGTACAGCTCGTCGCGGCTCAGCGGGTAATCCCCCTCGACCAGGATCGGGAAGTAGGAATAATTGGCGACCTTTTGACCGGCTCTCTCGACGATGCGGATGCCTTTGACATCTTTCAGCTGTTCGCGATAGGTCTGGTCGATCTCTTTACGGCGGGCGATTGCGCTGTCGATATGCTGGAGTTGCAGCAGACCAAAGGCCGCGTTGATTTCGCTCATTTTTCCGTTGATGCCGGAGGCGACCACTGTGACTTCATCGACAAAGCCGAAGTTCTTCAGATTGTTGATGCGCTGCTTGGTTTTGGCATCCGGGCAAATGATGGCGCCGCCCTCGAAGGTGTTGAACACCTTGGTGGCATGGAAGCTCAGCACACTGAGGTCGCCGTGGCGGAGAATGCTGCCGCCTTCATCCTCCACGCCAAAGGTGTGGGCTGCGTCGTAGATCACCCGCAGGTTGTAGTTATCGGCGATTTTCTGGATGGCTTCGACATCGCATGGGTTGCCATAGCAGTGCACCGGCATGATGGCGGTGGTCTGCGGGGTAATGGCGGCTTCGATCCTGGCCGGGTCGAGATTGAGGGTATGTGGATCGATGTCCACGAACACAGGCTTGATGCCATTCCACAGCAGCGAATGGGCGGTGGCGACGAAGGAGTAGGGTGTGGTGATGACCTCACCTGCCACGCGCAGGGCCTGCAACGCCGTCAGCAGGGCAATGGTGCCATTGTTGAACAGGGCGATGTGCTCGACGCCAAGGTAGTTGGAAAGAGCAGCTTCCAGCTCCTTGTGCATCGGTCCGCCATTGGTGAGGATCTTGTTGTCCCAGATGTGCTGCAGATAGGGGAGGAACTCCTCCAGCGGGGGCAGGTAAGGCTGAGTGACGTAAACCGGTTTGTCGTTCATACGACCTCCCTCACCAGGGACAGCAGATACTGGCCATAACTGTTCTTGCTCAGGGATTGGCCGATCCGGTAGAGGTGATCGGCCTTCAGCCAGCCATTGGTGAAGGCAATTTCTTCCAGGCAGGCGATCTTGAAGCCTTGGCGTTTCTCGACGGTTTCGACGAATACGCCGGCCTCCTGCAGGCTTTCATGGGTACCGGTGTCCAGCCAGGCGAAGCCGCGGCCGAGCAGTTCGACATAGAGGTCGCCGCGCTCCAGATACACCTGGTTGATGCTGGTGATTTCCAGCTCGCCCCGGGCGGACGGCCTCACCTGCCTGGCGATCTCCACCACGCCGTTGTCGTAGAAGTACAGACCGGTGACGGCGAACTGGGACTTGGGCTTGAGCGGCTTTTCCTCGATTGAGACTGCACGCTTCTGGTCATCGAACTCGACCACACCAAAGCGCTCCGGGTCCTTCACCTGATAGCCGAACACGGTGGCGCCCTTCTCACGCCGGGCAGCCTCGCACAACATGAGCCGGAAGCCCTGGCCATAGAAAATGTTGTCGCCGAGCACCAGGCACACCGAGTCGGTGCCGATGAATTCTTCGCCAATGAGGAAGGCTTGCGCCAGGCCATCGGGGCTGGGCTGCACGGCATAGCTCAGATTGATACCGAACTCGCTGCCGTCACCGAGCAACCGCTGGAACCCCGCCATATCGTCTGGCGTGCTGATCAGCAGGATGTCGCGAATCTCCGCGAGCATCAGTGCAGAAAGCGGGTAATAGACCATGGGCTTGTCGTAGATCGGCAACAGCTGCTTGGACACACCCCGGGTGATGGGGTAGAGCCGGGTTCCGGAGCCGCCGGCCAGGATAATGCCTTTCATCATCTTCCAGTCCTTATGCCAAGGCGCCTGGGCGCCCACGAATGGAGTTACCGCTCTGAACGCGGCGACAGCAGTTACCACTGGGCGGGAGGAGGGATACCGAGCTCATGCGCTGCCCGGCGGGAGGCAGCGCGTTTACGCGCGAGCATTGGCTCGCATCGATGGCCGGA
Source organism: Pseudomonas sp. BN102 (assembly GCF_029871245.1). Classification (GTDB taxonomy): domain Bacteria; phylum Pseudomonadota; class Gammaproteobacteria; order Pseudomonadales; family Pseudomonadaceae; genus Metapseudomonas. The sequence continues at coordinate 229,728 of NZ_SSON01000070.1, read as the reverse complement.
ACGTCAGCGAGGCTCTTGTAACCGCATCACTCGGATTTGCAGGCAACGCTGCGTCATGGAGTCTCGATCGGGGTGCGACCGCCTCAATAGACATCTCGTGAAAACAGTGCCAAAGGGGTCTGGACCATGATTTTGATGTCCAGCCACAACGACCAGTTGTTGATGTAGGCCAGGTCCAGCTCGACGCGCTTCTGCATCTTGTCGATGGTTTCGGTCTCGCCGCGCCAACCATTGATCTGGGCCAGCCCGGTTATCCCGGGCTTGATCCGATGTCGAGCCATGTAGGCGGCAATCTTGTCGATGTAGTAGTCGTTATGTGCCACAGCATGCGGGCGCGGGCCGACCAGGGACATCTGCCCCAGCAACACGTTGAACAGCTGCGGCAACTCGTCGATCGAGGTACGGCGGATAAAGCGGCCGACGCGGGTGATCCGCGGATCATCGCGACGGGCCTGCATGACCCGAGGGTCGTCATGCAGCCGCATGGAGCGGAACTTCCATACCTTGATGATGGTGCCATTCCAACCATGGCGATCCTGCTTGAACAGAACCGGGCCCCGCGATGAGCACTTCACGGCAACGGCGGTGGCCAGCAGGACCGGGCTCAGGACGATAAGCGCCAGCAGGGCCAAGGTGCGGTCCATCAGCGCCTTGCTCAGGGCCGCACTGGGATAAGCCGAGAGCGGACATTTATTCAGGTGGATGACCGGCATGCCTTCGATATCACCAACCGAGTGGTTGAGCGGCATGATGCTGCGGAGGTCTGGAAGCCAGACCATATCGATATTGGCGTCGAGCAGCTCGAAATACAGCTCTTCGATCTTGTCGGCCGCAGTCAGCGGCAAAGCGATGTACAGGCGACTGATGCGATGGATGACGATCAGATCATGCAGGTTCGAGAGGTTGCCGATTACCGGGTACCGACTATTGCTCGGTAGTTGCTCCTCATCCGCTGCGACCAGACCGACCACGGGCCCGTACTTGTATTCCACCAGCTTGCCCGCCAGCTTCCAGGCCAGCTCGCCGGTGCCAATGATCAGTGAGGAGCGCGCGGCCTGGTGCTTACGGTCGTACCGCCTGGCGAAGGTATGCAACGGCACGTAAGCGCCTGCTTGCAGGGCAAAGCCGAACATCCCCCAGGCGAGGGCCACTTCACGGGAGAAGTGTTCGCCGGTCTTGGTGACGTACACCGCCACCGTGAGGCCGCCCAGCAGAATCAGCCAGCCACCGAGCAAACGGCAGAGGCCAACCAGGTATCCATGCTTCTTGTGGTAGACCCGCATCAAGGAGTAGACGGGCACTGAACCGAACAGGACGAACAGCGCCAGCATGCGATAGTGCAATCCGATCTCGCCGGTCTCCATCATGGCCAGCACGCAGAGCAGCAAGATCATCAGACTGACGGCCACCAGCCATTGGCCCCAGAAGGTCAGGCCGCGACCGAGGAAGGTCGATCGAGGACCGGTTTGAACATTGGGATCGCGCCTGGTGGATGCTTCATGGCTGGCTGGCGCGGTTGCTTCGGACTGAGACACGACGAATACCTGTAAACAGTGCAGCGGTGTGAGTGGTGCGCTTGCTCTTAACTGCCCTGTGGCAAAGCGTGGGTAATGGCTCGTTGCGGTTTTTTCCCTGTGGTACCGGTACGAGCAGTGGTGCTAGCTGGCTATGGAGCTGGTTTGTCTGCGCAACATTCCTGCCAGTGCTGCCTGCGATCGAAGACCAGCCTGCGCCCCCGGAGACTGCATGGGCCGCAAGCGTTCGCTGCCGCGCTAATGCCGGCACTGCAAGAGCTTGCGCGAACCGATGAGCGCTTCACTCAGGCTGTCGCACAGTTCCCGGAGCAGGCCGGCCTCCTGGGCCAGTTCGAACAAGTTCTGGGCCTCGGCATTTCCGAAAGCCACGCTGCGCCTGGCAGATTCGAGAATTGCCAGGCGCTGGACCTGGCTCAAATGTGGCCAGGCGCTGAAGCCGATTTCGACCAGCTCACGGTTCACCCCGATACGCCAGGGGCCAAGCTGGAATGCCTGATCCAGGGCCTGATCGAACTCGCCGTCGAACTCCTGAAGGTACAGCTTGCTGTAAGCCAGGCCTGACCAGGTGTAAGGCCAGCTCGGCCGTGCAGCTACGGCGGCACGAAATGCGGCGAGGGCCGCACGCCGCGATTCCTGCGCAGCAGGGTCGGCATAGGGCTGGCGGAATTGCTTCCAGCTGTAGATACGCGCAAGGCGGTCCAGCCGATCGCCATCGGCGACCGGATACAGGCTGATGGCGCGTTGCGCTGCGCTGTGAGCGACTTCCCAGGCACGGGCGCTTGGCTCGGTATCGCGCTTATCCCATGAACTGATGAAGGCTTCGGTCTGATAGCTGGCGATGCCGGCCAGCAGGATACGTGCGCCCGAAACCAGCAGCACGATGGACAGCACCCCCAGCAGCAGCGGTGGCACTTGCTGCATGAGCGCGCGCTCTCCTCGTGAATGCGTATGCGAGTGCTGGTGCTTCCGAGCGCCTGGACTGTCGAGCAATTGGCTGGTGTTCATGCGAAATGGCTCTGAGCGATTTCCCAAGGCGTGTGCAGGACCAGAGACTCAGCCTTGCGGTCGCCGACAATGCGCGCGGCATGCTGCATGCCCTCGCTGAGCAGGGGCGGGCGATGCTGCAGGTTGTGGGAGTCGCTGGCGAGTATGGTGACTACGCCTTGTTCCAGTAGTGCGTGGGCGAGCACCTCGGCGGCGTGGCCGAAACGACCGGCCACCGAAGCAGCCGTGACTTGCAGCAGGCAACCCAGTTCGAGCAAGGGTTTGAGCCTGGACGGCGTGCGCATCAATTCCTTGTTGCGCTCCGGGTGGGCGATCATCGGCAGGATGTTGCGTTGCAATAGCCAACTGATCAGGCGTTCGGCGCAAAAAGGGATCTCGCCATGGGGGAACTCCAGCAGCAGGACCTTCTTGCCCTGCCATTTGCCCAGGAAGGGAATGGTTCCCTCACACACACCGGCCATCAGCTCCATGCCGAAACGTACTTCCGCAGCTGCCGCCACCCGCAGGGGAATTCCCTGCTCCTTCAGCGCCGCCTCGAAAGGGGCTCGCGCGCGCTGGATGCTGACAGACGTGTTGTCGTAACGGCCGGGGTGGATATGCGGTGTGCAGACCAGGTGAGTGATCCCGTCCTGAACGGCCATGCGCGCCAGCGCAAGCGAAGTCTCGAGGTCGGGAGCCCCATCGTCGATGCCAGGTAGCAGATGGTTGTGCATGTCAATCATGGCGGCTGTCGAAACCTTTCGCTGGCGGCCAATCCTGACTGGCCAGAAGGCGCGGACCCTCGATGGGTTTCTCGCGGGCAAAGCAATACCTGGGAGCCTGAGCTCCTGCTGAAAATTTCCGGGTTGGGGCGCGTTGGTCGGCAACGCGCTCAACGCGAAACAGAGCCTTGTTGGCTATGCGCCGATCAGGTCATGCGTTGAGCAGTCGCTCCATCGGGAGCAGAACGGGGCGCGTGGTGCTTGCTCGCGAAATGGGCTCCGAGATCATCGGTCCGCGAGCGACCTTGCCCCTGAAGGCCTCGAGGTTCTGCGGTCATGTGTCGTCCACAACTCGCTCAACCCGAGGTGACACCAGGTCCCTGTGTTCAAACCTGCTTGGTGGTGCTGTAACCGTAGTAGTCGTAATAACTGCCGTAGCTGTAGCCGTCTCGCTTGGCTTTCTTGATATCCACCTGATTGAGGACGATCCCGTTCACCGGGACATTGTTCTGCAGTAGCTGGCCGATCCCCTTCTCCACCAGCGGAATGTTGGTGGAGGCGGACTTGACCACGTAGATCACGGAGTTGGCGAATGTGGACAGGAGCACGGCATCGCTGACCGCCTGGGTCGGTGGCGAGTCGATGATGATCCGCTCGTACTTGCCCTTGAGCGCTTCGAGGAACTTGGCGAAGCGCGGCGAGGACAGCAGTTCCAGGGGGTCGGGAGGCACGGTGCCCGCACCTACGACGTCAATGCTATCCACCCGTTTGATGCAGTCTTCCAACATGGCGGTGCCAGCGATCAGGTTGGCCAAACCTGGGGTGCCTACCGGGAATTCGAAACTCCTGCCCAGGCTCGGGCGGCGCAAGTCAGCATCAATCAGCAGTACGCGTTCCATTTGTCCCAAGGCGAAGGCCAGGTTGGCCGAAACGGTACTCTTTCCCTCGCCGGGAATAGAGGAAGTTATGACTATTACCTTGTGCGGGTTGTCGACTGCAGAAAGCACCACGCCAGTACGAATGGTCCGAATCGCCTCGGAGAAGCTCTTGTCCTTGTCGATGGCGAACATGTGGGCCATCTGGTTGCGTTCCTTGCTCCTCAGGAGTGGCAGGATGCCAAGTACTGGAATGTTCAGGCGCCCTTCCAACTGCTCAGTACTCTTGACCGTGTTGTTCAGCGTCTCCAGCAACAGGGTCATCCCGATGCCCACCAGCAGGGCAAGCAACGCTCCAGCGGCGACAATCTGCAACTTCTTCGGTTTGATCGGGGAGGTTGGCACTGCCGCAGGATCGACTACTCGGGCGTTGGCGGATTCCAGGTCGGAAGTGGCGGTTGTTTCCTTCAGGCGGATCAGGAAGGTGTCATAGAGCGCACGGCTGGCCTCGACTTCACGCTGCAGTTCACGAAATTTGAACTCCTTGCGCGAAATATTCTGGATCTGCGATTTGTTGGCGTTGAAAGAGGCCTGCAGCGAATTCTCGTTGGCTACTGCCAGTTGGTAGTTGCGCTCGATACCGGCCACCACCTGTTCGACCTGGCCGCGCAGGCTGGCGGAGGCTGCACTCAGCTCGGAGCGAGCGGCCTCCATGGACGGGTGGAGTTTACCGTAGCGGCGCGACAACTCTTCGACTCTGGCCTGGGCCTTGGCTTCGTCCGCCTTGAACTGCTGGATAAGCGGATGGCCCAATACAGCCGGAACAGTTGCCAGGCGCCCCCAGCCACCGCCGCGCATGGCCTGGACTTGGCGGTATTGGCTTTCGGCTTCGGCGCGCTGGCGGCGCGCGTCGATCATGCGGTCACCCGTGAGGGAAAGTTCGGCGGCGCTGATGGTAGCCACACCGTCCACGTCCACCAGATTCTCCGATTCACGGAAGGCCTGGAGGCGGTTCTCGGCTTCCTTCAGCTTGGTGCGCAGCTCTCCCAGGCGGTTGTTCATCCAGCTGGCCGCGGTCATGGACATTTCCATGCTCGCTTCCAGCTGACTTTCGATAAAGCCCTTGGCCATGGCGTTAGCGGCCAGAGCGGCCGTACGCGGGTCCGCCATGTCCACCTGCAACTTGACCAGCTGGCTCTTGCCCTGAGCTTCGACACTGATACGTCGCATGAAAGCCTTGGTGACCGAGTCGAAGATTTGCGCTTCGGTGGTACCGCCCTCTTCCTCCAGGTCGCCGGGCAGAGTCACGGGCACTATCTTGTTGAAATCCAGATGAGCAAACAGGCCGTCAAAGTCGATCAGCGGTTCGGGCTGTTGCCGAGGATCGAATTCGGGGTGAGTGGTCAAGTTCAGCTGGCGCACAACGCGCTCTGCCAGGGCACGCGACTTGAGTAGCTCGATCTGGGTCAGGAGGTAATCGCTAGCAGCGCCTTCGACGCCGTAGACTTGCTCGATGGAGAGCACCTTGGCGGTCTTCTCCTCGATCATCAGGGTGGCGGCAGCGCGGTAGACGGGGGTGATGGCAAATACCGCGAGGATAGTCACCATGGTAACGACCAGCACCAGGGCGACAATGCTCCACTTTCGGTGCCAGACGGCGCGCCACTGCTTGAGCAGGTCGAGCCCAACGTCGACCTCTTCCTGACGTTGGGTGACCAGACTGCGCTCGATGATATGCATATTACTTTCCATGAGTGGGACACCCCTGAAAAGGTTAAGGGCGCTCAGGCACCAATGGGGTAAACCACGTGGTGCGACCCCATTCCCTGGTTTGCCGAGACGATGGCTCGCGCTAGAAAAAGCCTTGGTCGATCGTGATGGTGTCGCCAGGCATTACCAGCGTGTCGAGCGTGGCGCGCTCGGGGGTACGACTGGCATCGTGGTCACGGATGATGGTGATGCGCTTGTCCGAGGCGCGCTCGGTCAGGCCGCCGGCAAGAGCGACGGCACGACGCAAGGTCAGCCCCGGCTGGAAGGCGTAGCCGCCAGGGGTTTTCACTTCGCCACTGATGAAGAATTCACGGTATTTCAGGACGCTGACCGATACGCGAGGGTCGACCAGGTAATCGCCCTTGAGCTTGGCAATGATCATCTGCTCGATCTCGGCAGCGGTTTTGCCTTTGGCCTGCACCTCACCAATGAAGGGGTAGGAGAAAGTACCAGCATCGGTAAGGCGGAGTTCTTCGAAGCTGAGGTCCTTTTCGCCGAAAACATTGATACGGATGACATCTCCAGAAGCCAACTTGTACTGGGAGTTACCGTCCGCCTGTACGATGCCGCCATTGATCAGCAGCATGCCGAGGATCAGTCTGGAAAAAAATCGAATGATCATTTGGCTCGTTTGCTCCTGAAAATAGCGAAGTAACGAAAGGGGGCGGGTACCCCCTATTTTCTCTACGGACGCAGAGTCAGAGGCTGACGATGACGCTGACCGAGTAGATATTGCGTTCGTAGCTTTCGCCAATCGCGGTGGAGTCGTCTTCGGCGTATATGTAACCGACACCCACATCCAACCAGCGGCGCATCTCGTACGTCAGTGCCACGCTGAAAGACTTGATCTTGTCGTCACGATCTATGTCCTGGTACTCCTCGTCGGCGTACGAGTAGCTGACATCTGAGCTCAGGCGCTCGAGCCACTCGTGCTCCCAACTCAGGGAAACGCTCTGCGACTGAATAGAGGAAGAACCATCGTCACCTTCGTCGAGTTCGCGACTGGTCTCGAGGTTGAACGTGGAGTAGGTGCGCGGCTTCCATTTGACACCCACCTCCCACATCGAGCCGCTTTGCTCGTCGACGCTGGAATCATCGAAACGCTTCTTTTCTGCACCAATCTTGACGGAGCCGCTGGTCTTGGCAGTAGCTTCCCAGGTCAGGCCGCCGAGCAGAGCGATGTCATTACTGTTGAGGCGATCGTTCGTGACGTAGTCGTAGTCGCTATGGCGGGCCTCCAGCAGGGCTCGGGTCTTGGGCGCCACGCGGTAATAGAAGGTACTGCGCAGAGCGGTGGTGTCGTATTCGTTTTCGGCGTTGAGATGGTCGCTATTCTGATAGCGCAACTCCCTGTAGTCGGCACCGAGATCGATCTGCGCACGAGCGCTCTCGGCACCGTAGGTGTACACCCCACCAATATTGGCGATGGTGTACTTGTTGTTCTCCAGGCTCTGGCCATTCGTGAGATTCCGGTCATCGACAGCGGTGTCTTCAACCTGCTGGTAACCGGCGTCCAACTTCAGTTGGTTGCGCGCATCGAACTTGAGCACGGCATCAGCGTTCAGGTGGTGGTCCGTGTTGTCGTCCTTGTGGCTCGAATGAAAAATGTCAGTGTTAGCCGAGTATGTGAGCTTGTAAGCACTCTTGCGGCCTTCGGCACCCAGTTCGAAGGACGGGGCGATTTGGGTTATCCAAGAGGACTTCTCACCCTCTTCAACAGCCCGGAAATTGTCGTCGTATCGCTCGCCGACTTTCAGCGTTGGCGTGAAGGTCAGACTATCGGTCAGTTTGATGAATTGCGGCTCTATCGCCCAGGCATTGGTAGATAGCGCAACTGAAACGACGGCAGCCAATGAGCTTGCTTTCAACTTCATGCACATAGAAACCCCAGTGATCCTTTCCTGTGATTTTTTCGGCGGATATTGCAAAACAACGCCGACGCATAAAGTACCAGCATAAGAGCTTTTTCAGCGGGAGCTCACTCTATTAGTTTGGGCTGGCAGAGCCGCCACCACCGCCGTTACCCGGGTTTCTGGATCTGGCAGCGGTGTTGCCCGGGTTACCGGGGGTGGGACCTGCCGCGGCCGTGTTGACGGCGGCGGCCATCTTCGCTGCGGCGACGATCGCAGCGGCATGCGCCGGGGCAGCACTCGCCGCAGCACCGGTGATTGCAATAGCTTGGTCCGGAGCGGCGGCTACCGATGCGGCAACGATGCCAGGGGCCTGAGCCGGAGCGGCGGCCACGCCGGCGGAAATGATGGCTGCGGACTTGGACGGAGCGGCGGTTACGCCAGCGGCAACGATGTCAGCGGACTTGGACGGAGCGGCGGTTACGCCAGCGGCAACGATGGCTGCGGACTTGGACGGAGCGGCGGTTACGCCAGCGGCAACGATGGCTGCGGACTTGGACGGAGCGGCCCTCACGCCTGCGGCAACGATCTTTGCAGCCTGAGCCGGGGCGACGGTCACGCCTGCGGCAACGATGCTTACAGCTTGAGCGGGAGCGGCGGCCACGGCCTCGGCAATGATGTTTGCAGCCTGCGCTGGAGCGGCGGCCACGGCCGCGGCAACGATGTTTGCCGTATGCGACGGTGCAGCGGCCGTAGAATGGGCCGAAACGATACTGGCGACGGCTTTGGCCAGGGCATCACCTTCTGCGGCCTTCACGGCCTGAGCCTGGGCTTTGGTCAAAGCAACGCCTGCAGACTGCAATGCAGCCAGGGTGGATTGGTCAGCCAAGGCTTGGCCAGAGGCCAGCGCTACAGCCACGGTAAGAGCGCAGAGGTTGTTACGCATATGGAGCGTCCTCGTTGGGTGGTGCATGGAATCCTGTCTCCCTTCTCCTGCGAGCAGTGGACAGTTATCGGGAATTGCGACAACGCTTCTTTCCTCGAAGACGATTTCAAACCGCCCTCAGCCATCGGCCGCTTCAGTGGCCCGGCCATCAACAACAAAGTTCTTGTTCGATCTCGGACACAACCCCAATAGCCCCGCACCACCTAAATCAACCTGAGCGTCCAGACACGCTACCGCCCCAGATTTCCGACCTTCATCTGACAGCGGTAGTGCTAGATCCGATTTTTTAGAAGCAAAACCCAAGGCCCCCGCGCACCGAACAAATTTCGGCGCACCGTGACGAGTGGAAGGATAGTTGGGGGGGCGATTGGGCAGACTGACGCCCGTATGGCCCTCTTGGCCGCTAGTCGGATTTTGCTCGGCTCTTAGGCCGACAGATCCACTGCCTGCTCATCGCAGCGGTCGCTGCGCGCGTGGGCATGTCGGTGTATCGCATGAATGCCTGGATCAAGCTTCACAGCAAGGACTTGGCGCTGCGACGGCAAGCCTGTGACCAGCGGGCCGAGACTCTGAGTTCGGCGTCACATTGGAGGCTGCGGCGCGCACCTCTGCAGAAACCCGACGTCAAGATATCGCCCAGCTCAAGCAGTCCGACTCCGTGAGCAGCCTCTCTATCGTTCGGGTTGGGCAAGCCTTCTCCTGGCCAAGAGCCCGATCGGCACTATGAGTTGGCGGGGTATCTGCCACGACCATACGGTGGCCGAACAGCGTTCTTCAGTTGCGCAAGCGCGGACGCATCCGGTGAACAACACGAGGGGTTCGCGAAGAAGCTCGCAGCGATGGATTCGAATACATCCAGAAGTCTTCCCAAAGCCTGACCAGCACCTGGAAAACCCAGGGCGATTCACCCCGATGACGATCGGCGGACAGCGCTTTTCATATCCATCTTCGCGGTCCGGCGTGGCATCGATGGTGAACCCGTGAAGCGTGATCCCCCTACGGATGCCATGGTACTTGGCGGCTCAGCGTTTCCCGGTAAGCACGGGCCAAGCTTGTAAGGGCTATTTCAATCGCTTGGCAGGCCGCAGGCCTGCCCTGTGGGTAGATGCCAGGGAAAACGACGCCCTCTTCAGAGCTTTCTGATGCCGGCCAAAGGCATGAGAAGCTTCTGCTCGCGCTGCAAAAACTTGAGCAGCAGAACCACCCGCTCCTCCCCATCCATTGCCATGAAAATGGCCTCAAGGTCGGTAAATGGCCCATCGTTGATACGAACCTTTTCACCAACCGAGAGCATCTCCACTGCGCAAGGCACATGTTCGCGCTGCTGTAGTTGTTCGATCAGGCTGTCACTGAGAATCGCCGGCTGATTGCCAAAGCTCACGATACGGCTGACACCTCGCGTAGAGCGCAAGGGCCCCCAGTTATCCTCCTGGCTGAGATGGACGAACAGGTATCCGGGGAAAAGTGACTCTTCCGCGATCTCCCGCCGCCCCTTGGCCAGGCGCTCACGCCTGAGTTTGGGGTGATAGCAGGCATAGCCCTGACGCAGCAGATTTTCCTCGGCGCGCTCTTCCTGGCGCACCTTGCACTGAACCACGTACCAGGCTCTACCTGCGCTTTCCTGACTGGAACTCATCCGTGGAAACTCCCTTGCTTATGACGCGGCCAGTAACCATCCACGTTCGTAGAACGTCGACTTGCTTTGGCCCTCTGGAAGGGGCGACGCCTACCGTCGCAGCCCTGGCATAACTCCAGCGCTTGGGCCACCGTAGGTGCGCCATGCGCACCACTTGCCCCGGATCAGCCGCTGCGCCACGCCCAACCGTCGGTGCGCACGGCGCACCCTACCTGGCTGGCTCCAGTCGCTCACTCCAAACAACTCGAGCCGTAAAGGGCAGAGCCAGTTACTCATGACGACGTCTTAAGGCCGTGGTTTCCCGAGCTCAAATGAAGTGATGCATTGCGCCTCGTGACCATAAGAACATAGGGCACATCATGGCTCGGTGCCATCCATCAGGCGGCTGAACAGAGCTTTCTTACCGGCGACTCGCACAGATCGTGACTCGTCCTTGCTCCAGGGCACCATCGTCGATACCACGCGGCCAGGAGAAAGCAGATCGAGCCGACCAGTCTCAATTTGCCGCCACCGTCGACGTCATTCGATGCCGGGCTACATCAGTCCGGTAACGATTCGACGGCAACCGGCGATCAGGAATTCTTAACGCCTGTCCGCTCGCACTGGAGAAGCACCTTGTGACGACTGTAAAGGGGTTTTAGGTGCGCAGCACGAAGTTCAGAGAGGCTCGCCAGGGACTGTCGCAGGCAGTTCCACCTATGCCAAGTGTGGAGTGAAGAAGCCCGGAGAGAAGACAGATAACACCCTATCTCGCATCACCTATCAGGCTGGCTAGAGTGCCTGGGTAAAGTATCGAAACGTCGAGATATTCAGTTATGCCTGCGTTTGCTGCTTCCAAGAAATCCACGCTGGGGCGCAATACCAGGTAGGTAGGGCTTTAGCTCACCAGCAAGTTCAACTGTGGGCTAAAGCGGAGCGCCGTACGCCCCTACGGGTCTGGAAGCCAAATACCAACACTTTACGCAGGCAGCATGAAACATTTCGAATAACCTTCGACTGCAACATAGAAAACAGTGGATGCGGGCACTGCTAGAATCTCCGCAAAGCTGAATCCTCGTTTGATGGTGCGCAATATGCCCAACACCATATCAATAATGCAGCCGTATGTCTTTCCCTATATTGGGTATTTCTGCCTGATCGAGGAGAGTGACGTATTTGTTTTTTATGATGACGTGAACTTCATAAACCGCGGATGGATAAATCGCAATAGAATCCTGATAAACGGGACCCCATACAACTTCACCATCCCACTGTCGAATGGCAGCCAGAATAAACTAATCTGCGACATCAAGACGCATTCTTTTGACGACTTTAAACGGAAATTCCTGAAGCAGATACAGCTAGCCTATGGAAAATGCCCCTTCTACGAAGTTGGCTACAGGTATGTTCTTGACGTCCTAAGCACCGAACAGAGTTCAATTTCTGATGTGGCAATAAAATCGATCGAGAGGTTTTATGAGGTGATTGGAGTGGACAAGAAATTCGTTCGCTCTTCGGCCTGCTTTTCGAATACAAGGGGCATGGCCAGGCCAGACAGACTCATTGAAATAACAAAGCTTCTTGATTCAGATAATTACGTTAACTCCATAGGAGGAACTGAACTGTATGAAAAGGATTATTTCGCCGACAGAGGCGTAAACCTGTCATTTGTGAATCCGAAATTAAAAAGCTATAAACAAATCAGCGCAAGAGAGTTCGTCGCTGGGCTATCGGTTATTGATGTACTCATGAACAATGACGTGGAAAACATAAAGCTGCACTTGCAGTCGTATGAACTTTCTTGACTATTTGTTTTTATCCGGACTGACGAGATTTCGCTGGAAGTCCACCGCCGCTAGCCACACGAAGGCGAGCCAGCCTCCCCATCGCAGGGCCGCCCCAGGGCAAGTTCCAGTCGTACCGACACGCCCAGGCAACCGCTTGCACCAACCCCAGGTCCAACGCCGTTCCGCGCCAACCCCCCAGCTACACGAGCTTGAATTGCGCTGGATAAACGACATCCAGGTACTGCAAAGCACCTATGGTGACCGCCAGCGAGAAGAAAAATCCGCACTACCTACCCATCGCCTAGTATTGATCTCACCAGAGCCCAAGACGCTGGTGCTCACGCCATTCAATCGATTCAAGCGCTGAGGGAACCCCATGAAAGTGACCGTTTTTGGCATCGGCTACGTCGGCCTGGTGCAAGGTGCAGTTCTCGCAGAAGTAGGCCACGACGTTGTATGCATCGATGTGGATGCCAATAAGGTTGAGCGTCTCAAGCAGGGCGATATCCAAATCTATGAACCCGGCCTGGAAAACCTGGTCAAGGAAAACCATGCAGCTGGGCGCCTCAACTTCACCACAGATGCTGCTGCCGGGGTGAAACACGGGGAAATTCAATTCATTGCAGTCGGCACCCCGCCTGGTGAAGACGGCTCGGCAGACGTGAAATACGTGCTTGCCGTGGCAGAGACCATTGCTCGCAACATGGAAAGCCACCAGATCATCATCGACAAGTCCACTGTGCCCGTAGGCACAGCTGACAAGATCAGTGCCTGTGTGACCAAAATCCTCGCCGAGCGTGGCCGGGAGGACTTGGCCTTCGATGTCGCCTCCAACCCGGAATTCCTCAAGGAAGGTTCCGCGGTTGCCGACTGCATGCGCCCGGACCGCATCATCATCGGTACCGGTAGCCAACAGACTGAAGAGTTCATGCGGGAGCTTTACGCTCCGTTCAATCGCAACCGTGAAAGAATCATCGTCATGGATGTGCGCAGCGCAGAGCTTACCAAGTATGCAGCCAACTGCATGCTGGCCACCAAAATCAGCTTTATGAACGAAATGGCCAACCTGGCGGAACAGCTGGGTGCCGATATTGAAATGGTTCGCCAAGGAATAGGCTCTGACCCGCGCATTGGCTACCACTTCATCTATGCCGGTGCCGGCTACGGCGGCTCCTGCTTCCCTAAAGACACCCGGGCGTTGATTAGCACTGCGGACAGCATCGGCTTTGACGCCAAGGTGCTTAAGGCGGTCGAAGACCGTAACAACGAACAAAAAACCGTGCTGTTCAGCAAGATCTTCCAGCACTTCAATAGCGATCTGCGCGGCAAAAATTTTGCCCTGTGGGGGCTTAGTTTCAAACCCAATACCGATGATATGCGTGAAGCGCCGAGTCGAGTGCTGATGGAAGCACTCTGGAAGGCAGGTGCAAAAGTCCAGGCATACGACCCGGAAGCTATGGAAGAAGCCCAGAGCCTATATGGTAATGATGAAGCATTGAGCCTGTGCGGTACCAAAGAGGCTGCGTTGAAAGGCGCCGATGCCCTGATAATCGTTACAGAGTGGCAAGCATTCAAGGCGCCAGACTTCGATTTCATCAAGACGCAACTTAAACAGCCGGTTATCTTTGATGGCCGCAATTTGTTTGAGCGGAAGCGGATGACCCAAAAAGGCTTCACGTACCTGTCTATTGGCCGGTAATAACCTTAATCGCTAAATATAAAGCAGCGAAAAATGTGAATAAAAAGACTACTGCGGTCAAGGATGACTCCACAGACGGAAGACTGTCGAACCACAGGAAGGTCTAAGAAGGGCTTCCGGTTTCTGGTGCAATAGGTCGAACCCGTTAGCCAATCCATCTGGTGAAGCAGATGACCTTTGCCGATACGTACGCGGACCGCAAGCTCAGGCGGTGCGACGGCAGAGTTTGAATGCACCGATCGAGTCGCACTACCCGAAAAGTGAAGGTGAGCGTCCGGCGTACTCGCGGGTGGCCATGCGGCGAGGCACCTGATGCCGAATGGGTTCGGCTACAGCCATCCAACACGCGGCTATCACATGTCCTTCCGTCTAAAAGCCAAGCCGGGGCAAATGGCGGGCGGGCCGACAAGCCCCGCCAAAATAACGACTAGCGGGAACTACAAATCGGCTCATTGATCCTTCTGGATTGATTTGCAAACGAATTAGCAGCAACGCAACCCCTTGGCGCGACGCAGCTTTTGGAGCCGTAGCAGCAAATTGCCAGCCGTGCACCCCACTCCAACGTCCGGGCAATCCAGACCAGCGGTCATATGGTCAAACGCTATTTGACCTATATCGACGCGATCCAATGTGACTACCGTTCGTCACCCATAAGTGATGGCAACGGGCTTTACCTGATGAAGCAGTACAGGGGCACCGGCGGACATAACCCAGCCAGGAGAGGCGCCTCTTAAAGCAAAACGTCGGTGAGCCACCATGCGCAAGATTGCCGCCATCTTCATGGCAGGAGCCTTGTGTGCAGGATGCAACGGATTGGTCAAACCTGATATTTCAGGCCCCAGCACAGAAACGTACTTCTCGATTTTCTCGGGCTTTCCGCTTCCCTACTTCTATATGGCTTCGGCCGTGCAGTGGAACGAGGAATACGCCGTCACCACTGCCCACACGCCGCTGATCCCCTACGAGAAGTACCGCTGCAGTACGGGCTGCGACCTGGTGTTCATAAGGCACAAGGCCAACGGCAAAATACCGAGCTGGCGCACCGCGCAACCGGGCGAAAGCATCACTGCCGCAGGCTCCAGCCCTTATCTGGTTGGCGGCAGCAGCCATGGCAAGGTTTATCCGGCGCCCTTCCTCAATACCAATGAAGACAGCGGCGAGCTCTACGCCATTCATGACGCCCCCATCGCCAAAGGCATGTCGGGTGGCCCGGTGATGGCCGAAGACGGCAGCATTGTCGGCATCAACATGGGCATCTACTCAGTCAACCTCAACGACGTCAGCCACCACCCGGGCTTGCAGGGAGCCCAGCGAATCAGCGTGTTCATTCCCTATTCGGTCATCCAGCGGGAATGGATGCTGCTCCAGGCGAAACTGCAGCCAACAGATGAGCGACGCCTCGCCACAATCAAGTGATCCAGTGCCCTACATCTAAAAGGAGCTGGGCGAACCTTGTGGGGGCGAATTCATTCGCGAAGCAGACCAAAGGTCTGCCCTCGGGACCTCCGGGGGTCAACTTCGTAGGGTGCGCCATGCGCACCAATCCCGAGATCAGATCCGACGCCACGCCCAACCGCTGGTGTGCACAGCGCACCCTACCTGGCCGACTTCGGCGCTCTATCCAAACAACTTAAGTAACGGGCAGAGTCAGTTATTCATCACCCCGTTCTGAAACGTGGTTTCCCAAGTTCATATGAAGCTGCGCCTGACGTTGGGTCGAATATTCGCCCACCCTGCCCGGGCCAACATATCGGACCGAGGCTCGTTTCTATGGCAGAAAGCGACCAAGGAGTCTTGACCCTCATCCCCGCCCCCCCTACAGTTGCCCCCCTTCACGCTCCCCAGCAGTTGCGAAATTCTGGGGATGCCGTATCGGGATGTTGGAACGGAATCCGCTTTCCTCCTTCGCAGCACACCCGCGCGGCTGTAAAAACGACCCTGCAACCCGTGCTGGCCCTTATGTTCAAGAACATCCTGGTTGTCTGCATCGGCAATATCTGCCGCAGCCCGACCGCCGAAGCCCTGCTCGTATCCAGACTCGCCCCGCGCGGGATCACCGTCGCCTCCGCGGGCATCCATGCCCTGGAGGGCAAGCCCATGGACGCCACCGCACTCGAAGTGCTGCGTGAGCACGGCGGGGACCACCCCGACCACCAGGGCCGCCAACTGACCCGTGAAATGCTGCGCCAGTACGACCTGATCCTCACCATGGAGCAGGGCCATATCCAGCGGATCGTGCAACTGGCGCCAGAAGCGCGGGGCAAGACCTTCCTTCTCGGCAAATGGCAGGGCAATCAGGAAATCCCTGACCCCTATCGCCAGCAAAAGCCTGCCTTCGAACATGTCTATCAGCTGATGGCGCAAGGCGTCGAAAGCTGGTCGCAAAAACTCTGACCCCCTTGAAGAAGCGCTCCAGATGACCAGCCAAAACAGCCTGCCCGTGCAGGACACCCGTGATGACGATGACGATATCGACCTGCTCGCGCTGGCCGGCACCCTGCTGGACAACAAGTGGCTGATCGTCGGCATCACCGCCTTCTTTACCGTAATGGGCGCGGCCTATGCCGTGCTGACTCCCCCCGTGTACCAGGCCAACGCCCTGGTGCAGGTGGAGGAGAAAAAGGGCGGCCTGGCAGCCATGACCGGCATGTCGGAAATGACCGAGATGTTCGGCGGCACCTCGGCGGCGGTCACTGAAATCGAACTGCTGAAATCCCGCGCCGTGCTGGGCCAGGCGGTGGAAAACCTCAAGCTGGATGTGATTGTCGAGCCCCATCACTTCCCGCTGTTCGGCCGGTTCCTCGCGCGGCGCTTCCAGCCCGAACCCGGTCAGGAGCTTGCGGGGCCACTCTTTGGCCTCAGTGGCTTCGCCTGGGGCGGTGAAAAGCTGGACATCTTCCAGCTGGAAGTACCCGATAGTTACCTGGGCAAGGAGCTGACCCTCCGCGCGGAAGGCAATGGCGCCTTCACTCTGTTGAATGAAGACGATGAGGCCGTTCTGACCGGCAATGTCGGCGCCCAGATCGAGCAAGACGGCTTCAAGCTGCAAGTCGCTGAGCTGCGCGCCAATGCTGGCACTGAATTCAGCGTGGTTAAGCAACGCCGCCTGACCACCATCCTGCAGTATCAGGAAGACTTGGGGGCAGGTGAGCGCGGTAAGGAATCCGGCATCATTGCCCTCTCGCTGGAAAGCGAAGACCCGGCGCACGCTACTCGCGTGCTGGATGAAGTGAGCCGCCTCTATGTTTTGCAGAACGTGCAGCGCAACTCCGCCGAAGCGGCGCAGAGCCTGGAGTTCCTCCAGGGGCAACTGCCGGAAGTGCGCAAGCAGCTTGAGGAGGCAGAAGCCAAGCTGAACACGTACCAGACCAGCGCCCGCTCGGTGGATATCACCATCGAAACCAAGGCGGTACTGGACCAGATCGTCCAGCTGGAAACCCTGATTTCCGAGCAGAAGCTCAAGCGTGCTGAAATGGAGCGCCGCTTCACCCGTCAGCACCCCAGCTACCAGGCCCTGATCACCCAGATGGGTCAACTGGAGCAGACCAGGCGCGAGCTGTTGAAGAAGGTGGAGAACCTGCCCGAAACCCAGCAGGAACTGCTGCGCCTGACCCGTGACGTGCAGGTGAGCACAGAGATCTACACCCAGTTGCTGAACAAGTCCCAGGAGCTGGATATCCTGCGTGCCGGCACCGTGGGCAACGTGCGCATCATCGACGCCGCCGACGCCAACGTCGAGAAGCCCGTCAAACCCAAAAAGCCGCTGATTGTGATGATCGCCACTTTGCTGGGCGGCCTGATCGCGGTCGCCTATGTGCTGGTGCGCAAGGCACTGAACCGCGGCGTGGAAGACCCGGACGTCATCGAACAGATGGGCCTGCCGGTGTACGCCGCCATCCCCCACAGCAAGGAACAGGCGGCCCACGAGCAGAGCTTCAGGGGCAAGTCCCACGCCAGCACCGGCTCCCATCTGCTGGCGGTGACCAATCCGGCGGACCTGGCGGTGGAGTCCCTGCGCAGCCTGCGTACCAGCCTGCACTTCGCCACCCTGGAGGCGAAGAACAACATCATGATGATTTCCGGCCCCAGCCCGGCCGTGGGCAAGTCCTTCGTCTCCGCCAACCTCGCCGCCATCGTTGCCCAGACCGGTCAGCGCGTACTGCTGGTGGACGCCGACATGCGCAAAGGCTATCTGCACAGGATGTTCCGCGACGAGGCGGAAAACGGCCTCTCCGAGCTGCTGGCCGCGCGCATCGACCTGGATACGGCCATCACTCATACCGAGGTGGAAAACCTGCACATGATCACCCGTGGGCAGATTCCGCCGAACCCCTCGGAACTGCTGATGCACGCCAACTTCACCCGGTTCCTGGAACAGGTGAGCGGCCGCTACGACCTGGTGATAGTCGACACCCCGCCAATCCTCGCAGTAACCGATGCCGCCCTGGTGGGCCGCCAGGCGGGCACCAGCCTGATCGTCACCCGCTTCGGCATGAACGCCGCCAAGGAAATCCTGCTGACCAAGCGCCGCTTCGAGCAGAACGGCATCAACCTCAAGGGCGCCATCTTCAACGCCGTGGAGCGCAAGGCCTCGGCCTACGGCTACTACGGCAACTACGCCTACTACCAGTACGAGTACAAATCGGACAAGGCATAAGCCCACCCACTCCCCTCTCTCGCAAACGGGAGAGGGGACAAGTAGCCAAGGCTCCAGACCGAGAAGGGATGTGAATTGCATGGAAGGCAAACTTGCAGCCCCCCGCTGGTACCTGATCCAGTGCAAGCCGAAACAAGATGCGCGCGCGCAAGAGCACCTGCATCGCCAAGCCTTCACGTGCTTCCGGCCCACCCATTGCGTAACGCGCCTGCGTGCTGGTCGAAAGCAGCAGCACGATGAATCACTGTTTCCCGGCTACCTGTTCATTCAACTGGACCAGGTGAATGACAACTGGCTCCCGATTCGCTCCACTCGCGGCGTCAGCCAACTGGTGTGCTTCGGTGGCCAGCCGGCGGCCATAGCCGATGAGCTTGTCGAAGACCTGAAGCAACGCCTCACCTCCCCCCTACTCCCCGAACCCGACCTGAGCGCAGGCGATCGCGTCCGCATCAAGAGCGGCAACCTGAAGGAGTTGGAGGCCATCTTCCTGGCCAAGGACGGAACCGAGCGCGTGCTTATTCTCCTGCAACTCATGCAGCGTCAGCACACCCTCAGCGTCCCGCTGGACTGCATCGACAAGCTCTGACGGCTCCGCCGACCAGGGTTCGGGCTCTTTCAACGAGCCCCCCATAAAAACGACCCCGTCCGTCGGAACTTTCTCTTGGGTAATACGTCCCATTAGCGCGTAGGAATTTTGCCATTTTTGCCGTAGGCAGATTTCTGACTAACCGGTCATCCGCAAGATAGACACATTTCTGAAACGTCAACTTTTCGACGAGCGGTGTATGTTGATGCTCTTCACAATCTCAGACGAATCCGTAGAATGCCCCCGCAGGAACAGGCAAGGCCTATTCCTATGGGATGTAAGGCAACTGCCTACAGGCAGTCACGTCGTCAGGGAATGACTCTCCCCCTGCAAAGCGCTAGCCGAGCGCAGACTCGGTACGCCCGCTTTCATCCACTCCAACCACTGCCGCTTCGGGCCATGCCCGAGGCAAGCCATCGCCTGTGGCGACCGTTCTCAGGGAATCAACGGATAACCCTGGGGCGGTAGCGTGCCAAAAGCACGATCGGACCAAATCTGAATCCCAGAGCAATACAAGGCAGGGCCACAAGCCCAGGTAACCCGGACAAGGTTCGGAAACAGACAAGGAAGCACCGCGGAATTTCGTATTGGAACCACACCGCTAGCCCCAGGAAGGCAGGCTAGCTTCCCGATCGTAGCGTCGCCCCCAGGACAGGTATCAGTCGTGCCCACACACACTCAGGCAGCCTCTCAACGGCCCCAGGCCCAACACCGCACCGCGCCAGGCGCTCCCCAACAGGCCACCAAGGCCCGCCACAATGCCGCCGGTACGCGCACCAGCCGTATCAATCTGATCAGCAAGCGGGAAAACACTACACCGGATGCACGCGGCCTGACGTTCTGGGGCCAGTGGGCAGCCGCAATCGGCATGCTGACGTTGCTGCTCTGTGCCCTGGCCATGGGCAAGACCGGGCATATCGAAACCCAATACCGCATCCTCGCCCTGTACACCCTGCTGGGTTCCGTGCCGGCCTATTCGCTGATGGGCGTCTACCACAAGCATCATGGCTACGTGGCAGGCCTGGGTCGGCTGCTGGCCGGCTGGCTGGTCCTGCTTTCCGGCCTGACGGTGATCGCCTTCCTCACCAAGACCAGCGAGCTGTTCTCCCGCGAGATCGTCATCACCTGGGCGGGGGTCGGATTCATCGTTCAGGCCTGCCTGTTCCTGCCCCTGCATGCCTTCTCCCGCCGTTACCACCAACAGCTTCAATCCGCCCGCACCTCACTGGTGATCGGCACCGGAGACCTGGCCCAGGAACTGGCCGACAAGCTGGTGCGCAAGCGTAACGAGCCCCTGGTGGGCCTGGTGACCGCCGACGATCACCCTCACCTGGATGATGGCCTCTACCCCATCGTCGGCAACCTGAGCCATCTGCGCGAACTGATCGCCACCCACAAGGTGCGCCGTCTCTACATCGCCCTGCCCCTCTCCGCCGCAGACCAGATCGAAGGGCTCTACATCGATCTGCTCGATGCCAACGTCGACGTGGTGTGGATCCCCGACCTGCAAAGCCTGAAGCTGCTCAACCACTCGGTTTCAGATATCGACGGCCTGGCCGCGATCAACCTCAACGAAAGCCCGCTCACAAGCTACCCCACCGGCGCGCTCACCAAGGCCGCGCTGGACCGCTGTGTTGCCCTGCTGGCCATACTGCTGCTCAGCCCGCTCCTGCTGGGTACTGCCCTGGCGGTGAAGCTGTCCTCTCCGGGCCCGGTGCTGTTCAAGCAGAAGCGCCACGGTTGGAATGGCAAGGTCATCAAGGTCTGGAAGTTCCGCTCCATGCGCGTGCATGCCGATGCCCAGGTCAAGCAGGCCACCCGTGAAGACCCACGCATCACCCGCGTTGGCCGCTTCATCCGCCGCACCTCCATCGACGAACTGCCGCAGCTGTTCAATGTGCTGCAAGGCCGCATGTCCCTGGTGGGCCCGCGCCCACACGCCGTCGCGCACAACGACTACTACACCGGCAAGATCGACGCCTACATGGCCCGTCACCGCATCAAGCCCGGCATTACCGGCCTTGCGCAGATCAGCGGCAGCCGGGGCGAGACGGAAACAATCGACAAGATGGAAAGGCGTGTCGAACTGGACCTGGCCTACATCAACAACTGGTCCATCTGGCTGGATCTCAAGATCCTGATCAAAACGCCATTCACCCTGCTCTCCAAGGACATCTACTAATCCTGAACGCCAGCTCGACTCCGTAGGAGCGAGCTTGCTCGCAAATGAATCGTTTCCTGCCCCTTATCAGCAGGCCGGATCTGCCTTGCAGATGCCTGCCCCGCTAGCATGATTTGCGGCACCCGCCCCAGGAACGGAGCGGGCTCAGGAACGAGCTAAAGGACTGACACCCATGCGTTACCCGGACATCCAGCACCACGGCGCCGCCAACGGCGTAACCGGCTCTTGCCATCAGTTATTGATGGATGACCAGCACAGCCTGATGGTGGATTGCGGCCTTTTCCAGGGCGCGGAAACCTCTGCCGATGGGCGAGCCGATGCTGGCCGACTGGACATCGACTTCGATATCTCCACCCTGAAGGCCTTGGTGTTGACCCACGTACACATGGACCACGTAGGCCGGCTGCCGTATCTCCTGGCCGCCGGATACCAGGGCCCGATCTTCTGCAGCCAGCCCTCGGCACACCTGCTACCGCTGGTACTGGAAGATGCATTCCAGTTCACCTTCGGGCGCAATCCGCAGCAGCTGCAGAAATACCTAAAGCTGATTCGCCAACGTCTGATGCCTCTCCCCTACCGCACCTGGCATAGCCTGATCGACACCCCCGACCTGCAAGCGCGCATCCGCCTGCAGCGAGCCGGCCATATCCTGGGCTCCGCCTACATCGAGTGCGACCTCCGCTATCCCAAGCAGGCAGAACAGAAGCGCATCGTCTTCTCCGGCGACCTGGGCGCTACCCACACGCCCCTGCTGCCGGCACCGAAATCCCCCTGGAAGGCCGACATCCTGGTGCTGGAAAGCACCTACGGGGACCGGCTGCACGAAGACCGCCGCACGCGCAAACAACGCCTGAAAGCCATCATCGAACAAGCCCTGGCCGACAACGGCACCGTGCTGATTCCCGCCTTCAGCATCGGCCGCACTCAGGAACTGCTCTACGAGCTGGAAGACATCATCCACCAGGCAACAAACTCCACTCGCCCCCAGCTTGCCTCCCCTCGCCCGCAGCTTGTCTCCCCTCGCCCGCCTGCGGGAGAGGGGCCGGGGGAGAGGGAAACCAGCGCTCATGGAAAAGCCTCCGACGAAGATGGCATAGAACAAGCCACCACCCACTGGCCCACCCTCCCCATCATCCTCGACTCGCCCTTGGCCACACGCTTCACCCAGGCCTACCGCGACCTCCAGCACTTCTGGGACGCCGAAGCACAAAAGCGCATCAAGGTCGGCCGCACGCCGCTTGGCTTCGAGCAACTACTAACGGTCGAAGGCCACGACGCCCACCTGCGCATGGTGCGCCACCTGGCCGCAACTGCCCGCCCCGCCATCGTGATTGCCGGCAACGGCATGTGCAGTGGCGGACGCATCGTCAATTACCTGAAGGCCATGCTCGGCGACAAACGCCATAACGTGCTCTTCGTGGGTTACCAGGCACGCGGCACATCCGGCCAGATGATTCAGCAGTTCGGTTCCAAAGGCGGCTATGTCGACCTCGATAACGAGCGCTTCGAGATCCGCGCCGGCATTCACAGCGTTGGCGGCTACTCCGCCCATGCAGACCAACAAGGTCTGGTGAACTTCGTAACCCGCATGCGGCACTGGCCTGGCGAAATCCGCCTGGTGCATGGCGAGCAAGACGCCAAGGCCGCCCTGAGCAAACAACTCACCACGCATTACCGGCAGCAAGACCAAGCCGCCGACATACGTATCCCTTAAGCAATTTCCAGAAAGCAGTCCACAAGGACGCGTGGAGAAAGTAATGACGATCAAGACCCTCTGTGTTTTCGGCACCCGCCCCGAGGCCATCAAGATGGCCCCACTGGCTCTGGCCCTGGCCGCTGATGAAAACTTCGACGCCAAGGTATGCGTCACCGGGCAGCACCGGGAGATGCTCGACCAGGTATTGGGCTTGTTCGAAATCGAGCCGGACTTCGACCTCAATATCATGAAGCCCGGCCAGGACCTTACCGACGTCACCGCTACCATTCTCCAGGGCATGAAAGGCATCTTCTCTGCCTACAAACCGGATGTGGTACTGGTACACGGCGACACCGCCACTACCTTCGCCGCCAGCCTGGCGGCCTATTACCAGCAGATTCCCGTCGCCCATGTCGAAGCGGGCCTGCGTACCGGCAACATCTATTCGCCCTGGCCGGAAGAAGCCAACCGCAAACTGACCGGCGCCCTGGCCAATCTGCATTTCGCACCGACCAACACTTCGCGGGATAACCTCCTGCGTGAGGGTATCGATTCCAAGGCAGTCATCGTGACCGGCAACACCGTGATCGATGCCCTGCTCGATGTGGTGGCCCGCCTCGACAGAGATCACCTCCTCCAGGCACAAGCGGCAAAGCCCTTCGAGTTCCTCAACCTGAACCGCAAGATCATCCTGGTCACCGGCCATCGCCGCGAGAGTTTTGGTGGTGGCTTCGAGCGTATCTGCCAGGCCCTGATGGAAGTGGCCCAGCAGCATCCCGAAGTGGATATCGTCTACCCCGTCCACCTCAACCCCAATGTGCGGGAACCGGTAAACCGACTGCTGAGCGGTATCTCCAACGTGCACCTGATCGAGCCGCTGGACTACCTGCCCTTCATTTACCTGATGAGCCGCTCGTACATCATCCTGACCGATTCCGGTGGTATCCAGGAAGAAGCCCCCTCCCTGGGCAAGCCGGTGCTGGTAATGCGCGACACCACCGAACGCCCCGAGGCCGTAGCCGCCGGCACGGTGAAGTTGGTGGGTACCGACACTCAAAACATCGTCCGCGAACTCAACAGGCTGCTCTCGGACTCCAATGCCTACCGTCAAATGAGCTTCGCCCATAACCCCTATGGGGATGGCGAGGCTTGCAAGCGCATTCTCAGCGCACTGCGCTCCGCTCGATAGGCAACCGCCGCAAGGCACCGCGATACACCGTTTTCACTTTGAACTTTGGCTTTAATAAGGAAGCAAGATGCCTTACCAGACGATCTCCGTAGTTGGCTTGGGTTACATCGGCCTGCCGACCGCCGCCGTTTTTGCCTCGCGCAAGAAGAAAGTGATCGGCGTCGACGTGAACCAGCACGCCGTCGAAACCATCAACCGCGGTGAGATCCATATCGTCGAGCCGGACCTGGACATGGTGGTGCATGCTGCCGTGGTCGAAGGCTATCTGCGTGCCACCACGGTCCCCGAGCCGGCCGAAGCCTTCCTGATCGCGGTTCCGACTCCGTTCAAGGAAAACCATGAGCCGGACCTCAGCTATATAGAAACGGCCAGCAAATCCATCGCACCGGTGCTGAAGAAGGGCGACCTGGTGATCCTGGAGTCCACCTCGCCGGTCGGCGCTACCGAGCAGATGGCCGCCTGGCTTGCCGAGGCCCGCCCGGACCTGACCTTCCCGCAGACCCATGGCGAGGCTTCGGACATTCGCGTAGCCCACTGCCCCGAACGTGTACTTCCAGGCCATGTGCTTCGTGAACTGGTGCAAAACGATCGCGTTATCGGCGGCATGACCCCCAAGTGCTCCGAGGCGGCCGTGGCGCTTTATAAAGCCTTCGTCGAGGGCGACTGCGTTATCACCAATGCCCGCACTGCTGAAATGTGCAAGCTCACCGAGAACAGCTTCCGCGACGTGAACATCGCCTTTGCCAACGAACTCTCGATCATCTGCGACAAGCTGGATATCAATGTGTGGGAGCTTATTCGCCTGGCCAACCGCCATCCGCGAGTGAATATCCTCCAGCCCGGCCCGGGTGTAGGCGGCCACTGCATCGCGGTCGACCCCTGGTTCATCGTCAGCAAGACCCCCGAACAGGCCCGGCTGATCCGTACCGCACGCGAAGTGAACGACAGCAAACCGGAACTTGTCATCGAGAAGGTCAAAGCAGAAGCGTCGCGCTTTAAAAACCCGCGAATTGCGTGCTTTGGCCTCGCGTTCAAGCCGGATATCGATGACCTGCGGGAAAGCCCCGCTCTCGAAATCACCAAGAAGCTTTCTCAACTCTTCCCCGACGCGGTGATGGCTGTTGAACCAAACATTGAGAAGCTTCCTCGCAACCTAGAAAAACAAATCAGCCTTGTCGATGTTAATAACGCTTTGGAAAAAGCTGATCTTGCGGTTCTCCTTGTAGATCACAAAGAGTTTAAGACCATAAACAAAGAGAAGCTAAGCCGCCTGATTGCCATTGATACAAAGGGCATTTGGTAATCTGAAATTCACCAGGCTTGCGCGCTAGGAACTGCTCTTGGCTATTCAAAATAGCCAGCGCGCGAGCCTTATTAAAAAAAATCAAAATGTTAGACTGAAAATTTCAGAATCAAATCACGAACCAATAACTAAAAGCCACGCATGCGGAATCTCTTCAGACTAGCCCTAGACCAAGGGATATCTTCACTTTCCCTATTTATTTTTTCAGTAAGCCTAGCTCGCGAATTTGGGGCGTCGGACTTCTCCTTATTCGCCACCTCTCTCAGCTCAAGTCTAATTGTTATCGCCATACTGAACTCAGCATTCATTGAGCCCAACGCGATAAGTCAGCAAAACAACATAAGCGCACCTCTTATATTAAAACTAGCACTAACCCTTAGCATCTTTGCAACGTTCATTTGCCTCATAACGACAGAGATAGGAAACGCCCCATCCATTCTTGTTTTCACCGTTGGAAACTCTGTGCTTTACTCAGCAAGAAGAATAAATACTCTAACTGGAGAGCACAACAAACTCTACGCCGCTTCAATATTCAGCCTGGCCTCAATATCAGCAGCAACACTGGCACTTTCGCACACAAACACAACAATAAATAACTGGCTATTTGTTTACGGCCTAATAGGAATCGCAACTGCATTTACGATAAAAAACAATTCAAAACAAACAAAGATAAAGCCCCAGCCCGACCTAAACAGCCTTATAGCAGCAATAATGGTTTGGCTATGCACAAATTTCTATTTTTACTACCTCCCGGCCTCTGGACACCCAGAAATAAGCGGGCAGCTTAGAATGCTATTGACACTCTTCATGCCAGCACTACAACTCGGAACAATATTGGGTTCCTTATTAATCACCGGAAAAACAAACCACAAAAAATCACTTGGACTATCATTAGCGGCATCAATATTGTACGGCAGCACACTAACCATAATTGGACCCGATACATTAGAAAAAATAACAAACATTGAACTCCCGATCGAATCATTGCTACTCGCCACGCTTATGGCAGTCGCAATGAATCTGTCCGGCATCACATCAATATCAGCAAGAATAAAAAAGAGAGCAAAAACACTAATAATCTCCAGTTCTAGCGCTGCTTTCGCCCTGATCATTTCATCACCACTAGCCAACAATCTAAATTTCGTAATAATTGCAATCACCAGTTGCTTTATAGTCGGCACAATGTTAACGACACTAATCCCGATCATCAAAAAATGAGAACATCCAAGGTCGTCATAATCGCCATTATTCTTTTCTCACTAGACAGCCTATTAAAGATAAATCTAGAGAGCATCAGAGTACACATTTCCCACATACTTCTACTACTTGTTTTCGCTGCAGCAGCCCTCAGCTCAAAACTACCAGCAAAAGATTATTTTAGAAAACACAAGGCCATTGGCGCACTATCCATCTACCTCGCCCTACACTTCATACTTGTAGACGACAAAAAAAGCTACTTTATAGTTCTTTCATATTTCACGATTGCCATAATAACCCATATAACAATCTACTCCTTCAGGGATAGAATTGACTTTTCTTCCATATTCAAAATCTCTATCTACACACTCATAGCAACAGGTCTAACTCAGTACTCCCTACATATCGCCTTCGGATACCAACTTACACTTGGCGGGCTCGATGCGTCCTATTACAACAATGGCGGAAGTATCGCCGGAAGAATGAGAGGAATGTTCCTAGAGCCAAACTGGTACGGCCTTTATCTTTCCGCAACTCTTTTGGGCTACTTCATCACAACAAAAAGAAAAGATGTATCAATCGCACTAATTGCAGGCTCACTGATATGCCTATTCCTTAGTGGAAACAGACTCACACTATACTACAGCCTAATATCATCCGTACTTTTCATTGCCGGTCAAAGAGTACAAAAAAGAACTATCGGCCTTTCTATGTTTGCGTCTGTAGTCCCTGTAATCCTGTTTATATTGCTAACCTTCAACCCAATCCTAACCGCCAGTGTAGAGTCCGATCGATCCGCTGCCGCAAGAAGTATTACAGCGTACAAGACATACACCTATATGATTGAGAATTTCACGCCAACCAAGATACTAATTGGAAATGGCCTCTCGACATGGGGCGAGGTCTCATATGAAGAGAGCCTCTCATCACGATCGGACCCAGAGCGAAGCAAAGTAGCGAGAGACACTAGCGAATCCTATGTAATTTTATTTGAGCTAGGAGTACTGGGCGCGGCACTGTTCTTGTTAGACATAATTTCAGCATACCGCCTATCAAGAGCCAGTCCCCAGGGCGCCCAGATCATTCTTCTGGCCTCATTGATGCTTACATCTGCCTTCTACTACCCGATATTCTTCTTCATGATGTACATGGCTCCCTATTTCGCGACAAGGTCCTACTGCCTTGCAAACAAGAAAAGCAGCCACGCCAATAACTTTCACCAAGACAACCAACCCCAATTAAATATTGCAAAGCTATAACCCCTCCAAAGCCCACACCCAGGAAATATCATAAATGAAGATCATTCACTTCATTAATGATGCCACCCCCACCAGAGGGGGAGCACAAAGGCTACTATCACACCTGCGCAAGGAAGAGTCGTCCGCAGGCAAAGAGTCATATTCATTCAGCAAACAAAGAAACGACAACCTCAAGGACGCGATGAATATTACAGGAGGGAAGCTTTGGCCATTAAAGGCAATTTCCATTGCCCTCACAAAGAAGCCTAAAGTGATATTCATACACTCGAGGCTATTCTTGCCACTTTGCCCAATCTTCAGAGCACTTCGAATACACACAGTGTTCTATGCGCACGCCAACTACAAGAGCAAAAATCTGCTGTTCAGAGCGTTTAAGGCAAACAGATACATCGCCGTCTCGAACGCCGTCCGAGACAACCTGAAAAACCAAAGCGTTCCCGACAAAAAAATAGACCTATTGCTAAACCCAATTTTCGCACAGAAAGAAATCTACCCAGACCACACGACAGAGGCGGTGAATGTAAGCTACATAGGCGGTCTCTATGAATGGAAAGGGATATCCGAATTAATATTACATCTCGCCAACTCCAAGCTATATGTAAACCTTACAATCATAGGGAACGGCCCACTACGGAAAGACATTGAAGACCGGATAAAAATCCTACCCAAAAATATCAAAGTGCAGCTTGCGGGCCAACGAGAAGCCCCTTTCCTCCATGCAAGGAACTGCCAAATAAATATAGTCCCTTCAAAAGAGGAAGGCTTTGGCCTGGTAGCGTTAGAATCAATTTTCCATGGAAGAATTGTCCTTTACTCCGACATTCCGGCCCTGACCGAAATCTGCGACTCAGACAATT
The DNA here is from genome assembly GCF_029871245.1 of Pseudomonas sp. BN102. Taxonomy (GTDB): domain Bacteria; phylum Pseudomonadota; class Gammaproteobacteria; order Pseudomonadales; family Pseudomonadaceae; genus Metapseudomonas. The sequence goes on along the minus strand of NZ_SSON01000070.1, from coordinate 201,019 downwards.
TTTCCTTGCCGTTCAACTTAGAAGACGAAAGCTCATTCACAAGGGCTTTGAACGAAGCCATTGAGCTAGTGAAGAACGGCATCAAAAAAGAAGAGCTAGTTAGAAGAAGCCAACGAATAACAAAGAATTACGGCGCCGACAGCTTCTCCAAAAAATATCTATCACTTATTGACCCTCAGTCTGCCTAAGCGCAATGGATGCGAGCAGTAACTCAACCAATAACCAGAATGCTAATAGCCCCGTAACTTGCAATATATTTCTTGACGGCAGCCAAACAAGAGAACGCCACACCAGAGAAATACCTACCCCAACATTTTCTACTGTTTACACCCTGAACATTCAACACAAAACTTAACCAAAAGCCCGACAGCCAATGAATAGAATTGACATATTCAATTGCCCCATGGATGTAGGCACAATGGGCGAAACGATTGATGCAATACGAAACGCCATAGTGCGAGACAAGTTCACCCAACACGTAGTCGTCAATGTCGCAAAAATAGTTCACATGGGTAGTGACTCGACTCTTAGAGAATCCGTTACGTCTTGCGACATCATCAACATAGACGGCATGGGAGTAGTCTGGGGCGCGCGTTTTCTCGGGCACAAGGTTCCCGAACGAGTGGCCGGCGTCGATCTCTTTCACGAGCTTCTTGCCATGAGCGCCAGCAATGACTTTTCCGTCTATCTGCTGGGCGCAACCGATGAAGTAGTCTCCAAGACGGCTGCTACGGTGCAATCCCTATACCCTGGCCTCAAGGTAGCCGGTTACCACCATGGTTATTTCTGGGATGATGAAGAAGCCATGGTGGAAAAGATACGCAATTCCGGTGCACGGCTCCTATTCGTGGCGATTACCTCTCCCAAGAAGGAAAACTTCATCAATCGCTGGAAGGATCAACTCGGCGTCAACTTTGTAATGGGCGTAGGGGGAACCTTCGATGTGGTTGCCGGCAAGGTCAAACGCGCACCTGTCTGGATGCAGAACTGGGGCCTCGAGTGGTTCTATCGAGTCATCCAGGAGCCCGGCCGGATGTGGAAGCGTTATTTGACCACCAATAGCCGATTTGCCTGGTTACTACTGAAAGAGAAGTGCAAACAGGTCTTTGGTAGAAGCTGATTCGCTCACTCGTCGCCAGCACCAGCATTAGCGATGCATGTCGTTTGAGTTGCTTTGGCCCAATTAAGGCTGCGACGACTCCTTAATTCCTCGCGCACTGGCAACGGAAACATTTCCGACATTATTCGGCTGTTAATCATCGATACTGTTTTTTCTTGCAGCGGCAGCCGTCTTTCCCCTACCCTATGCCACTATCTGTGCCATCAGGGATCCCCCCTCAAAAGGAGCATGACTGTGAAAAAACTTCTCTCCCTGGCTATAGCCGCTGTCATCAGCACCCCCCTGATGGCTGCCAATCCTCCCGCACAGGGCACCACCAACGCCGCGACCAAATCGGCAACTGGCGCCCAGAACGCCTCCAGGGCCGGCAATGCCATGCCCAACAAACCAGGCGCCACCCAAGGCCTCAGCCTGTCCACCCCGGTTGCCGGCGGCGTTACTGTGGGTACCGGCCTGGCAATCGGCGCGGCAGCCATTGCGGCGGGCGTCGCTGCCTCCAACAGCGGCGGCGGCGGCAACGACAACACCCCGGGCACTGGCGGCACCACTGGCACCACTGGTACCACTGGCACCACCGGCACCACCAACTAAGCCCTGCGCTTAGCCGCTGTACCCTGAAACCTCCCAGCTGTGCTGGGAGGTTTCGCATTCGGGCTGAAACTTCCGGCCCCGGTTGATCGTCACATAAGCCCAGCTTCCTTGCGCCCTTCTGCGCATAGCCTTGCGGTACGCTCCTGCTGGCTACGGCATCAACCTGAAAACATGACCCATTACTTCTGATACCGGCGCTGCCACTTCGGTCAGGCCTGTACTACTGCACAAGACCACCCGACCATGACTCGCGCACTTCCCCTGGCCATGCTGCTTGGCCTCACCCTGCAAGGCTGTATGTTCTCCCCTGGCCAACACATGGATTCCGGCAACCTGGTGCGCGAAGGTTCGCCGGAAAGCAGCCGCATCGAGTTAGTCCCCATCACGCCGAAGCTGGTGGCCATCGAGAACGGCATGAACGGTGCCAAAGTAGCGCCCGAGCTGCTCAGCTATCAGCCGGGCGAGTACCGGATTGGTGCCGGTGACCTGGTCTATATCACCGTGTGGGACCATCCCGAACTGACCGCCCCCTCCGGCCCGCAGCAGCAGATCGAGGCCAACGGCCGCCTGGTGCGCCCGGATGGAACCCTGTTCTATCCCTATGTGGGCACCATCGAAGCTGCAGGCAAGACCATCGAAGAACTGCGCTCATTGATCGCATCGCAGCTCACCAGCGTGGTGACAGAGCCCCAGGTGGACGTGAGCGTCCTGCGCTTTGCCAGCCAGAAGGTGATTCTCTCTGGTGCCTTTGGCAAGACCGGCACCGTACCGGTCACCAATACGCCCCTAAGCCTTCTGGATGCCGTCGGACAGGGCGCTGTTGTTGCGAACGCTGCCGATATCTCCGGCCTGGTGCTCAAGCGCGAAGGTCGCGAGTATGTCATCGACCTCGACACGCTGAACCGCAAGGACTCCGTCCTGCACAGCATCTACTTGAAGGACGGTGACCAGTTGCACCTGCCTTACAACGACAACAAGAAGGTCTATTTGTTGGGTGAGGTGAATGCCGCCCGCTCCCTGTTCTTCAAGGGCAGCAGCATGAACCTCACCGACGCCCTGGGTAGTGTCGGCGGCCTGCGCCAGGAAACCTCCAGCGGCAAGGAGGTGTATGTGATCCGTGGGGTGGATGACCTGCAGCGCGACGTTGCCAAGGTCTACCAACTCAACCTCAAGTCGCCGTCCGCCTTCATCCTGGCCGAACACTTCAAGCTCCAGCCCCAGGATGTGGTCTATGTCGGCCCAGCTGATGTCACCCGCTGGAACCGCTTTATCAGCCAGGTGTTCCCCACCGCCAATCTGCTGCGCACCGGGGTCGCCATTCAGGATGACATGAGCGACAACAGCAACTGAGAGCCAGTGACGTGAAGATAACGCGCCTGGCCATGCTGCCCCTGGCCGCTCTACTCAGTGCCTGCAACCCGTTGATGACGGCCAGCCTGGATACCTTCAAGGCGGCCGTGCAGGGGCCTGAGCCCCTGGAGCTGACTCGCGAGCAGGTCGATGCCGTTCCCTATTACCAGATCGTGATCACCGCCCCAACCGGGGAGGCGGTGATGGCGTTGGTGCGCCTGCAGGAAGGGGTGGAGTTCTGGCTCGCCTCGACCCAGCAGGTGCTGATGATGAAGGACGGCCTGGCCATCCGCTCCGTGGGATTCAACGACAACCTGGACGGTACGCGCTTTGTCGGCGAATCGCCCTTTCGCACCGGCCTGCACCGCATTCCGGATGGCCTGCGCGCCGAGCGCCAGGTGGATTTTGCCGGGCGCTACCAGATGGGCGCCCGCCTGATCAGTCATTTCGAGAAGCAGGGCCTGGAGACGGTGCGCATCCTCGACCTTGACCTGGAGCTGTTGCGGGTGGATGAGCATATCGAGATACCCGGCCTGGGTTTCTCGGCCCTTAACCAGTACTGGGTGGACCCCGCCGACGGCTTCATCCTGGCCAGCGTCCAGCATGTAACCCCCGAGCTGCCTTTGCGCATCGTCCAGGTGCGCCCGATGAAACCGAACGCACAATGAGTCTTCCCGCATCCTGGTTGCTGCTTTGCAGCGCCCTGTTCGTTTGCGCCGCCAGCGCCGCCCCCACCGTAACGGTTGAGGGTGATGCCGCCGAGCCTGGCCCCTATTCCATCACTTCAGAAACACGCCTCCATGATGTGCTGCTGCCTGCACAGGTAAGCCCCAATGCCTACCTGCTGGGCGCGGCCTGGCTGCATCGCCCACTGCGGGAGAAGCAGACACGCCTGAAGCTCGGCGTACTGTTCGACCTGGCCACCCTGGAACGTAATGCGCTGCTGGACAACCGCCCGGCCCTGGCCGAGTTGGCCAAACGCCTGACCGACAAGGTGCAGGCGATGCCGGTGACCGGCCGCCGCCTGGCCGTGCTCGACCCGGTGAAGGTGGAGCTGAACCGCGAGCACAACCCCGTGCTCAGCGCCGGCGACCGCCTACTGTACCCGCCGAGACCCGACTTTGTGCGGGTGGAGGGCGCCGTGCAGGCGGAGTGCAGCTTGCGCTTCGAGCCGTTCAAGCCCGCGCGGGACTACCTGGAGGCCTGCCCCCGGCATGCCGAGGCCGACGCGGATGAGCTTTTCGTGGTCCAGCCCGATGGCCAGGTGCAGCGCCAGGGCGTTGCCCTGTGGAACCGCCAGGAGGCGCCCCCACCGGCGCCGGGCGCACGCATTTATGTGCCCGTGCGCGGTGCCGGCCTGGGCGACCCGACGCCGGACCTGAATGCGGAGCTTGCGGCCTTTATCGGTACCCAGCCGCTGGAGGTGGCCCGATGAAGCGCCACTTCCTGCCCTGCCTCTTGCTGGGCTGCGCCACCTGTGCTCACGCTGAACCGCGATACACACAGAGCGACTTCGGCGGCGTAGGCCTGCTGCAAACCCCCACCGCGCGCATGGCCCCGGCCGGCGAGCTGTCGGTGAACGCCAACCGCACCGACCCGTACAGCCGCTACAGCGTGTCCTTCCAGCCCTTCGACTGGCTGGAGGGCAGCTTCCGCTATACCGCCATCAGCAACCGTGACTATGGTGCCGCAGCACTCAGCGGCGACCAGAGCTACAAGGACAAGGCCATCGACGCCAAGCTGCGCCTGCTCAAGGAAAGCCACTGGCTGCCGGAAGTGGCGCTGGGTGGCCGAGATATCGGCGGTACCGGCCTGTTCTCCAGCGAATACTTCGTGGGCAACAAGCGCTTCGGCGACCTGGATGTCAGCCTGGGCCTGGCCTGGGGTTACCTTGGTAACCGGGGCGATATCGACAACCCCTTCGGCGTGCTGGGCGACAAGTTCAACGACCGGCCGGACAACTCCGCAACGGTTGCCGATGCCGGTGAATTCAACGGTGACAGCTACTTCCGTGGCAGCCCGTCCTTCTTCGGCGGCGTGAACTACCAGACGCCCTGGGATCCGCTGTCGATCAAGATCGAGTACGAAGGCAACGACTACGAGAACGAACCGCTGAACAACAACCAGGTGCAGGATTCGCCCATCAACCTGGGCCTGGTGTTCAAGGCCGGGGACTCGGTGGATTTGCATGCCGCCTGGGAGCGTGGCAACACGGCCATGTTCGGCATCACCCTGCACACCAACTTCGCCACCCGCAAGGCGCCGGCCAAGACCTTCGACCCGCCGGCCGAACCCGTGCAGGCGAGCATGCCCAAGGTGGCGCCTGAAGATGTGAAGTGGGCCGGCGTTGCCCAGCGCCTGCAGAAGAATGCCGGCTACCGGGTGGAGCGCATCGCCCAGCGCGACTCGGAGCTGATCGTCTACGGCGAGCAGACCCGTTACTTCCACCAGCCCAAGGCCGTGGGCCGCGCCGCGCGCATTCTCGACAACAGCGTGAACGACGAGATCGACTGGTTCACTGTTGTGGATAACCGCAACGGCGTGCCGATACAGGAAATAAGCCTGCCTCGCGAAACTTTCCGCGAGGTGGCGAACAAGGACCGCTCCATCGAGGACCTGCGCCGCGTCACCGAGCAGAACGCCCCCGTACCGCATCAGGAGAAGGAGCTGTTCGCTCAGGAACTGTCGCCCTTCACCTATGGCCTGGGCGTGGGCTACAAGCAGAACGTCGGTGGCCCGGACGGCTTCATCCTCTATCAGTTCACCGCCGACCTGACTGCCGAGTACCGCTTCCAGCGTGACCTGTGGTGGAACGGTATGCTCAGCGGAAACCTGGTGAACAACTTCGACAAGTTCAAGTACACCGCGCCGAGCAACCTGCCGCGGGTGCGCACCTTCGTGCGCGAGTACATGACCACCTCGGATGTGACCATGCCCACCTTCCAGCTGAACAAGGCGCGTCAGCTGGATGAAGACCTCTACGGCATGGTCTATGGCGGTTACCTGGAATCGATGTTCGCGGGTGTGGGTGGCGAGTTGCTGTATCGCCCCATGGGCGAGCGCTGGGCCATCGGCGGCAACCTCAACTGGGTCCAACAGCGCGACTTCGAGCAGGACTTCGGCCTGCGCGACTACAACGTGCTCACCGGCCATGTGACTGGCTACTACCGCTTGCCCTTCGAGGACATCCTCGCTGCCGTGAGCGTGGGCCGCTATCTGGCCCGTGACTACGGCGTGACGGTCGACCTCTCGCGGGAATTCCGTAACGGCGTACGCTTCGGCGGCTTTGTGACACTCACCAACGTCACACAGGATGAGTACGGTGAGGGTAGTTTCAGCAAAGGCATCTACTTCTCGATTCCCTTCGACGAGCTGATGGCCAGCTCCACCATGCGCCGTGCCAACCTGGCCTGGTCGCCGCTGACCCGTGACGGTGGCGCTTCCCTGGGCCGCAGCTACTCGCTCTACTCGCTGACCGAGGGACGCAACATCGATCTGTTCCATAACAACTTCGACAAGGTAGTGGAATGAACCCTGTCTGGACCACCCGTCTCGCGCGCCTGGGTTTCTGCGCCGTGCTGCTGGTGATCCTGCTTGCCGGCCTGCGCAGCGATCCGGTGCCCGAGGCCTTCGAAAACCAGGACAAGCTGCACCATTGGGTGGGTTTTGCCTGCCTCACGCTGAGCGCGTGGCTGGCCTTTCCACGTACCCGGTTGCCGTGGCTGTTCCTGTGGCCCTTCCTGGTGTCCGTGGGCGTCGAGTTGGGGCAGGAACTGCTGCCCCTGCGCACGGCATCCTTGGCCGACATCGTGGCCAACGTGCTGGGCGTGCTGAGCGGCATTGGCTGCACGCTGGTCTTGCGCCGGTTCTGGTCGCCTGGCCAGGTCGAGCAGGCCGGGGAGCCTGAGGTGGATGCCTCGTAGAGGCTCTGGTGCGAGCCATCAGCCCGGTTAACATCCGGGGATAACCCCACCGGTTTTCGCGAATAAATTCTCAACCATGGCGATAGGTGCCACGTCTCGACTTGTGGGGGCGATTTCAATCGCATAGGGCAGCGCAGCTGCCCCCTGGGGCATTGCAGGCCGAACCTGCGGTCCGGTTAGCGAATCAATTCGCCCCCACAATAAAAGCGCTGTCTACTCCATTAGGTGTGGATCCGCACCTCCGCCTCTTTTCCGGTGGGCCGGGCGTGCTGAGCGGCATTGGCTGCACGCTGGTCTTGCGCCGGTTCTGGTCGCCTGGCCAGGTCGAGCAGGCCGGGGATAACCCCACCGGCTTTCGCGAATGAATTCTCAACCATCGCGATAGATGCCACGTCTCGACTTGTGGGGGCGATTTCAATCGCTTAGGGCAGCGCAGCTGCCCCCTGAGGCATTGCAGGCCGAACCTGCTGCCCGGTTAGCGAATGAATTCGCCCCCACAACAAAAGCGCTGTCCGCCCTATGACGTGTGGATCCGCACCCCCGCCTTATTCCCGCCGGGCCGCGGGGCGCTCCGAGCGGGGGCAGGCATCCCTCATCCGAACGCGGCCCGCCCCGGCCCTCTCCCAAAGGGAGAGGGGAGCAGGCGGGCGGTCTTGCAGTGTGCTGTGGGCGTCTCGCTCACAGGAGCGTTTCGAGAAAGAACTCCAGGTTGCCCGTTGGCGTATCTGGCAAGGGCCAGCCGTAGACCCGATTGGCGATCTTCTTGAAGGCAACTGCGCTTTTCGATCGGGGGAACTCTTCGACAACGGCACGCTGTTTGCGGACTGCGGCATGCAATTGCTCGTCGTAAGGTACGGCGCCCAGGTAATGCAGGGCCACGTCGAGAGACCGCTCTGTGAGCTTGAGCATTTTCTTGTACAGATAGGGCCCTTCCTCCGGCGTCCGCGTCATGTTTGCGAGCAGGTGAAAGCGGCTTACGCCGTGAGTGAGATGAAGCAGTCGAATAAGGGCGTATGCGTTGGCGACCGACGCCGGCTCATCGCACACCACGACCAGGACTTCCCGGGCAGCAACCGCGAAGCTGACGACTGACTGGTCTATGCCGCTGGCCGTGTCGATGACCAGTACATCCAGGTCTTGGGCAATCTCACTGAACGCGTGAATGAGCCCCGCAAGCTGGGTGGAGCTGGTTTGCGCCCCGCCGGAAGCCGACGGCACCACCTGAATGGCTGCCGGCCCGATTTGGACAACCTCTGCGAGATTGCACCTGCCGGCAAAAACGTCAGCGGAACTGAAATTGGCATTCAGGCCCAAGGCGATATCGATGTTGGCCAATGACAGGTCAGCGTCCAGCAGCGCAACTCTGCGTCCCCTTCTCGCCAGCGCGATCGCCAGATTGGTCGACACTTGGGTCTTGCCGACGCCGCCCTTGCCGCTGGTCACTGCAATAACCTGAATCGGATTCGCTTCCATGCTCACCCCACACGTTCCCTGTTGGAGTCCTCCTTGCCGACCAGAACTGACGCTGATCTGACAGGGCCTTCATCAGCATTGGTGGGCGGCCGTACCGCCTGCCACCGCTGATAATGAATGCATAGAAAATTTCCTATCCATCCTTTCCCGCGGACTCTGCCACGGCGGCCAATATGGTGGCAAGTTGCCGTCAAAGATTACCCCCAAGGCTCGGGTTGTCGCAGCCAGCAAGTAGCCCCTGTCACACGACAGGTTGTGCGATACGCCGGTGGGTTTTGTGCAACGGCTGGCCCAGACAGGGGGTAGAATTCCCGCATTTACAACCGGCTCGCCTACACGGTTAGATGCGAGCCCACACTAGATGCCGATCATCTTCAAATTCGGGGAATAGACATGCGAATTCTGGTCACTGGCGGAGCCGGCTTCATTGGCTCGGCGCTGATCCGCCACGTGCTCACGCATACCAGCCATGACGTCCTCAACCTGGACAAGCTGACCTATGCCGGTAACCTCGAGTCGCTGGCAACCGTGGCAGACAACCCGCGCTATCAGTTCCTCCAGGCCGATATCGCTGACAGCCAGGTGGTTGGCCAGGCCCTGGCCCGCTTCCAGCCCGATGCCGTGATGCACCTCGCCGCCGAGTCCCATGTCGATCGCTCCATCGACGGGCCGGCCGCCTTTATCCAGACCAATATCGTCGGCACCTATAGCCTGCTGGAAAGCGTGCGCACCTACTGGCTGGGCCTGGACGCCGAACGCAAGGCCGCCTTCCGTTTCCACCACATCTCCACCGATGAGGTGTACGGCGACCTGCATGGCGTCGACGACCTCTTCACCGAAACCACGCCCTACGCGCCCAGCTCGCCCTACTCGGCGAGCAAGGCGGCGTCCGACCACCTGGTCCGTGCCTGGCATCGCACCTATGGCCTGCCGGTGCTGCTGACCAATTGCTCGAACAACTACGGCCCCTATCACTTCCCCGAGAAGCTGATTCCGCTGATGATCCTCAACGCCCTGGAAGGCAAGCCGCTGCCGGTCTATGGCAACGGCCAGCAGGTTCGCGACTGGCTGTTCGTCGAGGACCATGCCCGCGCGCTGCTGGAAGTCGTCACCCGCGGGCAGGTGGGCGAGACCTACAACATCGGCGGCCACAACGAGCAGAAGAACCTCGACGTGGTCCATACCATCTGCAGCCTGCTGGAAGAGTTGGCACCGCAGAAGCCGGACGGCGTCGCCCGCTTCGAAGACCTCATCACCTTCGTCAAGGACCGCCCGGGCCATGACCTGCGCTACGCCATCGACGCCGGGAAGATCGAGCGCGAATTGGGCTGGGTGCCACAAGAGACCTTTGCCACCGGTCTGCGCAAGACCGTGCAGTGGTACCTGGACAACCTCGAATGGTGCCGCCGCGTACAGGACGGCAGCTACCAACGCGAACGGCTGGGAGCTTCTGTATGAAAGGGATCATCCTTGCCGGAGGCTCCGGTACACGCCTGCACCCGATCACCCTGGGCGTATCCAAGCAGCTGCTGCCGATCTATGACAAACCGATGATCTACTACCCGATCTCGGTGTTGATGCTCGCCGGCATTCGCGAAATCCTGGTGATCTCTACCCCGCACGACCTGCCGCAGTATCGCGACCTGCTGGGCGATGGCAGCCAGTTCGGAGTCCGGTTCACCTTTGCCGTGCAACCGTCGCCAGATGGCCTGGCTCAGGCTTTCCTGATTGGCGAAGAGTTCATTGGCCAGGATTCGGTGTGCCTGATCCTCGGCGACAACATCTTCCACGGCCAGCACTTCACCGAGAAGCTCAAGCGCGCGACCAGCCATCCGAGCGGGGCGACTGTTTTCGGCTACTGGGTGAACGACCCGGAGCGCTTTGGTGTGATCGAGTTCGACAGCGAGGGTCGAGCCGTCTCCATCGAAGAGAAGCCCAAGCAGCCCAAGTCCAGCTATGCGGTGACCGGCCTGTACTTCTACGACAACGATGTGATCCGCATCGCCAGGGCGGTCAAACCCTCCGCGAGGGGCGAGCTGGAGATCACCGATGTCAACAACGCCTACCTCGAACGAGGCGACCTGCGCGTCGAGCGCTTTGGCCGTGGTTTCGCCTGGCTGGATACCGGCACCCACGACAGCCTCCTGGAAGCCTCCCAGTACGTGCAGACCATCGAACATCGCCAGGGGCTCAAGGTGGCCTGCCTCGAAGAAATTGCCTTTCAGAACGGCTGGATCGACAAGGACCAGTTGCTGGCCCAAGCCAAGGCCTTCGGCAAGACCGGTTATGGCCAGTATTTATTCAAACTTGCAGGTGAACACGCATGAAAGTAATTGCAACCGAGCTGCCGGACGTATTGATCCTGGAGCCCAGGGTCTTCGGCGATGAGCGCGGTTTTTTTTACGAGAGTTACAATTCGCGCGTGTTCGAGGAGCTCACTGGCCTGAAGCCGGATTTCGTGCAGGACAATCATTCGAGCTCCCAGCGCGGTGTGCTGCGTGGCCTGCACTATCAGGTGCAACAGGCCCAGGGCAAGCTGGTGCGCGTGGTGCAAGGCGAGGTCTTCGACGTGGCGGTGGATATCCGTCGCAGTTCGCCCACCTTCGGCCAATGGACCGGAGCTTATCTGTCAGCCGAGAACAAGCTTCAGATGTGGGTGCCCGAAGGCTTCGCACATGGCTTCCTGGTGCTCAGCGAGACGGCCGAGTTCCTCTACATGACCACCAATTACTACGCACCCGTGCACGAGCGCTGCATCCGCTGGGATGACCCGGACCTGGCGATCGACTGGCCGTTGACCGGGGCCCCGATCCTGTCCGTCAAAGACCAGGCAGGCGTTGCCCTCAAGGATGCGGACCTGTTCCCATGAAGGTCCTCATCACTGGCAACAACGGGCAGGTCGCCCGCGAGCTGCAGCTGATCCTCGCCGGCAAGGCAGAGGTCGTCGCCCTGGGGCGTGATCGACTCGATCTGGCCCAGCCCGAGCTGATCCGCCAGCAGATCCGCGCCCAGTCGCCCGACCTGTTGATCAACGCCGCCGCCTACACGGCGGTGGACCAGGCGGAAAGCGAGCCCGAAGCGGCCTTCGCCATCAATGCCACTGCTCCCGGCGTGCTTGCGGAAGAAGCGGCCGCGCTCGGCATCCCGCTGTTCCACTACTCCACCGACTACGTCTACGACGGCGACAAGCCGGCTCCCTACCACGAAGACGACCCGACCAATCCCCTGGGCGCCTACGGCCGCAGCAAGCTCGCCGGCGAACAGGCGATCCGGGCCGTCGGCGGCGCGTACCTGATCCTGCGCACCAGCTGGGTTTATTCCCTGCACGGGCGCAACTTCCTGCTGACCATGCAGCGCCTGCTGCAGGAGCGTGAGGAATTGCGCGTGGTGGACGACCAGATCGGCGCGCCAACCTGGGCCGGTAGCATCGCCCAGGCCACCGCCCAACTGGTGGAGAAGTGGCAGGCAGGCAATCGCAACTGGGGCGTCTACCACCTGACCAACCAGGGGGAAACCTCCTGGTTCGGGTTCGCCAGCGCCATCGCCGATCAATTGCGCGCCGAAGGCAAGCCTTGCGCGCGGCTGGTGGCCATCCCCTCCAGCGAGTACCCGACGCCGACGAAGCGGCCGCTCAATTCGCGTTTGGACGGCAGCAAGCTGGCGCAGGACTGGCAGGTCCGCCTGCCCGACTGGCGCAGCGCGCTGGCCGAGTGCCTGGGCGACACGCGCCCGCACACCTGAGTAGCTCCCGTAGGAGCGAGCTTGCTCGCGAACCTTCGCCAGCAAGCTGGCTCCTACGATTTCCCGCGCCGGGGCCTCCTCGCTCCTGACCGCTAAGTCTGATGCCATAATGCGCCTCATCGACCGGCGCACAGTGACAGCATGACCACCACCCCCATTCCCCATCGCCCACGCTGGCGCAGCCTGGTGCTGCTGGCGTTGCTGCTGGCGCCGCTGCTCTGGCCGCTGCAGCACTTCAGCGAGCGCTACTACAGCGAGTCCCTGGCCGAGCAGAATCGCCAGACCCTCGACCTCTACGTCGCCAACCTGCTGGGCACGCTACGTCGCTACGAGGTGCTGCCGCCGATCCTCGCCGACCTGCCGCCCCTGCGCACCCTGCTGGCCCAGCCGCAGAGCGCCGGCCTCCAGGCCGAGGCCAACCGCCTGCTGGCGGAAGTCCGCCTGGAAACCGGCGCTGACGTCATCTACCTGATGAGCCCCGCCGGCCTGACCCTCAGCTCCTCCAACTGGGATCAGCCCGACAGCTTCGTCGGCCGCAGCTTCCCCTTCCGCCCTTATTTCCGTGAGGCACTGGCCGGCAAACAGGGGCGCTTCTTCGGCCTCGGCACCACGTCGCGCAAGCGTGGCTACTTCTTCGCCAGCCCGGTGCGCGACGGCGCGCGGATCATCGGCATACTGGTGGTCAAGGTAGACCTGGACGACGCCGAAACCCTCTGGGGCAACACCCCGGAGCAGCTCATGGTGACCGACGCCAACGGCGTGGTGATCATTTCCTCGCGCAGCGACTGGCGCTTCCATGCCACCCGCCCGCTGGACAATGCCGAGCGCGCCGCCATTGCTGCGAACCAGCCATACCCGACGCAATCGCCGCCGCCGCTGAAGCTGGTCGACAAGGCCTGGCTCACCCAGAGCCGCGAACTCAAGGAGACCGGCCTGACCGCCAGCATCCTCGCCCCGCGCCAGCTGATCGACCGCCAGGTGACCACCACCATGGCCATCGGCGGCGCCACCCTCCTCACCCTGCTGCTGCTGCTCGGCCTGATGATGCAGCGGCGCCGTCATTACCTCGACCGCATCGCCCTCGACGCCCGCGCCCGTCACGAGCTGGAACTGCGCGTGCAGGAACGCACCCAGGACCTCGAAGCGCTGAACAGCCGTCTCAAGGGCGAAGTGCTGGAGCGCGAACAGGCCCAGCAGGAACTGGTGCGCGCCCAGGACGAGCTGGTGCAGGCCAGCAAGCTGTCGGCCCTGGGCACCATGTCGGCGAGCATCAGCCACGAACTGAACCAACCCCTGGCGGCCATCCGCAGCTACGCCGACAACGCCGGCGTATTGCTGGACCACGAGCGCCTCGACGACGCCCGCGGCAACCTGCGCCAGATCAGCGAACTCACCGGGCGCATGGCGTCGATCATCGCCCACCTGCGCGCCTTCGCCCGCCGCGACCGCCATGCCCCGGAAAGCGTCGCCCTGCAGCCCGCCCTGGACGATGCCCTGGCGCTGCTGGCCAAGCGCCGCCGGGCCATGGACGTAGAGTTGATCCGCGACCTGCCGGACGCACCGCTCTGGGTCCAGGCCGGCGAAACCCGCCTGCGCCAGGTGCTCGGCAACCTGCTCGCCAATGCCCTCGACGCCCTGGCCGAAAAAGCCCAGCCGCGGCGCATCTGGCTCAGTGCGGAAACCAGCGCCGACGGCGTCGACCTGCACCTGCGCGACAATGGTCCCGGATTCTCCGAGGACGCCCTGCGCCATGCCCGCGAACCCTTCTTCACCACCAAGACCAGCGCCCAGGGCCTTGGCCTTGGCCTGGCCATCTGCGATAGCCTGATGCGCGCCCTGGACGGTGAGCTGCTGCTCGCCAACCACCCGGAGGGCGGCGCCCTGCTGACCCTGCGCCTGCGTAACGGCGCCCCTGGCGTCATTCCACAGCCTCCCGAGGACCTCTCTGCATGACCAACGCCCTTGATGCCCGCACCCAGGTGCTGCTGATCGACGACGACCCGCACCTGCGCCAGGCCCTCAGCCAGACCCTCGACCTGGCCGGCCTCAAGGTGCAGGCCCTGGGCGACGCCCAAGGGGTGGCGGAGTGGATCGGCAAGGACTGGCCGGGCGTGGTGGTCACTGATATCCGCATGCCGGGCATCGACGGCCTGGAACTGCTCGGCCAACTGCGCGAACGCGACCCCGACCTGCCGGTGCTGCTGATCACCGGCCACGGCGATGTGCCCCTGGCCGTGCAGGCCATGCGCGCCGGCGCCTATGACTTCCTGGAAAAACCCTTCCCCAGCGACCAGCTGCTGGACAGCGTGCACCGCGCCCTCGACCTGCGCCGCCTGGTGCTGGAAAACCGCAGCCTGCGCCTGGCCCTCTCCGACCGCCAGCAGCTCAGCGGCCGCCTGGTCGGCCAGTCGCCGGCCATGCGGCGGCTGCGTGAACAGATAGGTGCCCTCGCCGCCACCAACGCCGATGTCCTCATCCTTGGCGAAACCGGTGCCGGCAAGGAAGTGGTGGCCCGTGCGCTGCACGACCTGTCGGCGCGCCGGGACGGCCCCTTCGTCGCCATCAATGCCGGCGCCCTGGCCGAGTCGGTGGTGGAGAGCGAGCTGTTCGGCCACGAGCAGGGCGCCTTCACCGGCGCGCAGAAACGCCGTATCGGCAAGTTCGAGTTCGCCAATGGCGGCACCCTGTTCCTCGACGAGATCGAGAGCATGAGCCTGGATGTCCAGGTCAAGCTGCTGCGCCTGCTGCAGGAGCGGGCGGTCGAGCGCCTCGGCGCCAATCAGCTGATCCCGCTGGATATCCGCGTGATCGCCGCTACCAAGGAAGACCTGCGCCAGGCCGCCGACCAGGGCCGCTTCCGCGCTGACCTCTACTACCGGCTGAATGTCGCCAGCCTGCGCATCCCGCCGTTGCGCGAACGTGGCGAAGACGCCCTGCTGCTGTTCCAGCACTTCGCCGACGCTGCCAGCGGCCGCCACGGGATGGCCGCGCGCAGCCTCGACAGCAACCAGCGCGCCCTGCTCCTGACCCACGCTTGGCCGGGCAATGTGCGCGAACTGCAGAATGCCGCGGAGCGCTTCGCCCTGGGCCTGGATCTGGCCCTGGACAATACGCCGGTGGACCTGCCCCAGGTGGCCGGCGGCCTCAGCGAGCAGGTGGAAGCCTTCGAGCGCGCCCTGATCGCCGCCGAGCTGACCCGCCCCCATGGCTCGCTGCGCAGCGTGGCCGAAGCCCTCGGCCTGCCGCGCAAGACTCTCTCCGACAAACTGCGCAAGCACAACCTCAGCTTCAGTGGCGGAAATCCCGCCGATGAGCAGGATTGATCGGCAATAAACCGCTTATCCATCCGGCAGATGGCTAGCTAAAAGCCACGTGCCAGAGCGTTTTCAGCGCAATGGCACAAGGTTTGCCCCTATAGATTCAATCCCTGCTCGCGCAGGGCCAGGAGGCCGGGCCCGCTAGTTCCCGGCCTCTCCCCGAGCGGGCCACAAGCCAGCCAAGGGGCATTCCCATCGATCGCCATCGGGCACCACCCCGAGGCACCACCCGGCTACCCGCCGGGTGCCCCGAAGCCCGGCCCCGTGCCGGGCTTTTTCATGCCCATGGAAATCACGAGACGCTCGCGAGCTCACGCGTAGGGTGCGCTGCGCGCACCGATATTCCGCGCCCGATCGGTGGTGCGCACGGCGCACCCTACGGGCTGCCAATTCATGTTCCGGATATCGGACGAGCGGCTCTCGTCCGAGGGCAAGTTGCCGAGTTTTGAATAGGCCTTTTACTGCCTGATTCTTAAAAACTTTCCTACTGAAAAGCGTCCCGTAAATAGCGAAATATCCGACACAAATCGGTCATTTCGTCCAAGGATTATGGTGATGCGTCATAGGAAGCAGGGCCGGGAAGTTGCAACTTGAAGCCCCTAGAAAACCGACTAGTGTGTATTAGGCGCTGCCCGGGATGGCTGGCCAAACGCTCTATCTTGCTCCCTTCGGGTGGCGATCTGCAGTAATCCCTCCCTCTACGACAGTAAGGAAAATGTCCGTATGACTCATTAGCCAGCTATTGATCTGGATCAGAACGCAGTCGCTAGACCAAGCGCTCAATAAGCACAGTTCCTACTCCTGGTGGAGGTGCAATATGTCAGATTCTTCCGACAAACTTCGACTTGGCGCCCTGGTCGCCCTAGTTGTCGGTTCAATGGTGGGCGGGGGCATTTTCTCACTGCCGCAGAACATGGCGGCGAGTGCCGACGTCGGCGCAATTCTCATCGGCTGGGGCATTACCGCGGTGGGCATGCTCACCCTGGCATTCGTCTTCCAGACCCTGGCCAATCGCAAGCCAAACCTCGACGGCGGGGTATACGCCTACGCCAAGGCCGGTTTCGGCGACTACATGGGTTTCTCCTCGGCCTGGGGCTACTGGATCAGCGCCTGGCTGGGCAACGTCGGCTACTTCGTGCTGCTGTTCAGCACCCTGGGCTATTTCTTCCCGATCTTCGGCGAGGGCAACACGCTGGCGGCCATCATCGGCGCCTCGATCGTCCTCTGGGCCGTGCACTTCCTGGTGCTGCGCGGCATCAAGGAAGCAGCCTTCATCAACCTGGTGACCACCATCGCCAAGGTGGTGCCGCTGTTCCTGTTCATCCTCATCTGCCTGTTCGCCTTCAAGCTGGACATCTTCACCGCTGACATCTGGGGCTCGAAAAACATCGAGCTGGGCAGCGTGATGAACCAGGTGCGCAACATGATGTTGGTCACCGTCTGGGTGTTCATCGGCATCGAGGGCGCGAGCATCTTCTCCGCCCGCGCCGAGAAGCGCAGCGACGTGGGCAAGGCGACCATCCTCGGCTTCATCATCGTGCTGCTATTGCTGGTGCTGGTGAACGTGCTGTCGCTCGGCATCATGACCCAGCCGGAACTGGCCAAACTGCAGAACCCCTCCATGGCGGCGGTGCTCAAGCACGTGGTCGGCCAGTGGGGCGCCGTGCTGATCAGCGTCGGTCTGGTCATCTCCCTGATCGGCGCCCTGCTTTCCTGGGTACTGCTCTGTGCCGAGATCCTCTTCGCCGCGGCCAAGGACCACACCATGCCGGCCTTCATCCGCAAGGAGAACGCCAACCAGGTTCCGGCCAACGCCCTCTGGCTGACCAATGCCATGGTGCAGCTGTTCCTGATCATCACCCTGTTCAGCGCCAGCACCTACCTGTCGCTGATCTACCTGGCGACCTCGATGATCCTGGTGCCCTACCTCTGGTCCGCTGCCTACGCGGTGCTGCTGCCCCTGCGCGGCGAGGGCTATGAGCAGGATGCATCCGACCGCAACAAGGACCTGGTCATCGCCGCCATCGCGCTGATCTATGCCGTCTGGCTGATCTATGCCGGCGGCGTGAAGTACCTGCTGCTCTCCGCCCTGCTCTACGCACCGGGCGTGATTCTGTTCGCCAAGGCCAAACGGGAAGTTGGCCAGCCGGTATTCACCAATGTCGAGAAGCTGATATTCGCAGCCGTGGTCATCGGCGCGATCGTGGCGGCCTACGGGCTCTACGACGGCTTCCTGACCCTGTAACTCGTAAGGAGACCTGCCATGTCCAAAGTCAAACTCGGCGTTCATTCGGAAGCCGGCAAACTGCATAAGGTAATGGTCTGCTCGCCGGGTCTCGCGCACATGCGCCTGACCCCCAACAACTGCGACGAGCTGCTGTTCGATGACGTCATCTGGGTCAACCAGGCCAAGCGCGACCACTTCGACTTCGTCACCAAGATGCGCGACCGCGGCATCGATGTCCTGGAAATGCACAACCTGCTGACCGACATCGTGCAGAACAAGGAAGCGCTGAAATGGATCCTCGATCGCAAGATCACCAATGACCAGGTCGGCGTCGGCCTGGTCAATGAAGTCCGCTCCTGGATCGAAGGCCTGGAGCCGCGCAAGATCGCCGAGTTCCTCATCGGCGGCGTCGCCGGTTCCGACCTGCCGGAGAGTGAAGGCGTCAGCGCCATCAAGATGTACCGCGACTACCTGGGCCACTCCAGCTTCATCCTGCCGCCGCTGCCCAACACCCAATTCACCCGCGACACCACCTGCTGGATCTACGGCGGCGTGACCCTCAACCCCATGTACTGGCCGGCCCGTCGCCAGGAAACCCTGCTGGCCAGCGCCATCTACAAGTTCCACCCGACCTTCACCGAGGCCGAATTCGAGGTCTGGTACGGCGATCCGGACAAGGACCACGGCATGTCCACCCTCGAGGGTGGCGACGTGATGCCCATCGGCAACGGTGTGGTACTGATCGGCATGGGCGAGCGCACGTCCCGCCAGGCCATTGGCCAACTGGCGCAATCGCTGTTCGCCAAAGGCGCCGTGCAGAAGGTGGT
Organism: Pseudomonas sp. BN102; assembly: GCF_029871245.1. Classification (GTDB taxonomy): domain Bacteria; phylum Pseudomonadota; class Gammaproteobacteria; order Pseudomonadales; family Pseudomonadaceae; genus Metapseudomonas. The sequence goes on along the minus strand of NZ_SSON01000070.1, from coordinate 182,450 downwards.
AGTCGCTGGCCTGCCGAAGTCCCGCGCCGCCATGCACCTGGACACCGTCTTCACCTTCTGCGACCGCGACCTGGTCACCGTCTTCCCGGAAGTGGTCAAGGAAATCGTGCCCTTCGTGCTGCGCCCGGATGAAAGCCGTCCCTACGGCATCGACATCCGCCGCGAAGAGAAGGACTTCATCTCGGTGGTCGCCGAGGCCCTCAACCTCAAAGAACTGCGCGTGGTGCAAACCGGTGGCGACGCCTTCGAGGCCGAGCGCGAGCAGTGGGATGACGGCAACAACGTGGTCTGCCTGGAGCCCGGCGTGGTGGTCGGCTATGACCGCAACACCTACACCAACACCCTGCTGCGCAAGGCTGGCGTCGAGGTGGTCACCATCAGCGCCAGCGAACTCGGCCGCGGCCGTGGCGGCGGCCACTGCATGACCTGCCCGATCCTGCGCGACCCGATCGATTACTGAGTTGACACCTCTGGCGGCTCCCCACCCGGAGCCGCCTGCCCCGCCAGCCACAAGCTGTTCTGACGGAGCCTGATTTCAAGTTACCCACAAGGAGAAAGAATCATGGCCTTCAACATGCACAACCGTAACCTGCTCAGCCTGATGCACCACAGCACCCGTGAGCTGCGTTACCTGCTGGACCTCTCCCGCGACCTGAAACGCGCCAAGTACAGCGGCACCGAGCAACAGCACCTCAAGGGCAACAACATCGCCCTGATCTTCGAGAAGTCCTCCACCCGCACCCGTTGCGCCTTCGAGGTGGCCGCCTATGACCAGGGCGCCAACGTCACCTACATCGACCCGACCTCCTCGCAGATCGGCCACAAGGAGAGCATGAAGGACACCGCCCGGGTGCTCGGCCGCATGTACGACGCCATCGAGTACCGTGGCTTCAAGCAGGAAATCGTCGAAGAACTGGCCAAGTTTGCCGGCGTACCGGTTTTCAACGGCCTGACCGACGAATATCACCCGACCCAGATGCTCGCCGACGTGCTGACCATGCGCGAGAACAGCGACAAGCCGTTGCACGACATCTCCTACGCCTACCTGGGCGACGCCCGCAACAACATGGGTAACTCCCTGCTGCTGATCGGCGCCAAGCTCGGCATGGACGTCCGCATCGCCGCACCGAAGGCCCTGTGGCCGAGTGACGAACACGTCGCCGCCTGCAAGAAATTCGCCGAGGAAAGCGGCGCCCGCATCACCCTCACCGAAGATCCTAAGGAAGCGGTCAAGGGCGTGGACTTCATCCACACCGACGTATGGGTCTCCATGGGCGAGCCGGTGGAAGCCTGGGGCGAGCGCATCAAGGAACTGCTGCCTTATCAGGTCAACATGGACATGATGAAGGCCGCTGGCAATCCGCGGGTGAAGTTCATGCACTGCCTGCCCGCCTTCCACAACAGCGAAACCAAGGTCGGCAAGCAGATCGCCGAGCAGTACCCGAACCTGAAGAACGGCATCGAAGTGACCGACGACGTGTTCGAGTCGCCCTACTGCATCGCCTTCGAGCAAGCGGAAAACCGCATGCACACCATCAAGGCGATCCTCGTTTCGACCCTCGCCGACATGTAAGTCCCGATACGCCCCGGACCGCGACGCGTTCGCCGGTCCGGGACGCATTTCACCCCTCAGGAGGAAATCACTATGCGAATCGTCATCGCATTGGGCGGCAACGCGCTGCTGCGCCGTGGCGAGGCCATGACCGCTGAGAATCAGCGGGAGAACGTGCGCATCGCCTGCGAACAGATCGCCAAGGTGGCGCCAGGCAACGAACTGGTGATCGCCCACGGCAACGGCCCGCAAGTGGGCCTGCTGGCCCTGCAGGGTGCCGCCTATGACGCCAAGAACCCCTATCCGCTGGACGTCCTCGGGGCCGAGACGGAGGGCATGATCGGCTACATGATCGAACAGGAGCTGGGCAACCTGCTGCCCTTCGAAGTGCCCTTCGCCACCATCCTGACCCAGGTCGAGGTGGACCCGTCGGACCCGGCCTTCCAGAAGCCCACCAAGCCCATCGGCCCGGTCTATCCCAAGGAAGAAGCCGAGCGCCTGGCCAAGGAAAAGGGCTGGAGCATCGCCCCCGATGGCGACAAGTTCCGCCGTGTCGTGGCCAGTCCACGGCCCAAGCGCATCTTCGAGATCCGCCCGGTGAAATGGCTGCTGGAGAAAGGCACGGTGGTGATCTGCGCTGGCGGCGGCGGCATCCCGACCATGTATGACGAGTCGGGCAAGAAGCTCTCCGGCGTCGAGGCGGTGATCGACAAGGACCTCTGCTCGGCCCTGCTGGCCGAGCAGCTGGAAGCCGACCTGCTGGTGATCGCCACTGACGTCGACGCCGCTTACATCGACTGGGGCAAGCCGACGCAGAAGGCCATCGCCCAGGCCCACCCGGACGAACTGGAACGCCTCGGCTTCGCCGCCGGCTCCATGGGGCCGAAGGTGCAGGCCGCCAGCGAATTCGCCCAGAAGACCGGCAAGCCCGCGGTGATCGGTGCGCTGAAGGACATCGAAGCCATTGCCCTTGGCCAGGCCGGCACCAGCGTCAGCACCAGCGCGGCGGGGATCCAGTACCGCTGAGCGCTCCCTTCACCTTGTGGGGGCGAATTCATTCGCCAAGGGCAGCGCAGCTGCCCCTTGAATGCCCGAAGGGCAGACCTACGGTCTGCTCAGCGATTGAAATCGCCCCCACAGGGTCCTCTCTCCCTTGCAACATCTCCCCAATCTCCCGCCGAATGACCAAAGGCGTGACTTGATAGTCATACCCCTCGTCAGGTAGACATCCCGTTAAATTCGAGCTGCCACCTGGCTCATGCCACCTGGCCCGCGATGCTTGACGCTGCATAAAGCCGCCTCTTTGGAGCGGCACCCCGCCGCCAAGCCCGCCCGCCGGCATGAGATGGTCTTTTTGAGGAGTTTTCGAGAGATGTCCCGACTTCCAGTGATTGTGGGTTTTGGCGGCTACAACGCGGCTGGGCGAAGCTCGTTCCACCACGGCTTCCGCCGTATCGTGATCGAGACCCTGGACGCCCAGGCCCGCCAGGAAACCCTGGCAGGCCTCGCCGTGATGATGAAGCTGGTCTCGGTTGCCGAAGGCCAGTACCTCGACGGCGACGGCGAGGCCCTGACGCTCGCCGCGATCGAAACCCGCTTCGCCGCGCAGATCCTCGACTCCACCCTGGTGCGCCGCATCGACAAGCAGCACCTGGACGTGGATGCCGCTCACTGGCAGAAGAACCTCACCGCCCAGGTGGGCGACGGCCAGGCCCTGAGCTTCATCACCTCGCGCAAGCAGCTGCCCGAGCCGCTGCCGGCCAACTGGTCGGTGGAAGCCCTGGACAACGGCGAAGTGCGCGTGGCCATCCACGGCGCTTGCGACTTCAAGGTCGACAGCTACCGCGAGCTGCCGGTGAAGTCCGCCGGCCAGCTGCCCGGCGGCTTCGAGCCGGGCGAGCTGTACAACTCGCGCTTCCACCCGCGCGGCCTGCAAATGTCGGTGGTCGCCGCCACCGACGCCATCCGCTCCATCGGCCTGCCCTGGAAGACCATCGTCGACCGCGTGCAACCCGACGAGATCGCCGTGTTCTCTGGCAGCATCATGAGCCAGCTGGACGAGAACGGCTTCGGCGGCATGATGCAGTCGCGCCTCAAGGGCGGCCGCGTCACCGCCAAGCAGTGCCCGCTTGGCCTCAACACCATGCCGGCCGACTTCATCAACGCTTATGTGCTGGGCAGCGTCGGCACCACCGGCAGCGTTACCGGCGCCTGCGCCACCTTCCTTTACAACCTGCAGAAGGCCATTGAGCAAATCGCCAGCGGCAAGGCCCGCGTGGCCCTGGTGGGCAACGCCGAAGCGCCGATCACCCAGGAATGCATCGACGGCTACGGCGCCATGGGCGCCCTGGCCACCGAGGAAGGCTTGCGCCAGGTCGGCGGCCGCGAGGACGTGGACTTCCGCCGCGCCAGCCGGCCTTTCGGCGAGAACTGCGGCTTCACCCTGGCCGAATCCAGCCAGTACGTGGTGCTGATGGACGACGCCCTGGCCCTGGAGCTGGGCGCCGACATCCACGGCGCGGTGACCGACGTCTTCATCAATGCCGACGGTTTCAAGAAATCCATCTCGGCCCCCGGCCCGGGCAATTACCTGACGCTGGCCAAGGCCGTGGCCGCCGCCTCCCAGCTGATCGGCGCCGACGGCGTGCGTGAGCGCAGCTTCGTCCATGCCCACGGCTCCAGCACACCGGCCAACCGCGTCACCGAGTCCGAGTTGCTGGACCGCGTCGCCGCCGCCTTCGGCATCGAGCAATGGCCGGTTGCCGCGGTCAAGGCCTACGTCGGCCACTCCTTGGCCACCGCCAGCGGCGACCAGGTGATCGCCGCCCTGGGCACCTTCAAGTACGGCATCCTGCCAGGCATCAAGACTATCGACCGGGTCGCCGACGATGTACACCGCCAGCACCTCGCCATCGAAACCCGCGACCTGCCTCTGGGCGAACGCCAGATGGATGTCTGCTTCATCAATTCCAAGGGCTTCGGCGGCAACAACGCCACCGGCGTGGTCATCTCGCCACGCCTGGCGGAGAAGATGCTGCGCAAGCGCCACGGCGAGGCCGCCTTCGCTGCCTACAGCGCGAAGCGCGAGCAGACCCGCGCCAACGCCGAGGAATACGATCGCCGCGCCCGTCTCGGCGAGTTCGACATCATCTACAACTTCGGCAATGACCTGATCGACGAACAGCTGATCGAGCTGAGCAGCGAGGGCATCCAGGTGCCCGGTTTCGCCAAGCCGCTGCTGTACAAGAAGGACGAACGCTTCGCCGATATGCTGGACTGACCCGTTGGCAGGTCTGGGGCCGGCTGTGCTCTCGTAGGTTGGCGCTGAGCGGAGCGAAGCCCAACAGCGGCCTGCTGGGCGTGTTGGGAGCGCTGCGCGCTCCTTGTTGGGCTTCGCTCCGCTCAGCGCCAACCTACTGGTGCTTCGCCGATGAATTCGCTCCTACAAGAAAGGGCCCCTCGGGGCCCTTTTTCATTGCTTGTGCTCAGTCCAGCGCCCGCGCCAGCTGGATCAGCTCCGCCCGCCACTCGGCGGCGACCGGCAGGGCCAGGAAGGAAGGATTGAGGAAGTGCTCGCGGGCCTCGTAGGTCAAGGCTTCGCCGGCCAGGTCCAGCACCTCGCCGCCGGCGCCTTCGAGCACGCCCTGGGCGGCTGCGGTGTCCCATTGGCTGGTGGGCGCCAGACGCGGATAGCAGTCGGCGGAGCCTTCGGCCAGCAGGCAGAACTTCAGCGAGCTGCCGATACTGGCCAGCGCCAGGTCACCGAAGCGTTCGTTCAAGCCGGCCAGCAGGCGCTCCTGGGCCGGACTCGAATGGCGCTTGCTGGCGACCACGGTAAAGGCTTCGTCAGGGGCGATGCGCACGCTGATCTCGTGGGGGTCCTCATCGACATCCAGGCACCAGGCACCCAACCCGGCACCGCCGTAGTAGCAGCGCCCGCCCACTGGCATGCCGACCACGCCGAACACCACCCGCCCGGCTTCCACCAGGGCCACGTTGACGGTGAACTCCTCGCTGCCGGCAATGAATTCCTTGGTGCCGTCCAGCGGGTCCACCAGCCACCAGCGCTGCCAGTTGGCGCGCTCGCCCAGGGGAATGTCCGCAGCTTCCTCGGAAAGCACCGGGATGCTCGCATCCAGCGCCGCCAGTCCGGCGGCCAGCAGCTTGTGCGCGGCCAGGTCGGCGGCGGTCACGGGCGAGGTGTCGGCCTTTTCGATGACATCCAGTTCGCCACGCCAGTAAGGCAGGATGACATCACCCGCCTGGCAAACCAGGTCGATCACGGCAGGAAGCAAGGGATGGCTCACGATGGGTACTCCCCACGCTGGGTCAGGATATCGCGGGTCAGGTAGAGCGCCGCCAGGGCGCGCCCTTCGCTGAATTGCTGGTGCTGGGCGAGGCTCGAAAGCTCGCGCAGGCTGATGCGGTCCACCCGCAGCGGCTCGGGCTCGTCGCCCGGCAGGCGCTCTTCATAGAGATCGCGGGCCAGGACCACCTGGATCTTCTGGCTCATGTAGCCAGGGGACAGCGAGAGCTCGGTGAGGTGCTCCAGTTGGCGGGCACCGAATCCGGCCTCCTCCTTAAGCTCACGGTTGGCGGCGGCAAGCACATCCTCGCCCGGCTCGATCAGTCCCTTGGGCAGGGACAGCTGGTAGTCGTCGGTGCCGGCGCAGTACTCCTCCACCAGCAACACGTGCTCGGCATCGGCCATAGCCACCACCATCACCGCGCCGTAGCCGGAGCCTTTGCCCACCAGACGCTCGTAGGTGCGCTCAACGCCATTGGCGAATCGCAACTGCAGCTCCTCGACACGGAACAGGCGGCTGCTGGCGACTATCTCGCGAGCGAGCACCGTGGGCTTCTGACGCATAACGGACTCCTTGGCATGACCGGCGGGTTATCATACCCCGCCTTTGCCCGTTGTCCCCGCTGGAGATTGCATGCCAGCGACGACCAGCGATGCAATGGCGACACCCCCTGGAAATCGACCGACACCGCCCATGCCCCAACTGCCCTGGATCGACATCGACACCGTACTGCTCGACATGGACGGCACCCTGCTCGACCTGCACTTCGACAATCACTTCTGGATGGAGTACCTGCCGCAGCGCTATGCCGAGCACCACGGCATCAGCCGTGAACTGGCCGACGCCGAACTGCTGCCGCTGTTCCGTGAGAACGCTGGCCAGCTCAACTGGTACTGCACGGACTTCTGGAGCCGCGAACTCAAATTGTCGATCCGCGACCTCAAGCGCGAAGTGGCCCACCTGATCGCCCTGCGCCCGGATGCCGACCTCTTTCTCGCCGCCCTGCGCCGCGCCGGCAAGCGCGTGGCGCTGATCACCAACGCCCATCGCGACTCGCTGTCGCTGAAGATGGAGCGGGTCGAACTGGCGCCCTGGTTCGATCGCCTGATCAGCTCCCACGACTACGGCTACCCCAAGGAAGACCAGCAGTTCTGGCAGGCCCTGCAGGAGGACTTCGGCTTCGATGCGGCGCGCAGCCTGTTCATCGACGACAGCCTGCCGATCCTGCGCAGCGCCCGGCAGTACGGCGTCGCGCAATTGCTGGCCGTGCGCGAGCCGGACAGCCGCAAGGGCCCGAAGGACACCGAGGAATTCGCCGCGGTGGACAGCTACCGCACACTGATCCTGGGAATCTGAGCCGGCATCCGCACGCCGAGAGGAAACGCCATGGACATCAAGCAACTGAAGTTCCTCGTCGCCCTGGAGGAAACCCGCCACTTCGGCCAGGCCGCGGCGCGCTGCCACGTGACCCAGCCGACGCTGTCCATGCGCCTGCGCAGCCTGGAGGAAGAGCTCGGCCTGGAACTGGTGATTCGCAGCCAGCGCTTCGAGGGCTTCACCGATGCCGGCCTGCGCGTGCTGGCCTGGGCGCGCACCTTGCTGGCGGCCCACGACGGCCTCTATGCCGAGGCGGCCGCCTGCCGCGGCCAGCTGGTGGGTACCCTGCGCCTGGGCGTGGTGCCGCTGGCCGGCTTCGATCCGATGCGCCTGGTGGAGGCGTTTTCCAGCGAGCACCCGAGCCTGCGCTTCCAGCTGTATTCCTTGAGCTCCGAGCAGATTCTCGAAGGCCTGGCGCGCAACCAGCTGGACCTCGGCCTGTCCTACCTGGACCGCCTCGACCGTGAGCACTTCGAGAGCCTGGAGCTGGCACAGACCCGCATGGGCCTCTTGCACGACCGCCGCCACTTCAACTTCGACGCCCCGGCCCTGCCCTGGGAAAGCCTGATCGATCTGCCGCTGGGCCTGTTGTCAGGCGGCATGCACTTCCGCCAATCCATCGACCACGGATTCCGCAGCCGCGGCCTGTCACCCCAGCCACGCCTGGAAACCGACGCCGTGCACCAGCTGCTGCGGGCCGTCAGCGCCGGCCTGTGCTGCGCCATCATGCCCCTGGATAGCGGCCTCGATGACTTCACCGAACACCTGGCGCTGACCCCCATAGAGGACGCCCGCACCCTGGCGCCCCTGGGCCTGATCCTGCGACGCGGCGCCCCCCGCTCGGCGCTGGCGGATGCCTGCTTCACCGAGGCGCGCGCCCTGCTGGGGCTGGCTCCGGCGTCGTGATAAACGCCGTCGATCAGCGTATCGGGAATAGCGATTAGACGCCCGTCCCAGACGGGCCTAGCATGGCACTGAGTCAATCCGTCGCAGGGCCAGAAACATGCCACGTCCAGACACCAGTGGCCCCCTCGCCGCAGCCACTACCCCCTCCTCTCCCACCGGCTACGCCTTCGCCGAGCTGGATACCGGTGCCCACGTGGAAGACGCCGTGCTGGCCGAGGAATGCGCCCTGGCGATCTCCTATAACGGCATCAGCTACGCCGTGATGATGGTGTCCCCCAGCGCCCTGGAGGATTTCGTCGCCGGCTTCAGCCTGACCAGCGCTGTGGTGCAGTCCATCGACGAGATCTATGACATCCAGATCGAAGGCGAAGGCATCGCCCTGCACGCCGAAGTGGACATCGGCAACCGCGCCTTCTGGTCTCTCAAGCAGCAGCGCCGCAACCTGGCCGGCACCACCGGCTGCGGCCTCTGCGGCGTCGAAGCCCTGGAACAGGCGCTACCCGAACTGCGCTCCCTGACACCCGGGCGCCTACCGCCCGCCGAGCACTTCGTCGACCTGCGCCAGCGCATCAACGAAGCCCAGGAACTGGCCCGCCGCAGCGGCGCGCTGCATGCCGCGCTGTTCGTCGACGCCGCCGGCGAGGTGCGCCTGTGCCGCGAAGACATCGGCCGCCACAACGCCCTGGACAAGCTGATCGGCGCCCTGCTGCGGGAAGGCCTCGACCCCCGTGCCGGATTCGCCGTGGTCACCAGCCGCTGCAGCCTGGAACTTATCCACAAGGCGGTGCGCGCCGGCCTGTCCACCCTGGTCAGCCTCTCCGCCCCCACCACCCTGACAGTGGAATGGGCGCGCCGACACCATCTCAACCTCATCCACCTGCCCCATCACAGCGCCCCACGGGTCTACAGCCCGGCGCCGCAAGAGAAATCCCCGAGCCAATGAGCCTGCAACCCGTACACCCCAGCTACAAACCCTACAAGGGCGCCGCGGCCGGCTGGGGTGCGCTGAAAAGCGTCACCCGCTTCTGGCTGGACAGCAAACAGCCGTTCAAGAACCTCCGCGCCCTGCTCAAGACCAATCAGAACGGCGGCTTCGACTGCCCCGGCTGCGCCTGGGGCGACTCCCCCGAGGACGGCCGCATCAAGTTCTGCGAGAACGGCGCCAAGGCGGTCAACTGGGAAGCCACCAAGCGCCGGGTGGATGCCGCCTTCTTCGCCCGCTACAGCGTCAGCCAACTGCGTGAGCAGAGCGACTATTGGCTCGAGTACCAGGGCCGCCTGACCCAGCCCATGCGCTACGACAGCCAGACCGACCACTATGTGCCGGTCAGCTGGGAACACGCCTTCGCGCAGGTTGCCCGTCACCTGCGCGGCCTGGAAAGCCCGCACCAGGCGGAGTTCTATACCTCCGGCCGGGCGAGCAACGAAGCGGCCTACCTCTACCAGCTGTTCGTCCGCGCCTTCGGCACCAACAACTTCCCCGACTGCTCGAACATGTGCCACGAGGCCAGCGGCGTGGCCCTGGGCCAGAGCATCGGTGTCGGTAAGGGCAGCGTGACCTTCCACGACTTCGAACACGCTGACGCCATCTTCGTACTGGGTCAGAACCCCGGCACCAACCACCCGCGCATGCTCGAACCTCTGCGCGAGGCGGTGAAGCGCGGTGCCCAGGTGGTCTGTTTCAACCCGCTCAAGGAGCGCGGCCTGGAGCGTTTCCAGCACCCGCAGCACGCCCTGGAAATGCTCAGCAACGGCTCGCGGCCGCTGAATACCGCGTTCTTCCGCCCGGCCCTGGGTGGCGACATGGCCGCCCTGCGCGGCATCGCCAAGTTCCTCCTGCAGTGGGAGCGGGAAGCCCAGGCAAAGGGCGAGCCAGCGGTATTCGACCACGCCTTCATCGCCGAGCACACCGAGGGCGTAGACGCCTACCTGGCGGAACTGGATGCCACGCCCTGGGAACAGATCGAGCAGCAATCGGGCCTGACCCTGGACGAGATCGAGATCTCCGCACGCATCTACCGCGATGCCCGCAGCGTGATCATCTGCTGGGCCATGGGCATCACCCAGCATCGCCACTCGGTGCCGACCATCCAGGAAATCGTTAACCTGCAACTACTGCGCGGTAACGTCGGCCGCCCCGGCGCCGGCCTCTGCCCGGTGCGCGGCCACAGCAACGTGCAGGGCGACCGCACCATGGGCATCAATGACCGGCCGCCGGCGGCGCTGCTGGATGCCCTGGAGCGGCGCTTCCGGTTCAAGGTCCCGCGGCAGAACGGCCACAACACGGTAGAGGCAATCAACGCCATGCTCGAAGGCCAGGCCAAGGTCTTCATCGGCCTCGGCGGCAACTTCGCCCAGGCCACGCCGGACAGCCCGCGCACCCACGCCGCGCTGCAGAACTGCGAACTGACCGTGCAGATCAGCACCAAGCTCAACCGCAGCCATCTGACCACCGGCCGCGAGGCGCTGATCCTGCCCTGTCTTGGCCGCACCGATATCGACCGCCAGGCCGAAGGGCCGCAGGCGGTGACGGTGGAAGACTCGTTCAGCATGATCCATGCGTCCTATGGCCAGCTGGAGCCGTCCTCCCGCGAGATGCGCTCGGAACCGGCCATCATCGCCGGCATCGCCAAGGCCACCCTGGGCGATCGCCCGGTGGATTGGGACGCCATGGTTGCCAACTACGGCCGCATCCGCGAACTGATCGCCGACACCATCCCCGGCTTCCAGGACTTCAATCAACGTGTACAGAACCCGGGCGGCTTCTACCTGGGCAACACGGCCAACGTCCGGCAGTGGAGTACCTCCAGCGGCCGCGCCAACTTCACGGCCAGCCCGCTGCCAGCGGATCTGCTCCACGAGAAGGTCCGCAGCACCGGCGAGACGCCGCATCTGATCCTCCAGACACTGCGCTCCCACGACCAGTACAACACCACCATCTACAGCCTGGACGATCGCTACCGCGGCGTGCGCGGCCAGCGCGAGGTGGTCTTCGCCAACGAGGCGGACATCCGCCGCCTGGGCTTCGAGCCAGGGCAGAAGGTGGACATGGTGACGCTCTGGGACGATGGCGTGGAACGCCGGGTTTCCGGCTTCAGCCTGCTGGCCTTCGATATTCCCGCCGGACAGGCCGCCGCCTACTACCCGGAAACCAACCCCCTGGTGCCCCTGGAAAGCTACGGCGACGGCAGCTACACGCCCACCTCGAAATTCGTGGCCATCCGCCTCGAAGCCTCCCGCGACAACGGCCGCATCCTTTGAGGATGCGGCTCGCCCCGTAGGGTGCGCTGCGCGCACCGGGAATCCTGCGCGGAGTTTCCGGTGCGCACGGCGCACCCTACATAGGCGCAATGGCGGCAATAAACTTCCAATGGAAATAAGGGAACTTTGTTTCGACGAACTTTAATTCTGCGAAACAATTTGAAACATCGCTTCAAGCGCTATATAAAGTTCCCACGCAAACGGAACTTTCAGGGCACTTTGCTAGCAGTCAAAAAGTGCGAAAGGCAGGACTGGAGAGGGCTGGAATAGAGCTCAGACTGTGACGGACAAAAAAAGTTCTGCCGGTAAATACGAAAGTGAAAAAAATGTGAAAAGTCGGTGTTTTTCGTCGCCCGGCACTTGCGTAAGTTAATTCCTACGGTAAATATCGCCTCACCAAAACCAGTGAGGCGACCCTCATCATGAAGTACACCTCGATCCTTCTTCTGTCTCTTGGCCTGGCCAGCGGCAGCGTCTTCGCAGGCGGCAATACCGAAGCCGGTGTTGGCGGCGCGCTTGGCGGGGTCCTGGGTTCCGTGGTCGGCAACGCTGTCGGCGGCAGCACCGGTGCAGCCATCGGCGCCGGCGTGGGCGGCGCAGCGGGCGGTGCAGTAGCTGCCCCGCGCCGCAACCGTACTGAAGCCGCTATCGGCGGCGGTCTGGGCGCGGCTGGTGGTCAAGTCGTCGGCAGACAAATGGGCGGCACCACTGGCGGCCTGATCGGCGCAGCCCTCGGCGGCGGCGCCGGCGGTGCGCTGGGCAACGAATACGGCGACCGGAATCGCTACGACGATGACGACTACGACGACGATCATCGCCACTACCGCCGCGCTTACCGCGACCATCCGGGCCGCGGCCATGCCTGGGGCCATCGCAAGCACAAGCATCGCTGGCATGACGATGATTGATCAGCGCCACTAACCGAAAAAGCCCGCTTCCAGCGGGCTTTTTCTGCGGGCTGAGGCCTGGTCGAGCGACAGACGCTCCCCTCCCGAACTCATAATTCTGACCTGCGTCATGGGTGCCCCGGAGACGCCGCGGCACCATGGACTTCCCCTTCGAAATGGAGATTTAGCAAGATGCGCAAAGCAGTAACCGCCCTCGCCCTTAGCCTTCTGGCGACCCAAGCCGTCGTGGCCGGCGAGACCACCAACAACGCCATCGGCGGCGGCCTCGGCGGCGTCCTTGGCAACGTCGTTGGCAACGCTGTTGGCGGCAGCACTGGCGCGGCCATCGGCGCCGGCCTGGGTGGTGCGGCCGGTGGCGCCATGACCGCGCGCAGCGGCCGCAAGACCGAAGCTGCGATCGGCGGTGGCCTGGGTGCGGCAGGCGGCTCGGTAGCCGGCCGCGCGCTGGGCGGTTCCACCGGCTCCGCCATCGGCGCGGGCCTGGGCGGCGCAGCCGGTGGCGCCATCGCCACCGAGCTGAGCAAGGGCGACGGCCATCGCCACCGCAAGCATCGCCACGACTAAGTGTGCGCCCATGAAAAAGCCCGGCATCTGCCGGGCTTTTTCGTTGCGGGCAACAGATCAGCCGAGCTGTTCGGCGCGCGCCTCGATCACGTCGCCGCTGGCCATGCAGGCCGCCGCAGTGAAGAGCACATCGGTGGAGGAGTTCAGCGCGGTCTCGGCGGCGTCCTGGAGGATGCCGATGATGAAGCCCACGGCCACAACCTGCATCGCCACTTCGCTGGGAATGCCGAACAGGCTGCAAGCCAGCGGGATCAGCAGCAGCGAACCGCCGGCCACGCCGGACGCGCCACAGGCGCAGATGGAGGCCACCACGCTGAGGAGGATGGCGGTGGGGATGTCGACCGCGATGCCGAGGGTCTTCACCGCCGCCAGGGTCAGTACGGTGATCGTGATGGCCGCACCGGCCATGTTGATGGTGGCGCCCAGCGGAATGGATACCGAGTAGGTGTCCTCGTGCAGGCCGAGTTTTTCGGATAGCTGCAGGTTGACCGGGATGTTCGCCGCCGAACTGCGGGTGAAGAAGGCGGTGATGCCACTTTCGCGCAGGCAGGTCAGCACCAGCGGATAGGGGTTGCGGCGAATCTTCCAGAACACGATCAGCGGGTTCACCACGAACGCCACGAACAGCATGCAACCCAACAGCACCGCCAGCAGATGGGCATAGTCGGCCAGCACGCCGATACCGTTCTCCGCGAGGGTGGAGGCCACCAGGCCGAAGATGCCCAGCGGGGCGAAGCTGATCACCACGCGGACGATCAGAGAGACACCATGGGACAGGTCGCTGAACACGTTGCGGGTGGTTTCGCTGCCCTGGCGGATGGCGATGCCCAGGCCGATGGCCCAGACCAGGATACCGATGAAGTTGGCCTCCATCAGGGCGGTCACCGGGTTGGCCACGGCGCTGCCCAGCAGGCTCAGCAGTACTTCGGAGATATTGCCGGGCGGCGCCAGATCGGCGGCGCCGGTCGACAGGGCGATGGTCGAGGGGAACAGGCTGGAGGCCAGCACGGCCACCACGGCGGCGGAGAAGGTGCCAATCAGGTAGAGGAACAGGATCGGGCGGATATGGGTACGCTCGCCCGGCTTGTGGTTGGCGATGGCCGCGATCACCAGGACGAACACCAGCACCGGCGCCACGGCCTTGAGCGCCATGACGAAGAGCTTGCCGAGCAGGCCGACGGCGCTGGCAGACTCGGGCGAGGTCAGGGCCAGGGCGATGCCGGCGAGCAGGCCGATGATGATCCGGGTCACCAGGCTGGTGCGTTTCAAGCGTTGCAGGATGGAGCCGTTTGCATGGGTCATGAAAGGTACCGCTGAACGTTCGGGCCGCACGACGGGCCGGCCCCGAGTGGAAATTGAATCCCGATGACACCCCGCCTTCACTGCCGCAGATCAAGCGGAAAAGAAATAACCATGCCGCGCGGTGATTCACCTCGCAGCCGGTCGGGACGTTCGGGTTTGGCGCGCATTGTGCTGATTCGCGCCCGATATGGGTAGAGCGCGCGGACCGTTGGCCCCGTGGATGTCGCCATTCCGGCCATTTCGGGCCGAAATGCTGAAAGTTGCCCACAGGCTACATATGGCGGGGGGACGACTCTGTGGGGGCGAATTCATTCGCTAAGGGCAGCGAAGCTGCCCCCTGGGAGTCAGTCGGGCAGACCTGCGGTCTGCATAGCGAATGAATTCGCCCCCACAGGGAAAGAACCAGATCAGCCCTCTACCACCAACTCCGCCAACGCCCCGCGTAGCGTCTCGGGAATCGGCACCGGCCGGTTGCTCTCGCGGTCGACGAAGACATGCACGAAGCGTCCGGCGGCGCAGGCCTCCTCTTCACCCTGCTTGAAGATCGCCAGTTCGTACTGCACCGAGCTATTGCCCAGCGTGCCCAGCCGCAGGCCGACTTCGATACGGTCGGGGAAGGCGATGGAGGCGAAGTAGTCGCAGGAGGAACTGACCACGAAACCGACTACGCCGCCCTCGTGGATATCCAGGCCGCCGCGCTCGATCAGGTAGGCGTTCACCGCGCTGTCGAAGTAGCTGTAATAGACCACGTTGTTCACATGGCCGTAGATATCGTTGTCGTGCCAGCGCGTGGTGATGGGCTGGAAATGGCGGTAGTCACCGCGCAGGTGCTGGGGTTGGCTCATGGGGTTCCTTGGTTCGACTCAGGGTTGGCGTAGGGTGGATCACGCTTCACCGATCCACCAGACACGGTCACCGGCTGACACTCAGAAGGCCGCCTGGTAGATGGCCAGTGCGTCCCGTTCGCTGACTTCGCGCGGATTATTCACCAGCAGGCGCTGCTGCAACATGGCATCGCTGGCCAACCTCGCCAGCATGGTCTCGGGCACGCCGACCTCGCGCAGCCGGGTGGGCAGTCCGCAGCGTTGGCTGAAGTCGGCCAGCTCGACGATCAGTTGCTCGGCCAGGCTGGCGTCGTTGCCCGGGCGCAGTTTGCGCCCAAGCACCAGGGGCGCCAGCTCCGCATAGAGCGGCGCCGCCACCTCGGCATTGAATCCCAGCACATGGGGCAGCACCAGGGCGTTGGAGAGGCCGTGGGGAATGTGGAAATGCCCACCCAGCGGATAAGCCAGGGCATGCACCGCCGCCACCGGCGCGTTGGCGAAGGCCTGGCCGGCCAGGCAGGCGCCCAGCAGCATCGCCTGCCGCGCTTCGCGGTCGCGACCGTTGTGCACCACCGCATCCAGGTTGCCGGCCAGCAGGCGCAGCGCCTCGCGCGCCAGCAGGTCGGACAGCGGGTTCTTCTTCAGCTTGCTGGTGTAGGCCTCGATGGCGTGGACCATGGCGTCGATGCCGGTGGCGGCGGTGACCGCCGCCGGCAGGCCGAGGGTAAGGTCGGCGTCGAGCAGGGCCAGGTCGGGCAGCAACATCGGTGAGACCACGCCCATCTTGGTTGTCTCGCCGGTAGTGACGATGGCGATCGGCGTCACCTCCGAGCCGGTGCCGGCGGTAGTCGGCACCTGCAGCAGCGGCAGTCGCCTGCCACGGGCATTGCCCACGCCATAGATGTCCGCCAGCCCCTGGCGACACTCCGGGTGCGCCAGCAGGGCCACCAGCTTGGCCACGTCCATGGAGCTGCCGCCGCCGAAGCCCACTACCAACTCGGCACCCAGGGTCCGCCCG
Organism: Pseudomonas sp. BN102; assembly: GCF_029871245.1. Taxonomy (GTDB): domain Bacteria; phylum Pseudomonadota; class Gammaproteobacteria; order Pseudomonadales; family Pseudomonadaceae; genus Metapseudomonas. The sequence goes on along the minus strand of NZ_SSON01000070.1, from coordinate 166,431 downwards.
AGCTCCACGGCCTCCAGCACCACCGATTCCGGCGGATCGGCCTGGACCTGATCGTAAACCGCCACCGTCAGGCCGGCGGCGGCGAAGCCCGGCAGGATCTGATCGAGCAGGCCGAGGCGGATAATGCCCGGGTCGGTGACCAGCAGCACCCGGCTGGCGCCGCGTTCGTGGCAGAGCTCGGCCAGGCGCACGGCGGAACCGGATTCGCAGAGGATCTGCGCGGTGGTGGCGAAGCTGAAGGGCTGCATCCGGGCGTCCTGCGTTGTCGTTGTAGGGGCGCGCCGCTCCCGCGAGGGCGCGCCAGTTCACTCATCAGAACGCGAAATGCTCGTCGGCCAGGGCCATCAGGCAATCCGCCCCGCCCAGCAGGGCTTCGCGGTGCCCACTGGCCCGTGGCAGCACACGGCGCACGTAGAAGCGCGCGCTGTGCAGCTTGGCCTGGTAGAAATCCGCCTCACCGCTGCCGACCTCCAGGGCATCCTGGGCGCGGGCGGCGGCTTGCAGCCAGAAGCCTGCCAGCAACACATAGGCCGAGTATTGGAGAAAATCCACCGAGCAGGCGCCGATTTCCTCGGGGTTTTCCCGCACGCGATCCAGCAAGGCGGCGGTCAGCGCGCGCCACTCCTGCAGGCGCGCCAGCACCGCGCCGGCCAGTTCGGCCAGTTCCGTGCGATTGGCCTGGGCGTCGGCCAGGGCGGCGAATTCGTCCTGCAGGGCGGCCAGTTCCGCGCCGCTGTCACCCATCAGCTTGCGACGGATCAGGTCCAGCGCCTGGATGCCGTTGGTGCCTTCGTAGATCTGGGTGATGCGGCTGTCGCGCATCAGTTGTTCCATGCCCCACTCGCGGATGTAGCCGTGACCGCCGTAGACCTGCACGCCGAGGCTGGCGACCTCCTGCCCCATATCGGTGAGGAAGGCTTTGACGATGGGGATCAACAGCGCCGCGCGGCGCCCGGCGGCCTTGCGCTGGGCGGCGTCGGGGTGACCGTGCTCCAGGTCCAGCTGGCGCGCGCAGTAGGCGGCCAGCATGCGGCTGCCTTCTACCAGGGTCTTCTGGGTCAGCAGCATGCGCCGCACATCGGGGTGGTGGATGATCGGGTCGGCCGGCTTCTCCGGCGCCGCCGGGCCACGCAGGGCGCGCGATTGCAGGCGTTCGCGGGCGTAGGACAGCGAGCCCTGAAAGGCCTGTTCGCCGATGCCGAGGCCCTGCAGGCCGACCTGGAAGCGCGCGTCGTTCATCATGGTGAACATGCAGGCCAGGCCTTGGTTGGCCTCGCCGATCAACCAGCCGGTGGCGCCGTCGAAGTTCATCACGCAGGTAGCGGCACCCTTGATGCCCATCTTGTGCTCAATGGCGCCGCAGGACAGGTCATTCCTGTTCCCCGGCATGCCATCGGCATTGGCGATGAACTTGGGCACCAGGAACAGGCTGATGCCTTTCACCCCGGCGGGTGCATCCGGCAAGCGCGCCAGCACCAGGTGGATGATGTTCTCGGACAGATCCTGCTCGCCGCCGCTGATGAAGATCTTGCTACCGCTGACCTTGTAGCTGCCGTCGGCCTGGGGCTCGGCGCGTGTGCGCAGCAGGGCCAGGTCGGTGCCGGCCTGGGGTTCGGTCAGGCACATGGTGCCGGTCCACTGGCCGCTCACCATCTTGCCCAGGTAGGCCTCGCGGAGCGCCTCGCTGCCGTGCTTGTGCAGCGCCAGCACGGCGCCTTCGGTCAGGCCCGAGTAGACGCGGAAGGACAGGCTGGCGCCCATCAGCATTTCGTGGAAATTGAACGCGACCAGTTGCGGGAAGCCCTGGCCGCCGTACTCGACCGGACCGGTCATGCTCGCCCAGCCGTTGTCGCAGTACTGCCGATAGGCCTCGCGGAAGCCCTTGGGCGTAGTCACGGCGCCCTGCTCCAGGGTCACGCCTTCCTCGTCGCCACTACGGTTCAGCGGCGATACCACTTCCCCAGCGTAGCGCGCGCCTTCTTCCAGCACGCCGTCGATCAGTTCGCGGTCCAGGCCATTGCCCAGCAGCTCGCAGTGGGCGGCAACGTCGAAGAGTTCATGAAGCACGAAGCGCATGTCGCGCAGGGGCGCCTTGTAAGTCATGTTCAGGCCTCCTGTTGGAAATCGGTGAAGCGGCGATCGGAATCGGCCAGGCGGCGGATCAGCGCCGCCGGTTGCCAGTGGGCGCCGAAGCGCTCGGCCAGGGCCTCAAGGCGCGTGCGGATGGCCGGCAGACCCTGGTTGTCGGCCCAGGTCATGGGCCCGCCCTTGTCGGCCGGGAAGCCGTAGCCGTTGAGGTAGACGGTGTCGATGTCGCCACTGGAGGCGGCGATGCCCTCTTCGAGGATCTTCGCCCCTTCATTGACCAGGGCCAGCAGGCAGCGCTCGAGGATTTCCTCGGCGCCGATATCGCGACGATCGAAGCCGAGCTGCTCGGAGACCTGCAGGACCAGGGCGTCGACTTCCGGGTCCTGCTCGGCCTGGCGGCTGCCCTCGGCGTAGCGGTAATAGCCCATGCGCGCCTTCTGGCCGAAGCGGCCCAGTGCGCAGAGGCGGTTGTCCACCTGCACCGCCGGGTCGTCCTGGCCCTTGCCGGCCAGTTCGCGGGCGCGCCATTCCAGGTCGATGCCCACCACGTCGTACATGCGGAACGGCCCCATGGCGAAGCCGAAGCCCTGCAGGGCGCCGTCCACCTGGTGCGGGTAGGCACCCTCCAGCAGCATCATTCGCGCTTCGCGCACATAGGTGTGGAGCATGCGGTTGCCGATGAAGCCCTTGCAGTTACCGGCCACCACGCTGACCTTGCCCATCTGCCGGCCCAGCTCCAGGGCGGCCTCCAGCACGGCCGGGGCGGTGCGCGCACCGCGGACGATTTCCAGCAGCTTCATGATGTGGGCGGGGCTGAAGAAGTGCAGTCCAAGGACCTGTTCGGGGCGCCGGGTGACGGCAGCGATGGCGTCGATATCCAGGGCCGAGGTATTGCTGGCGAGAATTGCCGTCGGTTTCAGGCGGGTGTCCAGTTCACGAAAGATGCCCTGCTTGAGTTCGAGGTTTTCGAAGACGGCCTCGATCACCAGATCCACATCGGCCAGGGCCTCGATGCCCTCCACCGGAATGATGCGCGCCAGGCGCTCGGCGGCCTGCGCTTCGCTGATGCGGCCCTGGTGCATGTTGTGGGCATAGGTATCGGCCACGACGCCCCGGGCTTGCGCGAGCATCGACGGATTGTTGTCCAGCCAGCTCACCTCCAGGCCGGCGCTGGCCAGGCTCATGACGATACCCCGGCCCATGGTGCCGGCGCCGATCACGGCGGCTCGCTGGATATTGGTCGCGCTCTGGGTCATCGGGTCGTCCTCTTGTTGTTGTGTGAGAGCTGACGAACGCGGCCACCCTGTAGGAGCCAGCTTGCTGGCGAATGCGCCGCGAGGGTTCGCGAGCAAGCTCGCTCCTACGGTGACTCCGCCGCAGTCAGGGCCGCGTCCTCATGAAATCGCCAACCACCTTAAGGAAACCGGTACTATTTTTGAAATTTAGTCTTGTGATAAGGGGAATTCGCCAGGTGAATACCTCGAACTTCGACCTCAACCTCCTGCGCGTGCTGGACGCCCTGCTGCGCGAGCGCAATGTCTCCCGCGCAGCGGAACGCCTCTCCCTCAGCCAGCCGGCAGTGAGCAACGCACTGAACCGACTGCGCGAACTGCTCGGCGACCCGCTATTGGTGCGCGTGGGCCGTGCCATGCAGCCCACGCCTCGGGCCCTGGCGTTGGAAACGCCGATTCGTGCGGCGCTCAAGCAAATCGAGCAGAGCCTGGTGGTCGGCGAAGGCTTCGAGCCGGCACGCAGTCGCCAGCGCTTCACCGTGGCGCTGACGGACTACGTGGAGCTGATCTGCATGCCGCGCCTGCTGCAACAGCTGGCCGAAGAGGCGCCGGGGGTGAAGATCGCCATCCGCCACCTCTCCCCGCGCCTGCCCGCCGAAGCGCTGGACCAGGGCGAGCTGGACCTGGTGCTGGGGCGCTTCGAGAGCATTCCCACGCGCTTCGCCAGCCGCCGCTGGATGAGTGAAACCCTGCGCCTGGTGGCCCGCCAGGACCATCCGGCCTTGCAGCAGGCGCCCGATCTCGCGGCGTTCCTCAGGCTACGCCACCTCTGGGTGCACGGAGGCCAGACCAAAGGCATGGTCGATCAGTGGCTGGGAGAACAGGGGCTCGCGCGGGAGATCGTCTACACCACGCCCAACTACCTGCAGGCCGCCCACATAGTTGCCGACACCGACCTCACCGTCGTGCTGCCGACGCGACTGGCCCAGCACTTCGCGCGCCTGCTGCCGCTGCAGGTGCATCCCCTGCCGTTTGCCCTCGATCCCTTCCACCTGGACCTGGTGAGCGTGGCCCAGCGCGAAGGCGACGAGGCCCTGCAGTGGCTGATCGAACGGTTGATGGCCATCGGGCGCATATGAAAACGCCGCCGCTGCGCGAGGCAGCGGCGGCGTTTCGTAGGTTGGTGCAGAGCGAAGCGAAGCCCAACGCTCCAATGCAAGCAATGAGGGGAGCGCTGCGCACTCCATGTTGGGCTTCGCGGGCTCAGCGCCAACCTACGGAGCCCATCAGAACTGGTTGCGGATCACCGCTTCGTCGAAGGCCAGCTTGCCGATGCGCGGCTTGGCTTCGATGGCTTGCTTGCCCACGGCCACCATCAGGCCGATGGCATGGTTTTCCGGCAGACGGATCAGGTCGGCCACGGCGTCGAAGTCGAAGCCGTCCATGGGGCAGCTATCCAGGCCCTTGCCGCGGGCGGCGAGCATCAGGGTCTGGGCCACCAGGCCACAGCTGCGCATCACTTCGTCGCGCTGCACCTGGGGTTTGCCGCGGTAGTAGGTGTCGATGGCGCCGGCCATGAAGTCCTGCACCGGCTGCGGCGCTTCGGCCCAGACGCGGGCGGCGTCCTTCTCCCAGGCGTCCAGGCGGGCGCAGACCAGCACCAGCATGGAGGCCTCGGTCACCTGGGCCTGGCCCCAGGCCACATCACGGATGCGCTGACGCAGGGCCGGGTCGCTGACTTCCACCAGGCGCACGTGCTGCAGGTTGAAAGCGGTGGGCGCGAACAGGGCCAGCTGCAGCAGTTCGTCCTTCTCCTCGCGGCTCAGGCTGTGGCTGGTGTCATAGCCCTTGATGGCACGGCGGCTGCGGATGGCGTCATCGATATGCATGGAAAGCTCCTAGGAAAAGCGCAAAAAAAGTGGCGCCATCCTAAGCAGGCAATGCCCCCTGTTCCAACACCGATTAACGATGGAATCGATCGAAAAATCAGAATGGGCCGGTTTTCCTGGGGGAGTCCTGTAGGGGCGAATTCATTCGCCCCTACAAAGGCCCTTTCAGCCGGTCTGGCGCACCACCCAGTCGCGTACGGCGGCGTAGGGGTAAGCCTCCAGCGCCGCGAAACCTGGCAGGCTGCGCGCCTTGAGCCGGGTGAAGAGCGGCGCAGTGATGCCGCAGAGCAGGCGGGTCAGGCACTCGGCGCTGGGGGGCATGCCCTTCTGCTCTTCGTGACGGCGGATGAAGGCTCCGCACAGGGCGTGGAAATCCTGCCGCTCCAGCGATGGCAGCGCTGGCGGCTCGGGCAGGCGCGCCACCTGGCCCCGGCAGACCGAGCAGTGACCACAGCGCTCAGGCACCTCGCGGTCGCCGAAGTAGTTGGCCAGCCGGGCGCTGAGGCAGCTCTCGCTGGCGAACAGGGCCAGCATCGCGTGGATGCGGGCAATCTCGCTGTTCTCCTGCTGGTGGAAGTAGGTGTGCAGCTCCCCGCTCAGCGCTTCCAGGTCGAAGGCGGGACTAAGCGGGGCATAGACCTCGGTCATCTGCTTGCTTTCCAGCTCGATCCAGCCGCGTTCCTGGAAGTAGCCCAGGGCCTTCACCACGCGGCTGCGCTCGGCCTGGTGCTGGTGATAGAGGCTGTCGAAATCCACCGTGCACCAGGTGCGCGCGCGGGTGGAGGTCTGCACCAGGGCCTCGACGAACTGCCGGCGCTCGCCTTCGAATTTCTGGACCAGCGCCTCGGGTTCGAGCAGGTACTTGAAGCGGTACTCGGCGAAGTAGGCGAACAGCGGCGCGATGATGCCGCGCAGCTCCAACTGCACCAGCAGTGTCTTCAGCGGCAGCTGGCGGATGTTGCTCTGTTCGGACAGCGCGTTGAGCATCAACTCCCAGCGGTCCCCACCCGTTCCGGCGGCCTTGAGCTCCTCCAGCACCTGGCGGATGCCGGGCAGCTCAGGTGTGTCGCCGTAGACGAAGTTCTCCAGCACGTTGAGGCTGTCGCGGTTGGCCAGCACCAGGCAATCCGAGGCCAATCCGTCGCGCCCGGCGCGGCCGATTTCCTGGCTGTAGTTCTCCACCGACTTGGGCAGGTCGTAGTGCACCACCTGGCGGATATCGCGCTTGTCGATGCCCATGCCGAAGGCGATGGTGGCGACCATGATGTTCACCTGGCCGGCCATGAACTGGCGTTGCAGCGCTTCCCGCGCCTCATGGGGCATGCCGGCATGGTAGGCGCTGGCGGCGATGCCGCGTTGGCTCAGGCGCTGGGCGACCTCTTCGGCGGTCTTCTGCAGGGTCACGTAGACGATGGCCGGCTGCCCGGCGCGCGGTGCCAGCCAGTCCACCAGGCGACGCAGCTTGTCGCCGCCGGCCACCGGTTCGACCAGGAGGTTGAGGTTCTCGCGGTAGAAGCCGGTGGTGATCACATCGGCATCGGCGATGACGAATTTGCGCTGCATGTCGGCGATCACCGCCGGCGTCGCGGTGGCGGTCAGCAGCAGCACCTGGGGAATGCCGAACTGGCGCTGGTACTCGGGCAGCTTGAGGTAGTCAGGACGGAAGTTGTGGCCCCACTCGGAGATGCAGTGCGCCTCGTCCACCACCAGCAGGGAAATCGGCACCTGCTGGATGAAGCTGCGGAAGCGCTCGTTCTTCAGGCGCTCCACCGAAATCATCAGGATCTTCAGCTCGCCGGAGCGCGCCCTGGCCATGACCTCGGCGGCCTCCTCGCGGCTTTGCGCCGAGTCGATGCTGGCGGCGGCGATGCCATGGCGATGGAGGAAGGCGAGCTGGTCCTGCATCAGCGCCAGCAGGGGCGACACCACCAGGGTCAGGTGCGGCAGGTGCAGGGCCGGCAGCTGGTAGCACAAGGACTTGCCGGAGCCTGTGGGGAAGATGGCGGCGGCCGAGCGGCCGGCCAGCACGGCGCTGACCGCCGCCTCCTGGCCGGGGCGGAACTGGCGGAAGCCGAAGACGCGTTCGAGTGTGTCGTGCATGCGGGTCTCTCCTGTACCGGCCATCAGCGGACCTCTCATCCTAGGGAGCGCCATTGTAGGAGCGAGCTTGCTCGCGAATTGCCTGAATCCGGTTCGCGAGCAAGCTCGCTCCTACAGGTTCAGCTCAAGAGGACCAATGAAAAAGCCGCCCGGAGGCGGCTTCTTCGATCAGGACGCGGTGCGGCTTAGAGCTGCGGGCCGGCGTTCTTGATGGCGTCGGAGACGTCGAACTTCTTGAAGTTCTCGACGAACTGCTTGGCCAGGGCCTTGGCGGCTTCGTCGTAGGCAGCCTGGTCAGCCCAGGTGTTGCGCGGGTTGAGCAGGTTGGTGTCGACGCCCGGAACGGCTTTCGGCACGTCCAGGTTGATGATGTCCAGGTGCTCGGTCTCGGCACCGATCAGCGCGCCGCTCTGGATGGCAGCGATCACGCCACGGGTGGTCGGGATGTTGAAGCGCTTGCCGACACCGTAGCCACCGCCGGTCCAGCCGGTGTTGACCAGGTAGACCTTGGAGCCGAAGCCCTTGATGCGCTTGATCAGCAGTTCGGCATACTCGCCGGCCGGGCGCGGGAAGAATGGCGCGCCGAAGCAGGTGGAGAAGGTGGACTTGATGCCACCGCCGGAACCCATTTCGGTGGAGCCGACCAGCGCGGTGTAGCCGGACAGGAAGTGGTAGGCAGCCTGCTCGTTGTTCAGGATGGAAACGGGCGGCAGGACACCGGTCAGGTCGCAGGTCAGGAAGATCACGGCGTTCGGCTCGCCGGCGCGGTTGGCCTCGACGCGCTTCTCCACCAGCTCCAGCGGGTAGGCGGCGCGGGTGTTCTGGGTCAGGCTGTCATCGCTGTAGACCGGCAGACGGGTTTCCGGATCCAGCACCACGTTTTCCAGCACGGCGCCGAACTGGATGGCTTTCCAGATCACCGGCTCGTTCTTCTCGGACAGGTCGATGCACTTGGCATAGCAACCGCCTTCGATGTTGAACACGGTGCCCACGCCCCAGCCGTGCTCGTCGTCGCCGATCAGGTAGCGGCTCGGGTCGGCGGACAGGGTGGTCTTGCCGGTGCCGGACAGGCCGAAGAACAGGGTGGTATCGCCCTCTTCGCCCACGTTGGCGGCGCAGTGCATCGGCAGCACGTCTTTTTCCGGCAGCAGGAAGTTCTGCACGGAGAACATGGCCTTCTTCATTTCACCGGCGTAGCGCATGCCGGCGATCAGCACCTTCTTGGCGGCGAAGTTGAGGATCACGCAGCCGTCGGAGTTGGTGCCGTCACGCTCCGGCTCGCAGACGAAGTTCGGCGCGTTGATGATCTGCCACTCCTGGCGGGACTGCGGGTTGTACTGTTCCGCATTGATGAACAGGCAACGGCCGAACAGGTTGTGCCAGGCGGTCTCGGTGGTCATCTTGACGGCCAGGTAATGCTCGGGATCGGAGCCTACGTGCACATGGGAGACGAAACGCTCGCGTTCGGTCACATAAGCTTCGACACGGGCCCACAGTGCATCGAACTTGTCCACCGGGAAGGGGCGGTTGATGTTGCCCCAGGCGATCTTGGCGTCGGTGCTCGGCTCTTGAACGATGAAACGATCTGCCGGAGAACGACCGGTGCGGTGGCCGGTTTTCACTACCAACGAACCGTTGGCGGCCAGTTCACCCTCGCCACGGCGAATGGCCTCTTCGACCAGTTGCGCGGCGCTGATATCGGTGTACACGGCGTTATTGGCTTGCGTCATGTGGTTCCCCGTCGGCGAAAGGCCGAGTCCTCCAAACGATTTGTAGTGGGTACTGGGACCCGCTACCGCGAAAAAAGTGCGCGCGATTATGCCAGAAAAGCCCGCTTTGGGTAGAAACCTCCTGTCAGACTGGCATATTCATGACCGATAATCGCACCGCGGTCATACAGCGACCCTCGAGGCACACTACCTCATTTCAGTGGCGCGTTTCCGATGGTGCGCCACTGCCGCCACCGGCGAACAGCTGGGCGATATCCGCCGCGTCGAAGCTGTAGCGCTGGTTGCAGAATTGGCAGTCGATCACCACGGTGCCGCCACTTTCCTGCAGCAGGGCTTCGGCGTCGTGCTGACCCAGGCTGACCAGCGCATTGGCCGAACGCTGGCGTGAGCAGCTGCAGCGGAAATGGATGGCCTGCGGATCGAACAGGCGCACCGCTTCCTCGTGGTAGAGGCGGTGAAGGATGGTTTCGTTGTCCAGGCCGAGCAGCTCCTCGGCGGTCAGGGTGTCGGCCAGTGTGGTCAAATGCTGCCAGCTGGCCTCGCGCGCCTCAGGGTCTTTCAGGCGGTCGGCGGGCAGCGCCTGGAGCAGCATGCCCCGGGCGTTGCGACCGTCGGCGTTGAGCCAGAATCGGGTGGGCAGCTGCTGGGAATTGTCGAAGTAGCCGGAGAGGCATTCGGCCAGGGTGGCGCCTTCGAGGGCGACTATGCCCTGGTAGCGCTGGCCCTGCTTCGGATCGACGGTCAAGGTGAGTGCGCCTTCGGGCATCAGCTCGTGCAGGCCGGCCCCCGGGGTGACCTGGCTGGCGTGGTAACGGGCGATGCCGCGCAGCTCGCGCTCGCTGGAGCATTCCACCATCAACAGCGGAACCGCGCCCGAGGAGCGTGCCTGGAGCACGAGCAACCCATCGAACTTGAGGGTGCCGACCAGCAAGGACGCTGCGGCGAGCATTTCGCCGAGCAGTTGGGCGACAGGTTCCGGGTAGGGGTGCTTGGCCAGCACATGGGCGTAGCTCTCGCCCAGGGAGACCATTTCACCGCGCACGTCGGTGTCGTCGAAGAGAAAGCGTTGAGTGAAGTCGTATTCGTGCATATCGGCGGGCCGTAGCGAGGTACAGCACGGACGGACGCCGGGCTGTCGGGAAGAAAGGCAGAGTCAGCCAAGCGACTCCGGGATGGCGGAATATTAAGGACAAAGACCGAGGCATCCAAGGGGGACGCCAATTATTCGGCAGATTCGACCAGACGTCCGCACAATCGACGATTTTCTGTCGAATAAGCAGATTGAAAAAAGCGCCCTAACCAGTAGAAATCCAAGGACTTTGCTTTCCAGGAAATAGTGGCACTTTCGCATTTTGCGACCCGCCAGCGGCCATTTCCCCACCACCAGCCCTCCGTACGTCACCTATATCTGAAACCGTGCAGTCCACTCTTTCCTGAGGCTTGCTCCATGGATGTCAGCGTATTCGGGACCGGTTACGTCGGTCTTGCCCAGGCCGCGGCCTTGGCCGACGTCGGTCATCGGGTCCTGTGCGTCGATATCGACGAAAAGAAGATCCAGCAACTGCGAAAGGCCGTGCCACCGATCCAGGAGCCGGGCCTGTCCGCCTTGATCGACAACAACCTGCGCGAAGGGCGGCTGTCGTTCAGCACCCGGTCCGGTGATGCGGTGATCCATGGGCAGCTGATCTTCATCGCGGTGGGCGCGCCGGCGGATGAAGACGGCTCCGCCGACCTGCGCCGCGTACTCGGCGTGGCGCGGGAGATCGTGCGCCACATGGAGGCCGATCGTACCCTGGTGATCAAGTCCACCGTACCGGTCGGCACTGCCGCCCGAGTACTGGAGACGGCGCGCGAAGCCCTGGTTGAGCTGGGCAAGGAGCACCTGAAGGTACGCGTGGTATCCAACCCCGAATTCCTCAAGGAAGGCAACGCCGTCAACGACTGTACCCGCCCTGACCGCATCATCGTCGGCAGCGAGGACGAAGTGGCCCGCAGTCAGCTCGCCGAGCTCTACGCACCCTTCTGCCGCAACCACGACAAGCTGATCTTCATGGACAACCGCAGCGCGGAGCTGACCAAGTACGCGGCCAACGCCATGCTCGTGACCCGCATCAGCCTGATGAACGAACTGGCCAACCTGGCCGAACAGGTCGGCGCCGACATCGAGTCGGTGCGCAAGGGCATCGGTTCCGACCCGCACATCGGTTTCCACTATATCCACCCCGGTTGCGGTTTCGGCGGCTCCTGCTCTCCCAAGGACCTGCGCTCCCTGCTGCACACCTGTCACATGAACGGTTTCCAGCTGCGCCTGCTGAGAACCGTGCACGAGGTCAACGAGGAACAGCGCCAGGTGCTGTTCCGCAAGCTGCAGAACCACTACCCCGAGGGCCTCAAGGGCAAGTCGATAGCCGTGTGGGGCCTGGCCTTCAAGCCCGACACCGACGACATGCGCGAAGCACCGATACGCTACCTGTTGGAAGCGCTGTGGCACGAGGGCGCCACGGTGCGCGCCTTCGACCCGGAAGCCATGTCCGACTGCCGGCGCCTCTACGGCTACCGCGACGACCTGGTGCTCTGCGCCACCCGCGACGACACCGTACAAGACGCCGACGCCCTGGTGATCTGCACCGAGTGGAAGGCCTTCCGCGTGGTGGACTTCGAGTTCCTGGCCAGCAAGCTGCGCGACCGCCTCGTCATCGATGGACGCAACCTCTACAACCCTGACCAGGTGACCGCGGCCGGCCTGCACTACCAGGGTATCGGCCTGCCCAGGATCGTTCCGCTGGCCAGTGCGTCATGAAGCAGCTGGCCAAGCGGCCTGCGAGACCCTGGAGCTGATCCCCCATCCGAGCCTGCTCGGCAAATCCCTCGGCGCGCTGCTGGAGTAACAGCTGAGGGGGGCCGCGTGCCGCCTGCTCGGCATTGGCCCGTCCAGCGTCCGCCGGGCGTGGCTTCCTGGCCTACTGATCCGGCAGGCGAAAGATCTGCCGCCGCTGCTTCTTGGTCGGTCGCCCCTCGGTCTGCACCCCCAGGGCGCCAGCCTTGCGCATCGCGGCGGCCTCTTCGCGCCTGGCCACGCTCTCGGCGGTTTCTTCATAGAGCGCCTGGGCTTCGGGGGCGCCACGACGCACTGCGGAGAGGGCGCGAACGATGACGGTGCGTTCGTCGAAGCCGGCGCGGATCACGTACTCGTCGCCGACCCGCGGCTCCTTGGACGGCTTGCAGCGCTCGCCGTGGTGATGGACCTTGCCACCTTCGATCGCTTCCTTGGCCAGGGCGCGGGTCTTGTAGAAACGCGCAGCCCAGAGCCACTTGTCGAGGCGCACCTTGTCATCGTCTTTGCGGTCTTTTTCTCTCATGACTCATTTCCGTCGCGCCCGGGCCTGCCTCATTCGCCAGCCCGGTCTAAGCTCAGCCAGGGCCCAGGTGCAGTTGTCACATGGGCCCACTAGAATGCGCCAACTTTACCGGAAAGCCTGCAGTGAAGACTTTCGACCATCTCTCCGTGATCGGCCTCCGTGAGTGGATCGCCCTGCCGGAACTCGGCATGGTCGGCCTGCGCGCGAAGATCGATACCGGCGCCAGCACCTCCACCCTGCACGCCAGCGACATAGTGCCCTTCCAGAAGCACGGCGAGCGCTGGGTCCGGTTCACCGCGCACCTCGGCACCCTGGTGCAGCGGCGGCACCGTTGCGAGGCGCAGGTGGTCTCGGTGAAGACCATCAAGAGTTCCAACGGCCAGGCACAGACCCGCTATGTCATCCGCACCCAGGTGGCGCTTGGCGATCGGGTCTGGCCCATCGAGTTCACCCTGGCCTGCCGCAAGACCATGCGCTACCGCGTACTGCTGGGCTCCAAGGCCCTGGTACAGGCGCAGCTGGTGGTCAATCCGGCCCTCACCTACGTACAAGAAAAACCGACTCTTTCCGTTCCGGGTGCCCAATGAAAATCGCCGTGTTATCGCGCAATCCGCGCCTGTATTCGACTCGCCGCCTGGTGGAGGCCGGCCATCAGCGCGGCCATGAGATGGTGGTGATAGACACCCTGCGCGCCTATATGAACATCGCCAGCCACAAGCCGCAGATCCACTATCGCGGCCAGCCGCTGGAAGGCTTCGACGCGGTGATCCCGCGCATCGGCGCCTCGGTCACCTTCTATGGCTGCGCGGTGTTGCGCCAGTTCGAGATGATGGGCGTGTTTCCGCTCAACGAATCGGTGGCCATCAGCCGCTCGCGGGACAAGCTGCGCTCGCTGCAGCTGCTGTCGCGCAAGGGTATTGGCCTGCCGGTAACCGGTTTCGCTCACTCCCCGGACGACATCCCCGACCTGATCCGCATGGTCAATGGCGCGCCGCTGGTGATCAAGGTGCTGGAAGGCACCCAGGGCATAGGCGTGGTGCTCTGCGAAACGGAGAAGGCGGCGGAATCGGTGATCGAGGCCTTCATGGGGCTGAAGCAGAACATCATGGTGCAGGAATACATCCGCGAAGCCGGCGGCGCCGACATCCGCTGCTTCGTGGTAGGCGACAAGGTGATCGCGGCGATGAAGCGCCAGGCCAAGCCCGGCGAGTTCCGCTCCAACCTGCACCGGGGCGGTTCGGCCAGCCTGATCAAGATCACCCCGGAAGAGCGCATGACCGCCATCCGCGCGGCCAAGGTCATGGGCCTGTCGGTGGCGGGCGTGGACATTCTGCGCTCCCACCACGGCCCGCTCGTGATGGAGGTGAACTCCTCGCCCGGCCTGGAAGGCATCGAGACCACCACCGGCCAGGACCTGGGCAGCATCATCATCCAGTACCTGGAGAAGAATGCCTGCCCGAACTCGACGCGGACGAAAGGCAAGGGGTGAGCCGGATGGCTCTCCTCTGTGGGGGCGAATTCATTCGCCAAGCAGGCCGAAGGGCTGCCCTGAGAGGGAATGGGGCTGCTGCGCAGCCCTTGGCGAATGAATTCGCCCCTACAGGCTCCTTTCCATCACTTGCGAACCTTCGCGCGCGCGAATCCAGCTCTGGAAGCCCGCCTCGTCCAGCGGCCGACTGAAGTGGTAGCCCTGGGCCAACTCACAACCACGCTGGCGCAGCATGGCCAACTGCTCTTCGCTTTCGATGCCCTCGGCTATGCATTCCAGGCCGAGGTTGCGGCCGATGGCCAGGATGGTTTCCACCAGCGCCAGATCACTGGCGTCCCTGGCCAGGCCGTCGACGAAGCTGCGGTCGATCTTCAGGCGGTCCAGGGGCAGGCGCTTGAGGTAGGCGAGGGATGAATAGCCGGTACCGAAATCGTCGATGGCGAAACGCACGCCCAGCGTCTTGAGTGCCTGCATGGCGGCAATGCACTGTTCCACTTCCTCCAGCAGGCTGCCTTCGGTGATTTCCAGCTCCAGGCGTCCGGCCGGTACGCCATAGCGCTGCAGGGCGTTGCTGATGCGTTCGACGAAACCGGGCTTGCGCAGCTCGCGGGGGCTGACGTTGATCGCCAGCACCAGCCAGGGCCAATCCGATTGCCAGCGGGCCAGGCAGCCGCAGGCGCGCTCCAGCATCCAGTCCGAGAGTTCGAGGATCAGTCCGGTCTCTTCCGCCAACGGGATGAACTGCGCCGGGGGTATCTCGCCCCGGGTGGGGTGGTGCCAGCGCATCAGCGCCTCGGCCCCTATCACCCGGCCGTCTGCCAGGGCCAGCTGCGGCTGGAATTCCAGGCTCAGCTGGTTGCGGTCGATGGCCTGGCGCAGTTCGCTCTGCAACTGCAGGCGCTGGTCGATGGCCGCCTGCATTTCCGGGGCGAAAAAGTGCAGCGCGTTGCGCCCGGACTGCTTGGCCCGGTACATCGCCGTGTCCGCCTGCTTGAGCACATCCGCCGCGCCCTGCTCGGCGAAGGGGTGCAGGGCGATGCCGATACTGGCGCTGACCACCAGTTCATGCTCGCCGATGATGTAGCTGCCGTGCAGGCTCTGCAGCAGCTTGTCGCCCACCTCGGCGGCGAGCTTGCCGGCCTGTTCCGGGGTGTCGGCCAGGGCCTCCAGCAACACCACGAACTCATCGCCGCCGAGGCGCGCCAGGGTGTCCTCGTTGCGCAGGCAGCCGGCCAGGCGCGCGGTGACTTCCCGCAGCAGGGCGTCGCCCACCGGGTGGCCGAGGCTGTCGTTGACTGTCTTGAAGTGGTCCAGGTCGATGAACAGCAATGCGCCGCAGCGTGCTTCGCGCAACTCGCGGGCCATGGCGTGCTGCAGGCGATCGAGCAGCAGCCGTCGGTTGGGCAGCCCGGTGAGCTCGTCGCTGTAGGCCAGGCGTTCGATTTCGCGCTGGTAGCGCTGGCGCTCGGAGATATCGGTGATGCTCAGGCGGATCAGCGGCCGGCCTTCGCCGGGCAGGCGCACCAGGCGCACCTCACAGGGGCGGACCCGGCCGTTCACATCGCGCATCAGCCAGTCGAAGGTGGGCGTGTCGCCCTTGAGCGCCGCGCGGGTGTGGGCATTGCCCACCTCCCGCGACGACCGGCCGTCGGCCTGCAACGGCGGGCTGAAGGTGGTGGGCATATGACCGTTGAGCTGCTCGCGGGACAGGCCGAACAGGCGCGCGGCGTTCTCGTTGGCCTCGACTATGCCGTGCTGCGGATCGAACACCAGGATCGCCTCGGGCGCGTGCTCCACCAGGGTGCGGTAACGCGCTTCGGCCTCATGCCGGGCGCTGATGTCTTCCACCAGCGCCAACAGGGCGTAGAGCTGGCCATCCAGATCGCGTACGCCGCGCACGTTGACCCGCGCATGCACAGTGCCGCCGGAGCCTTTCATGAAGCGTTTGTCCAGCTCGTAACCGTCGCGCTTGCCGCTGCGCACCTCTTCCAGCAGGGCCTCTTCGGCAGTGCGGTCCTCGACCAGGGTCATGCTCATCCAGTCGACGCCGCGCAATTGGTCGCGGGAGCGGCCGAGGATGCTGCAGAGCTTGTAGTTGACCTCTTCCCAACGCTGGTCCGGGGTGCACAGGGCCATGCCCATCAGCGGGGCTTCGAAGAACAGGTGCAGGTGCTTGTCGCGTTCGTGCTGCAGGCGTTCGGCGCGCTTCTGGCTGGTCAGGTCGAGCATGGCGCCATAGATGCGGATCACCTGGTCGCCGTCGTGCTCGGCGAGGCCCTTGAGCCGCAGCCAGCGCGAAGTGCCCCGGGCGCCCTGCATGCGCAACTCGACGTCGAAGGGCTCGGCACTGCGCAGGCAGTGTTCCAGGGTGTCTTCCAGCAGGGCGCGGCTGGCGGGATCGAAGAAACTCAGCATCTGCCCCAGGCTGGGAGCGCCGACGCCGGGGTCCAGTTCATAGATACGGAAGCTACCCTCGCTCCAGGCCATCTTCAGGGAGCTGATTTCCAGTACCCAGCTGCCGATGTCGGCGATGGCCTCGGTCTGGTTCAGCAGGTGGGTCTGGCGCAGCAGTTCCTCGCGGCGCGTATCCAGCTCCTCGGCCAGCATCTCGCGACTGCTGACGTCGTGCTGCAGGGCGACGAAGTGGCTGATGCCCTGGCCGTCGCGCATGGGCGCCACGGTGATCTCGTTCCAGAACAGGCTGCCGTCCTTGCGATAGTTGCGCAGCACCAGGTGACATTGCTCGCCGCGTTGCAGGGCGTCCTGCAGGCGCGGCAGCTCGGACTGGTTGCGGTCGTGGTGCAGCAGGAAGCGCCAGTTGTTGCCGAGGGCCTCCTCGCGCGCATAGCCGCTCATCTGCTCGAAGGCCGGGTTGCAGTAGATCAGCGGCTGGTCCGGCTGGCGCGCGTCGGCAATGGTCACCCCCAGGGGGCTGGCCTGCAGGGCCAGGTTGGTCAGGGCCAGTTCCTTCTGCATCTCGTCGCGGCGGCCGAGGGCCAGGCGCAGGTCGCTGAGGCTGCGACCCACCAGCAGGGCGGACATCGTCAGCAGGAGCACGCTGAAATACAGCTCGATGCCCGACTGCGGGTCCGCCAAGGTGCTGCCGCCCAGTTGGCGCAGCGCCGGGATGGCAAGGACGGTCACTGCGGTGAGACCGGCGCCGCAGAGGGCGCCCGGGAAGCCCCAGACCAGCGCCAGGCCGAGCATCATCAGGCCGATGGGCGGCAGGGTGACGATCAGCGGCACCACGGTCAGCAACCAGGGAATCAGCAACGCGAGGGCCAGCAGCAGCGGCCAGGGCGGCAGGCGGTGCAGGGTTTCCGGCAGCGCCTCCACCGGCTCGGGCACCCAGCCACGGCGGCTGAACAGCGGTGTCAGGTAGGTCAGCAGCGGCAGGCTGACGGCCAGGGTGGTCAGGCTGGCGCCGGGCCAGACCAGCAGGGCGGCATTGCCCCAGCTGTCCTTGGCGGGATTGCCGCTCAGCAACAGGGCCGCCTGTTCGCCGTAGACCAGCAGGCTGACCGGCAACAGCACGCCGTAGAACATGAAGCGCAGCAACTCGCGGAAGTCCCGCAGGTCGGCATGGCAACCGGCGCGCCTGAGTAACCACCAGCCCGCCGCGACGCTGAGTGTTTCTGGCAGCGCATAGAGCGCCGCCCAGTGCCAGTCCATATCCCAGAGGGACACGCTGAGCAGGGCGTTGAAATAAATGGCGGGCAACACCCGAGCGCCCCACCAGAGGCAGAACACCAGGCCGAGGGCAAAGGGCAGGTACCAGACGGCCAGGCCGCTGGAGGTCTGGGTCGCCAGGGAGATCCAGGTGGCCAGATGCAGCAGCGGCAAGGGCAACCACCAGGTCCATTGGGGCAGTCGGAAGGAAGCGGCTGGCATACTGACCTCATGTCGGTGCGCAAGCTGAGGATAGCCCAGCGCCGGACCAGCGTACGCCGAAATATGGCGCCATGGCATCACCGCCGATGGCAGGCACGAATCAGTGACCGAAGGGATTTCAGGGAGGGAAGCGCCCCTACCGGGCCCCTTGCGGTATCCCGTTCCGTACGAAAACGCGCCGAGCAATGGCCATGCTAGGCAGGAATCGGCGAGGACGCGGAGTTAACGACTGTTAATGAGCAGGCCGAGCCGATTTCTAACGACGCATGGCCGAAGCGCAGGCCGTTTTCGTAGGAACCTACACAGCGTCGCGCGGCAGCAGCAGTCCCAGCGGCAGGCAGACCCGCGCCTCCAGGCCACCGCCGGAGCGGTTGCGCAGTTCGACGCTGCCGCCGTGCTGGGCGGCGATGCGCTTGACGATCGCCAGACCCAGGCCGGTGCCCTTGCCGCCGCGAGCGAGGTCACCGCGGATGAAGGGGTTGAAGATGTCCTGCAGTTCCGCGGGGTCGATGCCGACGCCGCGATCGAGGACGCTGAGCACCACGTAGGGCGCCGCGTTGTCGCCGGCGAGGAAGGCCGCCACTTCGACGCCGTTACCGCCATATCGCAGCGCGTTCTCGATCAGGTTCACCAGCAGCCGCTTGATCGACACACGCCGCAGCGGGAAATGCGGCAGCGGTTCGAGGCAGAGGCGCACCTGCTCCTCCTGCTGGTTGTAGGGTGCCACCACTTCTTCCACCAGTTCGCCCAGGCCCAGCTCTTCCACCCGCTCGTCACGGCCGTCGCGGATGAAGGCGAGGAACTGGTCGAGGATGGCGTCCATGTCCTCGATGTCGCGGACCATGTCCTCGGTCAGCTCGGAGTCGTTGCTCATCAGCTCCAGTGACAGACGCAGGCGCGTCAGCGGCGTACGCAGGTCGTGGGAAACGCCGGCCAGCATCAGCTCGCGCTCGCGGGCGCCGCGCTCGACGTCTTCGGCCATCTGGTTGAAGGCGCGATACACCTCGGCCATTTCGCTCGGCGTGTCGCTCACCGGCAGGCGCACGCTGCGCCCCTGGCCGACCTGGCGGGCGGCGAAGACCAGGCGCTTGAGCGGTGCGTTGAGCTGGCGCACGAAGATCCAGGCCGCGGCGGTGGAGAGCAGGCCGATGCCGAGGAACCAGCCGAGCACGCTCCAGATTCGCTGGCCGCGCAGGGGGTGTGGATAAAGCGGGATGCGTACCCAGTCCGGGCCCAGCTCCGGGGCGTGGACCCAGAGCGCCGGCGGGCTCTGGGCGCGCAGGCGCACTTCGGTGCCCGGGCCGAGTTCGGCCTGCATCTGGCGCTGGAATATCTCGCTGTAGGGCCAATGCTGCTCGCTGGCCGGCACGGCGTCACGGGTCACCCGCTTGAGGCCGGCGGCCTTGGCCAGATCGTGGCGTTCTTCTTCGCTTGCGGCCCAGTAGGCGCGCAGGGTCAGCGCGGCACCGTGGCTGTACTGGCGATCCACCAGCACGTCCTCGTTCATCATCAGGTAGACCAGGGTCAGCGCCTTGGAGAACAGCACGACGATGAGCACCAGCCAGAGGGTGCGCGAGAAGAAGCTCTGCGGGAACCAGTAGGGCGTTCTCATGACCACCCTGGGTTGCCCGGCGGCGGGTACGCCCGCCGCACGATCACTTGTTGCCATCGGGTACGAACACGTAGCCGACGCCCCAGACGGTCTGGATATAGCGCGGCTTGGAAGGGTCCGGCTCGATCAGCCGGCGCAGGCGGGATATCTGCACGTCGATGGAGCGCTCCAGGGCATCCCATTCGCGGCCCCGGGCCAGGTTCATCAGTTTGTCGCGGGTCAAGGGTTCGCGGGCGTGCTGGACCAGGGCCTTGAGCACGGCGAACTCGCCCGTGGTGAGCATCTGCACCTCGTCGCCGCGTTTCAGCTCGCGGGTGGCCAAGGACAGCTCGTACTCGCCGAAGCTGACGCTCTCGTCCTCGCTGGCCGGTGCACCCGGCACCTGGGGCGCCTGGCGGCGCAGGACCGCCTTGATCCGCGCCAGCAGCTCGCGGGGATTGAACGGCTTGGCCAGGTAGTCGTCGGCGCCCAGTTCAAGCCCCTGGATGCGGCTCGACTCGTCGCCCTTGGCGGTGAGCATGATGATCGGCACCTGGTTGTTGGACGCGCGCAGGCGGCGGCAGGCGGACAAGCCGTCTTCACCCGGCAGCATCAGGTCCAGCACCACCAGGTTGAAGAGCTCGCGAGCCAGCAGGCGGTCCATCTGCTCGACGTTTTCCACCGCGCGCACGCGGAAGCCCTGCTCGTCGAAGAAGCGCTCCAGAAGGCGCCGCAGACGGGCATCGTCGTCGACAATGAGGATCTTTTCGCCTTCAGCGGTCGAGTTGCTGCTCATGATTTCTCCTGTTTGCAAGCCGCGCATTATCACCTGCTGTCGGCGCGTGGCGGCTTGCCCATTGTTAGCAGATTTTTCCCCGAACGGTTCCCTACCCTGCGGAACTCGGTGTTTATAATGCGGCGCCTTTCATCACCGGCGAGCCCTGGCTCGCCGTTCTGTTTTTCCGCGGTAGGCCCCGTGGCCCGGCCCCCGGCTGCCGCCCATGCAGGTGTTTTTCAATGGATAGCATCAACAACCGCATCGCTGAAGAGCTGGGCGTGCGCCCGCAACAGGTCGCCGCCGCCGTGGCACTGCTGGACGAAGGCTCCACCGTGCCTTTCATCGCCCGCTACCGCAAGGAAGTCACCGGCAGCCTCGACGACACCCAGCTGCGCAATCTGGAAGAGCGCCTGCGCTACCTGCGCGAAATGGAGGACCGCCGTTCCGCGATCCTTGCCAGCATCGAGGAACAGGGCAAGCTGACCCCGGAACTGGCCCGCGAAATCAAGCTGGCCGACACCAAGACCCGCCTCGAAGACCTCTACCTGCCCTACAAGCAGAAACGCCGCACCAAGGGCCAGATCGCCCTGGAAGCCGGCCTCGGCGAACTGGCCGATGCGCTGTTCAATGACCCGAGCCTGTCGCCCGAGGTGGAAGCCGAGCGTTTCATCGACGCCGAGAAGGGCTTCGCCGACGTCAAGGCGGTGCTGGAAGGCGCCAAGTACATCCTCATGGAGCGCTTCGCCGAAGACGCCACCCTGCTCTCCAGCCTGCGCGGCTTCCTCAAGGACAACGCTACCCTCAGCGCTCGCCTGGTGGCCGGCAAGGAGCAGGAAGGCGCCAAGTTCAGCGACTACTTCGAGCATGACGAGAACCTCAAGGGCATGCCTTCGCACCGTGCCCTGGCGATCTTCCGCGGGCGCAACGAAGGCGTGCTGAGCATCGCCCTCAAGGTGGGCGAGGAACAGCCCGGCACCATGCACCCCTGCGAACTGATGATCGGCGAGCGCTTCGGCGTTGCCAACCAGGGCCGTGCCGCCGACAAGTGGCTGGCCGAGGTGGTGCGCTGGACCTGGAAGGTCAAGCTCTACACCCACCTGGAAACCGACCTGCTCGGCGAGCTGCGCGAGGCTGCCGAAGGCGAGGCCATCAACGTCTTCGCCCGCAACCTGCATGACCTGCTGCTGGCCGCCCCGGCCGGCCCGCGCGCCACCCTGGGCCTGGACCCGGGCCTGCGCACCGGCTGCAAGGTGGCCGTGGTCGACGCCACCGGCAAGCTGCTGGAAACCGCCACCGTCTACCCCCACGTGCCGCACAACAAGTGGGACGAGACCCTGGCCATCCTCGGCAAACTCTGCGCCAAGCATGGCGTCGAGCTGGTGGCCTTCGGCAACGGCACCGCCAGCCGCGAGACCGACAAGGTGGTGGTGGAGCTGATCAAGAAGTTCCCCGCCCTCAAGCTCACCAAGATCATGGTCAGCGAGGCCGGCGCCTCGGTGTACTCCGCCTCCGAGCTGGCGGCCAAGGAATTCCCCGAGCTGGACGTATCCCTGCGTGGTGCGGTGTCCATCGCCCGCCGCCTGCAGGACCCGCTGGCCGAGCTGGTGAAGATCGACCCGAAATCCATCGGCGTCGGCCAGTACCAGCACGACGTCTCCCAGCTGCAGCTGGCACGCAGCCTGGATGCGGTAGTGGAAGACTGCGTGAACGCCGTGGGCGTGGACGTCAATACCGCTTCCGCCGCCCTGCTGGCACGCATCTCCGGGCTCAACGCGACCCTGGCGCAGAACATCGTCAGCTATCGTGATGCCAATGGCGCCTTCAAGACCCGCAACGAGCTGAAGAAGGTCAGCCGCCTGGGCGAGAAGACCTTCGAGCAGGCCGCCGGCTTCCTCCGCGTGATGAGCGGCGACAACCCGCTGGACGCCTCCGCGGTGCACCCGGAAACCTACCCGCTGGTGCAGCGCATCGCCGAGACCACCTCCCGCGATATCCGCTCGCTGATCGGCGACTCCGCCTTCCTCAAGCGCCTCGACCCGGCCAAGTTCACCGACGAGACCTTCGGCCTGCCAACCGTCACCGACATCATCAAGGAGCTGGACAAACCCGGCCGCGACCCGCGACCCGAGTTCAAGACCGCCGAGTTCCAGGAAGGTGTGGAAAGCCTCAAGGACCTCAAGCCCGGCATGGTGCTGGAAGGCGTGGTGACCAACGTCACCAACTTCGGGGCCTTCGTCGACATCGGCGTCCACCAGGACGGCCTGGTGCACATCTCCGCGCTGTCGGAGAAGTTCGTCAAGGACCCGTACGAAGTGGTCAAGGCCGGCGACATCGTCCGCGTGAAGGTCATGGAAGTGGACATCCCGCGTAATCGCGTGGGCCTGTCCATGCGCATGGGCGACACCCCCGGCGAGAAAGTTGAAGGTCCGCGCGGCGGCAGTTCCCGCCAGGGCGGCCAGCCGCGCCAGCAACAGGGCGCACCGCGCCACAGCGCACCGCCGCCGAGCAACGGCGCCATGGCTTCGCTGTTCGCCAACGCCAAGCAGATCAAGAAGAAGTGACCATGGACCTCGCCGACCTGCACGCCGCCAGCGCTTACAGCAAGCTACTGGGCATCGAACCGCTGAGCCTTGGGGACGGCGTCGCCGAGGCGCGCCTGCCCATGGACGAGCACCTGCGCAACCGCGCCCAGGTGATGCACGGCGGCGCCATCTTCTCCTTGCTGGACATCACCATGGGGCTGGCCTGTTCCAGCTCCCATGGCTTCGACCGGCGCAGCGCCACCCTGGAATGCAAGATCAACTACATTCGCCCGGTGGCCGAGGGCGAGGTGATCTGCAAGGCACGGGTGCTGCACGCCGGCAAGCGCACCCTGGTGGTGGAAGCCGATGTACTGCAAGGCGACAAGTTGGTCGCCCGGGGACAAGGCACCTTCGCTCAGCTGTAACCGCGGGGTGGCGACAAAGCTCTATTCTGGACGAAGCGACAACGCGAGCCGCCGGCGGGAAAAGTATTTCGGCCGGCGGCGAAGTCCGCCTCTTGTAGACAGCTTGGTCCACCCCCATATTGGGGCGACCGACGCGTGAAGGATTCCAAATTGAGCGATCTTCTTTCCCGCCGCCTGGCCTTGCTCGGCGAGCGCGCCAACCTGCCCCTGCTCACACGTTGCCTGCACGGCATCGAGCGTGAATGCCTGCGGGTCGAAGGCAATGGCCAACTGGCGCTGACGCCGCACTCCACCGCCCTGGGCTCGGCCCTGACCCATGCGCAGATCACCACCGACTATTCGGAATCCCTGCTGGAGTTCATCACTCCTGCCGAGCCCGACCCGGCGGCGACCCTGGCGGACCTGGAGAAAGTCCATCGTTTCACCGTCGACAAGCTCGGCGACGAACTGCTCTGGAGCGCCTCCATGCCCTGCCGCCTGCCGGGTGAGGAAGAGATCCCCATCGCCCGCTATGGCAGTTCGCCCATCGGCCGCCTGAAGTATGTCTACCGCCGCGGCCTGGCCGTGCGCTATGGCAAGACCATGCAGTGCATCGCCGGCATCCACTACAACTACTCCCTGCCCGAGGCCCTCTGGCCGCTGCTCAAGCAGGCCGAGGGCGATCCGCAGAGCGAGCGCGACTACCAGTCGGCGCGCTACATCGCGATGATCCGCAACTTCCGCCGCTACAGCTGGCTGCTGATGTACCTGTTCGGCGCCGCGCCAGCCCTGGACAAGAGCTTCCTGCGCGGCCGTCCGCATGACCTCGACAGCCTCGACGCCGACACCCTCTACCTGCCTTACGCCACCAGCCTGCGGATGAGCGACCTGGGCTACCAGAACAACGCCCAGTCCGGCCTCACACCCTGCTACAACAGCCTCGACAGCTACCTGTCGAGCCTGCGCCAGGCGGTGTCCACGCCCTACCCGCCCTACGCCGAGATCGGCACCAAGCAGAACGGCGAGTGGGTGCAGCTGAACACCAACGTGATCCAGATCGAGAACGAGTACTACTCGAGCATCAGGCCCAAGCGCATCACCTACACCGGCGAGCGCCCCATCCAGGCACTGATGGCCCGTGGCGTGCAGTACGTCGAGGTACGCTGCCTGGATATCAACCCCTTCCTGCCGCTGGGCATCGACCTGCAGGAGGCGCGCTTCCTCGACGCCTTCCTGCTGTTCTGCGCCCTGCAGGACAGCCCGCCGATGGCGGGCGAGGAATGCCGCGGCGCCACCGACAACTTCCAACGAGTGGTCAAGGAAGGCCGCCGTCCGGGTCTGCAACTGCAGCGCCACGGCCACGCCGTCGACCTGACCGAATGGGCCACCGAGCTGCTCGACCGTATCGCCCGCACCGCCGAGCTGCTGGATGCCGCCCATGGCGGTCAGGAACATGCCGTCGCCCTGGCCGCCCAGCGCGCCAAGGTCGCCGATCCGGAGCTGACTCCCTCGGCACAGGTGCTGGCCGAACTGCGCCAGCGCGGCGAAAGCTTCAGCCAGTTCGCCCTGCGCCAGAGCCGCCGTCACGCCGAGTACTTCCGCAGCCAGCCCCTCGACGCGGACCAACAGGCCCGTTTCGAAGCCTTGGCCCGGGAATCCCTGGCGGAACAGGCGCGGCTGGAAGCCGAACCGGAAGTTGACTTCGACACCTTCGTCGCCGCCTACCAGGCGAGCATCCTCGGGTTGATCAGCAACTGATCAGCGAATCGCCCTGCACGGATCCTGTGGGGGCGAATTTATTCGCCCCCACAGGAGAGCAGACCTCGCCATATGAGCGCGTCGCGCTCGGGCGAAGATCAGAGTGTTTTCTCGAAGATCTGCGAATTGCGCTGGAAGTTGTACAGCGAGGCCCGCGCCGCCGGCAGGCGCTCGACGCCGCTGGGCTGGAAGCCGCGCTCGCGAAACCAGTGGGCGGTACGGGTAGTGAGAACGAAGAGCGTCTTCAGGCCCTGGGCCCGGGCACGCTCCTCGATACGTTCCAGCAGCTCGTCGCCGCGGCCGCCGTGGCGATATTCCGGGTTCACCGCCAGGCAGGCCAGCTCGCCGGCTTCGGAGTCGGCGATGGGATAGAGCGCCGCGCAGGCGATGATCAGCCCATCGCGCTCGACAATGGTGAACTGGCCGATTTCCCGCTCCAGCACCTCCCGCGAACGGCGCACCAGGATGCCCTGGTCCTCCAGCGGGGTGATCAGGTCGATCAGACCGCCGACGTCGTCGATGGTGGCTTCGCGCAGGGACTCGAACTGCTCCTGGTCCACCAGCGTGCCCCCACCGTCGCGGGTGAACAGCTCGGTGAGCAGGGAGCCGTCGTCGGCATAGCTGACCATGTGGCTGCGCTTGACCCCGGCGCGGCAGGCCTGGGCGGCGGCGTCCAGCAGCTCCGCCTGGTAGTTGTTGCCCAGCCGCGTCAGGTGCGGTGGCACCTGCTGAGGACGCAGTTCGCGCACCAGCTTGCCGGATTCGTCGATCAGGCCGCGCTCGGCGCCGAACAGGACCAGCTTGTCCGCTCCCAGGTCGATCGCGACGCGGGTGGCCACATCTTCACAGGCGAGGTTGAAGATTTCCCCGGTGGGCGAGTAGCCCAGCGGCGAGAGCAGCACGATGGTGCGCTCGTCCAGCAGCCGGCCAATGCCCTTGCGGTCAACCCGGCGCACTTCGCCGGTGTGGTGGTAGTCGATGCCGTCGACCACACCGATGGGCCGCGCGGTGACGAAATTGCCGGTGCTCACCCGCAGTCGCGAGCCCTGCATGGGCGAGGCGGCGATGTCCATGGACAGGCGCGCCTCGAGGGCGATGCGCAGCTGGCCGACGGCGTCGATCACGCACTCCAGGGTCGGGCCATCGGTGATCCGCAGGTCGCGGTGGAAATGCGGAGTCAGGCCGCGGGCGGCCAGGCGCGCCTCGATCTGCGGGCGCGAACCGTGCACCAGCACCAGACGCACGCCCAGGCTGTGCAACAGCACCAGGTCGTGGACGATATTGCCGAAATTCGGGTGGGCAACGCCCTCGCCGGGCAGCATGACCACGAAGGTGCAGTCCCGGTGGGAGTTGATGTAGGGGGAAGCGTGGCGCAGCCAGTTGACGTAATCGGGCATGGTTCCGTGAGCCTGAAGAAGTGGCGAATAGACGAATGCGGCTCCAGCTGAGGAGCTAAAAAAGTCGGCGCTTTATCGTCGTCGCATGAGCATCAACGGAAACCCTCCCGGTCAGGACGTGGTGGCGGATTGCAGGCAGTAATGCTGGATGAGCTGGCGCAATAGCGCAACGGTAGGCTCGATCCGTGACAACTCGAGGTGCTCGTCCGGCTGGTGGGCGCAGGCGATATCGCCAGGACCAAGCACCAGGGTCTCGCAACCGAGCTGCTGAAGATAAGGCGCTTCGGTGCCGAAGGCCACCGCCTGCGCGGTATGGCCAGTAAGACGTTCGGCCAGGCGCACCAGATCACTTTCCGGCGACTGCTCGAAGGGCGGCACCGCCGGGAACAGCGGCTTGAAGTCGATCTTCACCTGGAAGTGCTCGGCCACCGGCCGCAGGCGCTGGCGGATCACCGCGCGCAACGTCTCGGGGTTCATCCCCGGCAGCGGCCGCAGGTCGAACTCCAGGCTGCACTGGCCGCAGATGCGGTTGGGATTGTCGCCGCCGTGGATGCAACCAAGGTTGAGGGTGGGCTGCGGCACGCTGAACTGCGGGTTGCGGAACTCTTGCTGCCACTCGCCACGCAGTGCGATCAGGTCGCTCATCACCGCATGCATGGCTTCCAGGGCGCTGCGGCCAAGGCTGGGGTCGGAGGAGTGGCCGCTCTGCCCGAGGATGTCGATGCGTTCCATCATCACGCCCTTGTGCAGGCGGATGGGCTTGAGCCCCGTGGGCTCGCCGATCACCGCCGCGCGGCCCAGCGGCCGACCGGCCTCGGCCAGGGCACGGGCGCCGGCCATGGAGCTTTCCTCGTCGCAGGTGGCGAGGATCATCAGCGGCTGGCGGAACGGTTGGTCCAGCAAACCGCGCACGGCCTCGATGGCCAGCGGGAAGAAGCCCTTCATGTCGCAGCTGCCCAGGCCGTACCAGCGGCCATCCGCCTCGCTGAGTTTCAGCGGGTCGGTTTTCCACAGGGCGCCATCGAAGGGCACCGTATCGCTGTGCCCGGCCAGCACCAGGCCGCCGGGGCCGGTGCCATAGGTGGCCAGCAGATTGGCCTTGCCCGGCGCCACCTGCTGGATCTCGCAGCGGAAGCCGAGGTCGCCGAGCCAGGCGGCCAGCAGTTCGATCACCGCCTGGTTCGACTGGTCCCAGTTGGGCTGGGTGCAGCTCACCGAGGGCGTGGCGATCAGCGCGGCGAACTGCGATTTCAGGTCTGGAACGGACATCGGGGGCCTCCACGGACGAGGGATCATCATAGGCCCAAGGCCGCGCCAGGCGAAACCGCTGCGGCAAGGCCGGGACCTGTCCTGTAGACTTCACGGCCTTGGCAGCCACCCCCTGGCTGCGCCTGAAAGACGCCGGCCATGAACAAAGAGACCGAAATCAAGCTTCGCGCCAGCCGCGAAACCCTGGAAGCCCTGCGCGACCATCCGCTGCTGAAGAAGCGCAACAAATCCGGCTGGGAACGCCGCGAGCTCTTCAACCAGTACTTCGACACTCCCGCGCGCGACCTCGCCCAGGCCCGCGTGGCCCTGCGCCTGCGCCGCGATGGCGAGCAGTTCATCCAGACCCTCAAGACCCGTGGTCAGAGCGTGGCCGGCCTGTCCGAGCGCAACGAGTGGGACTGGTACCTGGACAAGGCCAAGCTGGACCCGAAGAAACTTACCGACGACTGCTGGCCTGCCAGCCTGGCCGAGCTCGACAAGAAGCAGCTCAAGCCGATCTTCACCACCGACTTCGCCCGCGACCGGGCCGAGATCGCCTGGGGCCGCGGCAAGGCCAAGGTGGTAATCGAGGCCGCCCTGGACCTGGGCAAGGTGATCGCCGGCAAGCAGGAAGAAGAAATCTGCGAGCTGGAGCTGGAACTGCGCCAGGGCGAGCCGGAAGCCCTGCTGGAGCTGGCTGCGGAGCTGGCCGCCGACCTGCCGCTGATGCCCTGCGACATCAGCAAGGCCGAGCGCGGCTACCGCCTGCATGATGCCAACAGCTACCACCTCAGCCTGCCGGCCCCGGAGCTGACAGCGGAGCTGCCGCTGGACGACGCCTTCGCCGCCCTCGCCTGGCACCTGCTGGGCAGCAGCCAGCGTCTGGCCGAGCAGTACCGCTTCAATGGCCATTGGAAACTGCTGGTGGACTGGGTGCAGCAACTCATCGACCTGCGCGCCCTGATCGGCAGCCTTGGCCAGGCCGCACCGCGCGCCAGCAGCCACGACCTGCGTGAAGCACTGGACGCCCTACTGAAGGACTGGCGCCTGCGGCTGCAGGCCGGCGAGCAGGATGAAGCCGTACGCCATGCCGCGCCAAAGCAATTCACCGAAGAGCTACAGGGCACCCGCTGGGGCCTGTTCTCGCTCAACGCCTCGCGCTGGCTGCTGGCCCGCGCCTGGACCGTCGAGCGCAACGACCGCGGCAACCGCCAGGGCAAGGCGCCGCTCGGCAACTGGCTGCCGCGCATGCTCGGCGAAGAAGCCGAGGCGCTGAAGCTGGAGCGCTACAAGCGCCAGCCCGAGGACCTGGCCGAACAGCTGCCGCGCATCGAGCGCCTGCTGGTGTGGCTGCGCCTCGCGCGCCAGGTGCTCGACGTGGCGGAAATCGACCGCGGCTACGGCGAGCTGGCCAAGTTCGCCGAACTGGCCGCTCTGCCGCTGGACGGCGAAGTGCTGGCCGCCCGCAGCGAACAGGCGCAGACCCTGATCAGCCTGCGTAGCTGGAAGGCGCTGACCCGGTAAGGCGCTAGATTCGAGGAGCCCCACCACCATGCTTCGGCAAAGCTTCCGCTCCGTGGTCACCACCTGGCTGACCGGCCTGCTGGCCCTGCTGCCGTTGGTCCTGACCCTGGCGCTGCTGGCCTGGCTGGTCAGCCTGCTGAACAAGCTGGTGGGCCCCTCCACGGTGATCGGCCAGCTACTCGGCGCCCTCGGCCAACATTTCGCCAGCAACCCCGTCCTGGCCTACTTTGTCGGCACCCTGGTGCTGCTGGGCAGCCTTTATCCCCTTGGCCTGGCGGTGCAGCTCGGCCTGCGCCGGCCGCTGGCCTGGCTGCTGGACATGACCCTGCGCCGCGCGCCGCTGATCGGCAGCCTCTACAGCCTGGCGGACCGCTTCGTCGGCCTGTTGGACCGCAGCAAGAACGCCGACATCACCGCCATGAGCCCGGTCTGGTGCTTCTTCGGCGGCGACGGCGCCGCCGTGCTGGCACTGCGGCCCAGCCCGGAAAGCTTCGAACTCGAAGGCCGCCAGTACTGCGCCGTGCTCGTGCCCAGCGCACCCATCCCGGTGGGTGGCGGGCTGATCTACGTCCCGGTGGACTGGGTGCGCCCGGCCGACATGGGCGTAGATGGGCTGACTGGCATCTACCTGTCCATGGGGCTGACCTCGCCGCACCAGGCGGGGAAGCTGGCTAAGGAGTCGGTAGCTATCCCCAGCGACCAATCCCCGTAGGTTGGTGCGGGCCGCGCAGGTCTGAGCCTGCGAAGCCCAACATTGACCGGCAGGGAGTTCCTGGGGCTCCGATCGTTGGGCTTCGCGTCGCTCAGCCGCAACCTACTCGATGTGCAGGCTGGTGGTGGACTTGATCTCCGACAGCGCCACGATGGAGTTCACTTCCTGTATCCCCGGCACCAGCGACAGCTTCTCGAAGAAGAAGCGCTCGTAGGCCTCGATGTCCTTGGTGACGATACGCAGCATGAAGTCCACCGCGCCCATCAGCACATGGCATTCCAGCACTTCAGGGAACTGGCGCATGGCCTCGGCGAACTCGGTGAGGTTGGAACGGCCGTGGGCATTGAGCTTGACCTGGGCGAACACCTGGGCGTTGAGGCCGATCTTGCGCCGGTCCAGCAGGGTCACCTGGCGGCGGATCACCCCCTCCTCCTTGAGACGCTGGATGCGCCGCCAGCAGGGCGACTGCGACAGCCCCACCCGCTCGGCGATCTCGGCGGTAGCCAGGCTGGCGTCCTCTTGCAGCAGCTCGAGTATGCGTTTGTCGTAGGCATCCAGGGTGACGGACATAAAAATTCCCGGTTTCGTTGACTACCAGGAAAGTCTATCCAAAGATTCCTCCATTTCCCTCGAATCAGGCAGAAAAATCCTGCGGCGAGCTGGAAAACTAGCGGCGTCCCCACCGAGGAATCATCCATGCTCAGCCTCCAGCCCACACCGCTCCTACGGGAAGACCATTGGCACCCGCACACCGCCCGCCTCCAGGCCTGCGAAATGCAGTTCGCCATCCTCGCCGAGGCGGAAGCGGACGTCCTCGGCCGCCTGCTCGGCTTCTTCGCTCAGCTGCAACTGGTGCCGCGCTGGCTGGAGGTCAACCGTCTGGGCGACAACCTCCTGGTGCAGCTGCGCCAGCCTGGGCTGACGCCGCACCGGGCGGAGGTCGTGGCGCGGAAGATGCGCTCGCAGGTTGGCGTGTTCTCGGTGGAGGTGGAGCACTCTCCCGTTCCTTGATCCAGCGCTTAGCGGCGCCTCGGCGATTCGGGCATGCTTGCCGTCCTACCGGAAGAGCGTTTGACTACTCTTCCAGACAGAGCAGCGTGACCGAGGAGCTTGCATGTCCGCCTTTGCCTCACCCGCCCAGGACCGTTGGCTGGATCTCAATGACCTGATGCGTGAATTGGTGGCCCAGGGCCGTCTGGACCAGGATCAGGCCGAGCACTGCCTGGCCATCCGCCGCAGTGCGGTGAACAACCAGCAGCACCCCCTGGAATTCCTCGCCAGCCAGCAGGTGGATGACCTAAAGCGCCCGGGCAAGAAACTCGACCTGGAAACGCTCAGCCACTGGCTGGCCGAGCATGCCGGGCAACCCTACTTGCGCATCGACCCGCTGAAGATCGACGTCGCCGCCGTCACCCCGCTGATGTCCTACGCCTTCGCCCAGCGCCACAAGATCCTCGCCGTCGCCGTGAACAGCGAAGCGGTGACCATCGCCAGCGCCCAGCCCTTCGTGCAGAGCTGGGAAAGCAACCTGACCCACGTGCTCAAGCGCCCGATCAAGCGCGTGGTGGCCAACCCGGTGGACATTCAGAGGTTCACCCTGGAGTTCTACCGCCTGGCCAAGTCCGTCAGCGGCGCCAGCGCGGTGGACCAGAAGATCAGCGGCGTCGGCAACTTCGAGCAGCTGCTCAAGCTCGGTTCCAGCGAACAGGAGCCGGACGCCAACGACGCGCATATCGTCAATATCGTCGACTGGCTGTTCCAGTACGCCTACCAGCAGCGCGCCAGCGATATCCACATCGAGCCACGCCGTGAGCAGGGCTCGGTGCGCTTCCGCATCGACGGCGTGCTGCACACCGTCTACCAGTTCCCGCCCCAGGTCACCATGGCCGTGGTCAGCCGCCTGAAGAGCCTCGGGCGGATGAATGTGGCGGAGAAGCGCAAGCCGCAGGATGGCCGGGTCAAGACCAAGACCCCGGACGGCGGCGAGGTGGAGCTGCGTCTCTCCACGCTGCCCACGGCCTTCGGCGAGAAGATGGTGATGCGGATCTTCGACCCCGAGGTGCTGCTGAAGAGCTTCGACCAGCTCGGCTTCTCCCAGGACGACCTGCGCCGCTGGCAGAGCATGACCAACCAGCCCAACGGCATCATCCTGGTCACCGGCCCCACCGGCTCGGGCAAGACCACCACGCTTTACACCACGCTCAAGCAACTGGCCACCAGCGAGGTGAACGTCTGCACCATCGAAGACCCCATCGAGATGATCGAGGGCGCCTTCAACCAGATGCAGGTGCAGCACAACATCGACCTGACCTTCGCCAGCGGCGTGCGCGCGCTGATGCGGCAGGACCCGGACATCATCATGGTCGGCGAGATCCGCGACCTGGAGACCGCCGAGATGGCCATCCAGGCTGCCCTTACCGGCCACCTGGTGCTCTCCACCCTGCACACCAATGACGCCCCCAGCGCGATTACCCGCCTGCTGGAGCTGGGCGTGCCCTACTACCTGTTGCGCGCCACCCTGCTCGGGGTCATGGCCCAGCGCCTGGTGCGCACCCTCTGCCCGCACTGCAAGGCGCCCTTGGAGCTGCGCGAGGACGACTGGAGCAACCTGACCAAGCCCTGGAGCGCGCCGATGCCCACCGGCGCGCACCGCGCCGTCGGCTGCCTGGAATGCCGCGACACCGGCTACCGTGGCCGTGCGGGGGTCTACGAGATCATGCTGCTGTCCGATGGCATCAAACCGCTGATTACCGCCGACACCGACCTGATCGCCCTGCGCCGCGCGGCCTTCAAGGAAGGCATGCGCAGCCTGCGCCTGTCCGGTGCGCAGAAGGTCGCCACGGGCCTGACGACCATCGAAGAAGTGCTGCGGGTCACGCCACAAAGCGAACAGAAATGAAATGCTAGGCGGCTGGGGCGAGGGGCCCCGGCCAACCCTGGGCTATAACTGCCTACACATAAGAACCACAGCCAGCAAACGGAGCAATTCCCATGGAAATCGGCAGTGTCGTCATCCTCTTCGTCGCCCTGGCGGTCGCGATCGTCTTCATGGGATTCAAGGTCGTGCCGCAAGGCTTCGAGTGGACGGTAGAGCGCTTCGGCCGCTACACCAACACCCTCAGGCCGGGGCTGAATATCATAGTGCCGGTGATGGACCGCATCGGCCGCAAGATCAACGTCATGGAAAGCGTGCTGGACATTCCGCCGCAGGAAGCCATCAGCGCTGACAACGCCATCGTCACCATCGACGCCGTGTGCTTCTTCCAGGTGATCAACACCGCCCAGGCGGCCTACGAGGTCAACGACCTGGAGCACGCCATCCGCAACCTGGTGATGACCAACATCCGCACCGTGCTCGGCTCCATGGAGCTGGACGCCATGCTCAGCCAGCGCGACTCGATCAACGAGCGCCTGCTGCGCACCGTGGACGAAGCCACCGCGCCCTGGGGCATCAAGGTCACCCGCATCGAGATCAAGGACATCACCCCGCCCGCCGACCTGGTGGAGGCCATGGCCAGCCAGATGAAGGCCGAGCGCCTCAAGCGCGCGCAGATTCTCGAGGCCGAAGGTCGCCGCCAGGCGGAGATCCTTACCGCCGAAGGCGAGAAGCAGGCGCAGATCCTCAAGGCCGAAGGCGAGCGCCAGGCGGCCTTCCTAGAAGCCGAGGCCCGCGAGCGCGCGGCCCAGGCCGAAGCCGAGGCGACCCGCGTGGTCTCCGACGCCATCGCCAAGGGCAACGTGCAGGCGGTGAACTACTTCGTCGCGCAAAAGTACGTCGAGGCCCTGGGCAATCTGGCCAGCGCGAACAACAGCAAAGTGGTGCTGATGCCGCTGGAAGCCAGCCAGGTGATAGGCGCGGTGGGCGGCATCGGCGAAATCGTGCGCGCCACCTTCGACGGCAACAAGGGCTGAGTCCATGTGGAACTACCTGCAGAACCTGACGTACTGGGACTGGCTGGCCCTGGGCACCCTGCTGCTGATCCTCGAAGTCTTCGGCGCCGGCGGCTACCTGCTGTGGATCGGCGTGGCCGCGGCCTGCGTCGGCGTGCTCACCTTCATCGTCCCCGAGCTGCACTGGGCCATCCAGTTCCTGCTCTTCGGCGTGCTGTCGATCCTCACCGCGGTGTTCTGGTGGCGCCGCCAGCGCAGCGCCGCCAAGCCCTCCGAGCAGCCAGGCCTGAACCAGCGCGGCCAGGAGTTCATCGGCCGCCAGTTCGCCCTGCATGAAGCCATCAGCGGCGGCCGCGGCAAGATCCGCGCCGGCGACTCGGTCTGGCTGGTGATCGGCCCCGACCTGCCCGCCGGCAGCCAGGTGCGCGTCGTCGGCCAGGACGGCGTGCTGCTCAGGGTGGAGCCAGCCTGAGGTCGAATCGCCATGCAGCCTTGACGGCTTCGGGGACATTCACGGAACCTGCACGCCACCCTGAAGCACGCTCGCCAGCACAGCGGATGTCTGCATGTCGAAGCACCACAAGAAGTTCGCTAAGAAGGCCGCCCTGTCCCATCGCCCCATCTACCCGGTCCTGGCCGGTCTCCTCCTGCTGGCCAGCCTCGGCATCTGGCTGTACCTCCAGGGCGGCCCCGCCGGGCTGCCGCGCAATGAGCCACCGCCACCCCTAGCCGTCGCACAGCCGGCCAGCATGGTCGAGGAAGGCCAGTGCGCCGGTTGCCATGCGCAGCAAGCCAAGGACTGGCAGGGCAGCCACCACCAGTTGGCCATGCAGGAGGCGAGCGGTGCCAGCGTGCTCGGCGACTTTAACGACGCCCGCTTCAAGGACGACAAGGAAACCACGCGCTTCTTCAAAAAGGACGGCGGTTTCTGGGTCAACACCCCCGGTGCGGATGGCAAGGCCGCGGATTTCAAGGTGGCCTACGCCTTCGGCGTCGCGCCCCTGCAGCAGTACCTGATCGAAGTCCCCGGCGGCCGCCTGCAGGCCCTGGGCCTGGCCTGGGACGGGGAGAAGCGCGCCTGGTTCCACCTCTATCCGGGCCAGGGCGTGGACTTCAAGGACCCGCTGCACTGGAGCCGCCCACAGCAGAACGCCAACTTCATGTGCGTGGAGTGCCACACCACCGATTTCAAACGCAATTACGACCCGGCCAGCGACCGCTTCGCCAGTCACTGGAATAGCCTGGGCGTTGGCTGCCAGGCCTGCCACGGCCCCGCATCGAAGCACCTGGAATGGGCGGCGAATGGGCGCGGCGGGGTCAACGCCGGCTTTGCCCTCGACCTGGCCAAGGCCGACGCGCTCACCGAGGTCGAAACCTGCGCCCGCTGCCATTCCCGCCGCGCGCCCCTGGACGACGGCTACCACAGCGACCGGCGGCTGATGGACGACTACCTGCCCAGCGCCCTGACCCGCGAACTCTATGAACTGGACGGCAAGATCAAGGAAGAGGTGTTCGAGTACGGCGCCTTCAGCCAGAGCAAGATGTTCGCCAAGGGCGTGCGCTGCAGCAATTGCCACAACCCCCACAGCACGGCGCTCAAGGCCCCGGGCAACGGCGTCTGCCTGCAGTGCCACAACCCCGCCGGCAAGCCGGGTGTCGAAGGGATCGACGGCAAGGGGCTGAAGGCGAAGAACTATGACTCGCCCGAACACCATCACCACGCCCAGGGCCAGGCCGGTGCCCAGTGCGTGGATTGCCACATGCCGGGCAAGTTCTTCATGGTCAACGACTACCGCCACGACCATGGCTTCACCCTGCCCAACCCGGCGCGCGCCCTGCGCCTGGGCACTCCGGACGCCTGCCTCGGGTGCCACGCCGGCCAGCCCGGGAGCATGGTCGCCGAGCAGTTCCGCCTCTGGTACGGCGAAGCCAAGCCCGCCGCGCCGCGCTACGACGAGAGCCTGTGGCTGATCCGCAATGGCAAACCCGGGGCCTCGCGGGCGCTGTTCCAGCAACTGGAGTCCAAGGATCTGCCGGCCATCCGCCGCGCCACCCTGCTGGCCGAGCTGCCCGCCTACCCCAGCGAGCGCGCCCTCAAGGCGGCCGCCAGGGACCTGGTCAACCCCGCGCCGCAGGTGCGCGAGGCGGCCATCAAGACCGTGGCCGCCCTGGTGCCGCCGGAGCAGCGCCGCAACCTGCTGGCGCCTCTGTTGAGCGATCCGCAGCGCGCCGTGCGCATCGCCGCCGCCTACGAACTGCTGGGCATGCGCACCACGGGCCTCGGCAACTACGAGAAGACCTGGAACAAGGCCATAGACGAATACGAGGCCGTGCAGCTCAGCCTGCAGGAGCGCGCCGAGGCCAACCTCAACCTGGCCATGCTCTACCAGGCCAACGGTCGCTCGGCCATGGTGGAGCCGCACCTGCGGACCGCCCTGCAACGGGACCCGGACTTCCTCCCGGCACTGGTCAGCCTGGTGCAGTGGCTGGATGGCAATTTCCGCTGGGAAGAAGGTCGAGCCCTGCTCGACAAGGGGCTGCAGGAACACCCGAAGTCGGGCCTGCTGCACCATGCCAATGGCCTGATGCTGGTGCGCAAGGGCGACCTGCCGGCCGCGCTCAAGGCCTTCGCCGAAGCCGTGCGCCTGGAACCGCAGAACAGCCAGTACGACTACGTCTATGCCGTGGCCCTGCACGACAGCGGTCAGCTGGAGGAGGCCAGCCACCGTCTGGAAAAACTGCTGGAGCGCGACCCGGCCAACCGCGAGGCGCGCCTGACGCTGATCAGCTACTGGCGCGAGGCCGGGCAGATCCAGAAGGTTCAGGCACTCCTGGCGGAGCTGGAGCAGCAGAATCCGGACGACCCGGTCTTGCGCAGGGAGTGAGGGGGATGGCAAGCCGCCATGACCAGTGGGCAGCGAGGCGGAACTCCGCGTCGGACGGCTGAATCTGATGTTTCAGGTCCACCGCGAAACGGAGTACCCCCCTCATGCGCACCCGCCTGTTTGCAGCAGTACTCGCCCTGATCGCCCTACCGGTTGGCTCGGCCATGGCGGACAGTGATTTCTGGCGCGACATCATTTCCTCCGGCGCCACCACCGCTTCCACCTACCTCACCTTCAAGGACGACAAACTGATAGTCGCGGCCCGCGACGATGCCAGCAGTTTCGTCGCCAGTAACGGCGAAATCCGCGGCCCCTACCTGGAAGCCGCGCTGCAGCGGATCCGCAGCGAGCACCCCGATCTCAAGGCCACTGACAGCGAGCTGGCCAACGCGATCCTGGCCACCGAAGAGTGATACCCCGAAACGCCCCGCGCCGCCTGATCCGGTCGCGCGGGGCGTTCGTCTTTCCCCGGACCCGCACCCGCGGCCTGCCCTTTCCGCCTACTCCCGATAATCCTCCACCGGCACGCAGGCGCAGAACAGGTTGCGGTCGCCGTAGACGTTGTCCACCCGATTCACCGTTGGCCAGTACTTGTGGGCGCGGGTATGGGCGGTGGGGGTGACGGCTTCCTCGATGCTGTAGGGCCGCTCCCAGTGGCCGATCACGTCCGCCAGGGTGTGTGGCGCGCGCTTGAGCGGGTTGTCCTCGGCCGGCCAGTCGCCGGCCTGGACCTTGGCGATCTCCCCGCGAATGCTCAGCATGGCCTCGATGAAGCGGTCCAGCTCGTGCTTGGACTCGCTCTCGGTGGGCTCGATCATCAGGGTGCCGGGCACCGGGAAGCTCATGGTCGGCGCATGGAAGCCGTAGTCCATCAGCCGCTTGGCCACGTCTTCCTCGGTGATGCCGGTTTCCGCCTTGAGCGGCCGCAGGTCGAGGATGCACTCGTGGGCCACGCGGCCGTTGCGTCCGCTGTAGAGCACCGGGTAGGCATCGCCCAGTTGCCGGGCAAGGTAGTTGGCATTGAGGATGGCGACCTCGGTGGCATCGGCCAGCTCCGGGCCCATCATGGCGATGTACATCCAGCTGATCGGCAGAATGCTCGCGCTGCCCCAGGGCGCCGCGCTGACGGCACCGTTCTCCGGGTTCGGCCCCTTGAGCTCGATCACCGGGTGATTGGCGACGAAGGGCGCCAGGTGCGCGCGCACACCGATCGGCCCCATGCCCGGCCCGCCGCCGCCATGGGGGATGCAGAAGGTCTTGTGCAGGTTCATGTGGGAGACGTCGGCGCCGATGTCCGCCGGTCGCGCCAGCCCCACCTGGGCGTTGAGGTTGGCGCCATCCATGTAGACCTGGCCGCCGTGGCTGTGGATAACCTCGCAGATCTCGCGGATGCCCTCCTCGTAGACCCCATGGGTAGAGGGATAGGTGGCCATCAGGCAGGCCAGCTGGCCGCCGGCCTCGGCGGCCTTGCGCTTCAGGTCCTCCAGATCGACGTTGCCGTCCTGGTCGCACTCCACTATCACCACGCGCATGCTGGCCATCTGCGCCGAGGCCGGGTTGGTGCCGTGGGCCGAGGCCGGGATCAGGCAGATGTTGCGGTGCCCCTCCCCACGGCTCTCGTGGTAGCGGCGGATGGCGAGCAGTCCAGCGTACTCGCCCTGGGCGCCGGAATTGGGTTGCATGCAGATGGCATCGAAGCCGGTGATGGCGCAGAGCCAGGCCTCCAGCTCGTCGATCATCAGCTTGTAGCCCAGGGCCTGCGTCCGCGGCGCGAAGGGGTGCAGGTTGGCGAGTTCCGGCCAGGTGATGGGGATCATCTCGCTGGTGGCGTTGAGCTTCATGGTGCAGGAGCCCAGCGGGATCATCGCCTGGTTCAGCGCCAGGTCCTTGTTCTCCAGCTGTTTGAGGTAGCGCAGCATCTCGGTTTCGCTGTGGTGGGCATTGAACACCGGGTGGTCGAGGTAGCCGCTGCTCCGCGCGAGGTCGGCCGGAATGCCACCGATGATCACGCTTTCGTCCAGCTCGGCGACGGACAGGCCATGGTCGGCACCGAGGAAAATGCCGAACAGTTGCTCCACGGTGTCTGCCGTGCAGGTCTCGTCGAGGCTGACCCCCAGCTTGCCGCGGCCGAGAATGCGCAGGTTGATGCGCGCGGCCTTGGCCGACTCGATCACGGCGGTCTGGCTGCCGCCCACATCCAGGGTCAGGGTGTCGAAGAAATACTGGTTGTCACGCTGGATGCCCCGGCGCGCCAGGCCTTCGGCCAGGATGGCGGTGAGCCGGTGGACGCGCTGGGCGATGCGCTTCAGGCCCTCGGGGCCGTGGTAGACGGCGTAGCAGCTGGCGATATTGGCCAGCAGCACCTGGGCCGTGCAGATGTTGGAGTTGGCCTTCTCGCGGCGGATGTGCTGCTCGCGGGTCTGCAGGGCCATGCGCAGGGCGACGTTGCCGCGGGCGTCCTTGGAGACGCCGATGATGCGTCCGGGCATGGCGCGCTTGAATTCGTCACGAGTGGCGAAGAAGGCCGCGTGGGGCCCGCCGTAGCCCATGGGCACGCCAAAGCGCTGGGCCGATCCGAAGGCCACATCCGCCCCCAGCTCACCGGGCGGGGTGAGCAGCAGCAGGCTGAGCAGGTCGGCACCGACGCAGGCCAGGGCCTGCTGACCGTGCAGGTGCTCGATCAGGGGCCGCAGGTCGCGGATCTCGCCGTGGGTGTCGGGGTACTGCAGCAGGGCGCCGAACACTTCGTGCTGCGCCAGATTATCCACAGGAGCCACCACCAGGTCGAAGCCGAAGGCGTCGGCGCGGGTCTGCACCACCGAGATGGTCTGCGGGTGGCAGTCTTCGTCGACGAAGAACAGGTTGCTCTTCGACTTGGCCACCCGCTTGGCCAGGGCCATGGCCTCGGCGGCGGCGGTGGCCTCGTCCAGCAGGGAGGCGCTGGCGAGATCGAGGCCGGTGAGGTCGATGGTCAGTTGCTGGAAGTTCAGCAGGGCCTCCAGCCGGCCCTGGGCGATCTCCGGCTGGTAGGGCGTGTAGGCGGTGTACCAGCCCGGGCTTTCCAGCACGTTGCGCAATATCACGGTGGGCGTAACGGTGCCGTAGTAGCCCATGCCGATCAGGCTGGTCCATAGCTGGTTCTGCTCGGCGTAGCCACGCAGCTTGGCCAGGGCCTGCTGCTCGTCCAGCGCCGGCGGCAGCTCCAGGGGCCGGTTGAGGCGGATCGCCGGCGGCACCGTCTGTACGATCAGCTCATCGAGGCTGGCGAGGCCCAGGGCCTCGAGCATGGCCCGCTGTTCGGCCTCGTCCGGCCCCAGGTGGCGGCGGAGGAAGGCGTCGGGCAGTTGGAGCAGGGACAGCGAGGGCATCTGGGACATGGGCAGGACCTCGTTTCGCCTCTTGTGAAAAGCAAAAAGCCTCGACTAGCGAGGCTTTTTGCAAGGATAGCGGGAGAATCAGCTATCGGCGTCGGCGGCTGCCTTGTAGGCGGCGGCGTCGAGCAGTTTTTCCAACTCGGCGGTGTCGCTCGGCTTGAGCTTGAAGAACCAGCTGCCGTAGGGATCGCTGTTGACGCTCTCGGGCGCGTCGCTGACGGCCTCGTTCACGGCGATCACTTCGCCGCCGATCGGCGCGTAGATGTCGGAGGCGGCCTTCACCGATTCCACCACACCGGCTTCCTGACCGGCGGCCAGGGTCTTGCCAACTTCCGGCAGCTCGACGAAGACCACGTCGCCCAGGGCTTCCTGGGCATGGTCGGTGATGCCCACGGTAACGCTGCCATCGGCTTCCAGACGGGCCCACTCGTGGCTGGGGGCGTAACGCAGTTCAGCGGGGATGTTGCTCATGTTGAGTTCCTCAGAGTCTGTGGCGGATGGCCCGCCTGCAAATTTAGATCAAGGCCTTGCCATTGCGCACGAAGTTCGGCCGCACGACGCGCACCGGGAACCACTTGCCGCGGATTTCCACCTCGGCACGCTCGCCGGTCGCAGCCGGTACTCGGGCCAGGGCGATGGATTTGTTCAGGGTCGGGGAGAAGCTGCCGCTGGTGATCTCGCCCTCGCCCACGCCTTCCACCCGCACCACCTGATGGGCGCGCAGCACACCGCGCTCTTCCAGCACCAGGCCGACCAGCTTGCTGGCCACGCCGGCGGCGCGCTCGGCTTCCAGGGCCTGACGGCCGATGAAGTCGCGGGTCGCGGGTTCCCAGGCAACGGTCCAGGCCATGTTGCACACCAGCGGCGAGACCGCTTCGGTCATGTCCTGGCCGTAGAGGTTCATCCCGGCCTCCAGGCGCAGGGTGTCGCGGGCACCGAGGCCGATGGGGGCGATACCGGCGCCCACCAGCTCGTTGAAGAAGCCGGCGGCCTGGTCGGCGGGGAGCATGATCTCCAGGCCGTCCTCACCGGTGTAGCCGGTGCGGGCGATGAACCAGTCATCGTCGGGCAGGCCCTGGAAGGGCTTGAGTTCGTGGATCAGCGCGGCGCGCTCGGTGCTCACCAGCTCGGCCACCTTGGCGCGGGCGCTGGGGCCCTGGATAGCGAGCATGGCCAGTTCGGCACGCTCGCGCAGCTGCACGTCGAAGCCCTGGCTGCGCGCTTGCAACCAGGCCATGTCTTTGTCGCGGGTGGCGGCATTGACCACCAGGCGATAGCCGAAGTCGGTGAGGTAGACGATGAGATCGTCGACGATGCCGCCCTGCTCGTCGAGCATGGGGCTGTAGAGCGCCTTGCCGGGCGCCTGCAGGCGGTCGACATCGTTCGCCAGCAGGACTTGCAGCCAGTCCCTGGCCTGCGGCCCGCTGACATCGACTACGGTCATGTGAGAGACGTCGAAGACGCCACAATCGCGGCGCACCTGGTGGTGTTCCTCGACCTGGGAGCCGTAGTGCAGCGGCATGTCCCAGCCGCCGAAATCGACCATCTTGGCTCCCAGTGCCAGGTGCTGGTCATGCAGTGGAGTGCGCTGTCCCATGGGTTTCTCCTTCCGGGCTTGGCGAAGATGCGGCAGGACGTCGGCGCCGGCTGAGCCGGCTGCCGCAACGGGCTGGCCGCAACGAATGGCGCGCATTGTAGCGGCAAGGTCGGGGGCTGGACACTCCGGCCGGCGGCAGGTGCCTCAGTGGCCGATCCGTCGTGCTGAACGGCGTATCAGGCCAATCACCGGCAGCAGGCCGACCAGCACCAGGGTCAGGGCGGGCAATGCTGCGCGGGCCCACTCGCCTTCGCTGGTCATTTCGAAGATGCGCACGGCCAGGGTGTCCCAACCGAATGGGCGCATCAGCAGGGTGGCGGGCATTTCCTTGAGCACGTCGACGAACACCAGCAGCGCGGCGCTGAGGGTCCCGGGCAGCAGCAGCGGCAGGTAGACCCGGAAGAACAGCGCCGGTCCGCCTACCCCCAGGCTGCGGGACGCTTCCGGCAGCGACGGGCGGATGCGTGCCAGGCCGTTCTCCAGCGGCCCGTAGGCCACCGCCATGAAGCGCACCAGGTAGGCCAGCAGCAGGGCGCCGAGGCTGCCCAGCAGCAGCGGCTTGCCGGCGCCGCCAAGCCAGCCGGAAAGCGGGATCACCATCCGGCTGTCGAGGTAGCTGAAGGCGAGCATGATCGACACCGCCAGCACCGACCCCGGCAGTGCATAGCCGAGATTGGCCAGGGCCACCGCGGCGCGTACCGGCCGGGTCGGCGCCAGGCGCCGGGCGAACGCCAGCAGCAGCGCCACGCAGACGGTGATCAGCGCGGCCATGCCGCCCAGGTACAGGGTGTGCAGGATCAGCCCGGCGTAGCGTTCGTCCAGGTCGAAGCGGCCGCGCTGCCAGAACCAGACCAGCAACTGCAGCATGGGGATGACGAAGGCGCAGGCGAACACCAGGGAGCACCAGCCGGTGGCCGCCAGGGCCTTGATCCCGTGCAGGTGGTAGAGCGCCTTGCCCCGCGGCCGCTCGCTGGCCGGGCGGCCGGCGCCACGGGCGCGGCGCTCGCCATAGAGCACCAGGCAGACGCCGAGCAACAGCAGGCTGGCCAGTTGGGCGGCGCTGGAGAGGCTGAAGAAGCCATACCAGGTCTTGTAGATGGCGGTGGTGAAAGTGTCGAAGTTGAACACCGCCACTGCGCCGAAGTCGGCCAACGTCTCCATGATCGCCAGGGCCAGGCCGGCGCCTATAGCCGGCCGCGCCATGGGCAGGGCGACGCGCCAGAAGGCCTGCCAGGGCGACTGGCCGAGTACCCGGGCGGCCTCCATCAGGCCCTTGCCCTGGGCCAGGAAGGCGGCGCGCGCCAGCAGGTAGACGTAGGGGTAGAACACCAGCACCAGCACCAGGATCACTCCGCCGGTGGAGCGCACCCGCGGCAGCCGCAGGCCGCTGCCGAACCATTCGCGGAGCAGGGTCTGCACCGGGCCGGAAAAGTCGAACAGGCCAATGAAGACGAAGGCCAGCACATAGGCCGGGACAGCGAAGGGCAGCATCAGCGCCCAGTCCAGCCAGCGCCGGCCGGGGAATTCGCAGAGGCTGGTGAGCCAGGCCAGGCTGACGCCGATCAGGGTCACCCCCACCGACACGCCAGTGACCAGCACCATGGTATTGCCCAACAGGCGCGGCATCTGGGTGTCCCAGAGGTGAGCCCAGAGCTCCGCATCCACTTCGCCCCAGGACAGCAGCAGGACGCTGAGGGGCAGGAGAACCAGGATGGCGACGGCAAAGCTGATGGGATACCAGCGACGCTGGGCGGGATGGGCCACGCAAACCTCTCGGGGATCTAAATGGAACGCCCCGGACAGGCCGGGGCGTCGAGTATGGGCGGGCAGGGCCGCCAGCTTCAAGCTGCTGGCTTCAACTTGCAGCCTATGGCTTGCAGATTGCCGCTAGATCAATTCCACCCGACCCGGTCCATCATCTTGATGGCCTCGGCCTGGCGCTTGCCGGCCACTTCCACCGGGATGCTGTCGGCCTTGAAGCTGCCCCAGGCGGCCACTTCGGCGGACGGCTTGACGCTCGGGTTGGCCGGGAACTCCTGATTGATGCCGGCGAACAGGCTCTGCGCTTCATCCGTGGTCATCCACTCCACCAGGGCCTTGGCGGCCTCGGGGTGCGGGGCGTGCCTGGTCAGGCCAACGCCCGAAAGGTTGACGTGCACGCCGCGGTCAGCCTGGTTCGGCCAGAAGATCTTCACCCGCAGGTCCGGGTTCTCCTTGTGCAAGCGGCCGTAGTAGTAGGTGTTGACGATGCCGACATCGCATTGGCCGGCGTCCACCGCCTGGATCACGGCGTTGTCATCGGCGAAGACGTCGGTCGCCAGGTTGTTCACCCAGCCCTGGAGGATTTCCTCGGTCTTGGCGGCGCCATGGGTCTCGATCAGGGTGGCGGTCAGCGACTGGTTGTAGACCTTCTTCGCGGTGCGCAGGCACAGGCGGCCTTCCCAGTTCTTGTCGGCCAGCGCCTCGTAGGTGGACAGCTCTTCGGGCTTCACCCGCTCGGTGGAGTAGACGATGGTGCGCGCGCGCAGCGAGAGTCCGGTCCAGGCATGGCTGCCGGCGCGGTACTGGGGCGGGATGTTGGCGTCGATCACGGGGGAAGTGAAGGGCTGCAGGATGCCCATCTGCTCGGCCTGCCAGAGGTTGCCGGCATCCACCGTGAGCAGCAGGTCGGCCACGCCGTTCTCGCCCTCGGCCTTGATCCGCTGCATCAGCGGGGCTTCCTTGTCGGTGATGAACTTGATCTGCACACCGGTCTTGGCGGTGTAGGCGTCGAAAACCGGTTTGATCAGCTCGTCGATCCGCGAGGAATAGACCACGACTTCATCGGCGGCCTGAACCGAGGTGGCGGCGGCGGACAGCGCGAGAAGCGCGAAGAGGGTTTTACGTACCCGCATTAGCTGGAGCCTCTTGATGACGACAAAGGCTGAATGATAGTCAACCTCAGTTGCGATAAATAGCGGTATTTATGTCGGGGTGTATCGGCTTGCCCCCTCTCCCGGAAGAGGGGGCTGTGCGGCAAAGGAGGAAGTCAGGCCCGCGCCAGCTCCGGCAAGTCGCCGGAAAGGCCCAGGGCCTGGCGGACGAAAAGCGCCTTGGCCTCGGGCATGCCGTCCACCCATTTCAGGCCACTGTTGCGCAGCCAGCGCAGGGGCAGCGAATTGGCCTGGAACAGCCGCTCGAAGCCTTCCATCGCCGCCATCATCGCCAAGTTGTGCGGCATGCGCCGACGCTCGTAGCGGCCCAGCACGCGCTCCTCGGCCAGCCGTTCGCCACGGCCGGCGGCATGCAGCAGCACTTCGGCGAGCACCGCTGCGTCGAGGAAGCCGAGGTTGACTCCCTGCCCCGCCAACGGGTGGATGGTGTGGGCAGCGTCGCCGATCAGCACCAGGCCCTCTTCCACATAGCGCTTGGCATG
Source organism: Pseudomonas sp. BN102 (assembly GCF_029871245.1). Lineage (GTDB taxonomy): Bacteria > Pseudomonadota > Gammaproteobacteria > Pseudomonadales > Pseudomonadaceae > Metapseudomonas. The sequence continues at coordinate 121,557 of NZ_SSON01000070.1, read as the reverse complement.
GCGCTGGCGCAGCGGGATGCACAGGCGCGGGTCGGCGCCCAGCACGTCGCCCAGACGCCACTCGAAAGCGCGGCCCAGTTCGTTGCAGAAAGCGGCATCGTCCAGGGCCATCAGACGCTCGGCCTCCAGCGGGGTCGCCGACCAGACGATGGAGCACCAGTGTTCGCCATCGCGCTCCAGCGGCAGGAAGGCCAGCGGCCCGTCGTCGGTGAAGCGCTGCCAGGCGGTGCGCTGGTGCGGCTCGGCGCAGCGCACGCTGGTGACTATGGCGTGGTGCAAGTAATTCCACTCGCGGGTCGCGCAGCCGGCCAGGCGGCGCACCGCGGAGTTGGCGCCGTCGGCGGCGACCACCAGGGGCGTGCGCAGCTCGCGGCCGTCTACCAGGGTCAGCAGCCAGTCGTCGCCGGAACGACGCAGGCGCTCCAGGCGCGCGCCGGGCAGAAGGCCGATGCCGCTGTCGTGCAGGGGCTCCAGCAGGGCGTCCTGGATCACGCGGTTCTCGACTATGTGGCCGAGCACCTCGGCGTGCACACTGGTGGCGGAGAAGTGGATCTGCCCGGTGCCGGAGCCGTCCCAGACCTGCATCTCGCCGTAGGGGCTGCTCCGCCGCGCGGTGACGCCCGACCAGGCGCCAAGGCGCTCGAGGATGCGTTGGCTGGCGGCGGACAGGGCGCTGACCCGCGGCTCGAAGGGCGCTTGCGCGTCGAAGGGTTTGACGCTGAGGGGGCTGCCGTCGATCAGCAGGATGTCCAGGCCGCTGTCCTTCAGCGCCAGGGCCAGGGCACTGCCGACCATGCCGGCGCCCACGATGATCAGATCCGCGCGCAATTCCATATCAGGCCTTGAGGCTCCCTGTGTGTCCGTATGAGGCACGCCCGGTCAACCCGGGCGAGTGCCCAGGCCCATGGCCTGGCGGGCGAACCAGCGCTTGGCCGGGGGCAGCAGGTCAAGGCCGAGCAGGCCCAGGTTGCGTCCGGCGGCCAGCAGCGGCTCGGCGTTGGAGAAAAGGCGGGTCACCTGGTCGGAGAAGCCCACCGTGAGATTCTGGTCCAGGCGCTGACGCTGCAGGTAACCCTGCAGGGTGGCAAAGTCGCCCGGAGTCTTGTCGCTGGCCAGCAGCGCCTCAGCCAGGGCCTGGGCGTCGCGCAGAGACAGGTTGTAACCCTGGCCGGCGATGGGGTGCAGGCTGTGGGCGGCGTTACCCAGCACCACCAGGTTGGAGCGCACCTGCTCCTCGGCCTCCACCAGTTCCAGCGGGTAGAGGTGACGCGCACCCACCTGCTGGAAGGCGCCGAGGCGGTAGCCGAACACCGCCTGCAGTTCGTCGAGGAAACGCCGCTCGTCGAGCCTGGCAAGGCGCTCGGCGTCGTCGCCAGGGCGGCTCCAGATCAGCGCGCAACGGTTTTCCGGCAAGGGCAGCAGGGCCATGGGGCCGTCGTCGGTGAAGCGTTCGAAGGCCTGGCCGCGATGGGCTTCCAGCGGGCTGACGTTGGCGATGAGCGCGGTCTGCCGGTAGGCGATGCGGCGCACGCCGATGCCCAGCTGCTCGCGCAGGCCGGAACGGCCACCATCGGCCAGCACCGCGAGGTCACAGTCGAGCTGGGTTTCGTCGTTCAGGGTCAGGCGGTAACCACCTTCGAGGGCCTGCATGCCGACCACTTCGGCCGGGCAGTGCCAGGTCACCACCTCCTCGTCCAGGGCCTGCCAGAGGCACTGGCCGAGCCAGGCGTTCTCCACCACATAGCCGAGGGCGGGAACGCCCTCCTCTATCGCGGCGAGCCGGGCGGCGCCGAAGCGCCCGCGGTCGGAGACGTGGATCTGCAGTATGGGTTCAGCGCGGTGGGCGATGTCCTGCCACAGCCCGAGGCGCTCGTAGATCTGCCGGCTACCGAAGGACAGCGCGGAAGAACGGGCGTCGTAGCTGGGCTGGAAGCTGTCGCCGGGGGCAAAGGGCTCGATCAGGACGATCTTCCAGCCCCGCGCGCGGGCGCCTTCCTGCAAGGCCAGGGCAAGGCTGGCGCCCACCAGGCCACCGCCGATGATCGCGACTTGGCTATGGTGCATGTCAGGCGGCCTGGGTGCGCGCGGCGGCCATCAGCGCCTCGATCTCGTCCACCGTCTTGGGCACGCCACCGGTGAGGATTTCGCAGCCGGTCTTCGTCACCACCACGTCGTCCTCGATGCGCACACCGATCCCGCGCCACTTCTTCGGCACGTCCTGGTTCTCGGCACCGATGTAGATGCCGGGCTCGACGGTCATCGCCATGCCCGCCTCGAGCACGCGCCATTCGCCGCCGACCTTGTAGTCGCCGACATCGTGCACGTCCATGCCCAGCCAGTGACCGGCGCGGTGCATGTAGAAGGCCTTGTAGGCTTCCGATGCGATCAGCTCGCCAACTTCGCCCTTGAGCAGGCCGAGCTCCACCAGGCCGGCGGTGATGACCCGCACTGTGGCTTCGTGGGCGGCATTCCAGTGCTTGCCGGGGGCGATTTCGGTGAAGGCGGCTTCCTGGGATTTCAGCACCAGCTCGTAGATGGCTTTCTGCTCGGGGCTGAAGCGGCCGCTGACCGGGAAGGTGCGGGTGATGTCGCTGGCGTAGCAATCCAGTTCGCAGGCGGCGTCGATCAGCACCAGGTCGCCGTCCTTCAGCGGGGCGTCGTTCTCCCGGTAATGCAGGATGCAGGCGTTCTTGCCCGCCGCGACGATGGAGCCGTAGGCCGGCATCTTCGCGCCGCCCTTGCGGAACTCGTAGTCCAGCTCGGCTTCCAGGTGGAATTCGTAGAGCCCGGCGCGGGCGGCCTGCATGGCACGCACATGGGCGCGGGCGGAAACCTCGGCGGCTTCGCGCATGACCTTCACTTCGGCCGTCGACTTGTACAAGCGCATGTCGTGCAGCAGATGGTCGAGGGCGACGAATTCGTTCGGCGGCTGGGCACCCTGGCGGGCCTTGGAACGGATCACGTTGACCCACTCCATCAGGTGCTGGTCGAACTCGGTGTTGGTGCCGATGGAGTAGTAGACGCGGCTGCGCCCTTCGATCAGGCCGGGAAGGATGTCGTCGATGTCGCCGATGGGGAAAGCATCGTCGGCGCCGTATTCGCCGATGGCACCGTCCTGGCCGGCGCGCAGGCCATCCCAGAGCTCACGTTCCGGATCGCGCTCGCGGCAGAACAGCACGTACTCGCCATGCTCGCGGCCGGGGATCAGCACCAGCACCGCTTCCGGCTCGGGGAAGCCGCTGAGGTACTGGAAGTCGCTGTCCTGGCGATAGACGTGCTCGACGTCGCGGTTGCGGATATGCACGGGCGCGGCGGGCAGGATGGCGATGCTGTTGGCTTCCATCTGCGCCATCAGCGCCTTGCGCCGGCGGGCGTACTCGGCCTTGGGGATACGGGTCATGCGCGCTCCATCAGGGCGGGCTTGGCGGCCCGCCGCTCGGGTTCAATGCAACGAGGGTTTGGGGGCCGGCGCGGCGGGTTTGGCGCACTCGGTAAACAGCAGCAGGGGCGCGATGCGCAGGTACTCCATGACTTCCATATAGTCGTTCTCGCCGTCATCGGAGTCTTCCAGGGCGCTCTGCACCTGGGCGATGGAAGCGAGATCCTGGAGCACTTCGACCGCTTCGCCGGACAGCGCGCCTTCGCGGGCGGTCAGGCCGAAGCCGCCGAGGAAGCCCTGACACCACTGGCCGAGGGCCGCGGCACGTTCGGCGAGCGGCGCCTCGTCGTCGGGGAGCAGCAGGACCACAGCCATCTCGCTGCCGGTCAGCTCGCCCTTGACCATCTCCTGCAGGCCAATCAGTGCCTGGCGCAGATTGTCCTGCGGGGCGCTGCCGAGCAGTTCGGCGGCATCCTCCAGCCAGGGCTCGGGCTCGAAGCCGGCGCCGGCGCAGCTGCGACCGAGCAGCAGGCCGTGGATTTCGGCGGGGGAAACGGCCTGACCGCTGGTGGCGAGCAGGGTGGCGAAAGCGTTGTAAGGGGAATTCGAACTGGACATAAGGGTGGCTAGGCGCCAGAGGGCGCAATCACTAGAATGACGGCCTCGTATCCTAGCAGCCTGACGCGGTGAAGGCAGCATCGGCCGCCCGCCACCAGACCCACCCACGGACGTGCGATGAATCACGCCGGCCACCAGCGGGTTTGACCCGCTCTCGCGCCGGTCCTATATAGTCCCGGTCACTCCCCATCAAGTAGACAGCCCATGGAAGATGCCGAACTGCATGCACTGACAGCCAAGCTGGAACTGCTGATCCAGCGTGTCGAGCAGCTCAAGGCCCAGAACCGGCTCCTGCTTGCCAGCGAGAAGGCCTGGCGTGAAGAGCGCGCTCATCTGATCGAAAAGAACGAAATGGCCCGGCTCAAGGTCGAAGCGATGATTTCGCGCCTGAAAGCCCTGGAGCAGGATTCATGACTCAGTCCAACACCGTCACCGTACAAATCCTCGACAAGGAATACTGCATCGCCTGCCCATCGGATGAGCGCGCCAACCTGGAGAGCGCCGCGCGCTACCTGGATGGCAAGATGCGCGAGATCCGTTCCAGCGGGAAGGTCATCGGGGCCGACCGCATCGCCGTGATGGCCGCCCTGAACATCACTCACGACTTGCTGCACAAGCAGCAGCGCCTGGACCAGGAAGCCACTTCCACCCGCGAGCGGGTACGCGACCTGCTGGAGCGCGTCGACCACGCCCTGGCCGCGGACCCGGACGCGCACCAGGCCTGAGCCTGCTGCGACAAGGTGACGCTGCGCGACCATTTTTGACGCAGCCAGACCGACGCGCAGCAGTTTCCGGAACGGTTCTTGGGGTATACTCGCCGCCAGCTCCCTGGTGTGTTGGCCAGTCGGTGATGTCCCTGAGCCGATATATGCAACCACGGGGGTTGCAAGTTGGGGCCGGTGTGCATGTCCGCCTGACGGAAAGCCTTAACGCCTCCTGCAACCTCCACCTTGAACTTTCGGGTTCAAGGGCTAACCCGACAGCGGCACGACCGGGGAGTCTATTTCTTTCATGATCTGCGCCGGATCCCACTCCCGCCAGAGCTTGCGCCGCCTGCTCCGCCAGGCCCGACGCGCACTCAGTCCCCTCCAGCAGAAGCACGCCGCCAAGGCTCTCTATCGCCAGCTCGCGCAGGACCCGCTGTTCCGCCGAGCCCGGCATGTCGCGCTCTACCTGCCCACCAATGGCGAGATCGACCCGCGTCCGCTGCTGCGCGAAGCGCAACGCCGCGGCAAGCAGGCCTATCTGCCTGTGCTCAATGCCTGGCCAAGGGAAAAGATGGTCTTCCAGCGCCTACTCCCAGGGGAAAAGCTGCGCAAGAACCGCTTCCGCATCCTCGAACCGCGCGCCAATCCGGCGCAGCAACGCAAGGTCTGGGCACTGGATCTGGTCATGCTGCCGCTGGTGGGCTTCGATGAGTACGGTGGACGGCTGGGAATGGGTGCGGGCTTCTACGACCGCAGCCTGGCCTACCTGGCGCGGCGCCGTCAATGGCGCAAGCCGACCCTGCTGGGCCTGGCGCACGAATGCCAGAAAGTGGACAGGCTGGAGCTGGCGAGCTGGGATGTCGCCTTGCAGGCGACCGTAACGGACAGTGACTGGTACGTGGGACGCTGACGGCGGCACCGCGATCCTTGCGGCGCCGGCAGGAACGGATTCAGGGCTGTTGCTGGGTCAGGTTCTCGGGTGCGCTGCTCTGGCGTTCCCAGAGGCTTTGGGTGTAACCGGTGGTAACCACACCCAGACCGAAAATGATGACCAGTACCCAGAGAATGTCTGGCTTGCGTTTCATCGATTGCCTCCCCCTTGCAGGCAAACTCCACGTGATGACCGATGGCGAGTTGTTGTTTTTGATTGGACGGTACGGCGGCACGCAGCATAAAGCGCGGCATTCTCCGGCAACGTGAGCGAACACGCAATTTGTGACGCCAACCGGCTGTCGGCCAGACCCAAGCTTCGATGCCCCCAATTAAGGACGAACGTACAGGAGCAAAGTTCATGCCTTTCTGGTTGATGAAATCCGAACCCGAGGAGCTTTCCATCCACGACCTGCAGCGCCTGGGAAAAGCCCGCTGGGACGGCGTGCGCAACTACCAGGCGCGCAACTTCATGCGCGCCATGCGCCCCGGCGAGCTGTTCTTCTTCTACCACTCCAGCTGCCCGGAGCCGGGCGTCGCCGGCATCGCGCGGATCGCCGGCGAAACCTACCCGGACCCCACCGCCCTGGACCCACAGAGCCACTACCACGACCCCAAGGCCAGCCCCGAGAAGAACCCCTGGAGCGCCCTGGACGTCGAATTCGTCGAGGCCTTCCCGGCGGTCATTCCCCTCGCCCGCCTGCGCGAACAGGCGGTGCTGTCCGGCATGCCGCTGCTGCAGAAGGGCAGCCGCCTGTCGGTGATGCCCGTGACCGAGGAAGAGTGGTCCGGGGTGCTCGCCCTGCGTTGAGTCGGGCATGGCCCTGTGCTATGAGGGAGAGGAATCTTCCGGGGCACGCCCATGCTGCACTTTCCTCCCGCCTGGCTGGTCCGATCAGCGCTCGTCCTGCTGCTCCTGGCGCTGTGCGGCACCAGCCTGCTGCTCTGGCGACAGATGGAAGACGCCCAGCAGGAGCGCATCCGCGACCGCGTCGGCTACCAGGCGCGGACCCTGGCCACCGAGCTGGAAACCAACCTGATCGATGAAGTCGAGGGCCTGCGCCGCATGGCCCTGGAGTGGAACCATCGCGGGCGAATCCCCCAGGACGAGTGGTCCCTCGAAGCCAATTTCGCCCTGGAGCACTTCCCCGGCTACCAGTCCATCCAGTGGATGGGCGCCGACCTGCGCATGCACTGGGTGCTGCCGGAAACAGGCAATGAAGCCGCCAGGGGATTTCGCCTGACCCGCAACCACCCCAACTTCAACCTCGCCATGCAGGCCAAGGCCAGCGGCGAGGCGCAGATGTCCAACAGCTTCACCCTGGTCCAGGGTGGGCGCGGCTTCATCCTCTACACGCCGCTCTACATCAGCGATGAACAGAGCAAGCGGACCTTCGATGGCTTCCTCCAGGGCGTGTTCCGCGTCGAGTCGCTGATGGACGAACTCCTCGCCAAGCTCGACGACCGCAACTTCAGTGTCCTGCTGCTGGAGTCCGGCCAACCCATCTACCGCAAGCAGCAGCCGGAGAGCCTGGGCCAGCTGAGCCAGCGCGTGCCCCTGCACCTGCTCAACAACAGCAACTTCGCCCTGCAGCTGAGCCCGACTCCCAAGCTGGTGGAGCAGCTCCGTTCGCCCCTGCCGCAGGTCGTTCTCGGCGCCAGCCTGCTCACCAGCCTGCTGCTGGTAGCGGCACTGGCCCTGGCGCTGGAGAATGCCCGCCGCGCCAGCGCCCTGCAGGCCGGCTACCGGCGCCTGAACGAGGAGGTCAGCCAGCGCGAACACGCCGAACAGGACCTTCGGGATAGCCGCCAGCGCCTGCAACTGGTACTCGACCTGACGGACTCCAGTCAGGACGGCCTGTTCATCTTCGAGCTCGCCAGCCGCGAGGTCCTGCACATGAACCAGGCCACCCACGCCAGTCTGGGCTACGACGCCGACACCTTCCGCCGGCTGCTCAAGGAAGACCCGGAGCAACTGCTGCCCGGCTTCCACACCTGGCTGGAGCTGGTGCGTCAGGCCCATCGCGATGACAACTCGAGCATCTTCCAGCGCGAGATGCGTCGCGCCGACGGCAGCCTGCAGGCAGCGGAAATCAGCGCCCAGATGGTGAACCTGAACGGCCGCGACTACCTGATCGGGGTGTCCCGCGACAACCGCGAGCGACTGGAGCTGGAAGCGCGGCTACAGCGGCTGTCCCGCCAGGACGGCCTTACCGGGCTATACAACCGGCGCTACTTCGACCGCCAGCTGGGCGGCGAATGGCGGCGCCTGCGCCGCCTCGGCGCGCCCCTGGCGCTGCTGATGCTGGATGTGGATCACTTCAAGGCGTACAACGACAGGCTCGGCCACCAGGCCGGCGACGACGCCCTGCGCCGGGTGGCCCAGGCGCTGCAACAGAGCCTGCGCCGGGAAGGCGATGTGGCCTGTCGCTACGGCGGTGAGGAGTTCGCCATCATCCTCGCCAACACCGCCGAAGAAGGTGCGCGGCACGTGGCCGAGCGGGTGATGGCGCGGATCGCCGAACTGGCCATCGAGCACCCGGCCAGCCCGGAGGAACGCCTGACGCTCAGCATCGGCATCGCCATCTCCGACCCGGCCCGCGAAGACCAGCCCGACAGCCTGGTGTCACGCAGCGACGCCGCGCTCTACCGGGCCAAGCACGAGGGGCGCAATCGCACCTGCCTGTGGGAGAAGGGTCAGGGCTGAACGATCAGGTTGTTGAACAGCAGGTCGTCCACCAGGGGCTTGCCTTCCTCGCTGTGCAGCACCTGCTGCACCTGCTTGAGCGCTTCCTGGCGGAGCTTTTCCTTGGAGTCGGAGGAGCCCAGCGACTCGTCGGTCTGCTGGGAGAACAGCATCACCAACTGGTTGCGAATCAGCGGCTCGTGGCGGGTGACCTTTTCCTCGGCTTCCGGGCCGGAAACCCGCAGCGAGATATCGGCCTTGTAGTACTTCAGGCGCGGGCCGGAGCCATAGTTGCCGACCAGGGACGGCACCAGGTCGATATAGGCGACTTTGGGCGCCTCGCCTTCCTTGGGCTCCTCTTCCTCGTTGGCCATGGCCAGCAGGGGGAGGGTCAGCGCCAGCAGCAATGCAGTCAGTCTTTTCACCAGGGTCATTCCTCGGGTCGAATGCCGCCTAGCATATCCAGAGCCGGGGCCAGCCCCAAGACCTCCGTTTATGCAGGCCTATCAGGCCCGGGCATGCTGATTGACCGCCCTGCCCTCCCACCTACACTGCAAGGCCACATGCCCGGGGCCCGCGCCCCAAGCCTAGGAGCCTCGCGATGAAAGCCGTCCTGTGCAAAGCCTTCGGTCCCGCCGATACCCTGGTGCTGGAGGAAGTCGCCAGCCCCGAGCCGAAGAAGAACGAAATCCTGATCGACGTCCACTCCGCAGCGGTCAACTTTCCCGACACCCTGATCATCGAAGGCAAGTACCAGTTCAAGCCGCCGTTCCCCTTCTCCCCGGGTGGCGAGGCGGCCGGCGTGGTTGCCGCCGTGGGCGAGAAGGTCAGCCACCTCAAGCCCGGCGACCGGGTGATGGCGCTGACCGGCTGGGGCAGCTTCGCTGAACAGGTGGCGGTGCCGGCCTACAACGTGATGCCGATTCCCAAGGGCATCGACTTCAATTCCGCCGCGGCCTTCGGCATGACCTACGGCACCTCGATGCATGCCCTGAAGCAGCGCGCCAACCTGCATCCCGGTGAAACCCTGCTGGTGCTCGGCGCCTCCGGCGGCGTCGGCCTGGCCGCGGTAGAAATCGGCAAGGCCATGGGCGCGCGGGTGATCGCCGCTGCCAGCAGCGCGGAAAAACTGGAAGTGGCCAAGGCCGCCGGCGCCGACGCGCTGATCAACTACAGCGAGGAAAACCTCAAGGACCGCGTCAAGGAGCTCACCGGCGGGCAGGGCGCCGACGTGATCTACGACCCGGTGGGTGGCGACCTGTTCGACGCCGCCGTGCGCGCCATCAACTGGAATGGCCGGCTGCTGGTGGTGGGCTTCGCCAGCGGGCGCATCCCGGAACTGCCGGTGAACCTGGCGCTGCTCAAGGGCGCCTCGGTGGTCGGTGTGTTCTGGGGTTCCTTCGCCCAGCGCCAGCCCCAGGACAACCTGGCCAACTTCCAGCAACTGTTCGCCTGGTACGCCGAAGGCAAGCTGAAGCCGCTGGTGTCGCAGACCTTCCCGCTGGAACGTGCCGCCGAAGCCATCAACGCCCTGGCCAACCGCACGGCGGTGGGCAAGGTGGTAGTCGAAGTCCGCTGACGCCTCGACCTGTAGGCTGTGCCGTGCGCACCAACAGCCCTGCGCGAGAACGCCGGTGCGCGCAGCGCACCCTACGGTGAAGCCCGCGGGATCGATGCAGCGCAGCGGCGATACCTGTCGACCGAAAAACAAAAGGCCGCCCTCGGCGGCCTTTGTCATTTCCGGATTTCACGCCCTGGGTGCGTATGCGAACACATCGGCACGCATCTGATGGGCATCCATCCCCGCCGCCACCAGGGCATCCAGGGTCGCGTAGACCATGGCCGGGGAACCGCTGGCGTAGACGCGCAGCTGCTTGAGGTCCGGGAAGTCCTCGCAAACCGCCTCGTGCAGCATGCCGCAACGCCCCTGCCAACCGCACTGGTCGCTGACCACCTTGTGCAGGGTGAGGTTCTCCAGGCGCCGCCAGTCTTCCCAGTGCGCCAGCTGATAGAAGTCATCCGGTTGGCGCACGCCCCAGTAGAGGTGCACCGGGTGCTTGAAGCCAGTAGCGCGGCAATGCTCGATCAGGCTGTGTATCTGGCCCATGCCGGTGCCCGCGGCGATCAGCACCAGCGGGCCGTCCGGCAGCTCCGCCAGGTGGGTGTCGCCGAAGGGCATGCGCACCTTGGCCATGCGCGTGCGCTGCAGCTGTTCGATGAGCGCGCAGGCGCTGCGCTCGCGACCGAGTATGTGCAGCTCGATGTCACGCCCGGCGCTGGGCGCGGAGGCCATGGAGAAGGCCGAGGCCTCGCCGTCGTCCCGCTCGATCAGCAGGTACTGCCCGGCATGGTAGCGCGGCGGCTTGCCGGCCGGGGCGCGCAGGCCCACGCGCCAGACATCGCCGCCCACCGGGGTGCACTCGGTGAGCTGGCAGCTGAGCGAACGCACCGGCAGCTCGCCCGGCGCCAGCACGCCATCCCAGTGCAGCACGCAGTCTTCCAGGGGTTCGGCCAGGCAGGTGAAGAGCTCGCCCTGAGTCAGTTCGGCGCCGTTCTGGCGCACGCGACCCTCCACCAGCAGCGCCGCGCAGATATGGCAATTGCCATTGCGGCAGCTTTGCGGGCACTCGTAGCCGAGCCGGCGCGCCGCATCCAGGATGCGCTCGTGGGGAGCCGTCTCCAATACCGCGCCTGAAGGTTGCAGGGTGACACGCATCAATCGATTCCCAGAGAGGACCAGAGCTCATCGACGCGGCGCTTGACCGCTTCGTCCTGGACGATCACCCGGCCCCACTCGCGATTGGTTTCGCCGGGCCACTTGTGGGTGGCGTCCAGGCCCATCTTCGAACCGAGCCCCGAGACGGGCGAAGCGAAGTCCAGGTAGTCGATCGGTGTGTTGTCGATCATCACCGTGTCGCGCTTGGGGTCCATGCGCGTGGTGATGGCCCAGATCACGTCGTTCCAGTCCCGCGCATTGACGTCGTCGTCAGTGACTATGACGAACTTGGTGTACATGAACTGTCGCAGGAACGACCACACACCCAGCATTACGCGCTTGGCGTGCCCCGGATACTGCTTCTTCATGGTCACTACCGCCATGCGGTAGGAGCAGCCTTCCGGCGGCAGGTAGAAGTCGGTGATCTCGGGGAACTGCTTCTGCAGTATGGGCACGAAGACTTCGTTCAGCGCCACGCCGAGGATGGCCGGTTCATCCGGCGGCCGGCCGGTGTAGGTGCTGTGGTAGATGGGCTTTTGTCGGCGGGTGATGCGTTCCACGGTGAACACCGGGAAGCTGTCCACCTCGTTGTAATAGCCGGTGTGGTCGCCGTAGGGACCCTCGTCGGCCATCTCGCCGGGATGGATCACGCCTTCGAGGACGATCTCGGCGCTGGCCGGCACTTGCAGGTCATTGCCGCGGCACTTCACCAGTTCGGTGCGGTTGTCCCGCAGCAGGCCGGCGAAGGCATATTCGGATAGGCTATCCGGCACCGGGGTGACGGCGCCGAGAATGGTCGCCGGGTCCGCGCCCAGGGCCACCGCCACCGGGAAGGGCTGGCCGGGATGCTTGCTGCACCACTCGCGATAGTCCAGCGCACCGCCGCGGTGGCTCAGCCAGCGCATGATGACCTTGTTGCGGCCGATCACCTGCTGGCGGTAGATGCCGAGGTTCTGCCGCTCCTTGTTCGGGCCGCGGGTAACGGTCAGGCCCCAGGTGATCAGCGGGGCGACGTCGCCGGGCCAGCAGGTCTGCACCGGCAGCTTCGTCAGGTCGACGTCGTCGCCCTCCTCCACCACTTCCTGGCAAGGGCCATCCTTCAGCACCTTGGGCGCCATGGCGATGACCTTCTTGAAGATCGGCAGCTTGCTCCAGGCGTCCTTCAGCCCTTTGGGCGGCTCGGGCTCCTTGAGGAAGGCCAGCAGCTTGCCGATTTCACGCAGCTCGCCGACGTCCTCTGCGCCCATGCCCAGGGCCACGCGGCCGGGGGTGCCGAAGAGGTTGCCGAGCACGGGGATATCGAAGCCGGTGGGCTTCTCGAAGAGCAGCGCCGGGCCCTGCTTGCGCAGGGTGCGGTCGCAGATTTCGGTCATTTCCAGCACGGGCGACACCGGAGTGGCGATGCGCTTGAGCTCGCCGCGCTGTTCCAGGCCGCTGATAAAGTCGCGCAGATCGCGATACTGCATGCTTGAGCCTCTCGAGGCGTGCAGGTCGGGGCGCAAAGTTTAGCGCCGAACTGGGTTATTCAGAAGGACAAAGGGCCGGCACAGAAATGCGAAGGCCGGGTTTCCCCGGCCCTTGCAGCACATCCAAGACTTACTTGCGTCGCATCGACAGGAAGAATTCGTCGTTGGTCTTGGTGTCTTTCAGTTTGTCGATCAGGAACTCGATGGCGGCGATCTCGTCCATCGGGTGCAGCAGCTTGCGCAGGATCCACATGCGCTGCAGTTCGTCGTCGGCAGTCAGCAGCTCTTCGCGGCGGGTACCGGACTTGTTGATGTTGATGGCCGGGAACACGCGCTTCTCGGCGATGCGGCGATCCAGCGGCAGCTCCATGTTGCCGGTACCCTTGAACTCTTCGTAGATGACTTCATCCATCTTCGAGCCGGTTTCGACCAGCGCGGTGGCGAGGATGGTCAGCGAGCCGCCTTCCTCGATGTTGCGCGCGGCGCCGAAGAAACGCTTGGGCTTCTCCAGGGCATGGGCGTCGACACCACCGGTGAGCACCTTGCCGGAGCTCGGGATCACGGTGTTGTAGGCACGGGCCAGGCGGGTGATGGAGTCCAGCAGGATGACCACGTCCTTCTTGTGCTCGACCAGGCGCTTGGCCTTCTCGATCACCATCTCGGCTACCTGCACGTGGCGGGTCGGCGGCTCGTCGAAGGTGGAAGCGACCACTTCGCCGCGCACGGTGCGCTGCATCTCGGTCACTTCTTCCGGACGCTCGTCGATCAGCAGGACGATCAGGTGGCACTCGGGGTTGTTGCGGGTGATGTTGGCCGCGATGTTCTGCAGCATGATGGTCTTGCCCGCTTTCGGCGGTGCCACGATCAGGCCGCGCTGGCCTTTGCCGATCGGCGCGCAGAGGTCGATCACGCGGCCGGTGATGTCTTCGGTGGAGCCGTTGCCGGCTTCCATCTTCAGGCGCTCATTGGGGAACAGGGGCGTGAGGTTCTCGAACAGGATCTTGTTCTTGGCGTTCTCGGGGCGGTCGTAGTTGATGGAGTCGACCTTGAGCAACGCGAAGTAACGCTCGCCTTCCTTCGGCGGACGAATCTTGCCGACTATGGTGTCGCCGGTACGCAGGTTGAAGCGACGGATCTGGCTCGGGGAAACGTAGATGTCGTCCGGGCCGGCCAGGTAGGACGAGTCGGCGGAGCGCAGGAAGCCGAAGCCGTCCTGGAGAATCTCCAGCACGCCGTCACCGGAGATCTCCTCGCCGCTCTTCGCGTGCTTTTTCAGCAGGGCGAAGATGATGTCCTGCTTGCGCGAGCGGGCCATGTTCTCCAGGCCCATGGCATCGGACATTTCCAGAAGTTCGCCAATCGGCTTTTGCTTGAGTTCGGTCAGATTCATAGGAATGAAGTAGATAGATATGGAGAAGGGAAAGCATCGAGCTTTGGAGGCCGCGCCGCAGAGAAGGCGACAGGATCGCTGTGCTTATTCGAATTGGGGTGCGTCGGCGACGGCGTGGAGGGCTGCATAGAAATGGCAGCGGATCGAATGTAACACCGGCGCAACGGGGTAGTCTAGTGCCGATCCATGAAAAAGCCCCGCGATTGGCGGGGCTTCTCCGGACGCTTCTGATGCGGGCGCTGCAGGCCGCGCGGAATCAGATGTTGGCGTCGAGGAAGGCCGCCAGCTGGGACTTCGACAGGGCGCCGACCTTGGTGGCTTCGACGTTGCCGTTCTTGAACAGCATCAGGGTCGGGATGCCACGCACGCCGTACTTCGGCGGGGTGTCCTGGTTCTCGTCGATGTTCAACTTGCAGACTTTCAGCTTGCCCTGGTAGTCCTTGGCGATCTCGTCGAGGACCGGGGCAATCATTTTGCACGGACCGCACCACTCGGCCCAATAGTCGACCAGCACCGCGCCGTCGGCCTTGAGCACGTCCTGCTCGAAGCTGGCATCGGTGACATTGGTGATGAATTCGCTCATGGAAGGATCTCCGTGGTTCGGAAGCAAAAAAGTGGAGCCATCATAGCCCGGCTTTCCCGGGACCGAAAGCGAAGGCTGATTGAGCTTCGCTATGGCATTACCGGGCAAAACTGATGGATGGATGCCGCCGCGTCAATCCACCAGCCGATCCGAGTAGCGCCTGGGCAGACCGCCGGCCCTGCCAGCGCGCGGTTGTCATATCCCACCTATAGTGTGCACAGCCAGTTATTCGCCAGAAAACCGCACACCCCACGCCCCTTCGTGGCCAACGCCGAATCTGGTACCAATGTACCGCTATTCGCGTTGGCTCGACGGGGCAACCGTGGCAGGATTGCGCGGTTCAGCCTCGAGACCCGAAACCATGCCGCAAAAGCCTGCCGAAATCCCGTCCCTGATCGCCGCCATCGACCTCGGCTCGAACAGCTTCCACATGGTGGTGGCCAAAGCCGACCATGGCGAGATCCGTATCCTGGAGCGGCTCGGCGACAAGGTGCAGCTGGCGGCGGGCCTGGACGAGGCACGCAACCTCAGCGAGGAATCCATGCAGCGCGGCCTGGATTGCCTGCGCCGCTTCGCCCAGATGATCGCCGGCCTGCCCGAAGGCGCGGTGCGCATAGTCGGCACCAACGCCTTGCGTGAAGCCCACAACCGGGCCGAGTTCATCCACCGCGCCGAAGAAATCCTCGGCCACCCGGTGGAGGTAATCTCCGGCCGCGAAGAAGCACGCCTGATCTACCTGGGTGTTTCCCACACCCTGCCGGACACCCCCGGCCGCCGCCTGGTGGCGGACATCGGCGGCGGCAGCACTGAGTTCATCATCGGCCAGCGCTTCGAGTCGCAGTTGCGCGAGAGCCTGCAGATGGGCTGCGTCAGTTACACCCAGCGCTATTTCCGTGACGGCAAGATCACCCCGGCGCGCTACGCCCAGGCCTATACCGCGGCGCGCCTGGAACTGATGGGCATCGAATACAGCCTGCGCCGCCTCGGGTGGCAGGAAGCGGTGGGCGCCTCCGGCACCATCCGCGCCGTCGGCCTGGCGATCCAGGCCGCGGGCCTCGGCAACGGCGAGATCAACCCGGAAGGCCTGGCCTGGCTCAAGCGCAGGCTGTTCAAGCTGGGCGACGTCGAGAAACTCGACCTGGACGGCATCAAGCCGGATCGCCGCCCCATCTTCCCGGCGGGCCTGGCGATCACCGAGGCCCTCTTCGAAGCCCTCGATCTCAAGCGCATGACCCACTCCGAAGGCGCCCTGCGCGAAGGCGTGCTCTACGACCTGCTAGGCCGCCACCACCACGAGGATGTTCGCGAGCGCACCCTGAGCGCGTTGATGGAGCGCTGCCACGTGGATCTGGAGCAGGCCGCACGGGTCGAGGCCAAGGCGCTGGCGTCCCTGGAACAGGTCGCCGAGAGCTGGGGGCTGGAAGATGACCAGCACCGCGACCTGCTGCTCTGGGCCGCGCGCGTCCATGAGATCGGCATGGACATCGCCCACTACAGCTACCACAAGCACGGCGCCTACCTGGTCGAGCACTCGGACCTGGCCGGCTTTTCCCGCCAGGACCAGCTGATGCTGGCGCTGCTGGTACGCGGCCATCGCCGCAACATCCCCAAGGACAGGTTCGCCGAGTTCGGCGAGGAAGGCGTGAAGCTGCTGCGTCTCTGCGTGCTGCTGCGCTTCGCCATCCTCTTCCACCACATCCGCGGCACCTCGGCTATGCCAGAGGTGAAGCTCAAGGCCTCTGGAAACAGCTTCGAGGTACAGTTCCCGAAAGGCTGGCTGGAGGCCAATCCGCTGACCCAGGCGGACTTCGAGCAGGAAGCCGAGTGGCTCAATCGCATCGATGTGGCGCTGAAGGTGCGCTGATCGGCGGCCGGGAGGTGGAAAGAGAAGCGCTTTCCACCCTGCGTAGGCGGAGAATCCGCCGCTGCATGAAAATCGGGGCCCGAAGGCCCCGTTTTCATTTCAGTGCTCAGCGCGCACTGGTCGGCGGGTTGGTCAACTTGTCCAGCAGAGTCGCCTGGGCGTTGCGCGAGTTCTGGTTGCCGCTCGGGCTGTTGCGCAGGTAGCGCCCGTCCGGCTGCAGCACCCAGCTCTGGGTGTTGTCGCTGATGTAGGCCTCCATTTCCTTCTTCACCCGCGTCAGCAGCTTCTTGCCCTCCACCGGGAAGCAGGTCTCGACACGCATGTCCAGGTTGCGCTCCATCCAGTCCGCGCTGGAGAGGTACATCTTCTCGTCGCCGCCATTGAGGAAGTAGTAGATACGGCTGTGTTCGAGGAAGCGCCCGATGATCGAACGCACCTGGATGTTGTGCGACACGCCGGGGATGCCCGGGCGCAGGCAGCACATGCCGCGCACCACCAGGTCGATGCGCACGCCGCTCTGGCTGGCCTTGTAGAGCGCGCGGACGACCTTGGGATCGGTCAGCGCGTTGACCTTGACCATGATGTGCGCCGGCTTGCCTTCGCTGGCGTGCAGGGCCTCGCGGGCGATCATGTCGAGCAGCGTCTTCTTCAGGGTGAAGGGCGCGTGCAGCAGCTTTCTCATGCGCAGGGTCTTGCCCATGCCGATCAGCTGGTTGAACAGCTTGTGCAGGTCCTCGCAGAGCGCGTCATCGGCGGTCAGCAGGCTGTAGTCGGTGTACAGCCGCGCGTTGCCGGCGTGGTAGTTGCCGGTGCCGAGGTGGGCGTAGCGGCGCAGCTCGCCGTTCTCGCGACGCAGGATCAGCATCATCTTGGCGTGGGTCTTGAAACCCACCACCCCGTAGATCACCACGGCGCCCGCTTCCTGCAGACGGCTCGCCAGCTGCAGGTTGGACTCCTCGTCGAAGCGCGCGCGCAGCTCGATCACCACGGTGACCTCCTTGCCGTTGCGCGCCGCTTCCACCAGGGAGTCGACGATCTCGGAGTTGGCGCCGGCGCGGTACAGCGTCTGCTTGATGGCCAGGACGCTGGGGTCCTTGGCGGCCTGGCGCAGGAAGTCCACCACCGGGGTGAAGGATTCGAAGGGATGCAGCAGCAGGATGTCCTGCTTGCCCACCACGTTGAAGAGGTTCTCGACCTTCTGCAGCAGCTTGGGGATCAGCGGAGTGAAGGACGGGTGCTGTAGCTCCGGGTGACTTTCCAGGCCGGTGATGCTGAACAGGCGGGTCAGGTTCACCGGGCCGTTGACCTGGTACAGCTCGCTCTCGTTCAGGCCGAATTGCTTGAGCAGGTAGTCCGATAGCTGTTTCGGGCAGGTGTCGGCCACTTCCAGGCGCACTGCATCGCCATAGCGACGCGAGAACAGCTCGCCGCGCAGGGCGCGGGCCAGGTCGTCGACGTCCTCGGTGTCCACCGAGAGGTCGGCGTTACGGGTCAGGCGGAACTGGTAGCAGCCCTTCACCTTCATGCCGGGGAAGAGGTCGTCGGCATGGGCGTGGATCATCGAGGACAGGAAGACGAAGTTATCCCCCGGTCCGCCGATGTCCTCGGGCACGCGGATCACCCGCGGCAGCAGGCGCGGCGCCGGGATGATCGCCAGGCCGGAATCGCGGCCGAAGGCATCCACGCCTTCCAGCTCGACGATGAAGTTGAGGCTCTTGTTCACCAGCAGCGGGAAGGGGTGCGTCGGGTCCAGGCCGATGGGGGTGATGATCGGCGCGATCTCGTCGCGGAAATAGCGGCGCACCCAGCTCTTGAGCTTGGTGGTCCAGTAACGGCGGCGGATGAAGTTGACCTGGTGCTTGGCCAGCTCCGGCAACAGGATGTCGTTGAGGATGCTGTACTGGCGGGTCACCTGCTCGTGCACCAGCTCGCTGATGCGTGCCATCGCCTGGTGCGGCAGCAGGCCGTCGGCGCCGGCCTTTTCGCGGGCGAAGGTGATCTGCTTCTTCAGGCCGGCGACGCGGATCTCGAAGAACTCGTCCAGGTTGCTGGAGAAGATCAGCAGGAACTTCAGACGTTCGAGCAAGGGATAGGACTCATCCAGCGCCTGTTCCAGCACGCGGATGTTGAACTGCAGCTGGGACAGTTCACGGTGGATGTACAGGCTGCTGTCATCCAGGCTCGGCACCACCAGCGGTGCCGGGGCGGGCGCGGCGACCGGCACAGAGGCCGGAGCCGGCCCCCCATCGACGATGGGAGCCTCGGGGGCCGCGGGGGTCTCCGAAACCTCGGGGACCTCCTTCAGGGGTTCGAGCAATGCGCTGGGGTTGAGTCCTTCGGTGTTCATCTGCAGTTCCTGGGGGGAGATCAGGCTCCCGTCTTGAGCATTTCTGCGGCGCGTACGGCGAAATAGGTGAGGATGCCATCGGCGCCGGCACGTTTGAAGGCCACCAGGGATTCGAGGATGACCGCCTCACTCAGCCAGCCGTTCTGGATGGCTGCCATGTGCATGGCGTACTCGCCACTGACCTGATAGACAAAGGTCGGCACGCGGAATTCATCTTTCACCCGACGAACGATGTCGAGGTAGGGCATGCCCGGCTTGACCATCACCATGTCGGCGCCTTCGGCGAGGTCGGCGGCGACTTCGTGCAGGGCTTCGTCGGTGTTGGCCGGGTCCATCTGGTAGCTGGCCTTGTTGCCCTTGCCGAGGTTGGCAGCCGAGCCGACGGCGTCACGGAAGGGGCCATAGTAGGCGCTGGCGTACTTGGCCGAGTAGGCCATGATGCGCACATTGGTGAAGTCGGCCAGTTCCAGCGCTTCGCGGATGGCCTGGATGCGCCCGTCCATCATGTCCGAGGGAGCCACCACCTGGGCGCCGGCCTCGGCATGGGACAGCGCCTGCTTGACCAGTGCGTCGACGGTCACGTCGTTCTGCACGTAGCCGTTCTCGTCGAGGATGCCGTCCTGGCCATGGGTGGTGAAGGGGTCCAGGGCCACGTCGCTGATCACCCCGAGGTCCGGGAAGCGGGCACGCAGGGCGCGGATGGCGCGCTGGGCAATGCCTTCCGGGTTCCAGGCCTCGGCGCCGTCGAGGGATTTTTTCTCCAGGGGCGTCACCGGGAACAGCGCCAGCGCCGGAATACCCAGGGCCACCCAGGCTTCGGCTTGCTCGAGCAGCAGGTCGATGGACAGGCGCTCGACGCCGGGCATCGAGGGCACGGCTTCGCGGCGGTTCTCGCCGTCCAGCACGAACACCGGAAGGATCAGGTCGTCGACGGTCAGGACGTTCTCGCGCACCAGGCGGCGGGAGAAATCGTCACGGCGGTTGCGGCGCAGGCGGGTGGCGGGGAACAGGCGATTGGCGGGGGTAAAGCTCACAGCAGACTCCAGGGCCCGGAATGGACGCAGTGTGACAAATATAAGGGCCGATTATGACCGAACGGTAACAATCCGCGACAGCGACCCAGAGTCGCGTCGACCGGCGTACCGCTCATCCTTCGGCGCCTTGGGCATTGTCCGTGGTCAACTCCAGCGTGATCGGCGGCGCCCGGAGCTTTTCCCGGGGCGTCATCCCGGTTAGGCTGCGCGTTCATTTCGCTGCGCACCGCAACCATGCTGCAACAATTTCTCCAGGATTTCGGCTACTTCGCCCTCTTCCTCGGCACCTTCTTCGAGGGCGAGACGATCCTGGTCCTGGCCGGCTTCCTCGCCTTCCGCGGCTACATGGACATCAACTATGTGGTGGCCACCGCCTTCTTCGGCAGCTATGCCGGCGACCAGCTCTGGTACTACCTGGGCCGCCACAAGGGGCGGCAGATCCTCGCCCGCAAGCCGCGCTGGCAGGCCATGGGCGACCGCGCGCTGGCCCACATCCGCCGCCATCCGGATATCTGGGTGCTGAGCTTCCGCTTCGTCTACGGCCTGCGCACGGTGATGCCGGTGGCCATCGGCCTGTCCGGCTACCCGCCACTACGCTACCTGATCCTCAACGGCATAGGCGCCCTGATCTGGGCCCTGACCCTCGGCTTCGCCGCCTTCCACTTCGGCGCCGTGCTCGAAGGCATGCTGGGCAACCTCAAGCGCTATGAGCTGATGGTCCTCGGCGGCCTGCTGGCCATCGGCGGCCTCCTCTGGCTGCGGCGCCGCCTGCGCAGCAACGGAAGACGCTGATCAGAGCGCCAGTGCCTCCTCGCGGCGCGGCAGGCCGATGAGCGCGGCCAGGCTGACCAGGCTGTAGAGCGCCAGCAGCCACCAACCCAAGCTCCCCATCGGCAACAACCCCAGCGCCGTGGCCGCCCAGAGCGCCGGCCAGTTCGCCAGCAGCCGCGCCAGCTCCAGGGCGCGCGCCCAGGGACGGTTCTCCAGCCAGACACCCAGCCCATAGAGCCCGAAGGCCATCCAGGCCCAGGCCAGCCAGAGCCCGGCCAGCCAAGCGTCGTCACCGGTGCCCAGCAGCCAGGTACCGGCGACCACGTAGAGCGCGAACTGCAATCCTGCGTACCACTTCTGCCCCATGCCCAGGGGCACCTCGAACTTGACGAAGCGGGCGAGGTCCGGCTTGGCCAGGGGGTAGCGCTCGGTCACGTCCGCCGGACGCCAGCCGGTGCGCATGAACCAGATGCGCAGTTTGTCCCACCAGGAATCCGCCCGCGCCGCGTCGCGCCACAGCTGCACATAGAACTGCAGGTTGGCCCAGAGCGGGTTCCAGCTGGCCAGCGGCGTGGTCACGCCGAAGATCACCGGCTCGTCGTCGAGCTCCTCCTGGAAAGTGCCGAACAGGCGGTCCCAGATGATGAACACGCCGCCGTAGTTGCGATCCATGTAGACCGGATTCTGCGCGTGGTGGACGCGGTGGTTGGAGGGAGTGATGAAGACCCATTCGAACCAGCCCAGCTTGGGCACATGGCGGGTATGCACCCAGAACTGGTAGAGCAGGTTCAGCGCCCCCACGGTGAGGAACACCAGCGGCGGCACCCCGGCGACGGCCATCGGCAGGTAGAAGATCCAGCCGATGAGAAAACCGGTACTGGTCTGCCGCAGAGCGGTGGAGAGGTTGTACTCCTCGCTCTGGTGATGCACCGAATGGGCGGCCCAGAGCAGATTGCGCTCGTGGCCCAGACGGTGGTTCCAGTAGTAGCAGAAGTCATAGAAGACAAAGGCCAGCAGCCAGACCCAGAGGCTCTCCGACGACAGCTCGAAGAGCGCCAGGTGCTGCCAGGCGAAGCCGTAGGTGAGGAGCCCCACCACCTTGGTCAGCAAGCCGCTGGTGGTGGACAGCACCCCGGCACTCAGGCTGTTCAGGCTATCGGCGGTGCGGTAGCTGCTCATCCCGCGCCAGCGATCGGCCAGCAACTCGATGCCGATCAGGAGAAAGAAGAAAGGCACTGCGTAGAGCACGTAATTCATGGGGCGGCCTTGTCGTTATGCTTGTCCGGTTTCCCGCAGGTTTCGATGAAGGATGGCGCGGCGCTCGCGGCCTGATTCCCCGGCCTGCTAGGATTGCCCGGTAGATGCTACTCCTGGAGCCAGCCCGGCTCCTCGGCATGGCGTGCCAACCCAAGCGGCATATGACGACAGCATGCGAAGACTCCTGAAACCCGCCCTGATCGCCCTGCTCCTCGTGGCCTGTACCGCCCTGCTCGGTCTCTATCCCTATCGCGCCGCCCTGTTGCCGCAGAGCGCCGACCTGAACGCGGCGGAGCAGCGCCTGGCGCGGCACCTCAGCTTCTTCGCCCCGGACGGCTCCGGTCCTTTCCCCACAGTGCTGGTGTTCCACGGCTGCAATGGCCAGAACCCCGGCCTGGTGCGCAACGTCAAGAACTGGCTGCTGCCGGCCGGCTACGCGGTGCTCTTCGTCGACAGCCATGCCGCCCGTGGCATCAGCGACTGGCGCCCGGTGTGCGACGGCAAGCGCCTATGGGGAAACGAGCGCGCCATCGACGTCTACGCGGCCCTGGCCCTGGCGCGGAAGAACCCCGCCATCGACAGCCGCCGGCTGGCCCTGCTGGGCTATTCCCACGGCGGCTGGACCATACTCGACGCCCTTTCCTATGACGGCAGCGCCGGCCACGGCTTCCCCGCCACCGGCAAGGGTGTGCTCGCCGGCGTGCGCGGCGTGATCGCCTTCTACCCCTATTGCGGCTTCCCCGCTCACCTGCGCGACGGCCTGGTCCACGATGCCCCGGTGCTGATGTTCCTCGGCGGCAAGGACCACATCACCGACCACCAGCAGTGCCTCTCCGCCCTCGACAGCCTCGCCGGCGAGCGCCTGGAACTGGTGCAGTACGGCAACGCCGACCACGTCTTCGACCAGCGCAGCGACCTGAATACCTACCAACCCGGCCTGGCCCAGGATGCCCAGCGACGCGCCCTGGCGTTCCTTCGCGAAAACCTCGGACCGGCCCAATAACCAGGAGATGTCCATGACCAAGAAAGTTGCCGTGATCCTGTCCGGCTGTGGCGTTTACGACGGCGCGGAGATCCACGAGAGCGTGATCGCCCTGCTGCGCCTGGACCAGCGCGGCGCCAAGGTCCAGTGCTTCGCCCCGAACATCGCGCAGCACCATGTGATCGACCACACCACCGGCGAAGAGATGCCGGAAAGCCGCAACGTGCTGGTGGAGTCGGCGCGCATCGCCCGCGGTGAGATCAAGGACGTGCGCGAACTGGACGCCGCCGACTTCGATGCCCTGATTGTCCCGGGCGGCTTCGGCGCGGCGAAGAACCTCTCCGACTTCGCCATCAGCGGCGCCGCCTGCACCGTGCAACCCGAAGTACTGGCCGCCGCCCGCGGCTTCGCCGAAGCCGGCAAGCCGGTGGGCCTGATCTGCATCGCCCCGGCCCTGGCGGCGAAGATCTACGGTGAAGGCGTGATCTGCACCATCGGCGACGACGCCGGCACCGCCGCGGCCCTGGCCGAGATGGGCGCCCAGCACGTCGACTGCGTGGTCAGCGAGATAGTCGAAGACGAGAAGCGCAAGCTGGTGACCACTCCGGCCTACATGCTTGCGCAATCCATCAGCGAAGCGGCCTCCGGCATCTACAAGCTGGTGGACCGGGTGCTTGAACTGACCCACTGATGGGTTCGGGCGGGTAGCGCCGGCTGCCCGCCCCGTGCCGATCCGGCCAATCCACCCGCCTCTCCCGCCGCCCCTCTGGCGTCCCGGCCGTTTCTGCTTCAGCGTCGCAGCCTAAACGCCTCCAGGAGCCGCCATGAGCCAGACCGACTTCGTCCTTACCCCCGAACTGCAGCAGGCCGTCGCCGGCTTCTTCGAACGCATCCCCTTCAACCGCGTGCTCGGCATCCAGCTCGGCGAGATGAACACCGGGAAGGTGGTGATGCACCTGCCGATGAAGGACGAGCTGATCGGCAACTTCGTCCAGGGCATCCTCCACGGCGGGGTGATCTCCAGCCTGCTCGACGTGGTCGGCGGCGCCATGGCGCTGATCGGCGCCTTCGAGCGGCATCAGCACTTATCCACGTCGGAACGCATGGCGCGGCTGTCCAAGCTCGGCACCATCGACCTGCGTATTGACTACCTGCGTCCCGGCCGTGGCAAGCACTTCACCGCCACCGCCGTGCTGCTGCGCTCGGGTAACAAGGTCGCGGTCGTGCGCTCGGAGCTGCACGCCGACGACGGTACCCTGGTGGCGGTGGGGACCGGTACCTACCTCTGCGGCTGAGCAAAGTGCTGAATCCGTGGCAGCGAACTCACTCGCGAAGGCCGCCATGCCGAATCGGTAGGGTGCGCTACGCGCACCAGGCGGAGCCGAGGATTACACCGGACCCAGTTCCTACCTCCGCTGTTGGTGCGCATGGCGCACCCTACGAGCCAGGGCCGGTGGATGACGCAAGGCGCCTAAGTCAGGCTCGGCTCAGACGGGTCAGCAACCTGTCCAGCGCATTGGCAAAGTCCTGCCGCTCCTTCTCGCCATAGGCGGCCTGTCCCCCGCCCATCTGCCCCTGGTCACGCAGGTCGGTGAGCAGGTTGCGCACGGCCAGGCGCTCGCCCATGTTGCGCTCGTCGAACTCGCGGCCGCGCGGATCCAGGGCCGCCACGCCCTTCTTGACCAGGCGATCGGCCAGCGGCACATCGCTGCAGATCACCAGCTCGCCGGGCGTGGCGTTTTCCACCAGATAGTCATCGGCCGCATCCGGGCCACTGGGTACCACGATCAGACGCACGCAAGCGAAGGCTGGCTTCACCTGGCTCTGCCCGGCCACCAGCACCACCTCGAACTTGCGCTTCAAGGCGAACTTGATCACCTGGTCCTTGGCCGCCCGGGGGCAGGCATCGGCATCGATCCAGACGCGCATCGCAACACCTTACGCAAAGAAGAAGGGCGGGAAGTATCGCACTCCCCGCCCCCGGTTCAAGCCTGGGCCAGGCTGCGTTCGCGCAGCCAGCTGCGGCCGTAGAGCAGGGCGATGGCGAGCAGCGCCAGGCCCTGGGCGGACAGGCTGTAAGCGTCTGGGTGGATGCCGAGCCAGTCGAACTCGAAGAAGGGCACCGGGCGGGTGCCCAGTACGCCAGCTTCCTGCAGGGCCGCCACGCCGTGGCCGGCGAACACCACCGACAGGGCACAGAGAAGAATGGCGTTGGCGGTGAAGAAGGTGCCGAGAGGCAGCTTCGCCGAGCCGCGCAGGATGACCCAGGCCAGGCCCACCAGCAGCACCATGGCGGTCACCGCGCCGGCGATGACCATGCTGTGTCCGGCAGGGCCGGCCTGTAGCCAGAGGGTCTCGTAGAACAGGATGACTTCGAACAGCTCGCGGTACACGGAGAAGAACGCCAGGGTGGCGAAACCAAAGCGACCGCTACTGCCGAGCAGGTGTGCCTTGATGTAATCCTGCCAGGCTGCGGCGTGGCGGCGGTCGTGCATCCATACACCGAGCCAGAGCACCATGACGCAGGCGAACAGCGCGGTGAATCCTTCCATCAGCTCGCGCTGGGCACCGCCGACGTCGATCAGGAAGGCCGCCACCGCCCAGGTGGCGAAGCCGGCGACTATCGCCAGGCCCCAGCCGACGTGGACGCTGCGTACCGCGTGCTCCTGGCCGGTCTTGCGCAGGAAGGCGAGGATCGCCGCCAGCACCAAGATGGCCTCCAGGCCTTCACGCAACAGGATCAGCAGGCTGGAGACGAAGCTCAGCGAGCCGCTCAGGCCATCGGCGCCGAGCAGCTCGGCGGACTTGTCCAGCTCCACCTTCGCCTGTTCCAGCAATTGCGCCGCCTTGGCCGCCGGCTGGCGGTCCTGCAGGGCCTGCCGATAGGCCATCAATGCGCGCTCGGTGGTCTTGCGCTGCACGGCATCGAGGTTGTCGAGCGAACTTTCCACCAACTCGAAACCTTCCAGGTAGGCCGCCACCGAGAGGTCGTAGGCCTGGTCCGCATCGCCATCGCGGTAGGCCTTGAAGCTCTGCTCCAGGGTGGCGCGAGTGTGGCCGATCAGCTCCTTGGGCCCGCGCTGCTGCAACGGCGGCTGGGCACGCTGGGCGCGGAACAGCGCCTGGGCCGCGGCTCCCTGGCTGGCGCCGATCTCCTCAGGCGTGCGCCCGGCCAGCTCTCCCAACGGCAAGGCCTCGCCCTTCACCGAAGGGTCGGCGCTGAAGCCGGCGATATAGCTGGCCAGGTCCCAGCGCTGACGGTCGTCGAGCTGGTCGGTGAAGGCCGGCATGTCGGTGCCTTCGACGCCCAGTCCCAGGGTGTTGTAGAGGTCGTAGAGGCTGAGCCGGTCCATCCGCGCCTGGTCGCGCAGGTTGGCTGGCGGCGGCTCCAGGCCCATGCCTGCCGGACCATCGCCGGCGCCGGCGTCGCCGTGGCAAACGCTGCAATGTTGGGCATAGAGCGGCGCGCCACGGGCCGGGTCGGGGGTGATGGCCGGTGCCTGGCTGACTTCATAGGCCGCCGCCAGCCGGGCGGCCAGCTGGCGTGCCTGGCGCGCCACGTCGGCGCCGCCCTGGTGCGACTCGATGGCCTGGCGCAAGGTGGCGACGCCCTGCTCCAGGTCCTTCTGGCCGTCACGGGCCGGCAGGGCGATGATCAGGCCCTGCAGCACGCCGAGGAATTCGATCTGTTCGCGGTATTCGTTGGTGTCGATGACCTTGCCATCGATCACGGTGGCCGGGTAGTCGGCCCCTATGTAGCTGAGCAGGTGCAGGGCCTGGGCGGCCCCTTCGGCCTGGTCGGCCATCAGGCTGAAGCTGCAGAGCGCCATCAACGGCATCAGCAGCCAGCCGAGCAATCTCGGAATAGGGAACATGAGTCAATCTCAAATGAGAATGGGGAGCGGAATTGTTACCCTCCTAACGATCCAGCTCAACCCCAAACATGCGAATTCCTTGCGAAGCCTGGCCGTAGAATTCGGCTGCAGGCCACACGCCATCGGGCGTTGACAAATATCAGCAAGGACCGCGAGGAGACCGGAGGAAAGGCTTTCGACAGAAAGGAACCCGGCGAGCGGACGCTCGCCGGAAGGCAGCCGCCTCAGGCGGCCGCGCGTCGCACCGTGGCCAGCAGCGCCGCGGCGCCGACGAACAGGGCAGCGAAACTGCGGTTCATCACCCGCTGCTGGCGCGGCGTGCGCAGCAGGCGCAGGACGCGGGCGGCGAGGCCGGTATAGCCGGCCATGACGATGAGGTCGACGCAGATCATGGTGACGCCCATCACCAGGTACTGCTTCACCAGCGGTGCGTGGGGGTCGATGAACTGCGGCAGCACAGCGAGCATGAAGACGATCGCCTTGGGGTTGCTGAAGTTCACCAGGAAGCCGCGCAGCACCAGGCTCAGCGGACGGCCGATGGGCCGCTCGGCGGAGTCGTTCGCAAGCTCACTGGGCAACGCCTTCCACTGCTTGACCGCCAGATAGACCAGATAGGCCACGCCAAACCACTTGATCAGGCTGAAGGCCAGGGCGGAGGCGGCGAGGATGGCGCCGACGCCGGCGGCAACGATGGCGATCTGCAGCGCCAGGCCCAGTTGCAGGCCGAGGGCATTCCAGTAGCCGCGCCAGAAGCCATACTGCAGGCCGGAAGACATGGAAGCGATGGCACCGGCACCCGGCGACAGGCTGATCACCCAACAGGCAACCAGGAAAGCGAGCCAGGTCTGGAGCGCCATGGCAGATACCTCTAAAAGCGGAAAAGGGCAGGCCGCTCAGCCTACCTCTCGGCAAAACGCCTGCCCAGTACCTTTAACGCCAACGGCGCACGGACTTCTGGAAGAACAGGCTATTGGGAACCTGCACCACCGCCCCGTGATTGCCTTCGCTGAGGTCCTCGAGGGTGGTGTAGAACAGGTTGATGGCAATCACCCTGCCCTTCACGCCGGGCTTGTCGGCGCTTTCGACCACTTCCACCTGATCGCCCATGCGGAACGGCCCGAGGGAGAAGATCAGCACCGCGCAGAACATGTTGGAGAGCACGCTCCAGATGGCGAAGAAGGCTACCGCCGCCACCGCGGTGAAGCCGGTCAGCGCGGCCCAGAGCACCTCGGCCGAAACGCCGAAGCGTTCCAGCACCAGCATGAAGGCGCTGCCGAGGATCATCCAGCGCAGCAGCCCGCGCAGGGGCATCAGCAACTCCTGGGGCAGCTGCGGGTAGCGTTGACCGAGGCGGGAGATGCCGCGGGTGACGATCCGCTGCACCAGCCAGGCCAGCAGCAGGATCAGCAGAACCTGCGCAGCGCGGATCAACGGCTCGCTCCAGGCGGTCAAGAGTTGCAGGTCATCCATCAATCCGCGGCCTCCAGTTGCCGCTGCAGCTCCTCCAGGCTTTCCAGGGCCAGGAGCCAGGCCTCTTCCAGTTCAGCCTCGCGGGCCTTCAGGCGCGCCTGCTCAGCCAGCAGGTCGCGCAGTTCGTCCTTGCGCGCCGCCTCGTAGAGCGCGGAATCGCCCAGGCGGGTTTCGACCTTGGCCAGTTGCTCATGCAGTTTGCCCAGGTCCTTTTCCAGCTTCTCGGCTTCGCGCTTGTGCGGGGCCAGTTGCTGGCGCAGCGCGGCGGCGGCCTGGCGCTGGGCGCGCTTGTCGGTCTTGTCAGAGCTCACCGGCGCACTTGCCACCGGGGCCTGACGCGCGCGGAAATCCACCAGCCAGCGGGCGTAGTCGTCGAGATCGCCATCGAAGACCTGCACGCGACCGTCGGCCACCAGCAGGAATTCGTCGGTGGTGCTCTTCAGCAGGTGCCGATCGTGGGACACCACCACCACAGCGCCGGAGAATTCCTGCAGCGCCATGGTCAGCGCCAGGCGCATTTCCAGGTCGAGGTGGTTGGTCGGTTCGTCGAGCAGCAACAGGTTGGGCTTCTGCCAGGCGATCAGGGCCAGGGCCAAGCGCGCCTTCTCGCCACCGGAGAAGTTCAGCACCGGCTCGTCGCAGCGATCGCCACGGAAGTCGAAGCCGCCTATGAAGTCGCGCAGGGTTTGCTCGCGTTCGCTCGGCGCCAGCCGCTGCAGGTGCAGCAAAGGACTGGCCTTGGGATCCAGGGAGTCGAGCTGGTGCTGGGCGAAGTAGCCGATGGCGAGGTTTTCGCCGCAGCCCAGTTCGCCGGCGAGCAGCCCCAGGTCACCGGACAGGGTCTTGATCAGGGTCGACTTGCCGGCGCCGTTGGGGCCCAGCAGGCCGATGCGCGCACCGGGCACCAGCTGCATCTTGAGCTTCTCCAGTACCGTCTTGTCGCCATAGCCCAGACGCGCTTCGGAGAGATTGAGCAACGGACTGGAGATCTTGTCCGACTCGCGGAAGCTGAAATCGAAGGGTGAATCGATATGCGCCGGTGCCAGCTCCTCGAGGCGCTCCAGAGCCTTGATCCGGCTCTGTGCCTGGCGCGCCTTGGTGGCCTGCGCCTTGAAGCGGGCGATGAACTTTTCCATGTGCGCGCGCTGCGCTTGCTGCTTTTCGTACGCCTGCTGCTGCTGCGCCAGGCGTTCGGCGCGGGTGCGCTCGAAGGCCGAGTAGCCGCCGCGGTAGAGGGTCAGCTTGCGTTGCTCCAGGTGCACCACGTGATCGACCACCGCATCGAGGAAGTCGCGGTCGTGGGAGATCAGCAGCAAGGTGCCGGGGTAGCCCTTGAGCCACTCCTCCAGCCAGAGGATCGCGTCAAGGTCGAGGTGGTTGGTCGGTTCGTCGAGCAGCAGCAACTCGGACGGGCACATCAGCGCCTGGGCCAGGTTGAGGCGCATCCGCCAGCCGCCGGAGAAGTCGCCGACACGGCGATCCATCTGCTCGCTGGTGAAGCCGAGGCCGGCCAGCAGCTTTCGCGCGCGGGCGTCTGCCGTGTAGCCGTCGGCACTGTCCAGCTCGCTGTGCAGGCGGGCGATGGCGGTGCCGTCGTGGCTCGCTTCGGCAGCGGCCAGGTCGCGCTGTACCTGGCGCAGGTGCTGGTCGCCATCGAGTACGTAGTCCACGGCCAGGCGCTCCAGGTTGTCCACTTCCTGGCGCATGTGGGCGATGCGCCAGTCGGCGGGCAGCTGGCAGTCACCGGCATCCGGCCCCAGCTCGCCACGCAGCAGGGCGAACAGGCTGGACTTGCCGGCACCGTTGGCGCCGATGAGGCCGGCCCTCTGGCCGGCGTGCAGGGTCAGTTCAGCGCTTTCTAGCAGGCGCTGCGGACCACGCTGTAGAGTGAGATTTTGCAGTCGGATCATGATGGCGGCGGAGTTTATCAGCTTCGCCGCCCCACCGCCCGGGGAGCACCATGCCTTCAGACCTGTGGACCTTTGCCCTGCGCCTCTATGCCCAGCCCGGCGTGGAGCAAGCCTGCCTGCGCCTGCAAGCGGGCGGCGCCGACGTCTGCCTGCTGCTCTGCGCCTGCTGGCTGGGTCGACGCGGCACAGCCTTCGCGGCGACGCGGGCGGACACCCTGAAAGAACTTTGCGAGCCCTGGCAGGAACAGGTGGTAAAGCCCCTGCGTTCGCTGCGGCAGGCCTGGCGCACGCAGGCGCAAGTCGACCCGGCCCTGGCCGGGCTGAGGGAGCGGATCAAGGCAATCGAACTGGACGCCGAGCGCGAGCTGCTGGCGCGGCTTGAGCAGGTAGCCGCCGGCTGGCCCGGAGACGAAGCGGAGCAGTTGCAGGACTGGCTCCAGGGCTGCGCCCCGAGGCCGGAGGGATTGGACCGCGACGCGCTGGATCTGCTGCGCGCCGCGGCCCTGGCGCCTTAGTTCGACTGCGAGGTCGGTGCGGCGCTGTTGCTGGCCGGAGCCACGCTGGCGACCGGAGCGGCGGCGGGTACCGCCGGAGCGGCCGGAGCAGCGCCGGTAGCCGACTTGACGGCTGCAGCCAAGTTCACCGGAGTACCGGCCGGCTTGGCTGCAACGGGCTTGGCCGGAGTAGCGGCGGGCTTGGCGGCGGTGGGCTTGGCCGGGGCTTTCTTCACCGCGGGCTTGGCAGCCGGTTTTGCAGCGGGCTTGGCGGCGGCGGTCGCTGCCGGTTTCGCCGCAGGTTTGGCTGCCGGCTTGGCGGCGGGCTTGGCGGCGGCCTTGGCTGCAGGTTTCACAGCAGGCTTGGCTGCAGCTTTAGCAGCGGGTTTGGCTGCAGCGGTCCTGGCTGCTGGCTTCGCAGCCGGTTTAGCAGCAGGTTTGGCGGCGGCCTTGGCAACCGGCTTCGCAGCAGGCTTGGCTGCGGCTTTTGCGGCGGGCTTGGCGGCGGGTTTCGCTGCGGGCTTGGCAGCAGCAGGTTTGGCCGCGGCCTTGGCAACCGGCTTCACAGCAGGCTTGGCTGCGGCTTTAGCGGCGGGCCTGGCGGCCGGTTTGGCTGCAGCTTTAGCGGCGGGCTTGGCCGCTGCGACTTTGGCGACCGGCTTGGCGGCAGGTTTCGCAGCGGGCTTGGCAGCTGCGGCCGGTTTGGCGGCGCGGGTGGTCAAGGCCTTGCTGGCGGCTTCACGCACTTTGCCGACGCCCTGGGCGAGCTTCAGGCTCTCCTGGGAGTCACGCTTGAGCTGCGCGATATAGGCTCGGGTTTCGGCCTGGCGATTCTTCACGGTGTCCAGCAGCGACTCGAGTTCGCCGATGCTGTCCTTGGCCTTGGCTTGCGCCTTGGCTTTGCCGGCCTTGGCCGCGTCCTGCAGCTTGACGCGTGCAGCGTGGAGTTTGTCCTGGGCCTTGCCACGCTGTTTCTCCAGCTTGGCCAGCAATTTTTCGGCGTCGACCGCTGCTTGCGTGCAGGCGTTTTCAAGGTGTTCGATGAGGCTGTTGGAAAGCTGTTGCAGCAGATGCAGCGGGGTGCTTACGGGCTTCTTCTT
This sequence comes from Pseudomonas sp. BN102, assembly GCF_029871245.1. Taxonomy (GTDB): domain Bacteria; phylum Pseudomonadota; class Gammaproteobacteria; order Pseudomonadales; family Pseudomonadaceae; genus Metapseudomonas. The sequence goes on along the minus strand of NZ_SSON01000070.1, from coordinate 89,978 downwards.
GGCCGACATGGTATGCCTCCTGGCGGGCGTTATTTGGCCCATACTAGTCGCCTGTTTCGCGAGTCGCCAGAGGCCGCGCCATTCAGCCCGCCAAGGCCTTGCGACTATTTGCCCGAAGCCCATTGCGCAATGCGCTCCTACCTCGAAAAAAACGAGGCCGGGAACAGACTTCGCACCAACCGCTGCACGGCGCCGCAAAGGCTCTGGAATCGGGGATGCGGCCACATCGCGCATCCCGGAATCCGGCGCCGGGCAGGAACTCCATCAGGCCGGTTGCGAAGCCTCACCCTGATGGGCGTTGTGCAGCACTTCGATCAGGCAGTCTTCCAGCTCGAAGCGTTCGTGAAGCAGCTGACCAAGATTCGTCAGTTCGCTGGTCAGGCAGATATCACGGCAGTCGCCGTTGTCGCAGCGGTCGTTGAAGGCCAGTGCAACTTCGGTGATGGCTTCGATGCGAGGATAGATTTGCTTGGCGAGGTCGAGGCCGCGTTGGTCGCCAAACGCTTTCGCCTCGTTGAGCAATTGCTCGTAGACCTCGAAGTGCCCTGCGGACACGTAGTCCAGCAGGACCTCACAAAACCTTTGCAGCCCTTCTGCGTTGGCACTGGGGGCCTGGGGCTTCTCGTTCAGCGAACTGTAGACCCGGATCAGCTCTTGGCGTTCCTGCAGCCAGCGGTCGATCAACTGGTGCACGCCACCCCAACGTTCCTGAGCGTTCTGGCAACTTTCGAGCATGGTGACGACCTCACTTCCCTAATTCGGTAATGCCGTTTATACGTCTGCTCCGAGACGGTTTTTTGTCGACCGGTGCAAGATCTTGGGAAGGCGCCGCAAAAACGGCAATATTCCGGCGGCGCGTGCGGGCCAGAGTATGCCCGCCGGGGCAGTGCCATCAAGGCGCTGGCAGGAAAAAATTCATACGAGCGTTTAATCGATAGGCCGCGGCCGGTCTGGCCGTAGGTCTGGGGAGTGCGCGCCCCATTGGCGCAACGGGAAAAGTCCCGGAGAGGACCGGGACCCGGCCTGCCAAGGAGCGCATGGAAGCCCCATGCGCCCCGCGCGCTCAAGCGCGGCGCAGCAGCTGATAGAGCGCGAAGAGGATGCAGCCGGCGAAGGCCAGCAGGCTCCATTCGGGGATGCTCATGCCGAACAGGGTCCAGGTCACCTCCGCGCAATCGGCAGTGCCGTGGAGCATGAGCTTGACGATGTCCTGGAAGGGCAAGGCTTCCATCATGTAGTCGAGGCTCGGCAGGCAGGCCGGCAACTGGTCGGCGGGCACGCTCTGCAACCACACCTGGCGGCCGGCGGTAGCGGCGCCGCCCGCGGCGAACAACAGCGCCAGCGCAGCGTAGACGCGGCGGCCGACGCGTTCCGGGCCGTGCATGGCGGCGATCAGGCAGACGATGCCGAACGCGATGACGAAGACGCGCTGGACGATGCACAGGGGGCAGGGCTCGAGGCCGAGGGCATGCTCGAGATACAGCACCCCCCCCATGATTGCGACGCAGGCGAGGAAGGCGAGCAGGAAGAGCGAACGCGGGCTGGCCAGGGACATGGCGGCTCCGATGGGTTATCAGGAAGGGCGTTACGGTAGTGGAAAGGACCCTGAGCTTTCAAGGCGGCCGTCTAGGATGGAAGGGGTTGCCTATCTGGAGAAGAACGCCATGCGCCGGCTGCTTGTGCTTTCCCTCTTCATGTTGCCCTGGCTGGCCAACGCCGCCCTGCCACTGGATCGCATCAAACTGCCCGAAGGCTTCCGAATCAGCCTGGTGAGCGACGAAGTGCCCAATGCCCGGGAGATGACCTGGGGCGATCGCGGCACACTGTTCGTCGGCAGCAATGCGGCCGGCAAGGTCTACGCCCTGGACACCGCCAGTGGAAAGGTCCGCACCATCGCCAGCGACCTGCAGCTTCCCGTGGGCGTCGCCTACAAGGAAGGTGATCTTTTCATTTCGGCAGTCAGCCGAATCCTGCGCCTGCGCGACATAGAGTCGCAACTGGATTCGCCGCCCAAACCCGAGGTGGTCTACGCCGGCTTTCCGCGAAAGACCCACCACGGCTGGAAGTTCATTGCCTTCGGTCCCGACGGCAAGCTTTACGTACCGGTAGGCGCGCCGTGCAACCTCTGTGACGAGGACCCTGACCTTTACGCCGCCATCCACCGCATGAACCCCGACGGCAGCGGCCTTGAGCTGGTGGCGCGGGGCGTGCGCAACACCGTGGGCTTCGATTGGCACCCGCGGACCGGCGAGCTCTGGTTCAGCGACAACGGCCGCGACCTGATGGGCGACGATGTGCCGGACTGCGAGCTGAATCGCCTGACGAAACCCGGCGAGCATTTCGGCTTCCCCTACTGCCATGCCGGCGACGTGACGGACCCGAAATTTTCCCAACGCCCCTGCAGCGAATTCGTGGCCCCGGTGGCCAAGCTTGGCCCCCATGTGGCGCCGCTGGGCCTGCGCTTCTACACCGGCAGCCAGTTTCCCGCGGATTACCGCAACAACCTGTTCATCGCCGAGCACGGCTCCTGGGACCGCAGCGAGAAGATCGGCTACCGCATCAAGCGGGTCGAACTGAATGAGGACGGCAGCCTGAAACGCCAGAGCGTGTTCGCCGAGGGCTGGCTCGAGGACGGCGATGTCTGGGGACGGCCAGCGGACGTGCTGGTGACGCCGGACGGCGCATTGCTGGTGAGCGATGACTACGCCGGCGCCATCTACCGCATCGACTACGTGGGGCGTTAGGCGAAGCCAGCCGTAGGGTGCGCTGTGCGCACCGGCGATTCCGCACAAAGGCCTCGGTGCGCATGGCGCACCCTACAGCCCGGCTACGAAAAAGGCCCTGGGATTTCCCGGGCCCTCTTCTGTCAGGCGATCTTCTCGGCTGGCAAGGGCAAGGCCGGCAGGCGTTGGTCGAGCAGACCCAGGCCTTCCTGGAACAGCTGGTTGCTGCGTTCGACCTCGCCCAGCTGCGCCAGCAGGCGCGCCAGTTCCGCACAGGTCTCGGGGTCGCGGCGGAAGCTCAGGCTGCTCTCGAAGTATTCGCGCGCCTTGCCCCAGAGACGGTTGCGCAGGCACAGGCGACCGAGGGTGAGGAGCAGCGTGGCGTCGCTGGCGTGTTCCTTCAACCAGCCCTCGGCGGTTTGCAGCTGGCGTGTCGGATCGCTCCCCCGTAGCTGACCATAGAGCCGCACCAGGGCGTCGTCGTAGCCACGCTTGATGGCGCCCCGCACGGCCTCTTCGGCTTCCTGCTCGGCGCCCAGGCGGCGCAGCTGTTCGGCGAAGGCGAGCACCAGCCGCGGCTCGTTGCGCTGGGCGCTGGAGAGTTGCTGCCAGGCTCGAGTCAGCGGTTGCAGGGCGGTTTCGCCTTCGTTCAGACCTTCCTCGCCGGCCTGGTGCAGCCGAGCGCTCCAGGCGCGCAATTCCAGTTCGGCCAGCCGGCTTTCCGGCAGCGCCTTCTCCTTGCGCAGGACGGGCAACAGGCCCACCAGAGATGCCCAATCGCCGCGCACCTCGTGCAGGTGCAGCATCTGCCGCAACACCTGGTGGTGGCGCGGGTGACGCTCATGCACGGCCTTCAGGGTTTCCAGCGCGGCCTCCGATTCACCACGGTCCAGCTGCAATTCGGCATGGGCCAGGGCGATGGCCAGCTCGGCCTGGGGCTGGCGCTCCAGGGCACGCTCCAGCAACTGCTCGGCCTCTTCGTGCTGGCCGATCTTCTGTGCCGCGCGGGCGGCGCCCAGGTAGTAGATCAGCGGTTGCGGGTCGTTCTCGGCGGCGCGCTTGAGATGACGCAGGGCGCGGGCCCAGCGCCCTTCGGCCAAATCCAGCAGGCCCTGCTCGGAAGCCAGGCGTGCACGGCGGCGGGCGTTACGTCGCGACCAGGGATTGACCACGCCGCCGGAGACCACCACCAGCCGCAGCAGGTAGCGCAGGCCGACGAACAGCAGCCAGAGCACCGCCAGCAGCGCCAGGGTGGCCCAGAGGGTGGACTCGTAGCGGAAGCCCTTGTACGCCACCAGCACGTAGCCCTTGTGCTGGGCCACGGCCATGCCTAGCAGGGTGGCGGCCGCGCCTATCACCAGGAGGATCAGCAGGACCTTCAGTAGACGCTTCATTGGCCGGCCTCCTTGGCCGGCTCGGTGGCGGCCGGCTCCTCGACTTCAGCGGCGGCCGCGCCCGGACTGCGCTGCAGGTAGGCCTGCAGGGCGGTCAGCGCCGGTGCGAGATCGGGCGCCTGCACCTCGACCGGCTTGCCGGCGAGTTCGTCGATGCGTACCAGCAGCGCGCGGCTGTCGGGGTTCTCCTGGTTGAAGTGGCCTTGCAACACGTCGCGAGCCTGGCGCAGGGACTGCTGGTAGACCTGGGTCTGGCCATGCAGCGCGCCCCATTGCGCCTGCTCCAGGGCAAGCGAGAGCGCCAGGCGGACCCGGGACAGGTTCTGGCCGGACAGCAGCGGCTTGATGTCCTGGTCGGCATTCAACTGGATGCGGAAGTAGTGCGAGAGCTTTTCCAGCCACTCGGACCAGCGACTGCGGCCATCGCCTTCGGCGGCCATGTCAAGCAGCACACCACCCTTGTCCTCGAAGGCCGGCACCAGCGGATTGAGCTGGGTGGCCTGCTCGCGCAGGGCGCCCAGTTGCAGGAACAGGCCAGTGCGGTCCGGTTGCTCGGTGGTGCGCAGGGCCACCAGGCTCTTCGCCAGCTGCTCACGGGCGGCGTAGGCCGCGGGATCGTCCTGCTCGCGAAGGATGTCGTCGGCGGCCTGCACCAGCGCGGTGGCGCTGTAGATATCCTGCAGCGCCGAGAGGCGCAGGCTGGCCAGGCGCAGCAGGTGCTCGGCCTCGGCCAGGCGCCAGTCCTTGCGGCTGGCGCCAAGTATGGTTTCCAGGCGCTGGCGCAGTTGCTGCTGGTCGCCCTGGAGGTCGGTCAGCAGGCGGCGGCGCTCATCCAGCTCGGCGGCGCTGGGCAGTTCGGCCAGGCGCGCGGTGAGTAGCTGCTCGCGCTGGGCCAGGGCGCGGGTCTGGCCGCGGGCATCCTCGACCATGTTGAGCTGCTGCTGGTCACGGGTCTCCAGGCTGCGCACCTGCCAGAGGCCCCAGCCACCCACGGCGACCCCGGCGGCCCCCACCAGCAGGGCGAGCGCGGCCAGGCCATTGCCCCGTGAGGCAGGCGCGGAACTGGCAGGGGTGGCGGGTTCGGCGGCTACAGTGTGTTGCTCTTGTTTCGGGGAGTCTACTTCGCTCACGTATCCATCCTTCGCATCAAGGGGCCGGCGCGGGATACAGCTCGAGCGCCGCCAGCAAGGCCGCGGCATTCGCGCCACGGCAATCCACAACATTCTTGGCGCCCGCGGCGATGGCCTGCTCGGCTACCCGCGGGCTGGGCACGAACAGGTGCAGGCGGGCCAGTTCGGGCCAGGCTTGCCCGGCCAGGCGCAGGAGGTTCTCCAGGCCCTGACCACTGCTGACCACCAGGCCGTTCAGGCGTCCCGCCTCGACCGTGCGCGCCACGGTGCCCGCCGGGTAGTCCGGCAGGCAGCGTCTGTAGAGTTCCAGATAGTCGACCGCGACACCTTGGCCGCGCAAGCGCTCGGCAAGGAATTCTCGGCCACCCTCGCCGCGCATGATCAGCACTTTGGGGTCGTGCACGGTCAGGGCCTCGGCCAGTTGCGGCAGCTCAAGCAGGGCTTCGCTGTCGTCACCGGCTGCCGGCCAGAAGGTGGACAGGCCGTAGTCTTCGAGCAAGGCGCCGGTGGCCGCGCCAACGCTGAACCAGCGCTGTTCGGCCGGAGGCTGCGGCCAGTAGCGATCGAGCAGGTCGAGGCCAAGGCGCGCCGCCGGCTTGCTGACCACCACCACGGCGCAATAGCGATCGAGGTCGAAGACGATCGCGCGCTGCTCCGGCGTTTCCGCGATGGGTTCGATGGCCAGCAGCGGCAGGCTGCTGCTGTAGACCTGCTGTTCGGCCAGGGTCGCGGCGAGGGCTTCGCACTCCTCGGCCGGGCGCGTCAGCAGCAACCGCCATTCCGTCACGGGTGACCGGCCTCGCCATAGACGGCCTTGAGGATCTCCTCGGCGCCTTGTTCCAGCAATTCGTCAGCGACCTTGACGCCGAGGGCCTCGGCGTCGACAGCGGCGGCGCGAGCTTCGGCGCGAAGCAGCTGGCCGCCATCGGGCTGGCCGACAAGGCCGCGCAGCCAGAGCTGGTCGCCTTCGAGCACGGCGTAGCAGGCGATGGGCACCTGGCAGCCGCCGTTGAGGCGCTTGTTCAAGGCGCGCTCGGCGGTGACCCGCAGGGCGGTGTCCTGGTGGTGCAGCGGCGCCAGCAAGCCATGGATTTCGCTGTCGCCTGTGCGGCATTCGATGCCCACGGCACCCTGGCCGCCAGCCGGCAGGCTGTCTTCGACACTGATGGAAGAGCGGATGCGATCCTCGAAGCCAAGGCGGATCAGGCCGGCGGCAGCGAGGATGATGGCGTCGTACTCACCGGCATCCAGCTTGGCCAGGCGGGTGTTCACGTTGCCGCGCAGGAACTGGATTTTCAGGTCCTGCCGGCGGGCCAGCAGCTGGGCCTGGCGACGCAGACTGGAGGTGCCGACCACGCTGCCGGAAGGCAGAGCGTCGAGGCTGTCGAAGCGGTTGGAGACAAAGGCATCGCGCGGATCTTCACGCTCGCAGATGCAATAGAGGCCGAGCCCTTCGGGGAAGTCCATTGGCACGTCCTTCATGGAGTGCACGGCAATATCGGCCTCGTTCTCCAGCAGGGCGGTTTCCAGCTCCTTCACGAACAGGCCCTTGCCGCCGATCTTCGCCAGGGGCGCATCGAGCAGCTTGTCGCCACGGCTGACCATGGGCACCAGGCTGACCTTGAGGCCGGGGTGGGCTTGCTCCAGTCGGGCTTTGACGTATTCGGCCTGCCACAGGGCCAGGGCACTTTTGCGGGTGGCTATGCGGATCTCGCGGGACATGATCAATTCCGGAAGCGGTTATCCCGGAATCATAACAGGCCCGCGTACGGCCTGGGCGCGGGCGGTTGTCGCGGAACGACATGGGTTGTCGAAGAAACGCAACAGGCGAGGATCAGACCACCTCCAACGGCCCTGGCTGCCAACAGCGCACTACAAGTTGTTCATCAACTTGCGCACGCCGGCAACATGGCGGCGGCTAACCGTCAGGGCCTCCCCGTTCATGCCCTTGAGGTAGAGCTGGAAGTGTCCCAGCGGGGTGCGCTGCAGGCGCTCAATCCGTTCCCGCGCCACCAGGGCGTTGCGGTGGATGCGCACGAAGCGGTCGCCGAATTCGTCTTCCAGCGCTTTCAGGGGCTCGTCCAGCAGGACCTCACCGTGCTCATGGCGCAGGGTCACGTACTTGTGGTCGGCGATGAAGAAGATCACCTGGTCCAGGGGGATCAGCTCGATGCCTTTCCGGGTGCGTGCGCTGATGTGACTTCGGGGACCGCTCCCGCTGACCGCGGCAGGACGGGTCAGCGCAGCGAGTTGCACACGGTTAGGTCGCTCGGCCTTCTTCAGCGCCTCGGCCAGGGATTCGGAGCGCACCGGCTTGACCAGATAGCCCACGGCGCTGACCTGGAAGGCCTCGAGGGCGAACTCGTCGTGGGCCGTGCAGAAGATCACCGCCGGCGGCGCCTCGCGCTCGCAGAGCCTGGCGGCCACCTGCAGGCCATCCAGACCAGGCATGCGAATGTCCAGCAGGACCACATCCGGCTTGAGGCTGTCGATCAGGGTGAGTGCCTCCTCGCCATTGCTGGCGGCAGGCTCCAGGACACGGTACCCCTCGAGGTCGCCGACCAGACGGCTGAGGCGCTCGCGGGCTAGGGGTTCATCGTCGACGATCAGGACATTCATATCGCACGGGCTTCCTGCGTGAGTCTCGCACAAGGATAGCGTAGACAGGTGAAGTGGCGGCCGTCACGGCGCTCCACGCTGAGACTTGCCCGCGGCCCGAAAAGTGCCGTCAGGCGGGCGTCGATATTGCGTAGAGCCTGCTGGGTACCACGCGAGGGCGACTGCCCCTGGACCTCTTCGTAAGGGTTGCTCACGCAGAGGCGGAACATGCCGTCTCGATAATCCGCTTCGATTCGTACCAGCCCCCCCTCGATGCGCGGCTGGATGCCATGGATCAGGGCGTTCTCCAGCAAGGGCTGCAGCGTCAACTGGGGGATGGGCAGATCTTCCGGAACTTCATCCACCTGCCAATCCAACTGTAGCCGTTCTCCGAGACGATATTGCTCGATCGAGAGATATCGTTTCGCCAGTTCCAGTTCCTCGCCCCAATCGACCAGGGTGCCGGGCTTGGCCAGGCTGGCGCGGAAGATGTCGGAAAGGTCGAGCACGGCCTGTTCGGCCTTGTCCGGGTCGATCACCACCAGGCTGGCGATGCTGTTCAGGCTGTTGAAGAGAAAATGCGGGCGGATGCGTGCCTGCAGGGATTCGATGCGCGCCCGAAGTTCGGCCTGCTGCTGTTTGCGCCACTGGCTCTGCAGGTAGAAGTAGCGCAGCAGCAGCGCCGACATGATCAGGCTGATCAGCCCATGGCGCAGGTAGAGGTTGACCTCGCCATCGCGCGGCAGCGGTCCGCCGAGGTTGAAGTAGTCGGCCAAGGCGGTGCCCGCCAGGGTCAGGCCCACCACCAGGGCGCAGCAGAGGCCGCCGGCAATTGCCGCACGCAGGCGCGCCAATAGTGGCCGCAGCTGGCACAGCAAGGCGGCCGAGAGCAGCACTATCCATTGCACGAAGAGCGACGTCAGGGCCAAGCGCACCCAGTTGAAGCTTGGCAGCATGGGCTCGGCCAGCACCAGCACCAGCACCAGCAGCTCGGCCAGCAGCACCAGCCCGAGCAGGGCCTCGGGCAGGCAGAGCTCGGGCAGGAAGAAGTCGTCGTTGACGGTTCTGGAACGCGCTTTCTTTTTCAGGCGCTTCTGCATCCCGGACATATCCCCAATAGCCCGGCAGGCGGCGAGCCAGGGTCGCCGGGCAAAAGCCTGTACTGAACCATCAAACCCACGGCGCGTCCTTGAAGGTCCCGGCAATCTGCCCCATCCCCGACCGGACAGGCCGCGCCGGTTTTTCCGGCAACACTGTTATTATCGACGGTATTTTCCGGCCCATCGGCTTTCTTTCACCTTTGCACCGAGTGAACCCATGAGCACCGACAAGACCAACCAGTCCTGGGGTGGCCGCTTCAGCGAGCCCGTCGACGCCTTCGTCGCCCGTTTCACCGCGTCCGTAGACTTCGACAAGCGCCTGTATCGCCACGACATCATGGGCTCCATCGCCCACGCCACCATGCTGGCACAGGTCGGCGTGCTCAGCGATGCGGAACGCGATGCCATCATCGACGGCCTGAAACAGATCCAGGGCGAGATCGAGGCCAGCAGCTTCGGCTGGCGCGTGGACCTGGAAGACGTGCACATGAACATCGAGGCGCGCCTGACCGACCGCATCGGCGTCACCGGCAAGAAGCTGCACACCGGGCGTAGCCGCAACGACCAGGTGGCCACCGACATCCGCCTCTGGCTGCGCGACGAGATCGACACCATCCTCGGCGAGATCACCCGACTGCAGCAGGGCCTGCTTGAACAGGCCGAACGTGAAGCGGACACCATCATGCCCGGCTTCACCCACCTGCAGACCGCCCAACCGGTGACCTTCGGCCACCACCTGCTGGCCTGGTTCGAGATGCTCAGCCGCGACCACGAGCGCCTGGTGGATTGCCGCAAGCGGGTCAACCGCATGCCGCTGGGCTCAGCCGCCCTGGCCGGCACCACCTACCCCATCCAGCGCGAGATCACCTGCCAGCTGCTCGGTTTCGACGCCGTTGGCGGCAACTCCCTGGACGGCGTGTCCGACCGAGACTTCGCCATCGAATTCTGCGCCGCCGCTGCCCTGGCGATGATGCACCTGTCGCGCTTCTCCGAAGAGCTGGTGCTCTGGACCAGCGCCCAGTTCCAGTTCATCGACCTGCCCGACCGCTTCTGCACCGGCTCCTCGATCATGCCGCAGAAGAAGAACCCCGACGTGCCCGAGCTGGTGCGCGGCAAGTCCGGTCGGGTGTTCGGCGCCCTCACCGGCCTGCTGACCCTGATGAAGGGCCAGCCGCTGGCCTACAACAAGGACAACCAGGAAGACAAGGAACCGCTGTTCGACGCCGCCGATACCCTGCGCGACAGCCTGCGCGCCTTCGCCGACATGGTTCCGGCCATCAAGCCCAAGCGCGAGATCATGCGCGAGGCGGCCCGCCGCGGCTTCTCCACCGCCACCGACCTCGCCGACTACCTGGTGCGCAAGGGCCTGCCCTTCCGCGACTGCCACGAAATCGTCGGTCACGCGGTGAAGTACGGCGTGGACAACGGCAAGGACCTGGCCGAGATGAGCCTCGAGGAACTGCGCAAGTTCAGCGACCAGATCGGCGACGACGTATTCGCCGTGCTGACCCTGGAAGGCTCGGTCAACGCCCGCGACCACATCGGCGGCACCGCACCGAACCAGGTGCGCGCCGCCGTGGCACGCGGCAAGGCCCTGCTCGCCGCACGCTGAGACACCCGCACTGGGCGGACCGGCCACTGCCGTTCCGTGCTCCGCCGTCCTGGCGGAGCACGCGACCACGCAGAAAATGCCGACATCCGCCCTGTACGCCAGCGATCCCGCTGGGAAAGCAGGCATATCCTGCTTGCTCTGAACCAATCTGCAGTTGCCAGGGTGCCCCCGGGGCGGGTCCAGGCATGGCACACTCCCGCCATCGCAAACCGGGAATCCGCCATGACCGACGACATTGATGACGGCGAAGAATCCTTCGCCGAAGCCACCCTGATCCAGGCCATCGAAAACCAGATCGAGGCCGACAGCCCGCCCGCCGCCCGCGCCACCTTCAACAAGCTGAGCCTGGTGGGTTACGAGCGCGAGGAAATCCTTCAGCTGATGGCCCTGGTGCTGGCCTACGAGATAGACGCCATGCTCAAGGCCGATCGGCCCTTCGATGGCGAATGGTACGAAAAGGCCTTGCGGGCGCTGCCGGACCTGCCGGAAGATCAGGCCTGACCTCGCCTACACTCCCATGACTCCGGCCGGCATCCGCCGACCTCCGCAGTACGACAAGAACAAGGAGCGACCATGGTCTTCACCCCCGAACTCATTGCTGAATTCGAACTGCTGGCCCTGTTCAACCTGGACAACACCCAGGAGGGCATCAAGGTCCACAACAGCGCCAATCCCAAGGCTCAGGCCGCGGTGATGCGACTGCACCAGAAAGGCCTGATCACCCAGGCCGACGGCGGCTACCTGACCAGCCTCGGTCTCGACGCCGCCGAACACGTCCAGGCCCTGCGCACCATCCTCCAACCCGAACCCGCCTGACCCCGCGCCGCTCAAGACGGCAACATCGCGGGCGATACAATGCGGAGGCCTGCCGGCAGTGAACACTGCCGGTCTGGCCACCAGCATCGGGACAAGAACAGAGCATGACGCGCACCCAGGAAATCCGCCCGGACATTGACGACGGCATCGACCGCAAGGTCCTCGCGCAGCTGCGCGCACGCTTTCTCAAGGTCAACGACGGCCGCCTGTCCCGCGCCATGCAGGCGCTTTCAACGCGCCAGCAGCTGGTACTCCGGCTGTTGCCGCTGCTCTTCCACGTCAACCACCCCCTGCTGCCCGGTTACGTCTCCGGCACCACACCCGCCGGGGTCGCCGCCTTCGAACCGGACGAGGAACTGCTGGCCGAGGCCCAGCGGCTGACACGTTCCTTCGCCTACAAGACGCGCCGCGGTCCGCAACCGCAACCGATCCACGGCCTGTTCCTGATGGGCAGCCTGGGCACCATCGCCCAGGCCGAACAGAGCGACATGGACATCTGGGTCTGCCATGCGCCGGAACTGGACGCCGCCGCCATCGCCGAACTGCAGCGCAAGTGCAGCGCGCTCGAGGAATGGGCCGCCAGCCAGGGTACCGAGGCGCACTTCTTCCTGATCGACCCCGCCCGATTCACCCAGGGCGATCGCGAAGCGCGGCTGACCTCCGACGATTGCGGCACCACCCAGCACTACCTGCTGCTGGACGAGTTCTACCGCACCGCCATCTGGCTCGCCGGGCGTACCCCGCTCTGGTGGCTGGTGCCGGTGTACGAGGAGACGCGCTACGTCGAGTACAGCCAGACCCTGCTGTCCAAGCGCTTCATCCGCGCCGAGGAAGTGCTCGACCTCGGCCACTTGGCGCACATCCCGCCCGGCGAGTTCATCGGCGCCAGCATGTGGCAGCTGTTCAAGGGCATCGAGTCGCCCTACAAGTCGGTGCTCAAACTGCTCCTCACTGAGGTCTACGCCAGCGAGCACCCGCAGGTGGCCTGTCTGTCGCTGCGCTTCAAGGAAGCGGTCTACGCCAACCGTCTCGACCTCGACGAGCTGGACCCCTACATGGTGGTCTACCGCCGCCTCGAGGAGTATTTGCTCGGCCGCGGCGAACCGGAACGCCTGGAGCTGATCCGCCGCTGCCTCTACCTCAAGGTCAACAAGAAGCTCAGCCGGCCACCGCGCAATCGCAACAAGAGCTGGCAGCGCCTGTTGCTGGAGCGCCTGACCGCCAACTGGAACTGGCAACAGCGCCAGCTGGCGATGCTCGACAGCCGCAGCCAGTGGAAGGTGCGCCAGGTGCTCGCCGAGCGCCGCGCCCTGGTCAACGAGCTGACCTACAGCTACCGCTTCCTCTCCCAGTTCGCCCGCAGCGAACAGGCCAGCGGCACGCTCAGCCGCCGCGACCTGGGCATACTCGGCCGGCGTCTTTACGCCGCATTCGAGCGCAAGGCCGGCAAGGTGGAATTCATCAACCCGGGGATAGCCCCGGATATCGCCGAAGACACTCTCACCCTGGTGCAATGCCCCAGCCCGGAGGCCAGGGACGAAACCCAGTGGGCGCTTTTCGCCGGTAGCCTGAACGCACTGGAATGGCAGGACTTCGCCCCGCTCAAGCGCAGCCGCGAGCTGGTCGCCCTGCTCGCCTGGTGCCACCGCAACGGCGTGATCGACGCCGGCACCCGCCTCTCGCTGCATCCAGGCAGCAGCGACCTGACCGAGTTCGAACTGACCAACCTGCTGGCCAGCCTGCAGCAGGCATTCCCCCAGCCCCATGGCCAGGTGGACGAAAACGCCCTGCTGCACGCCGCGGTGCCGACCGAGGTGCTGTTGCTGGTGAACGTCGGCATCGACCCGTTGAAGCAGCACAGCCAGAAGAATCTCCACCTGACCACCGATCGCACCGACGTCCTCGGTTATTCCGGGTTGCGCGACAACCTGGTGCTGACTATCGACCAGGTGACCCTGAACAGCTGGAACGAGTTGCTGGTTAGCCGCTTCGAGGGGCTCGATGCCCTGCTCGGCTGCCTGCGCGACTACCTCAACGGCCTGCCCGCCGACAGCGCCCAGCCGGGCCTGCGGGTGCGCTGCTTCTGCCGCAACCGTGCCCAGGCCATCGGCCAGCGGGTGGAAGAGCTGTTCACCGACGCGCAGAAGCTGCTCGGCGCCGCCGGCGTGCCGCGCTTCCTGCTGCAGATCCAGCAGCGCTTCCACGTCTTGCAACTGCAGCCGGGCCAGGTTCGCCATGTCGGCCTGGCTGACCTGCCGGCCCTGGTGGATCACCTGGGCCGCGACCTGCCGGGCTACAGCCCGCTGCAACTGGATCGCCACGCCCTGGAAGACCAGGACCTGGCACTGATCCTGCCCCTGGGCAGGCCCGACTGCATACAGGTGTTCTACCGCCAGGATGGCGACAGCGCCGAGATCAGCCTGCTGGACGAGCACAATGCGCTCTGGCGCCAGCACCTGCCCTTCCGCGACGAGCAGAGCCTGCTGACGCCGCTGCATCGCTTCCTGCAGTCGCTGCTCTACCGACGCAACGCCCAGCTACCGCTGGACAGCCCCCAACTGCCGCCAGCGCCGGAGATCTTCTACTACGAAGTGGTGCATCAGGGCCGCCAGCTCGAGCGCCGGATCGCGCCCACCGCGGCGGTAAGCCATCCCTTCTACGATGTACAGGCCATTGTCGAGCCAGCCGAGCAGGGCATGGTGCACGTCACCCTCTACTGCAATCACCAGGAGTTTTCCGGGCTGGAATACGGCGCGGGGGTGTTTGCCGCGGTAGCCAGGCACATCCTCGCCCAGCGCCGCGAAGCGGAGCGCTACCCCTGTTACATCACCGACCTCGACCTGACTCGGGTCCCGGGCAAGGGGCAGGCACAGACGGTCCACTACCTGCGCTACAAGGTGGAGCTGGAAGAACGGCTGAATCGGGCCCTGCAGGACGGCTGAGCCGGCTCTTCCGTGGGGGCGAATTCATTCGCCAAGGGTGGCGTAGCCGCCCCACACAATTCTCGAAGGGCGAACCTGCGATCCGCTTGGCGATTGAAATCGCCCCTACGACAGCAGAGCCCGACAGGACTGAGCCGGCGGGGCGGCGAGGAGGGATCAGCGGGCGTAGTCGCCGGCTGCTTCGGGCTGGTACTCGACGGCCAGCAGGGTCAGCTGGAGGGTCTTGCCGCCGGGAACCGGCCAGTCGATGTGCTGGCCGACGGACAGGCCGAGCAGCGCGCTGCCCACCGGAGCGAGGATCGAGACCTTGCCGTCGCCGCCCGCGTCCTCCGGGTAGACCAGGGTCAGGTGGTAATCCTTGCCGCTGCCTTCTTCGCGGCAGTGCACGCGGGAGTTCATGGTCACCACGCCCGGCGGCACCTCCTCGTGGCCGACCACCTGGGCGCGCGCCAGCTCCCTCTCCAGTGCCTCGGCACCGGGGCCGAACTCCTCCAGGCTATCGAGAAGGCGCTCGAGGCGCTGCAGGTCGAGACGAGTGATGGTGATGGTCGGCTGGTTGTTCATGGCGAAGGCAATACTCCTTGTACGTGACTCGAAAAAAGCGAAACCCCGCCCGAAGGCGGGGTTTCAGAATACGTCTGGCTGGACAACTTGTCCGGATGCCCGACAGTACGTCAGGGTGGCGGCGATTGGCAAGACCGCCCGGTCAGCCGGGCATCGGCCGCCGCCGTTGCTGGGCGGCGGTGCAGATCTCGCGGCGGCGCGGGTCACTGGCCTGGTTCCACTCGCAGATTTCCGCCAGGGTTCGACCACAGCCTACGCAGACGTCGGTATCGTCCAGACAGCAACGTCGGACGCAAGGCGACGGGTGGCGTGCCGCAGGCGCGCTGTCAGAGCTCGTCGAACTCAAGGTCTTCGCCCGCCTGTTCGCGGGTCACGCGGCTAAGCAGCTCGCCCAGGGGCTCGTCGCTGCTGTCGCAGATCCAGCGGCCGCTGGCTTCGTCGTAGTCGAAATGGAAGCCCCCCGAGCGCGCCGCCACCCAGAGCTGGCGCAGCGGCTCCTGGCGGCTGAGGATCACCTGGCTGCCGTTCTCGAAGCGCACGGTGAGCACGCCGGCGCTGTTCTCCAGGTCAATGTCCAGGTCACTGTCATCGAATGCGTCTTCCACCTGCTCCTGGACGGCATCGACCAGGTCGTGGAATCGGGCTTCGCTCAAACTCATCGGGGTTTACCTCAGGGCATAGGGTGTGAAGGGCGACGGTACTCGCCGAGGCTCTGTCCGGTCCAGCGACGGAAGGCGCGGGCCAGGGAGCCAGGCTCGCTGAAACCGACCAGGAAGGCGATATCGGCCAGTTCCCGGGCCGGATCGCGCAGATAGTGCAGCACCAGCTGCTGGCGAGTCTCGTCCACCAGTTGGCTGAAGGATAACCCGGCATCGCGCAGGCGGCGCTGCAAGGTTCTCGGGCTGAGGGCAAGGGCCTCGGAAAGCCGCTCCAGGTCCGGCCCCTCGGCGGCCAGTTGGGCAGCCAGCGACTCGCGGGCGCGATCGAGGACGCTATGGCCCTGGCGTAACTTTCCGAGCAGGCGCTCGGCATAGGCATCGAACAGGCGGCGGACCTCGGCGTCGGCCTGGCCGAGCGGCGTCGACAGCAGGCGCCGGGGAAAGACCAGGGCGTTGTCCACCTGGTTGAACGATACCGGGCAGCGGAAGATGCGCTGATGCTCCGAGACGTCCGCCGGCGCCGGATGCTGGAAGCGCACCTCGGTGGGCGGGATGTCCAGTCCGGTTATCCAGCGCCCGAAAGTCACCCAGCCGGCCAGGGTCTCCTCCGCCAGCAGGGCCCGCTGCTGCGGCAAAAGCGGCTGCCAGCTGTGCGCCACCTGCGGCTCCAGGCCTTCGCGCACGGGTTCGTCGGCCAGCTCCACGCGGCCGAGGTCTCCCACTAGCGACGCATAGCGCGCCTGTCGATGGAGGGCGTCGGCCAGGGTGGCGCAGCTCATCAGCAGGTAACCCAGCACACCGTAGTAGCCGGGCCGCACGGCCTCGCCCAGGTGCAGGCCGAGCTGCGGGTCGCCGGACAGGCGCGCGGCCTCGCCGAGTAGGTCCAGGTAGGCGCTGGCGGCAATCCGCTGGTCGCGCTGGGCGAGGATGGCCGGGGTCAGCTGCACATGCCCGAGCAGCTCGGCCGGGGCCACGCCGATCTGCCCAAGGTGCTCCACCAGTCCCTGCAGATAGGCGATCGAGACGGAGCCGGCAAGGGATGCGCCGATGTCCATGGGATCTCCTTTTTCCAGGGGCCAATGCTAGCCCCGCGCAGGCCCGCAGGCCACGCCGGACGGGAATTCCGCCGAATAGGCAAGGCGTCGGGGGGTCGGTATACTCCGGAACAATTCACGTTTTCTGCAAGGATTCCGTCATGAAGCGACTCCACGCCCCCTTCGTCGCCCTGCTCGCCGTCGCCTGTCTGCTGGCCGGCTGCGGCCAGAAAGGCCCGCTTTATCTGCCGGACGACGAAAAAGCAGCGAAAGAACACCAGAAAGACGTGTACATCCGCTGACCGGGAGAGTCGCCATGGACGCTTTCACTTACCGCGACGGTGAGCTGTTCGCGGAAGGCGTGGCGCTGTCCGATATCGCCGCCCGGTTCGGCACGCCTACCTACGTCTATTCCCGAGCCCATATAGAGGCCCAGTACCAGGCCTATGCCGACGCCCTCGCCGGTGCGCCGGGCATGGTCTGCTACGCGGTCAAGGCCAACTCCAACCTCGGCGTGCTGAACCTGCTGGCGCGCCAGGGTGCGGGCTTCGACATCGTCTCCAGCGGTGAGCTGGAGCGCGTGCTGGCTGCGGGCGGCGATGCCTCGCGCATCGTCTTCTCCGGCGTCGGCAAGAGCCGCGACGACATGCGCCGCGCCCTGGAGGCCGGCGTGCACTGCTTCAACGTCGAGTCGCGCAACGAGCTGGAACGCCTGCAGAACGTGGCCGCGGCCATGGAAGTGAAGGCCCCGGTGTCCCTGCGGGTGAACCCC
Source organism: Pseudomonas sp. BN102 (assembly GCF_029871245.1). Taxonomy (GTDB): domain Bacteria; phylum Pseudomonadota; class Gammaproteobacteria; order Pseudomonadales; family Pseudomonadaceae; genus Metapseudomonas. The sequence continues at coordinate 72,634 of NZ_SSON01000070.1, read as the reverse complement.
GACGTGGATGCCGGCACCCATCCCTACATCGCCACCGGCCTCAAGGAAAACAAGTTCGGCATCGCCATCGACGAAGCGGAAGCCGTCTATGCCCATGCCTCCACCCTGCCGAACCTGGACGTGATCGGCGTCGACTGCCACATCGGCTCCCAGCTCACCAGCCTGGAGCCTTTCCTCGACGCCCTCGACCGCCTGCTGGCGCTGATCGACCGCCTCAAAGCGCGCGGCATCGCGATCCGCCACCTCGACCTCGGCGGCGGCCTCGGCGTGCGCTACCGCGACGAGCAGCCGCCGCTGCCCGGCGACTACATCCAGGCCGTGCGTCAGCGCATCCAGGGCCGCAACCTGGCGCTGCTGTTCGAGCCCGGTCGCTCGATAGTCGCCAACGCCGGCGTGCTCCTGACCCAGGTGGAATACCTCAAGCACACTGAACACAAGGATTTCGCCGTGATCGACGCGGCCATGAACGACCTGATCCGACCGGCGCTCTACGAGGCCTGGATGGACGTGGTGCCGGTGCAGCCCCATACCGGCGAAGAACGTACCTACGACCTGGTCGGCCCGATCTGCGAAACTGGCGATTTCCTCGCCCGCGAACGCACGCTGGTGCTGGCCGAGGGCGATCTGCTGGCGATACGTTCCGCCGGCGCCTACGGTTTCGTTATGAGCTCCAACTACAACACCCGCGGCCGCGCCGCCGAAGTGCTGGTGGACGGCGAGCAGGCCTTCGAGGTCCGCCGCCGCGAAACGATCGAAGACCTTTACGCCGGCGAAAGCCTGCTGCCGCAGTGAGGGCGCAGCCATGCTATTGCGCTTCACCAAGATGCACGGCCTCGGCAACGACTTCATGGTCCTCGACCTGGTCAGCCAGCACGCGCACATCCTGCCCAAACACGCCAAGCAGTGGGGCGATCGCCACACCGGCATCGGCTTCGACCAGTTGCTGATAGTCGAGGCGCCGACCAATCCGGATGTCGACTTCCGCTATCGCATCTTCAACTCCGATGGTTCGGAAGTGGAGCAATGCGGCAACGGCGCACGCTGCTTCGCTCGCTTCGTTCTCGACAAGCGCCTGACGGTGAAGAAGCGCATCCGCGTCGAAACCAAGGGCGGCATCATCGAGCTGGATGTGCGGCCCGATGGCCAGGTCACCGTGGACATGGGGCCGCCGCGCCTGGTCCCGCAGCAGATCCCCTTCAGCGCCGACGGCGAAGCCCTGAGCTACCCGGTGGACGTGGATGGCCAGACCGTCGAACTGGCGGCCATCTCCATGGGCAATCCCCATGCTGTGCTGCGCGTCGATGACGTCGCCACTGCGCCAGTGCACAGCCTGGGGCCTAAGCTGGAACATCACCCGCGCTTCCCGCAACGGGTGAATGTCGGCTTCCTGCAGATAGTCGATCGCAAGCTGGCCAAGCTGCGCGTATGGGAACGCGGCGCGGGGGAAACCCAGGCCTGCGGCACCGGCGCCTGCGCCGCCGCGGTAGCGGCGATCCGTCAGGGCTGGATGGACTCCCCGGTGCAGCTCGACCTGCCGGGCGGCCGGCTCTGCATCGAGTGGGCAGGCCCGGGGCACCCCGTTATGATGACCGGACCCGCGGTCCGCGTATTCGAAGGACAGGTTCGCCTATGACCGACCAGCACCAGGATCAGGATCAGCCACAGCACCTCGACGCCGAGACCGTGGCCGCCTATCTGCGCCTCCATCCGGAGTTCTTCGTCCAGCACGAAGAGTTGATTCCCGAAATGCGTATCCCCCACCAGCCGGGGGATGCCGTGTCCCTGGTGGAGCGCCAGATCAAGCTGCTGCGCGAGCGCAACATCGAGATGCGCCATCGCCTGTCGCAGCTGATGGACGTGGCCCGGGAGAACGACCGGCTGTTCGACAAGACCCGCCGCCTGGTGCTCGACCTGCTCGACGCCTCTTGCCTGGAGGAAGTAGTGGGCGCGGTGGAAGACAGCCTGCGCCATGAATTCCAGGTGCCCTTCGTCAGCCTCATCCTGTTCAGCGAGAACGCCCTGCCGGTGGGCCGCAGCGTCAGCGCAGCCGAGGCGCACCAGAGCATCGGCGGCCTGCTCGCGGGCGGCAAGACCATCTGCGGCGTGCTGCGCAGCCACGAGCTGGAGTTCCTATTTGGCAGTGATGAGCGCGACCAGGTCGGCTCCGCCGCCGTGGTCAGCCTGACCCATCAAGGCCTGCACGGCGTGCTGGCCATCGGCAGCCCCGACCCGCAGCACTACAAGAGCTCTCTCGGCACCCTGTTCCTCGGCTATGTCGCCGAAGTCCTCGCCCGAGTACTGCCGCGCTTCGCCACACCGCTGCGTTCGGTGAGATAACCGCACACCGCGCATCCCAAGGAAGTCCCATGCAAGCCGACCTGGATGCCTACCTGAATCACCTGCGCAGCGAGCGCCAGGTCTCGGCCCACACCCTGGACGGCTATCACCGCGACCTGCTGAAGGTGCGCGCGCTCTGCGAAAAATTCGCCATCGCCGACTGGAACGACCTGGACGTGCGCACCCTGCGTGGCTTCGTCGCAAGGCTGCACCAGGATGGCCTGTCCAGCCGCAGCCTGGCCCGCCTGCTCTCGGCCGTGCGCGGCCTCTATCAGTACCTGATCCGCGAAGGCCGCTGCCGCCACGACCCGGCCAACAGCTTATCTGCCCCCAAAGGCGCCCGACGCCTGCCCCGGGCGCTGGACGCCGACCGCACCCAGCAGCTGCTGGACGGCGCCGTGGAAGACGACTTCCTCGCCCGTCGCGACCAGGCCATGCTGGAACTCTTCTACTCCTCCGGCCTGCGCCTCTCCGAGCTGGTGGGCCTGGACCTCGACGGCCTCGACCTCGCCGCCGGCCTGGTGCGCGTGCGTGGCAAGGGCAACAAGACCCGCGAACTGCCGGTTGGGCGCAAGGCCCGCGAAGCGCTGGACGAGTGGCTCCCGCTGCGCGCCATGGCCGGCCCCGGCGACCAGGCGGTGTTCATCAGCCAGCAGGGCCGCCGCCTGACCCCGCGAGCCATCCAACTGCGGGTGCGCCAGGCGGGCGTTCGTGAACTGGGCCAGCATTTGCACCCGCATATGCTGCGTCACTCCTTCGCCAGCCATATGCTGGAGTCGTCCCAGGACCTGCGGGCGGTCCAGGAACTGCTCGGCCACGCCGACATTTCCACCACCCAGATCTACACCCACCTGGATTTCCAGCACCTGGCCTCGGTCTACGACCAGGCCCACCCCAGGGCCAAGCGACGCGGAGCGGACGAATGAGCATCCGACTGATCACCTTCGACCTGGATGACACCCTCTGGGACAACCGCCCTGTAATCGAGGGCGCCGAAACGGCCATGCGCGACTGGCTGATGGAACACACCCCAGCCCTGGGAACCCTGCCGGTGGAGCACCTCTGGGCCATACGCGCCGAGGTCCTGGCCGCCGAGCCGGCTCTCAAGCACCGCCTCAGCGAGCTGCGCCGGCGCACCCTGCGACGCGCGCTGCAGGGCGTCGGCTATTCGGCGGAGGACGCCGTAGACTTGGCCGAAGGTGCCTTCCAAGCCATGCTCCACGCGCGTCACCGCATCACCTTCTTCCCCGACACCGTGCCCACCCTGGAGCGCCTGGCCAACCGCTATAGCCTGGGAGTGATCACCAACGGCAATGCCGACGTGCGCCGCCTGGGCCTGGCCGACTACTTCAAGTTCGCCCTCTGCGCCGAGGAACTGGGCATCGGCAAGCCGGACCCGGTGCCCTTCCTCGAAGCACTCAAGCGGGGCGGGGTCAGCGCCGGGGAAGCCGTGCACATCGGCGACCATCCGGCCGACGACATCGAAGGCGCACGCCGCGCCGGCCTGCGCGCCATCTGGTTCAACCCCCTCGGCAAGGAGTGGAGCGGCGAGCAGCTGCCGGATGCGGAAATCACCAGCCTGGCCGAGCTGCCCGGCGTGCTGGCGCGCCTCGCGCGCTGGCATTGAGGTTGGTGGGAGCCCACAGGCCTCGCCCCTGACGTAGGGGGATCACGCTTCACCGATCCACCATCGGTGGTTCGGCCGGACAACGCTGGTGGACAAAAGAGCGCTGTCAAACCTACAGATCCGACGGGCAAGCCGGCGGCCTTTCGCGAATGAATTCGCTCCCGCAAGGGCCGGCCCCGTACCCTTTCCATCAACCATGAAAAAGCCCACCATTTGGCGGGCTCTTTCGACGGATGCCGGCCTCAGATGGGGCGGCTGCCGTACTTGCTGTCCGGCTTCTTCGGCGGGTCGGCTACCACGTTGGGTTCGACCTCCTGCACCTTGCCGCCACGGGCCAGGAAATCTTCCATAGCCTTGGCCAGGGCGTCACGTTCTTTCTGCTTGGCTTCGATGCTGGGCATCTCTTCGACTTCGACTGCGGCCTTGGCCTTCTTCCCGGAGGGAGCAGGGGCCTCGCCTTCGTCGTCGCTATCACCATCATCGGCTGCAGCCAGCTCTTCGCCGTCGTCCTCGTCGGCCGCTTCCAGCTCGTCTTGTTCCAGTTCTTCGTCGCTCATGTTCTACCTCATGCCTTGCCAAAGCAGGTTAGTTATAGCCCAGCTGCGCCAGCTTTCTAACGCTGCCGGAAAAATTTCAGGGCACCTCGCCGTGCAAGGTCGCCAAAATCCTGCGCGCACCGCCGTGGTCGCGGTGCTCGCCCAGGTAGACACCCTGCCAGGTGCCCATCGCCAGCTGCCCGTCTCGGACCGGCAAGCTCAGTTGGCAGCCCAGGAGGCTGCCCTTGAAGTGCGCGGGCAGATCGTCCGGCCCTTCATAATCATGTTCATAGTCGCTTTCTCCCTGAGGCACCAGGCGATTGAAGAATCGCTCGAAATCCCGACGCACCGCAGGGTCGGCATTTTCGTTGACCGTCAGGGAAGCCGAAGTGTGCTGCAGCCAGAGGTGCAACAGACCGACGCGGTAGCGCCTCAGTTCCGGCAATGCCGCGAGGATTTCATCCGTGACCAGATGGAAGCCCCGCGGCTTCGGGCGCAAGGTGATCAGGGTCTGCTGCCACATCCGCAAATACCTGTCTCGGCTCGTTCGGCGGGCATTCTAGCGCGGCCGCTGAAAAAACAAAGGGCGCCTTGCGGCGCCCTTTCGGCTTTCTTGCCGATTCCCCCGCCGGCAGCTGCCGAACGGGGAAATCACAAGGATCAGAGGTTGTAGCCGCGCTCGTTGTGCTGAGCCAGGTCGAGGCCTACCGTCTCTTCCTCATCGTTGACCCGCAGGCCCATGACCACGTCCAGCACCTTGAGGATCACGAAGGTGACGATGCCGGTGTAGACCACGGTGAAGGCCACGCCTTCGAACTGGGTCAGCAACTGGGCGCCGATGTCTTCGACGGTGCCGAAGCCACCCAGGGCCGGGGCGGCGAAGACGCCGGTCAGCAGGGCGCCGACGATACCGCCGACGCCATGCACGCCGAAGGCATCCAGGGAGTCGTCGTAGCCCACCTTGCGCTTGAGGCTGGTGGCGCAGAAGTAGCAGATCACGCCGGCCACCAGGCCAATGATCAGGGCACCCATCGGGCCGACGGTGCCGGCGGCCGGGGTAATGGCGACCAGTCCGGCGACCACGCCGGAGGCAATGCCCAGGGCGCTCGGCTTACCGTGGGTCAGCCACTCGGCGAACATCCAGCCCAGGGCCGCGGCGGCAGTGGCGATCTGGGTGACCAGCATGGCCATGCCGGCGGTGCCGTTGGCAGCTACCGCGGAGCCGGCGTTGAAGCCGAACCAGCCGATCCACAGCATGGCGGCGCCGAGCAGGGTGTAGCCCAGGTTGTGCGGGGCCATCGGGGTGTGCGGGTAACCCTTGCGCTTGCCCAGCACCAGGCAGGCCACGAGGCCGGCCACACCGGCGTTGATGTGCACTACGGTGCCGCCGGCGAAGTCCAGCACACCCCAGTCCCACATCAGACCGCCGTTGCCGCTCCACACCATGTGGGCGATCGGGGCATAGACCAGGGTGAACCAGACGGCCATGAAGATCAGCATCGCGGAGAATTTCATGCGCTCGGCGAAGGCGCCGACGATCAGCGCCGGGGTGATGATCGCGAAGGTCATCTGGAAAGTGATGAACACACTCTCAGGCACCGCGTACACCAGGCTGTTGGTGTTCAGGCCGCTGAGGAAAGCCTTGGACAGGCCGCCGATAAAGGAGTTGAAGTTGACAACGCCCTGCTCCATGCCAGTGGTGTCGAAGGTCAGGCTGTAGCCGTAGACCACCCACAGGATGCTGATCAGGCCGGTGATGGCGAAGCACTGCATCATCACCGAAAGAACGTTCTTGGACCGCACCATGCCACCGTAGAACAGTGCCAGACCGGGAATGGTCATGAACAGCACCAGCGCGGTAGCGACGATCATCCATGCCGTATCGCCGCTGTTCAGCACGACCTCGTCGGCAGCCATGGCCAGGCCGGGGGTAACGAGGGACAAAAGGGCTCCTAGCCCTGCGATCTTACGCAGAGTCATGTTGTTTTCTCCTGGGGCGTTGGGGTTCGGAGGCTTAGATCGCGTCTGTGCCGGTTTCGCCGGTACGGATACGGATGGCCTGTTCCAGATTGACGACGAAAATCTTGCCGTCACCGATCTTGCCGGTATTGGCTGCCTTGGTGATGGCCTCGATGACCCGATCCAGCTGGTCGTCGGCGATGGCCACGTCGATCTTCACCTTGGGCAGGAAATCGACCACGTATTCGGCGCCACGGTACAGCTCGGTGTGGCCCTTCTGCCGTCCGAAGCCCTTGACCTCGGTGACCGTGATGCCCTGCACACCGATCTCCGACAACGACTCGCGCACGTCGTCGAGCTTGAAAGGCTTGATGATGGCGGTGACTAGCTTCATGAAACTTCTCCCGTGTTTGGTTGACTTGCCCCAGGAAAAACGAACCCGGCTCAAGTCTAAGCGCAGTGTCTGGCTTTGTAACGCGTCGGACCGCCCTGGCTCGGCACTCCGACAAAAAAACCAACCGCTTCTGGCGAAACACTCCCCCGCCTCGCCCGGTGCACCGGAACTGCATCGGTGCATGCGTCGCCCACCACCAAGCAGAAATCTTGCCAGCTCGACACAAAGTGCCTCTTTTCAAGCAGATACTGGCGGAGTGCCGGCCTTTGGCTACAAAAGCCCGACACAATACGCACCAAAGAGGTGCGGAACGCCCCAGGGCGCCGCTCAAAAAGTGTGCACCGCCCATCGCCAGCTCACCGCGCCGGACCCCGTGATAGACTCCCGCTCATTCACCTCTGGATAACCACCATGCTGCCGCCCAAAGCCCTGCTCGATACCCTCGCTTCCCATGCTTCGCGCCTGTTCAGCGGCGAAAGCCCGCTGCCCCGCGCCGAGATCGAAGCGCAGTTCAAGGTCTTGCTGCAGAGCGCCTTCGGCAAGCTCGATCTGGTCAGCCGCGATGAGTTCGACAGCCAGATGGTGGTGCTCGCCCGAACCCGTGCCCGCCTGGAAGCCCTGGAGGCCAAGGTCGCGGAGCTGGATGCCAAGCTGAACCCGCCGTCGGCCGACTGATCCCGGTCCGGCCCGGCGGACCGATCAAGGAGTGATCATGTCCCTGGCCATAGTCCACAGTCGCGCGCAGGTCGGCGTCGAAGCCCCTGCCGTGACGGTCGAGGCGCACCTCGCCAACGGCCTGCCGTCCCTGGCCCTGGTGGGACTGCCGGAAGCCGCCGTCAAAGAGAGCAAGGACCGCGTCCGTAGCGCCATCCAGAACAGCGGCTTCGACTTCCCGCCAAGACGCATCACCCTCAACCTGGCCCCCGCCGACCTGCCGAAGGATGGCGGCCGCTTCGACCTGGCCATCGCCCTCGGCGTGCTCGCCGCCAGCGGCCAACTGCCGGCCGCGGCCCTGGAACAGATCGAATGCCTGGGCGAGCTGGCCCTCTCCGGCGCACTGCGCCCCGTGCAGGGCGTGCTGCCCGCCGCGCTGGCGGCCCGCGCCGCCGGACGCACCCTGGTGGTGCCGAAGGAAAACGCCGAGGAGGCCAGCCTGGCCAGCGGCCTGAGCGTGCTGGCAGTCGGGCACCTGCTGGAACTGACCGCCCACTTCGCCGGCCATACACCTCTTGCGCCCTACCAGGCCCAGGGCCTGTTGCAGGAACGACCGCCCTACCCCGACCTGGCCGAGGTCCAGGGCCAGATCGCCGCCAAGCGCGCCCTACTGGTGGCCGCTGCCGGCTCCCACAATCTGCTGTTCTGCGGCCCGCCCGGCACCGGCAAGACCCTGCTCGCCAGCCGGCTCCCTGGCCTGCTGCCGCCCCTGGAGGAAGACGAAGCGCTGGAAGTGGCGGCTATCCACTCGGTGGCCAGCCACGCACCGCTGCAGGCCTGGCCGCAGCGACCCTTCCGCCACCCACACCACAGCGCCTCGGGCGCGGCGCTGGTTGGTGGCGGCAGCCGGCCGAAACCCGGCGAGATCACCCTCGCCCACCAGGGAGTGCTCTTCCTCGATGAACTGCCCGAATTCGACCGCAAGGTCCTGGAAGTACTGCGCGAACCGATGGAGAGCGGCGAGATCGTCATCGCCCGCGCCCACGACAAGGTGCGCTTTCCCGCCCGCTTCCAGCTCGTCGCGGCCATGAACCCTTGCCCCTGTGGATATCTCGGAGATCCCGGCGGACGCTGCCGCTGCACGCCGGAGCAGATCCAGCGCTACCGCGCCAAGCTGTCCGGACCGCTGCTCGACCGCATCGATCTGCACCTGACCGTGGCCCGCGAGGCCACCGCCCTGGAACCCGCCACCCACGGTGGTCACGGCAGCATCGAAGCCGCCAGTGAAGTGGCCCGCGCTCGGCGGCTGCAGCTCCAGCGCCAGGGCTGCGCCAACGCCTTCCTCGACCTCAATGGCCTGCGCCGGCATTGCAGCCTCGCCAGGCAGGACCGCGAGTGGCTGGAAAGCGCCTGCGAGCGCCTCAACCTCTCCCTGCGCGCAGCCCACCGCATCCTCAAGGTGGCACGCACCCTGGCCGATCTGGAACAGGCCGCAAGCATCGCCCGTCACCACTTGGCCGAGGCCTTGCAGTACCGGCCGGAGCCCCAGCTTTGAGCAGGGCAAGTGCCAGGAAACCGTAGGAGCGAGCTCTGCTCGCGAAGTGGTCCCGTTCGCGAGCAGAGCTCGCTCCTGCGCTAGTTCCCGGATCTCAGGAGGGATCTTCAAACAAAACTATCGGACTATTCATCTTCGAAAGATTGGCTCTATCGATTGTGCTAGGATGCTGCGCCTTCCGCCCTTGGCGGCCATCCGATAACAAGGAGAGCTAGCTCAATGGAGGCAAATAAGTCTTCGCAATCCACCCTCAACCCGCCGGTCTTTTTCGGCTCCGCAGTACTCATCATCGCCCTGGTGCTCTATAGCACTCTGGCCCGCGAACAGGCCCAGGCGCTGTTCGGCCAGATCCAGGCCTGGATCCTGCTCAATGCCAGCTGGTTCTACGTCCTCAGCGTGGCCCTGATCCTCATCACCGTGGTCTTCCTGGCCGTCAGCCGCTTCGGCGATATCAAGCTCGGCCCCGACCACAGCCAGCCGGACTATGGCAACGGCACCTGGTTCGCCATGTTGTTCGCCGCCGGCATGGGCATCGGCCTGATGTTCTTCGGCGTCGCCGAACCTCTGATGCACTACGCCAACCCGCCCGTGGGCGATCCCAATACGGTGGCCGCGGCCAAGGAGGCGATGAAGCTCACCTTCTTCCACTGGGGCCTGCACGCCTGGTCGATCTACGCCATAGTCGCGTTGATCCTGGCGTACTTCTGCTTCCGCCACGACCTGCCGCTGACCCTGCGCTCGGCGCTGTATCCGCTGATCGGCGAACGCATCTACGGCCCGATCGGCCATGCTGTGGATATCTTCGCGATCCTCGGTACCGTCTTCGGCATCGCGACCTCCCTGGGCTATGGTGTGCTGCAGATCAACGGCGGCCTCAACCACCTGTTCGGCCTGCCGGTCAGCGTACCGGTGCAACTCGGCCTGATCGCCCTCACCTGCGGCCTGGCCACCCTGTCGGCGGCCAGCGGGCTGAACAAGGGCATCCGCGTCCTCTCCGAGCTGAACCTGGCCCTGGCGGTGCTCCTGATGCTGGTGGTGCTGGTCCTCGGCCCCACCGTGTTCCTGCTGCAGACCTTCGTGCAGAACACCGGAGGCTACCTGTCGGAGATCGTCAGCAAGACCTTCAACCTCTATGCCTACGAACCCACCGACTGGATCGGCGGCTGGACCATCCTCTACTGGGGCTGGTGGCTGTCCTGGTCGCCCTTCGTCGGCCTGTTCTTCGCCCGCATCTCCCGCGGTCGCACCATCCGCGAGTTCGTCTGCGGCGTACTCTTCGTTCCCGCCGGCTTCACCCTGCTGTGGATGACGATTTTCGGCGACACAGCCATCCACATGGTCCTGCACCAAGGCATCACCGGCCTGGTGGATACGGTCCGGCAGGATAGCTCGCTGGCGCTGTTCGCCTTCCTCGAGCAGTTCCCCTTCTCCTTCTTCCTGTCGCTGGTAGCCGTGGCCATGGTGGTGGTGTTCTTCGTCACCTCCGCCGACTCCGGCGCCCTGGTGCTGGACATGCTGGCATCCGGCGGGCGCGAAGAGACGCCGCTATGGCAGCGCCTGTTCTGGTCGATTCTGGTCGGCGTGGTCGCCATGGCCCTGCTGCTGGCCGACGGCCTCAAGGCCCTGCAAGCCGCCACCATCGCCAGCGCCCTGCCCTTCGCTGCGGTGCTGCTGGCAGCGACCTGGGGGCTGCTCAAGGCGCTGCGCCTGGATGCCACCAAGCGTGGCATCCGCTATCAGTCGCTCAACCTCTCGCGCTCGGCCCAGCGTCAGCACGGCGGTTGGCAGCGGCGCCTGCGCAATATCCTGATGTTCCCCCGGCGCACCCACGTCACTCGCTTCATCAGCGAAGTGGTGCAGCCCGCCTGCATCGAGTTGGCCGATGAACTGCGCAAGCAGGGCTACCAGGTGGAGGTGCTGAATGGCGAGGAAGGCCGCTGCAAGCTCAACGTGGGGCACGATGCAGATGTGGACTTCAGCTATGAGGTGCGCCCGCGCGCCTTCCTCCTGCCGCGTTTCGCCACCCGCGAAGCCGGTGAGGACAACGGCGATGCGCGCAAGTACTTCCGCGCCGAGGTCTACCTGCGTGAAGGCGGCCAGGACTACGACGTGATGGGCTGGAGCCGCGAGGAAGTGATCGGCGACCTGCTCGACCAGTACGAGAAGCACCTTCACTTCCTGCATGTGGTGCGCTGACGAGCTCCTTGCCACCTGTGGCTTCCCTCATCCGACCGCAGCCCGCCCCCTCTCCCTCTGGGGCGAACAGGCGCGCTTTCGGAAGCACCGCTTCCGGCGCCTATGAGCGCCTGAGCGCGAAGCGATCAGGCCGGGGCGCAGAGCGGGGTTGGAATGAGGGATGCTCCCACAGCGCACCGATCTGGCCGAAACATTTATCCACAGCCTCCTGCTGGCTCCGCCGCGCCAGCCTGCGATACTCGACGCCCGTTCCAGCGGAGCCCCGCATGACCAGCCTCACCCTCGGCCCCCTCGCCATCCCCACCCAACAGGCCCTGCTCTACCTGGGCTTCTTCGCAGCCATGCTCAGCGGCTGGCTGGCCGGGCGCAAACGCAAGGCCAATCCCGAGGCGGCGCTGTTCGCCATGCTGCTGGGCGGCCTGCTGGTGGCGCGCCTGGCCTTCGCCGCGCGCTACTTCGAACAGTACTCGTCGGCGCCCTGGGGCCTTCTGGATATCCGTGATGGCGGCTTCATGCTCTGGCCCGGGCTGCTGGCAGCGCTGCTGATTGGCGCCATCCTGGCCTGGCGCACCGCAGCCCTACGCCGACCGCTGGCCATCGCCCTGACCGTGGGCGGCCTGCTCTGGGGTGGCGCCGGCGCCATCCTCGCGGCCCTCGACCAGAGCCGGCAACTACCCGAACTGGCCCTGCTCGACCTGCAGGGCAACCCGGTCAATCTGGGCGAACTGGACGGCCGGCCGCTGGTGGTCAACCTCTGGGCCACCTGGTGCGCGCCCTGCCGCCGCGAAATGCCCGTGCTGGAAGCGGCCCAGCAAGGCAATCCCGAGGTGCGTTTCGTGCTGGTGAACCAGGGTGAACACGCTGCAGCGGTGACCGGCTTCCTGGCCGAGCAGGGTTTGAAGCCAAAGGAAGTCCTGCTCGACAGCGGCAATCGCCTGGGCCAGGCCACCGGTTCCTACGGCCTGCCAACTACCCTCTTCTATGACGCGAAGGGAAGGCTGAATCACAGCCACATGGGCGAGCTGTCCGGCGCCAGCCTGGAGCACGGGTTGCGCCAGTTGCCCTAACCGAGCAGTTCCACGGGTGGCAGCACCATGGCAGCCACCTCCGCCTGCAGGAAATCGCGCAGCCGACGCAGTCGCTCCTGGCCGCTGCGGGCGCGGGGCCAGACCAGGTAGTAGCTGTCGCCGCTGGCCACGGCGGTGGGCCAGGGCAGGCCGATGCGGCCCTGGGCCACGTCTTCGGCCACCATCACCAGGTCGCCGATTGACACGCCATAGCCCCGGGCGGCGGCCACTATGCCCAGCTCCAGGGTGTCGAACACCTGGCCGCCCTTGAGGGACACCTTCTCCCCCAGGTCCATGCGCTGCAGCCAGCGCCGCCAGTCGCGGCGGTCGGGCGTTGGGTGCAGCAGTTCGGTCTGTTGCAGGCGTTCCAGGCCCCAGGGCTCGGCCGCCTGGGAGGGCTCGCAGACTGGGATCAGCCATTCACTGAACAGCAGGGTCACTTCCCAATCCTGGTTGAAGTGGCCATCACTGAGCAGCACGGCGCAGTCGAAGGGCTCGTGCTGGAAATCCACCTTGTCCACATCCATCCAGGCGCTGGTGAGCTGCACCTCGATGTCGGCGTTGCGGTGGCGAAAGCGGGACAGGCGCGACAATAGCCAGCGCATGGTGAGGGTGGAAGGTGCCTTCAAGCGCAAGGTGGCGTCATCGACCCGCAGGGTGGTGCAGGCCCGCTCCAGGGCATCAAAGCCCTCGCGCAGGCCCGGCAGCAGCATGCGCGCCGGCTCGGTGAGTTGCAGGTTGCGCCCCTGGCGCTCGAACAGGCGACAGGAGAAATGCTCCTCCAAGGTGCGGATATGCCGGCTCACGGCGCTCTGGGTGATCGCTAGCTCCTCGGCGGCGCGGGTGAAGGAGGCGTGCCGGGCCGCGGCCTCGAAGGCCCGCAAGGCGTAGAGCGGGGGCAGGCGGCGCGACATATACCTTCACCTATGAGTCAAAGTCATGGAAGGCATCATTTTTTTCCTTTTGTGCCCGCTGTTCAAGGCTCGGAAAATTGCCAGACTCCCAGTCGGCCAAAGGGATTGGCCGGCGCACTGAAATAGTGAGCCTTACTCATGCCGCAAAGCATACGCAACGAACTGGTGGCCATTTTGCGCCTTGCCGGCCCGCTGATCGCCGCCCAGCTGGCGCACGTGCTGATGGTGTTCACCGATACCGTGATGATGGGCCTGCTCGGCCCGGCGGAACTCGCCGCCGGCGGCCTGGGCGCGGCCAGCTATTCCTTCGTGTCGATCTTCTGCGTCGGCGTTATCGCCGCAGTGGGCAACCTGGTCGCGATCCGCCATGGCGCCAATGACGCCATCGGTGCGGCGCGCCTCACCCAGGCCGGGCTGTGGCTCGGTTGGGGACTGGCGCTGGCCGCCGGCCTGTTGCTGTGGAATCTCGAACCGCTGCTGCTGCGCTTTGGCCAGGAGCCGCAGAACATCGAAGGCGGCATGCGCTTTCTCTCCACCCTGGTCTTCGCCCTGCCCGGCTACATGACTTTCATGTCCCTGCGCGGTTTCACCAGCGCCATCGGCAGGCCCGGCCCGGTGATGGCGATCAGCATTGGCGGCGCACTGGCCAACTTCGTCCTCAACTATGCGCTGATCCACGGCTGGTTCGGCTTGCCGCAACTGGGCCTGGCCGGCATCGGCGTGGTCACCGCGCTGGTGATGAATGTCATGGCCCTGCTGCTGGCCTGGCACGTCACCCGCCACCCGGCCTATGCCGCCTATTCGCTGCGCCAGGGGCTGTTCGAACCGCGCCTGGACGACCTCAAGGAGCTGCTGCGCCTGGGCCTGCCCATCGGTGGCACCTATGCGGTGGAATCCGGCCTGTTCGCTTTCGCCGCCTTGTGCATGGGTGCGCTGGGCAGCACCCAGCTGGCGGCGCACCAGATCGCCATCCAGTCGGTGTATGTGGCCTTTATGGTGCCAGTGGGGATTTCCTACGCGGTGACCTTCCGCATCGGCCAGCACTATGGCGCCGGGCGGCTTGAGGAAGCGCGCCGCGCCGGGCGCCTGGGCATCGGCTTCGGCGCCGGCTGCATGCTGGCCTTCGCCGTGCTGTTCTGGGTGGCGCCGGAGCTGGTGGTGGGTCTGTTCCTCGATCACCAGGCCGAGGAATTCCGGGACATCGTGCAGTTGGCCGTGAGCCTGCTGGCGGTGGCCGCCTGGTTCGAGCTGTTCGACGGCACCCAGACCATCGCCATGGGCGCCATTCGAGGCTTGAAGGACGCCAAGACCACCTTCCTGGTCGGCCTCGCCTGCTACTGGCTGGTGGGCGCACCGGCGGCCTGGCTGCTGGCCTTCCCCCTGGGCTGGGGCGCTGAGGGCGTCTGGTGGGGCCTGGCCCTGGGCCTGGCCTGCGCGGCGCTGGGGCTGACCCTGGGCTTCGAATGGAAGACGGCGCGGCTGTTGCGACCTGCTGCTGAGTCGATCGCCGGAAGCACGCGTAGGTTGGGCCGGGCGGCGATCCGCTGAGCTCCGCGAAGCCCAACAGGGCAGGCACCGAGCCCGGTATTGTTGGGCTTCGCTTGGCTCAGCGCCAACCTACGGCCGGCAGTGGGCGTTGGTGCGCGCGGCGCGCCTAGGGCTCCTGGCTGGCGAACAGCGGCTGGCGCGAGCTGAACACCAGGAAGCGCGCCAGCTCGGCCAGGGGTAGCGGCCGGCTGATCCAGTAACCCTGGGCCTGGTCGCAGCCGAACTGGCGCAGCAGCGCCAGCTGCTCGGCGTTTTCCACGCCCTCGGCCACCACCTCCAGCTTGAGGTTCTGCGCCAGGTTGATCATGGCCTTCACCAGTTGGCGGTTTTCCGGCCGATCCTGTATGCCACCGACGAAGCTCTTGTCGATCTTCAGCAAGGCGATGGGCAGGCTGTTGAGGTGGACGAAGGAAGAGAAGCCGGTGCCGAAGTCGTCCAGGGAGAAGCGCACGCCCAACCGGCCCAGGGCGTCCATGGTCTGGCGCACCTGTTCGCTACGGCGCATCACCGCGGTTTCGGTCAGTTCGAACTCCAGCCAGCGGGCATCCACGCCGCGCTCCTGGATCAACCGGCTCAGGGTGGAGAGCAACTGGCTGTCCTGGAACTGCCGGAAGGACAGGTTCACCGCCATGTGCAGCGGCGGCAGGCCGCGCCCGCGCAGCCACTGCATGTCGCGCAATGCGCGGGAGATGACCCAGTAGCCGAGCGGCACTATCAGCCCGCTTTCCTCGGCGAGCGGCACGAATTCGTTGGGGGTGAGCAGGCCGCGTTCGGCGTGGCGCCAGCGCACCAGGGCCTCCAGACCGAGGATGCTGCCGGTCTTCAGGCACAGCCGCGGCTGGTAGTGCAGTTCCAGTTCGTCGCGGCGCAGGGCGCGGCGCAACTCGCTCTCCAGGTCGGCCTGGCTGCGCGCACTACGGTTGATGCGCTCATCGAACACATGGAAGGTGCAGCCCTGGCTGGCCTTGGCCTGCTGCATGGCGATATGGGCGTGCCACATCAGCGGATCGGCGCCTTGTCTGGCGCGGGAGTGGGCCAAGCCCAGGCTGCAGCCCAGCAGCAGACTTTCGCCGTCCACCTGGTAGGGCTCGGCCAGGGCTTCAGCGATGCGTTCGGCGACCTGTTCGGCGCGGCTCGGGTCACGACGGACGTCCAGCAGCAAGGCGAACTCATCGCCCCCCAGGCGCGCCAGCTGGTCGCCGGCGCGCAGCTGCCCTTTGAGCCGCGCCACCACCTGCAGGATCAGGCGGTCGCCGGCCTGATAGCCGAGGGAGTCGTTGGCGTGGCGGAAGTTGTCCAGGTCCAGGTGACCGAGGGCCAGGCCGCGCCCTTCGTATTCCACCAGGCGCGCCGCCAGCAGGGTCTGGAAGCCCTGGCGGTTGGCGATGCCGGTGAGCGGGTCCTGTTCGGCCAGACGTTCCAGGGCGTGCTGCAGGTTGCGCCGCTCGCGGACATGGCGGAGGGTGCGACGCAGGGTGTCGGTGTTGAGGTGTTCGCGCACCAGCCAGTCGCTTACCCCCTGGGGCGCATCAAAGGGCTCCTCCTCCAGCAGCAGGATGATAGGCAGCGGGCAACGGCCGGCCGCGGGAAGCAGCTGTGGGGTGCAGAACACCAGGGCGCAGTCCATTTCGTCCACCAGGCTGCTGGCGGAGTCCCAGGAGGCAGCAGTAACCAGGGGGAATGCGCTGCCCATCGCGGACAGGCGTCCACGAAGGAGTTCCGCCCAGGCCGGCGTTTCCGCCAGCAGGAGCATGCGCATGGGCTCGACGAGCGCGGACAAATGACCTCCCCCGGGTCACAGAGACTACGGCGCTTTCGCGCCGGGTTGCGCCATTTCTGGCGTCATTCTTTCCACGCGTCCCTGCGCGGCCTTCCCCGGAAGGCCGGCGCAGGCGGGACCATCGTACTGCTTGCACGGAATTTTCCAAGCACTACCCACCGGCAAGGCGCGATGCGTCACAGTTGCCCAGAGGTACTTCGGTACACCCCGGCCGGCCTGCTAGAATGCGCGGCCATTCGCCTCGATCCAGCCCCAGCATGTCCCGACTCAACCCCCGGCAGCAGGAAGCCGTGAACTACGTCGGTGGTCCGCTCCTGGTACTCGCCGGTGCCGGCTCCGGCAAGACCAGCGTGATCACCCGGAAGATCGCCTACCTGGTGCAGCAGTGCGGGATCCGCGCGCAGTACATCGTCGCGGTGACCTTCACCAACAAGGCGGCGCGCGAGATGAAGGAGCGCGTCAGCAGCCTCCTGCGCGGCAGCGAGGGCAAGGGTCTGACGGTTTCCACCTTCCACAACCTCGGCTTGAACATCATCCGCAAGGAGCACTCGCGCCTGGGCTACAAGCCGGGCTTTTCGATCTTCGACGAGTCGGACATCAAGGCGCTGCTCACCGACATCATGCAGAAGGAATATGCCGGGGATGATGGCGTCGACGAGATCAAGGGCTACATCGGCAACTGGAAGAACGATCTGATTCTGCCGGAGGAGGCGCTGGCCAAGGCGCGCAACCCGAAGGAGCAGACCGCCGCCGTCGTCTACATGCACTACCAGCGCACGCTCAAGGCGTACAACGCGGTGGATTTCGACGACCTGATCCTGATGCCGGTGAAGCTGTTCCAGAACAACCCGGACATTCTGGAAAAGTGGCAGAACCGCGTGCGCTACATGCTGGTGGACGAATACCAGGACACCAACGCCAGCCAGTACCTGCTGGTGAAGCTGCTGGTGCAGCACCGCGCCCAGTTCACCGTGGTCGGCGACGACGACCAGTCGATCTACGCCTGGCGCGGCGCGCGGCCGGAAAACCTGATGCAACTGAAGGAAGACTTCCCCTCGCTGAAGGTGGTGATGCTGGAGCAGAACTACCGCTCCACCAGCCGCATCCTCAAGTGCGCCAACATCCTCATCGCCAACAACCCCCACGTGTTCGAGAAGCAACTGTGGAGCGAGATGGGCGTGGGCGACCCGATCCGGGTGATCCGTTGTCGCAACGAGGACGCCGAGGCCGAGCGCATCGCCATGGAAATCCTCACCCTGCACCTGCGCACCCAGCGGCCCTACAACGAGTTCGCCATCCTCTACCGGGGCAACCACCAGGCCAAGCTGATGGAGCTCAAGCTGCAGCATCACCAGGTGCCCTATCGCCTGTCCGGCGGCACCAGCTTCTTCGGCCGCCAGGAAGTGAAGGACCTGATGTCCTACTTCCGCCTACTGGTGAACCCGGACGACGACAACGCCTTCCTCCGGGTGATCAACGTGCCGCGCCGGGAAATCGGCTCCACTACCCTGGAGAAGCTCGGCAACTACGCCACCGAGCGCGGCATCTCGATGTACGCGGCCAGCGACGAGATGGGCCTGGCCGAGCACCTGGACAGCCGCTTCACCGACCGTCTGCAGCGCTTCAAGCGCTTCATGGACGGGGTGCGCCAGCAGTGCGCGCAGAACGACCCCATCGCCTCGCTGCGCAGCATGGTGATGGACATCGACTACGAGAACTGGATCCGCCAGAACACTTCCAGCGACAAGGCCGCCGATTTCCGCATGGGCAATGTCTGGTTCCTCATCGAGGCGTTGAAAAACACCCTCGAGCGGGACGAGGAAGGCGGCATGACCATCGAGGAAGCCATCGCCAAGCTGGTGTTGCGAGACATGCTCGAGCGCCAGCAGGAAGAGGAAGACGGCGCCGATGGCGTGCAGATGATGACCCTGCACGCTTCCAAGGGGCTGGAGTTCCCCTATGTCTTCATCATGGGCGTGGAGGAGGAGATCCTCCCCCACCGTTCCAGTATCGAAGCCGACACCATCGAAGAAGAACGCCGCCTGGCCTACGTGGGCATCACCCGCGCGCGGCAGAACCTGGCCATGACCTTCGCCGCCAAGCGCAAGCAGTACGGCGAGATCATCGAATGCTCCCCCAGTCGCTTCCTCGAGGAACTGCCGCAGGAAGACCTGGAATGGGAAGGCATGGAAGACGCGCCCCTGGAAGTGAAGGCCGCGCGCGGCAACACGGCCCTGGCCGACATCCGCGCCATGCTGAAGAAGTCGTAACCAAAGAACCCCGGCACAGACCGGGCTACAAACGAGGGTAAGGGCGTGGAAGCGCTGAAACAGAAGATTCGTGAAGAGGGCATCGTACTGTCCGACCAGGTACTGAAGGTCGACGCCTTCCTCAACCACCAGATCGACCCGCGCCTGATGCAGCAGGTCGGCCATGAGTTCGCCGAACGTTTCCGCGGGCAGGGCATCACCAAGATCGTCACCATCGAAGCCTCGGGGATAGCCCCGGCGGTAATGGCCGGCCTGGAACTGGGCGTGCCGGTGATCTTCGCCCGCAAGTTCCAGTCGCTGACCCTGAAGACCGATCTGCTGATCTCCAAGGTGTTTTCCTTCACCAAGCAGACCGAGAGCACCATCGCCATCTCGGCCCGGCACCTGACCGCTGCGGACAAGGTGCTGGTGATCGACGACTTTCTCGCCAACGGCCACGCCGCCAAAGCGCTGATCGACCTGATCCAGCAGGCGGGTGCGAGCATCGCCGGCATCGGTATCGTGATCGAGAAGTCCTTCCAGGAAGGCCGCGCCCTGCTGGAAAGCGAAGGCTACCGGATCGAGTCCCTGGCGCGAATCGCGTCCCTCGCCGACGGCCAGGTCACCTTCCTCGATTGATCCCGTCGCCGCCGGTTGGGCCGGGGTGGTGTGGGAGCGATTTCAATCACGAATGAATTCGCTCACACAGCTGCCGGCCAACCTGAAAGACCGGAACTGCGACAACAGGTCGCAGCGAACAGGCACAAAAAAGCCGCCCAAGGGCGGCTTTTTCAAAGATGGCGGCGCTGTTACAGGCCGGACATCTTCTTGATGGCGCCTTTCAGCTCATCATCGCTGCAGTCGGCGCAGGTGCCTTTCGGCGGCATGCTGTTGACGCCGGAAATGGCCTTGGCCAGCAGACCATCGACACCACCTTCGCGAGTGGCGCGCTCTTTCCACGCTGCGCCGTCGCCGATCTTCGGCGCGCCCAGCACGCCAGCGGTGTGGCAGGCACCACAGTGCTTGGTGATGATGTCGTCCGGCGTGCGAGCACCGCCGCCAGCGGCTGCGGCTACGGCGCCAACGCCCTTGCATTCCTGACCCTGTACGCAGACCTCGCCCACCGGCTTGATGCGCTCGGCGATGGCGTCGTCGGTCGCGGCCTGGGCGCTAACAGCCCACAGGGCCAATACGGCAGCATGGGCCGCCAGCATCTTCTTGATTAGGTTCACCCTTACACCCTCATCGTGGCTAGTATCGCCCGCGGCCACGGTTTCGCGAGCGGGCGCAAGTATATACGGTTAGTCCGTCACGCTGAAACAACCCAACTTGTCGCAGGGAAATGGGCGTGGGGATTGTGGAATTCAGAAATTCGCCGGCGTCGTGGCGCTGATCAGGCGTGCCGGGGCATCGAACGGATTTCGGAAGCGGTGCGGTTTGCTGCTTTCGAAGTAGTAGCTGTCGCCCGGCTCGAGGATGTACACCTCGTTGCCGATGGTCAGCTCCAGACGGCCTTCCACCAGCATGCCGGCCTCTTCGCCTTCATGGGCGTACATCTCGTCACCGGTGTCGGTGCCCGGCGGATAAGTCTCGTCGAGGAAAGCCAGGGCACGGCTGGGATGGGCTTTGCCCACCAGCTTCATGGTGATGGCGCCGCTGCAGATATCGGTGAGTTCGGAGGCCCGATAGACCACCTGGGTCTGGTTTTCCTGCTCCAGGTCGAGCGAGAAGAATTCCACCAGCGACATGGGAATGCCCCCCAGCACCTTCTTCAGGGAACTGATGGAAGGGCTGACGCTGTTTTTCTCGATCATGGAAATCGTGCTGTTGGTGACACCCGCGCGCTTGGCGAGCTCACGCTGGGAAAGGCCTTTCAGCTTGCGGATGGCTTGCAGTCGAACACCGACGTCCAATGGCGGGATCCTCCTTGGGGGATCAGGGGTAGTCACGGTCGCCGTATCATGGCAACAGCGTTCAGTATTTACAACACTTCGGCTGTCAATACCGCGCAAACTTTCCCCGCCCCAAGGATAACTTTAGTAAAAGCAGTGGCTTAGATATTTGCTTCAGTGAGCTGATCGTTTTCCTGATCACTTGGAATCAGCTGTAGATGAGCGGCACCCGGCGCAGGTTGCAGAAGATCTGGTAGGGAATGGTGGCCGCCTGGGCTGCCACGTCGCTGGCCAGAACCTGTTTGCCCCAGAGCTCGACACGGCTGCCCAGCCCTGCCTGGGGCAGGTCGGTGAGATCGACCGTGAGCATGTCCATGGACACCCGGCCGATCAGCCGGCTCGGCTGGCCGTCGATGGCCATCGGCGTGCCGGTGGGGGCGTGACGCGGGTAGCCATCGGCATAGCCCATGGCGACCACGCCGACGCGGGTCGGCCGTTTGGTGACGAAGCGCGCGCCGTAGCCCACCGGCTGTCCAGCAGGCAGTTCGCGCACGCTGATGACCTTGGATTCCAGGGTCATCACTGGCTTCAGGCGGTCCGCCAGGGGATGCGCCTGCTCGAAGGGGGTAGCGCCGTAGAGCATGATGCCGGGGCGTACCCAGTCGCTGGGCACTTGCGGCCAGCCGAGCAGGGCCGGCGAATTGCGCAGGCTGACCTCGTCGCCAAAGCCGGCGCGAGCCTGTTCGAATACCGCCACTTGTTCGGCGCTGCTGGCGCAGTGCAGTTCGTCGGCGCGGGCGAAGTGGCTCATCAGCACGATCTTTTCCACCTTGCCGCTGGCCTTCAGGCGTTGATAGGCGTCGCGGTATTCGGCCGGGTGCAGGCCGACCCGGTGCATGCCGGAGTCGAGCTTGAGCCAGACGGTCAGCGGCTTGCGCAGGCTGGCACGTTCGATGGCGTCGAGTTGCCAGTTGGCGTGCACCACGGTCCAGAAATCATGCGCCTGGATCAGCTCCAGTTCGTCAGCCTCGAAGAAGCCTTCCAGCAGCAGGATCGGCTTGCGGATCCCCGCCGCGCGCAGCTGCAGCGCTTCCTCGATGCAGGCCACGGCAAAACCGTTGGCCTCGTCCTCCAGCGCTTCAGCGCAACGCACCGCGCCATGGCCGTAGGCATCGGCCTTGACCACGGCCAGGGCCTTGGCGCCGCTGACTTCGCGGGCGAGACGGTAGTTGTGGCGAAGGGCTTCGAAATCGATCAGGGCACGGGCGGGACGCATGGCGAAGGCTTCTTCTATTTGGACGGGTGGAAAAAACCCGGCGCGAACGCCGGGCTGAGCAAGAAACTTAAGGCAGGGCGGCGATGACCGTCATCTCCACCAGCACGTCGGGCGAGTACATCGCCGCCTCGACGCAGGCGCGGGCCGGGGCGGCGCCTTTCGGCACCCAGGCGTCCCACACCGCGTTCATCGCGGCGTAGTCGGCGGCCATGTCCTTGAGGTAGATGGTCACCGACAGGATGCGGCTCTTGTCGGTGCCGGCCTCTTCCAGCATGCGGTCGATGGCGGCCAGGGTCTCGCGTGTCTGCTGGCCGATACCCTCGCCGTGGTTCTCATCCAGCTGGCCGGCCAGGTAGACCGTGCCGTTGTGGATGACGATTTCGCTGTAGCGGGTTTCAGTGCGCAGGCGCTGGATTGACATTGTTCGGGGTCTCCTTGGAATTGCCATAACGGAAGATGTCCAGACCTTCGGCGCTGATCTGCGGACGCTTGCGCGCCATCAGGTCGGCTAGCAGGCGACCGGAGCCGCAGGCCATGGTCCAGCCAAGGGTACCGTGTCCGGTGTTGAGGAACAGGTTGCGGAACGGCGTGGCGCCCACGATCGGGGTGCCGTCCGGGGTCGCCGGGCGCAGGCCGGTCCAGAAGCTCGCCTGGTACAGGTCGCCACCTTGCGGGTAGAGGTCGGCGGTGATCATTTCCAGGGTCTCGCGACGAGCCGGGTTCAGGTCCAGGTCGAAGCCGGCGATCTCGGCCATGCCGCCCACGCGGATGCGGTTGTCGAAACGGGTGATGGCGACCTTGTAGGTCTCGTCCAGGATGGTCGAGGTCGGAGCCATGGCCGGGTCGGTGATCGGCACGGTCAGCGAGTAGCCTTTCAGCGGGTAGACCGGCGCCTTGATGCCCAGCGGCTTGAGCAGCTGCGGGGTGTAGCTGCCGAGGGCCAGCACGTAGCGGTCGGCGGTTTCCAGCTTGCCGTCGATCCAGACGCCGTTGATGCGGTCCCCGGCAAAGTCCAGACCTTCGATGTTCTGGCCAAAGCGGAATTCCACGCCCAGCTTCTCCGCCATCTCGGCGAGGCGGGTGGTGAACAGCTGGCAGTCGCCGGTCTGGTCGTTGGGCAGGCGCAGGGCGCCGGCCAGCTTGTGCTTGACGTTGGCCAGGGCCGGTTCGACGCGGGCGACGCCGTCGCGGTCGAGCAGCTCGTACGGCACGCCGGAACGCTCGAGCACGGCGATGTCCTTGGCCGCGGCGTCTACCTGGGCCTGGGTGCGGAACAACTGGGTGGTACCGAGCGCGCGGCCTTCATAGCTGATGCCGGTTTCAGCGCGCAGCTCGTCGAGGCAGTCGCGGCTGTACTCGGACAGACGCACCATGCGCTCCTTGTTCACCGCATAGCGGGCGGCGGTGCAGTTGCGCAGCATCTGCGTCATCCACAGGTACTGGTCGATGTCGCTGGTGGTGCGGATGGCCAGCGGTGCGTGCTGCTGCAGCATCCATTTGACGGCCTTCAGCGGCACGCCGGGCGCCGCCCAGGGCGATGCATAACCGGGGGAAACCTGGCCAGCGTTGGCAAAGCTGGTTTCCATGGCCACGGCGTTCTGGCGGTCGACCACGACCACCTCGAACCCTGCTTGGGCCAGGTAATAGGCGCTAGTCGTACCGATCACACCACTGCCAAGGACCATCACTCGCATGTCTGTCTCCATTCGCAGCGGGGAATTCGCTGCGTTTGTTATTTTGAGCGTCGTTGGCGCGAAGTATAGGGAGACAGACCCAGTGATATTCACTATATAGATAGCTATATTTGGCGATAATTCTCGGCAGAATGCGCTCCAACGGAGGGGCATCCACCATGCGCACCCAGCATCAATCCCGTCGTGAACTGGACAAGATAGACCGGAATATTTTACGAATCCTGCAGGAAGACGGCCGGATCTCCTTTACCGAGCTGGGGGAGCGCGTGGGCCTTTCCACCACGCCCTGCACCGAGCGCGTCCGCCGCCTGGAACGCGAGGGCATCATCCTCGGCTACAACGCCCGGCTGAACCCGCAGCACCTGAAGGCCAGCCTGCTGGTGTTCGTGGAGATCAGCCTGGACTACAAGTCCGGCGACACCTTCGAAGACTTCCGCCGCGCTGTGCTCAAGCTGCCCCACGTACTGGAATGCCACCTGGTGTCGGGCGACTTCGACTACCTGGTGAAGGCGCGGATCAACGAGATGGCCTCGTACCGCAAGCTGCTCGGCGACATCCTGCTGAAGCTGCCCCATGTGCGCGAATCCAAGTCCTACATCGTCATGGAAGAGGTGAAGGAGTCGCTGAACCTGCCGATTCCCGACTGATTTCCCACTGATTTGGTACTCGCGGCCCAAACCCCTTGGCATTGCCGAGGGGTTCGCCTTATCCTGCTCAAGCGTAAAATTTTCCAAACAATAAAATCAGGATTTCGCACATGAACGCCCGCGTTCGCATCCCGGTGCATACCGAACAGCACGCCCCCTCCTATTACGCAGCGAGCGCCAACCGGCGCATCGAGTACCCGCCGCTCGCGGGTGAGGAGTTGGCCGACGTGTGCATTGTCGGTGGCGGTTTCTCCGGGCTGAACACGGCGATCGAGTTGGCTCGCCGTGGCCTCTCGGTGGTGCTGCTGGAAGCCCGGCAGATCGGCTGGGGCGCCAGCGGGCGCAACGGCGGGCAGCTGATCCGCGGCGTCGGCCACGGCGTCGAACAGTTCGAGCCATTAATCGGCGCGGACGGCGTGCGCGCCCTCAAGCTGATGGGCCTGGAAGCGGTGGAGATCGTCCGCCAGCGCGTCGAGGAGTTCGCCATCGATTGCGATCTGACCTGGGGCTACTGCGACCTGGCCAACCGCCCTCGTGACCTGGCTGGCTTCGCCGAAGACATGGAGGAGCTCAAGGGCCTCGGCTACCGCCATGAGCTGCGCCTGGTGCAACCGCACGAGATGCGCAGCGTGGTGGGCTCGGACCGCTACGTCGGCGGCCTGATCGACATGGGTTCCGGCCATCTGCATCCGCTCAACCTGGCCTTCGGCGAGGCCGTCGCGGCGACCCAGCTGGGCGCCCGCCTGTTCGAGCATTCGGCGGTCACCCGCATCGACTACGGCCCCGAGCTGAAGGTGCATACCGCCCAGGGCCATGTCCGTGCCAAGACCCTGGTGCTGGGCTGCAACGCCTACATGAACGACCTCAACCCGACCCTTGGTGGCAAGGTGCTGCCCGCCGGCAGCTACGTGATCGCCACCGAGCCGCTGCCCACCGAACTGGCCCATGAACTGCTGCCACAGAACATGGCGGTCTGCGACCAGCGCGTGGCCCTGGACTATTACCGCCTCTCGGCCGACAACCGCCTGCTGTTCGGCGGCGCCTGCCACTACTCCGGACGCGACCCGGCGGATATCGAAGCCTATATGCGGCCGAAGATGCTTCAGGTTTTCCCGCAACTGAAGAATGTGCGCATCGACTACCAGTGGGGCGGCATGATCGGCATCGGCGCCAACCGCCTGCCGCAGATCGGCCGGCTGCCGGACCAACCCAATGTCTACTTCGCCCAGGCGTACTCCGGCCATGGAGTGAACGCCACCCACCTGGCCGGCAAGCTGCTGGCCGAAGCCATCTGCGGTGAACAGAGCCAGGGCTTCGATGTGTTCTCCAAGGTGCCCCACATCACCTTCCCCGGCGGCCGCCACCTGCGCTCGCCGCTGCTGGCTCTGGGCATGCTCTGGTATCGGCTGAAGGAAGCGGCGGGGATCGCCTGATACCCTGCCTCACGCAGGCTTGGTCCGCGTAGGATGGGTTGAGCCTGCGAAACCCATCAGTTGGCCGTTCCGCCGCGATGGGTTTCGCTTCGCTCGCGGAACGCCGCCCGACCTATCCTACGAAGAGCCAATGAACGGTGGTTTTCAATCGGCTATCGCCTCGGCATCGTCCTCGAACAGCTCGCGTGTCCAGGCCAGCCAGACGAATCCGGCGGCACCGAGCGCCATCATCAACGGCAGCGCGTGACCGGTCGCCCACTGGCTCACGGCACCGGTCACCAGCGGCCCGACCAGGCAACCGACACCCCAGAGCTGGGCGATATGAGCGTTGGCCCGCACCAGCTCGTCATCGCGATAGCGTTCGCCGATCAGGATCAGCGCCAGGGTGAAGAGTCCGCCGGCGCTGGCGCCGAACAGCACCCAGATCGGCCAGATCAGCACGGTATGCAGCAGCACCGGAATCGACAGGCTGCTGATGAGCAGGGCCAGGCCGCAGACGCGGAACAGGCTGCGTCGGGACATGCGGTCGGCCAGCCAGCCGATGGGCAACTGCAGGGCGGCATCCCCCACCACCACCACACTGGCCATCAGCAGCGCCACGTCCTGGGTGAATCCCTGGCGCAGGCCGTAGATCGGCAGCAGGGTCAGCATCATGGCCTCGAAGGCGGCGAACAGCACCACGGCCCAGGCGATGGTCGGCAGGCGCGTACAGAACGACCAGAGCCCGCGCCCCGAGGCGCTGTGGGCATCGACGCTGGGCGCGCCGCTACGGCCGAGGAGGAGCAGCGAGCCGCCTACCAGCAGGCCGGTACCGGTCCAGAAGCCGAGGTCGTTGCCGGTACCTAAGGCGCTGAGCAGCAGCGGACCGGAGAGCTGGCTCAAGGCATAGCCGGTGCCGTAGAGCGCCACCAGGCGGCCGCGCCACTCCTCCACCGCCAACTGGTTGATCCAGCTTTCGCCGAGGATGAACACCACCGTCAGGGCTACGCCAATCAGCAGGCGCAGCACCACCCAGACCGGATAGCTCTGCAACAGCGCCAGCAGGGCCACCGACAGGGCGCCCACCAGCAGGCACAGCTGCATCAGGGTGGTGGTGCCCAGACGTGCCGCCAGGCGCCCGGCCAGGACGGCGCCGAGCAACACGCCCACCGCCGGGGTCGCAGCCATCACGCCGATGGCGAAGGTGTCGTAACCCCAGCTCTCCAGCCGCAGCGACACCAACGGCATGGTCACGCCCAGGGCGAGCCCGATGCTGATGACCGCGCCGCAGACGGCGAAGTAGGTACCCCAACGCATTGCCCAAGCCCTCCATTGCAGGTGAAAAAGCAAAACGGCCGGGTTCCTGTTGAGGAAACCCGGCCGCAGGTGTAGCTCGTTAGCACCTGTTCATGACCTCACGAGGCCTTTAACTGGCGCCAGGAGCCGGCCCCTCCTTCGGGAAGGGCGGACCTTGAGGCGGTTACCCGCCCGATGTCAGAGCTTGATCCAGGTGGCTTTGAGCTCCGTGTACTTGTCGAACGCGTGCAACGACTTGTCGCGGCCGTTGCCGGACTGCTTGAAGCCGCCGAAGGGCGCGGTCATGTCGCCGCCGTCGTACTGGTTGACCCAGACGCTGCCGGCACGCAGCGCCTTGGATACCAGGTGGGCCTTGGACAGATTGCTGGTCCAGACCCCGGCGGCCAGGCCGTAGATGGTGTCGTTGGCGATGGCGACAGCTTCTTCCGCGTCGTCGAAGGCGATGACCGAGAGCACCGGGCCGAAGATCTCTTCCTTGGCGATGCGCATGGCGTTGTCCACGCCGTCGAAGATGGTCGGCTCGACGTAGGTGCCGCCGGTTTCCTCGAGCACGCGATTGCCGCCAGCCACCAGCGTGGCGCCATCGTCATGGCCAGCCTGGATGTACGCCAGCACGTTGTTCATCTGGGTAGTGTCAACCAGGGCGCCGACGTTGGTGGCCGGGTCCAGTGGGTTGCCCGGTTTCCAGGCCTTGATCGCCTCGACCACCATGGGCACGAACTTGTCCTTGATCGAACGCTCCACCAGCAGGCGCGAACCGGCGGTGCAGACCTCGCCCTGGTTGAAGGCGATGGCGCCGGCCGCGGCTTCGGCGGCGGCCTGCAGGTCAGGGGCATCGGCAAAGACGATATTCGGGCTCTTGCCGCCGGCTTCCAGCCAGACGCGCTTCATGTTGGATTCGCCGGCGTAGACAATCAGTTGCTTGGCGATCTTGGTGGAGCCGGTGAACACCAGGGTATCGACGTCCATGTGCAGGGCCAGGGCCTTGCCCACGGTGTGGCCGAAGCCCGGCAGCACGTTGAATACGCCGGCCGGGATACCAGCCTCGATGGCCAGTTGGGCGAGGCGAACGGCGGTAAGCGGGGACTTCTCGGACGGCTTGAGGATCACCGAGTTGCCGGTGGCCAGCGCCGGACCGAGCTTCCAGCAGGTCATCAGCAGGGGGAAGTTCCAGGGCACGATGGCGGCGACGACGCCGATCGGCTCGCGGGTCACCAGGCCCAGCTCATTGTGCGGAGTGGCGGCGACTTCGTCGTAGACCTTGTCGATGGCTTCGCCATTCCAGCGGATGGCGCGGGAAGCGGCGGCGACGTCGATGCTCAGGGAGTCGCTGATCGGCTTGCCCATGTCCAGGGTTTCCAGCAGGGCCAGCTCCTCGCCGTGGGCGTCGATCAGGTCGGCGAAGCGGATCAGCACTTCCTTGCGCTTGACCGGCGCCAGGCGCGACCAGACGCCGGATTCGAAGGTGGCGCGGGCGTCCTTGACCGCCAGCTCGGCGTCGGCCAGGTCGCAGCTGGCCACCTTGCCCAGCAGGCGGCCGTCGACCGGGCTGATGCAGTCGAAGGTCGCGCCGGAAACGGCGTCGGTGTATTCGCCATGGATGAAGGCGCGGGTTTCGATCTGCACGGACTTGGCGCGCTGTTCCCAATCTGCTCGAGTCAGGGTGGTCATTGGAGCTTTCCTCTTATTAGAAGAGTGCCGCCAGCTCAGGCATGCACTGTCAAAAATTCTGCAAGGCCGACCTCTGGGTAGCCATCCTCGCAACCCTAAACCAGCCAGACCAGCCTTTTCAATATATTTTACAGATTACGGCCAAACACCCTTGTCATGTTCGTTATATTAAACATAGACTCCGGCGAAATCACTACAACACCGCACCTTGCCTTTTCTGGTGGCCACAATGACAAACAGCAGTTCGCCGCAACCGGGCAGAATATCCAACAGTCTCGACGATTTCTGGATGCCCTTCACCGCCAACCGCCAGTTCAAGGCCAATCCGCGCCTGCTGGAAAGCGCCGAAGGGATGTACTTCACCAGCAGCGACGGACGCCAGGTGCTCGACGGCACCGCCGGCCTCTGGTGCTGCAACGCCGGCCATGGCCGACGCGAGATCACCGAGGCGGTGAGCCGGCAGATCGCCAAGCTGGACTTCGCCCCGACCTTCCAGATGGGCCACCCGCTCCCCTTCGAGCTGGCCGAGCGCCTGGCCGATGTGGCACCCAAGGGCCTGAACAAGGTGTTCTTCACCAACTCCGGCTCGGAATCGGCGGACACCGCCCTGAAGATCGCCCTCGCTTACCAGCGCGCCATCGGCCAGGGCACCCGCACCCGTCTGATTGGCCGCGAACTGGGCTATCACGGCGTCGGTTTCGGCGGCATATCGGTGGGCGGCATGGTCAACAACCGCAAGGCCTTCCCCGCCCTGCTGCCGAACGTGGACCACCTCCCGCACACGCTGGATATCCAGCGCAACGCCTTCAGCCGCGGCCTGCCGGAGTTCGGCATCGAGAAAGCCGATGAGCTGGAGCGCCTGGTTACCCTGCACGGTGCCGAGAACATCGCCGCGGTGATTGTCGAACCCATGTCCGGTTCCGCCGGCGTGATCCTGCCGCCGGTGGGCTACCTGCAGCGCCTGCGCGAGATCACCCGCAAGCACGGCATCCTGCTGATCTTCGACGAAGTGATCACCGGCTTCGGCCGTGTCGGCCAGGCCTTCGCCGCCCAACGCTGGGGCGTCACCCCGGACATCATCACCTGCGCCAAGGGCCTGACCAACGGCGCCATCCCCATGGGTGCGGTGTTCGTCGCCGAAGAGATCTACCAGGCCTTCATGCAGGGTCCGGAAAGCGCCATCGAATTCTTCCACGGCTATACCTATTCTGGTCACCCGGTAGCCTGCGCCGCCGCACTGGCGACCCTGGACATCTACCAGGGCGAGCGCCTTTTCGATCGCGCCATCGAATTGGAGGGCTACTGGCAGGACGCACTGCTCGGCCTCAAGGAGCTGCCCAACGTGATCGACATCCGCGCGGTGGGCCTGGTCGGCGGCGTGCAGCTGCAACCCAGCGCCGACGGCGCCGGCAAGCGCGGCTTCCAGGTCTTCGAGCAATGCTTCCGCGACGGCGTGCTGGTGCGCGTCACCGGCGACACCATCGCCGTGTCGCCGCCGCTGATCGTGGAAAAGGAACAGATCGACACCCTCGTCGGCACGCTCGCCGACGCCATCCGCAAGGCCGTCTGAACAGGGACAACAGCATGAACATCCAGCAGATAGTCGACTTCGCCCAGGCCACCACCGCCCCGGAACACTATCGCCCGGCGCCCGAGAAGATCCTCAAGGGCGACCCCGCGCAGAGCGTGCGCAATCACTACGGCAGCCCCTGCGGGCAGTTCAACGTGGGCATCTGGGAAGGCGCCGTGGGCCACTGGACCGTGAGCTACAGCGAGCACGAGTACTGCGAGATCCTCCAGGGCGTTTCGGTGATCCGCGACCAGGAGGGCAACGCCAAGACGGTGCGCGCGGGTGATCGCTTCGTCATCCCGGCCGGCTTCTCCGGCACCTGGGAAGTGCTGGAGCCCTGCCGCAAGGTCTACGTGATATTCGAACAGGCTGCCCGCTGAGCCTGTTCGCCTCCCATGCTTGTCACCCTTCAGCCCGCCTCCGGCGGGCTTTTTTATGGGTGCTGCAAGGGAATTTGCAGGATGGGACGGGCGAGAAATCGCGGGCATGAAAAAGCCCGCACTAGGCGGGCTTCTTCGACAAGGGCCGGATCAATTACTTGATCTTGGCTTCCTTGTACATCACGTGCTTACGCACGACCGGATCGAATTTCTTGATTTCGATCTTGTCGGGAGTAGTGCGCTTGTTCTTGTCGGTGGTGTAGAAATGGCCGGTACCGGCGCTGGACACCAAACGGATCAGTTCACGCATGATTAGCTCCTTAAACCTTTTCGCCGCGAGCACGCAGCTCGCTCAGAACGGCATCGATACCGCGCTTGTCGATTACACGCATGCCCTTGGCGGAAACGCGCAGACGCACGAAGCGCTTCTCGGACTCGACCCAGAAGCGGTGATGCTGCAGGTTCGGCAGGAAACGACGACGGGTTTTGTTGTTTGCGTGGGAAATGTTGTTCCCGGTAACCGGACCCTTACCGGTTACTTGACAGACTCTCGACATGCCTCAGCCCTCTAAACCACATGCCCAACCCGGCATGGGTTGGCCGCTTGAACTCTCACTTTAATGGGCGCTGAAGCGCCCGTCTCGTCAGGGTCTTACCGGCCGCACAATGACTGCGAAAGACCGGGCCCCCAGAAAAGAGCGCTGCTTTATATCAGAAAGACCCTAGTGCAGCAAGGGCCGTAGCGTTTTACCCACAGGTCAGGCAGGGTCGAATCTGCGCCTGCGCCGCCACGGCAAGGCCGCCCGGAAGAAGCGACCGCTCGTCGCCAACCACGCATTGTCCGCCGGCCAGCCTTCGTCTAGGGTAAGGCTTTTGGCCCGCCACGGGCCCGTCAGTCGTCGCAAAGGAGTCTGCCATGCGTTTTGCCGCCCTTCCGCTGCTGTTCGCCCCGCTGCTCGCCCAGGCCGCTACCCTAAGCGTCTGCACCGAGGCCAGCCCCGAAGGCTTCGACGTGGTGCAGTACAACTCCCTGACCACCACCAACGCCTCGGCCGACGTGCTGATGAACCGCCTGGTGGAGTTCGATGCCCAGCGCGGGCAACTGGTGGCGGGCTTGGCCGAGCGCTGGGATGTCGCGCCCAACGGCCTCAGCTACAGCTTCCACCTGCGCAAGGGCGTGGCCTTCCACACCACCGACTACTTCAAGCCGAGCCGGCCGCTGAACGCCGAAGACGTGGTTTTCAGCTTCCAGCGCATGCTCGACCCGGCGAACCCCTGGCACAAGGTGGCCCAGAGCGGCTTTCCCCACGCCCAGTCCATGCAGCTGCCGAGCCTGATCAAGAGCATCGACAGGGTCGACGACCAGCAGGTGCGCTTCACCCTGAACAAACCGGACGCCACCTTCCTCGCCACCCTCAGCATGGGCTTCGCTTCCATCTATTCCGCCGAGTACGCCGAGCAGTTGATGAAGGCCGGCACTCCGGAAAAGCTCAATGCCCAGCCCATCGGCACCGGCCCCTTCGTCTTCAAGCGTTTCCAGAAGGACGCCGCGGTACGCTACGCCGCCAACCCCGATTACTTCGCCGGCAAGCCGGGCGTGGACGGCCTGGTCTTCGCCATTACCCCCGACGCCAACGTGCGCCTGCAGAAGCTGCGCCGCGGAGAATGCCAGATAGCCCTGTCGCCCAAGCCCCTGGACGTGCAGTCCGCTGCCGGCGACAAGAATATCCGGACCATCCAGACCCCGGCCTTCATGACCGCGTTCGTCGGCATCAACAGCCAGCACGCGCCCCTGGACAAGCCTCAGGTGCGCCAGGCGATCAACCTTGCCTTTGACAAGGCCAGCTACCTGAAGGCGGTATTCGAGGGCAGCGCCAGCGCCGCCGACGGCCCCTACCCGCCGAACACCTGGAGCTACGCCAAACAGCTGCCGCCTTACCCGCACGACCCGCAGAAGGCCAAGGCGCTGCTCGCCGAGGCCGGCCTGAAGGACGGCTTCAAGACCACTATCTGGACCCGCCCCTCCGGCAGCCTGCTCAACCCCAACCCGAGCCTCGGCGCCCAGCTGCTGCAGGCCGACCTGGCCAAGGTGGGCATCCAGGCCGAAATCCGCGTGATCGAATGGGGCGAACTGATCCGTCGCGCCAAGGCCGGCGAGCACGACCTGCTGTTCATGGGCTGGGCCGGCGACAACGGCGACCCTGACAACTTCCTCACACCGCAGTTTTCCTGCGCCTCGGTGCAGTCCGGCCTCAACTTCGCGCGCTATTGCGACGCCGACCTGGACAAGCTGATCAGCGACGGCAAGACGCACGCCGACCCGGCCGAGCGCACGGCGCTCTATGAAAAGGCCCAGCGGATCATTCGCGAACAGGCCCTCTGGCTGCCGCTCGCCCACCCGACCGCCTTCGCCCTGACCCGCGCCGAGGTGGCGGGCTACCAAGTCAGCCCCTTTGGCCGGCAGGACTTTTCCCGGGTGAAGCTGGACTAGACCCAGCCACGCTCTGCCATGGATAAGGGCTCGCCGTCGCCGACAACGAAGTGGTCCAGCACCCGCACGTCGATCAGCGCCAATGCCTCCTTGAGGCGCAGGGTCAGCTGGCGGTCGGCCTCGCTGGGCTCGGCAACGCCCGAAGGGTGGTTGTGACTGAAGATGATGGCCGCCGCATTGTGCGCCAGGGCGCGCTTGACCACCTGGCGCGGATAGACGCTGGCACCGTCTATGGTGCCGTTGAAGAGCACCTCGAAGGCCAGCACCCGGTGCTTGGCGTCGAGGAACAGGCAGGCGAACTGCTCATGCCGGGAATGGCGCAGCTGCGCCTTGAGGTAGTCGCGCACCGCCTGCGGGCTTTCCAGCGCGGAGTCGCGGCGCAGCCGTTCGGCCAGGTGCCGCCGGGCCATCTCCAGCACCGCCTGCAACTGGGCGTACTTGGCCGGCCCCAGGCCGAGATGCTGGGTGAAGTCATGCAGCTCGGCCTCCAGCAGCGCACGCAGGCTGCCGAAGTCCTCGAGCAGATGGCGGGCAAGATCCACGGCGCTGCGCCCGGCAACGCCGGTACGGAGGAAAATGGCGAGGAGTTCGGCGTCGCTGAGGGCCGCCGCGCCCAGTTCGAGAAGCTTCTCCCGCGGGCGTTCTGCCGCAGGCCAATTACGGATGCTCATGACACCTCCATGGTTGAGCGGCGCCGCTGTTCCGGTGCGGGCGCTGTGCTATCTTAACCCACCTTTTTTGCGCGGCGATCGGCCTGGGGAGGCGCCTTCGCCGTTGCGCATCGTCAACTTCCATAAAAGGCAGGCCTATGCAGCGGCTCTATCGGAAACGCATCCTCCTGGGCGTGGGCGGCGGCATTGCCGCCTACAAGAGCGCTGAACTGGTTCGCCGCCTACGCGACCAGGGCGCCGAGGTCCGCGTGGTGATGACCCAGGGCGGCCGCGAGTTCATCACCCCGCTGACCCTGCAGGCCCTCTCCGGGCACCCCGTCCACCTCGACCTGCTCGACCCCGCCGCCGAAGCGGCCATGGGGCATATCGAGCTGGCCCGCTGGGCAGACCTGGTGCTGATTGCGCCGGCCACCGCCGACATCATGGCGCGCCTGGCCCAGGGCGTGGCGGACGACCTGCTGTCCACGCTGGTGCTGGCCACCGACGCTCCCGTGGCCCTGGCCCCGGCGATGAACCAGGCCATGTGGCGCGACCCGGCCACCCAGGCCAACCTGGAAGTCCTCGCCCAACGTGGCCTGCGCCTGTTCGGCCCGGCTGCCGGCAGCCAAGCCTGCGGCGACGTCGGCCTCGGCCGCATGCTGGAAGCCGAGGAACTGGCCCAGCGCGCCGCCGACTGCTTCGAGCACCGCGCCCTGACCGGCCGCCATGTGCTGATCACCGCCGGCCCGACCCAGGAAAACATCGACCCGGTGCGTTACATCACCAACCACAGCTCCGGCAAGATGGGCTTCGCCCTCGCCGAAGCCGCGGTGGAGGCCGGCGCCAAGGTGACCCTGATCACCGGCCCGGTGCACCTGCCCACGCCGGACCGGGTCAACCGCATCGACGTCGTCAGCGCCCGCGACATGCTCGCTGCCTGCGAAGCGGCCATGCCCTGCGACCTGCTGATCGCCGCCGCCGCCGTGGCCGACTACCGCCCGGAAGTGGTCGCACAGCACAAAATGAAGAAGGACCCGACCAGCGGCGAAGGCCTGCTGCTGCAGCTGGTACGCAACCCCGATATCCTCGCGACCCTCGCCGGCCGGGCCGACCGTCCCTTCAGCGTGGGCTTCGCCGCCGAGACCGAGAACCTCCTCGAATACGCCTCGCGCAAGCTCAAGGACAAGAACCTCGACCTGATAGTCGCCAATGACGTGGCCAACCCCAGCATCGGCTTCAACAGCGAGGAGAACGCCATCACCGTCATCGACCGCGACCTGGGTCAGAACAGCTTCGCCCAGACCAGCAAGGGCAAGATCGCCCGCCAGCTGATCGCCTTCATCGCCGACCGCCTCAACCAGGCCTGAGACTCCATGCACTCACTGCAAGCCAAGATCCTCGATCCCCGCATTGGCAGCGAATTCCCGCTGCCGCAATACGCCACCCCGGGTTCCGCAGGCCTCGACCTGCGCGCCATGCTCAAGGAAGAAATCGTCCTCGAGCCGGGCCAGACCATCCTCATCCCCACCGGCCTGTCGATCCACATCGCCGACCCGGGCCTGGCGGCCCTGGTCCTGCCGCGCTCGGGCCTGGGCCACAAACATGGCGTGGTGCTGGGGAACCTGGTGGGCCTGATCGACTCCGACTACCAGGGCGAACTGATGGTCTCCTGCTGGAACCGCGGCCAGACCGCCTTCCGCATCGCCATCGGCGAGCGCATCGCCCAGCTGATCCTGGTGCCCGTGGTCCAAGCGCACTTCGAGCTGGTCGAGGAGTTCCATGAAAGCCAGCGTGGTGCCGGCGGTTTCGGTCACACCGGCAGCCACTGAACGCCTAACATCAGGACGAACCGCCGAGGAGACGTTCAGTGAAACTCTTCAAGCGCAGCAGCAAGGACGCCGCCCCCAACAGCTCGCCCCGCCCGCCGGGTGCGGCCGGGGCCCGCGCCAAGGGTTCGGACGACCTGCTTCCCGGCGTGCTTGCCGCCCTGGGTGGCATAGTCGCCGCTGGCGCCCTGCTCTGGTTCGGCGTGATCCATCCCGCTGAACAGGACCGGGTCGACCAGCTCAGCCAAGCCTGGGGCGGAAGCCAAGCGGCCTCCCTGCGCCAGGCCATCGCCCAGTTACGCGCAGACACCGCCGTCGCGGCCCGCGATCCCAGCCTGATCGACGCCCTCAACAGCGGCGACGCCGCCCAGCTGAAGGCCGCCGAGCGCAGCCTGGGCTACCGCGACGGCGTGGTCGACGCGCACCTCAACCTGCCCGGCCAGGCGCAGCAGAACAGCCAGCGCGCGGCTCCGATGAACTATGCCGCCCTGGACCTGCTGCGCCGACTGGAAAATGGCCAGCAGCCCAGCCCCGAGGCCTACAAGGTGGACCAGCGCTGGCTGGTCTACAGCGCCGCACCACTGCGCCTGAACGACCAGGCCGCGCCCCAGGGCACCCTGCTGCTGGTGTTTGACCTCCAGCGCCTGCTGCACAGCCTGCCGCCCCTGCCGGCGGAGGTCGGCCAGCTGCAACTGACCCAGCAGTTCAGCAACGCCCCGGCCCAGGTCCTGGCCCAGATCGGCCAGGCAGGCGAAGCCGCGCCCCTTGACCTGGACAGCGGCAATTCGAACTGGAAGCTCAGCTTCACACCTGGCCTGACCCTGACTCAGGCAACCGTCTCCCCCCTGCTGCTCGCACTGGCTGCCCTGCTCGCCCTGGGCGGCGCCGTGCTCGGCCTGAGGCTCAGCCAGGGCGCGCTGCAGCGCAAGCTGCACGATGACGCTCGGCAGCTCAATCAAATGTTGCAAGAACTCTCGAACGGCGGGAGCGTCAAAGCCTTCAGTCTGCGCCTGCCGGCGCTGGACAGTCTGGCCCAGGCACTTGCCCGCCAGCCCAGGCGCAAACCGGAGCCAGCGCCGGACAAGGGACCGGCCCTGGCGGCCGCCAGCAGCCCCGCTGCACCGGCACCCGTCAAGCCGGCCGAATCGGCCGATCCACTTTTCCACGATACCGACATTCTCGATATCGACATCCTCGACGAAGACCAGGACCTCCTGGGATTGGAGCAAGCCCCCGCCATGACCAGCATCGAACAGATCGCCCCCAACCTACCCGCCAGCATCTTCCGCGCGTACGACATCCGCGGCGTGGTCGGCGATACCCTCACCACCGAAACCGCCTACTGGGTAGGCCGCGCCATCGGCTCGGAAAGCCTGGCCCGCGGCGAACCCAATGTCTCGGTCGGCCGCGATGGCCGCCTCTCCGGCCCCGAGCTGGTCCAGGCGCTTATCCAGGGCCTGGTGGATTGCGGCTGCCAGGTCACCGACGTCGGCATGGTGCCGACCCCAGTGCTCTACTACGCGGCCAACGTGCTGGCCGGCAAGTCCGGCGTGATGCTCACCGGCAGCCACAACCCGCCGGATTACAACGGTTTCAAGATCATGGTCGCCGGCGAGACCCTGGCCAACGAGCAGATCACCGCCCTGCACACCCGCATCAAGGACAACGACCTGGCCAACGGCGTCGGCAGCGTCGAAGCGGTAGAAATCCTGGATCGCTACTTCCAGGAAATCCGCGATGACATCGCCATGGCCAAGACTATGAAGGTGGTGGTGGACTGCGGCAACGGCGTGGCTGGCGTGATCGCCCCGCAGCTGATCGAAGCCCTGGGTTGCACCGTGATCCCGCTCTACTGCGATGTCGACGGCACCTTCCCCAACCACCACCCGGACCCGGGCAAGCCCGAGAACCTGGAAGACCTGATCGCCAAGGTCAAGGAAGAGAACGCCGACCTGGGCCTGGCCTTCGACGGCGACGGCGACCGCGTCGGCGTGGTGACCAATACCGGCTCCATCATCTACCCCGACCGCCTGCTGATGCTGTTCGCCAAGGACGTGGTATCGCGCAACCCGGGCGCGGACATCATCTTCGACGTCAAGTGCACCCGTCGCCTGACCTCCCTCATCAGCGGCTACGG
The DNA here is from genome assembly GCF_029871245.1 of Pseudomonas sp. BN102. Lineage (GTDB taxonomy): Bacteria > Pseudomonadota > Gammaproteobacteria > Pseudomonadales > Pseudomonadaceae > Metapseudomonas. The sequence continues at coordinate 34,855 of NZ_SSON01000070.1, read as the reverse complement.
CGGCCGTCCGGTGATGTGGAAGACCGGTCACTCGTTGATCAAGAAGAAGATGAAGGAAACCGGTGCGCTGCTGGCCGGCGAAATGAGCGGCCACATCTTCTTCAAGGAGCGCTGGTACGGCTTCGACGACGGCATCTACAGCGCCGCGCGCCTGCTGGAAATCCTCAGCCAGGAAAAACGCGACGCCGAAACTGTGTTCTCGGACTTCCCCAAGGACGTCTCCACTCCGGAAATCAACATCACCGTCACCGACGAGAACAAGTTCCGCCTGATCGAGCGCCTGCAACGCGAGGCCAGCTGGGGCGAAGCCAACCTCACCACCCTCGATGGCGTGCGTGTCGATTATCCGAAGGGCTGGGGCCTGGTCCGCGCCTCCAACACGACCCCCGTGCTGGTGCTGCGCTTCGAGGCCGACACCGAGGAAGAGCTGGAGCGCATCAAGCAGGTGTTCCGCAGCCAGCTCACCCTCATCGCCCCTGAACTCAATTTGCCGTTCTGATCCGTGTCACTGGAGCCCAGCATGACCCTCAGCCTCGACGCTGCTTCCCAAGTCGCCCAGGTCCTGTCCGAAGCGCTGCCCTATATCCGCCGCTTCGTCGGCAAGACCCTGGTGGTCAAGTACGGCGGCAACGCCATGGAAAGCGACGAGCTGAAGGCCAGCTTCGCCCGCGACGTGGTGCTGATGAAGGCCGTCGGCATCAATCCGGTGGTGGTGCACGGCGGCGGCCCGCAGATCGGTGACCTGCTCAAGCGCCTGTCCATCGAGAGCCACTTCGTCGACGGCATGCGCGTCACCGACGCGCAGACCATGGACGTGGTGGAGATGGTCCTGGGCGGCCAGGTGAACAAGGACATCGTCAACCTGATCAATCGCCACGGCGGCAGCGCCATTGGCCTGACCGGCAAGGACGCCGAGCTGATCCGCGCGAAGAAGCTCACCGTCACCCGCCAGACCCCGGAGATGACCCAGCCGGAGATCATCGACATCGGTCACGTGGGCGAGGTCGCCAGCGTCAACACCGACCTGCTGAACATGCTGGTCAAAGGCGACTTCATCCCGGTGATCGCGCCGATCGGCGTGGGTGCCAATGGCGAGTCCTACAACATCAACGCGGACCTGGTGGCCGGCAAGGTGGCCGAGGCGCTGAAGGCCGAGAAGCTGATGCTGCTGACCAATATCGCCGGCCTGATGGACAAGCAGGGCAAGGTGCTTACGGGCCTGTCCACCGAGCAGGTCAATGACCTGATCGCCGACGGCACCATCTACGGCGGCATGCTGCCAAAGATCCGCTGCGCGCTGGATGCGGTGCAGGGCGGCGTGAACGCCGCGCACATCATCGACGGCCGCGTGCCCCACGCCGTGCTGCTGGAGATCTTCACCGACAGCGGCGTCGGCACGCTGATCACCAACCGCAAGCGTTCCTGAACCCGAGCGACACCCAGACAGGCCAGAGCGATCCGGCCTGTTCTTTTTCGAGGAACCCGGCATGGCCAACCTGCCCCGCGAAGTTTTTAGCTTCTTCCATGGCCTGCGCGTGCGCTGGGCTGAGGTGGACCCGCAAGGCATCGTCTTCAACGGCAACTACCTGACCTACGCCGATGTCGCCATCACCGAGTATTTCCGCAGCCTGGAAGTGGCCTATCCAGCCGACCTGCTCAAGGACGGCGGCGACTTCTTCGCGGTGAAGACCCTGCTGGAATACCTGGCGCCGGCTCGCTTCGACGACCTACTGGAAATCGGCGTACGGGTCAGCCGCCTCGGCGGCGCGAGCATGGCCTTCGAGCTGGGTATCTGGCGCGGGGGCGAACAGCTCACCTCGGGCGAGGTGGTCTACGTGCATGCCGATGCCGACAACCGCAAGAGCCTGCGGCTGCCAGACTGGCTGAGGGAACGGGTGCGCGGCTTCGAGCGGTGCGCACCAGCGGGCTGTTGAATACAGTCTGCTAGCGGGTGCCGCCGAGAAGCCTGGCCAGACGCGCGCGGTCGGCGGCGAAGCTGTTCTTCGCGGCCTCGCGATCCCGCTCGTAGCGGGCGATGTCCTTCTCCAGACGCTTCTGTTCTTCGCGCAGGTTGTCGATCTGCGCCACCAGGTGGGCCGGGACCTCGCGTCCGGCCCGTTCGTTTTCGGCCGCCTGGCTCTGCAGATTGGCCTGCTGGGTACGCAGCGACTGCTGGTTGCCGCGGGCAACGCCGATCAGGCCATCCAACTCGGCCAGCTTGCGCTCCAGGGCGCGATCGACATCCTCGACACTGGTGTAGAGCCGCAGCAACTGGGCATCGGAACTGGCCCGAGCCTTTTCATCCAGCTGCCGCTGCATCTCCTCGCGACTGGGCGCCGGCGGTATCACGCGGATGACCCGACCCTGCTCGTTGAGCACCTCATAGCCCTTGCCGATGAACTCCGGCGGCACGCCCTGGCGATCCAGTACGGTCACGCCCTTGTCGTCGACGTAGCGATACAACTCCGCCGCCCCGGACAGCGCGGGCAGCAACAACCCCAGCAACACGCAATGGCGGAGTGCAGGCGGTTTCAGCATGAGGACTCCCAGCCCCGAATGGTCAGATACCGAAGTTGGCGCGATAGGCTTCCACGGCCGGCAGGTGCTTCTTCAGCTCGGCGTCGCCGGCCAGGTACTCCAGTACCTGCTCCAGGGACACGATGCTGACCACCGGCATGCCGAAGTCACGCTCTACTTCCTGTATAGCCGAGAGTTCGCCCTGGCCGCGCTCCTGTCGGTTCAAGGCGATGAGAACGCCGGCCGCCCGGGCATCCTGCGCCTGGATGATCTGCATCACTTCGCGGATGGCGGTACCGGCGGTGATCACGTCATCGATGATCATCACGCGACCCGCCAGCGGCGCGCCCACGAGGGTGCCGCCTTCGCCGTGGTCCTTGGCTTCCTTGCGGTTGAAGCACCACGGGGTGTCAATCTGATGATGCTCGGCCAGCGCCACGGCGGTGGCGGCGGCCAGCGGGATACCCTTGTAGGCCGGGCCGAACAGCACATCGAAAGGAATGCCGCTATCGACCACTGCAGCCGCATAGAATCGGCCGAGCTGGGCGAGGGCGAGACCGCTGTTGAACAGGCCTGCATTGAAGAAATAGGGGCTGGTACGCCCGGACTTGAGAGTGAACTCACCGAAACGCAGTACTCCGCGCTCGATGGCAAAGCGAATGAAATCGCGTTGGTACGCCTGCATGAAAAGCCTCGGACGGCACGGATTTAGCTAAAAAGAAAGAGCTCGGGTATCATACACGCACGTGTTTTTGGGGGCCATTTATGCGGATCATCAGTGTGAACGTGAATGGTATTCAAGCCGCGGCCGAGCGAGGTCTCCTCAGCTGGCTGCAGGCTCAGAATGCCGACGTGATCTGCCTGCAAGACACCCGCGCCTCCGCCTTCGACCTGGACGACCCTGCCTTCCAACTGGATGGTTATTTCCTCTACGCCGGCGATGCCGAAGTGCCCACCCAAGGTGGTGTGGCGCTCTATTCGCGGTTGCAACCCAAGGCGGTGATCTGGGGACTCGGCTTCGAGTCCTGCGATCGATACGGACGCTATCTGCAGGCAGATTTCGACAAAGTGAGCATCGCCACCCTGCTGCTGCCTTCCGGGCAGGGCGGGGACGAGAACCTGAACCACAAGTTCAAGTTCATGGACGACCTCACCCATTATCTGAACAAGCAGCGCCGCAAGCGCCGCGAGTACATCTACTGCGGCTCGCTCTACGTCGCCCACCAGAAGCTGGACGTGAAGAACTGGCGCGACTGCCAGCAACTCCCCGGCTTCCTGGCGCCCGAGCGTGCCTGGATGGATGAGGTGTTCGGCAACATGGGCTACGTCGATGCGCTGCGCGAAGTCAGCCGCGAAGGCGACCAGTACAGCTGGTGGCCGGACAGCGAGCAGGCCGAGATGCTCAACCTCGGCTGGCGCTTCGACTACCAGGTGCTCACGCCTGGCTTGCGTCGTTTCGTGCGCAGCGCCCGCCTGCCGCGTCAGCCGCGCTTCTCCCAGCACGCGCCGCTGATCGTCGACTACGACTGGCTGCTGAGCGTCTGATCGAGGCAGAAAAAAGCCGGCTTTCGAGCCGGCTTTTTCGTTTCTGCGGTCGTGTCGGTCGCTACTTCACCAGCCGCCAGCAGAAGGGATAGCGATAGGCCTGGCCTTCGTTGGCCTTGATTCCGGCGATGATGGTCAGCACCAGTGCACCGATGCTCACCAGCCCGAGCAGAGGGAAGCCGATCACCACCAGCATCAGCAGGAAGCACAGCACCACCGCCAACGCCACGGTGATCTGGAAGTTCAGCGCTTCCTTGCCCTGGGCGTCGACAAAGGGGTCCATGTCCTTCTTGATCTGCCAGACGATCAGCGGCCCCAGCAGGTTGCCGAAGGGAAAAACCAGGCCGAGGAAGGCGGAGAAATGGCAGAACATCGCCCATTGCCGTACTTCCCGGTTCGGCTCCTGATATTGAGTCGGTTCGTCCATGTCGCCTCCCTCGCTCGGGGTTTTGTCAGTCGGCCAGGGCGGCGCGCTGCAGTTCGAAGAGTTCGTTCAGGCCCTTGCGCGCCAGATCCAGCATGGCGGTCAGCTCTTCCGGCTGGAAGGGCGCGCCTTCAGCGGTGCCCTGGACTTCGATGAAGCCGCCGGCATCGGTCATGACCACATTCAGGTCGGTCTCGGCGGCAGCGTCTTCCAGGTAGTCCAGGTCCAGCACCGGCTCACCCTGGAAGATGCCCACGGATACGGCGGCCACCATCTGCTTCAGCGGATCGCCCTTCAGCGCGCCACGCTTCTTCAGCACCTTCAGCGCGTCCACCAGGGCCACCATGGCGCCGGTGATGGAGGCGGTGCGGGTGCCGCCGTCGGCCTGGATCACATCGCAATCCAGGTAGATGGTGTTCTCGCCCAGCTTGGTCATATCCAGCGCCGCGCGCAGCGAGCGGCCGATCAGACGCTGGATCTCCAGGGTGCGGCCGCCCTGCTTGCCACGGCTGGCCTCGCGCTGGTTACGCTCGCCGGTGGCGCGCGGCAGCATGCCGTACTCGGCGGTCAGCCAACCCTGCCCCTGTCCCTTGAGGAAGCGTGGCACGCCGGACTCGACGCTGGCCGTGCAGATCACCTTGGTATCCCCGAACTCGACCAGCACCGAGCCTTCGGCATGCTTGGTGTAGTTGCGGGTGATGCGGATCGAGCGCAGTTGATCAGCTACGCGGCCACTGGGACGTTTCATCGGGGCTTACCTGTTCGGGAGAAATCTGCCCGCCATTATAGAGGCCCGGCGCCACGGGGGACATCGCCGCGTTGGGAGGCGCGACCCGCCTGGGCTACAATCGCCTCCTTTGATCGACGAAACCGAGAGGAAACCCCATGGTGCACAGCATGACCGCCTTCGCCCGCGTCGAACGGGCCGGCCCCTATGGCACCCTCAGCTGGGAACTGCGCTCGGTCAACCATCGCTACCTCGAACCCCATCTGCGCCTGCCGGAGGCCTTCCGCGACCTCGAAGGTCCTGTGCGCGACGCCCTGCGCCAGGGCCTGTCCCGCGGCAAGGTGGAATGTACACTGCGCCTGGCCGAAGAAAATGCCGGCAAGCCCCTGCAGGTGGACCGCGACCGCGCCAGCCAGTTGATCCAGGCTGCCGAGAGCGTTGCTGCGCTGATCCAGCAGCCGGCCCCGCTCAACCCCCTGGAAGTCCTCGCCTGGCCGGGCGTGCTGGTGGCCGATGCCGCCGACCCGCAAGCCCTGAACAGTGCCGCCCTGGAAGTCTTCGCCCAGGCCCTGGACGAGCTGAAGAAAGGTCGCGCCCGCGAAGGCGCCGATCTGGCCCGGCTGCTTAATGAGCGCCTGGATGCCATGCAGGGTGAGGTCACCGCCCTGCGCGCGCTGGTCCCGCAGATGCTCGCCGCCCAGCGGCAGAAGATCCTCGACCGATTCAATGAGATGAAGGCCGAGCTGGATCCCCAGCGCCTGGAACAGGAAATGGTGCTGCTGGCCCAGAAAAGCGACGTGGCGGAGGAACTGGACCGGCTCGGCACCCATATCGGCGAAGTCCGTCGCGTGCTCAAGGCCGGCGGCGCCGCCGGTCGGCGCCTGGACTTCCTGATGCAGGAACTCAACCGAGAGGCCAACACTCTAGGGTCCAAGGCATTCGACCCGCGCAGCACCCAGGCCGCGGTCAACCTCAAGGTGTTGATCGAGCAGATGCGCGAACAAGTCCAGAACATCGAGTAAGAGATTTCCCCATGACTGCCACCCCCGGCACCCTGTACATCGTTTCCGCCCCCTCCGGCGCCGGCAAGACCAGCCTGGTCAAGGCCCTGATCGACGCCGAGCCGAATATTCGCGTCTCCGTCTCCCACACCACCCGCGGTATGCGCCCGGGTGAAGTGGACAGCGTCAATTACAACTTCGTGACCCGCGAAGAGTTCGTCCACATGCTCGAACACGGCGACTTCCTCGAGCATGCCGAGGTCTTCGGCAACCTGTACGGCACGTCCCAGCGCTGGGTACAGCAGACCCTGGCCGAAGGCCATGACCTGATCCTCGAGATCGACTGGCAAGGTGCCCAGCAGGTCCGTCACCTGATGCCCCAGGCCAAGTCGATCTTCATCCTGCCGCCGAGCCAGGAGGCCCTGCGCCAACGCCTGAACAACCGCGGCCAGGACAGCGACGAGATCATCGACCGGCGCATGCGCGAAGCGGTCAGCGAGATGAGCCACTACGTCGAGTACGACTACCTGGTGATCAACGACGACTTCGCCACTGCCCTCGATGACCTCAAGGCCATCTTCCGCGCCAACCAGCTGCGCCATGGAGCCCAACAGGTTCGCCACGGCGCCCTGCTGGCCCGCCTGCTGGCCTGACGAAAACCCTCTCTATCACGCCGATAACTGGCGGCCGGGCCGACCATGGCCCAGACTCCAGCCAGGGAAGCGCCAAAAATCGGCGCTTCCCTTAATGCTGGCGATTTTTTAGACTATTCAGTCCGCTCGCCCATTCGGGCAAAGCATCCGCCATCCATTTCTGTGCTACGAGGAACACCATGGCCCGCGTTACCGTTGAAGATTGCCTGGACAACGTCGATAACCGCTTCGAGCTGGTCATGCTCGCCACCAAGCGTTCCCGTCAGCTGGCCACCGGCGGCAAAGAGCCCAAGGTAGCCTGGGAAAACGACAAGCCGACCGTTGTCGCCCTGCGCGAAATCGCCGCCGGCCTGGTCGACTATGACGTCATCGCCCAGGAAGACATTGTTGAAGAAGAACCGCTGTTCGCCGCATTCGAGGACGAGGCCAACGAGGCCCTCTGAATCCATGCCTGGTCGACGTCGCACGACGCAGGGTCATGAAGGTCGGCAAGGAGTGAAACCTTGCCGAGCATAGACGCCCTTGCCGAACGACTTTCGACTTATCTCGGCGCTGACCAGGTCAACCTGGTGCGCCGAGCCTACTTCTATGCCGAGCAGGCTCATGACGGGCAGCGCCGCCGCAGCGGCGAAGCCTACGTCACCCATCCGCTGGCCGTAGCCAACATCCTCGCCGACATGCACATGGATCATCAGAGCCTGATGGCCGCGATGCTGCATGACGTGATCGAGGACACCGGCATCGCCAAGGAAGCCCTCAACGCGCAATTCGGCGAGACCGTCGCCGAGCTGGTGGACGGGGTCAGCAAGCTGACCCAGATGAACTTCGAGTCCAAGGCCGAGGCCCAGGCCGAGAACTTCCAGAAGATGGCCATGGCCATGGCTCGCGACATCCGCGTGATCCTGGTCAAGCTGGCCGACCGCCTGCACAACATGCGCACCCTGGAGGTGCTGTCCGGCGAGAAACGCCGGCGCATCGCCAAGGAAACCCTGGAAATCTACGCGCCCATCGCCAACCGCTTGGGCATGCACAGCATGCGCGTGGAATTCGAGGACCTGGGCTTCAAGGCCATGCACCCGATGCGCTCCGAGCGCATCCGCGCCGCCGTGCGCCGGGCCCGCGGCAACCGCAAGGAAATCGTCAACAAGATCGAGGAATCGCTGACCAACTGCCTGCGCCGCGAAGGCATGGAAGGCGAGGTCATCGGCCGCGAGAAGCACCTCTACAGCATCTACAAGAAGATGCGCGGCAAGCGCCGGGCGTTCAACGAGATCATGGACGTCTATGCCTTCCGCATCATCGTCGACAAGGTCGACACCTGCTACCGCGTGCTCGGCGCCGTGCACAACCTGTACAAGCCGCTGCCCGGACGCTTCAAGGACTACATCGCGATTCCCAAGGCCAACGGCTACCAGTCGCTGCACACCACCCTGTTCGGCATGCACGGCGTACCCATCGAGATCCAGATCCGCACCCGCGAGATGGAAGAGATGGCCAACAACGGCATCGCCGCCCACTGGCTGTACAAGTCCGCCGAGGACGACCAGCCCAAGGGCACCCACGCCCGCGCCCGCCAATGGGTCAAGGGCGTACTGGAGCTACAGCAGCGTGCCGGCAACTCCCTGGAATTCATCGAGAGCGTGAAGATCGACCTCTTCCCCGACGAGGTCTACGTGTTCACGCCCAAGGGCCGCATCATGGAGCTGCCCAAAGGCTCCACCGCGGTCGACTTCGCCTACGGCGTGCACACCGATGTCGGCAACACCTGCATCGCCTGCCGCATCAACCGCCGCCTGGCGCCGCTGTCCGAACCGCTGCAGAGCGGCGAGACGGTGGAGATCGTCACCGCGCCTGGCGCCCGGCCGAACCCGGCCTGGCTGAATTTCGTGGTCACCGGCAAGGCCCGCACCCATATCCGCCATGCCCTGAAGCAGCAGCGCCGCTCCGAGTCCATCAGCCTGGGTGAGCGCCTGTTGAACAAGGCCCTGGCCGGCTTCGAGAGCCATCTCGACAAGATCAGTGCCGAGCGCGTCCAGGCCGTCCTTGGCGAATACCGCCTGGACGTGATCGAAGACCTGCTGGAAGACGTCGGCCTCGGCAACCGCATGGCCTACGTGGTCGCCCGCCGCCTGCTGGCCAGCGACGGCGAGCAGCTGCCGAACCCGGAAGGTCCGCTGGCGATCCGCGGCACCGAGGGCCTGGTGCTGAGCTACGCCAAGTGCTGCACGCCGATCCCCGGCGACCCGATCGTCGGCCACCTGTCCGCCGGCAAAGGCATGGTGGTGCACCTGGAAAGCTGCAAGAACATCGGCGAAATCCGGCATAACCCGGAGAAATGCATCCAGCTGTCCTGGGCCAAGGACGTCGCCGGCGAATTCAACGTCGAACTGCGCGTCGAGCTGGAGCACCAGCGCGGCCTGATCGCCCTGCTGGCCAGCAGCGTCAACGCCGCCGACGGCAATATCGAGAAGATCAGCATGGACGAGCGCGATGGCCGCATCAGCGTGGTCCAGCTGGTGGTCAGCGTGCACGACCGCGTGCACCTGGCCCGCGTGATCAAGAAGCTGCGCGCGCTCAAGGGGGTGATCCGCATCACCCGCGTGCGGGCGTAGCCGACCCCTCAAGAGACCCAAGGAGTTCCCATGAGCAAGACCGTCATCAGCAGCGACAAGGCCCCCGCCGCCATCGGCACCTACTCCCAGGCGATCAAGGCCGGCAACACCGTCTATCTGTCCGGCCAGATCCCGCTGGACCCCAAGACCATGGAACTGGTGGAAGGCTTCGAAGCGCAAACCGTGCAGGTATTCGAGAACCTGAAGGCCGTGGCCGAAGCCGCTGGCGGCTCCTTCAAGGACATCGTCAAGCTGAACATCTTCCTCACCGACCTGTCCCACTTTGCCAAGGTCAACGAAGTCATGGGCCGCTACTTCCAGCAGCCCTACCCGGCTCGTGCCGCCATCGGCGTCGCTGCCCTTCCGCGCGGCTCCCAGGTAGAAATGGACGCCATCCTGGTCCTCGAATAAGAGACTCTCCCGCCATGGGCCGTCTGGCCCGTGGTGTCGTTCCGGAAGGAATCCGTCATGCGTCACGCCCTCCCCCTGCTGCTCTGCGCAGCCATTCTCGGCGGCTGCTCCAGCAATCCCTCCGACCCCAGCGGCATCTGGATCAACCAGGCGGCGATCAATGCCGCGGCCAATGAAGGCAAGCTGCGCGAGGCCCTGCTGGCCTATGGCCCCAACCTCGAATGGCAGATCGACCAGAAATCCGGCGAAGCCCACTACAGCAACGGGTTCGAACTGGGTGAAGGGCGCCTGGCCTCCCAGGAAGATGGCGACTGGCGGGTGGACTTCTACGGCGATTACCACGAACTGCTGGAAGTGGACGGCGACGAACTGGTACAGAAGGCCAGCGAAAACCTCCCCGAACAGCGCTTCGTCCATCCGGCCAATGCCCCCGCCGCCGGCGCCCCGCCGGGTAGCGCCTTCGAGCATGCACTCTATTCCGCCTACCTCGGCGGCGATTGGAAGGTAGTCGAGGGTAAGGGCGAAGGCGGCCTGGTCAGGTTCAATCCCGACGGCAGCCTGGAAGGCCTGCCGGGTGCCGACCGCTACGCGCTTTGCCTGGCCGGCGATTGCGCGGCCATGAGCGGCGAGAACGACAGCATCTGGCTGCAGCAGGACAACCAGGGCGCGGCCTGGATCTTCGTCCATGACGGCGACGAACTGCAGATCCTCGAAGCACGCAACCGCGCGCAGGTCGACGAGATGCCCGAGTATTTCCCTGGCAAGCGGGCCTGGCTGCTGGAACGCGACTGACCCTCGACGTCCACGGGAGTCTCGGTAGTGGGCTGAGGCGGAGCGCCGCCCGGCCCATCCTACATGCTCAACCGGCTCCTGTAGGTTGGGCTGAGCGCAGCGAAGCCCAACATCTTCGCACCCCGTCTGGTGGGCTTCGCGTAGCTCAGCCCAACCTACACGCCCCCACCGCCAGCCATCCCCCCAGCGCCAGCAACAGGACGCCGCACAGCTGGTCCAGCAAACGCACCCGCGCCTGCAGCCAGCCGCGCCAGCGCGGGTGGCCCAGCAGCCGCACCAGGGCCATGTCCCAGACCAGCACCACGGCAGTCATCCAGCCCATGCTCATGGCCAGCCCCCAGCCGGGCATGGCAGCGTTGCGCAGCACACCGAACAGGCCGGCATAGAAGATCGGCAGCTTGGGATTCAGGCTGCTCGCCAGCAGGCCCTCGGAAAATCCCCGCCGCCACGAACCGAGTCCGCCGGCCTCGGCCTCCGGCAGCGCCAGTTCACGTCGCGCCAGCAGCGCCTGGGCGCCAATCCAGACGAACCAGGCGCCGCCCGCCAGCTGCAGCAACTGCCAGCCAACACCTCCGGACGCGGGCAGCAGGCTCAAGGCCAGCACCACCAGCAGCATGCTCAGCAGATTGGCCAGGGCGATACCCGCCGCTACGCCGTAGGCATGGCGCAACCCCTTGACCAGCCCAGCGCGCAACAACAGGAAGAAATCCGGCCCCGGCGACAGCAGGGCGGCGAAATGGGTGCTGGCGACCAGCAGGAACAGCGCAAGCATGACTTCGAACCCCCGTGAAAACACGGCGGCCAGTGTCGGAGCCTTGCGGGGCTGCGGTCTTGGAGAAAACTCAGGCGCGCGCGGCGCGACGAAACTGGCCCGGCGTCACGCCAGTGAAGCGTTTGAAGGTGCCGGAGAAGTGCGCCTGGTCGTAGAAACCCAGCGACAACGCGACCTCCAACGGCGACTGGTCGCCGAGCAGCAGGCGCTTGGCCTCGCGCACCCGGCGCTGCAGCAGGTAGGTGTGCGGCGGCACACCGTAGGCGCGGCGGAAGGCCTCGATCAGGTGGCGCGGATGACGCTGCACCAGGCCGGCAAGTTGTTCCAGGCTGACCGCATCCGCGTAGTGCGCCTCCAGGTAATCGCGCAGAAACGCGGTCACGCCGCCGTCCCGCGTGGCCGGTGCCGCCGCGCGCAGACCGCCATGGCGTACGAACACCCGCTCCAGCACGTCCAGCAGTTCACTTTCCAGCGCCAGCGCATCTCCCCGCTCGAACTCGGCCGCCAGCCGCGACAGGCCCGCTGCGACCTGTCCGTCATCGGCCGGATTCAGCTCGCGGAAGCCACTGGGCAGACGCTTGCGGCCGAGCAGGGCCGGCAGACGTGCCTCCTCGACATAGAGCATCCGATAGACCAGCCGCTCCGACTCGGCATGACCGGTGTGCGGCTCCTCGGGGTTCATCAGCGACAGGGTGCCGGCCGGCAGGGCGTGGCGGGCGCCCCGGCACTGGTAGCCGCCGATACCTTGGAGAATGGCGCCTATGGCGAAGGCGTCGTGGCTATGGCGGCCGAAAGGCTGCCCGGAAAAATCCGCATGGAACAGCTCCACCCCCGGCAACCAGGGGCGCGCCAGCATGCGATTGGCATCCATCCTCAACGGCCGTCCAGGATCGCCGCATACCCCTCGCGATAGCTGGGGTAGCGCGGCGCCCAACCGAGAGCGCGGGCGCGGGCGTTGCTGCAGCGCTTGCTGCCGGAGCGGCGCACCGTGGACTCCTCGGCCCAGCCGGTCACGCCCAGTCGCTCGCGCAACCAACCCACGACCTCGTGCAGCGGGGCCGGTGCGTCATCGACGCCGATATAGCAGTTCGCCAATGCCACCCCGGCGACGTCAGCCGCGAGCAGATGGGCCAGGAGCCCGGCGCAGTCGTCGACATGGATGCGGTTGGCATAGAGCGGCGGTTCACTGACCACCCGGTAGCCCATGCGCACCTGCTTGAGCAGCCATTCGCGGCCCGGCCCGTAGATACCGGTCAGGCGCACCCGGGTAGCCGGTATGCCGCTGTCCAGGGCCAGGCGCTCGGCCTCCAGCATCACCTGGCCGGAGAAACCATCGGGCTCGGCGGGCGAAGCTTCGTCAATCCATTCGCCTTCGCGCTGGCCATAGACCCCGCTGCTGGAAACGAACAACAGCCGCCGCGGTTTCTGCCCGTGTTGCGCCAGCCATTCGAGCACATGGCGCAAACCGTCCACGTAAGCGGCGCGATAGCCGGCCTCGTCGTGCTGGCTGGCCGCTGCGGAGTAGACCAGGTAGTCCAGCGGCCCTTGTGGCCAGTCGGCCGGGCAGGCGGACCGCTGCAGGTCGCCCGCTACCGGCAGGACGCCGCCAGGCAGTGCCGCGACCTGGCGGCGCAGGCCGTAGACGTTCCAGCCGGCCTGCAACATCTGCTGCGCAAGGCGGCTACCGACATCGCCGCAGCCGGCGATCAGGAGGGAAGCAGAAATGGACATCAGGGGGCGCTCCGGAAATTTCCTGAGGATAGGGGCAGGGACGGCTATCGCCAAATCGGCGCTACCGGATGGGGCGAATCGTCGCGCAAGGCCATCATTGTTATATAGTCACTTTTACAAACAAGAATTACTTGCAATAATGCCACCCCTTCGGTCCAGGCTGACGCTCCAACGCCATGGACGAAACCGCATCCTTTCCTTCAGGTCCGGCCAGCATGAATCCCAACGCCCGCAACGCCCAGCCCAATGTCGCCTCCCGCCCGCCACGCCTGCTGGCAGCCCTGCTGATCAGCCTGATGCTGGCGCCCAATGCCTCCTTCGCCGAGGAGCCCACCGCACAGGCCGTACCGGCCGCCAGCCAGGCCGCTGCACCTGCGGAAGCGAGCACCGCTGCACCGGCTGCCGAAGGCGCTGCCGCTCCGGCCGCCGCCGCCCAGGACCCGAATGCCCTGCCCGTCGACCCGCTGGCCGCCGAGCAGGAAGGTGAGCAGATGCTGGCCCACGACCTGTCGCCCTGGGGCATGTACCAGAACGCCGATATCGTGGTGAAGGCCGTGATGATCGGCCTGGCCCTGGCCTCGGTCCTGACCTGGACCGTGTGGATCGCCAAGGGCTTCGAACTGCTGGCCGCCAAGCGCCGCCTGCGCCGCGAGCTGCTGGTCCTGAAGGGCTCCCGCAGCCTGAACGAGGCCGGTGACAAGGTAAATAACGACGCCTGCGTCTCCCGCCTGCTGGTGCTGGATGCTCAGGAAGAACTGAAGCTTTCGACCAACCTGCGCGAGAAGGAAGGCATCAAGGAGCGCGTCAGCTTCCGCCTGGAGCGCCTGGTGGCCGCCAGCGGCCGGCAGATGAGCCAAGGCACCGGGGTGCTCGCCACCATCGGCTCCACCGCGCCCTTCGTCGGCCTGTTCGGCACCGTCTGGGGCATCATGAACAGCTTCATCGGCATCGCCAAATCCCAGACCACCAACCTCGCCGTGGTCGCCCCCGGCATCGCCGAAGCACTGCTGGCCACCGCCCTGGGCCTGGTGGCGGCGATCCCTGCCGTGGTCATCTACAACGTCTTCGCGCGCTCCATCGCCGGCTACAAGGCCCAGGTGGCGGACGCTTCGGCCCAGGTCCTGCTGCTGGTCAGCCGTGACCTCGACCATCATCCGGCCGATCGTGGCCAGTCTCCGCAAATGGTGAAAGTGGGCTAATCCATGGGAATCCATCTGAACGAAGGCGGCGATGATCTCCAGGAAACCCACGAGATCAACGTCACCCCCTTCATCGACGTGATGCTGGTACTGCTGATCATCTTCATGGTCGCGGCACCGCTGGCCACGGTCGACATCAAGGTCGACCTGCCCGCCTCCACTGCCAAGCCCGCCCCCAGGCCGGACAAGCCGATCTACTTGAGCATCAAGGAAGACAAGAGCCTGTACCTGGACAACGAGCCCGTCAGCGAAGAGCAACTGGGTGGCGTGCTGGACAAGCTGACCAACGCCGACAAGGAGAAGACCATCTTCGTCCGCGGCGACAAGGTGGTGGAATACGGCCGCCTGATGGAAGTCATGGACGCCCTGCGCGGTGCCGGCTACCTGAAGATTGGCCTGGTCGGACTCGAGACGGTCGGCACTAAATGAGCCAAGGCAAACGCAAGCTGTCGCAATGGGGCGTCAGCCTGGTCGTGGTGCTCGGCCTGCACGTCGGCCTCGGCCTCTGGGCGCTCTACTGGCGCCCCCACGCCGAGCCGATCGAGCTGCCGCCCGCGGCCATGGTGGTGGAGCTGGAGCCATTGCCGGCCCCAGCGCCCAAGCCGGCCCCGCCGCCCCCGCCGCAGGTCGAGCCCGAACCCGAGCCGCTGCCCAAGCTGGTGGAAGCGCCCAAGCCGAAGATCGCCATCGCGCCCAAGCCGAAACCCAAGCCGAGGCCACCGAAGCCCAAGCCGCCCGAGCCCAAGCCGGAAAAGCCACGGGAAACCGAGAGCGTGAAGGAAAGCGTCGCCGCACCGACCACGGCCCCGAGCGACACCAAGCCCGCCGCCCAGCAGCAGGCCGCCGCCAGCGCCCCCTCGGACGCCAAGCCGACCTGGCAGAGCAAACTGCTCAGCCACCTGGCGCGCTACAAGCGCTACCCGGAAGATGCGCGCCGCCGCGGCTTCGAAGGGGTCAACCGGCTGCGCTTCGTCATCGACGGCGAAGGCAAAGTGCTCTCCTACTCCCTGGTGGGCAAATCCGGCAGCGCCTCGCTGGACCGCGCCACCCTGGAGATGATCCGCCGCGCCCAGCCGCTGCCTCCGCCTCCGCCCGAGCTGCTGAACAACGGCTCCCTGGAAGTGGTCGCTCCCTTCGTCTACTCGCTGGACCGCCGCTGACCCCGAGCGCCTGCGCCCCTCCGGCGCAGGCGCTTGGTTCCATTGACTGCAGCCGCTATGCTTGCGGGACCTCAATGGAAAAATGCTATGACCCTCACCGAACTGCGCTACATCGTCACCCTCGCCCAGGAACAGCATTTCGGCCGTGCCGCAGAGCGCTGCCACGTGAGCCAGCCGACCCTGTCGGTCGGGGTGAAGAAACTGGAGGACGAGCTCGGCGTGCTCATCTTCGAGCGCAGCAAGAGCGCGGTACGCCTGACCCCGGTCGGCGAAGGCATAGTCACCCAGGCGCAGAAGGTGCTGGAACAGGCCCAGGGCATCCGCGAGATGGCCCAGGCCGGCAAGAACCAGCTGACGGCACCGCTCAAGGTAGGCGCGATCTACACCGTCGGCCCCTACCTCTTCCCGCACCTGATCCCGCAGCTGCACCGGGTCGCCCCGCAGATGCCGCTGTACATCGAAGAGAACTTCACCCACGTCCTGCGCGACAAGCTGCGCACCGGCGAGCTGGACGCGATCATCATCGCCCTGCCCTTCGCCGAAGCCGACGTGCTGACCAAACCGCTCTACGACGAGCCGTTCTATGTGCTGCTGCCCACCGGTCACGCCTGGACCGAGCGCGAGACCATCGACAGCGAGATGCTCAACGACAAGAGTCTGCTGCTGCTGGGCGAAGGCCACTGCTTCCGCGACCAGGTGCTGGAAGCCTGCCCAAGCCTGCGCAAGGGCGGCGAAGACAGCGCCAAGCACACCACGGTGGAGTCCAGCTCCCTGGAAACCATCCGCCATATGGTCGCCTCCGGGCTCGGCGTGTCGATCCTGCCCTTCTCCGCAGTGGACAGCCACCACTACGCCCCCGGCGTGATCGAGATCCGCCCGCTGACGCCGCCGGTGCCCTTCCGCACCGTGGCCATCGCCTGGCGCGCCAGCTTCCCGCGCCCGCGCGCCATTGAGGTGTTGGCGGACTCCATCCGCCTCTGCTCGGTGGCCCGCCCGCAGACCCAAGGCGAACCGCAACCGGCATGACCGAGCTGGCCCAAGTACCGGTCACCACGCTCAAGGGCGTGGGCGCGGCGCTGGCGGAAAAACTCGCCAAGGTCGGCCTGGAAAACCTGCAGGACATCCTCTTCCACCTGCCCACGCGCTATCAGGACCGCACCCGCATCACCCCCATCGGCGAATTGCGCCCGGGGCAGGATGCGGTGGTCGAAGGCATAGTGGCCGGCGCCGACGTGGTCATGGGCCGCCGGCGCAGCCTGCTGGTGCGCCTGCAGGACGGCAGCGGCACCCTCAGCCTGCGCTTCTTCCACTTCAGCCAGGCGCAAAAGGACGGCCTCAAGCGTGGCACCCAACTGCGCTGCTACGGCGAAGTCCGTCCCGGCGCCACCGGCCTGGAGATCTACCACCCGGAATACCGCGCCCTGAGCGGCGAGGAAGCACCCCCGGTGGAGCAGACCCTGACGCCCATCTATCCCACCACGGAAGGCCTCACCCAGCAGCGCCTGCGCTCGCTCAGCCAGCTCGCCCTGGCGCGCCTCGGCCCCCACAGCCTGCCGGACTGGCTGCCCAGGGAGCTGGCCCGTGACTACCACCTCGGCTCGCTCGACCAGGCCATCCGCTACTTGCACCGGCCGCCGCCGGATGCCGACCTGGAAGAACTCGCCGAAGGCCAGCATTGGGCGCAGCAGCGCCTGGCCTTCGAAGAACTGCTGACCCACCAGCTGTCGCTGCAGCGCCTGCGCGAGCAGGTGCGTGCCCAGCAGGCGCCGCAACTGCCACCAGCGCGCAAGCTGCCCGCAAAATACCTGGCCAATCTCGGGTTCACGCCCACCGGCGCCCAGCAGCGGGTCGGCGCCGAGATCGCCTACGACCTGGCCCAGCCCGAACCCATGCTGCGCCTGGTGCAGGGCGACGTCGGCGCCGGCAAGACGGTGGTCGCCGCCCTGGCCGCTCTGCAGGCCCTGGAGGCCGGCTACCAGGTGGCGCTGATGGCGCCCACGGAAATCCTCGCCGAGCAGCACTTCGTCAATTTCAGCAAGTGGCTGCAGCCGCTCGGCATCGAAGTCGCCTGGCTCGCCGGCAAGCTCAAGGGCAAGGCGCGGGCCGCCGCCCTGGAGCAGATCGCCGGCGGCGTGCCCATGGTCGTCGGCACCCATGCGCTGTTCCAGGACGAGGTGCAATTCAAGCGCCTGGCCCTGGTGATCATCGACGAACAGCACCGCTTCGGCGTCCAGCAGCGCCTGGCCCTGCGCCAGAAGGGCGTGGACGGTCGGCTCTGCCCGCACCAGCTGATCATGACCGCCACGCCCATCCCGCGGACCCTGGCCATGAGTGCCTACGCCGACCTGGACACTTCCATCCTCGACGAACTCCCCCCCGGCCGGACCCCGGTGAACACCGTCCTAGTGGCCGACAGCCGCCGCATCGAGGTGATCGAACGGGTACGCGCGGCTTGCCATGAAGGGCGCCAGGCCTACTGGGTCTGCACCCTGATCGAAGAATCCGAGGAGCTGACCTGCCAGGCGGCGGAAACCACCTTCGAGGAGCTCTCCTCGGCCCTGGGCGAGCTGCGCGTCGGCCTGATCCACGGACGCATGAAGCCCGCCGAAAAGGCTGCGGTGATGGCCGAGTTCAAGCAGGGCGCGCTGCAACTGCTGGTGGCCACCACCGTGATCGAGGTGGGCGTCGACGTACCCAACTCCAGCCTGATGATCATCGAAAACCCCGAGCGCCTCGGCCTGGCGCAGCTGCACCAGCTGCGCGGCCGCGTTGGCCGGGGCAGCGCGGCCAGCCACTGCGTGCTGCTCTACCACGCGCCGCTCTCCCAACTGGGCCGGGAGCGCCTGGCCATCATGCGCGAGACCTGCGACGGCTTCGTCATCGCCGAGAAGGACCTGGAATTGCGCGGCCCCGGCGAAATGCTCGGCACCCGCCAGACCGGCCTCCTGCAATTCAAGGTGGCAGACCTGATGCGCGATGCCTCCCTGCTGCCGGCGGTGCGCGATGCCGCCCAGGCCCTGCTGGCGCACTGGCCGCAGCACGTCAGCCCGTTGCTGGAGCGCTGGTTGCGCCACGGCCAGCAGTACGGCCAAGTGTGATGGGTTTCACGCTCAACCGTCGCCTCGCGCCAACCCCCTTCGACCTGCTCGTTATACTCCGGGCAGAAAAATACAAAGCTGGATGCTGCCATGACCGATGTCGCCCTCGCCCCGGATTCCTCGCCACAACCGCCTGAAGTGATAGTGCAGCTGCTGGAGAAGCTCGGCCTGGCCTTCCAGGTCCGCCTGGATCACCCCAGCCTGCCGGCCGCACAGCGGGTCCAGGCGGTGCTCCTGGAGGACGCCGTCGGCGCCCTGCTGGTGCTCTACCCGCGCAGCCAACTGCTCGACCTCAATCGCCTCGCCGAACTCACCGGCCGCAAACTGGTGGCGGTCAAGCCGGAGCGCCTGGAGCGCATGCTCGGCAAACACCAGCTGGGCGCCCTGCCCGGCCTGCCGCCGCTGACCAGCTCGCCCTGCCTGTATGACGAACGCCTGCTGCAGGAGCCGCACCTGCTGGTGGAGTCCGGCCATCCCGGCGTACTGCTGGAACTGGCCAGCGACGACTATCGCAGCCTGCTGGGCAAGGCCAGCGCCGCCCGCTTCGGCGAGCCGCTATCGGCCATCCGCCCCAACCTCGACCGCCCCGGCGACGACCGCGCCGAGATCACCCAGGCCGTGCAGGCCTTCACCGCCCGGCGCATCCAGCAGCGCCTGGAAGAGACCATCGAGATCCCGCCGCTGGCGGAATCGGCGCAACGCATCATCAAGCTGCGGGTCGACCCCAACGCCACGGTGGAAGACATCACAGGCGTCGTCGAAACCGACCCCGCCCTGGCCGCCCAGGTGGTCAGCTGGGCCGCCTCGCCTTACTACGCGGCGCCCGGCAAGATCCGCTCGGTGGAAGACGCCATTGTCCGCGTGCTCGGCTTCGACCTGGTGATCAACCTCGCCCTGGGTCTGGCCCTGGGCAAATCCCTGAGCTTGCCCAAGGACCAGCCGCAACACGCCACGCCCTACTGGCAACAAGCGATCTACACCGCCGCGGTGATCGAGGGACTGACCCGCGCCATGCCGCGCGCGCAACGCCCCGAGGCCGGCCTGACCTACCTGGCCGGCCTGCTACACAACTTCGGTTACTTGGTGCTGGCACACGTCTTTCCGCCGCATTTCTCGCTGATCTGCCGCCATCTGGAAGTGAACCCGCACCTATCCCACGGTTACATCGAACAGCATCTGCTGGGCATCACCCGCGAGCAGATCGGAAGCTGGCTGATGCGCTTCTGGGACATGCCGGAAGAGCTGTCCACCGCCCTGCGCTTCCAGCACGATCCGGACTACCAAAGCGACAATGCCGCCTATCCCAACCTGGTGTGCCTGGCGGTCAGCCTGCTGCGCAACCGCGGCATCGGCTCGGGCCCGGAAGTGGCGATTCCCGACGATCTGTTCGACGCCCTGGGCCTGACTCGCGAAAAGGCCGAGGACGCGGTGAACAAGGTGCTGCAGGCCGAAGCGGCACTTCGCGAATTGGCGTTGCAGTTCAACGCCTCGCACTGATCGACAGGCATGAAAAAGGGGCGCCACTGGCGCCCCTTTTCTTTTGGCCATTTCCCGCAGGGAATGGCCCACTGGACTGCATCGCGAATGAATTCGCTCCTGCAGGAAGGTCATTCCACCAGCCCGTGGAAACTCAGGCCGCCTTCTTCTCCACCGCCTTCTTTTTCGGTACCAGGTGCTTGGTCAGGCCCTGGAACCAGATCACCAGCCCGGGGTTGCCCTGGATCTGGATGTCCTTGTTCTGGATGCCCTGCATGAAGGCCAGCTGCTTGTTCTTCGCGCTCATGGTGGCGAAACCGTAGGCGCCGTCCTTGAAGCCGATGGCGAAGGCCGGCTGGTTGGCGGTGCCGCGTTTGCTGATCACTCGCTGGTCCTTGACGATGAAGTGACGGGCGATCTTGCCGTCCAGGGTGTGCAGTTGGAACACCAGGTCCTTGCCGACCAGCTGCTGCTGGAACTCGGCATTGTCACGGCTGGCCTTGGTCATCAGGCGGCCCAGCATCCAGAGAAGAAAGCGGAATTTCATGCGCGCACGATCTCGAAAAGTTGAGAAAACGGCGCATTGTAGCGATTTGCCGGCAGGACTACAGCCAGCCAAAAGGCGGGGCGAGGTGATAGTGGGTGAACTGCCCGGAACCTCCCCGGTTCCGGGCAGAAGAAGCTCAGTTCACAGCTTCTTTCAGCGACTTGCCCGGTTTGAACGCGACGGTGTTGCTGGCCTTGATCTTCACCGGCTGACCGGTCTGCGGGTTCTTCCCAGTGCGGGCACCGCGGTGACGTTGCAGGAAGGTGCCGAAGCCCACCAGCGTCACGCTGTCCTTGCGATTCAGCGCGTTGGTGATTTCTTCGAGCACCGCATTGAGTACGCGATTGGCCTGATCCTTGGTGAGATCGGCCTTCTCGGCAATGGCGGCGGCGAGTTCCGGTTTACGCATAGATGCCTCTTTGACGGTTTGTTGTTTTTGTGTCCGTGCTGTTCTTCCAGAACAGCGCCCAAGGCGCCGCAACGGCTCTGCGCTGCGGCAGACCAGGGGGAGGATGGCACGCCATTTGGCACTTCGCCAGTGTGCCGGAAGGGATTTCCGAATGAAGCGAAGGCCTAATCCGACAGAAGGGCCGACATTTATGCCAAAAGCGGCGGCAGCTCACGGTTCAGAGCCAGTTTCTCCTGCACTGCGGCGCCGGTCAGGGCATAGCCGAGCAGACGCCCGGCTGCGTCGCGGCAGAGCACCTTGATGTCGCTGCCCGCGCCTTCCACCGTCCAGTCGCCCTCCAGGCCACGGGGCGGCGGCGACACTACCAGCGGGCAGGCGGGCGTCTTCACCGTCACCGGCATCGCGCCGTAGTTCACCGCCGTCGGCGTACCCGCCAAGGTCTGCGCCAGGGCGCGGGCACAGGCCATCAGCGGCATTACGTAGAGCAGGTTGAGGCCGGCCACCTCGGCGCAGTCGCCCAGGGCGTAGATGTTGGCATGGGAGCTCTGCAGCTGGCGGTCCACCACCACCCCGCGGTTCACTTCCAGGCCCGCGGCGGCAGCCAGTTCGGTGCGCGGGCGCAGGCCCACGGCGGAGACCACCAGGTCGCAGCTGATGCGCGTGCCGTCGGACAGTTGAGCCTCAAGCCCCGTGTCGCCACGATCCAGGCGCGCCAGCACCGGCCCGAGATGGAAACGCGCGCCCAGGCCTTCCAGCCCGGCCTGCACTGCCGCCGCGGCAGCAGGGTGTAGCAGGCCCGGCATCACCTGTTCGCAAGGTGCCACCAGCTCCACCTGCAGCCCGCCCAGGCTGAGGTCATTGGCGAACTCACAGCCGATCAGGCCGGCGCCGAGGATCAGCACACGGCGTTTGCCGGCGGCGGCCGTGCGGAAACGCGCGTAGTCCTCCAGGTCGTTGATGGGGAAAATCGCATCCTGGGCGTCGCCTTCCACCGGCACGCGGATGGTGTCCGCGCCCCAGGCCAGCACCAGGTCGCGGTAGGGCACGGCTTCCTCGCCTATCCACAGGCGCTTGTGCCCCGGGTCGATGCCGGTAATGCGGGTGTGGGTGCGGACTTCTGCCTTGAGCTGCTCGGCCATGGCGCCGGCCTCGGCCATGGCCAGGCCGTCGGCGTCCTTGTTCTTGCCGAAACCGGTGGAGAGCATGGGCTTGGAGTAGGAGCGGCCATCGTCGGCGCTGATCAGCAGCAGCGGGGTCTCGCCGTCCAGCTTGCGAAACTCCTTGGCCAGGTTGTAACCGGCCAGGCCGGTGCCGACTATCACCACGGGTGCACTCATTGCTCACTCCTGCTCGTGAAACGACGCGACGGCCCACGGGCCGTCGCTTGAATGGGGTTGGATGGCGGACGGATCAGGCGATCTCGATCATCTCGAAATCGATCTTGCCGACACCGCAATCGGGACAGACCCAGTCCGGCGGGATGTCTTCCCAGCGCGTGCCGGGGGCAATGCCTTCCTCGGGCAGCCCTTCGGCTTCGTCGTAGATGAAGCCGCAGACTATGCATTGCCACTTGCGCATGACCACCTCCGCCGGCGCGGATATCCGTATTGAACCTACTCCAATTGGCCGGCGGCAGCCAAGCGCCGCCATGCCGGTCCAGACAGAGGATAGGCCCTCCCGCGCAAAGACGAAAAAGCCGGCTCTTGGCCGGCTCGTTCGACAGGGGACGGGATCAGTTGATCTCGATCATCTCGAAATCCAGCTTGCCCACACCGCAATCGGGGCACAGCCAGTCTGCCGGGACGTCTTCCCAACGGGTGCCGGCGGCGATGCCCTCATCCGGCCAGCCCATGGATTCGTCGTAGACCAAGCCACACACCACGCATTGCCACTTCTTCATCACTCATTTACCTCGACTATCAGGCGTTCTCGACCTGTTGCCTCTGGTGGGCGCTAGGGGTCGACTCAGGCCCGTCTTGTACTGCTTCGCCCGCCTGCGGGCAAGAGGCAGCCGACAGACACCGGCCGTGCTAATCTGCGCCGTCTTCAACCGCCCAAGCCCCCGCCCGTGCCCCACGCCGCCCTTGCCCATCCGCCTCGCTGGCTGACCGCCGCCCAGCTCCACCCCGCGCCTGCTGCCTGCGTCCGCGACTGGCTGTTCGACCAGGGTTCCCTGACCCGCCGACTGACCGCCCTATCGGACAACGCGTTCAGCGTCACCCCGCTGGAGGAAGGCTGGCAGACGCTGCGCGCCGACGAATGCGTTGCCCTCGGCATTCCCGCCGGCAGCCAGGGCTGGGTTCGCGAGGTGTACCTGCGCGGCTATGGCGAGGTCTGGGTATTCGCCCGCAGCGTGGCCGCCCGTAGCGTGCTGGAAGGCTCGGGATTGGACCTGCACCAGCTCGGCAGCCGCTCCCTGGGCGAGTTGCTGTTCAGCGACCGCGCCTTCGACCGCGGCGCCATCGAAGTCGCCCGCTATCCCGCACCCTGGCTGCCGATCGACGTGCGCGAAGAGCGCCTCTGGGGGCGCCGCTCCTGCTTCTCGCGCGGTGAACTGGGGGTGCTGGTGGCGGAAATCTTCCTCCCTGCGCTATGGCGCGAGGCTGGCGTCGAGGCCGTATAATCCCCGCCTTCAACGGGAAAGCCGCCAATGTACCTCACGCTACTTCAATCGCTGAACCGCCTGCATCCCCGCGCCATGGACTTCATCCAGCTGACCCGGCTGGACAAGCCCATCGGCATCTACCTGCTGCTCTGGCCCACGCTCTGGGCCCTGTGGATCGCCGGTGAAGGCAGCCCCAGCCTGGCCAACCTGGTGATCTTCATCCTCGGCGTGAACCTGATGCGCGCCGCCGGTTGCGTGATAAACGACTACGCCGACCGCAATATCGACGGCCATGTCAGCCGCACCCACGCCCGTCCCCTGGCCAGCGGTCGGGTCACCCCGCGCGAGGCGCTGGTGTTCTTCACCGTGCTGGTAGCGATCAGCTTCGTGCTGGTGCTCTTCACCAACGCCACCACCATCTGGCTGTCCTTCGGCGGCCTGGCGCTCGCCGCCTGCTACCCCTTCATGAAGCGCTACACCTACTACCCGCAGGTGGTACTGGGCGCGGCTTTCTCCTGGGGCATGCCGATGGCCTTCACCGCCGAGACCGGCGAGCTGCCGGCCGCCGCCTGGCTGCTGTACATCGCCAACCTGCTGTGGACGGTGGCCTACGACACCTACTACGCGATGACCGACCGCGAGGACGACCTGAAGATCGGGGTGAAGTCCACCGCCATACTCTTCGGCGATGCCGACCGCATCATCATCATCAGCCTCCAGGGCCTGGCCCTGCTCTGCCTGCTGCTGGCGGGCAACCGCTTCGAGCTGGGCCTGTACTTCCACCTTGGCCTGGTGGCCGCTGCCGCCTGCTTCGCCTGGGAGTTCCATAGCACCCGTACGCGCGATCCCCAGGCCTGCTTCAAGGCCTTCCTGCATAACCACTGGGCGGGACTGGCGATCCTGGTGGGCATAGTCGCCGATTACGCGCTGCGCTGATCGCGACACAGCGCGCAGGCCGATTTGCGGCTGCCGGCCTGTGGAAAAACATTGGCGCGGCAGCCGCTATAAGCACCGAATCGGCAATGCAGGCCGTTATCCACAGCCTGCTAGTAGGCTTCCGGCTTGGCGACGTGCCAGACCCCCATCTTGCCATCGCCGGTCACGTCACCGGCCTTCTTGTCCATGACGAATGTGTACAGCGGCTTGCCGTCATAGGCCCATTGCATGGAGCCGTCGTCGCGCTTGACCACACTCCATTCGCCTTCGGCCTTGGCGCCGGCATCGGCCATCAGCGGGGGCCAGTTCTCGGCGCACTGGCCGTTGCACGCAGACTTGCCATCGGAGTCCTTGTCATAGGTGTAGAGCGTCATGCCCTTGGAATCCACCAACATGCCGTTCTTCTCCATCGCCGGCTCGGCCGCCAGGCCAGACAGGGACCAGCCCAGCAATGCGCCGGCGAGCAGCGGAACGAATCGGGGGGAAATTCTTCTCATTTTCTTGCCTCTCCTCGGAATGAACAGCGACAGCCTGGCGGCAGCTGGATCACGGCTTGAGGTCGCAGCGGTACAGGACGGAAGGAGCCACGAACGTCCATCGAGCGATGGGGTCCCGTGCCAGGCTCCAGGCCGCCGCGGGTTGGCGGCGGCCTCATTGAGCATAGACAAGGCCCGAAGCGGAATCGTTCGGGGTTTCTGCGCGGCCGTGACGAATCGTCATCAGCCCCAACATCCCGGTGTCACATCCCTGCAATAATTCCGTTATCTAATGCGGCGCAATCAGACATACACGCGATCTATTCGAGGCCTGAACATGGTTGGCAAGAACATCCTGATAGTCGACGACGAAGCGCCGATCCGCGAGATGATCGCCGTCGCCCTCGAGATGGCCGGCTACGACTGCCTGGAAGCCGAGAATACCCAGCAGGCGCACGCCATCATCGTCGACCGTAAACCCGACTTGATCCTCCTCGACTGGATGCTGCCCGGCACCTCCGGCATCGAACTGGCCCGCCGCCTGAAGCGCGACGACCTGACCAACGACATCCCGATCATCATGCTCACTGCCAAGGGCGAAGAGGACAACAAGATCCAGGGCCTGGAGGTCGGCGCCGACGACTACATCACCAAGCCCTTCTCCCCACGCGAACTGGTGGCCCGGCTCAAGGCCGTGCTGCGCCGCGCCGGCCCCAGCGACGGCGAAGCGCCGATCGCCATCGGCGGTCTGCTGCTGGACCCCATCAGCCACCGCGTGACCATCGACGGCAAGCCGGCCGAGATGGGCCCCACCGAATACCGCCTGCTGCAGTTCTTCATGACCCACCAGGAACGCGCCTACACCCGCGGCCAGTTGCTCGACCAGGTCTGGGGCGGCAACGTCTATGTCGAGGAGCGCACCGTCGACGTACACATCCGCCGCCTGCGCAAGGCGCTCGGCGAGGTATATGAAAATCTGGTTCAGACCGTTCGCGGCACCGGCTATCGTTTCTCCACCAAAAGCTGACCCGGGCCCCGCCGGGCCGACCACAAGGACGCGATAGGTGAATCACGACTGGCGCGGCGCTGTCATCCGCCGCCTGCTACTGCTGATCGGTGCCTGCCTGCTGGCAGGGCTGATCACCGGCTTCTATGCCTGGGCCCTGGTCATCGGCCTCGGCGCCTACCTGGGCTGGACCCTGGTGCAACTGCTGCGCCTCTACAAATGGCTCAAGCAGCACCAGCCGGACGAGCCGCCGCCGGACGGCTACGGCCTCTGGGGCGAGGTGTTCGACAGCATCTACCACCTGCAACGCCGCGACCAGCGCGTACGCGGCCGCCTGCAGGCGGTGATCGACCGGGTGCAGGAATCCACCGCCGCCCTGAAGGACGCCGTGGTGATGCTCGACAGCGACGGCAACCTGGACTGGTGGAACCGCGCAGCGGAAACCCTGCTCGGCCTCAAGACCCCACAGGACAGCGGCCAGCCGGTGACCAACCTGATCCGCCACCCGCGCTTCAAGGAATACTTCGACCAGGGTAACTACAACGAGCCCCTGGACTTGCCCTCGCCGGTCAACGACCGCCTGCGCCTGCAGTTCCACATCACCCAGTACGGCAACAGCGAACACCTGATGCTGGTCCGCGACGTCACCCGCCTCTACCACCTCGAGCAGATGCGCAAAGACTTCGTCGCCAACGTCTCCCACGAGCTGCGCACGCCGCTGACGGTGATCGCCGGCTACCTGGAGACCCTGCTGGACAACGTCGAAGATGTGAACCCGCGCTGGACCCGCGCCCTGCAGCAAATGAGCCAGCAAGGCGTGCGCATGCAGAACCTGCTCAACGACCTGCTGCTGCTGGCCAAGCTGGAAGCCACCGAATACCCCTCGGACAACCAGCCGGTGGCCGTCGACCTGATACTGCTGCAGATCAAGGCCGACGCCCTCGCCCTGTCCGGCAACCGCCACCACCGCATCAGCCTGGAAGCCGATCACAGCTACAAGCTGCGCGGCAGCGAGGCTGAGCTGCGCAGTGCCTTCTCCAACCTGGTGTTCAACGCAGTCAAGTACACCCCGGACGAAGGCGAGATCCGCATCCGCTGGTGGGGCGACGAGTCGGGCGCGCACCTAAGCGTGCAGGACAGCGGCATCGGCATCGAGACCAAGCACCTGCCGCGCCTGACCGAGCGCTTCTACCGTGTCGACTCCAGCCGCAACAGCAGCACCGGCGGCACCGGCCTGGGTCTGGCCATCGTCAAGCACGTGCTGATCCGCCATCGCGGCCGCCTCGACATCAGCTCGGTGCTCAACCACGGCAGCACCTTCGCTTGCCATTTCCCGGCCACCCAGGTCGTCCGGCGCAGCTGATCGGCAGCGCGCCTCGACTTGCAAACTCGGGGTCCAGCCTTCACCCTTAGCCGGTCATCCGTCAGCAAAAATATCCATGGACCCTTCCCCTAGTTCCAACTTCCTCTCCTATTTCGCTGATTTCGGCCTGATTCTCTTTGCCCTCTTCCTCGTGCTGCTCAACGGCTTCTTCGTGGCCGCCGAGTTCGCCATGGTCAAGCTGCGCTCGACCCGCGTCGAAGCCATAGCCGACAAGCACGGCTGGCGCGGAAGTATCCTGCGCACCGTGCACAACCAGCTGGACGCCTACCTCTCCGCCTGCCAGCTGGGCATCACCCTGGCCTCCCTGGGCCTCGGTTGGGTCGGTGAGCCGGCCTTCGCCCACCTATTGCAGCCCCTGCTGGGATACATCGGTATCGACTCGCCGGCGCTGGTCCACGGCATCGCCTTCTTCACCGCCTTCTTCATCATTTCCTACCTGCACATCGTGGTCGGCGAGCTGGCGCCCAAGTCCTGGGCCATCCGCAAGCCGGAACTGCTGTCCCTCTGGACCGCCGTGCCGCTCTACCTCTTCTACTGGCTGATGTACCCGGCCATCTGGCTGCTCAACGCCAGCGCCAACACCATCCTGCGCATCGCGGGGCAAGGCGAGCCCGGTCCGCACCATGAACACCACTACAGCCGCGACGAGCTCAAGCTGATCCTCCACTCCAGCCGCGCCCGCGACCCCAGCGACCAGGGCATGCGCGTGCTGGCCTCGGCCGTGGAACTGGGCGAACTGGAAGTGGTGGACTGGGCCAACTCCCGGGAAGACCTGATCTACCTCGAACACGACGCTCCCCTGGCGGACATCCTCACCGTGATCCGCCGGCACAAGTACAGCCGTTACCCGGTCCACGACGACCAGAAGGGCGAGTTCATCGGTGTGTTGCACATCAAGGACCTGCTGCTGGCCCTGGCCGCCCTCGACAGCCTGCCGGAAACCTTCGACCTGGAAGAACTCACCCATCCCCTGGAGCGGGTCACCAAGCACATGCCGCTGTCGCGCCTGCTGGAGCAGTTCCGCCAGGGCGGCTCACACTTCGCGGTGGTCGAGGAGGCCGACGGCAAGGTGGTTGGCTTCCTGACTATGGAAGACGTGCTGGAAGTGCTGGTGGGCGATATCCAGGACGAACACCGCAAGACCGAACGCGGCGTCCTCGCCTACCAGCCGGGCAAGCTGCTGGTGCGCGGCGACACTCCGCTGTTCAAGGTGGAGCGCCTGCTCGGCATCGACCTCGACCATGTCGAGGCGGACACCCTCGCCGGCCTGATCTACGAAACCCTCAACCGCATGCCGGAAGAGGAAGAAGTGCTGGAGACCGACGGCCTGCGCATCATCGTGAAGAAGATGAAAGGCCCGAAGATAGTCCTGGCCAAGGTGCTCAAGCTGGACTGACTCCCCTTGCTCCCGTCCTACGGGACTTGCAGGGGCGAATTCATTCGCCAAGGAATTCGAAGCGTCCACCCATGCTGAGCATGGCCCGATGGGTATCGCAGGCTCGCGGAACGCCACCCGCCCCATCCTACGGGACGTTCTGTAGGTTGGGCTGAGCTACGCGAAGCCCAACACCACAAGCCAGTCAAGCAACGTTGGGCTTCGCTGCGCTCAGCCGCAACCTACCTCGACTCCGTGCGCCCTACTCCCCACCCACCGCGAAGTTCGGCAGGCTGTCCACCGGCTGGGCGAACTGGAAGGGAATGGATTCCAGCGCCAGGCCGACGTTGCGCTGGATGACGAAGTGCAGGTGCGGGCCGGTACTGTTGCCGGTGTTGCCGGAGCGGGCGATGCGTTCGCCCATGGCCACCTGCTGGCCATCGCGCACCTGCACCGAACCGCGCATCAGGTGCAGGTAGACGCCCATGGTGCCGTCGTCATGCAGGATGCGCACAAAGTTGCCCGAGGGGTTGTTGCCACGGCCGCTCTGGTCGTTCTCGATCTTCACCACCATGCCCGAGCGTGCCGCGACTATGGGAGTGCCTTCGGGCATGGCGATATCCAGGGCGTAGCGGCCCTTGGGGGTGAAGTGGCTGTAACGGCCATTGGCGCCCTGGGTCAGGCGGAACGGGCCGCCCTGCCAGGGCAGCGGATAGCGGTAGAGCATCGGCTGCAGGCGCGGGTCGCCCAGGGCATAGCGCAGCTTGGGCTTGTAGCGCATGGGCCGGGAGGCATCGGCCGCGGCCAGGGTGGCCATGCGCATGCTGCTGCGCGGCGCCAGCACCCAGCGGATCGGCTGGTCCGGTACGCCGGAGACGTTCTCCGCCTGCTCGATGCGCAATTCCACTTCCACCGGGGCGAACAGTTCGTTGCGCAGCAGCAGCGTTTCACCGGCGGCGTGCTTTTTGGTTTCCAGCTTCACCGACAGGTCGAGGCGCTCCACCATGCGGTCGCGGAAGACGAACACCTGGGCGCCGGCCACGGCCTTGTCGGTATAGGTCACCACACCGTTGGCATCGGTGTACTTGTAGATGGTCAGTGCAGCCGCCGGCAGGCTTGTGCCGAGCAGCACCACCAGAGAAAGGAATCGCCCCAGCATGTCGCCCCGTTGTTCTTCTGTGCTCCGTGTTGCCGAAGACTAGCAGCGCGGACTGCGGCGGGCGAGACACCGCCCATCGGGCTGTGACGGGGTTGGCTGGGCGCTCAGGCGCCGGGGACGAAATGCTTCTGCGCAGTGCCGCGGGCGATCAACCGAGACAAGTAATCGAGCTTCTGCGGATCGCGGTCGACGAAGCGGAACGTCAGCAGCAGCCACTCGCTGTCGGGCCGGGGCTCCAGGGCGGCGACTGCGTGCAGGTAGCCATTGAGCCGCGCCACCTCGCCACCCTCGCCCTGCTCCAGGTCGAGCACGGCGCTTTCCAGCACCTGTGGCAGCGATTCGCCACGCCGCACCACCAGTTGCGCGTCCTTCAGGCTCAGGGCCTTGATCACGCAGACCAGCACACCCGCAGGCAGGCGCAGCTGGGCCTGGCCACGGCCACCGGGGGCCTGGGCGGCCGAATTGGCCGAATTGGCCGATGGCGCGGGCGCAGCGGGTTTGGTGCTCGGCGCCGCAGGTGCGACGGCGGGGCGAACCACCTCGGCCTTGCCACCGGTGAGGGCGGCCAGGGAGTCGTTGGCGAAACCACCGGCATTGGGCAGCCGGTTGGGTGCGCTGGTCATCAGGTCTTCCAGGCGGCCGGAGCGGGCCAGCGCCTTCTTCACCTTGGTCACCAGCTGTTCATTGGAGAAGGGCTTGCCGATGTAGTCGGAGACGCCGGCCTGGATGGCCTGGATGACGTTCTCCTTGTCGCCGCGGCTGGTGACCATGATAAAGGGCGTGGCCTTCAGGCTTTCCTGCTCGCGGCACCAGGTGAGCAGTTCCAGGCCGGACATCTCGGGCATTTCCCAATCGCAGAGGATCAGGTCGATAGTGGCGCGGGCGAGCAACTGCTGGGCCTTGCGCCCATTGATCGCCTCTTCGATCTGGATACCGGGGAAATGATCGCGCAGCCCCTTCTTCACCAGGTCGCGAATAAAGGACGCATCATCCACCACCAGCACATTGACCTTGCCCATCGACTGCTCCTCGGGAATCGGGGCTTAGCATAGCCTTGGCTGATAGCCCTTTGCCAAACCTGTTTCGGCGATGACCTGTCGGTCAGCTCGGAGCGAAGGCGGAGATCGGTGGGGCGGTTCCGCGGCAAAGCACTGGGAAGCAAAACGCCCGGCGCAGGGCCGGGCGTTCGGCGGGCGGTTTCAGACTCAGCTCTGGGAAGCGTCCTTGCCGCTGCCGTTGCCCTTCACTTCCTCGGTCATGCGCGCCAGGCCCAGGTGGCGGACGTCGGTGCCGCGCACGAGGTAGATCACCAGCTCGGAGATATTCCGCGCGTGGTCGCCGATGCGCTCCAGCGAGCGCAGGACCCAGATGACGTTGAGCACGCGGCTGATGGCGCGCGGGTCTTCCATCATGTAGGTGACCAGTTCGCGCAGGGCGGTCTTGTACTCGCGGTCGATGTTCTTGTCGTACTGGGCCACGGAGAGGGCCAGGTCGGCATCGAAGCGGGCGAAGGCGTCCAGCGCTTCCTGGACCATCTTGCGCACCTGGTCGCCGATGTGGCGCACCTCGACGTAACCGCGCGGCGCCACGCCTTCCTCGCAGAGCTGGATGGCGCGGCGGGCGATCTTCGAGGCTTCGTCGCCGATGCGTTCGAGGTCGATCACCGACTTGGAGATGCTGATGATCAGGCGCAGGTCGGACGCCGCCGGCTGACGGCGGGCGAGAATGCGCACGCACTCTTCGTCGATGTTGCGCTCCATCTGGTTGATCTGGTCATCGATCTCGCGCACCTGCTGGGCGAGGCCCGAGTCGGCGTCGATCAGCGCGGTGACCGCGTCGTTGACCTGCTTCTCGACCAGGCCACCCATCGCCAGAAGGTGGCTGCGCACTTCCTCCAGTTCGGCGTTGAACTGCTGGGAGATGTGATGGGTGAGGCTGTCTTTGTCGATCATTTTCTAACCCTTGTTGAGCCGAATGTTCTTCCAGGTTGTAGTGGCTTCAACCAATCGTGCTGGGCAAGGAGGCGAAGTGAAGACAGTACGAGTAGTACGGCAAGCTTCGCCGACGCAGTCCAGCGCGATTGGGGGTGGCCACTAGCCGTAGCGACCGGTGATGTAGTCCTCGGTCTGCTTCTTGGCCGGGTTGGTGAACAGGGTATCGGTGTCGCCGAATTCGATCAGCTTGCCCATGTACATGAATGCGGTGTAGTCGGAAACCCGCGCCGCCTGCTGCATGTTGTGGGTCACGATGACGATGGTGTACTTGCTCTTGAGCTCGTAGATCAGCTCTTCCACCTTGAGGGTGGAGATCGGGTCCAGGGCCGAGCAGGGTTCGTCGAGCAGCAGTACCTCGGGCTCCACCGCGATGGTGCGGGCGATCACCAGGCGCTGTTGCTGGCCACCGGAGAGGCCGAGGGCGGACTCGTGCAGGCGGTCCTTCACTTCGTCCCAGAGTGCGGCGCCCTTGAGGGCCCACTCCACGGCTTCGTCGAGCACGCGCTTCTTGTTGATGCCCTGGATGCGCAGGCCGTAGACCACGTTCTCGTAGATGCTCTTGGGGAACGGGTTGGGCTTCTGGAACACCATGCCCACGCGGCGGCGCAGCTCGGCCACTTCCTCGCCCTTGCGGTAGATGTTCTTGCCGTCGAGGAGGATCTCACCATCGACGCGGCAGCCGTCCACCAGGTCGTTCATGCGGTTGAAGCAGCGCAGCAGGGTCGACTTGCCGCAGCCGCTCGGGCCGATGAAGGCGGTCACGCGCTGTTTCGGGATATTCAGGCTGACATTGTGCAGCGCCTGCTTCTCGCCATAGAAGAGGGACAGGCCCGGCACTTCGAGGGCAACGGTTTCCTCGGCCAGGCGCAGATTCTGCTTGTCGCGGCCGAGGGCGGAGATGTTGACGCCATGGCTGTGGGTTTCGTGTTGCATATTCACTCCGTTCGTAGCTTCGAGCTACAAGCTGTAAGCCTTGGGCAAAGCGATCGGCGGTGGACGAATCAGCTGTCCAGCGCCTTGTATTTCTCGCGCAGGTGGTTACGGATGGCGACGGCCGAGAAGTTCAGCAGGGCGATCACCAGCACCAGCAGCAGCGCGGTGGCATAGACCAGCGGGCGGGCGGCCTCGACGTTGGGGCTCTGGAAGCCGACGTCATAGATGTGGAAGCCCAGGTGCATGATCTTCTGGTCCAGGTGCAGATAGGGGTAGTTGCCATCCACCGGCAGGCTCGGGGCCAGCTTCACCACGCCCACCAGCATCAGCGGCGCCACTTCGCCGGCGGCGCGCGCCACGGCGAGGATCAGGCCGGTCATCATCGCCGGGCTGGCCATGGGCAGGACGACTTTCCAGAGGGTCTCGGCCTTGGTCGCGCCCAGGGCCAGGGAGCCTTCGCGCACGGCACGGGGAATCCGCGCCAGGCCTTCCTCGGTGGCGACGATCACCACCGGCACGGCGAGTATCGCCAGGGTCAGCGAGGCCCAGAGCAGGCCCGGGGTGCCGAAGGTCGGCGCCGGGGCGGACTCGGGGAAGAACAAGCGGTCCAGCGAGCCGCCCAGCACGTAGACGAAGAAGCCCAGGCCGAACACGCCATAGACGATGGCCGGAACGCCCGCCAGGTTGTTCACCGCGATGCGGATCACCCGGGTCAGCACACCCTGCTTGGCGTACTCGCGCAGGTAGATGGCGGCGATCACACCGAAGGGGGTGACGATCACGGCCATGATCAGGGTCATCATCACGGTGCCGAAAATGGCCGGGAAGATGCCGCCTTCGGTGTTGGCCTCACGCGGGTCATCGGCGAGGAATTCCCAGAGCTTGGCGAAGTAGAAGCCGAGCTTGTCGAACAGGCCCATGCCGTTCGGCTGGTAGGCGTGGACGACCTTGCCGAGGCTGATTTCCTGTTCCTTGCCGCCGGCCTCGCGGACCACCACGCTGTCGCGGTTGAACTGCTGGTGCAAGTCCAGCAGCTGCGCTTCCAGGCCTTTGTAGCGGCTTTCCAGCTCGGCGCGCTCAGCGGCGATATCGGCCTGGGCTTCGGCGGTCAGGGCGTCGTTCAGC
This sequence comes from Pseudomonas sp. BN102, assembly GCF_029871245.1. GTDB lineage: Bacteria > Pseudomonadota > Gammaproteobacteria > Pseudomonadales > Pseudomonadaceae > Metapseudomonas. Next base: position 788 of record NZ_SSON01000070.1, on the reverse strand, counting down.
TCGAGTTTGCGGGTATCCAGGCGCAGGCGCTCGAGACCGTGGTTGATGCCGCCGATGTCCTTCTTCTCCAGCTGGTAGAGCTGGGCATAGAGGTCGTCGACTCGTTGCAGGCGCTTTTGCAGCTCGGCCATGGCGGCCTCGCCTTCGGCCACCACCTGGCCGTTCTCCTTCACCGCCACCAGGCGGCCGTAGAAGTTGCCCCACTCGCGACGCTCCAGCACCATCAGCTCGGCCGGAGTCTTCCGGTCTTTCAGCCAGTCGCCCACGACCCAGGTGAAGTCACTGCCGTAGACGTCACGGTTGCCCACCTTGAGCAGCTCACGGCTCATGAACTCCGGGCCGTCTTCCGGCACCGGCAGGCCAGCGCCCTTCAGGCGGGTGCGGGACACTTCCTCGACCTGCACTTCCTCGGCGATCACCGGCTTGGCAGCCTGGCCAGGCACCGAGTAGGACACCTCCACCAGGTCAGCCGGCCAGAAGTGGCCGAGGCCGCGCACGGCAATTACCGAGAGCAGGCCGATAGTCATGATGACGGCGATGGATACCGCGCCGCCGCTCATCCAGACGCCCGGTGCGCCACTCTTGAACCAGTATTTCAGGGAAACCTTTTTCACGGATTTCTCCACCGCTTGAGTCTTTCAGTTCCTCCCGCCTCAGGGGCCAGAGGATTCGTGTTTTCTACCCCCTCTCCCTTCAGGGAGAGGGTCAACCAACCGCTCCCTCTCCCCCCTGGGGAGAGGGCTGGGGAGAGGGGTATCGGCGCAAGGCCAGACTTCCCTCTCCCGGTC
>NZ_SSON01000069.1 GCF_029871245.1 Pseudomonas sp. BN102 | reverse complement strand
GCGCTGACGGCCAGGCCGCCGCGCGAGGTTTCCTTGTACTTGTCGTGCATGTCGGCACCGGTGTCGCGCATGGTGCGGATCACCTGGTCCAGCGAGATGAAGTGCTCGCCGTCGCCGCGCAGCGCCATCTGCGCCGCGTTGATCGCCTTCACCGCGGCGATCGCGTTGCGCTCGATACACGGCACCTGCACCAGCCCGCCCACCGGATCGCAGGTCAGCCCCAGGTTGTGCTCCAGGCCGATCTCCGCCGCGTTCTCCAGCTGCGCCGGGGTCGCCCCCAGCACTTCCGCCAGCCCCGCCGCGGCCATCGCGCAGGCCGAGCCCACCTCGCCCTGGCAACCGACTTCGGCGCCGGAGATCGAGGCGTTCTTCTTGCACAAAATGCCCACCGCCGCCGCGCCGAGGAAGAAGTTCACCACGTCGTCCTCCGACGCCTCGGGGTTGAAGCGCATGTAGTAGTGCAGCACCGCCGGGATGATCCCCGCCGCGCCATTGGTCGGCGCGGTGACCATGCGCCCGCCGGCGGCGTTTTCTTCGTTCACCGCCAGGGCGTAGAGGTTGACCCACTCCATGGCACTCATGGTCGAGCCGATCACGTTGGGCTTGCCCAGCTCCTGCAGGCTGCGGTGCAGCTTGGCCGCGCGGCGGCGCACATTCAGCCCGCCGGGGAGGATGCCTTCGTGGCCGAGGCCGTTGCTCACGCACTCCTGCATGGCGTCCCACAGCTTGAGCAGCCCGGCACGGATCTCCGCCTCGCTGCGCCAGGCCTTCTCGTTGGCCAGCATCAGTTCGGCGATGCGCAGGTTGTGGCGCTGGCAGAGCTGCAGCAGCTCCTCGGCGCTGGAGAAGTCATAGGGCAGTGCGGTGGCGTCCTGATCCAGCTGGCCGGCCTTGGCCTGGGCCTCGTCGACCACGAAGCCGCCGCCGATCGAGTAGTAGGTGTCGCGGTGCAGTTCACCGCCCTCGCCTTCGACGATCAGGGTCATGGCGTTGGGGTGGTAGGGCAGGTTTTCTTCCAGCAGCAGCAGGTCGCGGCTCCAGTCGAACGGCACCGGCTGGCGGCCGTCCAGCAGCAGCTCGCCGGCGGCCTGCAGCGCCTCGATGCGCGGGCCGATCTGCGTCGGATCGATACGGTCCGGCCATTCGCCCATCAGCCCCATCAGCGTGGCGCGGTCGGTGCCGTGGCCGACGCCGGTGGCCGACAGCGAGCCGTACAGGCGCACCTCGACGCGGCGCACCTGCGCCAGCAGGCCGCGCTCGCGCAGCGCCGTGGCGAACAGCGCCGCCGCGCGCATGGGGCCCACGGTGTGCGAGCTGGAGGGGCCGATACCGATCTTGAACAGGTCGAACACGCTGATAGCCACGGGACTACTCCGGTAGGGATCTCTCTTGGCGACATGATCGGCATTTCGCCAATCGACCGACTTCCCACACCGACTTGCTCGTATCCAAATACGCCGTGCCCGATTAAGGGCGGGGACACCCTGTAGGGGCGAATTCATTCGCCAAGGGCAGCGCAGCTGCCTCCTGCAAGCGTCCAGGGGCAAGCCTTCGGCCCGCTTGGCAAATGAATTCGCCCCTACAACAAGCGTCCGCCTGGCAACACCCGTTTCCCTTTATCGCCTGCGACAGATAAGTTCTGCGTGCGACCTGGTCGGTAGTCAGGCAATGCGTCTGGCACGCATCATCCGGGCGCCCGGGGGCGGGGGCCTGCAGCAGTCCGACAGCCACGCGAGTCCGGATAACGACAATAAATCTGCTGTGGACGGACCCCTTCCATGACTCGACCCACCACTCCCCTGCTGGCCTCGGCGTTGCTGGCCATATCCCTGAGCACCAGCCTGCCGGCCCTGGCCGCCGCCGACCCCGAACGCTGCTCCACCGTGCATTTCGCCGATGTCGGCTGGAGCGACATTACGGTCACCACCGCCGTTACCCGCCATGTGCTCAGCGAACTCGGCTACGTCACCAAGGTAAGGCGCCTATCGGTACCCGACACCTACAAGGCCCTGAGCGACGGCAAGATCGATGTCTTCCTCGGCAACTGGATGCCGAGCATGGAAAACGACATCCGTCCCTACCTTGAAAAAGGCACGGTGGAGAGCCTCGGCGCCAACCTCACCGGCGCCAAGTACACCCTGGCGGTGAATCACGCCGCCTGGGAAGGCGGCGTCAAGAGCTTTGCCGACCTGGCGAAGTTCAAGCAGCAACTGGGCGGGAAGGTCTACGGCATCGAGCCCGGCAACGACGGCAACAAGCTGATCCAGAAGATGATCGCGGGGAACGCTTTCGGCCTGGGCGACTTCAAACTGGTGGAGTCCAGCGAAAACGGCATGCTCTCCCAGGTGAAACGCGCCGAGCACCTCAAGCAGTGGGCGGTGTTCCTCGGCTGGGAACCGCACCCCATGAACAACCAGCTGACGATGCACTACCTGGAAGGCGGGGACGACTGGTTCGGCCCGAATTACGGCGGCGCCACCGTCTACACCAACGTGCGCAAGGGCCTGACCCAGGAATGCCCGAACCTCGGACAGCTGCTGAAGAACCTCAAGTTCAGCCTGGCCATGGAGAACCATCTGATGGGGGCCATACTTAACCAGAGCACCAACCGCCGCCGCGAGGCCAAGGCCTGGCTGAAGGCCAATCCCGACACCCTCGCCGCCTGGCTGAAGGGCGTCACCACGCGCGATGGCAGCCCTCTCCCGGCGGCGCTTGCCGGCGCCAAAGCGCCGTGACGAGGCGTATCCCGTGATATCCACGAGCCATGTCGCCACCCAACATATGAAGGTCGCAAACCGACAATTGCCAAGGTCTCAAGGCTTTATCGTTGAGTCACCCGATTTCGTCGCTGTCGGCTCCCGTGGGCCGACAGACCGCGAGCACTCCGCTCCGGACCGAAGAACACAAGCGGCAACCTCAACCCGAGCAGAGGTAGGCCTAATAAGAAATTTCGGAAGTACGCGCACCTCGGCTCGAGGTGCAGAACCCGCCCAGGGACTGGGTTTCGTAGCACTGCCAGAGGGCTGTCAGGTTCTCGAAACATTGTTATTCACACAGGCAAGACAGTCGGCATCACCAGGCTGGGCGTCGTCGAGCGCCCGTTCTGGCTCCGTGTAGCTGACCTGGATGTCTACTGAAGGGGAACTATCCCATGCAGTCTGGAAAGATCGTGGTTCAAAACCTCTACAAGGTTTTCGGGCAACAACCACAAGAAGCAATCGATTTACTCAAGCAGGGCTGGAGCAAGGAAAAGATCCTCGCCGAGCGCGGTGCCGTGATCGGCGTCAGCGACGTGTCCTTCAGCGTCAACGAAGGTGAAATCTTCGTGCTGATGGGCCTGTCGGGTTCGGGCAAGTCGACCCTGATCCGCCTGATCAACCGCCTGATCGAACCCACCGCCGGGGATGTGTTCATCGACGGCCAGAACGTCGCCAAGCTGCCTAAGTCGCAATTGATCGACCTGCGCCGCCGCGACATGAGCATGGTGTTCCAGTCCTTCGCCCTGATGCCTTCGCGCTGCGTGCTGGACAACGCCGCCTTCGGCCTGGAAGTGGCCGGCAAGAGCAAGAAGGAGCGCGAGAAGCGCGCCATGGAAGTGCTGGAGCAGGTCGGCCTGGCCAGCTTCGCGCACAAATATCCCCATGAGCTGTCGGGCGGCATGCAGCAGCGCGTGGGCCTGGCCCGCGCCTTGGCGGTCGACCCCTCGATGATCATCATGGACGAGGCCTTCTCCGCCCTTGACCCGCTCAAGCGCCGCGAGATGCAGGACGTGCTGCTGGATCTGCAGAAGAAGCACAGCCGCACCATCATCTTCGTTTCCCACGACATCGAGGAAGCCATGCGCATCGGTTCGCGCATCGGCATCATGGAAGGCGGCAAGCTGATCCAGGTGGGTACGCCCCAGGAGATCATCGAGAATCCGGCCAACGACTACGTGCGCAACTTCTTCAACACGGTCGACTGCAGCCGCTACCTCACCGCCGGCCAACTCAAGTCCGACAGCGTTCCGCTGTTCGTGCACAACGGCAAGGCACCGGACGCGCAGATGGTCTGCCAGAAGCTGCAGGCCCTGGACAAGCACTACGCCTTCATCGTCGACGAGAAGAACAACTTCCGCGGTTCCATCAGCCTCGAGAAGATTGCCCTGCTGGTCGAGGGTGGCCGCACCCTGGACCTGGAGCAGAACCTGCTCAAGCACATCGACCCGGTACCGGAGGACCTGCCACTCGACAGCGTCATCCAGCGCCTGGTGATCAACGAGGGGCCGATCCCGGTGATCGACCAGAGTGGCCGCTATAGCGGCGCGATCAGCAAAGGCCGCCTGCTGAGCCGCCTGCGGGGAGAATGACGATGAGCGAGAAACTGGATCTTGGCAGCTGGGTGAATGACGTCGTCCAGCACCTGCTAGAGAACTACAGCGGCGCCTTCGAAAGCGTCGGCAACGTGGTCAGCGGCTTTTCCGAGCTGATCGAACGCTTCCTGATGTGGCCGCCGGCCTGGGTACTGATCGCGGTCTTCGTCGGCCTGGGCTTCTGGCGCATAGGCGCCAAGTTCGCGGCCTTCACCGCGGTATCGCTGATCCTGATCGTGCTCACCGGCTTCTGGGAGCAGACCGTGGTCACCCTCGGCCTGACCTTCTCCTCCACCCTGATCAGCCTGCTCCTCGGCATCCCCCTGGGGATCTGGGCGGCCAGGAGCGAGCGCGTGGCCGTCATCATCCGCCCCGTGCTGGACTTCATGCAGACCATGCCGGCCTTCGTCTACCTGATTCCGGCCGCCATGCTCTTCGGCCTCGGCCGCGTGCCCGGCATCATCGCCACCGTGATCTTCGCCATGCCGCCGGCTGTGCGTCTGACCGCCCTCGGCATCCGTCAGGTGAACAAGGAAATCGTCGAAGCCGGCCAATCCTTCGGCTGCACCAGCTGGCAACTGCTATACAAAGTGCAGCTGCCGAATGCCATGCCGTCGATCATGGCCGGGGTCAACCAGACGATCATGATGGCGTTGTCCATGGTGATCATCGCGTCGATGGTCGGCGCCGGTGGCCTGGGTAACGATGTGCTCGCCAGTATCCAGCGCCTGGACATCGGCCTGGGCTTCGAAAGCGGCATGGCCGTGGTACTGCTGGCGATCATCCTCGACCGCATCACTGAAAGTTTCGGGACTCGTCAAACCGCGACTCGTGGCAAGCCCTTTGGCTGGCTGAGCGCCAAGTTGCAGCGGCAGCAAGCGCAATAACCAACGCTTCACCTTTCAATGTCAGGGAGTCGCTAATGAAAAAAATGAAAAAAGTCGCTGCCTTGGGCCTGCTGGCCTGTGCGCTGGCCCAGGGTGCCTGGGCCCAGGAGCCGCAGAGTTGCAAGCAGGTCCGCTTCGCCGAGATCGGCTGGGCCGACATCGCCGCCACCACCGGCGTCGCCATGGTGCTGACCGAGGGCCTGGGGTATACCCCCCGCAAGATCATGGCCTCGGTGCCCATTGCCTTCACCGGCGTGAAGAACAAGCAGATCGATGTGTTCCTCGGCTACTGGGCGCCCTCCATGGACGCGGTGATCGAGCCCTTCACCAAGGACAACGGTGTGAAGGTACTGCCGACCCCCAACCTGGAAGGCGCCAAGTACACCCTGGCGGTGCCGACCTACGCGGCTGAGGCCGGCCTGAAGAGCTTCCAGGACATCGCCAAGTTCAAGGACCAGCTGGACGGCAAGATCTACGGCATCGAGCCGGGCAACGACGGCAACCTGCTGATCGACAAGATGATCAAGGGCAACCAGTTCGACCTCGGCAAGTTCCGCATGGTCGAGTCTTCCGAGGCCGGCATGCTGGTACAGGTGCAGCGCGCAGTGAAGAAGAAGGAGCCGGTGGTGTTCCTGGGTTGGGCACCGCACCCGATGAACACCCAGTTCGACATCACTTACCTGGCCGGCGGCGATGACGTGTTCGGCCCTGACTACGGCGCCGCCAAGGTCTACACCGTGGTGCCGCCAGACTACGAGCAACGCTGCGCCAACGTCGGCAAGCTGCTGAACAACCTGCAGTTCACTGTCGAAACCGAAAGCCAGCTGATGGAGAAGATCCTCGAGAAGGAAGACCCGGTGAAAGTCGCCACCGCCTGGCTCAAGGCCAATCCGGCCGCGCTGGACAAGTGGCTGGCGGGCGTTACCACCTTTGACGGCCAGGACGGCGCCGCCGCCGTGAAGAAACACATCGGCCTGTAATCCCCTGGGCTCCGTCCCGGAGCCCGTTTCCTTGCAATTCGCCAATCGTGGCCCGGCAACGGGCCGCGAGGGGCACAGTCGCGAAACCCGCCTCAGAACGGGTCATCGACCACGTAGTTGGCTGCCAATCCCACCTGATGGAGCAATACGTATGCGCAAGTTGAAATCCCTTTGTCTGCAAACCCTCGGCGTCGCCGCCCTGGCCCTCGGCATGGGCACCGCCGGTGCCGCCGATAAACCGACCCTGAAGATCGGCTACGTCAACGGTTGGGACGACAGTGTCGCCGCCACCCATGTGGCAGGCGAAATCCTCAAGGAAAGACTCGGCTACAGCGTGGAGCTGAAACCCGTCGAGCCGGCGATCATGTGGCAGGGCGTGGCCCGCGGTGACCTGGACGCCACCCTCTCCGCCTGGCTGCCGGCCACCCACGGCGAGTATTACGCCAAGCTGAAGGACAAGGTGGTAGTGCTGGGCTCCAACTACAAGGGCGCCAAGATCGGCCTCATCGTGCCTGACTACGTGCAGGCCAAATCCATCGAAGACCTGAGCAAGTACAGCAAGGACTTCGACGGCAAGATCACCGGCATCGATGCCGGGGCCGGCGTGATGCGCCGCACCGAGGACGCCATCAAGCAGTACAACCTGGACATCAAACTGATGCCCAGCTCCGGCCCGGCGATGGCCACCGCATTGACCCGTGCCGAGAAAGCCCAGAAACCCATCGTGGTCACCGGCTGGATCCCGCACTGGATGTTCGCCAAGTGGAAACTGCGCTTCCTGGAAGACCCGAAAAAGGTCTATGGCGATGACGAGCACGTCGACACCGTCGTCAACCCTGGCCTGGAAGCCAAAGCCGCCGACGCCACCGCGTTCCTGAAGAACTTCTCCTGGAGCGGCGAAGAAGTGGGCGCCGTGATGCTGGCCATCCGCGAAGGCGCCAAGCCGGAAGCGGCCGCCAAGGACTGGATCGCCAAGAACCCCGAGCGTGTGGAGAGCTGGCTGAAGTAACAGCCTGCTTTCAGCGTCTCAACGCCCCCGCCGGCCAACCGCCTGCGGGGGTTTTCCATTTTTGGCTGCGGCACACCTTTGTGGGGGCGAATTCATTCGCTAAGCAGGCCGCAGGCCTGCCCGGAGATCCCCAGGGGCCGCTACGCGTCCCTTCGCGAATGAATTCGCCCCCACAGGGTTCCTCCCCCTGATCGACCCAATCGATTGATCGATCAATCACATTCCCCCTAGACTGCGCGCTTCCTATTCCCGCACAAAATGGTGGAAGTACCTGATGCCCAAGGTCGGAATGCAGCCGATCCGCCGTTCGCAGTTGATCCAGGCCACCCTCGAAGCCGTCGACCAGGTAGGCCTGGGCGATGCCAGCATCGCTTACATCGCCCGTACCGCCGGGGTGTCCAACGGCATCATCAGCCACTACTTCCAGGACAAGAACGGCCTGCTGGAAGCCACCATGCGCCACCTGATGGCCGCCCTCAGCTCCGCCGTGCGCCAGCGGCGCGCCGCTCTGCGCGAGGACACCCCGCGCGCCCACCTGCGGGCCATAGTCGCTGGCAACTTCGACGACAGCCAGGTCAGCGGCCCGGCGATGAAGACCTGGCTGGCCTTCTGGGCGGCCAGCATGCACCAGCCGTCCCTGCGCCGCCTGCAGCGGATCAACGATCACCGGCTCTACTCCAACCTCTGCTGCGAACTGCGCCGCTCCCTCGACATCGACAACGCCCGCTCCGCCGCCCGCGGCCTGGCCGCACTGATCGACGGCCTGTGGCTGCGCGGTGCGCTCTCGGGCGATGCCTTCAACACCCAGCAGGCGCTGCAGATCGCCTACGAGTACCTCGACCAGCAGCTGGCCAAGGCCGAGAGCTGAGCAGAACACTGTAGGGGCGAATGAATTCGCCCCTACAAGGACACAGCCCGCCCACAAACAAAAAAAGCCCGGTCCAATGGTCCGGGCTTTCTCATTCCAACAAGGACCTCAGTCAGGCCGCTTCGTTGCGCAACACCGCCCGCGGGACCGCAGTCGCGTCGCTCGCCGCCAGGTCCGCCTTCATGGTTTTCAACAGGGCGAACATATAGAGCAACAGCACCACCGAGAAGGGCAGGCCGGCCAGCACCACCACCGTCTGCATGGCGGTGAAGTTGCCGGCGAACAGCAGGCCGATGGTCGCCAGGGTCACTACGACCGACCAGAAGATACGCAGCCAGTTGGGTGCGTCCTCGTCCAGGTCACCTTCCTCGCGGGACAGGTTGGCCAGCATCACCGAGCCGGAGTCGGCCGGGGTGAGGAAGAGCACGAAGCCCACGCAGATCGACAGGCCGATCACTGCCTTGGCCCAGGGGTAATGCTCCAGCAGCAGGTAGATGGACATGGCCGGCTGTTCCAGCGCCGCCTTGCCCAGGTCCGCCGCGTTCTGGTTCATCACCAGGTCGATGGCGCTGTTGCCGAACACCGAGAGCCAGGCCAGGGTGAAGCCCAACGGGATCAGCAGTACGCCGCAGACCAGTTCGCGCACGGTGCGACCACGGGAAATGCGCGCCACGAACATGCCGACGAAGGGCGCCCAGGAAATCCACCAGGCCCAGTAGAACAGGGTCCACAGGCCCATCCACTCTTCGCTCTTGCCGGACTGGCCGGTGTAGACGTAGAGGTCGAAGGTCTTCAGCACCAGGCCGTTGAGGTAGTCGCCCAGGTTCTGCACGAAGCCATTGAGCAGGTGCAGGGTCTCGCCGGCCAGCAGCACGAACAGCAGCAGGCCACTGAACAGGATGATGTTCAGGTTGGACAGGCGGCGGATGCCCTTCTCGATGCCGGACACTGCGGCCAGGGTGGCCACCGCGCTCATCACCAGAATTACCGCCAGCAACGCGCCCTGGCTATGGGGCAGGCCGAACAGGTACTCGAGACCCGAGGACACCTGCAAGGAGCCGATCCCCAGGTTGGTCACCAGGCCCAGCAGGGTCACGAAGATGCCGAAGCAGTCCACCGCGTTGCCCACCGAACCCTTCATCAGGCGCTCGCCGAACAGCGGGTAGAGCGCCGAGCGCAGCGCCAGCGGCTTGTTGTGGCGATAGGCGAAGTAGCCCACCGCCAGACCCACCAGCGCATAAATGGCCCAGCCGTGCACGCCCCAGTGGAGGAACGTCAGCTGCAGCGCCTGGCGCGCGGCGGACTGGCTGCCCGGCTCGCCTTCCGGCGGGTTGTAGAGGTGATCGATGGGCTCCGATGCCGCGAAGTAGAGCAGCGAAATACCGATGCCCGAGGAGAACAGCATCCCGGCCCAGGCGCCGTAGCTGAAGTCCGGACGGCTGTCGTCGGCGCCCAGGCGCAGATGGCCATAACGGGAGAAGGCGACATAGAGGACGAAGAACAGGTAAGCACCGATGGCCAGCATGTAGTACCAGCCGAAACTGCGCGAGAGCCAGCTCTGGGCCTTGCCGAGCCAGGCGCCGGCACTATCGGGGAAGGCGATCAAGGCAACTGTGAGCAGCAGGATGAGCGCGGTGGATCCGAAGAACACGACCGGATTCAGGCGCACCTTGCCATGGCTTGTTGTTATGGAAGCTGTACTCATTTGGAGTTTCCAGGGCAGTGAAAGCAGGCGCCTGGTAGGCGCAACGACAGACCCGCGCCAGCGGCCGGCGACGGGTGGAATCCGCCGGCAGATGGCCTGGAATCAGGTGCGGCGAACTGCCGCATCCCGTTCCATGGTGCGCATCGTATTCTTTGTTGTTTGAACGTTCAATAAAAATAAAGTAGGCTGGATTTCAACCTATCCGGGAAAGGCCCGGAAGAGGAGGAACCCCCAATGCCCAAAGTCGGAATGCAGCCTGTGCGCCGCACCCAGTTGATCCACGCCACACTCGAGGCGGTGGACCAGGTCGGCATGGGCGACGCCAGCATTTCCTACATCGCCAAGCTGGCAGGGGTTTCCAACGGCATCATCAGCCACTACTTCCAGGACAAGAACGGCCTGCTGGAAGCCACCATGCGCTTCCTCATGAACGATCTGCAGGACGCGGTGCGCAAGCGCCGCGAGGCCATGCGCGACGAGAGCGCGCGCGGCTACATCCGCTCGATCATCGACGGCAACTTCGACGAGACCCAGGTCAACGGCCCGGCCATGAAGACCTGGCTGGCGTTCTGGGCCAGCAGCATGCACCAGCCGTCCCTGCGCCGTTTGCAGCGCATCAACGACCTGCGCCTCTACTCGAACCTCTGCTGGCAGTTCCGCCGCGAGCTCGATGCCAGGAGCGCGCGCGCCGCCGCCCGGGGCCTGGCCGCCCTGATCGACGGCCTCTGGCTGCGCGGCGCGCTGTCCGGCGAAGCCTTCGATACCGAGCAGGCCCGCCGGCTCGCCTACGAATTCCTTGATCAACAACTGGCCAAGCAGGCGGCCTGACCCGCCCTGCCGCCTTGCGAACACAAGACCTAGAGAGGACAACCACCATGGCCCGATTCGAAGAACAGAAGCTCTACATTGGCGGCCGCTACGTCGACTCCACCAGCGGCGCCAGCTTCGAGACCGTCAACCCGGCCAACGGTGAAGTTCTGGCCAAGGTCCAGCGCGCCGGCAAGGACGACGTCGAGCGCGCCGTCGCCAGCGCCGTCGAGGGCCAGAAGGTCTGGGCCGCGATGACCGCCATGCAGCGCTCGCGCATCCTGCGCCGCGCCGTGGACATCCTGCGTGAGCGCAACGACGAGCTGGCCGAGCTGGAAACCCTGGACACCGGCAAGCCGCTGGCCGAGACCCGCGCGGTGGATATCGTCACCGGCGCCGACGTGATCGAGTACTACGCCGGCCTGATCCCGGCCATCGAAGGCGAGCAGATCCCGCTGCGCGAAACCAGCTTCGTCTACACCCGCCGCGAACCCCTGGGCGTGGTCGCCGGCATCGGCGCCTGGAACTACCCGGTGCAGATCGCCATGTGGAAATCCGCCCCGGCGCTTGCCGCCGGCAACGCCATGATCTTCAAGCCCAGCGAAGTCACCCCCCTGACCGCCCTGAAACTGGCCGAGATCTACACCGAAGCCGGCGTGCCGGACGGCGTGTTCAACGTCCTCACCGGCAGCGGCCGTGAAGTCGGCCAGTGGCTGACCGAGCATCCGCTGATCGAGAAGATTTCCTTCACCGGCGGCACCTCCACCGGCAAGAAGGTGATGGCCAGCGCCTCCAGCTCCTCGCTCAAGGAAGTGACCATGGAACTGGGCGGCAAGTCGCCGCTGATCATCTTCGAAGACGCCGACCTCGACCGCGCTGCCGATATCGCCGTGATGGCCAACTTCTTCAGCTCCGGCCAGGTCTGCACCAACGGCACCCGCGTGTTCGTCCCGCGTACCCTGCAGGCCCGCTTCGAAGCCAAGGTGGTCGAGCGCGTCAAGCGCATCCGCCTGGGCAACCCGGAAGACGCCAACACCAACTTCGGCCCGCTGACCAGCTTCGCCCACATGGAAAGCGTGCTCGGCTACATCGAGGCCGGCCGCAAGGAAGGCGCACGTCTGCTGATCGGCGGCGAGCGCGTCACCGAAGGCGAGTTCGCCAAGGGTGCCTATGTGGCCGCCACCGTGTTCAGCGACTGCACCGATGACATGACCATCGTCCGCGAGGAAATCTTCGGCCCGGTGATGAGCATCCTGGTCTACGACACCGAAGAAGAAGTGATCCGCCGCGCCAACGACACCGAGTACGGCCTGGCCGCAGGCGTGGTCACCCGCGACCTGGCCCGCGCCCACCGCGTGATCCACAAGCTGGAAGCCGGCATCTGCTGGATCAACACCTGGGGCGAGTCCCCCGCCGAAATGCCGGTGGGCGGCTACAAGCAGTCCGGCGTCGGCCGCGAGAACGGCCTGACCACCCTGGCCCACTACACCCGCATCAAGTCCGTACAGGTCGAGATGGGCGACTACTACTCGGTGTTCTGACTGACACCAGCGCCCAGGCGGCCCGGGCCATACCGGGCCGCACTACAGAACAAGATGCCGTGCCCCGGACCCGTCTCCGGGTTATCTAGCAGGTAAGTCACATGTCCCAAGAATTCGATTACATCATCGTTGGCGCCGGCTCGGCCGGAAACGTCCTGGCGACCCGCCTCACCGAAGACGCCGACGTCAGCGTGCTGCTGCTCGAAGCCGGCGGCCCGGACTATCGCCTGGACTTCCGTACCCAGATGCCCGCTGCTCTCGCCTTCCCGCTGCAGGGCCGCCGCTACAACTGGGCCTACGAGACCGATCCCGAGCCCTACATGAACAATCGCCGCATGGAGTGCGGCCGTGGCAAGGGCCTGGGCGGCTCCTCGCTGATCAACGGCATGTGCTACATCCGCGGCAATGCCATGGACTTCGACAGCTGGGCCAAGGCGCCTGGCCTGGAAGACTGGACCTACCTGGATTGCCTGCCCTATTTCCGCAAGGCGGAAACCCGCGACATCGGCCCCAACGACTTCCACGGCGGCGACGGCCCGGTAAGCGTGACCACGCCCAAGGCCGGCAACAACCCTCTGTTCCACGCCATGGTCGAAGCCGGCGTGCAGGCAGGCTATCCGCGTACCGAGGACCTCAACGGCTACCAGCAGGAAGGCTTCGGTCCCATGGACCGCACCGTGACCCCGGAAGGCCGCCGTGCCGCCACCGGTCGCGGCTACCTGGACCAGGCGCGCAACCGCCCGAACCTGACCATCGTCACCCACGCCCTCAGCGACCGCATCCTGTTCAGCGGCAAGCGCGCCATCGGCGTCGCCTACCTCAAGGGCAACAGCGATACCCCGATCACCGCCCATGCCCGCCGCGAAGTGCTGGTGTGCAGCGGCGCCATCGCCTCCCCGCAACTGCTGCAGCGCTCGGGTGTCGGCGCGGCGGCCCTGCTGCGCGACCTCGACGTGCCCGTGGTGCATGACCTGCCGGGCGTCGGCGCCAACCTGCAGGACCACCTCGAGCTCTACCTGCAGTACGCGTGCAAAGAGCCGGTGTCCATCTACCCCGCCACCAAGTGGTGGAACCAGCCCCTGATCGGTGCCAAGTGGCTGCTCCTGGGCAGCGGCCTGGGCGCCAGCAACCAGTTCGAGGCCGGCGGCTTCATCCGCACCCGTCCGGAATTCGAGTGGCCGAACATCCAGTACCACTTCCTCCCGGTGGCCATTAACTACAACGGCAGCAAAGGCGTGCAGGAGCACGGCTTCCAGGCGCACATGGGTTCCATGCGTTCGCCGAGCCGCGGCCGCATCCACCTGAAGTCGAAGGACCCGCGCCAGCACCCGAGCATCCTGTTCAACTACATGTCCCACGAACAGGACTGGCAGGAATTCCGCGACGGTATCCGCATCACCCGCGAGATCATGGGCCAGCCGGCGCTCGACCCGTACCGCGGCCGCGAGCTGAGCCCCGGCGCGAACCTGAAGTCCGATGCCGAGCTGGACGAGTTCATCCGTACCCACGCGGAAACCGCCTTCCACCCATCCTGCTCCTGCAAGATGGGCACCGACGACATGGCGGTGGTGGACGGCCAGGGCCGCGTACACGGCATGGACGGCCTGCGGGTGGTGGACGCCTCGATCATGCCGGAGATCATCACCGGCAACCTCAACGCGACCACCATCATGATCGCCGAGAAGATCGCCGATAAGATCCGCAACCGTAAGCCGTTGCCACGCAGCGCCGCCGCGTACTACACGGCGGGCGACAAGCCGGTGCGCGGCAAGCCGCTGCGGCAGATGTAAGGCTGACCGCTCCAAGCAGAAGGCCCCTGGCGCGATGCGCCAGGGGCCGTTTTGTTTCTGAGGTACGGATTCGCATTTGTAGGAAGTCCGGCCCCTACTCCGGCAGCTCTTGGCGGATCATCCAGTGCCCGCTGGGCGGCATCAGGCGGCTGATATCGAAGCGCTGCAGGTTATCCCGGTCGATCACCTCGATCCGTGGGCTGACCCGCCGTGGCGACTGCTTGCCTTCCAGCGCACGCACCGCCAGGTCCACGGCCACCCGCGCCTGGATCACCGGCGAGTCGGTGGGCGCGGCGAGGATGCTGCCTTCAGAGATGGCTTCCAGCACCCGCTCGGTGGCGTAGAGCGACACCACCTGCGCCTTGTAGCGGCTGCCTCCGGCGCGCACCAACTGGGCGGCGAAGGCGGCAGCCTCGGCGTTGCCGAGTATGTAGTCGAGCTGGGGATCGCGGGCCAGCAGTTGGCGCACCAGCACCGCCTGCCTGGAACGGTCCACCGGGCCGTAACCGGCCGGCACCACGGTCACCTTGCCGCCAGACTTGAACTCTGCCAGGCCTCGCTCGGCGTCGGCCACCCAGCCGGCATCCTCCGGCCCCGGCAACCAGCCCACACGGATCGGCCGCCCCTTGCTGTGTTCGCGAATGTAGGCCATGGCCGCGCGGGCCATATTGGAGAAGTCCACCTGGGCCCGCGCGGTGACACCCGGACAATCGATACGGTTGACCAGGTCGATCACCGGCACCTTGTCGCGGTGCAGAAGGGCGATCTCGTCGCAGAGTCCCTTGGCGCTGATGGCGGCGATCACATAGGCGTCGGCGGCGAGCTGGATGCAGCGGGTCAACTGCGCGCGCTGCATGTCCGGGTACTGATAACCCCCGGCCTCGTACACGCCCAGTTGCACGCCCTGGCGCTGCGCCTCCTCGTCCAGACCCCAGGCCACTCCCCACCAGTAGCGGTCCATGCCGTGGGGCAGCAGGGCGCAGATGCGCCAGGGGCGGCTCGCCCCTTCCAGCGGACGGTAGCTGGCGTCGCGGCCGTCCACCTGCACCCGCAACGGGAACCAGTCCGCTGCGAGGCAGGGCGCGGCCATCAACCAGCTCAGCAGCAGGAAACAGGGGGTCCGCATTCGGAAGGTCCTATCCGCAGGGAGAACAGCAGGGGGCGAATAGTGGCAAGCCTAGCAGCCGGGCGCCAGGGCGAATGTCCGCTGGCGGCGCGACAGATCGCGGCCTAAAGTGCGCAGGGTCGCCCGCGCAAGGTTCTCCATGGCCGAACCCGTACTCCTGGACGCCCGCACCGCCCGCACGCTGCCCTGGCTGGTGACGGTGGCCTTTTTCATGCAGGCGCTGGACGGCACCATCCTCAACAAGCCTTCCAGGCCACCTACCTGTGCGTCGGCGTGCTGACCCTGCTGGCCGCGGTGATCCTCTTCCAGTTGCCGCCCGACAGCGGCTGCGCCGTGCGCCGGGTGCACCGCGAACTCGACGAGTGAACGGGGCTGCATGCCCCATCCTGCTAAACTGCGCGCCATTTCGACTTTCAGGCCCGTCCCGTGACTACCACAGCCTTCACCACCCTGCCCCTCTCCGCGGCCACCCTGGCCAACCTGGAGACCCTGGGCTACCGCGACATGACGCCGATCCAGGCCAAGAGCCTGCCGCTGATCCTCAAGGGTCAGGACCTTATCGCCCAGGCCAAGACCGGCAGCGGCAAGACCGCCGCCTTCGGCATCGGCCTGCTGGAGCCGCTGAATCCGCGCTTCTTCGGCTGCCAGGCGCTGGTGCTCTGCCCCACTCGCGAGCTGGCCGATCAGGTGGCCAAGGAAATCCGCCGCCTGGCCCGCGGGCACGGCAATATCAAGGTGCTCACCCTTTGCGGCGGCGTGCCCTTCGGCCCGCAGGTGGGCTCCCTGGAGCACGGCGCCCATGTGATCGTTGGCACGCCTGGGCGGATCCAGGAGCACCTGCGCAAGGGTACCCTGGTGCTCGACGGCCTCAACACACTGGTGTTGGACGAAGCCGACCGCATGCTCGACATGGGCTTCTACGACAGCATCGCCGAGATCATCCAGCAGCTCCCGGCACGCCGGCAGACCCTGCTGTTTTCCGCCACCTACCCGGCCGGCATCGCCCAGTTGGCCAAGACCTTCATGCGCGACCCGCAGCAGGTGAAGGTGGACGCCCTGCACGACGACGGCCAGATCGAGCAGCGCTTCTACGAGATCGACCCGCGCCAGCGCATGGATGCCGTGCTGCGCCTGCTGCAACAGGTGCGCCCGCAGTCGTGCGTCGCCTTCTGCCACACCCGCCAGCAGTGCCAGGAACTGGAAGCCCACCTGCGCGACCAGGGTGTTTCCGCCTTGTCGCTGCATGGCGACCTGGAGCAGCGTGAGCGTGACGAGGTGCTGACCCTCTTCGCCAACCAGAGCTGCAGCGTGCTGGTCGCGACCGACGTCGCCGCGCGAGGCCTGGATATCGCCGGGCTGGAAGCGGTAATCAACGTCGAGCTGTCCCGCGACCCCGAAGTGCACGTCCACCGCATCGGCCGCAGCGGTCGCGCCGGCGAGAAGGGCCTGGCCCTGAGCCTGGTGGCGCCGGCCGAGGCCAACCGCGCCCAGGCCATCGAGGACCTGCAGCAGGCGCCGTTGAACTGGCAGCGCCTCGACGAGCTGGTCGTGAAGAACCGCGAGCCGCTGCTGCCGCCCATGGCCACCCTGTGCATCAACGGCGGGCGCAAGGAGAAGTTGCGTCCCGGCGACATACTCGGCGCGCTCACTGGCGAAGCCGGGATTCCCAGTAGCCAGGTGGGCAAGATCGCCATCTTCGATTTCCAGGCCTTCGTCGCCGTTGAACGCGGCATCGCCAAGCAGGCGCTCAAGCGTCTCAGCGAAGGCAAGATCAAGGGGCGTTCCTACAAGGTGCGGATTATCTGAGTTCAGTGCAGGCCGTGGCGGGCGAAGATGGCCTGGTAGGTGCCGTCCTCGCGCATGGCCTGGATGGCGCGATCGAAATCTTTCACCAGCTGCTGGTGTCGCGGATGGCTGAGCCGCACCAGGATGTGCGAGCCGCTCTCGGAAAGCGGCTTGGGCAGAAACTCCAGCTGGTCGCTGATGCCTTTCAGTTCGCGGTTCAGGTAGAAACGCGCCACCAGCTCGTCCTCCAGGGTCAGTTGCACGCGTCCGGCGGCAAGCATCCGCGCGCCCATCGGGAAATCCGTCACTGGCACCTTGTGCAGGCTGGCGTCGGTATCGAAGGCCGGCGAATAGCGGTAGTCGCGCCCCACGGCGATGCTGTAGCGCCTGAGGTCGGCCGGGGTACGGTAGTCGGCCGTGCTGCCCTTGCGCTTGAGGAAGAGGATTCGGTTGGTCAGGTAGGGCGCGGAGAACTGGCCGAAGCGGGCACGCTCCTCGCTGTACCAGGCGCTGACGAGCAGGTCGTAATCCCCTTCCTGGAGCCCGCGCAATGCACGCGCCCAGGGCACCTGCACGTACTCGGTGCGATGCCCAGCGCGTTCCAGGGCGGTGCTCACCAGCTCGCAGGCCAGGCCATTGCCCGGCAGGCGGGCGTCGGTGAAGGGTGGCCAGAGATTTGCAGCCATGCGCAGCGTTTCGGCGTTGACGCAGGCACAGGCACAGGCGAGCAGCAGGGCGAACAAGGCAGAACCAAGGTGTCTTCTCATGCGGGGCGTCCGCGAACGGGATTGGCCAGCAGGTCCACCAAGCCTGCTCCAATTCCTCGACAGCGGCCAGCGCGAAACGGCACCGGCGTACCTGAAATCAACCCTTGGCTCCTGTGGCTCCTGGCACTCGGCGACAGACCAAGCCTCCTGACACGAGCGGGCGGCTGACAGCACCCGTCGCAGCCTTTAGGCTGTAGCCGGCAGCACAGCCACACCCGGACATCCGCCCACAAGGCCCATATGCCCTCGACTCGACTCACTCAATCGCTGCGCCGCCTCTGGGCGCTGGACAAGTTCAGCTACAGCCTGCGCGTTTTCGTCGCCCTGACCGGGAGCATGGCGCTGTGCTGGCAGCAGGACCGCATGGAACTGTTGATTCCGCTGTTCCTCGGCATCATCGCCAGCGCCCTGGCGGAAACCGACGACAGCTGGCAGGGCAGGCTCACCGCACTGCTGGTGACCCTGGGCTGTTTCAGCATCGCCTCGCTCTCGGTGGAACTGCTCTTCCCTTACCCCTGGGTCTTCGTCAGCGCCCTGGCCCTGGCCAGCTTCGGCCTGACAATGCTCGGCGCCCTGGGTGAGCGTTACGCGACCATCGCCTCGGCGACGCTGATCCTCTCCATCTACACCATGATCGGCGTCGACCAGCGCGACGGCGCGCCCACCAATCTCTGGCAGGAACCGGCGCTGCTGGTGGCCGGCGCCGCCTGGTACGGCCTGCTCTCGGTGCTCTGGCAGGCGCTCTTCACCCACCAGCCGGTGCAGCAGAGCCTGGCCAGGCTGTTCCGTGAGCTGGGGCAGTACCTCAAGCTGAAATCCGCCTTGCTGGAGCCGGAGCGCCAGCTCGACGTCGAAGGCCGGCGCCTGGCCCTGGCGCAGCAGAACGGCCGCGTGGTGGCGGCGCTGAACGCGACCAAGGATGTCATCCTGCACCGCGTCGGCAACGGTCGCCCGGGCCCCAAGGTGAGCCGCTACCTCAAGCTCTACTTCCTGGCCCAGGACATCCACGAGCGCGCCAGCTCCTCCCACTACCCCTACAACGAGCTGGCCGAAGCCTTCTTCCACAGCGACGTACTGTTCCGCTGCCAACGCCTGCTGCGCCAGCAGGGTGGCGCCTGCCAGGCACTGGGCCGGGCCATCCAGATGCGCCAGCCCTTCGACTACCTGGATGGCGCCCAGGCCCTGGAGGACCTGAACAAGTCCCTGGAGCACCTGCGCATCCAGAGCAACCCGGCCTGGCGCAGCCTGCTGCGCTCGCTCAATGCCCTGGCCAACAACTTGGCTACCCTCGACCGCCTGCTCACCGATGCCAGCAACCCCGACGCCCTGGCTGAAGCCCAGGACAGCAGCCTGCTGGACCGCTCGCCCCAGGGCCTGAAGGACGTCTGGGAACGCCTCAAGCAGAACCTCACGCCCACCTCCCTGGTGTTCCGCCACGCCCTGCGCATGGGCCTGGCACTGGCCGCCGGCTACGGCGTGCTACACCTGATCCACCCCGAACAGGGCTACTGGATACTGCTGACCACGGTCTTCGTCTGCCAGCCCAACTTCGGCGCCACCCGGCGCAAGCTGGTGCAGCGGATCGCCGGCACCCTGATCGGCCTGGCGCTGGGCTGGGCGCTCTTCGACCTGTTCCCCGGCGCCCTGGTGCAGTCGGCCTTCGCGGTGGTCGCAGGAGTGGTGTTCTTCGCCACCCGCGCCACCCGCTATACCCTGGCCACCGCCGCCATCACCCTGCTGGTGCTGTTCTGCTTCAACCAGGTCGGCGACAGCTATGGCCTATTCCTGCCGCGCCTGGTGGACACGCTGCTCGGCGCCCTGATCGCCGGCCTCGCGGTGATTTTCATCCTCCCCGACTGGCAGGGTCGCCGGCTCAACCAGGTGGTGGCCAATACCCTCACCTGCAACAGCCGTTACCTGCGCCAGATCATGCAGCAGTACGCCAGCGGCAAGCGCGACGACCTGGCCTACCGCCTGGCCCGGCGCAACGCCCACAACGCCGACGCGGCGCTGTCCACCACCCTGTCCAACATGCTCATGGAGCCCGGCCACTTCCGCAAGGAAGCGGATATCGGCTTCCGTTTCCTGGTGCTCTCCCACACCCTGCTCAGCTACCTCTCCGCCCTCGGCGCCCACCGCGGCGAGCAACCCGGCGAAGCACTCAACCCGGTCTCCGAACAGGCTGCGAGCCAGATCGCCGAGAGCCTCGACTGCATCGCCGAGGGACTGGCCGACCGACGCCCGATCAGCATCCATCGGGACGAGGAGGACGCCCTGGCCAAGGCCCTGGAGCAACTACCGGAAGACATGGACGACCGCCCGCGGCTGGTGCAGACCGAACTGGGGCTGATCTGCCGCCAGCTCGGCCCGCTGCGAACCCTGGCGGCGCATTTGCTGAGTGAGAGGGAGGTGGCGTGAAAGCCGCTGGCTGGTACTTGTCCCGCTGCTCTTGTGGGGGCGAATTTATTCGCTAAGCAGACCGCAGGTCCGCCCGGGAACTTCTGGGGAGGCCGCGTCGCGCCCTTTTGCGAATGAATTCGCCCCCACAGGATGTGGACCTTGGGCATCTTCCCATTCCTGGATCATCCGTTTCCCAGCAAGCTCCAGCCCAGCCGCCACGCGCCACCCCATAGAGTCATTGCCTTCTGCACCCTGAGGGCAATGGAAATGCCGAGCGACGATCTTCTGAAGGGCCGTGTATCCCGAGCCGGCCAGATCTACCACATCACTACCACCACCGAAGGCCGAGCGCCGTTGTTCAGCGACTTCACAATGGCCCGCCTGGTCATCGCCGAGATGCGACGCTTGCAGCAACAGAACCTGCTTCACTCCCTCGCCTGGGTACTGATGCCGGATCATTTGCACTGGCTGCTGCAGCTCAACGGGCCGATGACCATATCCACTGCGGTCAAGGTCCTCAAGGGTCGCTCCTCCCGACAGTTGGGCCATTTTCTGCCGGGTTCCCAACCGATCTGGCAGAAGGGCTTTCACGATCACGCCCTGCGTATGGAGGAAGACATCCGCAAGGTCGCCCGCTATATCGTGGCCAATCCCCTGCGGGCCGGACTGGTGGAGCAGATAGGCGACTACCCCTTCTGGGATGCCCACTGGCTTTGAGTTGGGGCGACGCTACGCCTGTGGGGGCGAATTCATTCGCTAAGGGACGCGAAGCGGCCCCGTGGGACATTTGGGCAGGCCTGCGGCCTGCATAGCGAATGAATTCGCCCCCACAAAAGTCGATTCCACCCGCATAGCCGTTACTCCCCCATCAACTCCCGCACAGTCTCCCCCACCGTCCGCACCGCCGCCTCGATGGCGGGGGTGGGCTTGGAGGAGTAGTTCATCCGCAGGCAGTTCCGGTACTTGCCGGAGGCGGAGAAGATGCTGCCGTTGGCGATCTGCACACCCTTGGGCAACAGGGCACGGTTCAGGCGCAGGGTGTCGAAATCCTCGGCCAGCTCCACCCAGAGCATGAAGCTGCCCTGGGGCCGGCTGGCGCGCGTGCCTTCGGGGAAGTAGCGCATCACCCAGTCGATCATCCGGTCACGGTTGCTCTGGTACTGGCTGCGCATGCGCCGCAGGTGCGGTTCGTAGTGGCCCTTGCCGATGAACTCGGCCAGGGCCAGTTGCGGCTGGGTGGCGGTGGCGCCGGTGGAGATGTACTTCATGTGCAGCACCCGGTCGAGGTAGCGGCCGGGCGCGATCCAGCCGACGCGGATGCCCGGCGCCACCGTCTTGGAGAATGAGCTGCAGAGCAGCACGCGGCCGTCGTCATCGAAGGACTTGATGGTGCGCGGGCGCGGGTACTGGTAGGCGAGGTCGCCGTAGACGTCGTCTTCGAGGATGGGCACGTCATAGCGCTGGGCCAGGGTCAGCAGGGCGCGCTTGCGCGCCTCCGGCATGATGTAGCCGAGCGGGTTGTTGCAGTTGGGGGTGAGCTGGATCAGCTTGATCGGCCACTGCTCCAGGGCCATTTCCAGGGCCTCCAGGCTGATGCCGTTGAGCGGGTCGGTGGGCAGTTCCAGGGCCTTCATGCCGAAACCCTTGAGTCTCTGCATCGTGCCGTGAAAGCTGGGCGAATCCACTGCGACTATGTCGCCCGGTTCGCAGGTCGACCGGATGGCCACCGACAGGGCCTCGTGGCAGCCGGTGGTGATGACGATGTCGCTGGCGGGGATCTGGCAGCCGGAGTCCAGCGCCAGGCGCGCCACCTGCTCGCGCAGGGCCTCGGTGCCGTAGATGCTGTCGTAGTTGAGGCAGCTGGAATCCTGGCGCCGGCTGATCCGGCCGAGGCTGCGCAGCAGCGGTTTGAGCGTCGGGCTGTCGATGTCGGGCACGCCACGACCGAGTTGCACGACGTTGTCCCTGGCACTGCGCTTGACCATGTCGAGCACGTCGTTCCACTGGGACACATCCACCGGCCGCTGTGGCGCCTGGCTCACCGCCGGCAGCGCCGGGGTCTGGCGGCGCGGCGGGACGAAGTAGCCGGACTTCGGGCGCGGCTCGGCGAGGCCGCTGTCCTCGAGGATCCGGTAGGCCTGCTGCACCGTGCTCAGGCTGACGCCATGCTCCAGGCTCAGGGCGCGCACCGAGGGCAGGCGGTCGCCGGGGCGGTAGTAGCCCTGCTCGATGCGTTCGCCGAGGGATTCGGCCAGCTTGATATAGAGCTTCATGACAGTCTCCCGCGTCGGCACGAACCTGAAAGCGGACCAGTACAGATGGTCCTTCAATTGAAGATTCAGATAGAGAAACACGCAATCTGTATGAAAGAAATATACAGATCGTGAATCTGTATTGAGATTCGCCCGGCCGCCATCATGACTCCACCCCAATCACCACTGGGCATGAGGAACGCGATGATGAACGGCCTGAGCGATGTACGCCTGACTCTCCAGGCACGGGAACTGGAACGGGAGCAGCACGACTCTGTATCCCTGGCGCCAACGCTGCCAGGCAACCGCTGGGACCGCTTCTGGATGCGCCTGCATACCCGCCGAGCCCTGCTGAACATGGAGGCGCACATCCTGCGAGACATCGGCCTGACCCGCGAGCAGGCCCTGGAGGAAGCGCTCAAGCCTTTCTGGAAACTCTGATTTCGCCCCTACGGATCAGGGCCAGGGCTTCCAGTCGTCGGTAGGTGCCTTCAGCGGCGCCTGCAGGCGCTGGAACGCGGGTTGCGCCTGGAGCTTGCGCAGGGCTTCGGCCAGGCGCTGGTCCACCCACTTGCCGCGCGGGTTGTCCGCCACCAGCCACCTCACCGGGTAAAGGCCGAAGTCCTGGACCCTGAGCTGGTCGCGCAGTCCCAGGCGGTCAACCTCGCGCTCGGTTTCCAGAACCGCGAACACATAGCCATCGATGCGTCCGCGCACCAGTTTCTGCAGGCTGCTCTCGATGCTGTTGCCGGACAGCGCGGGAAAACCCAGCCAAGGCGCGTGGGCGCGGTCGGTCTCGACCCTGTAGGGATAGGCCAGGCTGCGCAGGGCCGGGTCGACGGTCGGTGCGGCGAGTTGCTCCTGCAGTTCGTCCAGGCGCCAGCTGCGCCCGAGCAGCGGGCTCAGCTGTGCCTGCTGCGCGGCGCCCAGGCCGCTGGCAGCCAGGCGCTCGGCGGTGAGCGCATGGGACGGGTCGAGCAACTGGGCGACGCTGAGGGCATTGGCGCGCCGGGTGAAAAGACCGAAGCGCACCTGCCACAACGTCCCCGAGCCATAGCGCAGCCCGCCCGGCAGGCGCGGCAGGTTGCCGAGAAAAGGCACCTGGAACTCGCACTGGGCGTTCTGCAGCAGGTTGAAGGTGCGGGCGAAGGGAGTGATCTGAAGTTCGAAGTCGATGTCCGGCAGCTGTTCATCGAGGGCACGGACCAAGTCCGGCAGCGGGCCGGTGCCGTCCGCCTCGGCCAGCCCCGGCACCTCGGCCACCGCCACCCGCCACCGCTCGGCGGCCGAGAGCGGCTGCACCCAGGCCAGGCACAGGCTGAGACAGAGCATCACGAGGAGGCGCATGGAACACCCGCGGTACGGAGGTACGCCTGAGTATAGGTGCGGGCTCTAGCGCAGCAGGCTGGCCATGCGCTGGATGGCGTCCTGCTGGGCGGAAACCAGGGCCAGGCCGCCGCCGGCATCCAGCGTATCCTGGGGCGGCGCCAGCTTGCGGTAGGCGGCGAGCTCGACGATGGGGGGCAACTGGGCGAAGCGGCCTTCGTCGCGCAGGGCGTGGTAGAGACCGAGGTTGACCAGGTCGATCAGATCGACCCGGCTGCCGCTGCCGGCGTCCCACTGACCGGCGCTGCGCACCACGTCGATGTAGCCGTCATCCACCGCCCACTTCTTCAGCACGATTACGCCGAGGGACTTGCCGTACTCGCGGCAGAGCCGTGCGTACACATCCGGGGTCGGGACCTGGCTGGCGTCCTTGAATGCCGAGAGCACCGCCAGTTCGCCGACGTCACTGAGTAGGCTGGCCAGCAGCGCGTGGTCCGCCGAGAGGAAGCCCAGGGGCCGCGCCAGCACGGCGCTGATGCTGGCCTGGCGGGTCAGGCGGCCCCAGACGCCGATGAACAATTGCTTGTGCGCGGCACTGTGCAGGGTGAACAGGCTCTTCAGGCTGTGCACCAGGGTGATGCGGTCCACCTCCTGCAGGCCGAGCAGGCGAATCACGTCCTCCAGCGTCTTGGGTGGCTGGGCGGAGCGGAACATGATGCTGGAGGCGTGCTTCATCAGCAGGGCGCTGAGTGCCGGGTCCTTGCTGATGACCTGTTTCAGCCGCGCAACAGTGACATTGGGATCGACCAGGGCGCGGCGGATATCCAGGGTGATCATCGGCAGGCTGGGCAGCTGCTCCTCACCGTTCATCAACTGGGTGACCACCCTGCGGTAGATCGAATAATCCGACTCTGCTGCGCTCAATTCGGCTCTCCCTTTTTTGTGGCGGGAGTGTAGCCGTCGCCAGCGCACCCGCCCATGGGCGCTTCAAAGCAATCGGACAGTCTGCTCAGGGCAGCGACACACCGTAGGGCTTGGCGAGCTTCGCCAACCGACCATTGGTACTCATCTTGCGCAGCACTCGGCCGATGTCGTCACGCAGCTGGCGGTGGGACTCGCCCCTGGGCAGGGCGAAATAGCCGACCTGGGTATCGATCGCCGGATCGAGGCGGCGCACTTTCCCACCAATGCCGAGTTCGTCGATGCGTGGTAGGGAATCCCGTTCGTTGCTCGCCACCAGATCGGCGCGGCCGGCCATCAGCAGCTTGAGGGCAAGTTCGACCGAGGGCGCGACATGCAGGTCGAGCTGGCCGCGCATGGCCTCGAAACGTTCGCCGTAACTCCAGCCATGGATGATCGCGATACGTTTTCCCTGCAGGCTGGCCAGGCTACCGTCCCAGGTGCTGGAGGTATCCCTGCGGTCGTAGAAGACCACGCGGTCGCGATAGAAGCCGGGCTCGGCGAACTGGAAGCGCCGCTCCCGCGCGGCGGTGCGATAGGGCCCGACCAGGATGTCGGCGCGCCCCTCTTCCACCAGTTTCTGCGCGCGCGCCCAGGGGTAGACCTCGAAACGCACCTGGTCGCCCAGCTCCCTGGCCACCGCGCGCAGTACATCCGCACCCAGCCCACTGATCTCGCCGTCGGCTTCCCGGGCATAGATACCGGGGAATTCGGTGCCGACGGCGAGCAAGTCACGGGCGCCGGCGAAGGGGACCAGGCCCAGCACCCAGAGAATGACGCAGAGGATGCGGTAGGTCGGACACATGCCCTCGGACCTCGGTCGGCTGCTCTTCTGAGCCTAGCAGCCGGTGGCCCCCTCAGCCCTCGAGCTCACGCCAGGTGAGGTACACCCGCAGGTCGAACTCCAGTTGGTGGTAGCCGGGCAACATGTGTTCGCAGAGCTGGTAGAAGGCCTTGGTGTGGTCGCGTTCCTTCAGGTGCGCCAGCTCGTGGACCAGGATCATCCTGAGGAACTCGGGTGCAGCGTCCTTGAACAGCGAAGCGACGCGGATCTCCTTCTTCGCCTTGAGCTTGCCGCCCTGTACCCGCGAGATAGCCGTGTTCAGGCCGAGGGCCTTGTGCACCACGTCCAGCTTGTTGTCGTAGAGCACCTTGTCCGGCGCAGGGGCGTTGCGCAGGTGCTCCTGCTTGAGAGCCATGGCATAGCTGTACAGCGCCTTGTCGCTCTGCACGTCGTGGCGGCCGGGGTAGCGGCGCCCGAGGTATTCGCCCAGGCGGCCGGCCTCGATCATCCTGGCAACCTGCTCCTGCAGGCTGGCGGGGTAACCCCGGAGGTACTTGAGAGCGGTCATGGTGCGGCGGTCGCCAGTCGAAAAGGGCGACAGTCTACCCGACCGCGTTTCGCCGCGGGCGCTGTAACGACCGGTCGCGCCGATCGCTTGCGCAACCTCCGGCACAACGCCCGAAGCGAGACGACAATGATTCCCGTATTTTTATCCATACCGCTCGTCGGATCATTTGCTCTGGATTTTCGCTCCAGGAACCGGACCGCTCCAAAAAACCGGCGCACGCCGCCGGAAATTTTCCTTATCCATCAAGGACGGGCCTTTCCGCCCTTTGTGCGGCACCCAGGCAGAGGCCGATAGCGCAATACTGGCCATCGTGGAAAAGATCAAAAATTTGACGCCAACGATGTGACAATCAGCGCCTGACAGGCGCTCGGACAGGCCTTATAAAGCGCTTGCGAGACGGCCCCAAACGCCTTCGGACGACACGGCGGGCAACTGCCAATTGCAACCTTCACTTTTAGTTCGAGCGCAACTGGCCGGCACGCCGTCACAGGGAAAAGCAGCGACGAGGATGCGCAGCGCCCGACTGAAAGTTCTTTTTGAGAACTCAGTCATGATCGACCTCTCTACCTGGAATCTCACGCTGCCCGTCGGCGAACCCGCCATCACCATCGAAACCTCGGCGCTGCTTGGCGGCTACCGAGATCAATTCTTCCAGCCCACCACCGACAGCGTGTTCTTCTGGACGCCGGTCAACGGCACCACCACCGCCAACGCCAGCTACCCGCGCACCGAACTGCGCGAGACCTACGCCGATGGCAGACTGCGCAACTGGACCTACACCGGCGCCGACAATGTGCTGAGCGCCAACCTGAGCGTGAGCCAAGTGCCTTCCACCGGGAAAGTCGTGATCGGCCAGATCCATGCCTACGGCAGCACCAGCCCGCTGATCAAGCTGGAGTACCAGTTCAAGACCAAGACCAACACCGCGAACATAGTCGCCAAGGTGCGCAACAGCCCGAACGACGAAACCAGCACGGTGATTCCGCTGCTCAGCGGCATTCCCCTGAACCAGCGCTTCAGCTATGTGATCGACCTGTCGCCCAATGGCCAGCTCAGCGTCATGGTCAACAGCAGCCTGTGGAGCCAGCAGCTGAGCTCGGAATGGGCCCCCAAGCCGCTGTACTTCAAGGCTGGGGTCTATACCCAGGACAACACGGGGTACGAGACCGAGGCGGGGGCGGCGACTTTCTACAATCTGAAGATCGAGCATCGGGGGTTGTGAGCAACCCTCTCCCCCGGCCCCTCTCCCTTCAGCGAGAGGGGGTGGGGGTGAGGGCAGTGGGATCCAGGCAGCGTGCCAATGCCTTCGGCTCCAGCAACGAACAGGGCTTACCCCCCAGGTAACTCCGATAGACCCTGAGCAGGTCGACCTCACCGATCCGACAGTTCCCTGCCGGACACTGGCTGGCGAACTCGAAACGTCCGGCCGGCGGGTTGGCCAGACGGATCTTCAGCGACGGCCAACTGGATGGCTTGGCCGCCGAGGGCGTGAACAGCCAGTCGCCCTTGCGCTGCACCAGGGCGCCGCCCGCCTCGGCGTAGTCGAAGACGAACATCAAGGTGCGCGAGGTCTTGGTCGTGCAGTCGGTGCGGTCCAGGCATCGCTGAGGATCGCTGGAAACCAGATCGGGCGGCGGCGCGGGCGCCACCGGCGGATTGGCGGCGCAGCCGGCGAGCAGCAGGCCGAAACCCATCATCAGGGGCAGGCGCATCGAGACTCCTTGGGCCAGATATGAAAGAGCCCCGCATTGCGGGGCTCCTCGAACAAGGCCGATGGATCAGTTGACCTTGGCCACCAGCTCGCCCTTGGCATAGCGCTGGAACATGCCTTCCAAGGAGATCGGCTTGATCTTGGAGGCATTGCCGGCGGTGCCGAAGGCTTCGTAGCGGGCGATGCAGATGTCGCGCATGGCTTCGACGGTCTTGGCGAAGTATTTGCGCGGATCGAACTCGGCCGGGTTCTGGGCCATGAAGCGGCGGATGGCGCCAGTGGAAGCCAGGCGCAGGTCGGTGTCGATATTCACCTTGCGCACGCCGTACTTGATGCCTTCGACGATTTCCTCGACCGGCACGCCGTAGGTTTCCTTAATGTCGCCACCGAACTCGTTGATGATCGCCAGCCAGTCCTGCGGCACGGAGGAAGAGCCGTGCATCACCAGGTGGGTGTTGGGGATGCGCTTGTGGATTTCCTTGATGCGGTCGATGGCGAGGATGTCACCGGTCGGCGGCTTGGTGAACTTGTAGGCGCCATGGCTGGTGCCGATGGCGATGGCCAGGGCGTCGACCTGGGTCTTCTTGACGAAGTCGGCCGCCTCTTCCGGGTCGGTCAGCATCTGGCTGTGGTCCAGGATGCCCTCGGCGCCGACGCCGTCCTCTTCACCGGCCTGGCCGGTTTCCAGACTGCCCAGGCAGCCCAGTTCGCCCTCCACGGACACGCCACAGGCGTGGGCGAAGGCTACGGTCTGCTGGGTCACGCGGACGTTGTAGTCGTAGTCGGCCGGGGTCTTGCCGTCTTCACGCAGGGAGCCGTCCATCATCACCGAGGAGAAGCCCAGCTGGATCGAGCGCTGGCAGACGTCCGGACTGGTGCCGTGGTCCTGGTGCATGCACACCGGGATGTGCGGGAATTCTTCGATGGCGGCCAGGATCAGGTGGCGCAGGAAGGGGGCACCGGCGTATTTGCGGGCACCGGCGGAAGCCTGCACGATCACCGGGGAGTCGGTCTTGTCGGCCGCTTCCATGATGGCGCGCATCTGTTCCAGGTTGTTGACGTTGAAAGCCGGAACGCCGTAGCCGAATTCGGCGGCGTGGTCCAGCATCTGGCGCATGCTGATGAGTGCCATGGTGTTTCAGTCTCCCGAGTGGGTGGGCTGTCAAATTGCAAAGCCTGCCGCAGGGGCGGGCCGGGTTCAAGTTCCCGGGGAGGAGCGGTCATCCGCCGACCTCGGGGAAAATCAAAATCAGCTCAGGGCGCCGTGCAGCCGCGACCTATCAGGTCGTCAGTGGCGACCCAGTAGACCAGGCCTTCATCACCCTTGGTGTGGAAAGCCAGGTTGCCGTCGCTGTACAGGGCTCCGGAGCCCGACGGCTCCTGCTTCAGGCGGTGGACGATATCGCCGCCACCCAGTCGCAGGTCGACGCTTTCCTTGCCTGCATCGGTGAAGCGCCACAGCACTTCGGTCTGGCTGTCACAGACCCAGTGGGTCCAGTGATCCTCTACCGCCTGCTGGCTGGTGCAGCCTGCCAGCACGGCCAGCGTCGCCAGGGCGAACGGGCCTTTCATCCCTACTCCTTGATGCGGCTCCGCCACATGTCCATCGTCAGGGGCAATGCTGCCCCCCTTCGTTACCGTCGCCAGGCGGTTCTCCGCTGCCTTGCGCTTCCACCCGCTGGTCGTCCTGATTGCCCGGAACTATCACCTGCGGCGGGCTGATCACTTCACAGGTACTGGAAGGCCTACCACCCGCACAACCCAGGAGCGCAGCCCCCAGGATCAGCAGAATCGCAACGTGGCGCATGGCAGGCACTCCTTTTTGCGGGCCCTGTTAAAGGGACCACGGAGCCCTGCCATGGTTTAGGCCGAAAACAGCAAATATTCGCGGCCTCGCGAGCTAGAGAAGAGCCATTTTCAACACAGCTATTCCGACGCGCAGCGAGCCGATCAGGCCTTGGCGCGTTGCTCCAGGATTTCCACGGCCGGCAAAACCTTGCCCTCGACGAACTCGAGGAAGGCGCCACCACCAGTGGAAATGTAGGAGATCTGCTCACCCACGCCGTACTTGTCGATCGCCGCCAGGGTGTCGCCACCACCGGCGATGGAGAAGGCCGGGCTTTCGGCGATAGCCAGGGCCAGGGCCTTGGTGCCGTTGCCGAACTGATCGAACTCGAACACACCGACCGGGCCGTTCCAGAGGATGGTCTTCGACGACGTCAGCAGTTCGGCGAACTGCGCGGCGGTCTGCGGGCCGATATCGAGGATCATGTCGTCGTCGGCAACTTCGCTGATGAGCTTGACGGTGGCGGCGGCGCTTTCGGCGAATTCCTTGGCGACCACCACGTCCACCGGCAGCGGCACGCTGACCTTGGCGGCGATGGCCTTGGCGGTGTCCACCAGGTCAGCCTCGTACAGCGATTTGCCGACCTTGTAACCAGCCGCGGCGAGGAAGGTGTTGGCGATGCCGCCACCGACGATCAGTTGGTCGCAGATCTGGCTCAGGGAGTTCAGCACGTCCAGCTTGGTGGAAACCTTGGAGCCGGCGACGATGGCGGCCATCGGGCGCGCCGGGTTGCCCAGGGCCTTGCCCAGGGCGTCCAGCTCGGCGGCCAGCAGGGGGCCGGCAGCGGCCACCTTGGCGAACTTGGCCACACCGTGGGTCGAGCCCTCGGCGCGGTGGGCGGTACCGAAGGCGTCCATCACGAAGACGTCGCAGAGAGCGGCGTACTGCTGGGCCAGCTCATCGGCGTTCTTCTTCTCGCCCTTGTTGAAGCGCACGTTCTCGAACAGCACCACCTGGCCGGGCTGCACGTCCACGCCACCCAGGTAGTCGGCCACCAGCGGCACTTCGCGGCCCAGGGCCTCGGACAGATAGTCAGCCACCGGCTTCAGGCTGTTCTCTGCGGAGAACTCGCCCTCGGTGGGACGGCCCAGGTGGGAGCAGACCATCACCGCCGCGCCCTTCTCCAGTGCCAGCTTGATGGTCGGCAGGGAGGCGAGGATGCGCGCATCGCTCTTCACGACGCCGTCCTTCACCGGCACGTTGAGATCCTCACGGATCAGCACGCGCTTACCCTGGAGGTCGAGGTCGGTCATTTTCAACACGGTCATGGGGTCAGTCCTTCACGGGGGCTGGTTGTTAACGAGAAACAGCGGAAACACGCAGGAAGTGGCCTGCGGTGTCGAGCATGCGGTTGGCGAAGCCCCATTCGTTGTCGAACCAGGCCAGCAGGTTGACCAGGCGCGGGCCGGACACGCGGGTCTGGCTGCCGTCGACTATGGCGGAATGGGGGTCGTGGTTGAAATCGCAGCTGGCGTGGGGCAGCTCGGTGTAGGCCAGCAGGCCCTTCAGCGGGCCGCTCTCGGCGGCTTCGCGGAGCACCTGGTTGATCTCGGCGGCCGAGGTGTCGCGGGCGGTCTGCAGGGTGATATCGAGGCAGGAAACATTCACCGTGGGCACGCGAATGGCCTTGGCCTGGATACGCCCGGCCAGTTCCGGCAGCAGGCGCTCGATGCCACGGGCGAGGCCGGTGGATACAGGGATCACCGACTGGAAGGCCGAGCGGGTACGGCGCAGGTCTTCGTGGTGGTAGGCATCGATCACGGGCTGGTCGTTCATCGCCGAGTGGATGGTAGTAATGGAGACGTATTCCAGACCCACGGACTCGTTGAGAAGTTTCAACAGGGGCACACCGCAGTTGGTGGTGCAGGAGGCGTTGGACACCAGTTTCTCGGTGCCGCTCAGGCTGTCCTGGTTGACCCCGTAGACGATGGTGGCGTCGATGTCCGCCTCGCCGCCCATGGGCTGGGAAAACAGCACCCGCGGCGCGCCGGCAGCGAGGAAGCGCTCGGCGTCCTGGCGATGGGTGTACTGGCCGGAGCATTCCAGCACCAGGTCGACACCCAGGGCGGCCCAGTCGATCCCCTCTGGCTCGGCGTGGCGCAGCACCTTCACGCTATCGCCATTGATATGCAGGCAATCGCCGTCCACCCGCACTTCGCCGGGAAATCGGCCATGGGTGGAGTCGAAGCGAGTCAGGTATTCGATGCTGGCCTGGTCGGCCAGATCGTTCAGCGCGACGATTTCGAAGCTCGCCCGGCCACTGCGCTCATAGAGCGCGCGCAGCACGCAGCGGCCAATGCGGCCGTAGCCGTTGAGGGCGACTTTGAAGGGGCGATTGCTGGGCATGGGGCGCTCGCAGGGCTGGAGGGGGAGAAGAAACCCTGTAGGGGCGAGCTTGCTCGCGAAACCAAAGCTTCGCGAGCAAACTCGCTCCTACGAACAGGTCAGACGTCCAGCAGTTCTTCGGCGGTTGCGACGATGTTGTCGACGGTGAAGCCGAAGTGCTCGAACAGCGCGGCGGCCGGCGCCGACTCACCGAAGCTGGTCATGCCGATGACGCGGCCTTCCAGGCCCACGTACTTGAACCAGAAATCGGCATGGGCGGCCTCGATGGCGATGCGCGCACCGACCTGCACCGGCAGCACAGCCTGCTTGTAGGCGGCGTCCTGCTGGTCGAACAGGTTGGTGGACGGCATGGAAACCACGCGCACCTTGCGGCCCTGGGCGGAGAGCTTGTCCCAGGCCTGCACGGCCAGGCCGACTTCGGAGCCGGTGGCGATCAGGATCAGCTCGGGCTCGCCCTCGCTGTCCTTCAGCACATAGCCACCACGGGCGATGTTCGCCACCTGATCGGTGTCGCGGGCCTGGTGGGGCAGGTTCTGGCGGGAGAAGATCAGCGCGCTCGGACCGTCGTTGCGCTCGATGGCGGCTTTCCAGGCCACGGCGGATTCCACCGCGTCAGCCGGACGCCAGGTGTTCAGGTTCGGGGTGCAGCGCAGGCTGGCCAGCTGCTCCACCGGCTGGTGGGTCGGGCCGTCTTCACCCAGACCGATGGAATCGTGGGTGTAGACGAACAGCACGCGCTTCTTCATCAGGGCGGCCATGCGCACGGCATTGCAGGCGTACTCCATGAACACCAGGAAGGTGGCGCCATAGGGAATGAAGCCGCCATGCAGGGCGATGCCGTTCATGATGGCGCTCATGCCGAACTCGCGAACGCCGTAGTACAGGTAGTTGCCGGAGGCGTCCTCGGCGGACACGCCCTTGCAGCCTTTCCACAGGGTCAGGTTGGAGCCGGCGAGGTCGGCCGAGCCGCCGAGGAATTCCGGCAGCAGCGGACCGAAGGCGTTCAGCGCATTCTGGCTGGCCTTGCGGCTGGCGATGGTTTCGCCCTTGGCGGCGACTTCGGCGATGTAGGCGTCAGCCTTGGTGGCGAAGTCCGCCGGCAGCCGACCCTCGATGCGGCGCTGGAATTCGGCGGCCAGGTCCGGATGGGCGGCGGCGTAGGCGGCAAAACGCTCGTTCCACTCGGATTCGCGAGCGGCGCCGGCGGCCTTGGCGTCCCATTCGGCGTAGATCTCGGCCGGGACTTCGAAAGGCGCGTGGTTCCAGCCCAGGGCGGCGCGGGTCAGGGCGATCTCGTCATTGCCCAGGGGCGCGCCGTGGCACTCTTCCTTGCCTTGCTTGTTCGGCGAACCGAAGCCGATCACGGTCTTGCAGCAGATCAGCGTCGGACGGTCGCCGGACTTGCGTGCAGTGTCGATGGCAGTCTGGATCTCGTCAGCGTCATGGCCGTCGACGTTGCGGATCACCTGCCAGCCGTAGGCTTCGAAGCGCTTCGGGGTGTCGTCGGTGAACCAGCCGTGGACTTCGCCGTCGATGGAGATCCCGTTGTCGTCGTAGAAGGCGATCAGCTTGCCCAGGCCGAGGGTGCCGGCCAGGGCGCAGACTTCGTGGGAGATACCTTCCATCATGCAGCCGTCGCCGAGGAACACGTAGGTGTTGTGGTCGACAATGCTGTGGCCGTCACGGTTGAACTGCGCGGCCAGGGTCTTCTCGGCGATGGCGAAACCAACGGCGTTGGCGAGGCCCTGGCCCAGCGGACCGGTGGTGGTCTCGACGCCGGCGGTGTAGCCGTATTCCGGGTGGCCCGGGGTGCGGCTGCCCAACTGGCGGAAGTTCTTCAGGTCTTCGATGCCGAGGTCGTAGCCGGTGAGGTGCAGCAGCGAGTAGGCCAGCATCGAGCCGTGGCCGTTGGACAACACGAAGCGGTCACGGTTGGGCCATTCGGGGTTGTTCGGGTTGTGCTGCAGGTAATCCCGCCAGAGCACTTCGGCGATATCGGCCATACCCATGGGGGCGCCGGGGTGGCCGCTGTTGGCTTTCTGCACCGCATCCATGCTCAGGGCACGGATGGCATTGGCACGCTCACGACGGCTGGGCATCGCTTATCTCCTGCAGGTCTGAATAGACGGCTAATCGAAAAAGGCCGCCATTTTCGCCCAGCCGGCAGGTCGCGGGCAATCACAGATGGTCGCAGTTTCGCCGCAGGCGGTGCGAAAGTCCCGCCGCAGTGAGTCGAAGGGGTCGAGAAATATCCGCCGACCGCCGATCAGCCAATATCAAAACTTTTTGATATTGGCATTGCGACCTCGGGGGACGGGGGCTAGACTGCGCCCCCTATGAGCCTGCGCGTACCCCAGATCCGTCATGACGACAGCGACGAGCTGGCCGCCCTGTGCAAGGCCGGCGGCGATCCGCTGCGGCTGAACGTGCTGCGGGTGCTGGCCAACGACTCCTTCGGCGTGCTGGAACTGGCGCAGATCTTCGCCACCGGCCAGTCGGGCATGAGCCATCACCTCAAGGTGCTGGCCCAGGCAGGCCTGGTGGCCACGCGGCGTGAGGGCAATGCGATCTTCTATCGCCGCGCCCTGGCGCAGAACGAGCGGGTTGGCGGCATGTTGCACGCGGCCCTGCTGGCCGAGGTCGACGAACTCGAGCTGCCGGCCGAGATCGGTGCGCGAATAGCCGAGGTGCACGCCCAGCGCGCAGCGGTCAGCCGCGACTTCTTCGCCCGCGCGGCGGAAAAATTCCAGGCACAGCAGGACCTGATCGCAGGACTGCCGCAATACCGTGAGAGTGTATTGGCATTGCTCGATGCCCTGGGCTTTCCCTCCGGCGCCACGGCGCTGGAAGTCGGCCCCGGCGACGGCGGTTTCCTGCCGGACCTGGCCCGGCGCTTTGCCCACGTCACCGCGCTGGACAACAGTGTGGCGATGCTGGAACTGGCGCGGATGCGCTGTATCGAGGAAGGCCTCGGCAACGTCGATCTCAGGCTCGCCGATGCCCTGAATGACGAGCAGGCGGCCGCCGACTGCGTGGTGCTGAACATGGTCCTGCACCATTTCGCGGCGCCGGCCGATGCGATGAAACAGTTGGCCCAGCGGGTGCAGCCTGGCGGCAGCCTGCTGGTGACCGAGTTGTGCAGCCACAACCAGAGTTGGGCCAGGGAGGCCTGCGGCGATCTATGGTTGGGCTTCGAACAGGACGACCTGGCCCGTTGGGCCAATGCCGCGGGGCTCACGCCCGGCGAGAGCCTCTACATTGGCTTGCGAAACGGCTTTCAGATTCAGGTGAGGCACTTCGCCAAACCGGACTCACGAAGCGAACTCACCCACCGGTAACTAATAGGAAAACCGATAGATGAGCGAATACTCCCTGTTTACCTCCGAATCCGTGTCCGAAGGCCATCCGGACAAGATCGCCGACCAGATTTCCGATGCCGTCCTCGACGCCATCATCTCCCAGGACAAGCACGCCCGCGTCGCCTGCGAAACCCTGGTCAAGACCGGTGTCGCCATCATCGCCGGCGAAGTGACCACCTCCGCTTGGGTCGACCTGGAAGAACTGGTGCGCAAGGTCATCATCGACATCGGCTACAACAGCTCCGACGTCGGTTTCGATGGCGCCACCTGCGGCATCCTCAACATCATTGGCAAGCAGTCCCCTGACATCAACCAGGGTGTCGACCGCGCCAAGCCTGAAGACCAGGGCGCCGGCGACCAGGGCCTGATGTTCGGCTACGCCAGCAACGAAACCGACGTGCTGATGCCCGCCCCGATCTGCTTCTCCCACCGTCTGGTGGAGCGCCAGGCCGAAGCCCGCAAATCCGGCCTGCTGCCGTGGCTGCGTCCGGACGCCAAGAGCCAGGTCACCTGCCGCTACGAGAACGGCAAGGTAGTCGGCATCGACGCCATCGTGCTGTCCACCCAGCACAACCCCGACGTGAAGTACTCCGACCTGCGCGAAGGCGTGATGGAACTGATCGTCAAGCACGCGATCCCGGCCGAACTGCTGCACAAGGACACCCAGTTCCACATCAACCCGACCGGCAGCTTCGTAATCGGCGGCCCGGTGGGCGACTGCGGCCTGACCGGTCGCAAGATCATCGTCGACACCTACGGCGGCATGGCCCGCCACGGCGGCGGCGCCTTCTCCGGCAAGGACCCGTCCAAGGTGGACCGTTCCGCTGCCTACGCCGGCCGCTACGTGGCGAAGAACATCGTTGCCGCCGGTCTGGCCGAGCGTTGCGAGATCCAGGTGTCCTACGCCATCGGCGTGGCCCTGCCGACCTCCATCTCGATCAACACCTTCGGCACCGGCAAGATCAGCGACGACAAGATCGTCCAGCTGGTCCGCGAGCACTTCGACCTGCGTCCGTACGCCATCACCAGGATGCTCGACCTGCTGCACCCGATGTACCAGCCCACTGCGGCTTACGGCCACTTCGGTCGCAATCCCTATGAAATGACCTACGGTGACGACACCTTCACCGCCTTCACCTGGGAAAAGACCGACAAGGCCGGAGCCCTGCGCGCCGCCGCAGGCCTCTAAGCCCTGTCGGCCCGACAAAAAGCCCCGCCCTGTGCGGGGCTTTTTGTTTCCCGCGCAAACCCTGGCCGCAGTGCAGCCCAACAATCCCGCACCGCCTTTGGGCTTCGGCAAACCTCAGCGCCGACCTACACACCCCCCAGCCGCAACGGACAGCCGATTCCGGCCGCTCGCAACCCCTCCGCTCCTAGACTGGCCGTCTCCCCATCGAGCACGGAGGCTCGACATGCACGCCTGGATCGCCCTGCCCTTCTTCTGCCTGAGTCTGCCGGCCCTGGCCGGGAACTGCCCCAACTGGCCTTCCGGCCGCGCCCATGACGAACTGGAAGTCCTGACGACCCGGGTCGCCGAATGGGACCTCGCCTATCACATTGAGGGTCGCTCGGCGGTGGACGACGAGCTCTACGACCAGGTCCGCGCCCGCCTGGGGCAGCTGCGGGCCTGCTTCCCGCATGCCACGGCCACATCCCCTACCCCACAGCCGTCCGGCGCCGGCAAGGCCACGCACCCGGTTCCGCAGACCGGACTGGACAAGCTTCGGGACCTCGATGACCTGCGCCGCTGGCTGGGTCAGCGGCGGGACCTCTGGGTCCAGCCCAAGGTCGATGGCGTAGCCGTTACCCTGGTCTATCGCCAGGGCCAATTGGTACAGGCCATCAGCCGAGGCAACGGTAGCCGGGGCCAGGACTGGACCGCTCACGCCCGCCGCATCGCCGCCATCCCGCAACAGCTTTCCGGCATGGCTGATGGCGTGCTGCAGGGCGAGCTCTACTGGCGGCTGGACGGCCATGTGCAGGCCAGGGCCGGCGGCCAGGGCGCTCGCGGCAAGGTGGCCGGGCTGCTGAACCGCCATGAACTGGGAGACCGCGATGCCGCGGGCATCGGCCTGTTCGTCTGGGACTGGCCAGATGGGCCGGCCGAGATGGGCGAGCGCCTGAAAGGTCTGGACGACATGGGTTTCAGCGATGCCCGCAGCCTGACCCTGTCAGTGGCCAGCGCCGAGGAAATCGCCGGCTGGCGTGAGCGCTGGTACCGCAGCCCCTTGCCGTTTGCCAGCGACGGCATCGTCATCCACCAAAGCACGCGGCCGGAGGCGCGGCGCTGGAAGCCGGAGCCGCCGAACTGGGCGGTGGCCTGGAAGTACCCCTTCGCCAAGGCCTTGGCCGAGGTTCGCGCGGTGGAGTTCAAGGTGGGCCGGACCGGGCGCATCACACCCCTGCTGCGGCTGGCGCCGGTGGAGCTGGACGGCCGGCGCATCCAGCGGGTCGGATTGGGGTCGCTCGGGCGCTGGCAGAAGCTGGACGTCCGCCCCGGCGACCAAGTGGCCATCACCCTGGCCGGCCTGACCATCCCACGGCTGGACTCAGTGGTGTTGCGCGCCACCGAACGCCAGCCGCTGGACGCGCCCAGTGCCGGCCAGTACCACGCGTTGAGCTGCTTCCGGCCCAGCGCCGGCTGCGAGGAACAGTTCCTCGCCCGCCTGGAATGGCTGGGCGGCCCGAAGGGATTGGCAATGCGCGGCGTCGGGCGCGGCACTTGGGTCAGCCTGGAACTGGACGGTTTGCTGGGCTGGCTTGAGCTGGACGCCGCGCAGCTGGCGGCAAGACCGGGGATCACCGAGGGTCGCGCCACGAGGCTGGCGCAAAGCTTCGCCGACAGCCGCACGCAGCCCTTCCAGCTATGGCTCACAGCCCTGGGGATGCCGCCGATCGGATCGGCTCGGCTGGAGGGCGACTGGCCGAACCTGAGCAACAAAACGCCGCGGGACTGGCAAGAGATAGCTGGCGTCGGCCCTACCAGGGCAAAGCAGCTGGCGGCGTTCTTCCAGCACCCGGAAGTGAGAGCGCTGGCTGGGCGGCTTCAGGTTGCCGGGGTCGAGGGTTTCGCAGCGCCTCAGTAGGCGCGGAACTCCTTGTGGCAGGCCTCGCAGTTGTCTTCCACCTTCTGCACCAGCGGCGCGACGCCCTGGGCGCTCAGCGGACGGGTCTGGGCGGCGCTGGCCAGTTGGCCGGTACTGGCCTCCAGCTCGCGGGCGAGAATCTGGAATCGTTCCTGGCGCTGCCAGACGTCGTCGCGGGCGGCGCTGTCGGAGTCGCCTTCCTTGATCTGCGGGAAGTGCTGCCAGGGCTGGCGGGAAAGCTGGTCGAGCCTGGCCGCGTCGGTGCCGAAGCGTTGCTCGTCGAAGGCGATGCGGCCACGCAGCATACCGCCGAGGTCTTCGCTGGTGCGGAGCATGTCCTTGAAGATCGCCTGGCGCTTGCCCAGCGGCGAATTGGGGTCCACGCCACCGCAGGCGGCAAGGCCCAGGCAGGCGGCAACAACGATCAGGAGCTTCTTGGCATTCATCGGCAGGTCACGGGTCAGGCGGAAAGCGGGCGACAGTATCCCCAGCTGTCCGGCAAATACCAAGCCTGGCGACAGTTTGTCGCAGATCAATGAAAGCGCGACCCGCGCCGCGCCCGCCCTTGGTTTCAGCCAGAATCAAGGCTCCCGTTCGGATGGAGAAAACCGATGAAGCGACACGTCGCCCTGCCCTTCGCCCTCCTCGCCGGCGCCCTGCTGGCCCATCCCGTCCTGGCCTCCGACGGTAACTGTGCGGCCAAGCGCCAGGCCCTTGAACAACGCATCGAAGTGGCCAGTGCCCACGACAACACCGCCCAGCAGGCTGGCCTGGAAAAGGCCCTGGCGGAAGTGAAAGCCCACTGCACCGATGCCAGCCTGCGCCAGGAACGCGAAGCCAAGGTCGCCAAGTACCAGGTTGAGGTCAGCCAGCGCGAAGCTGACCTGCGCGAAGCCCAGGCCAAGGGTGATCCGGAGAAGATCGCGAGTCGCCAGGCCAAGCTGGCCGAGGCCCGTGCCGAGTTGGCAGACGCTGAAAAGGCCCTGGCACACTGAGCCGTATGGCCGGGGGGCCAGACGTCTGGCGCCCCTGGCGAATGCGTGTCCTATTCCTTGAACTGGTCCTTGATGAAGGTGATCTCGGTCTTGCCGTGGGGCGCCGGCAGGCCGTCCGGGCCGATATTGACGAAGACCATCTTGTCGATGGTGAGGATGCTCTTGCGGGTGATCTTGTTGCGCACTTCGCAGCACAGGGTGATGGAGGTGCGGCCGAACTCAGTGGCGGTGATGCCCAGCTCGATGATGTCGCTCTGGCGCGCAGAACTGACGAAGTTGATCTCGGAGATGAACTTGGTGACGACGCGCTGGTTGCCAAGCTGGATGATGGCGTAGATGGCCGCCTCCTCGTCTATCCACTTCAGCAGGCTGCCGCCGAACAGGGTGCCGTTGGGGTTGAGATCTTCGGGCTTGATCCATTTGCGCGTATGGAAATTCATGCATCGTCCTCCTGGTATGGGATGCCGCGAATGATGAGGGGCCGGGCGAGGCTTGTCGCGGCAAGGCTTTCAATGGCCACCATAGGTCCCTGCGCGGGCGACGGAAAGCCTTGGGCTTACCCGCCGGCATCGCTATAATCCGCAGGCTTCAAACGGCCGGCACAGCTCCGACCGCTCCCGCCACCCGTCCGAGGGGCGCTGCAGCAGGCAAGACCTGTCAGGCTCGGATGGGGCGTAGACCCGGTCGGCACCCATCCGATCGACAAACGCATCAACGGCGCCCATTCGCACATTACGAATGGAGACTCACGCATGAGCGCTGTCATGACGCCTGCCGATTTCACCGACTACAAGGTCGCCGACATTTCCCTGGCCGCCTGGGGCCGCCGCGAGCTGATCATCGCCGAATCCGAAATGCCCGCCCTGATGGGCCTGCGCCGCAAGTACGCCGGCCAGCAACCGCTCAAAGGCGCGAAGATCCTCGGCTGCATCCACATGACCATCCAGACCGGCGTGCTCATCGAGACCCTGACCGCCCTGGGCGCCGAAGTGCGCTGGTCCTCCTGCAACATCTTCTCCACCCAGGACCAGGCCGCCGCCGCCATCGCCGCCGCCGGCATCCCGGTATTCGCCTGGAAGGGCGAAACCGAGGAGGAGTACGAATGGTGCATCGAGCAGACCATCCTCAAGGACGGCCAGCCGTGGGACGCCAACATGGTGCTGGACGACGGCGGTGACCTGACCGAGATCCTGCACAAGAAATACCCGGCGATGCTGGAGAATATCCACGGCATCACCGAGGAAACCACCACCGGTGTGCACCGCCTGCTCGACATGCTCAAGGCCGGCACCCTGAAAGTCCCGGCGATCAACGTCAACGATTCGGTGACCAAGAGCAAGAACGACAACAAGTACGGCTGCCGCCACAGCCTGAACGACGCCATCAAGCGCGGCACCGACCACCTGCTGTCCGGCAAGCAGGCCCTGGTGATCGGCTACGGCGACGTGGGCAAGGGCTCGGCCCAGTCCCTGCGCCAGGAAGGCATGATCGTGAAGGTCTCGGAAGTCGACCCGATCTGCGCCATGCAGGCCTGCATGGACGGCTTCGAAGTCGTTTCGCCCTACAAGAACGGCCTGAACGACGGCAGCGAAGCCAGCGTCGACGCCGCCCTGCTGGGCAAGATCGACCTGATCGTCACCACCACCGGCAACGTCAACGTCTGCGACGCCAACATGCTCAAGGCGCTGAAGAAGCGCGCCGTTGTCTGCAACATCGGCCACTTCGACAATGAGATCGACACCGCCTTCATGCGCAAGACCTGGGCCTGGGAAGAAGTGAAGCCGCAGGTGCACAAGATCCACCGCACCGGCAAGGACGGCTTCGACCCGCTCAACGATGACTACCTGATCCTGCTGGCCGAAGGCCGCCTGGTGAACCTGGGCAATGCCACCGGCCACCCGAGCCGGATCATGGACGGCTCCTTCGCCAACCAGGTGCTGGCGCAGATCCACCTGTTCGAGCAGAAGTTCGCCGACCTGCCGGCCGCCGACAAGGCCGCGCGCCTGGCCGTCGAAGTACTGCCGAAGAAGCTGGACGAAGAAGTGGCGCTGGAAATGGTCAAGGGCTTCGGTGGCGTGGTCACCCAGCTGACCCGCCAGCAGGCCGACTACATCGGCGTGACGGTCGAAGGCCCGTTCAAGCCGGACAGCTATCGCTACTAACAACAGCCCCAGGCCAAAAGCTACAAGCTGCAAGCAGAGCCAGTCTCGCTTGCAGCTTGAAGCCTGAAGCTTGCCGCTGAGAAGGGAACCTTCTCCTATGTCCCAAGAACGCCGTTACAGCTTCGAGTTCTTCCCCGCCAAGACCGAAGCCGGGCACGAAAAACTCATGGCCACCGCCCGCAACCTGGCCAGCTACCAGCCGGACTTCTTCTCCTGCACCTATGGTGCCGGCGGCTCCACCCGTGACCGCACCCTGCAGACCGTGCTGCAGCTGGACGGCGAGGTGAAGGTGCCCACCGCACCGCACCTTTCCTGCGTCGGCGACAGCAAGGCCGAGCTCAGTGCCCTGCTGGCCCACTACAAGGACGCCGGCATCCAGCGCATCGTCGCCCTGCGCGGCGACCTGCCGTCCGGCATGGGCATGGCCAGTGGCGAGCTGCGTTTCGCCAACGAACTGGTGGAGTTCATCCGCAACGAGACCGGTGACCACTTCCACATCGAAGTCGCCGCCTACCCGGAAGTGCACCCCCAGGCGCGCAGTTACGAGGCGGACCTCGCCAATTTCGTGCGCAAGGTCAAGGCCGGCGCCAGCAGCGCCATCACCCAGTACTTCTTCAACGCCGACAGCTATTTCTACTTCGTCGAGCGCGTACGTAAGCTGGGCGTGGATATCCCGGTGGTGCCGGGCATCATGCCGATCACCAACTACAGCAAGCTGGCGCGCTTCTCGGACGCCTGCGGCGCGGAAATCCCGCGCTGGATCCGCAAGCAGCTGGAGGCCTATGCCGATGATGTGCAGAGCATCCAGGCCTTCGGCGAGCAGGTGATCACCGAGATGTGCGAACGCCTGCTGCAGGGCGGCGCCCCGGGCCTGCACTTCTACACACTGAACCAGGCCGAACCCAGCCTGGCGATCTGGAAGAACCTCAAGCTGCCGCGTTGAGATTGCAGGGTCGATGAAAGGCCGGGCCGAGTCCCGGCCTTTTTTCTTTCCAACCGTTGAGCGCCACAAGGGCTGTACATTGCAGCGGAGCTGTTATACTCGGTGCTCCCGTCAGGCATACGCCCGGATGTTCGGCCACCCCTTTGGCCAGCAGGACCGGTCGGGATCGCGTGCCATCGCCGCGATTCGAGCCAGACAGATCACCCCATCGGGCCAGCCCCTTAGAACTACACAGGATCTCCCATGTCCTTTGCTTCCCTCGGTCTCTCCGAGGCATTGGTCGGCGCCGTCGAAGCCGCCGGCTACGCCCAGCCCACTCCCGTGCAACAGCGGGCCATCCCCGCCGTGTTGCAAGGTCGCGACCTGATGGTTGCGGCCCAGACTGGCACCGGCAAGACCGCCGGTTTCGCGCTGCCGATCCTGGAGCGCCTGTTCCCCAACGGTCACCCCGACAAGTCCCACCGGCACGGCCCGCGCCAGGCGCGCGTGCTGGTCCTGACCCCGACCCGTGAACTCGCGGCCCAGGTG
Organism: Pseudomonas sp. BN102; assembly: GCF_029871245.1. GTDB lineage: Bacteria > Pseudomonadota > Gammaproteobacteria > Pseudomonadales > Pseudomonadaceae > Metapseudomonas. The sequence goes on along the minus strand of NZ_SSON01000069.1, from coordinate 15,606 downwards.
CATGACAGCTTCAAGATCTATGCACGCGACCTGAACCTGATCAGCGCCTGCATCTTCGGCGGCGTCGGCATGAATCCGCAGATCCAGGCCGTATCCAAGGGCGTGGACCTCCTGGTCGCCTGCCCCGGCCGCCTGCTCGACCTGGTCGGCCAGGGCGCCATAGACCTCTCCCACGTGGAGATCCTGGTGCTCGACGAAGCCGACCGCATGCTCGACATGGGCTTCATCCACGATGTGAAGAAGGTCCTCGCCAAGCTGCCGCCCAAGCGCCAGAACCTGCTGTTCTCGGCGACCTTCTCGAAAGACATCGTCGACCTCGCCAACAAGCTGCTGCACGATCCCGAACGCATCGAAGTGACCCCGCCGAATACCACGGTGGAGCGTATCGAGCAGCGCGTTTTCCACCTCCCCGCCAGCCACAAGCGCGCCCTGCTGGCGCACCTGATCACGGTCGGCGCCTGGGAGCAGGTCCTGGTGTTCACCCGCACCAAGCATGGCGCCAACCGCCTGGCAGAATACCTGACCAAGCACGGCCTGGCGGCCATGGCGATCCACGGCAACAAGAGCCAGAACGCCCGTACCAAGGCCCTGGCCGACTTCAAAGCCAACGACATCCGCATCCTGGTGGCCACCGATATCGCCGCCCGCGGCCTGGACATCGACCAGTTGCCCCACGTGGTCAACTTCGAGCTGCCCAACGTCGAGGAAGACTACGTGCACCGCATCGGCCGTACCGGCCGTGCCGGGCGCAGCGGCGAGGCCATCTCCCTGGTAGCGCCGGATGAAGACAAACTGCTGAAGGCAATCGAGCGCCTGACCAAGCAGAAGATCCCGGCCGGCGACACCCTGGGCTTCGACCCGGCGAGCGTCGAGGTCGAGCGCCCCGAAGCCCGTCCGCCGCGTCCCGAGCGCCAGCCGCGCGCCGACAAGCCCAAGCGCGAGGCCAAGGTCGCCGCGCCGCAGGGCCCCGGCGAAGCCAAGGAAGCCAAGGAAGCCGGCGAAGGCGCCGGAGACAAGCCGCGCAAGAGCCGCAATCGCCGCCGCAGCAAGGCCAAGGGCCAGGAACCTGGGCAGCAGGCCGCCTCTACCCAGCAGCAGCCCAAGCAAGAGCGCCCGCAGCGCCCGCCGCAGTCGACGGCCAATCGCGACCCGGAAGAGTTCCTCGACGACGACGTCGACAATTTCGGCAACCGCGTCGACTACGTCAGCCCGTACCCGCCCAAGGGCCAGGGCCGCAATCAACGCCGTGGCGGTCAAGGCCAGGGCCAGGCTCCGGCCCAACGCCAGGGTCAAGGCCAGGGTCAGGGCCAGGGTCAGGGCCGCAGTGGCCAGGGACGCAGCCAGGGACAGGGGGACAACCAGGGCCGACGCCAGGGTGGCAGCCAAGGTGGTGGCCAAGGCGGCCAGAAGCAGGGCCAGCAGCGCCAGGGCAAGCCGGCCAAGGGCCGTGGCAATGGCCCGCGCCGTGACGACCAACTGGTCTCCCGCGGTCGCGATGAGCCGGCCGTGCAGGATCCCCGCGGCAGCAAGCCGGCGCCGAAGATCATCCACAAGGAGTCTCGCGGCGACCGCTACCCCACGCCCGAGCAGTTGGACGAGCTGCAACAGAGCAATCGCCCACGCGGCGAGAAACCGGCGCTGCTGACCCGCAACCGCTAGGTTTCCCCCGCTCACGAAAACGCCGGCTTGCTGCCGGCGTTTTCGTTTGTGCAGGAAGCGAATCGCCGTAGGGTGCGCTGTGCGCACCGGAACCTCGGCGCAAGGCCGTTGGCGCGCTCGGCGCACCCTACCGGTCATTTCCCGGACCACACTGCCTGGAATGCAAGACGCCGGCACTTGGCCGGCGTCTTGTGGAGCCTGTCGCGCTCAGGAACGCACGCCCTCGAAGGAGATGATCAGCTGGACTTCCTGGGAAGCCGGGCCGAGATCCTTCTGGATGGCGAAGTCCTTCAGCTTGATGGTAGCGGTGCCTTCGAAGCCGGCGCGGTAGCCGCCCCAGGGGTCGTCACCTTCACCCACGAACTTGGCCTTTATCACCAGCGGCCTGGTGACGCCGTTCAGGGTCAGGTTGCCGGTCACGTCGGCAGTGCCCTGGCCGGTGGACTTCACCGAGGTGGACTCGAAGGTGGCGGTGGGGTTCTTGCTGACGTTCAGGAGGTAGCGCTTGATGTGCTTGTCGCGCTCGGCGTGGTTGGTGTCGACGCTGGCGGTCTTCAGGGTCACCTTAACCTTGCTCGCCTCGGGGTTCTTGTCGTCGAAGCTGAAGGAACCGTCGAAGTCCTTGAAAGTGCCGTAGATGTAGCTGTAGCCCAGGTGGCCGATCTTGAAGTTGACGAAGGCGTGCTGGCCTTCTTTGTCGATCACGTAATCGGCGGCCATGGCCTGGCCGGCGAACAGCGCGGCGCCGAGGGTCAGCGCAGCGAAGGTTTTCTTCAGCATTGGTGAATCTCCTTGTTGATGGGCGGGAGATCCTGTGTAGACCTGGTTGATCGTCTGGATAGTTCGTTCAGATTTCTACAGAAAGTATGCTGCGCGCGCGATCATCATGGATTGAACGCATAGGTGCCCCGCCCAGCAGTTTCTTTTGCTTTGACCCTGCCGATGCCGAGATATTCCAGGGCTGCCTACGCGTGACGTCGCTCCCCCGGGGCCTCGCCCAGCGGGTCGGTCGCAGGAGCGAAGCCAGCTCGCGGGTGGTGCCGGATGAAGACAAGCGGCTGAAGGATCTCGAACGCCTGGGCCGGACAGCAAAACGCCGGCTGGACGCCGGCGTTTTGCTGGAGCGCGAAAGGGTGCTCAGGAACGCACGCCCTCGAAGGAGATGATCAGCTGGGCTTCCTGGGAAGCCGGGCCGAGGTCCTTCTGGATGGCAAAGTCCTTCAGCTTGATGGTGGTGGCGCCTTTGAAGCCGGCGCGGTAGCCGCCCCAGGGGTCGTCACCTTCACCAACGAACTTGGCCTGGATCACCACCGGCTTGGTCACGCCGTTCAGGGTCAAGTTGCCGGTCACGTCGGCAGTGCCCTGGCCGGTGGACTTCACCGAGGTGGACTCGAAGGTGGCGATCGGGTTCTTGCTGACGTTGAGGAAGTCGGCGCTCTTGATGTGCTTGTCACGCTCGGCGTGGTTGGTGTCCACGCTGGCAGTCTTCAGGTTCACCTTGATCTTGCTGGCCTCGGGATTCTTCTCGTCGAAGCTGAAGTTGCCGTCGAAGTCCTTGAAGGTGCCGTAGATGTAGCTGTAGCCCAGGTGGCCGATCTCGAAGTTGACGAAGGCATGCTGGCCTTCCTTGTCGATCACGTAGTCGGCGGCCATGGCCTGGCCAGCGAAGAGCGCGGTACCGAGGGTCAGCGCAGCGAAGGTTTTCTTCAGCATCGGTGGATCTCCTTGTTTAGAGGTTGCAGCGTTATTTGGCGGCGCGACCGAGCATGCGCGTCAGGGTCGCGTCGCGATCGATGAAATGGTGCTTGAGGGCGGCCAGGGCATGAATACCGGCGAAGATAAGCAGGCCCCAGGCAAGGTATTCGTGGATAAGGCCGGCGACATCTTCCTGATCGGGAATGGAAGTCAGGGTGGCCGGCACTTCGAACAAGCCGAACACACTGATGCCACGGCCTTCGGCGGTGGATATCAGGTAGCCGGAGATCATCAGGGCGAAGAGGCCGACATAGAGCACCAGGTGACCCAGCTTGGAGCCCAGGCGGGTCAGCGGCCCATGGTTTGGCAACGCCGGCGGCGGCGGGCTGACGAAGCGCCAGCCGAGACGCGCCAGCATCACCAGGAAGAGCAGAATGCCGATGCCCTTGTGGATATCCGGCGCCGTCTTGTACCAGTTGCTGTAGTAGTCCAGGCCCACCATCCACAGGCCCAGGGCGAACAGCCCGACGAAGACCAGGGCCACCCCCCAGTGCAGAACAATGCTGACAAGACCGAAGCGGGACGAGGAGTTACGCCATTGCATGAAATACATCCTTGGACGAGGCGGACCTGGTAATGCGACGGATAAAGCCTATCGATAAAACTATCGAATTAAAGCGGAATTTTTCGCTTTGAAATATCGAGCAATACGATACTTATAACGAATGGGTCTTTGCAGAATTTGGTCGAGGGAGAGCGCCGGAAGTTCGTCGGATGCGGCCGAATGGCGCTGGGGAAGGGGAAGGGCCGGCGGCGAAAGGACTCGCCGCCGGAGGCATTGATCAGTTGAACAGGCGCGAGAAGAAGCCTTTCTTCTCTTCCTTGGTAGAGGCTTTGGCTGCCGCTTCGGGCTTGGCTTGGGCCACCACTTCCACCGGACCCACGGCCTTGCCGTCGCGCAGGTCGGTCACCTGGGCGGCGGCGCGCTGGCCACTGCGCAGGGCGCCTTCCAGGGTGCCCGGATAGAGCGCGTCGGTATGTTCGCCGGCGAACACCACACGGCCCAGGGGCTGCTCCCAAAGTCGCCAGTAGCGGCTGATCTCGCCCGGACCGTAGGCCAAGTAGGCACCACCAGCCAGGGCGTCCTTGCCGTAGCGGCGCAGCTCGAAGCCCTTGAACTGCTCGCGAGCGCCAGGATAGAGCTTGTCGAAGCGGATCAGCACCTGGTCGATCAACTGCCGGTCACCGAAGGCCTGCATCAGGCGTGCGTTGTCGCCGGACAGGTTGATCAGCAGGTTGGCGCCGCCCTTGAGCGCCGGCTCGACCCAGAGCATGCCCAGGCCCTGGTCGCTGTAGACCTCGCCGGAGAGGCGGCTCTTGCCCCAGACCGGCTTCTTGAACTTGAGCAGCATCTGGTCGCGCCAGCCGTAGTTGATGTCCTTCAGGGCGCGCAGCTGCAAGGCCGAGAGCGAGGGGGTCAGGCTGATCTTGTCGAGCGCCGGCAGCGGCACGGCGAGAACCACGTAGTCGGCGCTGTAGCCCGCGCCGCCGACCTTGACCGTCACGCCGTCCTTCTCCTGCACGATGGTGGACACACGGGCGTTGGTCTTGATGGTCTTGATCTGCTTGGCCATGGCCTGAGCCAGGCCCTGGCTGCCGCCAGGCAGGCGCGCGGCGCGCATTTCGCTGTCCGGCAGGCCGCGGTAGACGCGGGCCTGCTGGGCCAGGTAGAGCAGCGACAGGCGCGACGGCTCGTCATAGCGCGAGCGGATGCGCTGATCCACCAGGGCCTTGGCGGTGGGCGGCAGGCTCAGCTTCTCCAGCCAGCGCGCGACGCTGATGGAGTCCAGGGTCTGCAGGGTATGGTTGGCCAGCGGCTTGAGCGGGTCGTCGATGGAGGCGGCCAGGTCGTCCAGGCTCTTGTCGAAGCGCTTCAGGCCCTCCACCGTGCTGGGCGCTTCCTTGAGCAGGTCGGCCTCGGCGTAATAGCGGCCGCCCACCAGGTAGCCCGCGCTGCGCACGTAGTCCGGTGCCGGCACGGCCTTCAGCTTGAACAGGTCGAGGTAGCGGTAGAGGCTGGGCTGCAGCTTGGCGCTGCCGACCCACTCGCTGGTGGCCAGCCCCGAACGGCCGCCGATACTCGGCTTGGCCTCGAGCAGGGTGACCTGCCAGCCCTTTTGCTGCAATTCGTAGGCGGAGGTCAGCCCGGCCATCCCGCCGCCGATGACGATCGCCGTCGGCTGCTTGTCCTTGGCCAGCGCCGTGACGCTGAGCCCCCCCAATACGATCAGCGCCAAGGCGCGCCAGGCTGCAGGCATGAAGTGTCTCCCCCGGTGAAGCAGTGTCGTTCGAAATTGGCGCGCAGGATACGCCAGCCCCAGCGGCCGGGCCAGACGTGTCCTCAGGGCGGCGGACGGCGTCCTGCTTGTTCCGGGTGGAGGCTTTGCATAGGCTTCGCCGATCGCTACAGGAGAACGACTCATGGGCCTCAATGCCGACTGGATGCAACGCGACCTCGCCGTGCTCTGGCACCCCTGCACCCAGATGAAAGATCACGAACGCCTGCCGGTCGTGCCCATCCGCCGCGGCGAAGGGGTCTGGCTGGAAGACTTCGAGGGCAAACGCTACCTGGATGCCGTCAGCTCCTGGTGGGTCAACGTCTTCGGCCACGCCAACCCGCGCATCAACCAGCGCATCAAGGACCAGGTCGATCAGCTGGAACACGTGATCCTCGCGGGATTCAGCCACCAACCGGTGATCGAGCTGTCCGAGCGCCTGGTGAAGATCACGCCCAAGGGCCTGGACCGGGTGTTCTACGCCGACAACGGCTCCTCCGGCATCGAAGTGGCGCTGAAAATGAGCTACCACTTCTGGCGCAACCAGGGCCTGGAGCGCAAGAAGCGCTTCGTCACCCTGACCAACAGCTACCACGGCGAAACCGTGGCCGCGATGTCGGTAGGCGACGTCGCGCTCTTCACCGAAACCTACAAGTCCCTGTTGCTGGACACCCTCAAGGTGCCCAGTCCGGACTGCTACCTGCGCCCTGAAGGCATGTGCTGGGAGGAACACTCCCGCGCCATGTTCGCCCATATGGAACGCACCCTGGCCGAACACCACGAGGAAGTCGCCGCGGTGATAGTCGAGCCGCTGATCCAGGGCGCCGGCGGCATGCGCATGTACCACCCGGTGTACCTCAAGCTGCTGCGCGAGGCCTGCGACCGCTATGGCGTGCACCTGATCCACGACGAGATCGCCGTGGGCTTCGGCCGCACCGGCACGATGTTCGCCTGTGAGCAGGCCGGCATCGCCCCGGACTTCCTGGTGCTGTCCAAGGCGCTCACTGGCGGTTACCTGCCCATGGCCGCGGTACTCACGTCTGAAACCGTCTACCAGGGCTTCTACGACGACTACCAGACCCTGCGCGCCTTCCTCCACTCCCACACCTACACCGGCAACCCCCTGGCCTGCGCCGCCGCGCTGGCCACCCTGGATATCTTCGAAGAGGACCGGGTGATCGAGGCCAACCGCAAGCTGGCGATGCGCATGGCCACCGCCACCGCCCACCTGGCCGACCATCCCCATGTCGCCGAAGTGCGCCAGACCGGCATGGTGCTGGCCATCGAGATGGTCCAGGACAAGGCCAGCAAGTCACCCTACCCCTGGCAGGAACGCCGCGGCCTGAAAGTCTTCCAGCATGCGCTGGAGCGCGGCGCGCTGCTGCGGCCGCTGGGCAATGTGGTGTACTTCCTGCCGCCCTATGTGATCACCGAGGAGCAGATCGACTTCCTCGCCCAGGTCGCCAGCGAAGGAATCGACATCGCCACCCGCGAGTCGGTCAGCGTGCAGGTGGCGACGAACCTGCACCCCAACCACCGCGATCCGGGCTAGCAGCTTTTCGAAGGTGGGCAGAGCTCCGCAAAGCTCAAGACGCCCTCCCACGGTGTACCTCGTTGGGCCGCGCAGAGCGCGGCCCAACCTACCCCGAGGCAGCGCCAGGCCGTACACTGCGCGCCTGTCCTCCCTTTGCCCCGAACGCCCATGCGCCTCTCCCGCTTCTTCATCGACGCTCCGCTCTCCCTCGGCCAGCACGAGCTGCCCGAAACCCAGGCCCACTACATCGGCCGCGTGCTGCGCCTGGCCGCGGGCGACGCCGTGCAACTCTTCGACGGCTCGGGCCAGGAGTACCTGGGCGAACTGGTGGAGGTGGGCAAGAAGACCGTGCGGGTGGAGCTGCGCGATGCCCTTGCCGGTATGGCCGAATCGCCGTTACGGGTGCACCTCGGGCAGGGCCTGTCGCGAGGCGAGCGGATGGATTGGGCGATCCAGAAGGCCACCGAGCTGGGCGTGGCCGAGATCAGCCCCATCGTCAGCGAACGCTGCGAAGTGCGCCTGAAGGACGAACGCGCCGACAAGCGCCTGGCCCACTGGCGCCAGGTCGCCATCAGCGCCTGCGAGCAGTGCGGCCGCTCGGTGCTGCCGGTGATTCACGCACCGGTCGCACTGGCCGATTGGCAGCGGCAGGTGGAAGCTGACCTGCGGCTGGTCCTGCACCCGGTGGCCGAGCCCCTGGCCAGCCATGCCCGGCCGGGTAGCCTGGCCTTCCTGATCGGCCCCGAGGGCGGCCTGTCCGACGCCGAGGTGGACGCGGCCAAGGCTGCCGGATTCCATGCGGCACGCCTGGGGCCACGGGTGTTGCGGACCGAGACGGCGCCCGTGGTGGCGCTGACCGTGGCGCAGCAGCTCTGGGGCGATTTCTGAGGGAGCGTCCTGGGCAGACCTTCGGCCTGCTTGGCGAATGAATTCGCTTACAGACTGAGCCCGGAACGCCGAGTAGGTTGGCGCGGGCCGCGTAGGTCTGAGCGCAGCGGAGCCCAACATCTCCGCTCTGGGCTCGTTGGGCTTCGTCCAACTCAGCCCAACCTACGGACTCGCCCCAACTGTAGGGTGGATATCGCTTTTCATATCCACCATCGCAGCCGATCCAGACCACGAATGGTCGACCGATGAAGCGTGGTCCGCCCTACCGATTGAACACGCTTCTGCGCCGGCAGCCCGGCTCAGATCAAGCCGGCATCCGCCAGCATCTGCTCCAGCGCCACCAGGTCGGGGATCTTCGCCACGTCGGTGCCCAGCTGCACGGAATCCAGCTCCAGCGCGGCCAGCGGTGCGTTTGCGCGCGGGAGGTCTTCTTCCAGCTTCAGCGAGCGCGGGATGCCCTGCAGCAGGAGGGCGATGAACTTCACATGGGGACGGCCACCCAGGGCGTTGAGCACAGCCACGCGGGCGCCCGGACCGATCCTGGCCTCACCACCGGCCGCAGCCTCGAAGGACAGCAGCGGCAGGCGCAGGTCGCGCCAGGCCACCTGGCCCAGCAGCCACGCAGGCAGGCCCGGCGTGGCCTGCGGTGCGCGGTAGGGAATGAGTTCGGCCAGGGCCACGTTGGGCACCAGCAGGGTTCGGTCGGTCAGCGGCAGGAGCAGCCCGGTGAGGCTGTTGGCGCTGTTCTGGGGGGTAACGGCTTGGCTCATGGGGTTTCCTGGGTTAGCTGCACTGCGCGGCCAGATGCTCGACCAGCTTTGCCGCCAGTTCGCGCGGATCGCCGCTGTAGCTGCTGTAGCCGCCTTCGCGCAGGCTGTCGGGCATGCTCGGGCAGGCGCAGCTGTCGGCACGCTGAGTCCAGATCAGGCCGCCCTGGCGGCGCACATAGGCCGCCGCGGCGCTGCCGTCGCTGCCCATGCCGCTGAAGGCAATCACGCCGCATTGGGCGCCGAAATGCTGGGCCAGGTTGAGCATCGCCTGGTCGATGGAAGGGCTGTAGGGCTCGGGCCAGGGGCGTTCGCCCACCAGCATGCGGCCATCGTCGGTGAAGCCCAGCTCGCGGCTGATGGGCACCACCACCACTTCACCGCAACGCACGGCGTCGCCCGGGCGCGCCTGGTTGACGTGCCACTGGCTGTGACGGCCGACCGCTTGGGGCAATGCGCTTTCGAAACTGGGATCGATGTGCTGGCCGTAGAGGAAGCCGATCGGCAGGCCGCCGGGAAGGGCGTCGAGGAACGCCTTCACCGCCGCCGGGCCACCCAGGGAGGCCGCCAGCAGCCAGACCTGGCGCGCCGGTTCACCGGCCACCAGCGGGGTATCGGCCAGCACCCTGGGCAATTCCAGGCGCGCCGGGCGCTGGGCCTCGGCGAGCAGGGTTTCCAGGCTCGGCCCCACGGCCACCGCCGGGTCGCCTACCAGCTTCTTGAGCTTGCCGAACAGGCGCCGCTCCCAGCGTGGGTAATGCTCGGAATGGCGCTCGGGGGCATGGCCCTCGCCGAACAGCACCGGCGCGCTGGCGTGCTCCAGCAGGTTGTCCACCAGCGGCGAGTCCTCGGACAGCGCCAGGTCCACCAGCCAAAGGTCCGCCTCGCAGGCGGCCAGGGCTTCCTCGTCGAGGCGGGCCGGGTCGCTGTTGAGGACCACCTGGTAACCATTGCCGGTCAGCGCCTGCTGCAGCACATGGCGCTGCAGCGAGGTGTCGGCGAGCACGGCGATGCGTGCAGATGTCTTCTCTGTCATGTCCGTTTGACCAGATGCTGGATGCTTTCGAGCAGCAGGGACTCCTGGTACGGCTTGCCCAGGTAGTCGTTGACGCCGATGGCCATGGCGCGCTCGCGGTGTTTCTCGCCGGTACGCGAGGTGATCATGATGATCGGCAGGTCCTTCAGGCGCTCATCGTGGCGGACCAGGGTGGCTACCTCGAAGCCGTCCATGCGCGGCATCTCGATATCCAGCAGCATGATGTCCGGCCGTTGCTCCTGCAGCAGGGCGATGGCGTCCACCCCGTCCTTGGCGGTGAGTACGTTCATGCCGTTGCGCTCCAGCAGACGGCTGGTGACCTTGCGTACGGTCACCGAGTCGTCCACCACCATCACCAACGGCGGGCGCTCCAGCTCCGTTTCCGTCGGCAGCAGGTTGGCGCTGGCCGAACGCAGCTGCGGCTGCACCAGGTGCGCGTGGCGGGTACGGATGGTCGCCAGCAGGTCGAGGATCACCACCACCCGGCCGTCGCCGAGGATGGTCGCGCCGGAAATGCCGTGGACCCCGGCGAATTGCGCGCCAAGACTCTTCACCACGATCTCGCGGGAGCCCAACAGGGCGTCCACCTGCACGGCCACGGCGTGTTCGCTGGAGCGCACCAGGATCACCGGCAGCGGCAGGCTCTGGCCTACCAGCTTGGGCTGCTGGCCGTTGTCCAGCAGATCGCCCAGGTACTTCAGCTCGTAGTTCTGCCCGGCGTACTCGAAGCGCGGTGCGTCCGGCTGGTAGTAGGTTTCCAGTTCATAAGGGGAAACCCGCACGATGCCTTCGATGGTGTTCAACGGGATGGCGTAGAGGTCCTCGCCGGAGAGCACCATCAGCGCGCGGTTCACCGACACGGTGAAGGGCAGGCGGATGAGGAAGCGGCTGCCTTCGCCCGGGGTCGAGTCGATGCTCATGGTGCCGCCGAGCTGTTTCACTTCGGAGTGCACCACATCCATGCCGACGCCACGTCCGGAAATCTGCGTGACCTTGTCGGCGGTGGAGAAGCCCGGCTCGAGGATGAACTGCAGCACCTCATGGTCCGAAAGGTCGGCGTCGGCGTCCATCATGCCGCGCTCGATGGCCTTGCGGCGCACGGCTTCGAGCTTGATGCCGGCACCGTCGTCGGCCAGGGTCAGGACGATGTCGCCGCCCTCGCGGCCGAGGTTCAGGCGGATGGTGCCAACCTCCGGTTTGCCGGCGCTGCGGCGTGCCTCGGCGCGCTCGACACCGTGGTCGACGGCATTGCGCAGCATGTGTTCCAACGGTGCCACCATGCGCTCGAGCACAGTGCGGTCCATCTCGCCCTCGGCGTTGCCGACGACGAACTCCACCTGCTTGTCCAGCTCGCTGGCCACCTGCCGGACGATGCGCCGCAGGCGAGGCACGAGGCGGTCGAAGGGCACCATGCGGGTTCGCATCAGGCCTTCCTGCAGCTCGGTGTTCACCCGCGCCTGTTGCAGCAGCAGGGTCTCGGCGTCGCGATTGCGCGCGGCCAGGGTTTCCTTGAGGTCGAGAAGGTCGGAAGCCGATTCGAAGAGCGCCCGTGACAGCTGCTGCAGCTGTGAGTGGCGGTCCATTTCCAGCGGATCGAAGTCCTCGTAGCCGGCGCGCTCGGCTTCGGCCTGGTAACGGCTGAGGATCTGCGCCTGGGTTTCGGTGTCGAGGCGGCGCAGTTGGTCACGCACCCGCTCGATGGTGGCTTCCATCTCGGTGAGGGTGAAGCTGAAGTCGCTGACCTGCTGCTCGACGCGGCCACGGAAGATGGAGGTCTCGCCGGCCAGATTGACCAGGCCTTCCAGCAATTCCGCCGGCACCTTGACCAGTTCCTGCGGGGCGCGCCGTGCGGCGGCCTCCTGGGCGGCTTCCTGGGCGCGGCGGACGAAGGGCAGCTCGCGCTCTTCGCTGACCACCAGGGCCTGCACGCTGGCGGCCACGATCGGACTGCTCAACTGCGGCGTTTCCGGCTGGCTCGGCGTGGTCGCCGGCAGGTCATCGGCGAGGCTCTGGTTCAGCTGCTGGCGCAGTTCGTCCAGCTCGGCCTGCAGGCCTTCGTAGCCGGACTGCACATCGAGGAACAGGCTTTCCGGCCAAGGCGCACCCTGTTGCTGGGCCTCGATCAGGTGTTGTTCCAGGTCGTGGGTCAGGTTGCCCAGGCGCTTCTGCCCGGCCAGTCGCGCACCGCCCTTGAGGGTGTGCAGCACGCGCAGCAGGTCGTCGATATGGGCGCCTTCCTCGCGCGCCTCCTCCCAGCGGCCGATGGCGGTTTCCATGGCCTCCAGCAGGTCGTCGGCTTCCTCGAGGAAGATGTCGAGGATGTCCGCCTCGGCGACGGCATCCAGGTCATCCTCAGCGACCGGCTGCAGGTGCACGCTGCTGGGCATGCTCAACTGTTCGTCGGGATTGGCGCGCCAGCGCTGGATGGCCTCGATCAGCACCTGGCCGTCCGGCAATGGGCGACGCGCACGCACCGCTTCGAGCATCTCGCTGAGACGGTCCTGGCAGGCCTGGAGCAGCCCGAACAGCGCCGGACTGGCGCGCAGGCGGCCACCGCAGAGGCCTTCGTAGAGGAATTCCAGTTCGTGGGAAAGGTCGCCGATGGGGCCGATTTCGGCCATCCGTGCGCCCCCCTTGAGGGTGTGCAGGTCGCGCTGCAGGGCCTCGACTTCGAGACTGTTGTCCGGGTCTTCGGTCCAGCGCTGCAGGGCTGCGCCGGCGCTATCGAGAATATCGAAACCTTCCTCGAGGAAGATTTCCACCAGTTCCGGGTCCTGGCTGCTGTCGAAGACCTGGGACTCGGGGGCGGCATAGGCGGACGGTTCTTCGGCGGCACGCATTTCCAGCCGCTCGCCCAGGGGCACTTCGGCGAAGCGCTCCGCAACGACGGGCTCGGGCGCCTCGTCCTCGTCCGTCGACGCGTCATTGGCGGCCGCCAAGGGAGCGTCGAGGTCGAAGGGGGCGTCATCGTCCTCGTCCAGTGCGGGGAACGGCTGCACTACGGCCGCTGACAGGCTCTGCGCGCCGCCCTGGCGGAAGCCGCGAATGTCCTGGATCAGCTGCAGCGGGTCGGCCAGGGCGCGGCGCGCCTGCAATTGCTCCAGCAGCGCGGCAAGGCAGTCATGACTGGTCTGCAGCAGCCCCGCGAGGCGCGGCGAATGGCTGTAGCGGCGGTCGACCAGGCCCTCGTAGAGGGACTCGAGTTCATGGGCGAGGTCGCCTATGGGGCTGATCTCGGCCATGCGCGCACCGCCCTTGAGGGTGTGCAGGTCTCGTTGCAGGGCCAGCAGGGCCGGGTTGTTGTCCGGCTCGCCAAGCCAGCGTTCCAGGGCTTTGCCGGCGCTGTCGAGGATATCCACCGCTTCCTCGAGGAAGATGGCGACCATCTCCTCGTCCAGGGTCGGCGGCAGCTCATCGAGGGTCGGGCTATCCGGCTCCTGCTCAGGGTCGAAGGCGGCCAGTTCGGGCAGCGCGACTTCCAGCAGCGCCCGGGGCTCTTCCACCCGTTCCGGCAGCGACGGCAGGGTCTCGGCCGGCGCCCAGTCGGCGAGGTCGTCGGCGTCCAGTTCGTCTATTTCCAGAGCGGCTGCGCCATCCGGCCCCAGCAGCGCCAGGGCCGCCGGGTCCACCGCGTCCTGCAGCAGGTCACGTAGGGCCTGGGCCCGCTCGGGCTGGGCGCTGACCTCGAGGGCAGCGGCCACCTGGTCCATCATGCCGATCAGGGCTTCGTGGGCGGCCTCGGCCTCGCCGAAGAAGCGCTCGCTGACCGGCAGGCTGCCTTCGTCCACGGCGCCATACACGTCCAGCAGGGCTTCGCAGAGCTCTTCGATCTGCGGCAACTCGGCCATTTCGGCCCCGCGGCCGAGGGTACTCAGTTCTTCCAGCAGCGCGCCCAGCTCCTGGCGCTCGGCAGGATGCTCGCGCCAGCGGCGCAGCAGGTCCTCGGCGTCGAGCAGGATGTCCATGCCTTCGGCGAGGAATTGCGAAATCATCAGCGGATCGCGGGTCTCGCCCTTGTCGTCGCGGCGGGCGGCGTTGGCGGCCTCCAGGCGATCCTGGTGCCGCTGGCGGATGCGCTCCAGGAGTTCATCGGTGCCGGCGACGGGCTTGAGCGGGGTGCTCTCCAGCTGGGCCACGCCCTGACGCAGCAGGTCCAGGGCCTCATGCAGCAACTCGGCCTCGGTGAGGTCGATGCTGAGGAGGTTGGTCTTGAACTCCTTGGCGAGCTTCTCGAGCGGCGTGGCAATCTCGGCGATCGGCAGTATGCCGGCCATGTGCGCGCTGCCCTTGAGGGTGTGCAAGGCACGCTGGAGATCGTCATTGACCGCCCGCGGCAGTTCCTGGTCGCAGGCTTTGACGAAGCCGGCGAGGGTTTCCAGGTGCAGTTCCGCCTCGTTGCGGAAGATCTCCAGCAACTGAGGGTCCAGCGCTTCGCCGGACTCAGTGATGACGGGGGCTTGCGGCTCGCCCACGGGCTCAATGGCCTGTTCTGAACCCGGGGCTTCAGATTTTGGGAGGATGTGCCCCTTGGCCAGGGCATGGGCGGTGGCGGCCAGCAGGTCGACGTCGTCGCGCTGGCGCTGGGCCTTGGCGGCGTACTCCTCGACCAGGGCCGGCAGCAGCGCGACCACGTCGCGGACCACCTGGTGCACCGTCTCGTCGACTTCGATGCTGCGATCCAGCACGCGGTTGAGCAGGTTTTCCACCGACCAGCTGAGCTCGCCGATGACCAGGGCGCGGACCATGCGGCCGCTGCCCTTGAGGGTATGGAAGGCCCGGCGCACTTCACCCAGGGCTTCGCGGTCGTTGCCGTCGGCATGCCAACGCGGCAGATATTCGGCCAAGGTCTCCTGCACTTCGCCGGCTTCTTCGATGAAGACTTCCTGCAATTCGTCATCCACCGGCTCTTCATCGGCAGGCGGCGGCAGCAGGCTGGGCGGCACTTCGCGTGCCGGCGGATTGAAGGCCGGAACCGGCGCGGCCATGACTTCGGCCAGGGACAGCGGACGCTCGGCAGCGGGCTCTTCCGCCGGCGGTTCGACCGGCGCACTCGGCAGGTCCACTTCCGGCAGGCCGAGTTCGGCCAGGGCGGCTTCGTCCCACTCCAGTGGCGCGGGCAGGTCTTCCAGGTTCAGGGCTTCCAGCTCGGCCACCGGCTCGGCGCCGGGGAGCGCGTCCAGCTCGTCGAAATCCAGGCTCGGCAGGGCCTCGGCGGTCTCCAGCGGAATCTCCAGGCCGGGAACGTCGCCGGGTAGCGCGGGCGGCAGCTCCTCCAGGTCGGCCAGGTCGAAGCTGGGCAGCGGCTGGCCATCGTCGAATTCCAGAGGTGCGTCGAGGCTGAAGTCGAGCAATTCGTCTGCTTCGGCAACCGGCACCTCAGGCTCGGCCGGCAGGCATTCCAGCTCGGTCAGGTCGAGGCTCGGCAGCGCTGCGCTGTCGTTCAGCTGCACGACCGGCTCCCGGGCTGGCGTGGGCTCCAGCTCCAGCGGCGCATCCAGGCTGAAGTCGATGCTTTCGACCTGCAGCTCGGTTTCCAGCTCGCCCAGGCTCCAGTTGTCGTCGGAAACCAGCAGTTCGCTCTCGGTGGCCAGCTGCGGCGTTTCGGCAATAGCCAGCTCCAGGGGAGCATCCAGGCTGAGGTCGATGTTCTCGGCAGCAGGCTCGGCGGTCAGCTCGCCCAGGCCCCAGTCG
>NZ_SSON01000068.1 GCF_029871245.1 Pseudomonas sp. BN102 | reverse complement strand
TTCCTCGAAGACAGCAAGGCCAGCCTGACCCTGCGCAACTTCTACATCAACTCGGACAACCGCGAAGGCACCGCCGCGCCCTCCAAGCAGGAGGAGTGGGGCCAGGGCTTCCTGTTCAACTACGCCTCCGGCTTCACCGCGGGCACGGTCGGCGTTGGCGTCGACGCCCTCGGCCTGCTCGGCGTCAAGCTGGATTCCGGCAAGGGCCGCCACTTCAACCCGACCAGTGCCAACTACGGCGGCACCGTGTTCCCCACCGACAACGACGGCCGCGCCAAGGACGACTTCGGCAGCCTCGGGGTGACCGGCAAGCTGCGCTTCTCCAAGACCGAAGCGCGCCTCGGCACCCTGCTGCCGAAGCTGCCGGTGGTGACCTACAACGACGGCCGCCTGCTGCCGCAGACCTTCGAGGGCGGGCAGGTCACCTCCAACGAGATCGCCGGGCTGACCCTGGTCGGCGGCCAGCTGGAACACGCCAAGGGACGCAACTCCAGCGACGCCCGCGGCCTGTCCATCGCCGGTGCGAACAACGCCCGCAGCGGCCAGTTCGTCAACACCTTCTACTTCGCCGGCGGCGACTACAAGGTCAGCGACGCCCTGCTCGCGCAGTACTACTACGGCAACCTGGAAGACTTCTACCAGCAGCACTTCTTCGGCCTGACCCACACCTGGGCGCTGCCGGTGGGCGCGTTGAAGTCCGACCTGCGCTACTTCTACAGCGATTCGGATGGCCAGAACGCCAGCGCCGCCGGGCGTCGCGAAGGCTTCGTCAGCAGCGGCAACTGGGCGGCCAACGACCCGCACCGCGGTGAAGTCGACAACCGCACCTGGAGCGCCCTGTTCACCTACAGCCTGGCCGGCCACGCGGCGAGCCTGGGCTACCAGCAGCTCTCCGGCGACAGCGCCTTCCCCTTCCTCAACCAGGGCGACGGCGCCACCGCCTACCTGATCACCGACCGCCAGATCGGCAAGTTCCTCAGCGCCGGCGAGCGCACCTGGGTGGCCGAGTACGGCTTCGACTTCGCCAAGCTCGGCGTGCCGGGGCTGAAGGCCCAGGCGACCTACCTCAAGGGGACGAACATCGAGACCCAGGGCGATGACCAGGGCGAGTGGGAGCGCGATTTGCGCCTCGACTACGTGCTGCAGGGCGGCCCGCTGAAGGGCCTGGGCGTCTCCTGGCGCAACGCGGCGCTGCGCAGCGACGTGGCGCGCGACCAGGACGAGAACCGGCTGATCCTGAGCTACACCCTGACCTTGTTGTAAGGGCCTTTGGGCAGGCCTGCGGCCGGCTTGGCGAATGAATTCGCCCCTACAGGGAAGTGCCAGGGCCGATGGCTCTTGTAGGTTGGGCTGAGCGCAGCGAAGCCCAACGATTCACGGGTGCCTCCCCTGTTGGGCTTCGCATGGCTCAGCCACAACCTACGCTTGCGGGCCTCAGCGCCAGCCGAGGATCGGCCAGCCGGATTCTTCGGCATGGGCGCGCAGCGCCGGGTCGGGGTTGACCACATGGGGGTTGGCCACTTGCGACAGCAGGGGCAGGTCGTTGCGTGAATCGGAGTAGAAGTAGGCGCCCTCGAGGCTTTCGTTCTGCTCCTGCAGCCAGGCATTCAGCCGGGTAACCTTGCCTTCGCGGTAGGTGAGCACACCGCGGGTGCGGCCGCTGTAGCAATCGTGCTGTTCGTCCAGGTCGATGGCCAACACTTCCTCCACGCCCAGGCGCTCGGCGATGGCGCTGACCAGGAAGTGCGCCGAGGCGGAGATGATCAGGATGCGGTCGCCGGCGGCGCGGTGTTGCGCCAGGCAGCGCATGGCATCGGAGTGGATCAGGGGTTCGATGACGTCCTCGACGAAGGGCCCGACGACGAAGTCCACTTCCTCGGCGGTGCGCCCCACCAGCGGCGACAGGCTGAAGGCCATGTAGTCCTCCATCGCCAGCTTGCCTTCGGCGTAGAGCGCCATGAGTTCGTGGTCCTTGCTGATGAAGGACTCCCCATCGACCCAACCCAGCACGGCCATGTGTGTGCTCCACAGGCTGGCGCAGTCGCCGTCTATCAGGGTGTCGTCAAGGTCGAAGATTGCCAGGGCCATCAGGCCACCTCCCGGATTGCATGATCATCTATGCGCAGGCCAATGCGTTGGCCTTTGCGGTGCAGATCTTCGGCGGAGCGGTTGAGGACGTCCACCACCAGTTCGACGCCGCGGGCCTCGACCCGGTAGCGCACCACGTTGCCCAGCAGGCTGTGGCTGCGCACCTCGGCCTCGATGCCGCCGTCATGGCTCAAGGCAATGGCCTCCGGGCGGATGGCGATGCGGCCGTTCACCGGGCGTTCCAGCAGGCGGCTGGCGCTCTCGGCGTCGAGCAGGTTGTAGTTGCCGATGAAGCCGGCGGCAAAGGCGTCCACAGGGGCCGTGTAGAGGGTTTCCGCGTCGCCGCTCTGGACGATGCGCCCGGCGTTCATTAGGAAGATGCGGTCGGACAGGGTCAGGGCTTCCTCCTGGTCGTGGGTGACGAAGATGGTGGTCAGGCCCAGCTCCTGCTGGATGTGGCGGATCTGCTCGCGCAGGTGCTTGCGGATGCGCGCGTCCAGCGCTGACAGCGGCTCGTCGAGCAGCAGCAGGCGCGGGCGGGTGACCAGCGAGCGGGCCAGGGCCACGCGCTGGCACTGGCCGCCGGAGAGCTGGTGCGGGTAGCGCCCGGCGAAGTCCTGCAGTTCCACCATGGCCAGGACGTCCTTGACCCGGCGGCGGCTGTCATCGGCCGAAACCTTCTGCATACGCAGGCCGAAGGCGACGTTCTGCTGCACCGTCATGTTGGGGAACAGCGCGTAGCTCTGGAACACCATGCCGATGCCGCGTTTCTGCGGTGACAGCGGCACCAGGTCCTGGCCATCCAGCAGGATCTGCCCGCCATTGACCTCGGTCAGGCCGGCGATGCAGCGCAGTAGGGTGGACTTGCCGCAGCCGGAGGGGCCGAGCAGGGTGACGAATTCGCCCTTGCCGATCTCGCAGTGGATGTCGCTGAAGATGGCGGTCTGGCCATAGCTTTTGTGCAGGCCGCGGATGGAGAGGAAACTCATGCCTTGTCCTTGTTCAGACGGTTGGCTGCCCAGGTGAACAGCAATACGAAGAAGAAGTAGGAGATCACCAGGGCGCTGTTGAAGTGGCCGCTGCTGTTGCGCATGTTGTTCAGGTAGACCTGCAGGGTCTCGTAGCGGGTGCCCACCAGCAGGTTGGCGAAGACGAACTCGCCGAAGAGGAAGGAGAACGACAGGAACAGCGACACCATCAGCCCCTTGCGCAGGTTGGGCAAGACCACCATGAAGGCCGCTTTCCAGCTGCTGGCGCCGAGCAGCTGGGCGGCGTCCATCAGGTCGCGCAGGTTGATCGCCTGCAGGTTGTTGGTGATGGCGCGGTACATGAAGGGCAGGGCGATGGTGAAGAAGCAGCCGATCAGGATCCAGGGCGTGCCCACCATGGCCAGCGGCCCTGAGCCATAGATCTGCAGCAGCCCCACCGAGGACACCACCGGCGGCACCGCGAAGGGCAGCAGGATGAGGATGTTCATCAGGCCGTCGAGTTTCGGGAAGTGGTAGTTCACCACGAACAGCAGCGGCAGGATCAGCACCACCGACAGCACCAGGGCACCGAAGCACACCAGCAGCGACTGGCCGAAGGCGGTGAGGAAGCGTGTATCGCTCCACAGCGCCAGGTACCACTTGAAGGTCAGGCCGTCCGGCAGGATGGTCGCCGACCAGCTGGTTGACAGCGAGTAGAGCAGGGTGCCGGCCAACGGCAGCAGCAGGATCAGGAACAGCAGCCAGACCACCATGCGGTGGTAGAGGCCGCCGGCCTTGGCTTCAGCGCGCGACATGGTAGCTCCTCTTCAACAGCCACTGATGCACCACCGTGATCAATGCCATCAGGCCCACCAGGATCATCGCCAGGGCGCTGGCCAGGTTGGGGTTGAGGGCGATGTCGCCGGCGACCATGGCGGCCACGCGAATGGTCAGTACGTTGAAGTTGCCGGTGGTCAGGGCGTAGACGGTGGCGTAGGCGCCCAGGGCGTTGGCCAGCAGGATGACGAAGGTGCCCAGCAGGGCCGGGGTCAGCACCGGCAGGCCGATGTGTCGCCAGTATTGCCAGGTGCCGGCGCCGAGCAGCTCGGCGGACTCGCGCCAGTCCTCGCGCAGGGCGTCGAAGGCCGGGTAGAGCAGCAGCACCCCGAGGGGAATCTGGAAATAGGTGTAGAGCACGATCAGCCCGGTCTTGGAGTAAAGGTTGAAATCCTCGATCAGGCCGGACTGCTTGAGCAGGATGGTCAGGGTGCCGTTGAAGCCGAGCAGGATGATGAAGGCGAAGGCCAGGGGCACGCCGGCGAAGTTGCTGGTCATGTTGGAAAAGGCCATGACGAAGTCGCGCAGCTTCGAATCCACCTGGCGCAGCGAGTAGCTGCCGAGCACCGCGATGACGATGCCGAACAGGCTCGACCAGAAGGCGATCTGCAGGCTGTGCTTCATGGCCTGCAGGTAGAACTTCGAACTGAACGCCTTGGCGAAATTGCCCAGGCCCCAGCCATCCGGCGTATTCAGGCTGTGGATCGCCACCCAGGCCAGCGGGGCGATCTGGAAGGCGATGAAGAACAGGGCGAAGGGCAGCAAGCAGAGCAGCGCCAGCCACTTGCCCCGATTGGCGGAATTCACTTCAGCAGCTCCCGGCAGAACGTCTTGTCGTGAGGCACCCCGAGCAGCTCGCAGACGGTGCCGCAGAGTTCGGTCTGCTTGGGTTGCGCGCTGCAATCCAGACTGAAGGCATCCCCCAATACGAACAGCGGCACCTCGCGCTCCTCGGCCAGCAGGCCGTTGTGGGAGCGGTCTTCATTCATGCCGTGGTCGGCGGTCACCAGCACCTGGTAGCCGGCGTCCAGCCAGCGCTGCAGGTACTCGGCCAGGAGAATGTCGGCGCTCCGTGCGCTGTTGCGGTACTGGGGCGAATTCAGGCCGTGCTTGTGGCCGGCGTCGTCGATGTTCATCGGATGCACCAGGAGCAAATCCGGGCTGTGGCGCACGCGCAGGCTCTCGGCGTCGGCGAAGAGGTGGGAATCCGGGTAGTGGTCGGCGTAGTAGAAGTGGCCGTGCTGGATCGGCAGCTCCGGCGCGTTGGTGTGGCGGTCGCGGGCGGCGTCGAAGGGCGAGCGGTTGTAGAGCTCGCTGACCCAGTGATAGGCGGCCGCTGCGGTCTTGAGCCCGGCGGTGCTGGCGTAGTGAAAGATGCTGCGCTCCTTGGAGAGGCGCGAGACATCGTTGTGGACGATGCCGCTCTCGATCGGCGGCACGCCGGTGAGTATGCATTCGTAGAGCGGGCGGGACAGCGCCGGCAGCTCGCATTCGAGCTTGTACAGGGCGGCCCGGCCGGCCCCGCAGTAGGCCTGCAGGTGGCCCAGCGCAAGCCGGGCTACCTCGTAGTTCAGGCCATCCAGCAGAACGAGGATGACTTGGCGCTTCATCATTCCATCTCGATGATCACGTGTTCTTGCCACTGCTGTGGCAGGGCTTTCGAGGTTTCCTCCCAGGCCTTGGCGTCCTTGATCGGCTGGACCTTGGCGTACTGCTCATTGGGCAGCAGCTTGGCCTTGACCTCGGCCGGCAGGGTCAGGTGCTCGGCGCGGATCGGCCGGGCGTTGCCCTTGGCCAGGTTGATCTGGCCGGCGTCGCTGAGGATGTACTCGCGGGCCAGCTTGGCGGCGTTGGGGTTCTTCGCGTACTTGTTGATGATGGTGGTATAGCCGGAGATCACCGAGCCGTCGGAGGGAATCAGCACGTCGAAACGGCTGGGGTCGATCTGATCGCGATAGGAGAGGCCGTTGAAGTCCCAGACGATACCCACTTCCACTTCGCCCTTCTCCAGGGTCTGGATGGTCGGGTTGGACAACGATAGGCGTCCCTGTTTGGCGATCTCGGCGAAGAAGTCCAGACCCGGCTGGATGTTCTTCTCGTTGCCGCCGTTGGCAATGGCCGCCGCCAGCACGCCGTTGACCGCCTGGGCGGCGGCGCTGACGTCACCGATGGAAACCTTGTACTTGCCGGTCTTCAGGTCGGCCCAGGACTTGGGCGCTTCCTTCACCAACTGCTTGTTGACGATGAAGGCGATGGAGCCGGTATAGGCCAGCATCCAGTGGCCGTCCGCATCCTTGGCCCAATCGGGGATCTGCGACCAGGTGCTGGGCTTGTAGGGCTGGGTTACGCCCTGCTGCACGGCGATGGGGCCGAAGGCCGCGCCGACGTCGCCGATGTCGGCGGTGGCGTTGTCCTTCTCGGCGGCGAACTTGGCGATTTCCTGGGCCGAGCTCATGTCGGTGTCGACATGCTTGAGGCCGTACAGTTTCCCGAGGTCGACCCAAGTGTCCTTCCAGTTGGCCCAGCTGTCGGGCATGCCCACGCTGTTCACCGCGCCCTCCTTGCGGGCGGCTTGTTCGAGACTCTTCAGATCTGCGTCGCTTGCCATGGCCTGGGTTCCCAGGGCGATGGCCGTTCCCATCAGTGAAGCCAGCAACAGGCGTTTCATGTGAAGCTCCTTAGCAGGTTTGGAGGTTGGTCTAGATCAGCAAGACCCAGGCCAAATCTAAAAGCCTTGGATGACGGTTTGATTTCAGGGTCCCCACCAGGTCCGGCAGCGGCAGACGCCTGAAAAGCGTAGACCATGGCTAAGTGGCTGATTCGGGAGGCTGTCGCTATTGGCGATGGCATGGCGCATGCAGGCGTGCCTGACTGTCATCCCACAGTCATCTAGGCTGCCTAGGATGGCCGGCAAACCCGGCCATGACGCACCCAGGTGGTGCTGGTCTATTCCAGATTGGAGTCTTTCGATGCGCGACGAGGCGCCCCGCACCCTGACCGCCATCTGCAATGCCTTGCAGGAGCAGATCGCGCACGGCCTGCTGCCCCACGGCAGCAAGTTACCGGCCGAGCGCAAGCTGAGCGAACTGTTCGCAACCACCCGCATCACCCTGCGCGAGGCGCTGGGGCAGCTGGAGGCCCAGGGGCTGATCTACCGCGAGGAGCGCCGGGGCTGGTTCGTCTCGCCGCCGAGGCTCGCCTACAACCCGCTGGTGCGCAGTCACTTCCATGCCATGGTCGCCGAGCAGGGCAGGGTGCCCGCCACCGAGGTGCTGGGGGCGAGGCTGATTCCGGCGAACGTGGAAATCTGCGAACTGCTGGAGCTGCCGGCGCTGTCCAGCGTCTACCAGATCCGCCGTGCCCGTCGCGTGGACGGGCGCCTGGTGCTCTATGTGGAGCACTACCTGAACCCGGCGTACTTCCCCGGCATCATCGACTTCGACCTGACCCGTTCGCTCACTGAGCTCTATGCCAGCGAGTACGGCATCCGCTATGGCCGGGTGCGCTTCGACATGGTGCCCACCGCGTTGCACCCGGAGGCGGCGGCGCCGCTGAAGGTCTCAGCGGGCAGCCCGGCGCTGCGCGTTACCCGTATCAACCGCGACCAGCACGGCCGGTTGATCGATTGCGACCTGGAGTTCTGGCGGCACGATGCGATCCATGTGAGCGTGGAGGTGCCGGAGTAGGTCGCTTTGCTCCCCTCTTCCTTTGGGAGCGGGGCGGGGATTCTCGTAGGTTGTGGCTGAGCTACGCGAAGCCCAACGAAGCTGGAGGGAGCGGGATGTTGGGCTTCGCTGCGCTCAGCCCAACCTACGACGGCATGCCGTCAGGCGTAGTTCTCCGGCGCCAGCTTGCGCTCGACCAACTCGATGAGGATATGCACGACCTTGATGTGCAGCTCCTGCACGCGGTCGGCGAAGTCGCCGCCGGGAGCGCAGATGCACACGTCGGCCAGGGCTTCCAGGGCAGAACCCGGCTTGCCGGTGAGGGCCACCACTTTCACGCCGAGGGCGCGGGCGGCTTCGGCGGCCTTGATCACGTTGGGGCTCTTGCCGCTGGTGCTGAAGGCAAGCAGCACGTCCCCTGGACGGCCATGGGATTCGATGTAACGGGAGAAAATATGGTCGTAGCCGAAGTCATTGGCGACGCAGCTGATATGGCTGGCATCGCTGATGGAGATGGCGGCGACGCCGGGGCGATTCTTGCGGTAGCGGCCGGTCAGCTCCTCGGCGAAGTGCATGGCGTCGCACATGGAGCCGCCGTTGCCGCAGGAAAAGGCCTTGCC
Source organism: Pseudomonas sp. BN102 (assembly GCF_029871245.1). Taxonomy (GTDB): domain Bacteria; phylum Pseudomonadota; class Gammaproteobacteria; order Pseudomonadales; family Pseudomonadaceae; genus Metapseudomonas. Next base: position 130,758 of record NZ_SSON01000068.1, on the reverse strand, counting down.
CTTGTTCTCGAAGCTCTCGACCAGGAGTTGCGCCGCATGCTCGATGCTTTTCAGCGCTTGCTCGTTGGCGATGAAGTTGTCCAGGGCGGTCCTGGCTTCCTCCAGGCTGTTGCGGATGTGGCTGAGCATGCGGGCTTACCTGTTCGGGTTGAGTGGGTCAGGGCAGGTCGTGGCTGGAGTAGAAGGCGGCCAGCACCTTCACCAGATGCGCCAGGTCGTGGCTGCCGGCCAGTTCCCGGATGGAGTGCATGGCGAAGGTGGGCAGGCCGATATCCACGGTGCGCACCCCCAGCTGGCTCGCGGTGATGGGGCCGATGGTGGAGCCGCAACCCATGTCGCTGCGGGTCACGAAGCTTTGCACCGGTACTTCGTTTTCCAGGCAGAGGTGCCGGAAGAAACCGGCGGTTTCGCTGCTGGTGGCGTAGCGCTGGTTGCTGTTGACCTTGATCACCGGGCCTGCGTTGAGTTTCGGGCCGTGGTTGCCGTCGTGCTTGTCGGCGTAGTTGGGGTGCACGCCATGGGCGTTGTCGGCAGAAACCAGCAGCGAGCGCTGGATGACGCGGGCGAAGGCGTCGCCTTCGGGCAGCACGCGGCGCAGGATCTGCTCCAGCATCGGGCCGTCGGCGCCACAGGCGGAGCAGGAGCCCACTTCTTCGTGGTCGGTGCAGACCAGCACGCAGCTCTCGTCGGCCTCGGCGGCCAGCAGCGCTTGCAGGCCGGCGTAGCAGGACAGCAGGTTGTCCAGGCGCGCACCGGCGATGAAGTCGCCGCCCAGGCCGATCACTGCGGCGCTCTGCGTGTCGTAGAAGCTCAGTTCGTAGTCCAGCACCGCATCGGCGACCACGCCGTGTTCAAGGGTCAGTTGCTCGGCCAGCAGGTCGCGGAAGTCGCGGGCCTCGCCGGCGGCCAGCTGCGCCAGGATGGGTGGCAGCTCGGTCTGGGCGTTGATGGCCCAGCCCTGGTTGGCTTCGCGGTTGAGGTGGATGGCCAGGTTGGGGATCACGGCGATGGGCGCCTGGAAGTCCACCAGCTGGCTTTCCACCATGCCTGCGGCGCGGTAGGTGACGCGGCCGGCCAGGGACAGGTCGCGGTCGAACCAGGGCGCCAGCAGGGCGCCGCCGTAGACTTCCACGCCCAGTTGCCAGAAACCCTGCTTGTGTAGCTCGGGATTCGGCTTGACGCGCAGGCAGGGGCTGTCGGTGTGGGCGCCGACCAGGCGCAGGCCGCCTTCCAGTACCGGGCGCTTGCCCAGCTTGATGGCGACTATGGAGGAGTCATTGCGGGTGACGTAGTAACGCCCGCCGCTTTCGATTCGCCAGGCCTCGCGTTCATCGAGGCGCACATAACCGGCAGCCTCCAGGCGCTTGGCCAGGCTGCGGGTGGCGTGGAAGGGGGTGGGCGAGGCCTTGAGAAAATCGATCAGGCCCTGGTTCAACTCTTCGCGCATTGGGGGACTCCGGACAGCAGTGGCCGGGAGTTTATCCCATCGGGCTTGGGGAGTAGGAGGGCGAGCGGCGGTGAATTTTCGCTGCTGGGCCGATAGTCGGGGCCGGAGCCGCCGTAGGAGCGAGCTTGCTCGCGAACGCCGCGCACCATCCTTCGCGAGCAGGCTCGCTCCTACATGGGGGTTAGCCCATGCGCCGCGCCACTACGGAGAACAGGTGCCAGTGCTTGTTGCGGCCTTTGGCGGTGACGCCATCTTCTTCCTTCTCCTCCAGCATCAGCACCTCCCAGCCGGACAGCAGTTCCTCCAGTTGCGCGCGGCGCAGGATGGTGATGCCGTTGTCGGCCCAGTCGTCCCGTTCGCCGAGCAGGTGGCCGGCGAACAGGCCGCCAGCGGGCAGCGAGGTGCAGATGGCCTGCCACAGGCCGGGAAAGGCCGCGGGTGGGCAGAGCGGCAGGGCAAAGCTGGAGTTGACCAGGTTGGCCGGCGGCAGGGGTATGGATTCGAAGCGGCAGCAGCGGCTTTGCAGCCGCAGGCGCTTCTCCTCGTCGAGCTGGGCCTCGAGGCGGGCCAGGGCTTCGGGTTCGGCATCCACGGCCAGCACCCGCCAGCCGCGCCGGAGCAGTTCGAGGGTGTCGCGGCCCGCGCCGCAGCCCAGGTCCAGCGCATGGCCGGGCGGTCCGTCCCAGAGCTCCAGGGCGGTGAGCAGGGTGAAGCGGGCGGGTTGCCCCTCGGTGGCGTTATAGAAATCGGTAAAGCTCATGATTTCCCCGAAATGACACTAAGCGGCTTTTCCTTGAGCCTAGGTCAGAACGGCGCCGGGCACTCGAATCGCAGGCGCTCGCCCGTCTGAGGATGGCTCAGGCAGAGCAGACTCGCATGCAGGCAGAGGCGGTCGTGGGCAGCCAGGGCCTCTGGGTTGGCGTACAGGCGGTCGCCCAGCAGCGGATGGCCGATGGACAGCATGTGCACGCGGAGCTGGTGCGAGCGGCCGGTGATGGGGGTCAGCTCGACCCGGCTGTAGTGGCCGCAACGCTCGATCACGCGCCAGAACGTCAGGGCATGGCGGCCCTGCTCGAAGTCCACCACATGGCGCGGCTTGGTCGGCGGGTCGTAGCGCAGCGGCAGTTCGATGCGGCCGCTGTCCAGTTCCGGCTCGCCCCAGCAGAGGGCGGTGTAGGCCTTCTCGGTCTCGCGGTCGTGGAACTGGCGGGACAGTTCGCGGTGACTGTCGGCGTCGCGAGCCAGGACGATCAGACCGGAGGTTTCCCAGTCCAGCCGGTGGACGATGCGCGCCTCCGGGTAACCGTTCTCCTGCAGGCGGGTGATGAGGCAGTCCTTGTTGTCCTCGGCGCGGCCGGGCACGGACAACAACAGGGTGGGCTTGTTGACCACCAGCAGGGCGTCGTCCTGATGAATGAATTCGATCTGGGAAAGCGGCATTGGGGTTCCGGAAACGCCGACGGCGGCCAAGGCCGCCGTCATTGCACAACTGCGTCGATCAACGATCGGGCAGGGTAATGTTCAACTCGAGGATCGAGCAGTTGCCCTGATCCTCCAGCAAGACCTGGACCTGCTCCTGGTCGATGTCGACATACTTGCGAATCACGTCCACCAGTTCCTTCTGCAGGGCCGGCAGGTAGTCCGGCTGGCTGCGTTGACCACGTTCGTGGGCGACGATGATCTGGAGTCGTTCCTTAGCGATCGAAGCGCTGTTCTGCTTCTTCCGCTCGCGAAAGAAGTCGAAAATGTTCATTCACGGCCTCCGAACAGGCGTTGTAAGAGTCCTTTCTTCTGCACGTCGAGGAAGCGGTGGGGCAGTTCCTTGCCGAGCAGACGATCGACGGCATCGCTGTACGCCTGGCCGGCGTCGCTCTGGTCGTCGAGGATGACCGGAATGCCCTGGTTGGAGGCCTTGAGCACCGCCTGGGATTCCGGAATGACACCGAGCAGGTTGATGGCGAGGATTTCCTCGACGTCTTCGACCCCGAGCATTTCGCCCTTGGTCACGCGCTCCGGGTTGTAGCGGGTCAGCAGCAGGCGTTCCTTGATCGGATCCTCGCCCTTTTCGGCGCGGCGCGACTTGCTGGCCAGCAGGCCGAGCATGCGGTCCGAGTCACGCACGGAGGAAACTTCCGGGTTGGTCACGACTATCGCTTCATCGGCGTAGTACATGGCCAGGTGGGCGCCCTTCTCGATACCGGCCGGCGAGTCGCAGACCACGTATTCGAAGTTCTGGGAGAGCTCGGCGATGACCTTGCCGACGCCTTCGAGGGTCAGGGCGTCCTTGTCGCGGGTCTGGCTGGCGGCCAGCACGTAGAGGTTTTCAAGGCGCTTGTCCTTGATCAGGGCCTGGGTGAGGGACGCTTCGCCATTGATGACGTTGACGAAGTCATACACCACACGGCGCTCGCAACCCATGATCAGGTCCAGGTTACGCAGGCCGACGTCGAAGTCGACGATGACGGTCTTGTGACCGCGCAGTGCGAGACCGGTACCGAGGGCGGCGCTGGTGGTGGTTTTGCCCACTCCACCCTTGCCGGACGTAACAACGAGGATCTTGGCCAAGGTGATTCACCCCAAATGATAAGAAAATCGGGAAGTTATCAGCTCATCCGAGCCGTCCGTCTTCCCTTTCAGTTCCCTGAAATTTCGCGGCAGTATCCGTTAAAGACGGGTGATGTTCAACACATCACCCGACAGGCTGACTTGTACCTGCTGACCCCAGAGCGGGTCGCGCCGCAGATCGTCGGCAACCTTGTATTGCCCGGCCACCGAGACCAGCTCGGCGGCCAGTTGGCGGCAGAATATCCGCGCCTTGGTGTCGCCCTTGATGCCGGCCAGGGCACGGCCGCGCATGGGACCGTACACATGGATATTGCCGTCGGCGAGAAGTTCCGCGCCGGGGCTGACTGCGGCCAGCACCACCAGGTCGCCGCCAGGAGCATAGACCTGTTGGCCGCCGCGCACCGGGGTGGTGATGACTTTGGTCGGTTGCACCTTGGGTTCCGGCGGTTCCACCGGCTTTTCGACGGGCTTCTTCGCCGGTTCCACCGGGTCGATCGGCCGTTCGCGGGCGCCGGAGGGCGGCAGCACGGGGATGTCCAGGGCGTCGGCGGCGGCTATGTGCTCCGCGCGGTTGGCGCGGATGGCCAGCGTGCGCAGGCCATGGCGGCGGCAGATGTCCAGCAGGGCGGGGAGGTCGAGACCGGGATCGCCGTCCGGCAGTTTGTCCAGCGCCATGACCAACGGTGTGTTCTGGAAAAAGTTTGGCGCCTGGGCGACTTTTTCGTCCAGCTGCCGGTCGAGGCGTTCGAGGTCGTAGTGCGCCAGTTCCATCACGGTGATGGCGAGCATGCTGCCCTTGAGCTGGAACACGGGGTCTTGGTCGAGAAGGTCAGCTTGGCTCATGGTCTGCCTGCAATCGTGAATGGCGAGGACTTATAGCGAGATCGCCCGGCGCTAGCAAGCCGGAGGGGTTGGCGCATTTCGAGTAGAATGCGCGGTTTTCTCGCTCAAGCGGATTCAGAGATGGATAGACCTCAATTTCGCCCAATGTTCTTCCACCCGCGCTTCTGGGCGCTGTGGCTGGGCCTGGGCCTGCTCTGGCTGATCACCTTGCTGCCCTATCGGGTGCAACTCGGCCTTGGGCGTGTACTGGGGGCGCTGATGCTTCGGGTCGCCGGTTCGCGGCGGAAGATCGCCCGGCGCAACCTTGAGCTGTGCTTTCCGGAATTGTCCCGGGCCGAACGCGAGCGGTTGCTGCGGGAGAACTTCGCCTCTACCGGTATCGCCTTCTTCGAGATGGCCATGAGCTGGTGGTGGCCCAAGGAGCGCCTGGCCCGCCTGTCCCACATAGAGGGGCTGGAGCACCTGCAGAACGCCCAGGCGCAAGGGCAGGGGGTGATCCTCATGGCCCTGCACTTCACCACCCTGGAGATAGGCGCCGCGCTGCTCGGCCAGGAGCACACGATCGACGGCATGTACCGCGAGCACAAGAATCCGCTGTTCGATTTCATCCAGCGCCGTGGCCGCGAGCGCCACAACCTGGACGCCACCGCCATCGAGCGCGAGGACGTGCGCGCCATGCTCAAGGTGCTGCGCGCCGGCCGCGCCATCTGGTACGCGCCGGACCAGGACTATGGCCGGAAGCAAAGCCTGTTCGCGCCGCTGTTCGGCATCGAGGCCGCGACAGTCACCGCTACCACCAAGTTCGCCCGTCTCGGCCGTGCCCAGGTGCTGCCCTTCACCCAGCGCCGCCTGGAGGATGGCTCCGGCTACCGGCTGGTGGTCCACCCGCCGTTGACCGACTTCCCCGGCGAGAGCGAGGAGGCCGACTGCCTGCGCATCAACCAGTGGGTGGAAAGCTCGGTGCGCCAGTGCCCCGAGCAGTACCTCTGGGCCCACCGGCGCTTCAAGACCCGCCCGGAAGGCGCGCCCAAGGTCTACTGAACCCTATACTCGGAATAGATCGCCCGGAGAGCAGTCCATGGATGCAAGCGACACCGCCAAGAAGCCCGTGACCGGGCTGATCCTCTCCGGTGGTGGTTCGCGGGCGGCCTACCAGGTAGGCGTGCTGGGCGCCATCGCCGACCTGCTGCCGGACGCCGCCTGCAACCCTTTTCCGGTGATCGTGGGCACGTCCGCCGGTGCGGTCAACGCCGTCGGCCTGGCCTGCGGCGCATTGCACTTCAGCCAGGCCATCCGCCGCCTGAACAGCGTGTGGCAGGGCTTCCACTGCGGGCAGATCTACCGCAGCGACTGGTCCGGTGTGTTGCACCAGAGTTCGCGTTTCTTCGGCCACAGCCTGCTGGGTCTCGGCCGAGATATCCCGGCGGCGCTGCTGGACAATTCGCCCCTGCGCGAGCTGCTGAAGCGTGAGCTGGATTTCTCCGGTATCTCCGCGGCCGTGCGTACTCGCCAGCTCCGCGCCGTGGCGGTGACCGCCTTTGGTTACGACTCCGGCCAGGCGGTGACCTTCTACCAGGGGCGCGCCGCCATCGACCCCTGGTATCGCCACCGCCGTGTCGGCGTGCCGACCCGCCTGGGCGTAGAGCACCTGATGGCCAGCGCGGCGATTCCCCTGCTGTTCCCGGCGGTACGCCTGGGGCGTGAATACTTCGGTGACGGTGCGGTGCGCCAGACGGCGCCCATCAGCCCGGCGCTGCACCTGGGAGCCAGCCGGGTGCTGGTGGTGGGGGTGAGCGGCAACCCGCTCGGCATGAATCCGAATCCGGAGGAGGCCAGGCCCCATGCCGGTCGGCCGCCGACCTTGGCGCAGATCGGCGGACACCTGCTGAACAGCACCTTCATCGACAACCTGGAAAGCGATATCGAGTTGCTGGAGCGGATCAACCGTATGAGCCGGGGCATCCCGCCCGAGTCACGGCCGCACAACCTCAGTTCGGAACAGGTGGAGGTGCTGGTGATTTCGCCGAGCCGGCCCCTGGATGAGATCGCGGCGCGCCATAGACGCGAGATGCCCCGCGCCATCCGCACCTTCCTGCGCGGACCGGGCGCGACCCGGGCGAGCGGGGCGGGGGTGCTCAGCTACCTGTTGTTCGAACCGGGCTATTGCAGCGAGCTGATCGAGCTGGGCTACCAGGACGCCATGGCCAAGCGCGGCGAGCTGCAGGCCTTCCTCGGCCTGGAGACGGCGCCCGTGCATCCCCAGACCATTCCTGCCCTCTAGCGAGCGACTAGACGCCGAAGCGGCCGTCGCGGTAGTCCCGCAGCGCCTGCTCGATTTCCTCGCGGCTGTTCATCACGAAGGGGCCGTACTGGACTATCGGCTCGCCCAGCGGGCGTCCGGCCAGCAGCAGGACCTTGGCGCCACCCGCGCTGGCCAGCTCCAGCGCGCCCTGCTCGGACAGCCGTACCAGCCGGCCCTTGCCGATGGCGCTGCCATTCACCTGCAGCTCGCCTTCGTAGACGTAGAGCATCGCCCGCAGGCCATCGGCCAGGCGCGGCGCCACCTGGCTGCCGGCGGGCAGCTGCAGGTCGAAGATATGCGGCTCGGTATGCGGGCGCTGCACGGCGCCGTCGCGGGCCAACTGGCCGTCGTCGAAGCGGCCGGCGATCACCAGCGCTTCCACGCCCCGGGCGGTGACCGCGCGGGGAATCTCCGCCGGGTCGAAGTCGCGGTAGCCGGGGTCGCCCATCTTGTCCTTGGCCGGCAGGTTGAGCCAGATCTGGAAGCCGCGCATCACGCCTTCCTCCTGTTCCGGCATCTCGCTGTGGACTATGCCGCGCGCGGCGGTCATCCACTGCACGCCGCCGTTCTGCAGCAGGCCGCTGTTGCCGAGGTGATCCTCATGGCGCATGCGCCCTTCGATCATGTAAGTGATGGTCTCGAAGCCGCGGTGGGGGTGCGCCGGGAAGCCCGCGACATAATCGTCCGGATTGGCCGAGCCGAACTCGTCGAGCATCAGGAAGGGGTCGAAGCGCGGCACGCCCTGCTCGGCGAAGACACGGGTCAGGTTGACTCCGGCTCCGTCGGACGCGGGCTGGCCGGGGCGTTGTTCGAGAATCTGGCGATGGCTCATCGGGACCTCCACAGGAGTTGGGATGAGCGCGATGCTACGCCTGGTAATTGAATCAATGGTGCGTGTTTTTATGTGATTTATATCGATTGATTGGATTGTTTGTGCTGGCGCTGAATTGTAGGGGTGAATTCATTCGCCAAGGGCAGCGCAGCTGCCCCTGTCTCTTCCCGGGCAGCCCTTCGGCCTGCTTGGCGAATGAATTCGCCCCTACATGCTGATGAGGGCAGGGCTACTCGGCGATCTGCAACTTGCGCGACTGGGTATAGACGTAGCGCAGCTTCTCGTACTCGAAGGGGGTGTTGAGCTGGCCGTAGCGGAAACCGGTGGTATGGCGCTTGTCCACCATGCGCAGGACGGTGATCTCCGGGTGATTGCTGCTAACTTCCGGAACGTTGAGGAAGTTGACCTGGTAGTCCGCCACGTAATCCACCACCAGGCCGCCGGTATCCCGCACGTTGGAGGGGCCGAGGATCGGCAGCATCAGGTAGGGGCCGTTGCCGACGCCGTAGTAGCCCAGGGTCTGGCCAAAGTCCTCGCTCTGCTTGGGCAGGCCCATGCGGCTGGCCGGGTCCCAGAGGCCGGCCACGCCAATGGTGGTGTTGAGCAGCAGGCGCCCGGAGATCTCCACGGAACGCTGGCCCTTGAGCTGCAGCAGGCTGTTGAGCAGGTTGGGCACATCGCCCAGGTTGCTGAAGAAGTTGCTCACCCCACTGCGCAGAAAGCGCGGCGTGACGTACCGATAGCCGCGCACCACCGGCAGGAACACCCACTCGTCGAAGCGGTAGTTGAAGTGGTAGACCCGCCGGTTCCAGGATTCGTAGGGGTCGTAGACGTTCAGTGCGTCCAGGGTCGAGCGTTCGAATTCGCGCTGGTCCAGGCCCGGGTTGTACTTCAGGTCCTTCAGCGGTTGGGTGAAACCGTCCTGGTCGGGTTCCTGGGCCTGGACCAGGCCGCTGGTCACTAGCAGCGCGAGGAAGAGTGCTTTCTTAGCCACGGAAGAACTCCAGCATGGCGTCGCCGTTGACGCGGTAGTTGAGGTTGCCGCAGTGACCGCCATGGGGATAAACGATGAGCCGCTCGCCCAGGGCGCGGCGCAGGAAACCGAGGTCTCCGGGGCCGAGGATGAGGTCGTCGGCGTTGTGCATGACGGCGATCTTGCTGGTGTTTTTCAGGTAGTCCTCCAGGGCGTAGAGGCTGACCTGGTTGATCAGCTGGGTAATGCTGCCGCCGTCGAAGCGGGCACGCCAATAGGGGATCAGTTGCTCGGTGATGTAGCACTCGAAATCGCACTGCAGGGCACGCTTGTAGAAGGGCGTCAGGCTGGTGCCTTCTCTAATGGGGTACGTCACCGGGGTGATCAGGCCGCGGCGGTTGATCAGGTCCGAGGTGAAGGCGATATCCGAGGAGGAGAAGCGGAAGGCGGTGCCGATCAGCATCGCCATCTGCTCGTTGGACAGCCGCTGTTTGGACTGCTGGAAGTCGAACAGCAGTGCGTCGTTCAGGTCGATGTAGCCCTTCTGCTGGAAGTAGCGGGTGAGCTTGCCGAGCACCACCTGGTAGAAGGTCGTGGTGTCGTCCACGCCCCTTACCCGGGTCTGCACCAGGCGGTCGAGGTTGGTCACCGAGGTGTAGAGGTTCACCGGCGGGTTGAGCAGTAGCACGCGCTTGAAGTTGAAGCTGCGGCGGGTCTCGTCGAGGTGGCTGACGAAAGCCGCGTCCAGGGCGCCGAGGCTGTAGCCGGTGAGGTAGAAATCGGTAATCGGCAGGCCGGGGTGCTGCGCGCGCACTGCCTGCATGACGCGGTAGAGGTCATCCGCGTCCTCGGCGGAAAGGCCAGGTGTTGCGTGGCGCGAAGCGGCGGCCATGAAGTCGTAGCTGGTCGGCGAGGACAGTTGCACCACGTGATAGCCGGCGCCATAGAAGAGTCGCTTGAGGCTCTCGGCGTGTGTGCTGGCGTAATGACCGCCGGTGCCGGCGATCACGAAGACCAGCGGGGCAGGCTGGTCCTGCCTGGCCAGGCGGTAGCGCAGCTTCTTCACCGACCAGAAGTTGTCCGGCAGGTCGTTTTCCCGTTCCGGGCGCAGCTTGAGGTCGTAGTCGGACTGGTCGATATCCTCGTCCGCCGGCACCTTGCTGCGCAGGTCGGGCGGCGTGGTGGCGATGGTCGCCTCGAAGGGGTTGGCAATCGGAAAGCCGTAGCTCTCCGCATCCAGGTCTGCGGCCTGGGCCTGGGCGCAGAGGATCAGGCTACCCAGCAGGGCGGCGAGGCGATGGCGAAGCATAGGAAGGGTCCCTGTTCAGTTTCTGCGGAGGCCTGGCCGATGCGGCGGGCTCCATCCACTCCCCCGCTATGCCGAGTCAGGCACGGGGGCTACGTTCCTTATAAGAGAACGTCATGAGTGAATACCGAGCCTATGACAACTGCAAGTCCCCTAAGTGCGGCCCGTACATCAGTCCAATGCTGGCCGGATGGACGCAAGGCCCTTGCATAAGGCGGTCGGGGGATTATCCTTGGCGCCACTTCCACTTTTGGAGAGAACCATGTCCGGCCGTTCGTCCCTCATCCTGCTGCTGATCTTGCTGCCGCTCTGGCTGGCGGCCAGCTACGGGGTCCGTTTCGCCCTGATGGAGGATGGCCAGTGGGTCGGCCTCTGCGTCGAGGAGGCGCAACGCTGGGAGTGCCAGGCGCGCGCTGGCCTCGGCCTGCTGATCCATTTCCGTCTCATCGCCTGGATCGGCCTGGGCGCCGCCCTTGTCGGCTTTTTCGTGCCCGGCCGCATCGGCTGGAGCCTGGCCTTGCTGGCGCTGCTGTTCGCCTTGCCGGCCCTGGTGCTCTACACCGCCAGCCTCGCCGTGTTCGCCTGCGTCATCGCCGGCCTGCGCCTGGTACGCCGGTCGCGACCGGAAACCTTGGCGGTGAATGCCTGAAGACTTTCGGGCGGATGAAAAAAGGACGCTTTGAGCGTCCTTTTTCGTTTGTGGCGTTTGTCGCCGCGCGTGGTGCTCGCACCTACAAGTCCAGCGGTGAGCCAGGTGCGATCCACCCGATCGTCAGTCCTCAATTCCTGACCCGCAGGCTGCGCCACAGCGCCGCCAGCAGCAAGGCGCTCACCGCGGCCCAGCCGATGGCCTGGACGTTGCCCAGGGTTTCTTCGTAGAGCTGCGGGGCGATACCCGCGCCGATGAGTACCGCCATCAGCGCGATCTCGCGGCGCGGAGCGGCCACGGGGCGGCACAGGTAGATCAGTGCCGGCAGCAGCAGAGCGGCGCTGGGGAAGCTGCGGTAGCGGGCGTCGAATACCAGGGCCAGCATCAGCACCGCGCCAGCGAAGCCGGAGGCTGCCAGCCACCAGCCACCACGGCTTTCCAGCCTGTCGAACAGGCGGCTGCGCAAGCCGCCGCGAGCGGACAGGGCCAGTGCACCGTGGGCCAGTACTATCAGGTTGAGACCGACCAGGAAGGCTGCCCAGAGCCATTCGCCGACGAAGCGGCTGGTGACCCGCGCCAGTTCGCCCCAGAGACCGATGCAGGCGGCGCCGACCGCGGCCAGCAGCGGTAGCAGCAGGGCGGCGCGGGTGGAGGACGGACGGCCGGCCAGCATCAGGGTGGCGAAGAAGATCAGCCCGGAAACGCCCAGCCACATGGGCCAATTGGGCAGATTGGTCACCGGGCCGGCCAGTACGCCCTTCTCCTGGCGGTCAGCGTCGAACAGGCCCCAATAGCCGCCAACGGCGCCTTCGCTCTCACGCTTCCAGGGCTGGTCGAAGGCTTCGATCAGGTTGTAGCCCCAGCCGTTCTCCTCGGCCATGGCGACGAAGCCGCGGATGAACCTGGCCTCGTTGACCCGGCTCGGCACCGCGGTCTCACGCTGGCGGCCTTCGCTGGGCCAGCCGGTCTCGCCGATGAAGATGTCCTTGGGCGCGAAGCGATTGCCGAACACCTGGCGGATTTCGCCGACATGGCGCAGGGCCTGGTCGATGCCGGCTGGATCGTCCTCCCAGTAAGGCAGCAGGTGGATGGTCAGGAAGTCCACTGCCGGCGCCACTTCCGGGTGCTGCAGCCAGAATTCCCAGACATCCGCATAGGTCACCGGCTGTTGTACCTGGGCCTTGACCTGCTCGATCAGCTTGGCCAACTGGGCGCCCGTGACTTCCTTGCGCAGCAGGGTCTCGTTACCGACTATCACCGACTGCACCACGTCCGGGTTGGCATTGGCGGCCTTGATCAGGGCATCGATTTCCTTGGCAGTGTCCACCGGGTTGCTGTTCACCCAGGCGCCTAGCATCAGCTTGAGGCCGTGCTTGCGCGCCAGTTCCGGGATGGCTTCCAGGCCGACCATGGAATAGGTGCGCACGCAGTGGAACCGGGTCGCCAGCAGGGCCAGGTCCGCGTCCATGCGCTCGGGGCGCAGCACGAAGGGCTGGTCGAAGGGCGACTGGTCCTTGTCGAAGGGGCTGTAGGACGCGCACTGCAGCTTGTGGCTGGGGGTGGCGGCGTCCGGCAGGATCACCGGCTTGCCCAGGCCATACCAGAGGCCCGCCAGGGCCAGCAGGGCGATCAGGCTGGAGAACAGATAGGGGAGTGCAGGGAAACGGGCGTTCTGACTCATGTCTAAGGGTGCTTGCGTTGGGGGCAAAGCCGCGCATCTTAGCGGATTCGCGCCCTTCGCTCCTACGGCCCAGGCAGGAAAATCCGCACAGCGGATTTCCGGCCTGGGACCGCATCAGGCGTGATGATGCAGCCAGGCATGCCGGGGGATTTCCTGGCGCGGCTCATCGCCCTTTTCAAAGCGTTTCCAGATCTTCTCGTGGAAGTAGAAACCGACCGAGTTGCACAGCGGCTCGACCGCCGCCACCAGGCCGCCGACCGCCACGCTGCCGGTCAGGGCGTAGGCCACGGCGAAGGCGATGCAGAAGTGCATGAGGGTGAAGGTCACGGTCTTGAGCATGGTGCACCTCGATAATGAGAATGATTATTGGATGTGCACAGGCTATGACTTGGCCTCGATACATGGAAATGCTCATCGAACATGGAGTTGATAGTTTCGCTGTATCGAATGGGTACGACCTTGGTCGAGAATGGTCCCAAGCTACGACTAAGGTCGTCTGTTGTGCTTGTACGACCGTTCTATTGTTGGCTTCACCAGCAACCCGCGCTGTGGAGGACAACAACAATGAACGACAGCACCTACAAGCGGATTCAGGAGAATCCGCGCTTTCAGGAACTGGTATCCAAACGCGAACGCTTCGCCTGGATACTCTCTGCCATCATGCTCGGCCTCTATCTGGCCTTCATTCTCCTGATCGCTTTCGAGCCGCAAGTGCTCGGCGCCCGCATCAACCCTGAGTCTCCCATCACCTGGGGTATCCCGATCGGTGTTGGCCTGATCCTTTCGGCCTTCGTGCTGACAGGCATCTACGTTCGCCGCGCCAACGGCGAGTTCGACCGCCTGAACCACGAAATCCTCAAGGAGGTCCAGTAATGATCGCGCGCATCCTTGCCGTGCTCGGCCTGATGGCCGTGGCCCCCGCACTCTGGGCTGCCGGTGCCATCGAGGGTGATGTCCAGCGCCAGCCGCTGAACACCTCGGCCATCGTCATGTTCGTCGCCTTTGTCGGCGCCACCCTCTACATCACCTACTGGGCGTCCAAGCGCAGCAAGTCGGCCGCCGACTTCTACACCGCGGGCGGCAGCATCACCGGTTTCCAGAACGGTCTGGCGATCGCCGGCGACTACATGTCCGCGGCGTCCTTCCTGGGTATTTCCGCGCTGGTGTTCACCTCTGGCTACGATGGCCTGATCTACTCCATCGGCTTCCTGGTGGGCTGGCCGGTGATCCTCTTCCTGATCGCTGAACGCCTGCGCAACCTCGGCAAGTACACCTTCGCCGACGTCGCCTCCTACCGCCTCAAGCAGAAGGAAATCCGTACCCTGTCCGCCAGCGGCTCGCTGGTGGTGGTGGCCTTCTACCTGATCGCGCAAATGGTCGGCGCCGGCAAGCTGATCGAGTTGCTGTTCGGCCTCAACTACCACATCGCCGTGGTGCTGGTGGGCATCCTGATGGTGCTCTACGTGCTCTTCGGCGGCATGCTGGCCACCACCTGGGTACAGATCATCAAGGCTGTGCTGCTGCTCTCCGGTGCTTCCTTCATGGCGCTGATGGTGCTCAAGCACGTCAACTTCGACTTCGCCACCCTGTTCAGCGAAGCCATCAAGGTCCACCCGAAAGGCGAGGCCATCATGAGCCCCGGCGGCCTGGTGAAAGACCCGATTTCCGCCATTTCCCTCGGCCTGGCCCTGATGTTCGGTACCGCTGGCCTGCCGCATATCCTGATGCGCTTCTTCACCGTCAGCGACGCCAAGGAAGCCCGCAAGTCGGTGTTCTACGCCACTGGCTTCATCGGTTACTTCTACATCCTGACCTTCATCATCGGCTTCGGCGCGATCCTGCTGGTCAGCACAAATCCGGCCTTCAAGGACGCCGCCGGCGCGCTGCTGGGCGGCAACAACATGGCGGCGGTGCACCTGGCCAATGCCGTGGGCGGCAGCCTGTTCCTCGGCTTCATTTCGGCCGTGGCCTTCGCCACCATCCTCGCGGTGGTTGCCGGCCTGACCCTGGCCGGTGCCTCTGCCGTGTCCCACGACCTCTACGCTTCCGTGGTCAAGAAGGGCAAGGCGAGCGAGAAGGACGAACTGCGCGTATCGAAGATCACCACCGTGATCCTGGGCGTCGTCGCCATCGGCCTCGGCATCCTCTTCGAGAAGCAGAACATCGCCTTCATGGTCGGCCTGGCCTTCTCCATCGCCGCCAGCTGCAACTTCCCGGTACTGATCCTCTCCATGTACTGGAAAAAGCTGACCACCCGCGGCGCGATGATCGGCGGCTGGATGGGCTTGGTCACCGCGGTGGGCCTGATGATCCTCGGCCCGACCATCTGGGTGCAGATCCTCGGCCACGAAAGCGCCATCTACCCCTACGAGTACCCGGCGCTCTTCTCGATCCTGGTTGCCTTCGTCGGTATCTGGTTCTTCTCCATCACCGACAAGTCGACCGCAGCGGACGAGGAACGCGCACGCTTCTACCCGCAGTTCGTCCGTTCGCAGACCGGCCTGGGCGCCAGCGGTGCCGTGGCCCACTGATCCGACCCTTCCACTTGCATGACTTGGGGCAGCCTTCGGGCTGCCCTTTTCTTTTCGGAGGGGGCGTATGTTGGGCAGAGCTCCGCGAAGCCCAGCGATCAAGGCTCGGTGCGGGGGAACGTTGGGCTTCGCAGGCTCAGCACCAACCTACGGGATTGCGTGGCTAGATCATGCCGAACAACAGGAGGACCACCACTATGACCAGAAGGACCCCGACCATGCTCGAAGGACCGTAGCCCCAGTTGCGCGAATGCGGGAAGACCGGCAGACCGCCGATCAGCAGCAGGATCAGGATGATGAGCAGCAGAATGGTGATCATAGGCGGTGACTCCTCGGTAGGTCGGAACACCAGGGCACAGCCTTTATGGACTGATGGCAAATTGACTGTGCCTGTAGTAACCGACTGATCGCTATTTCCGTTGGTTCAAGGAAAAAGACTGTATGGACGCCGCAGCATGACCTACAGAATCGCCGCAGATGCCGTGCTGCTCCTGCACCTGGCCTTCATCCTCTTCGTGGTCGTGGGTGGCCTGCTGGTGCTGCAGTGGCCACGTCTGGCCCTGCTGCATCTGCCGGCGGTGGTCTGGGGCGCCACGGCGGAATTCCTCCACCTCATCTGCCCCCTCACCCCCCTGGAGAACCGTCTGCGCCTGGCGGCGGGGGAGCAGGGCTACAGTGGCGGCTTCATCGAGCATTACCTGGTGCCGCTGATCTATCCGGCGGGCCTCACGCCGGGGATCCAGCTCTGGCTCGGGACCCTGGTGCTGCTGCTCAACCTGGTGCCCTATGGGTTGCTGCTGAACCGCCTGCTGCGGCGCCGCTAGCGGTGTTTCACCCCCATCATTCAGCGCCGTGATTCAAGGGTTGAGCCACTATGGCCTTCGCTACACTGCGGCTCATCTACCGCACACAGCAGAAAGGCACCTCACCATGCAGAACCGAATCATGATTACCGGCGCCGGTTCCGGTCTCGGCCGCGAAATCGCCCTGCGCTGGGCGCGCGAAGGCTGGAGGCTGGCCCTGTCCGACGTCAACGAGCCGGGCCTGGCGGAAACCCTCAGGCTGGTCCGCGAGGCCGGCGGCGACGGTTTCACCCAACGCTGCGACGTCCGCGACTACAGCCAGCTCACCGCGCTGGCCCAGGCCTGCGAAGAGAAGCTGGGCGGCATCGACATCATCGTCAACAACGCCGGCGTCGCCTCGGGTGGTTTCTTCGAGGAGCTGTCGCTGGAAGACTGGGACTGGCAGATCGCGATCAACCTGATGGGCGTGGTCAAGGGCTGCAAGGCCTTCCTGCCGCTGCTGCAGCGGAGCAAGGGCAGGATCGTCAACGTCGCCTCCATGGCGGCACTGATGCAGGGCCCGGCCATGAGCAACTACAACGTGGCCAAGGCCGGCGTGGTGGCCCTGTCCGAAAGCCTGCTGATCGAGCTGAAGGAGGAGGGCGTGGGCGTTCACGTGGTCTGCCCGTCCTTTTTCCAGACCAACCTGCTGGACTCCTTCCGCGGCCCGACCCCGGCCATGAAGCAGCAGGTGGGCAAACTGCTGGAAAGCTCGCCCATCAGCGCGACCGACATCGCCGAGTACATCTTCCAGGAAGTGGCCGCCGGCACCTTCATGATCCTCCCCCACGAGCAGGGCCGGATGGCCTGGGCGCTGAAGCAGAAGAACCCGGACGCGCTCTACGACGAGATGGCCAGCATGTCGGCCAGGATGCGTGCCAAGAACCGCAGCCACGCCTGATCGCCACTGTCCGATCGGTCAGCTTCCGCGTCCTCCGGGGTTGCCCGGCGGTGGACCGGGGGAGTAGGGTTTCTCCCCCGGCCTGATCGCCAACCCGGATGGACCCACAGTGAAACCCCTTTCCCGTGCGCTGCTGATGCTGGCGCTGGTGCTTGCCGCCATCAACCTGCGGCCCGGCATCACTTCCCTCGCGCCGCTGATCGAGCGCATCGCCTCCGAACTCTCCCTCAGCCGCAGCCTGATCAGCCTCACCACCGCCTTGCCGGTGCTCTGCATGGGCCTGCTGGCACCCTTGGCGCCGTGCCTGGCTGTGCGCTTCGGCCTGGAGCGGGTGATCACCGCCTGCCTGGTGCTGATCGGCGTGGCCCTGTTGGCGCGCCTGGCCAGCCACGCCAGCGCCGTGCTGATCGGCAGCGCGGTGGCCATGGGCGCCGGCATAGCGGTGGCCGGGCCGCTGCTTTCCGGCTTCATCAAGCGCCATTTCCATGATCAGGTGGGCCGGGTGGTCGCCTGGTACTCCCTGAGCATGACCATAGGCGGCGCGGCTGGGGCCGTGCTGACGATTCCCGTGACCCGCCTGCTGGGGGACCAGTGGCACTTCGGCCTGGCGTTCTGGACCATTCCCGCGTTGCTCGCCGTGTTCCTCTGGTTGCGCCTGCCCAACCGCGCCGAGTCCGCCGGCGAAGCGGCGCAGGGCGGCGTGCCCTGGGGCGAACCGCGGGCCTGGCTGATCACTGCCTTCTTCGCCCTGCAGGCCGGTCTCTTCTACGCCCTCACCACCTGGCTGGTGGCCCGTTACCACGAGGCCGGTCTCAGTCTGCTGCGCAGCAACAGCCTGTTCAGCCTGTTCATGCTGGTGGGCCTGCCCAGCGCGTTCGTGCTGCCCTGGCTGGCGCAGCGCTTCGATAACCGTTACCAGCTGCTGCTGGTCTGCGGCCTCATCAGCTCAGTCTGCCTGGGGATGATCTGCTTCCAGCCGACCCTGCTGCCGGAGGTCTGGGCCGCCTTGCTGGGGCTGGGATTGAGCGGCTCCTTCGCCCTGTCTATGGTGCTGCCGCTGTATGAGGTGCATACCCCACTGGCGGTGAGCCGCTGGACCGCCATGATGCTGTTCGCCGGTTACGGCCTGGCCAGCCTCGCGCCGATCCTTGCCGGCCTCGGCCGCGACCTGGCGGGCAGCTACCAGGCGCCCTTCATGGTCATCAGTGGCCTGGCGCTGGTCATGTCCCTGCTGGCTTGGCTGCTGGGCCGTGGCCGCCGCTGAGGACTTCGACGCATTTCCTTTCTCCCGTGGCAGTCCTGTGTTAGAAGGCTGCCACTGTTTTACTGGAGTGCCCGCGTGGAGTCCGAATCCATCGTCTATGGCTGCATCCGCGACTGGCCGTCGCTCGACGATCAGGAACATCGCCTGCGCCGCGATGCCAACCGCCGCGTGCTGGACAGCCTGCCCAGCGGTGAGGCCTGGCCCTTCCTCGGTCGCGAGATGTTTTCCTGTTGCGAGCAGCCCGGCGAGGGCCTGTTCCGTACCCAGGTGATCCACTTCGGCGCCAGCTACCCGGCCGTGGAGTACGAGTGGAGTCTCTGGGTCAAGGCGTTCGAGGCCCTGCTCAGGCAACTCTACTGGAGCAGCGCCGTGGTCCACCTGGAGACCGAGCTCAACGGCATCCATACCTTCCGCTGGGAAAGCGAACAGGGCCTGCACAGCCCCCAGGAAGACAACCTGCGGGTTCGCTGCGCCTGGGAACGCGAAGGCGGCGTGCACGGCTAGCCACGTTCTAAATGCGGGCGAAGGGCCGCTTATCTCCCCTCTCCCCTGGGAGAGGGGCCGGGGGCGGGAACCCCAGCCCACCCGGTATCCAAGGGCAAACTACCCCATGCTCAACTACCTCTGGTTCTTCCTTGCCGCGCTCTTCGAAATCGCCGGCTGTTACGCCTTCTGGCTCTGGCTGCGGATGGGCAAGAGCGCCTGGTGGATCGCTCCCGGGCTGCTCAGCCTGACCCTCTTCGCCCTGCTGTTGACCCGCGTGGAGGCTGCCTACGCCGGCCGCGCCTATGCGGCCTACGGCGGTATCTACATAGTCGCCTCGCTGCTCTGGCTCGGCCTGGTGGAGCGTACCCGGCCCCTGGCCAGCGACTGGCTGGGGGCCGCCCTCTGCGTGCTGGGCGCCACTGTCATCCTGCTGGGGCCGCGCTTCTCTCCGTCCTGAGAAAGGGGCGGGCCCAGGCTTCCCTGCCCGGAAAATTCCCTCAACCTTTCCCGCCGGCACACTGTCGAATCAGACATGGCAACCCGAAAGGCAGCCTTCAAGGCTGCTGAGGGACTTTCCGGGCATCGACCCTCCCTCCATTGGAGGATGCTGGATGAACCTGCCGTCATCAGGGACCGTGGCGCGTGTCCTGGTGGCGCTCTATGCATCGCTCCTCCTGGCCTGTACGTCACTGCCCCATATCAACCCCGACATGGTCCACTCGCCGACCACCCCGGTGCAGGTGGAAGGCACCCACGGCCCGCTGTCGAAGGAGCGCAGCAAGGCCATCCTCGACCGGCTCAGGGCTTCTGGCATGGAAACCAATATCTTCGACCTGCACCTGGCGATCGAAGAGTCCCTGGTCGGCAGCCCGCTCACGGCCGGCAACAAGGTCGATCTGCTGCAGGATGGCCCGCAGACCTATGACGCGATGTTCGAGGCCATAGATGCCGCGCGCGACCACATCAACATGGAGACCTACATTCTCGAAGCCGACGAAGTTGGGCAGCGCTTCGCCGATGCGTTGATCGCCAAGCAGCGCAGCGGCGTGCAGGTCAACCTGATCTACGACGGCGTTGGCACCCTGAGAACGCCGAAGGCGTTCTTCGCCCGGCTGCGCGAGTCGGGGATCAAACTGGTGGAGTTCAACCCGGTAAACCCCATGACCGCCAAGGCCGGCTGGGACGTCAACCAGCGCGACCACCGCAAGCTGCTGATAGTCGACGGCCGCATCGCCATCCTCGGTGGGGTGAACATCAGCGGGGTCTACTCCGGAGGCTCGTTGGGCTCGGGAGCTCAGGAACCGCCGAGCGACGAGCTGCCCTGGCGCGACACTGACCTGCGCATCGAGGGACCAGTGGTGGCCGAACTGCAGAAGCTATTCATCAGCACCTGGGACAGGCAGAAGGGCGGGATCTTGGTCGCGCGGCACTACTTCCCGCCGCTGGAACGCAAGGGTAACGACGTGGTGCGCGCCATCGGCAGTTCGCCGGAGGAACCTTACAGCCAGATATACGCCACCCTGATCTCCGCGCTGCACAGCGCCCAGAGCGAAATCTGGCTGACCAGCGCCTACTTCGTGCCCGACCCGCAGCTGCTGGACGCCCTCAAGGATGCCGTGGTTCGCGGAGTCGACGTGCGCCTGGTGATTCCCAGCAGCACCGACTCCTGGCTGGTGTTCCACGCCGGGCGGGCCTACTACCGCGAAATGCTGGAGGCCGGGATCAGGCTCTACGAGCGCCGTGACGCGTTGCTCCATGTGAAGGCGGGCGTGATAGATGGCGTCTGGTCCACCGTGGGCTCGACCAACCTCGACTGGCGCAGTTTTCTGCATAACCAGGAGGTCAATGTGGTGGTGCTCGGCACCGACTTTGGCGCGCGAATGCGCAACGCCTTCTTCGAGGACCTGAAGAACTCGGAGGAGATCACCCTGGAGCGGTGGCGGGAGCGTCCCGTCCGCGCCCGCGCCAGCGAAAAGATCGGGCGCTTCTGGGAGTACTGGCTCTAGGCGTAACCGCCGCGGCGCGAGACCTCCATCAGCTCGTCCACTACCAATACCAGCGCTTGCCGGCGCGCCAGTCCGATCCGCCGTGCGGCGTTGTAGCGGCGCAGCTGCAGGGCTGCGCTGTTGCCCTGGTCGAGGATGCTGCGGGCCCGCGCCATGGCCGCGCCGTCGTCGTAGGCATCGAGGGCCTCGCCGAAGCGGGCTCCGGCCATCTCCAGCCATTGGGCGATGGCGACATTGCGCCTGCTGTCCGGGTCGAGAAAGGTGGCCTCGGTGCCGAAGCGCTTGGCCCGCCAGCGGTTCTCGTCGATCACCAGCCGGGTCATCTCGTTGTGACGATCGATGCCGGAGGTGGAGGTGACGGCCTGGTGGACCATGGCGCGGAACAGGGCGGCGATGCAGAGGACGTCCTCCACTACCGGGCAGGCGTCCGTGATGCGCAGCTCCAGGGTGGGAAAGCGCACCGAGGGGCGGATGGCCCACCAGATATCGCTGTCGCTGGTCACTGAGCCCGTGTGCACCAGCAGTTCGACATAGCGGCGATAGGCTCGCTCGCTACTGAAATGGTCCGGGATGCCGGTTCGGGGCCACTCGTCGTAGGCCGCCTGGCGGTAGCTCATCAGGCCGGTGCGCTTGCGCTCCCAGAAGGGGGAGGAACTGCTGAGAGCCAATAGCAGCGGGAGCCAGGGCATTACCCGGTTCATGACCCTGATGCGGTCCACGCCGTCCGGCACGCCGACATGGATGTGCAGGCCGCAGAGCAGGTTACGCTGGGCGACTATCTGGAAGTTACCGAACAACTGCTCGTAGTGCGGTTCACGGGTGGCTTCCTGTTCGCGCCAGAGCGCCAGGGGGTGGGTGCCGCTGGCGAGTATGCCGAGGCCGAAGTCCTCGGCTATGGCGCCCAGGCTGGCGCGGGTTTCCAGCAGGCAGTCGCGGGCGCTGGCGAGGTTGTCGAATATCGGGGTGACCAGTTCCACCTGGCTCTGCAGCAGCTCGGTGGTGATCTGCTCGCCAAAGGCTTGCTGGCAGGCCTGGAAGAAGCGCCGTGGGCGTCGGCGAACGATGTTGCGGCTGCGCAGATCGGCGATGAAGAACTCCTGCTCGATGCCGAAGCTGAGTGCTGGCGGGGGGATGCGGGATGCAGGCTGGCGCCGCTGTCTGATCATGGCGGCAGATCCCTGGTTAGGTCCTGAGGATTAGGCTGGACCCCAGGTGCAATGGTTCGGGCCAGGCGCCGTGCGGTCAGAGCGACGCTTTACTGAAGACGGGCGACCTGACGGGCGGTCGGTGGTGCGCGGCTGGCCTCCCCGGTGGCGGAGCCCGACTTCGGATTCATGGCTTCACCTCCTTCGGCTTCTGGCGCTCTTCCTCCTGGGTACGCTGGAAGGCCGCCTCGTGCAGTGCACGGGCATCGGCAAGCAGTAGTCCGAGCGCCGAGGCCAGGCGGGCGGTCTCCTGGGGCATGAAGGTGAAGCGGGTGCCATTCTCCAGCATCTGCAGCAGGTCGCCGAGGGCGGCCATGCGCTGGCTGGCGGCTTCGAACAGGTGGGACGAAGGCGCCCCCGCGTTGATGAACAGGACGTCGTTGTAAGGCTGGGAAGGCGCGGGGACGGGCCTGAATTCAGTCATGACGGGCCTCCGCGCTGCGGAGTGACGCCACCGTGACCCTGGGTTTTCCGGAACGGAATGGGGAGTGCATATCCTTGCTTCCTCACGTGGTAGAGGAGCCGCCGCCTGCCGTCCGGGACGGTAGGGTGGCGGGCCGTGCAGGGGTCGCAAACCGGTCACGCGAGGAAAACCCGGCAAGGCCGAAGCCTTCCCTGCACGGCCTGCCATGGAGGGCAAAGAAGCCACAGGGCATACCATGTCCTGCGTGAGGTCCGGGTTGCGACACCCGGTCGCGGTCAGTGCCGCGACGGCAGGGACTTTAGCGAGGCTGTTTGTAGGCACTCAAGGTTGCCGCGCTGTACGAAATTTCTGCGGTGGGAGGTGCCAGCGAGTGGGGCGATGCACCGAATGGAAAGCGATTCCGGAGCGGAATGTGCGAGTTAGAGCGGTTGCCATGCAAATTGCCGAAATTACCGACGAAATGCACCTGGTTTATGGCAGTTCTGTCATCAATTCGTAGCAAAGCTTCTACACTCTGACTCCAGAGTCTATTGGTGCTCTGTGCTTTGTCTGGCCGCCGTTATGGCGGCCTTTTTGTTCCCGCCGCTTTATATGGCCGAGATGTCGCTGGTGCGGAATTATCGCCATTTCATCGCCTTTTCTCTTCTCCATCTTCTGCAAATAAACCAAGTAAATTCAAATGGATATAGAGCCTGAATCTGTTGATTGATTCTTCGCCTGAAATTTGACGATGGCACGGCCCCCTTCTACTACTGACTAACACCCCGTGAGCGGGGGATACAGTCTCAAGTTCGGGTAAAGCGCCGAATGTGGCGGATATTGCCGTTAATCTGCTGCTTCGTGCTTGCATCCTGCTGCTGTTCGATTTCGGCGAGGGAACGACATGGTCGGCTTGGTAAGGAAGTCATCTGATCCGTCGACCCCCGCGAATCCAGGCACCGGGATCTTCAGGATGTTCAGCTTCGTCCTGGTCATCCTGCTGGTCAGTCAATCGGTGGTCGCCGAAGCCCCCCAGATCAATGACAAATGGCTGGAACCGGCGCGCTCCCGGCTGATGGAGCAAAAGAACGGGCTGCCCTTCTTCCCCCATCGGGCCAATACGCCGAACAACGTCCTGTTGAGTACCAAGGATTTCGACGATGCCCAGGTCTGCGGTGCCTGCCATACGGAGATCTACCAGCAGTGGCGCACCTCGATGATGTCCCAATCCTGGGATGAGCCCATCTATCGGGCGCTGCTGCGCAAAGCAAGCGAGGCGACCGAAGGCAAGGTCGACAACTTCTGTACGGGTTGCCACACGCCCATCGGCCTGACCACGGGGCAGATCAATTCCACGGTCAATCGTGCGTCGGTGGAGTTCACCGCCCGGAACAACCCCATGCCCGGCGTGGATTGCGAAACCTGCCACAACATCAGCGCACGAACCGGCCTGGACAACGGCGCCTATGTGTTGAGCCCGCGGGCCAATGGCAAGCCGACCAAGTTCGGCCCGCGCCGTGACGCGGTGTCGCCCTACCACGACACCGTCTACTCAAGCCTGCACACTCGCTCGGACTTCTGCGCCACCTGTCACAACGTGACCCACCCGTTCAGCACCGTGGCCGTCGAGCGCACCTACGATGAGTGGCTGGAGAGCCCATACAGTTTCAATGGTGAGACCTGCCAGAGCTGCCACATGCCGGGATTCGCCGGCAAGGCGGCGGTCATGGGGCCTGAGCGCGCCGATGTGGCCTCCCACTGGTTCACCGGCGCCAATGCGGCGGTACTGGAATACCTGGGACAGAAGGAGGCGGCCCAGCGTGCGCGGGAATCCCTGGCCCGGGCGGCGACGATCGAGTTCGAGCCGATGGCCGACGTCCTGGTACCCGGCCAGGAAGTATCGATCCGCGTGAAGGTCGCCAATGTCGGCGCCGGGCACAAGCTGCCCACCGGTTTCCCCGAGGGCCGCGAGGTCTGGATCGACTTCCATGCCGTGGATGGCTCGGGCCGGGAGTTCTATCGGTTGGGGGCGGTCAAGGAGGGCGCAACCGAGCCTGATACCCGCAATTTCAAGGTCCACCTGGGCGACAAGGACGGCCAGGAGCTGGATATCGCGGTATGGAATGCCACCCAGATCCTCTCGGACAACCGCATCCTGCCCAAGGGATACGACGTCCGCGAGTTCTCCTTCCAGGTGCCGGCGGATGCCGTGGGGCCCGTCACCCTGACCGCCGAGTTGAACTACTGGCCATTCTCGCAGCGGCTGGTGGATTACCTGCTGGGCAAGGACAAGATGAAGGTGGAAATCACCCGGATGGCGCTGGTGACCCACAGGGTTTCCCTCGGCAAGCCGGCGCAGGCGGCGGCGCGTTGAACATTCAGCACCAGGCGGCGGGCCAGGGCATGGTTCCTGTGGGGGCGATTTCAATTGCTGAGCGAACCGCAGGTTCGCCATTCGGGTCTTCAGGGGCAGCTGCGCTGCCTTTCGCGAGTAACCACCGCGCTCGGACGGCCCTTGTAGGAGCGAGCTTGCTCGCGAACAGCCCGAGCGCGATGTTTCGCGAGCAAGCTCGCTCCTACGCTCACTCCTCCAGCCATTCTCTGGGCACGTCGAGCTTGCGCATAAGTTGGCACTGCTCGCTGTCCGGGTCGTAGACGATCACCGCCTCGCCCTTCTTCAGCGCATTGCGAACGCGTTCGACGCGGGTTTCCAGTGGGGTGTCGTCGCCATTGTCGGTGCCTTCGCGGGTGACGAAGTCCTCGATCAGGCGGGTCAGGGTGTCGGCTTCGAGCAGGTCAAAGGGGATGAGCATCAGGTGTCTCCAGCGGCGGCGGAATGCTAACCCCGCCGCGGTGCGGCGTCATCCATCCACGTTCTGGCGCAGGATGAAACGTTCCAGGGTGCTGAACAGCAGTGCGCTGTCCAGGGGCTTGCCGAGGAAGTCGTCCATGCCGGCGGCGGCCCCGGCTTGGCGGTGCTCGTCGAGGATGTGGGCGGTGAGGGCGACTATGGGCACCGCCGGCCAGTTGCGGTTGCGCTCGATCCGGCGGATCTGCCGGGTGGCTTCGAAGCCGTCCATCTCCGGCATCTCGCAGTCCATCAGGATCAGCTGGATGCCTTCCGGGTCGCGCTCGTACTCGTCCACTGCGGCGACGCCGTTGGCCACAGTGCGGACCAGGTAGCCGCGCTTCTTGAGGAAGCCCTGGACCACCATCTGGTTCACCGGATTGTCCTCGGCGACCAGGATGCAGGGCGTGGCGCTGACCCGGCGGCGCTCTTCCTGGATCTGCGTACGCTCTTCCAGGCGGCGTTCGCGGTAGAGCGCCTGCAGGGTCTCGCGCAGGTGCGCCAGGGTCAGCGGCTGGGCCAGGGCGCGCAGGCGCAGGCCGGCACCCGGCGGCAGGTGCTGGCAGTGTTCCGGCGGGCAGATTAGCATCACCCGCTGGCCGTGCTCCAGGTGAGGCCGCAGGGTCTCCAGCCAGCGCTCCGCGTCGCCGGGCCAGGGCGCCAGCACCACCAGCAAGGGCGGTACGGCGAAATCCTCCAACTGGTCGATCAACCGGGCCGGGTCCTGGCAGCGTTCGCAGCGCATGCCCCAGCGGCCGAGCAGGCGGCTCAGGGCGTCCAGTCCGAGGGCGTCCTGGCTGGCGAGCAGGGCGGTGCGGCCGTCGAGCAGCCGGGTCAGGTCGTCGGTGCTGAACTCGCCCGAATGCAGGGGGATGTCGAAGCTGAAGCGGGTGCCTTGGCTGGGGGTGCTCTGCACCTCGATGCGGCCGGCCATCATTTCCACCAGTTCCTTGCTGATGGCCAGGCCGAGCCCGCTGCCGCCGTAGCGGCGAGTGGTGCTGGAGTCGCCCTGGGCGAAGGAGTCGAACAGCTGGGCCAGGGATTCGGCGCGGATGCCGATGCCGCTGTCGCTGACGTTGAACACCAGGCGAGGTTTGCCGGCGGCGTCGAGGCGTATGCAGAGGTTGAGGGCGACATGGCCTTCGGCGGTGAACTTGAGGGCGTTGCCGAGCAGGTTCATCAGCACCTGCTTGAGGCGCGTCGGGTCGCCCAGGACGCGCCGGGGTACTCCGGCATCCAGGCTGAGATGCAGGCCGAGGCGCTTGTCCATGGCTTGGGCGGTGAAGAGGCCGAGGGTTTCCGAGACCAGGTCTTCCAGGTCGAACTCGATATGTTCCAGCTCCAGCTTGCCGGACTCGATGCGGGCGAAATCGAGAATGTCGTTGATCACCGCCATCAGTGCCGTGCCGGAACTCGAGATGGTGTCGACATAGAAGCGCTGGCTGCGGTCTAGCGGGGTTTCCTTGAGCAGTTGCAGCATGCCCAGCACGCCGTTGAGCGGGGTGCGGATCTCGTGGCTCATCGTGGCCAGGAAGCGGCTCTTGGCCTGGCTTTCGACGTTCGCCCGCTCGGCCGCCTGGCGCGAGCGGTAGCCTTCTTCCTTGAGCGTGTTGATGCGGTCGGCGAGGCCGATGGAGAGGGTGATCAGCTCGATGGTGACGCCGATCTTCACTACCGTGGCGCCGAACAGCCCCAGCACTTCGACGCCCAGGGAGCCGGTGGTGATCTGGATGAAGGCGAACAGCAGCACGCCCCAGGCCAGGGTGTAGTAGGAGCCGTAGCGCAGGCCCTTGCGCCAGACGTAGACGCCGGTAAGCAGGAGGAAGGCGGAGATGCCCGATACCGTCAGGCTGGCCAGGATGTTCCAGGCCTGCAGGCCGATCAGCGGGAAGGACAGGAGCCCTACCAGGGTGGCGACCATCAGTCCGCGCAGCACCCGGTCCAGGCGCGGGAAGTGCAGGCTGGTTTGGAGGAAGTGGCGGCTGAACTGCAGCGCGGTCAGGCAGTGCAGGTACATGAAGATGTAGATGGCCACCGACTGCAGGACCATGTGCTCGGGCAGCAGCTTGAACAGCATGCCGTCGAAGCAGGCGGCGAGCAGGCCAACGTTGAGGTTGTAGGCCAGGTACCAGAGGTAGGCCGGCTCGCGCAGCGAGAGGTAGAGGAACAGGTTGTAGAAGAACATGGCGAAGAGCACGCCATAGAAGGCCCCGTTGAACCCCATGAGGTTCTCCTGGGCGGCGGCGCTGGCAACGAAGGTGCTGAACACCAGGGGCACGAAGAGCGTGCTGGTACTTTCTACACGGAGGATCAGCGTGCTCTGGCCGGGCTCGACACCCAGGGGGAACCAGAAGTTGCGCACTTGCACCGGACGCTGGGAGAAGGCGAAGTGGTCGCCGGACTCCTGGGCCTGCACCCGGCCATCGGGCGTGAGGTAGTAGAGGCGGATGTTGTCCAGCAGCGGGTAGTTGGTTTCGAGGTAGCCGCTCAAGGCCTTAGGCCGGCGATTGTCCAGGACCACCTTGAACCACCAGACCGAGCGGTTCTTGCCGAGGTTTGCCTGTTCACCCTGTACCTGTCGGAAGGCGGGGTCGGGCAGCTTGCGCACCTGTTCCAGGCTCAGCTCGCCCCTAGGGTCCTCCAGATAGTGCACCCAGGGTCCGAGGGGGAGCCTGAGCTGGTCCTGGTCGAGTGGCACGGCTGTCATCGCCAGGGCTGGCTTGCAGAGCCAGAACAGGAGAAAGGCCAGACCGAGTGCTGCAGGTTTCACACAGCCCGAAAGGCGAAGCATGGGCGACCACCGGTGTTGTTATTGCGTCCCTACGTGGCACTTTGCCCTTCCGTGCGGCGCCCATCAAGCGTTGCCTTCGCCCTTTCCTACAAGACTTTCCACCGTCGGGACCCGCGTCTCGCTCTCCATCTGTGCGTCATGTTCCAGCTGGTGACTGAACGGCTCCAGGGATTGCTGGCTGGTGACCGCATCGGTGGCGAATACCGGCGGGCTCATCAGGTAGGCGCCGAGCAGGCGGGTGAGGGCTTCCAGGCTGTCGATATGGGTACGCTCGTAGCCGTGGGTGGCGTCACAGCCGAAGGCCAGCAGGGCGGTGCGGATATCGTGTCCGGCGGTGACCGCCGACTGGGCGTCGCTGTGGTAGTAGCAGAACAGGTCGCGGCGCAGCGGGATGGAGTGTTCCTCGCCCAGCCGCAGCAGGTGTCGCGAGAGGTGGAAGTCGTAGGGACCGCCGGAATCCTGCAGGGCCACGCTTACCGCATGTTCGCTGGAGTTCTGGCCGGAGGCGACCGGGGCGATGTCGATGCCGACGAACTCGCTGACGTCCCAGGGCAGCGCCGCGGCGGAGCCGGAGCCGATTTCCTCGGTGATGGTGAACAGCGGGTGGCAGTCGATGGGCGGCACCAGGCGCGCCTCGGCTATGCCCTTGAGGGCGGTGAGCAGGGCCGCCACGCCGGCCTTGTCGTCCAGGTGGCGGGCACTGATATGGCCGCTCTCGGTGAACTCCGGCAGCGGATCGAAGG
Organism: Pseudomonas sp. BN102; assembly: GCF_029871245.1. GTDB lineage: Bacteria > Pseudomonadota > Gammaproteobacteria > Pseudomonadales > Pseudomonadaceae > Metapseudomonas. The sequence goes on along the minus strand of NZ_SSON01000068.1, from coordinate 102,140 downwards.
CGACGAAATCGCCTATGGCCACGCCCAGGCTGTCGCAGTCGGCGCGGGTGGTGCTGTAGGCGTCCAGGCGAAGTTCGACGTGATCCCAGCTGATCGGCAGGCTGTCCACCTGGGTGTTGAAGGCGTGTCCCGAGGCCAGCAGGGGCAGCACGCTGCCGCGCAGCACGCGGCTTTCGCAGAACAGGCTGACGCGGCTGCCTTCGGCGAAGCGGCTGGACCAGCAGCCCACCGGCGCCAGGGCCAGGCGGCCGTTGTCCTTGATCTCGCGGACCAGGGCGCCAATGGTGTCCAGGTGCGCGGACACCGCGCGGTCCGGGCTGTTCTGGCGGCCCTTGACGGTGGCGCGGATGGTGCCGCGGCGGGTCAGTTCGTAGGGGATGCCGATCTCGTCCAGCCGCTCGGCAACATAGCGCACTATGGTGTCGGTGAATCCGGTGGGGCTGGGGATGGCGAGCATTTCCAGCAACACCCGCTGCAGGTAGGCGAGGTCGGGTTCGGGAAGTCTCTTGCTCATTGCGTCTCCTTGGCGGGGCCATGGGGTGGAGCCCTTTCCGTCGGATGGGGCGGGCGGTTTTCCGCGAGCAATGCGATACCCATCGGTTGCTCGGAGTGATGGGTATCGCTCCGCGAGCCCCGCGATACCCATCAGGGGATCAGGGCATTCGCGTCAACGGGAACAACAGGTCGATGAAGCGTTCCGCCGTCGGTTGCGGCTGGTGGTTGGCCAGGCCGACCCGTTCGTTGGCCTCGATCAGCACGTAGTCCGGCTGGTCGGCGGCCGGCACCAGCAGGTCCAGGCCCACCACCGGGATTTCCAGGGTGCGGGCGGCGAGGATGGACGCCTCGGCCAGGGCCGGGTGCAGAGTCGCAGTGACGTCTTCCAAGGTGCCACCGGTGTGCAGGTTGGCGGTGCGGCGCACGGCCAGGCGAGTGCCGGCGGACAGCACGTCGTCGTAGCCATGGCCCGCGGCACGCAGGGTGCGTTCGGTCTCGCCGTCCAGGGGGATGCGGCTCTCGCCCTGGGTGGCGGCCTGGCGCCTGCGGCTCTGGCGCTCGATCAACTGGAGCAAGGTGTGCTGGCCGTCGCCCACCACTTCGGCGGGGCGGCGGATGGCGGCGGCCACTACCTCGTAGTTGATCACCACCACCCGCAGGTCGAGGCCCTGGTGGTAGCTTTCCAGCAGCACCTGGCTGTCGAAGTGCTCGGCGTTGGCGATGGCGGTCTTCACTTCGTCGAGGCTGCGCAGGTCCACGGCAACGCCCTGGCCCTGCTCGCCGTTCACCGGCTTGGCTACCAGGCTGCCGTGTTCGGCGAGGAAGGCGGCGTTCTCCGCGTCGCTGCCGGCCAGGCACTGGGTTGGTTGGCGGATGCCGACCCGGGCCAGGGCGCGATGGGTCAGGCGCTTGTCCTGGCAGAGGGTCATTGTCACCGCGCTGGTGAGGTCGCTGAGGGACTCCCGGCAGCGGATGCGCCGGCCACCCTGGCTGAGGCTGAAGAGGCCGCCCTCGGCGTCGTCCACCTGCACCTCGATACCGCGGCGCAGGGCCTCGTCGACGATGATGCGGGCGTAGGGATTGAGCTCTGCTTCGGGACCGGGGCCGATGAACAGGGTCTGGTTGATGCTGTTCTTGCGCTTCACCGCGAAGGTGGCCAGGTCGCGGAAACCCAGCTTGGCGTAGAGCGCCTTGGCCTGGCGGTTGTCGTGCAGCACCGAGAGGTCGAGGTAGTTCAGCCCGCGGCTCATGAAGTGTTCCACCAGGTGTCGCACCAGGGCTTCACCCACGCCGGGGCGGCTGCATTGCGGGTCTACCGCCAGGCACCAGAGGCTGGAGCCGCCTTCGGGATCATGGAAGGCCTTGCGGTGGTTGAGGCCCATGACGGCGCCTATCACCTGGCCATCACGCTCATCCTCGGCCAGCCAATAGACCGGTCCGCCGAGGTGCAGGGGAGTGATGGCCTCTTGGTCCACCGGCAGCATGCCGCGGCAGCGGTAGAGCTGGTTGACCGCCAACCAGTCGGCATCGCTCTGCGCCCGGCGGATGCTGAAGCCGCGGAAGCCGCGGCGCGCCGGGCGATAGTCGGGGAACCAGAGGCGCAGGGTGTCGGAAGGATCGAGGAACAGTTGCTGCGGTGCCTGGGCCAGCACCTGCTGGGGCGCGGCGACGTACAGGGCGATGTCGCGCTCACCGGGCTGCTCGTCGAGCAACTCGCGGGCCAGGCTCGCCGGATCGGGGAAGGTGTGGCCGAGGAGCAGGCGGCCCCAGCCGCAGTGGAGTATCTGCGGCGTCTCGTGCGGCTCCTGGTGACCTTCGGCCAGTTGCGCCTGCAGGCGCTGGTAGGAGGGCGCCTGGCCACGCAGCAGCCGCTGGCTGTGCAGGGTATGGGCTTTCATCGGTTCAGAGTCCCTGTTGGTTGAGCCAGAGGTTGAGGGCGGCCATCTGCCAGAGCTTGGAGCCCCGCAGCGGCGTGATGTCTTCGGCCGGGCTGGCCAGCAAGCGCTCAAGCATGGCCGGCTGGAACAGGCCGCGATCCTGGCTCGGGTCCAGTAGCAGTTCGCTCACCCAGTCGCGGGTGCGGCCTTGCAGGTGCTTGAGGCCGGGGACCGGGAAGTAGCCCTTGGGACGGTCGATCACCTCATGGGGAATGACCTTGCGCGCCGCGGCCTTGAGCACCTCCTTGCCGCCGTCGCCGAGCTTGAAGCGGGAAGGGATGCGCGCCGACAGCTCGGCGACCCGGTAGTCGAGGAACGGCACCCGCGCCTCCAGACCCCAGGCCATGGTCATGTTGTCCACTCGCTTGACCGGGTCGTCCACCAGCATCACCGTGCTGTCCAGGCGCAGGGCCTTGTCCACCGGGTCGAGGGCGCCGGGGTGCTCGAAGTGCTGGCGGACGAAGTCGCCGGCCAGGTCGCCGCAGAGCCAGGCCGGTTGCACGGTGGCCTGGTACTCGGTGTGGCTGCGGTCGAAGAAGGCCGCACGATAGCTGTTGAACGGGTCGCTGGTGTCGGCCAGCGGCGGGTACCAGTGGTAGCCGCCGAACAGTTCGTCGGCGCCCTGGCCGCTCTGCACCACCTTGCAGTGCTTGGACACCTCGCGGGCGAGCAGGTAGAAGGCGATACAGTCGTGGCTGACCATGGGTTCGCTCATGGCGGCGAAGGCCTCGGGCAAGTGCTCCAGCACTTCGTGCTCGTTGATGCGCAGCTGCTGATGGCGGGTGCCGTAGTGGCGGGCGATCAGGTCGGAGTACTCGAACTCGTCGCCGCGCTCGCCGCCGGCATCCTGGAAGCCGATGGAGAAGGTGGCCAATTGCTCCACCCCGGTTTCCGCCAGCAGGCCGACCAGCAGGCTGGAGTCCACGCCACCGGAGAGCAGCACACCGACTTCGCGGGCGGCGCGTTGGCGGATCGACACGGCGTCGCGCAGGCTGGTCAGCAGCTGATCGCGCCAGTCTTCCAGGCCGAGTATCTGTTCCTCTTCGCGGGGGCCGTATTCCAGTTGCCACCAGGTGCCTTGGCTGCAGTTGCCGTCGGCGTCGATCTGCAGCCAGCCGGCCGGCGGCAGCTTCTCCACGCCCTTGACCAAGGTGCGCGGCGCCGGCACCACGGAGTGGAAGTTGAGGTAGAAGTTGAGGGCCTGCGGGTCCAGCGAGGTATCCAGGTCGCCACCCTGGAGCAAGGCCGGCAGGCTGGAGGCGAAGCGCAGGCGTTTGTCGCCCCGCGACAGGTAGAGCGGCTTGATGCCGAGGCGGTCGCGGGCGAGGAACAGGCGCTGGCTGTCGCGCTCCCAGATGGCCAGGGCGAACATGCCGTTGAGCCTGGGCAGCATGTCCTTGCCCCAGGCGTGCCAGGCCTTGAGCAGCACCTCGGTGTCACCGTCGGAATGGAAACGGTAACCCAGGGCCAGCAGCTCCTTGCGCAGTTCGGGGTAGTTGTAGATGGCGCCGTTGAACACCATGGCCAGTCCCAGTTCGGGGTCCAGCATGGGCTGCCCGGAGGCTTCGGCGAGGTCCATGATCTTCAGCCGTCGATGGCCCAGGGCGATCGGTCCCTGGCTGTGCAGGCCCCAGGCGTCTGGGCCGCGGGGTGCTAAGTGGTGGGTGATTCTATCGAGGGCGGCCAGGTCGGCCGGTTGCTTGTCGAAACGTAGTTCTCCAGATATGCCGCACATAAGTCCTTACCGGTGTTGCCGTTGGGGAGTCGGTGCCCGAAAAAAGGGCACTTAGGGGTCCGACCCCCATGGGCTACCGGTAGTTTTATATCGATTGATTATATGTAGCCGGGAAAGGGACCTTTCAGCCCACCAGCTTCTGCGCCGCCAGGGACAGGCTCACTGCCACCAGCATCAGGGCGAAGAGTCGCTGCAGCGTGGCGCCGCGCAGGCGCATGGCCAACTGATTGCCGCAGAGCACGCCGACGGCGCCGCCGGCTGCCAGGCCGCCCAGCAGGGCCATGGGCGGCTGGGCGCCAAGAAGGTAGAGGAAGAAGCCGCCGCCCGAGACCAGGGCGATCACCGCCATGGAGGTGGCGGTGGCGGCCAGCATCGACAGCGGGGTGAACCAGAGCAGCGCCGGCACTATGAGGAAGCCGCCACCCACGCCCATGACCCCGGACAGCAGCCCCACGCCTGCACCTATGGCGACCAGTGGCCCGCTGCGCAGCGGACCGGACTTGCCATGGGGCAGGCCGGCGCCGCGCCACATGCGCCAGGCGGACCAGAGCACCAGCAGGCAGAAACCGAGGATCAGCGCGAACTCGGGAATGAAGCGTCCCAGCCATTGGCCGACCGCGTTACCTGGCAGCCCACTCAAGGCGAGCAGTAGCACCGGGCGGCCGGCCACCTGGCCTTGGAAGGTGCGGGGAATGGCGCCAATGGCGGCGGACAGCGCCACAGCGCCGAGGCTAACGCCAATGGCGTCGCGCAGGGGTAGGTGCAGGCTGAGCAGCAGCGGCAGGGCGACCAGGGAGCCGCCGGCGCCGGTCAGACCGAGCAGCAGGCCGAGTACGGCGCCTATCCCCAGGGCTTCCAGCAGGAGCGGCTCCATACTCAGGCGCCCAGCCCGCGGATCAGGCGGCGCAGGGCAAAACGGTTGGGGTGGCAGGCCTCGGCCACGGCGCGCGGCACGGGCAGGGGCTCGTCGTCCAGCCAGGCAGCCAGCAGTTCGCCCGACAGCGGAGCGGTGATCAGCCCACGGGAGCCGTGGGCGCTGTTCACATAGAGGCCATCGAGCCAGGGCGCGGCCACCTCGGGCACCTGGCGCGCATCCTTGGCCAGCACGGCGTAGGCCTCGGCGAAGGCGGAGCTGTCCGCCAGGGGGCCGACTATGGGCAGGTAGTCCGGGGTGGTGCAGCGGAAGGCGGCGCGACCTTCGAGGCGGGCCGGGTCCAGCTCGGCGGCGTGCAGCCGGCGGCAGAGGTCCGGGGAGATCTCCTCCAGCAGTTCGAGGTTGCCGGCGTGTTCGGCGGCCGTGGGTGCCAGGTCGGTATTGTGGAAGTCGAAGCTGGCGCCGAGGGTGTGTTCGCCATCCCGCGGTGGCGCCACATAGCCTTCGGCGCAAACCACGGTGGCGAGATCCGCGCTTTCGGCGGTGGCCGGCAGCCGGCTGATCTGTCCGCGGATGCGTTTCAGCTGCAGGTCCGCTGCCTGGGGGAAGCGCAATACCTCGGCGGCGCCGGCCAGCACTGCCACGGGGGCGGCGGCGAGCAGCCGCTCCCCGGCACGGGCGCACCAGAGGTTGTCCTCGCGGCGTAGTTCCAGGGCTTCGCTGTGGGGCAGCAGGCGGATGTTCGGATGCCCGGCCAGCAGCCGGCACAGGGCCGGCGGGTGGACCCAGCCGGCCTCGGGGTAGAACAGGCCGCCAGCGGGCAGGGCGACCCCGGCCAGGGCTTGTGCCGTGGCCTGGTCCAGGCTGTGCAACAGGTCGTTAGGGAAGGCGTCGGCCAGTTTGGCCTGGCGCTGCGCTTCCTTGGCATCGAAGGCCAGTTGCAAGACGCCGCAGGCCTGCCAGTCGCGGCCCTGTTCCAGCCGCTGCAGCAACCGGCGGGTATGACCGAAGCCGCTGAGAATCAGGCGCGACAGCGGCGTGCAGTGGGCCGAGAGCTTGAGGTAGAGCACGCCCTGGGGATTGCCCGAGGCCTCCTGGGCGGGCTCGCCATGGCGCTCGAGCAGGGTCACCTGCCAGCCGCGCGCGGCGAGGCTGGCGGCCGTGGCGCAGCCGGCGAGGCCGGCGCCTATCACCAGGGCCTCGCGACGTTCAGGTGCGAAGCGCGGGCGGGCGTACCAGGGTTTGCTGTCGTCGTTGGCCTGGCCCTGGAACAGGCCACGGCTCATTTCCCACTTCTTGCCGAAGCCGGGGGTGCGTTTGATGGCGAAGCCGGCTTCTTTCAGCGCCCGGCGTACGAAGCCGGCGGCGGTGAAGGTGGCGAGCGTGGTGCCGGGGCCGGAGAGCCGCGCCAGCTGGGCGAAGAGGGCAGGGCTCCACATGTCCGGGTTCTTCGCCGGGGCGAAACCGTCGAGGAACCAGGCGTCCATGCGCGCGTCCAGCTCGGGCAGGCACTCCAGGGCATCGCCCACCAGCAGGGTCAGCACCACGCGCCCGGCGGCCAGGTTGATGCGCTGGAAGCCGGGGTGCACGGCGACGTACTGCTCCAGCAGTTGGGCCGCCAGGGGCGCCAGTTCAGGCCAGAGGGCGAGGGCGCGCTGCAGGTCACCGCGGGCCAGGGGGTACTTTTCCACACTGACGTAATGCAGCCGCGTCCCGGTCGGCGCGCATCGTTCGAACAGCTGCCAGGCACAGAGGAAGTTCAGCCCGGTGCCGAAGCCGGTTTCGCCGATGGTGAGTCGCCCGCCCGCCGGCAGCTCGGCGAAGCGCCGGGCCAGGTCGTTGCCGTTGAGGAAGACATGCCGGGTCTCATCGATGCCCGAGGCGGGGGAGAAATAGACGTCGTCGAATTCCCGCGAAAGCGGTTGGCCCTGTTCGTCCCAGTCGAGTTGGGCGTGGTGGAAATCGGACATGGGGGTTCCCGTGACTGCGAAGGGCGAATAGTAGCCGATCGGGGAGGGTGCCCGCCCGATGCATCGCGAATGAGTTCACTCCCACCAGTGGTCGCAGACAGCCTCTCGGCCTTCCGCTACCTTTTCCCCATCACGCCAAGGAGGTCTGCATGTTCGAATCCGCCGAAATCGGCCATTCAATCGACAAGGAAACCTATGACAAGGCCGTGCTGGAATTGCGCGAAGACTTGCTGGAGGCGCAGTTCGAGCTGCAGCAACGGGTGCACTTTCCCGTACTTATCCTCATCAATGGCATCGAGGGCGCCGGCAAGGGCGAGACCGTCAAGCTGCTCAACGAATGGATGGACCCGCGCCTGATCAACGTCGAGAGCTTTCTGCGCCCCACCGACGAAGAACTCGCGCGGCCGCCGCAGTGGCGTTTCTGGCGCAAGCTGCCGCCCAAGGGGCGGATCGGCATCTTCTTCGGCAACTGGTACAGCCAGATGCTCCAGGCCCGGGTCGAGGGCGATATCAAGGACGCCCGTCTGGACCAGGCCATCAACGATGCGGAAGACTTCGAACGCATGCTTTGCGATGAAGGCGCGCTGATTTTGAAATTCTGGTTCCACCTGTCCAAGAAGCAGCTCAAGGAGCGCCTCAAGGCCCTGGAGAAGGACCCCCAGCGCAGCTGGCAGCTCAACCCGCTGGACTGGAAGCAGAGCCAGGTCTACGACCGCTTCGTGCGCTTCGGCGAGCGCGTGCTGCGCCGCACCAGCCGCGACTACGCCCCCTGGTACGTGATCGAAGGTTCCGACGAGTATTACCGCAACCTGAGTGTCGGCCGCATCATCCTCGAAGGACTGCAGACCGCCCTCGCGCAGGAATCCGGCCGCAAGCCGCACACCCGTGCGGCGCCGCTCATGTCCAGCCTGGACAGGCGCAGCCTGCTGGACAGCCTCGACCTCAGTCGCAAGCTGGACAAGGACGACTACAAAGAGCAGCTCGCCACCGAGCAGGCACGCCTGAATGGCCTGATGCGCGACAAGCGCATGCGCGGCCACGCGCTGATGGTGGTATTCGAGGGCAACGACGCGGCCGGCAAGGGCGGAGCCATCCGCCGTGTCACCGGTGCGCTGGACCCCCGCCAGTACCGCACCGTGCCAATCGCCGCGCCCACCGAGGAGGAACGCGCCCAGCCCTACCTCTGGCGTTTCTGGCGACACGTGCCCGGTCGCGGCCAGTTCACCATCTTCGACCGCTCCTGGTATGGCCGCGTGCTGGTGGAGCGGGTAGAGGGCTTCTGCTCCCAGGCGGACTGGCTGCGCGCCTATGGCGAGATCAACGACTTCGAGGAGCAACTGCACAACTACGGCATCGTGCTGGTGAAGTTCTGGCTGTCAATCGACAAGGACACCCAGATGCAGCGTTTCAAGGAGCGCGAGGAGGTGTCCTTCAAGCGCTACAAGATCACCGAAGAAGACTGGCGCAATCGCGACAAGTGGGACCTCTACGTGGACGCCGTGGACGACATGGTGGACCGCACCAGCACCGAGATCGCGCCCTGGACCCTGGTGGAGGCCAACGACAAGCGCTACGCCCGGGTCAAGGTGTTGCGCACCATCAATGAAGCTCTGGAGAAGGCGTTCGCGGCGGACTGAACAGGATGGGCGCGCATACGCGGGATGAATGATCGTGGTGGGCGAGTATGGGCCGGAACTATGCTCGCTCCAGCTCCCATCCCAACCAGAACGAGGTGCGTCATGCGTGAAGTGGTGATAGTCGACAGCGTCCGGACCGGCCTGGCCAAGTCCTTCCGTGGCAAGTTCAACATGACCCGGCCGGACGACATGGCCGCTCACTGCGTGAACGCGCTGCTGGCGCGCAATGACCTGGACCCGGCGCTGGTGGACGACTGCGTGGTCGGCGCCGGCTCCAACGAAGGCGCCCAAGGCCACAATATCGGCCGCAACGTGGCGGTTCTATCGGGGCTGGGCATCGGCGTTGCCGGCATGACCCTCAACCGCTACTGCTCCTCGGGCCTGCAGGCCATCGCCATCGCCGCCAACCAGATCGCCTCCGGCTGCAGCGACGTGATGGTGGCCGGCGGGGTCGAGTCCATCACCCTGACCCTGAAGAGCATCAACCAGGACAACTTCGTCAATCCGCGGCTCAAGCTCGAACACCCCGGCATCTACTACCCCATGGGCCAGACCGCCGAGATCGTCGCGCGTCGCTATGGCGTCAGCCGCGAAGCCCAGGACCTCTACGCCCTGCAGAGCCAGCAGCGCACCGCCCGCGCCCAGGCCGAGGGCCTGTTCGATGACGAAATCGTGCCGATGAGCGTGACGTACTTCGTTGAAGACAAGGCCACCGGCGAGAAGCGCATCGTGGAAGGCGTGGTCGAGCGCGACGACTGCAACCGCGCCGACACCACCCTGGAAGGCCTGGCGTCCCTCAAGCCCGTGTTTTCCGAGGACGGCTCGGTCACCGCCGGCAACTCCTCGCAGCTGTCCGACGGCGCCTCCATGACCCTGCTGATGAGCCTGGACAAGGCGCTGGAGCTGGGTCTGAAACCCAAGGCATTCTTCCGTGACTTCGCCGTAGCCGGCTGCGAGCCGGACGAGATGGGCATCGGCCCGGTGTTCTCGGTACCCAGGCTGCTCAAGGCCAAGGGCCTGACCGTCGACGACATCGACCTCTGGGAACTGAACGAGGCCTTCGCCTCCCAGTGCCTCTATGCGCGCGACCGCCTGGGTATCGACAACGAGAAGTACAACGTCAACGGCGGCTCCATCTCCATCGGCCACCCCTTCGGCATGACCGGCTCGCGCCAGGTCGGCCACCTGGTGCGCGAACTGCGGCGCCAGGGCAAGCGCTACGGCATCGTCACCATGTGCGTGGGCGGCGGCATGGGCGCCACCGGCCTGTTCGAGGCCTATCGCTGAGTTTCACTCGGTGCCGGTCCTGTCGGGTGGAAACCGCTTTTCAATTCCACCATCGAGGTTGAGCTCACCTCTGTTGGTGGATCGATAAAGCGTGATCCACCCTACGAAAAGCGAAGCGTGAGCCATAAAAGAAAACCCGCGCCTGGCGCGGGTTCTTTCTTTTTTTGGGTGGGCGCTTCATCGACCCCGTAAGGCGAGTATGCCTTCGTACTGTTTCATGCGACGGATGTAGTAGGCGATTTCCCGTTCCGTATCCACACGGGTGAAGTAGGGCCCCTCCAGAGTGCCCTCCCGGGTGGAGAAGAAGTATTGCCCGTTCACGGCGCTGACACGCTCACTGCGATAGTGGGTGCCTGACGCCATGTCGGATGCGCGTCGACCGAACATCGGACCACCTCCGTTACCCATTGGCTATTTGAGTCTAATCAGCGCTGCCGGCCTTGCGCCGGGGCTCGACAAGCGGCCGTCGGGGCGACAGGTACAGTTGCGCGCCCGACAGGCTCGAAACTGTTCCTGTGCCCATGGCCCGCCCACTCCTAGAATGGCGTTCTTTGCCCGGCGCGCCGCCGCCTGGTCTTCCCCGCAGAGGCACCTCATGCATATCTCCTCCGGCCGTTGGCTCTACGGCCTGTTCCTCGCCCTGGTCACGGCTGTGCTCTGGGGGGTGTTGCCTATCTGGCTGAAAGAAGTGCTGCAGACCATGGACCCGGTGACCGTCACCTGGTACCGACTGGTCGTGGCCGGCTCGCTGCTGTTCCTCTACCTGGGCGCCAACCGCCGGCTGCCGGCGTTGCGCCCGCTGGGTGCGCGCGGCGGCTGGCTGCTGGCGCTGGCGGTGGGGGGACTCACCGGCAACTATGTGTTCTACCTGATGGGCCTGAACATGCTCAGCCCCGGTACCACCCAACTGGTGATCCAGGTAGCGCCCATCCTCTTCCTGGTGAGCAGCCTGTTCATCTTCAAGGAAAGCTTCAGCCTCGGGCAGACTTTCGGCCTCGTGGTGATGGTTCTGGGCTTCGGCCTGTTCTTCAACCAGCGCCTGGAGGAGCTGCTCACCTCCATGAGCCAGTACACCCTGGGGGTGCTGATCATCCTGCTGTCGGCCTTCGTCTGGACCTTCTACGGCCTGGCGCAGAAGCAGCTGCTGAGCCACTGGAGCTCGGCCCAGGTGATGATGGTGATCTACCTCGGCTGTGCTGCGCTGCTGACGCCCTGGGCCCACCCCATGCAAGCGCTCGAACTGAGCCAATTGCAGAGCTGGCTGCTGCTGGCCTGCTGCCTGAATACCCTGGTGGCCTACGGCGCTTTCGCCGAGGCGCTGGCGCACTGGGAAGCCTCGCGCGTCAGCGCGACCCTCGCCATCACCCCATTGGTGACCTTCGCCAGCGTGGCCTTTTGCGCCAGCATCTGGCCGGACCATGTGCAGCCGGAGGAGATCAACTGGATCGCATACGGCGGTGCGGTGTTCGTTGTGCTGGGTTCGGCCCTTACCGCCCTGGCACCGTCGCTGATGCGCAATTGGCGGGCACGGCGCGAGGCGGCGTTGATAGGCGGTGAATGACCATCGTTTGCCGGGGATTCCGCTGTTGGGCTTCGCTTCGCTCTGCCCAACCTACAAGAGCTGTGCGGGTGGCTGGATGCCTGTAGGTTGTGGCTGAGCTATGCGAAGCCCAACGTTTGCCGGGACAAGCGCACCAGCAGCGGGTGCCGGCCGGGGCGTTCGCTGTTGGGCTTCGCTTCGCTCTGCCCAACCTACAAGCGCTATGCGGGTGGCCGGATGTCTGTAGGTTGTGGCTGAGCTACGCGAAGCCCAACGTTTGCCGGGACAAGCGCACCAGCAGCGGATACCGGCCGGGGCGTTCGCTGTTGGGCTTCGCTTCGCTCTGCCCAACCTACAAGAGCTGTGCGGGTGGCTGGATGCCTGTAGGTTGTGGCTGAGCTACGCGAAGCCCAACGTTTACCGGGACAAGCGCACTAGCAGCGGGTGCCGAGAGTTTCGGCCTTGCGCAGCCAGGTCTGGCGCTGTTCCTCGGAGGACGGACGCACCGGCGAGAACTCGGTCAGGCGGCGGGTCTTGATGCCGCAGAAGCCGAGTATGGTGCGCACCATCTGGCGGTGCGCCGGGGCGCCATAGATCCAGCGGAAGTACCAGGGCGGGGTGTCCAGGGTCACCAGCAGATCCGCGGTGCGCCCGGTCAGCAGCTTGTCCCAGGCCTGGGACTGGCCGCGATAGCGGAAGGCGAAGCCGGGCAGGAACACGCGGTCGAAGAAACCCTTGAGCAGCGCCGGCAGGCCGCCCCACCAGACCGGATAGATGAACACCAGGTGCTCCGCCCAGTGGATCTGCCGCTGGGCTTCGAGTAGATCCGGCTCCAGGTTCTGGCTCTGGTCGTAGCCTTCGCGCAGGACCGGGTCGAACTGCATTTCGCCGAGCTTGAGCAGGCGGACCACGTGGCCTTCGCTGCGCGCGCCCTGGGCGAAGGCATCGCTCAGGGCATGGCACAGGCTGCCGCCCTTGGGGGTGCCGAGAATCATCAGGATGCGTTTGCCATCGCCTTCCAGCGGGGTGGCGCCGTGCTTCGCACCGTCAGCCATTTTGACCGGCCTCCAGCATGGTTTCCGGGCGGACCCAGGCGTCAAACTCTTCCTCCGTCAGGTAACCCAGGGCCAGGGCCGACTCGCGCAGGGTGGTGCCTTCGGCGTAGGCCTTCTTGGCGATCTGCGCGGCCTTGTCGTAGCCGATATGCGGGTTGAGGGCGGTGACCAGCATCAGGCCGCGCTCCAGGTGCTCGGCCATGCGCGCGGCATCCGGCTGCATGCCGGCCACGCAATGTTGCTGGAAGTTGCGGCAGCCGTCGCCGAGCAGGAGGATGGACTGCAGCAGGTTGTGCACGATGACCGGCTTGAACACGTTCAGTTGCAGGTGCCCCTGACTGGCGGCGAAGCCGATCGTGGTGTCGTTGCCCATGACCTGGCAGGCCAGCATCGACAGGGCCTCGCACTGGGTGGGGTTGACCTTGCCGGGCATGATCGAGCTGCCCGGCTCGTTCGCCGGCAGCCGCACCTCGGCCAGGCCGCCACGTGGGCCGGAGCCCAGCAGGCGCAGGTCATTGGCGATCTTCATCAGGGCCACAGCCAGGGTCTTGAGGGCGCCGGAGAGGTTCACCAGGGGTTCGTGGCCGGCCAGTGCGGCAAACTTGTTCGGCGCCGAGACGAAGTTCAGTCCGGAGAGCGCCGCCAGCTCGGCGGCCATGGCTTCGGCGAAATCGTGCGGAGCGTTGAGGCCGGTGCCCACCGCGGTACCGCCCTGGGCCAGCTGCAGGACCATAGGCAGCGCGCTGCGCAAGGCCTTGTCGGCGTAATCCAGCTGGGCGACGAAGGCGGACAGCTCCTGGCCGAAGGTGATGGGTGTGGCGTCCATCATGTGGGTCCGGCCGGTTTTCACCAGATGGGCGTGGCGAGCCGACTGCTCGGCCAGGCCGCCGGAGAGTTCGGCAATGGCCGGCAGCAGTTCGTGCTGTACCGCCTTGGCGATAGCGATGTGCATCGCGGTGGGGAAGCAGTCGTTCGAACTCTGGGCGAAGTTCACATGGTCGTTGGGGTGGACCGGGCTCTTGCCGCCACGGTTGCCAGTGGCCACTTCGTTGGCGCGGCCGGCGATCACCTCGTTGACGTTCATGTTGGTCTGGGTGCCGCTGCCGGTCTGCCAGACCACCAGGGGGAACTGGTTGTCGTGCTTGCCGGCCAGTACTTCGTCGGCGGCCTGCTCGATCAGCCGGGCGACGTCAGGCGGCAGGTCGCCATTGCGGCCGTTGACCCGCGCGGCGGCCTTCTTGATCAGGGCCAGGGCGTGCACCACGGGCAAAGGCATGCGCTCGCTGCCTATCGCGAAGTTTTCCAGCGAGCGTTGCGTCTGGGCTCCCCAGTAAGCGTCCTCGGCGACCTCCACGGGTCCCAGGCTGTCGGTTTCTGTGCGGCTCATTTGGATCGGCTCCGGCTATTGATTCCGCAGTTTAGGCCCTATCCCCGGCACTCGGTTCAACCGTTCGGGCAATTACCAGCGCGCATGGGTCGCGCCCAGCCAGCCAAGGGCGTTGGTTACCGGTACGCATTCGCCGTCCGGACTGCGCAGCACGCCGTCGAAACGGCCGAACCACTGCCGCGTGTCGGCGTAGAACGGCCCCAGGCGCGGGCATGCCTGGTGCAGCTGGCGCGGGGTGAAGGTCAGCTCCACGCGGCGACAGGCGGTGGTCAGACGCCAGGGGGCCAGGGGTGCATTCGGCTCCTGGTCGATACGCACCGGACGGTCCAGTTTGGCCAGTCGGCCGCCGAACCAGAGGGCGTTCTCGGTCAGCCCGCTGGAGTCGGTCCAGCCGGAGCCGAAGTTGCCGGCGATGCCGCCTGGCGCGGCGAAGGCGGCCCGCGTCCAGTGGCTGTGGAGGGGCCAGACGCCGCGGCCGAAGTCCAGGGAAGCGAAACTCAGGCCTGAGCTGCATTCATAGTGGCGCTCGCCCAATCGCAGGCTGCCGCTGATCGGCAGGCCGAGCTGGCGGCTGGTGGCATGGAAGCAGCGCCCGGGGAGGGGGGCCACCAGGTTCACTGAGTCCAGGTGGGCGGGGCGCAGCACGTCCAGGGCGGCCTGCAGCGGCTGGCCGCCGATGTCCGGGGCCTCGACCCGCAGGCTCAAGCGGCCGGGGTGCGCATCCATCCGGATCTGCAGGCGCGGGTGCTGGAAACTGTGGCTTTCCAGAGGGCTGTTCGGCAGTTGGCAGCCGCGGGCGAAGGCGCGCAGCTGGGTGTGGGCGACGGCCCTGCCGCTGTCGAGGTCGAGGAAATAGGCGGCGCCGTAGCCCAGGTAGTCGAGGTCGGCGATGGTCAGCGAGAGCATCCAGCGCGGGGTGGTGATGCACCAGTGGTTCCAGCGCTTGCGCCGGCCGAAGTGGCCGGGGATGGCATAGTCCAACCGGGGGCGGCTGGACCAGCCGACGGCTGCGGGCAAGAGTTTGCCGTGGGCGTCGCAGAGCGCGGAAACCCCAGGCGGCAGGGAGGAGATATGGCTATTCATCGAGCACGTCCATGTGTGTGCGGAGCCCGGTAGCTGTGGGAAGCCGGCTACAACCTCATCGGAAACTCCGCCGATGGGCACGATAAATTCTCAAACCGGCACAGCATGCCCAGCGGGTCGAAGCATGGGCAAGTGATGGCGTTTTGACAACTGTTTCGTGGAGTGCGCTATCGCACATTTTCGCCTCTGTGTTGTCGAAAAAAGCCGCCGCTTGAGCCCGATATCGCCTTGAGCGCAGAATGACCAACCCCGGGGCAACCCCCTGTTCCCTGCCCAGACAAGGATTCCCAATGACCAAGCTTCGCGTTCTCTGCACTGCCGTACTGCTGGCTTGCGCCAGTGGCCAGGTCCTGGCCGATGCCGCCAGCCACGCCGCCGATGCCGAGCGCTTCCTCAAGCTCGCCCGCGCCGACAAGCTCACCGTTCCGGTCTATGCCCAGGTTCAGCAGATGTTCGAGCAGCGCTTCGAGCAGACCAAGGCGCCGGCTGCCAAGAAGGCCACCCTGGAGAGCTACCAGGCCAAGGCCAACGCCGCCCTGGACAAGGCCGTCGGCTGGGACAAGCTGAAACCCGAACTGGTGAAGATCTACACCAGCAACTTCTCCGAGAGCGAACTCAAGGAACTGATCGCCTTCTATGAATCCCCCTTGGGCAAGAAGGTGCTGGAAAAGATGCCGGCCCTGACCCAGCAGTCCGCCCAGCTGACCCAGAGCCGACTGGAAGGCGCGGTGCCCGAGGTCAACAAGCTGCTCAGCGACATGACTAGCGAGCTGGCGCCCCAGGACAAGAAGAAGCCCTGAGCGGAGTGATCCGATGTCCATGCAAGACCGCATCCTGACCGCCCTGGCGGCCCTCGAGCCCCAGCACCTCGAAGTGTTCGACGAGAGCCATATGCACAGCCGCGGCCTGGAAACCCACTACAAGGCGGTGATCGTCAGCCCGGTGTTCGCCGGGCTGAACGCCGTCAAGCGTCACCAGAAGGTCTACGCCAGCCTCGGCGAGCTGATGGGGCAGTTCCATGCCCTGGCCCTGCACACCTACACGCCCGAGGAATGGGCGGAGCAGGGCGCCGCGCCGGATTCGCCGACTTGCAAGGGCGGCAGCAAGCACGACCATTGATCCCTGAGACCTTTTCACGCAGCCAGTCGGCTGCGGCTTTTTGATAGACTTCGCACCGCGCCGGCCTAGCCGGCGCAGTCGTTTCTATCACCCGGTCCGCCCTTTACGCGGGCGACCACTGGAGGAAGTACCCGCATGACCCAGATCGTTGTTGCGGCGCTGTACAAGTTCGTCACCCTGAAGGACTACGTCGCGCTGCGCGAACCCCTGCTCCAGACCCTGCTGGACAACGGCGTCAAAGGCACCCTGCTGCTGGCCGAGGAAGGCATCAATGGCACCGTGTCCGGCACCCGTGACGGCATCGACGCGCTGCTCGCCTGGCTCAAGGTCGACCCGCGCCTGGCCGACCTCGATCACAAGGAATCCTATTGTGACGAGCAGCCGTTCTACCGCACCAAGGTCAAGCTGAAGAAAGAGATCGTCACCCTCGGCGTGCCGGGCGTGGACCCGAACCAGCAGGTCGGCACCTATGTCGAGCCGAAGGACTGGAACGCCCTGATCAGCGACCCCGAAGTCCTGCTGATCGACACCCGCAACGACTATGAAGTGGCCATTGGCACCTTTGAGGGTGCTGTCGATCCAAAGACCAGGTCCTTTCGCGATTTTCCCGAGTACATCGAGGCCCACTACGACCCGGCCGTGCACAAGAAGGTGGCGATGTTCTGCACCGGCGGCATCCGCTGCGAGAAGGCGTCCAGCTACATGCTCGGCCAGGGCTTCGAAGAGGTTTTCCACCTCAAGGGCGGCATCCTCAAGTACCTGGAGGAAGTGCCCCAGGAAGAAACCCTCTGGCGTGGCGACTGCTTCGTCTTCGACAACCGCGTGACCGTGCGCCACGATCTGACGGAAGGGGACTTCGACCAGTGCCATGCCTGCCGTAACCCCATCTCGGTGGAGGAGCGCCAGTCGGAGCACTACGCGCCGGGCATCAGTTGCCCGCACTGCTGGGACAGCCTGAGCGAGAAGACCCGCGCCGGCGCCCGCGAGCGGCAGAAGCAGATCGAGCTGGCCAAGGCCCGCAACCAGCCCCATCCGATCGGCCGCGACCCGCGCCAAGCAATGGAGAATTGAGTGTGTCCAAGGCCCGCCTGCTCTATGTGATGGATCCCCTGTGTTCCTGGTGCTGGGGTTTCGCCCCGGTAGTCGAAGCCCTAGCCTCGCAAGCCGCGGCCGCCGGTGTGCCGCTGCGCCTGGTGGCGGGCGGTCTGCGCACCGGGCAGGGCGCGGCGCTGGACGGCCACACCAGGCGCTACATTCTTGAGCATTGGCAGGCGGTCAACCAGGCCACCGGGCAACCTTTCCGCTTCGACGGCGCGCTCCCCGAGGGGTTCGTCTACGACACCGAGCCCGCCTGCCGCGCCCTGGTGGTGGCCCGCGGGCTCACCCCGGAACTGGCCTGGCCGCTGGTCAGGCTGATCCAGCACGCCTTCTACGCCGAGGGGCGTGACGTAACCCAGGCCGCCACCCTGGTGGCGCTGGCGGAGCAGGCCGGCATTCCGCGCATCGAGTTCGCCGATGCCTTCGACGGCGCCGCCGCCCATGAGGCGACCGCCGCCGACTTCACCTGGGTACAGGATCTGGGTATCGCCGGTTTCCCCACCCTGCTGGCCGAGCGCGACGGTCAGTTGGCGTTGCTGACCAACGGCTACCAGCCGCTGGACGAGCTGGCGCCGTTGCTGGGCCGCTGGCTGGAGCGGGGCTGCCATGCCTGATCGCTTGAGCTGGGCGGAAATCCGCCGTCTGGCCTTGCGCCACAAGAAGGCCCTCTGGCTGGCCAACCTCGCCGCAGTGCTGGCCACGCTCTGCAGCGTGCCCATCCCGCTGCTGCTGCCCCTGCTGGTGGACGAAGTGCTGTTGCAGCGGGGCGACGCCGCGCTGCGCTTCATGGATCACTTCCTGCCCCAGCCCTGGGAAAAAGCCGTCGGCTATATCGGCCTGATGCTTCTGACCACCCTGGTGCTGCGTGGTATGGCCCTGGTGTTCAACGTCCTGCAGGCGCGGCTGTTCGCGCGGCTGGCCAAGGACATCGTCTATCGCATCCGCATCCGTCTGATTGAGCGGTTGAAGCGCATTTCCCTGGGCGAGTACGAAAGCCTGGGGGGCGGCACCGTCACTGCCCACCTGGTGACCGACCTGGACACCCTCGACAAGTTCGTCGGCGAGACCCTGAGCCGCTTCCTGGTGGCCGTGCTCACTCTCACCGGCACGGCGGCCATTCTGGTCTGGATGCACTGGCAGCTGGCCCTGCTGATCCTGCTGTTCAACCCGCTGGTGATCTACTCTACGGTGCAGCTGGGCAAGCGGATCAAGCACCTGAAGAAGCTGGAGAACGACAGCACGTCCCGCTTCACCCAGGCGCTGACGGAAACCCTGGAAGCCATCCAGGAAGTGCGTACCAGCAACCGCCAGGGCTTCTTCT
This sequence comes from Pseudomonas sp. BN102, assembly GCF_029871245.1. Taxonomy (GTDB): domain Bacteria; phylum Pseudomonadota; class Gammaproteobacteria; order Pseudomonadales; family Pseudomonadaceae; genus Metapseudomonas. Next base: position 83,602 of record NZ_SSON01000068.1, on the reverse strand, counting down.
TCGGCCGCCTCGGCCAGCGTGCCCAGGAAGTCCGCGACTACGCCGTGGCGTCCCAATGGAAGAGCGACGCCGCGGGGCGCACCAGCGGCCTGCTGTTCCAGTTCGGCATCGACTTCTTTCGCGCCGCGGCCATGCTCACGGTGCTTTTCTCCGACCTCTCCATTGGCCAGATGCTGGCGGTGTTCAGCTACCTCTGGTTCATGATCGGCCCGGTGGAGCAGCTGCTGGGCCTGCAATATTCCTACTATGCCGCCGGCGCCGCCCTGGGCCGGATCAACGAATTGCTGGAGCGCGCCGACGAACCCCAGTACAAGCCCAGCGTCGACCCGTTCAAGGGGCGCGAGACCGTCGGCATCGAGGTCAAGGGCCTGCGTTTCGCCTATGCCGAGGAGCCGGTGCTGGACGGCCTCAATCTGTCCATCGCGCCCGGCGAGAAGGTGGCCATAGTCGGCGCCAGCGGCGGTGGCAAGAGCACCCTGGTGCAGCTGCTGCTGGGGCTCTACCGTGCCCAGGCGGGCGGTATCCGCTATGGCGGTTGCCGGCTGGAGGAGATCGGCCTGGCCGAGGTGCGCGACAACGTCGCCGTGGTCCTGCAGCATCCGGCGCTGTTCAACGACAGCGTGCGCGCGAACTTGACCATGGGGCGCGAACGCAGTGACGACGCCTGCTGGCGCGCGCTGGAGATCGCCCAACTGGCCGACACCATTCGCAGCCTGCCGAGCGGCCTGGACAGCGTGGTCGGCCGTTCCGGGGTGCGTCTTTCCGGCGGCCAGCGGCAACGCCTGGCCATCGCCCGCATGGTGTTGGCCGAGCCCAAGGTGGTGATCCTCGACGAAGCCACCTCGGCCCTGGACGCCGCCACCGAATACGCCCTGCACCAGGCCCTGGGGACCTTCCTCAATGGCCGCACCACGCTGATCATCGCCCACCGTCTTTCGGCGGTTAAGCAGGCGGACCGGGTATTGGTCTTCGATGGCGGGCATATCGCCGAAGACGGCGACCACCAGCAGCTGATCGCTGAAGGGGGGCTCTACGCCAAGCTCTATGGGCACCTGCAGCAAGGTTGAAGCTCGATCCAGGCACTGTGAGCGAATTCATTCGCGATGGGGCACGCAGTTCCCCGTTGGGATTTCAGCGCAGGCCTGCGGCCTGCTTCGCGAATGAATTTGCTCCTGCAAGGTGCAAGGGGCGTGTCCGCTCAGCCGTACTTCACCGCTTCGAGGAAGACGATGCGCTGGCCGATATCGTGGAACACCCGCGCCGAGGCGATCTGGTTGTAGTCGACGCCGTCCAGCAGGCCAAGCATCTGCGCGTCGAGACGGTAGCGCGGGCGCCAGTCCAGCAGCCCTTCGAGGAAGGCGATGGCGGCGATGCCGGGGCGGAAGTTGGCGAGCAGCAGTCGGCCGCCCGGGCAAACGGCCTGGAATAGCTGGTAGACCAGGCGTTCGCAGCGGCGGTCGTCCAGCAGTTCGGTCACCCCGGCCGAATACACCAGGTCGTAGCCGTTGAAATCGTATTGGCCCGCCAGGAGCTGCTCCAGACTGCCTTGGCGGGTCGTCACACCCAGCGCAGCGTAACTGCTGCGCACCGTTTCCAGGCGTGCCCGATCATCGTCGAACACCAGCATCTCGCCGTAGCGCCCGTTGCGCAGTTCGCGGGCCAGCTCGGCCTCGCGAAAGTGGCCGCCAGCGATGCACAGCATGCGGGCGCCCTTGCCGGCCTGCTGGCAGGTTTCATCCAGGGCGCGGGCGAGCATCCGGCGCCGGCAGCGCAGGGCACGGGCCGCCTGCGCGCTGGTGGCGAGATCGAAGAGCTGATGGATGCGCTCCTCGGGCAGGTCGCGCAGGGCGTCGGATTCCACGCCGTACAGGTAGTCCAGCAGCAGGGGGTTGCCGCAGCGCAGACCAGGGCTGGGCAGTTTTCGTGTGGGGAAAGGCAGGATATTGCTCGGTGGTGGTTCCGCTTGCCTGACGGGCGTTGGCTTGTCGAGCATGAAACGCTCACGCTCGGCCCTGATGCGCGCCAGTTCCTGACTGAGTTCTTGTTGTTCCTCGAGGCTTTTCCGCAACTCTTCCGGTTCGCTGATCTCTTCCACAGGCCACCTCCAATGGCTAGGTGTGGGCTCCTCGACCCGTCACGCGGGATGCAGGCGGACATTCATTCCGCATAAAACATTAGTAGATGGCCATATGCCTGCCATCATTCAGTTAGATGAAAACGCAATTTCGGTGCAGGGGAGATAGCGCTCAAATTCCCTGCAAGCGGGCAAAGAGATTGATCAGCTCTGACTGGCGTTCGGTTTCGGTCTTGCGGAATAACGCACGCAACTGGCTGCGAATGGTGTTGATCGAAACCCGCAGGCGCAGGGCACAGGCCTCGGGCGTCAGGCCCTGGGCCAGGAGTTCCGCCAGGCGCCGTTCCGCCGGAGTGAGCTGGAACAGCTCGGCCAGCAATTGGCTTTGCAGCTGGTTCTCCAGCAGGGCCAGGAGCACCAGCGGCCCCTGTTGCCTGGCGGTCATGGCTGCCACTTCCGACACCGGGGTCACCAGAAGCTGGCTAGGCGGCTCGTCGACCAAGGGCAGCCAGCCGGCGCGGCGCTTGCCTTTGTGGCCAGCAGCCTGGCGGATCAGGGCTTGCAGCCGGCCATCCAGCGCCTTGCCATGCAGCCGCCCCTGACGACCCTGCAAGGCGAATTGCGGCTGGACCAGGCGTTGCTCTGCCTGGCGGTTGCAGTAGAGCACGCGCCCCTCGGTATTCAGCAGCCAGACCGGCGCGGGGTGGCGATCCAGCAGCAGGTCGCGCCTGGCCAGCTCCAGCTCCAGCGCCTGCAGGCGGTTGGACATTTTCGCCGCCCGCAACAGGTGGGGGCTGAGGCGTGTCAGCAGGTCGCGTTGCGGCATCTCTGGCGAGCGTGCTCCCACCGCTGTCAGCAATGACAGGTAGACGCCGGAATCCGCCTGCTCATGCAGCTTGATGCAGGAGATGTTGTTCATGCCGAAGGGGATGTGGAATTCCTGGTAATAGGGATCGCGCTGGATGCGTCGCGGGCCGAGGTCTTCCAGGTCGTGGTACCAGCTGCCCACGGGGCGCGGTACCAGCACCTCCTTGGCCGGGTCGTACTGGTGGTAGTGGCTGTTGTAGACCTCCACGCTCGCCGGGTCGCAGAGGTGCACCGAGGTGACATGTGGACGCCGTTCGCGCTGGTCGAGGAAGAGTAGGGCGCCCATCTGGTGGCCGGTGCTGGCGACCAGGTGTTCCAGCAGCGGCCGCCAGGCACCTTCGTCCAGCACGCACTCGTAGCAGAGGTTGACCAGGTCGTCGTAGAGCTCGTCCATTTGCGGCATGCGCGGCGTCCTTGCGAGATTGATGGCGCGTTGCCTTCATATCGCACGGGCAAGGGCGCGTTGGAAATTGCCGCTGGTCGGCCTGTCGCGTGCTGGGCTGGCAGCCTGGCTGAACGCCCTGTCAAGAAAACCTTACGTTGGCGAGGCGCCTGGCAGGCGGTGTCGCCGGCCAGTGGTGGCTGTAAGGATTACTTTCCGGATTGACCGCCCGGCGCGCCGCAAGGGCCGATTCCGCGACTTGTTCGTCTGGCGCTGCCAGAGTGAGATGGCGCAAACAAAAAATCGGCCCAATGCCATGAATACCGAACTCACGCTCTACGGCTACTGGCGCTCCAGCGCTGCATACCGGGTCCGCATCGCCCTCAACCTCAAGGGGCTGGCCTACCGCCAGGAGCCGGTCCACCTGGTCAAGGACGGCGGCCAGCAGCACCTGCCGGCTTACCGCGAACTCAACCCCCAGGGCCTGCTGCCGCTCCTGGTGGACGCCGGCCATGCCGGCGGTGAAGTGCGTATCGCCCAGTCCCTGGCCATCCTCGAATACCTCGAGGAAGTCTTTCCCGTGCCGGCTCTGCTGCCTGCCGACCCGGCCCTGCGGGCCCAGGTCCGGGCCCTGGCCATGCATATCGCCTGCGATGTGCACCCGCTGAACAACCTGCGGGTGCTGCAGTACCTCAAGGCCGAACTGGGCGTGGCCGACGAAGCCAAGGACGCCTGGTACCGCCACTGGATCGCCTTGGGCCTCACGGCTGTGGAAAAGGGCCTGGAGGCCTTTGGTGGCAAGCTCTCCCTGGGCAGCCGGCCCGGCTACCTGGAGGCCTGCCTGATTCCCCAGCTCTATAACGCGCGACGCTTCGACTGTGACCTGTCGGGCTATCCGCGCATCCTCGATATCGCTGCGCGTTGTGAAGCCCTCGAGGCGTTCAGGAATGCCGCTCCGGAGGTGCAGCCAGACGCGCAGTAACCAAAGGTCTATCCGCCTTGCGAACTTCCGCCGGACCACAAGCCCGGCGGGTGAAATCCCGTCACGACAACAACAAAAGGTGACGCAATGAGTGACATGCAACACTCGGGCGAGCTTCAACGCGGCCTGAAGAATCGCCATATCCAGTTGATCGCCCTCGGCGGCGCCATCGGTACCGGACTTTTCCTCGGCTCGGCCGGGGTGCTCAAGTCCGCCGGCCCCTCGATGATCCTCGGCTACGCCATCTGCGGCTTCATCGCCTTCCTGATCATGCGCCAGCTTGGCGAGATGATCGTCGAAGAACCGGTGGCCGGCTCTTTCAGCCATTTCGCCCACAAGTACTGGGGCGGCTTCGCCGGCTTCCTGTCCGGCTGGAACTGCTGGGTGCTCTACACCCTGGTCGGCATGTCCGAGCTGACGGCCGTGGGCAAGTACATCCACTTCTGGTGGCCCGAAGTACCGACCTGGGCCACGGCCGCGGTGTTCTTCCTGGTGGTCAACGCCATCAACCTGGCCAACGTGAAGCTGTTCGGCGAAGCCGAGTTCTGGTTCGCCATGATCAAGGTGGTCGCCATCGTCGGCATGATCGTCCTCGGCTGCTGGATGCTGTTCAGCGGTAGCGGTGGCGAGCAGGCCGCCGTGAGCAACCTCTGGGAGCACGGCGGCTTCTTCCCCAACGGCGTCAGCGGGCTGGTGATGGCCATGGCCTTCATCATGTTCTCCTTCGGCGGCCTGGAAATGCTCGGCTTCACCGCCGCGGAGGCCGACAAGCCGAAGCAGGTGATTCCCAAGGCGATCAACCAGGTCATCTACCGCATCCTGATCTTCTATGTCGGCGCCCTGGTGGTGCTGCTTTCGCTGAGCCCCTGGGACGCGCTGCTGGCGTCCATCAACAGCGCGGGCGATCCTTACAGCGGCAGCCCCTTCGTGAAGATCTTCGCGCTGATCGGCAGCGACACCGCCGCCCACCTGCTGAATTTCGTGGTGCTCACCGCCGCGCTGTCGGTCTACAACAGCGGCACCTACTGCAACGGCCGCATGCTGCTTGGCCTGGCCGAGCAGGGCGACGCCCCGCGTTCCCTGGCCAAGGTGGACAAGCGCGGCGTGCCGGTGCGTTCGCTGCTGGTGTCGGCCGTGGTGACCTTCCTCGCCGTGATCGTCAACTACGTGGTTCCGCATAATGCGCTGGAGCTGCTGATGTCCCTGGTGGTGGCCGCCCTGGTGATCAACTGGGCGATGATCAGCTACTCCCACCTGAAGTTCCGCCAGCGCATGGAAAAAGACGGCGTGCGTACCGGCTTCCGCGCCTTCTGGTTCCCCATGGGCAACTACCTGTGCCTGGGCTTCGTGGTCTTCATCCTCGGCATCATGCTGATGATCCCGGGCATCCAGGTGTCGGTGTACGCCATCCCGGTCTGGCTGCTGGTGATGTGGGGCTGCTACCGCCTGAAGCTGTCCAGCGCGGCCAAGGCGCGCCAGGCCTACGCGGCCGGCTGATCCTCGTCCCGCTCCAACCAGGCCCGGCCCAGCGCCGGGCCTTTTCATTTGCGGGCCGCCGCCTGGCCGCTGCCTGACCCGGAGCGGCACGCGATTACCGGGTCGCCTGCGGGCGGCCTCGATGGCGGCGTTGAGAGCCAGCAGGTTGGTCTGCTCGGCGATGCCCTTGATCCCCTGCGGTGGTCTAGTCCTGTCGGCAAGGGCAGTTCAAGGGCGTGACGAAAAACAGAGGGCGTCAGTGCCGCAGCCGGCCCGCCCAGGTCGAGAGTGGCACCGGCTGGTCCTGATGCCAGATGCGCTGCCAGAGCACACGCAGGCGTGTCAGGTCGCCCCGGCTGGTCGGCCAGCGGCGGGCCTCGCCGACCGGGCGCCAGCGACCGTCCCGGCGCTCGGCGAGGATGAAGCGGAAGGGGTGAAAGCCGGTCATGCCCAGGCGCAGGTCGGTGACCACCAGCATCTGGTCGATCTGGTCGTAGCGCAGGACGCCGTGGGTGAACCAGGCCAGCCGCACATGCTGCGGTGAGTCGCGCAGGCGCCGCGCCAGGTCGGTGCCACGGGGGATGCGTTCGAGCTGCGGCGGCTCGCGGTCGAACCAGCTCACCAGGGCCTCGTGGTAGTCCTCGCCGTCCAGCACTATCACGCGCCAGAGCAGGGTGTTGAAGGGCGTTGGCGTGCTGAACACCGCTTGCGGGCGGATGCCTTCACGGTCCAGCACCTCTGCTACCCGCTGCTCGGCCATGAACTTGCCACCCAGGCTCGTGGCCAGGTACAGGCTGGACAGCGCCAGGGCCGCCAGCGGCAAGCGTGGCGGGCGGCCACGCAGGCCGAAGAGCAGGGCGCCGGCGACGGCGGCGAGCAACGGCAGGGTATAGAGCGGGTCGATGATGAAGATGCTCGACCAGGTGATAGGGGGCGTCAGCAGCGGCCAGAACAGCTGGGTGCCATAGCTGGTGAAGCAATCCAGCAGGGGGTGGGTGGCCAGCACCAGCCAGAGGCTGAGGAACAGCCTTCGCGTGGAGTAGTCCGAATTCGGTCGCCAGCGCCGAACCAGCCAGGTCAGCAGTGCGGCCAGGCCGCTGAGGACGAAGATCGAATGGCTGAAACCGCGGTGGTAGGTCATGGCGGCCACCGCGTCCGTATAGCGGATCACCACGTCCAGGTCCGGCAGGGTGCCGAGCACGGCGCCATACAGAAGGGCCTTGCGGCCCTGCCAGCGGCCGAGCATCGCGCCCTGGACGGTGGCGCCGAGCAATGCCTGGGTCAGTGAGTCCATTGCCGTTCCTCGAGGTTGAACAGCGAGGCAGGTTAGCTGCGCCGACATCGGCTGGCAGCCGGGAAATTCGAACCAGAGATGTCCGAGTCGGCCAGCCCTGCGAATTCATTCGCGAATGGCGCCAGCGTCGAGCGGGTCGGTGCGCACGGCGCACCCGACCGGGTGAATCTGAGTGTAGGGTGCGCCATGTGCGCCAGGCGCTGGCGTGCAGTGCAGGGCTGCGCAAAAAAACGCCCCCACCATGAAGGGCAGGGGCGCCGCGTGGATTCCTCGTCCGTGAGGATAGGGGAGGTCGCGGGTCAAGCGCTCGGGGTGCTTGCCTCCTGTTCCTTCCAGCCGCCGCCCAGGGCCTTGTAGAGGTTCACCTCGCTGGCCAGCTGGTTGAGGCGGTCGCCGATCAGTTGCTGGCGGGCGCTGAACAGCTGGCGCTGGGCATCGAGCAGGGTCAGGTAGCTGTCGACGCCGGTGCGGTAACGACGCTCGGCGAGGCGGTAATACTCCTCCGTAGTGCCCACCAGGGCACGCTGGGCGCCGAGTTGCTGCTGGTAGGTGGTGCGGGCGGCGAGGCCGTCGGCGACTTCCTGGAACGCGACCTGGATGGCCTTCTCGTACTGGGCCACCTGGATGTCCTTCTGCAGCTCGCTGTACTCGAGGTTCGCCTTCAGGCGGCCAGCGGTGAAGATCGGCAGGCTGATGCTCGGCTGGAACAGCCAGCTGCCGGAGCCCGCGTCGAACAGCCCGGACAACTCGTTGCTCATGCTGCCGGCGTTGGCGGTCAGGCTGACGCTGGGGAAGAAGGCGGCGCGCGCGGCGCCGATGTTGGCGTTGGCGGCCTTGAGCAGGTGTTCGGCCTGGAGCACGTCCGGGCGTCGCTGCAGCAGGTCGGACGGTAGGCCGGGCGGGACTTCGGCCAGGAGGTCGTCGTCCAGGAGCAAGCCTTTGGGCAGGTCGGCCGGCAGGCGGGTGCCGACCAGTTGGGCCAGCGCGTTGCGGTCCTGGGCCACCAGGCGGCTGTACTGGGCCAGGCTGACCTGGGCGCTTTCCACGGCGGTGCGCGCCTGGCTCAGGGCCAGGGCATCGGCGATGCCGACGTCGAAGCTGCGCTGGGTAAGGGCGAAGCTTTCCTGGTAGGTCTTGAGGGTGTCCCGGGTCAGCTGCAGCAGGGCCTGGTCGGCCTGCCAGTCGAGGTAGGCGGTGGCTACCGAGGCCACCAGGCTGATCTGGGTGCTGCGGCGCGCCTGTTCGGTGGCGAAGTACTGTTCCAACGCATCCTGGTTGAGGCTGCGCAGGCGGCCGAACAGGTCCAGTTCCCAGGCGCTGGTGCCGAGGGTGGCGCTGTAGGTGCTGCTGGTGTCGGCCTGGCCGCTCTGGCTCATGATGCCCGGGGTGCGCTGGCGGGTGGCGCCACCGTCGGCGGAAATGCTCGGCAGCAGCTGGGAACGCTGGATGCGATAGAGCGCCTGGTACGCCTCGACATTGAGTGCGGCGGTGCGCAGGTCGCGGTTGTTGTCCAGGGCGAGCTGCACCAGCTGGCGCAGCGCCGGGTCCTGGAAGAACTCGCGCCAGTCGAGGTCGGCGGCGGCGCTGGATACCTGCGCCTCGCCCTGGATGTAGGCCTCGCCCTGAGGCCAGTCAGTCTCTACCGGCGCCTCAGGGCGCTGGTAGTCGGGGATCATGGAGCAGCCACCGAGCAGGGCTGCGGCGATGGCCAGGGACAACAGGGAATGCCTCACTGCAGGGCCTCCTTCTTGATCGCAGCCTTGCTCGCCTTGTCCTTGAACAGCGAGCAGACCAGCACGTAGAACAGCGGCACCCAGAAGATGGCCAGCACGGTGGCGGTGAGCATGCCGCCGATCACGCCGGTACCGATGGCGTGCTGGCTACCGGAGCCGGCGCCATTGGAGATGGCCAGGGGTACCACGCCGAGGATGAACGCCAGCGAGGTCATGATGATCGGGCGCAGGCGCATGCGGCAGGCTTCCACGGCGGCATCGAACAGACTCTTGCCCTGCTCGTGCAGCTCCTTGGCGAACTCGACGATGAGAATCGCGTTCTTCGCCGAGAGGCCGATGGTGGTGAGCAGGCCGACCTGGAAGAACACGTCGTTGGACAAGCCGCGCATGCTGGTGAAGAGCAGCGCGCCGATCACCCCGAGCGGGACCACCAGCATCACCGAGAAGGGGATCGACCAGCTCTCGTACAGGGCCGCCAGGCAGAGGAACACCACCAGCAGCGACAGCGCGTAGAGGGCAGGCGCCTGGGCGCCGGACAGGCGCTCCTCGTAGGACAGGCCGGTCCAGGAATAGCCGACACCGGCCGGCAGCTGTTTGGCGATCTCCTCCACCGCGGCCATGGCTTCACCCGAGCTGTGGCCGGGGGCGGCCTCGCCGAGGACTTCCACCGCCGGCACGCCGTTGTAGCGGGCCAGCTTCGGCGCGCCGTAGGTCCACTCGCCGCTGGCGAAGGCGCTGAACGGCACCATCTGGCCCTGGTCGTTGCGCACGTACCACTTGTTCAGGTCGTCAGGGTTCATCCGCGCTTCGGGTTCGCCTTGCAGGTAGACCTTCTTCACCCGGCCACGGTCGATGAAGTCGTTGACGTAGCTGGCGCCCCAGGCGATGGACACGGTGTTGTTGATGTCGGCGAGGGACAGGCCATGGGCGCGGGCCTTCTCGTCGTCGATCAGCAGCTGGTACTGGGGTTCGTCGCGCAGGCCGTTGGCGCGCACGCGGGCGAGCACCGGATTCTTCGCCGCCAGCTCAAGGAACTGGTCGCGGGCGGCGTTCAGTGCTTCGTGACCGATGCCGGCGCGATCCTGCAGGAAGAAGTTGAAGCCGGTGGCGTTACCCAGCTCCATCACCGCGGGCGGGGCGAAGGCAAAGACCATGGCATCGCGGAAGCTGAAGAAGTGCTTCTGCGCGCGCTGGGCCAGGTCGAACACGCTCTGGCCCTCGGCGGTGCGCTCTTCCCAGGGTTTGAGCATGATGAAGGCCATGCCAGAGCTCTGGCCGCGGCCGGCGAAGTTGAAGCCGGTCACGGTGAACACGGATTTCACAGTGTCCTTCTCTTCCCCCAGCAGGTATTCGCGCATCTGGTCCACCACCACCTGGGTGCGCTCGGCGCTGGCGCCGGACGGGGTCTGTACCTGGGCGAACAGCACGCCCTGGTCTTCCTCGGGGAGGAAGGCGGTGGGGATGCGGGTGAACAGCCAGGCCATGGCGACGATGATCACCAGATAGAGGGCGAGGTAGGGCGCCTTGCGCTTGAGAATGCTGCGCACGCTGCGTTCGTAGCCGTTCACGCCGCGCTCGAAGGTGCGGTTGAACCAGCCGAAGAAGCCGCGCTTCTCGTGGTGGCCGCCCTTGGCGATAGGCTTGAGCAGGGTGGCGCAGAGGGCCGGGGTGAAGATCAGCGCCACCAGCACCGAGAGCGACATGGCCGCGACAATGGTGATGGAGAACTGCCGGTAGATCACGCCGGTGGAACCGCCGAAGAAGGCCATCGGCAGGAACACCGCCGAGAGCACCAGGGCGATGCCCACCAGCGCGCCCTGGATCTGGCCCATGGACTTGCGGGTGGCTTCCAGGGGCGAGAGGCCTTCCTCGGCCATTACCCGCTCGACGTTCTCCACGACCACGATGGCGTCGTCCACCAAGAGGCCGATGGCCAGGACCATGGCGAACATGGTCAAGGTGTTGATGGTGAAGCCGAACATCGCCAGCACGCCGAAGGTGCCGAGCAGTACCACGGGGACGGCGAGGGTGGGGATGATGGTGGCGCGGAAGTTCTGCAGGAACAGGAACATCACCAGGAACACCAGGACGATGGCTTCGCCCAGGGTGTGGATAACCCCTTCGATAGAGGCGGAGACCACCGGGGTGGTGTCGTAGGGGAAGACCACCTTCATACCGGCGGGCATGAAGGGTTCCAGCTCGGCGATGGTGGCGCGGATCGCCTTGGCGGTATCCAGGGCGTTGGCGCCGGTGGCCAGCTTGATCGCCATGCCCGAAGCCGGCTTGCCGTTGAACTGGGCGCTGATGCTGTAGTTCTCGCCGCCCAGCTCGATCTTGGCGACGTCGCGCAGTCGCACCTGGGAGCCGTCGCGATTGACCTTGAGGAGGATCGCGCCGAACTGCTCGGGGGTCTGCAGGCGGGTCTTGCCGATGATGGTGGCGTTCAGCTGGGTACCGGGAGAGGCGGGCAGGCCGCCGAGCTGGCCGGAGGAGATCTGCACGTTCTGCGCCTGGATGGCGGTCTTCACGTCCACCGGGGTCAGCTGGTAGTTGTTCAGCCGCGCTGGGTCCAGCCAGATGCGCATGGCGTACTGGGCGCCGAACACCTGGAAGTCGCCCACACCCTTGGTCCGGGAGATCGAGTCCTGGATGTTGGAGACGATGTAGTTGGCCAGGTCGTTCTTGTCCATGCTGCCGTCTTCGGAGACGACGCCGATGACCAGCAGGAAGTTCTTCACTGCCTTGGTCACGCGGATGCCCTGCTGCTGCACTTCCTGCGGCAGCAGCGGGGTGGCCAGCTGGAGCTTGTTCTGCACCTGCACCTGGGCGATGTCAGGGTTGGTGCCCTGCTCGAAGGTGGCGGTGATGGTCATGCTGCCGTCGGAGTTGCTCTCCGAGGAGATGTAGCGCAGGCCGTCGATGCCATTGAGCTGCTGCTCGATGACCTGCACCACGGTGTCCTGCACCGTCTGCGCCGAGGCGCCCGGATAGCTGACCTGGATGCCCACCGCGGGCGCGGCGATGCTGGGGTACTGGTTGATCGGTAGTTTGAGGATTGACAGGCCGCCGGCAAGCATGATCACCAGCGCGATCACCCAGGCGAAGATGGGGCGATCGATGAAGAATTTCGACATCTGCTAGGCGCTCCTCAGTGGCTCTTGGCCAGGCCGTCGCCCGCAGGCTTCTGGGCGGCCACATTGGTCGCCGGGCCGGCATTCACCTCTACGCCCGGACGTACGAACTGCAGGCCTTCGGTGATCAGGCGGTCGCCGGGCTCGAGGCCCTCGTTGACCAGCCAGCGGTCGCCGACAGCGCGCTCGGCCTTCAGGTGGCGCAGTTCCACCTTGTTCTCGGCATTCACCACCAGGGCGGTGGCCTGGCCTTTGAGGTCGCGGGTCACGCCTTGCTGCGGCGCGAGGATGGCCTGCTGCTTGACTGCCGAGCCGAGGCGGGCGTGGACGAACATGCCGGGCAACAGGGTGTGTTCCGGGTTGGGGAAGACCGCACGCAGGGTCACCGAGCCGGTGCCTTCGTCCACTGAAACCTCGGAGAACTCCAGGCTGCCCTGGTGTGGGTACTCGCTGCCGTCTTCAAGCACCAGGGAGACCTTGGCGCCGTTGTCGCCGGCCTTCTCCAGTTGGCCTTCGGCCATTTCCCGGCGCAGGCGCAGCAGGTCCTTGGTGGACTGGGTGACGTCGACGTAGATCGGGTCCAGCTGCTGGATGGTGGCCATGGCCAGGGCCTGGCCGTTGCTCACCAGGGCGCCTTCGGTGACCGCGGAGCGACCGACGCGGCCGGAGATGGGCGCCAGCACCTTGGTGTAGCGCACGTCGATCTTCGCCTTCTCCAGCGCGGCTTCGGCCTGCAGGCGGGCGGCCTGGGATTCCTCGAAGGCCTGCTTGCTCACCGCCTGGTCGCTGACCAGGTCCTTGTAGCGCGCCGCCAGGGACTGGGCCGAAGCCAGGCTGGCCTGGGCGCTCTTGTAGGTGGCGGTGTAGACCGAGGGGTCGATCTGGTAGAGCTGCTGCCCGGCCTTGACCTCGCTGCCTTCGGTGAACAGGCGCTTCTGGATGATCCCATCCACCTGCGGGCGCACTTCGGCAATGCGGTAGGCGCTGGTACGGCCGGGCAGCTCGGTGGTCAGGGTGAAGGGCTGGGGTTGGAGGGTGACGACGCCGACCTTGGGCGCCTGGGCGGGTGGCGGAGCCGAGGCTTCCTGGCAGCCGGTGAGACTTAGCGTGGCCAGTGCGATGGCGGAAACCAAGGCGGCAAAGGCTGGCTTCATGGGCATCTGAAGGGACCTCATCTTTCTGGAGTACAGCCCTTGGTGGAGGGCGGGCGCAGGGCAGGTTCTGGATTCTTGCGAAGGTGTGTGAATATACTTACATGCGTGAATGTTTGTAAAACGAATCTTCCTACGCCCATGTCAGATTTTGTTTCAACGGATGGAAGGTTTTTCCTTTGATAGCAACCACATAGGTTCCAGTGGCGAATGGCCAGACGTACCAAAGAGGAAGCCGAAGAAACCCGCGTGCAGATACTCGATGCCACCGAGCGGGTGTTCCACGAGAAGGGGGTTTCCCACGCCTCCCTGGCGGAAATCGCGGCGGCTGCCGGGGTGAGCCGGGGCGCCATCTACTGGCACTTCGAGAACAAGACCGATTTGTTCCAGGCGATGCTGGAGCGCATCCGCATGCCTATCGAGGAGCTCGCCCGCGCCAGCGAGAGCGAAGACGAGCCCGATCCCCTGGGGCGCATGCGCCAGTTGCTGGTGCGGCTGCTCAAGCGCGTGGAGCTGGACCCGCAAAGCCGGCGCATCCACGAGATCCTGCGGCACAAGGTGGAGTACACCGAGGAACTCGGCGATCTGCGGCAGAAGATGCAGGACTTGAGCGCCGACTGCGATCTGCGCATCGCCAAGGCCCTGCGCAACGCCGTGAACCGCGGCCAGTTGCCGGCGGACCTGGATTGCCGCCGCGCCGCCATCAGCCTGCATGCCTATATGGAAGGCCTGCAGACCAATTGGTTGCTGGTGCCGGCCGGCTTCTCCCTGGCGGAAGAGGCCGAGGACCTGGTGAACAGCGTGATGGACATGCTGCGCCTCAGCCCGGCCCTGCGGGTCAGGGTAGCCTGAGGGGGAACGGACCCGCCGGCCGTTCCCCCTTCGGGCGGCGGTGGTTCCCTCGTTGCAACACAGTCCACATCCTTTCCTCCCTCCTGGCGCGGTCCTGCGTCATGAATCCGGCGCCAAATTCGTCGAGGCTTCGCGCGAGTGGCGCAACTCCCGGCACCGTCGAATGGCCGTAGAAGGCCGTTCCAGAGCCTCTGCGGCGTGCTTTGTCGTGCAAACGCGAGTGACTATCGGCAACGCCGTGATCGCGTTGGTCGCGCTTAATTCGTCAGCCGTCAGCTAGTCGGGGGTTCCCGCTGGCATCCGGCGGTAGCTTTGACTAAGCCTGTTGTTAGGCTGCCGCGGGGGCTGGTGCCGAATCGCTCTGCGGGTTCCAACTATAAAAATACGGTCGTCATGACCCAATCCAACCATCTGCCAGTGGAGCGCCGAGATGAAGAATTTCTCGCAGCCCCGTTCCGAGTTGTCTGAAGCTCTCAATCGACTGCGGCACACCTTCTTTGTGGTCGGCGGATTCAGCGGGGTCATCAACCTACTGATGCTGGCGCCTGCACTTTATATGCTGCAGGTCTACGACCGCGTGCTGGCGAGCAGCAACGTCACCACCCTGATCATGCTCACGGTGCTGATGGTCGGGCTCTATGTCCTCATGGCCCTGGTGGAGGTGGTGCGCTCCACAGTGCTGATCCGACTCGGCAACCGGCTGGACATGACCCTCAACAAACGGATCTTCAATGCGTCCTTCGAACGCAACCTGCGCCGTGCCGGCGGTAATCCGGCCCAGGCACTGCAGGACCTGTCCCAGGTACGCCAGTTCCTCACCGGCAACGGTCTGTTTGCGTTCTTCGACGCCCCCTGGACGCCGATCTACCTGCTGGTGATCTTCCTCGTGCACCCGCTGCTGGGCATCATCACCCTGATCGGCTCTGCGATTCTCTTCGGTCTCGCGTTGTTGACCGAGGTGGTCACCCGTGTCCCGCTGTCGGAGGCCAACCAGGCGGCCATGTCCTCCGGCACCTTTGCCAACAACAACCTGCGCAATACCGAAGTGATCGAGGCCATGGGCATGTTGCCGGCGATCCGCGAGCGCTGGTACGGCAGCCACAAGCGCATCCTCGAAAAACAGACCCAGGCCTCGGACCGCGCCGCGTACATAAATGGTGCCAGCCGTTTCGTGCGAATCACCCTGCAGTCGCTGATTCTCGGCGCTGGCGCCTGGCTGGCGATCAAGGGCGATATCACCGCCGGGATGATGATCGCCAGCTCGATCCTCAGCGGCCGTGCCATGGCGCCGGTCGAGCAGGCCATCGCGGTGTGGAAGCAGTTGCTTTCCGCCCGAGGTTCCTGGGACCGCCTGTCCAAACTGCTGCAGGACTTCCCGGCGCGGGTCAATGCGATGTCGCTGCCCAAACCCGCAGGCATGCTCGCCGTGGAGCAGGCCATGACCGCCGCCCCTGGCGGTGTGGTCACCATCCTGCGTGGTGTCAATTTCAGCCTGTCGCCCGGTGAAGCCCTCGGCATCATCGGCCCTTCGGCAGCCGGCAAGTCAACCCTGGCGCGGCTGCTGGTGGGCGTCTGGCCGGCGCAATCGGGCAAGGTGCGCCTGGATGGTGCCGACATCTACCAGTGGAACAAGGAGGAACTCGGCCCCTGGATCGGCTACCTGCCCCAGGACGTGGAGCTGTTCGAAGGCACCATCGCCGACAATATCGCCCGTTTCGGCGAACTGGACAGTGAGGAAGTGATACTGGCCGCCAAGCGCGCCGGGGTGCACGAAATGATCCTGCGTTTCGAGAAGGGCTACGACACGCCGCTGGGCGTGGACGGCAGCCCACTCTCCGGTGGACAGAAACAGCGCGTCGCCCTGGCCCGGGCCATCTATGGCGACCCGTCGATGATCGTGCTCGACGAGCCCAATGCCAACCTCGACGACGTGGGCGAGGCGGCACTGGTGGAGGCCATCATCGACCTGAAGAAGCGCGGCAAGACGTTGATCCTGATATCCCACCGGCCCAGCGTGCTCAGCACGGTGGACAAGGTCCTGCTGCTGCGCGATGGCAGCATGCAGGCGTTCGGTCCCCGCGACGAAGTGTTCGCGGCCCTGCGCCAGGCCAGTGTCATGCCTTCGGTAGGCACCCCCAACCTGGCGTCGATGCGGGCGAAGGAGTAACCGATCATGCAACAGGCAAGCGAAAGCAAGGCACTGGTTCGGGTTGAGCAACCGGCCCAGGTGGACATGGACGATATCCGCCCGGCGCGCTGGGGCATCTGGCTGGTACTGGCTGGCTTCGGCGGTTTCCTGGTCTGGGCGGTGTTCGCCCCGCTGGATGCCGGCGTGGTCGCCAACGCCACGGTCAACGTCACCAACGCCCGCAAGACGGTCCAGCATCTCACCGGCGGCACGGTGGACGCCATCCTGGTGCGCGAGGGCGATAAAGTTCGCGCCGGACAGGAGCTGGTGCTGCTGGATCCGACCCAGGCGATCGCCGAGCAGGGCGCCCTGAGTTCCCAGTACATAGTGGCCAAGACGGTGGAGGACCGGCTTTCCGCCGAGCGCGATGGCGCCGATTCGGTGACCTTCACTCCCGCTCTGCTGGAGCGCTTCGGCGGCGACCCGCGCCTGCAGGAAGCCATCGCCCTGCAACAGCGGTTGTTCCACACCCGGCGCAAGGCTCTGTTGGGCGAGATCAGCATCCTGCACGAAAACCTCAACGGCGCCGAAGAGCAGCTCAAGGGCCTGCGCCAGGTCCAGGCGACCCGCGCCAGCCAGTCGAGCCTGCTGGGCCAGGAGCTGGAAGGGGTGCGCAGCCTGGCCTCCGAAGGCTATATACCGCGCAACCGCATGCTCGAACTGGAGCGCAACGCCTCCGAGCTGAACGGCTCCATGGCGCAGAACATCGCTGACATCGGCCGTACCCGCAACCAGATCGCTGAGCTCAAGCTACGCATCCTCCAGCGCGAGCAGGACTTCCAGAAGGAGGTGGAGTCGCAGCTGACCGACGTGCAGAAGGAAGCGACCTCCCTGGCCGAACGCCTGCGCTCCATCGACTACCAGGTGGAGAACACCGTCATCCGTTCGCCGATCGACGGCATCGTCCTGGGCATGAACATCGCCACCGTCGGAGGGGTCATCCAGCCCGGTGCGCGGATCATGGACGTGGTGCCGGACAAGGAGCCCCTGCAGGTGGATGCCCAGGTGCCGGTGCAGGCTATCGACAAGATGGTGCCGGGACTGTCGGTGGACATCACCTTCCCGGCCTTCAACCACGCCCAGACGCCGAACATCCCCGGCCGGGTAATGACAGTCGCCGCCGACCGCCTGGTGGACGAGGACAGCAAACAGCCCTATTACTTGACCCAGGTAGAAGTGACTGAAGAAGGCATGAAGCTGCTCGGGCCGAACAATATTCGCGCAGGCATGCCGGCCACCGTCACCATCAAGACCGGGGAACGCAGCCTTATGAGCTACCTGATGAAACCTCTGATGGGTCGTGTCGAAAGCGCATTCAAGGAGCAGTGATATGAGAGCCCGGATGGCTGTAGCCGGTTTCCTCGGAGCCGTAGCCCTGCCTGTGTCCGCAATGGACCTCAACGAAGCCTGGAACACCTATCAGAACCAGGGCCCCACCTACCTGGCGTCGGTGCATGAGCGCCAGGCTGGCCAGGAGTACAAGGAACTGGGCAAGTCTGGCTTGCTGCCGAACATCAACAGCACCGCGTTCTGGAGGCGTGTGGACGGCACCACCGAGCAGGACAATGTCCTCGGTCGCAGCGTGGAAAACGATCTGGAGTACGACTCCAAGGGCGCGGTGGTGGAATTGCGCCAGCCGTTGTTCAACAAGCAGCGCATGGCCGAGTACCGCCAAGGCAAACAGCGCACGCTGCTCAGTGATGCGGTGTTCGACGCCAAGACCCAGGAGTCGGCGGTGAGTCTGGCTGCCCGCTACTTCTCGGTGCTGCTGTCGCTGGAGACCATCGAGTTGGCCAAGGTCAAGCTCAAGGCCCTGGACGAACAGGTGCTGGCGGCCAAGCGGCGTTTCCAACTGGGCGACGGCACCGTGATCGATATCGACCAGGCTTCAGCCCGGCGCGACCTCGCCCAGGCCGAGCTGATCGAGGCCGAGGACAACCTGTTGGTGGCGCGTCGCCTGCTGCAGGAGCTGCTCGGCGTGCTGCCGGAGGATATGTCCACTCTGCGCACTGAATTCCCCACACCGCCTCTGGAGCCGCCGGCCCTGCAGGACTGGATCAACGACGCGCGGGCCAACAACCCCGCCATCATCGCCCGTAGCCGCAGCCTGGATGTTGCCGACGAGGAAGTGAAGCGGGCCAAGGCCGGGCATTGGCCGACCCTGGATTTCGTCGCCGCCTACAACGATTTGGAAAGCGATTCGGTCTCGACCCAGAATCAGACAAACCGCTATGGCTCGGTGGGGGTCGAGTTCCGCATGCCAATTTTCGCCGGCGGCGCGACCAGCGCCCAGGTGCGCCAGGCCGCGGCCAACCGCGAGCTGGCCAATGACCAGCTGAACTCGAGCCGCGAGGAGGTGCTGTCTGGCACTACCCGCGAGTTCCGTGGGGTACAGAGTGGCGAGCAGCGGGTGCGCGCGCTGGAGAAGGCGGTGGTGTCCAGCGAGCGAGCCCAGGACTCGGCGCGCAAGGGCTTCCTGGCCGGCACCAGCACCAACCTGGATATCCTCAATGCCGAGGAGCAGGCCTTCATCGCCCGCCGCGACCTGCTGGAGGCCAAGCTGCGTTACCTGCTGTCACGGTTGCGCCTGTCGGCCTCGGTGGGAGCGCTTGGCCAGGACGATATCCAGCAGGCCAACGACTACCTGGGGCCGTCTATTCCGTTGCAGCCGTGAGGTTTGGTTATGCACGGATAACAGGCGGGATTTGCACTGGATTGGCAAGTTTGTGTGAGCGTCCTCGCCTGGCTCCGTGCAACAGTACGTTTCCCGCTCCCCCTGCCCGGCGCCCCAGCCTGATCGCTTCGCGCTCAGTCGCTCATCGGCACAGGAGGCGACGCCTCCAAAGGCGTAACGCTTCGCCCCGCAAGCGGTAGCTGCAGATTTGCGGCGCGCTGCTGACCATCCTTGCGGTGTACATCGGTTCGGTCAAACCGCCGGAGAAAACGCAGTCTTTACCTGAGCCGACCTGACAGCTGTTCAGGGCGGTGTCGTGATCATCGAGTGGCAGACACCCTGCACAAGCCTATTCAAAGGCAGCGCGCAAACGCTCGATGGCCTGGCTGATCGATAGGCCCTGGATGGGCGGTGGATCGTGCCGCTCGCCGAACTCCCGCCAGATGAAGAGCGTCAACTCGGCACCATCCGTAAGGGACTCGGCATTGTCCGGCGTGGCGAAGTTCTCCAGCTGCCTGTAGCGCTCGTCCTTCCAGAACAACGCTTCGACCCAGTCGTAAATCGGGATGACGTGGAAGTGGATGGGGTGTCCTGGCACGTGACCGAAGCGACTGATATAGAGCCACTTGGGCCTCAGCTGTGTTTCCACGACCTGCTGCGTTCGCGCGAGCAGGCCGCCCAACTCCGCCAATGCCGCGCCAGGCAGCTCGGAAAGCGAGCTGACCTTCTTCCTCGAGCCCAGCATCAGGTATCCGGGCAATGCCGATGCCATGTGATGGTTGATTATCCAATGGTCGGTTTCATGGACGATGAAGCCTGGGGCTATTTCCAAAGGCAAGGACTCCTCGAGCTTGCGGGCAATAAGGTAATAGGGGCAAAACACTCGGCCGCACCTGGTCGACACTGGACTTCGGCTCTCGGGCTCAACCCACTCCGAACACATCCATCAACTCAGTCAGGAACGCGCTCACCAGATCGCTCTGGCGAGTGGAACGGCGCACCGCCGCGTGGAAGCAGACCTCGTAGCGCAGCTGCTCCGGGTTGAGCGCGTGCAACTGCCCCAGGTCCACGTGCCGGGCGGCATAGTGCTGCGGCAGGAAGCCCAGATGCTGGCCGGAGAGGATCAGCAGGGCGGCGCCGTCCATGCTGTCAGTGAGGGCGGTCAGGCGCTCGATGGAGGTGGGCGCCGGCATCTCCGGCAGAGGGTGGCTGGGCCAGACCCATTGGTGTTCGGCCACGTCCTCGCGGCTGAGCGTCCCGGCCTGGTCGAACAGCGGGTGCGAGGAGCCGCAATAGGCAATCTGCGTTTCCCGGAACAGCGAAAAGTAGTCGAGCGTGTCGAGCCGGCGCCAGAAGTAGCCGATGGCGAGGTCGAGGTGGCCGTTGATGATCTTTTCTTCGAGGAAGGACGACGACAGTTCGGTGAACTGGAAGTACAGCCCCTCGTGGCGGGCGCGCAGGCGGGCGATGGCCAGGGCGATATTCTTGTTGGCCACGGGGTCGATCTGGCCGAGCAGGCCGATGTTGAGGGTGCCTGACAGGGTGCGATTGATGTGCTGGACCTCGAGGCGGAACCCCTCGGCGGCGGCCAGCAGCCTTCGCGCGGCATCGAGGAACTGGCTGCCCTTCTGCGTAAGGGCGAAGCCGGCACGGCCGCGATGGCAGAGGCGAAACCCCAGGCGGGTCTCCAGCGAGGAAAGTTGCGCACTGATGGTCGGCTGTGTGGTGTTGAGCGCCGTCTGCGCGGCCGAGACGCCTCCCGCCTCGACGACGGCGAGAAAGACCCTGATCAAGCGGATATCCAGCTCGGATACGTTCCCCAGCATGCTGCCTCCGATAACTCGTTACATAGATGACTTTCTATGTGAACAGTTGGCCCGCGCTATTTTACGGCCCTGCGCCGCCCCCTAGAGTGCAGCCTGACCCGCATTCATGCGAGCCCCAGGGACGCGCAAAGGCGCTCCGTTTCTGGCTGGCGATGATAGGTCGGGTCCGGGTGCGCTGGCCATGAGGTAAAGGCAGCGTCACTCGCCATACATGGATGGAATCGATGTTTGCCAAGGGCCATGCCTGCGGCACCACCACAAGAACAAGATCACGCTCGATTCGGAGCGCAGGAGCATCCCATGTCAGGGTCCAACACACCCGCCAGCGTCGTTGAAACCAGTGGCGGCCTGGCCATCGAAGGCCACTCGATCGACTACATCCCGGAGTCCGAGCGGCACGCCAGGCTCAGTAGCCAGGGGCCGTTCTGGTTCCTCGGCAACTTCCACTTCTTCACCATTTCCATCGGGTTCGTAGGGCCGAGCCTCGGGCTGTCGGCCCTGTGGACCACCCTGGCCGGCGCGCTGGGCATCATGTTCGGCACCCTCTTCATGGCCTTCCACGGTTCCCAGGGGCCGGAAATGGGCCTGCCGCAGATGATCCAGTCCCGCGCCCAGTTCGGCTATCGCGGCGTGGTGCTGGCGCTGATGGCGACCCTGTTCGTGTTCGTTGGCTTCAACGTGGTGAACGTCTCGCTGATCATCGGCGGCCTCGAGAGTGTCTTCGGGTTGGACCCGGTGGCCGTTGCCTGCGCCGTGATCGCGGTCGGGGCGCTGCTGTCGATCTACGGCCACGATCTGATGCACAAGGCGTTCAAATGGGCCCTGCTGGTGACCTTGCCGCTCTATGCGCTGGTGACCATCGCCCTGATGTTCGGCGCTGGGCAGGGGGAGACCGCACCGCAGAGCAGCCTCGGCTTCAGTTGGGTCGCTTTCGCCACCCAGTTCGCCATCGCCGCCAGCTACAACATCTCCTATGCCCCTTATGTGTCCGACTATTCGCGCTACCTGCCGAAGGACACCAGCCGAACCAAACTGATTGCGGCGGTGTTCATCGGTGCTTCCCTGTCGGGCGGCTGGATGATCGGCCTCGGCGCCTGGCTGGCGCAGCAGCTGCAGGTGTCCGATGCCCTGGTGGCGCTGGATCGGGTGGGCACCTCCCTGATGCCGGGCCTCGGTCATGTCCTGGTGCTGGTGTCGGTGGCGGGCTTCCTTCCGGTCATCGCCCTCAATACCTACAGCGCCATGCTGACGCTGCTGACCGGGGTCGATTCCTTCCGCAAGATTTCGCCGACACCCCGCGCCCGCGTCCTGGCGATCGTCGCCATCACCCTGGTGCTGCTGGCTTGCGTCCTGTCGATCCGGGGCAATGGCATCTCCATCCTCAATACCTTCCTGGTGCTGATGCTGTACTTCCTGGTGCCCTGGACCGCAGTGAACCTGGTGGACTACTTCTTCGTCCGCAAGGGCCGCTATGCGATACCCCACTTCTTCACGCCCAAGGGCCTCTACGGCGCCTGGCAGGTGCGCGGGATCCTGGCCTACGTGGTGGGGTTCATCTGCATGATTCCGTTCTTCTTCATCTTCGATGCCGCGGCCGGCAAGGAAGTGTTCGTCGGGCCCATGGCGCGCCTCCTGGGCGGCGTGGACATCGCCTGGCTGGTGGGGTTGCTGGTGTCCGGCCTGACCTATTTCATCCTCAGCCGATCCCTCGATCTCGACAGCGAACGCCGCGTCATCGACGCCATCACCGAGCGCGACATCCTCGCCATGACCCGGCATGACACGGGTTCGCAACAGTGAACGCAATGCCAGGGAGTGAAGCCCGTTGAACGCTTGCAGAAATATCCAGGTCGCCTGCTGTCAGCTGGCGCCGAAGATCGGCGACCTCGCCCACAACCGTCGGCTGGTCGAGCGGGCGGTTCGCGCTGCGGCATTGCAGGGCGCCCGGGTCGTGGTGCTGCCGGAGCTGGTGCAGAGCGGCTATCTGTTCCATGACCTGGGCGAGGCGCTGGCGTCGTCCGAATCGACGGATGGCCCGACCTTGCGACTGTGGCAGGCGCTGGCCCGCGAGCTGGATATCGTCGTCGTCGGCGGCTTCTGCGAGCGCCTCGATGAGCAGCGTGTCGCCAACAGCGCGGCGCTGGTGGACCGCGACGGCCTGCGCGCGATCTATCGCAAGGTGCACCTCTGGGACGGCGAGAACGCCCTCTTCACCGCCGGCACGGAGCCGCCGCCAGTGGTGGATACGGCCTTCGGCCGGATCGCGGTGATAGTCTGCTACGACCTGGAGTTCCCCGAGTGGGTGCGCCTGCCGGCGCTGGCCGGCGCCGAGCTGCTCTGCGCGCCGGTGAACTGGCCGGACGGCCCGCGCCCGCCATTCGAGCGTCCGGCCGAAGTCGTGAGGGTCCAGGCCAACGCTGCAGTCAACCGCATGTTCATCGCCGCCTGTGATCGGCACGGGCTGGAGCGCGGGGTGAACTGGGTGCAGGGTTCGGTGATCGTCGACCCCGATGGCTACCCCCTGGCGGGGCCGGCCGATATGGGCGGCGAGCAGCTCCTGATGGCCAGGCTGAACCTGAATGAAGCCCGCAACAAACGCATCAGCCAGCACAACAACCTGCATAAGGATCGCCGTCCCGAGCTCTATGGCACGGGCGGGCTACTGGAATAACGGCTGGGGCAGGGCTGCAAGGCTTTGCCCTGGCATCCGCCAACGCAGGCCCGGGGACGACGGAAGGTCGGCCCGCGGCCCGCTGTGAAAACCGGAAAGCATCTGCAGTCGAGCCTGAGGGTTGGGCGTAGTCTGCGCGTCGAGGCATCAGCCAAGCATTTTGCTGTAGCAGTCGGTCACCGCGCCGTAGCATTCGCAGGCAGCTGCCTCGAGTCCGGCACGATCGAGGATGGTGATCTCACCGCGGGTGTAGTGGATGAGGCGTTTCTGCTGCAACGCCCCCGCAGCGACGGTGATGCCGCTGCGACGCACGCCGAGCATGTCAGCGAGAAGCTCATGGGTGAGATGGAAATGGTCGGCCTGCGCCCGGTCGTGTGTCATTAGCAACCAGCGAGCCAGTCGGGGCTGGATCTCGTGAAAATGGGTGCAGGCGGCCGTTTGCGCCAGTTGCGCCATCAATACGAAGAGATAGCGATTCATACGGCGTTGCAGAGTGGGGCACTCGCACAGCTCGCGTCCAAGGTGCGGGGCAGCAATCCGCAAGGCGTTTCCGGCGCCTTGCACCACTGCGCGGGTTGGCGCCTTGCGAACGCCCAGCATGAGCGTCACGCCCAGCATGCCTTCGCGGCCGATCAGTCCCATCTCCAGGGGCCGATGAGCATCCAGTTTCGCCACCAGGGAAATGAAGCCGGTAAGCGGGAAGTAGGCATGGCTGTACGGCTGGTCTGCCTCGCAAAGAATGCTGCCGAAGACCAGCTCTACCGATTCGCAATGGTTGAGGAGCCTGTCGCGCTCTCTGCCCGGGATGCCATTGAGAAGATGGTTGATCACTGTGGTCGCCCCTTTGCCCTGCAGCACACGGGAATCCTGGGTGGCATGAGAAGGGTGCCGCGTTTTCTCATGCTTCACTCTTGCACTCAGTGGCGGCGTGGTCTGTTCGCTAATGCACGCAAGCCCGATTGATCGCAGTCGAGGGCACCGCCGGGTCGGGCGCAGCAGGCAAGTGGCCAGTGCTCGTTCATTGATGCTGGCGAATAGTTTGCCTTGGGTGCGTTGCCGTACAGACCGGCCCTTGCCGTGGATGCAACCTGCAAGCAGGCAGGCCTTTGCCGTGCCGCAGCAGGAGAACGGAAATGTTCGAAACTGTCGTGATCGGATTGTTGGTTCTGTGGGCGCTGGGAGTGCTCACGTCCTTTTACATGGGTGGACTGATCCACGTTCTCCTGTTCCTTGCGATCGCGCTGGTCGTGTTCCGGCAGAGGCAGGGGCGGCGTCTTTGACCCGTAGCAGTCCGCGCCAAGCAAGGCCCTCTCCGCGAAGGCCCATGGCTTTCACTCCCAACCCTTGCTGCCGTAAAAACGGCTGATCTCGCTTTGCCAGTGCTGGTCAGCCATGTCGGGCCAATGGCTGTTGTCGAATCCAGGGGCGTCCTTCAACCGATTCTTGTCAACGTCGAGGGTGAAACGCTTGTGCCCGGTATCCAGCGTCAATGCCCTCCAGGGCACGGCAAAGAGCTTGTCACCCAGGCCTAGGAAAGGCTTGAAGGACAACACCGCATAGATGATCCGGCCGCTGCGCATATCCAACATGATTTCCTTGATGTTCCCGAGGTCATCTCCCTCGAGGTTGTAGACATCATTCCCGATAAGTGTGTCCGCTCCCATCAGTTCAGGTCCCGCCCCTCTTCTGGTGGTCGGTCCGGCTTCATGGTCTTCGTTGCTGGCTTTCTTTTCCTGATGGTTCATGGTCACCTCCAATGGCCGCAAGGTTGGCGGGGCGCGGCGAGCGGAGGAATGACCGTGTCGCCAACCCGTGGGCATGTCTGTGCGTTGGCAAACCGATGCTGGTCGCTCAGCCAGATACCCGTTGCTCAGACCAGCTTTTGCCAAACCTCGGCATTGGCCAGCTGTTCATGGCTGGCGTGTACACGCTCGCCATGGATCGGGCTGAGTTCATAAGTGCCACCCGCCACGGCAACCGCCGTATAGCGGATGCCCGTGAGCTTGTGCAGGTAGCGCAGCAGCGGTTGGCACTGCGCATCGATGCGCTGGAACAAGCTCGAGTCGTACATCCCGTTCATTGTCTGTGCCTGCTGCAGCCGGTGCTGCTCTGCCTTTTGTTTCATTCTCTGCCGTCTGCGTGCCCCGGTATGTACGCTATCGCACCCTGTGGCAGCCCAGGGCCGGCGATGCGTTACCGGGCGCAGGTGCGTGGCACAGCGTTCATAGGCAGGTAAGCGCGCCAACGCACCGACGGATTGCGTGTTCACTGCCACAGTGCAGGCCCCACACCGACCTCAGAGGTCAATATGAGCAAGCACAGCAAACCTATCCCGAACAGCGGCGCGGCACCTGCCGCCAACACAGCTCGGAATTCGGGCCAGACCACCAGGTCACCCTTCTTCACCAAGCCCGAACGCACGGCTGATCCCAAGGCTCCATTTCGCGAAGAGCTCAAAAGAGTTATGCCCAAGGATACGGACAGGGCTCCCGCCAAGCCCGCTGCGAAAGAGCCACTGCGCGCTGCCGAGGGCGACGACGACCTCATGAGCCAGGCGCCCAGAAAGTCATGAGCCTGCCAAGCACGGACGAACTCAAGGGCAAATGGAACCAACATGTCGGTACCGCCAAGATCGCTTGGGGCAAGCTGGGCGAGAATGAGTTGCTGAATTCCGAAGGGCATCAGCAGCGGCTATCCGGCCTGGTGCAGGAACGCTACGGCATCACCCGTGACGAGGCGGAAAAGCAGGTCAAGCGTTTCCTTGAGAAATGCAGGTTCTGAGCCAGACAAGACCCCTGGCGAACCGCCACGCGGCGCGTCAGGCGGCCCAAACCAGCGGACCAGTCGTGCAAGCGTTCCCGGTTCGGATCAATCCCTTTCCTGAATGGTGAAACCAGATGCACACGCAATCCCGCAAGCTGATCCTCGTCGTCAGCATTGCGATGGTGCTGGGGACCATGAGCGGCATGGCTTCCGCTGAGTCTCAGAGCTTCACCGATGTCCGCCAGGAAACCCAGATATGGACGACTTTTGCGTTGAGTCCGCAGCTGCGGGCCAATGATCTCCGGGTGTCGGTAAGAAACAGCAAGGCCACCCTGACCGGCAACGTCGCGGAAGGCGTCAACAAGGACCTGGCCAAAGATATTGCCCTGGGTGTCAGCGGAATCAAGTCAGTGGACAACCAGATCGTGGTCAAGCCCGACTACGTCCCGCCGAAGTCGGGTCCGGGCCAGAGCTATGGGGTCATGGTCGATGACGCCACGACCACCGCCGCGGTCAAGTCGAAGCTCTTGTGGAGCAAACAGACCGATGGCATGACGATCCACGTTGCGACCCGCTCGGGCAAGGTGACACTGACTGGCAATTCCGATAGCCAGGCGGACAAGGACCTTGCCGGCCGCCTGGCTACAAGCACCACTGGCGTAGTGTCGGTGGACAACCAGCTGGTGGTCGACGCCTTGAAGCCGACGCCGGTCAAGAGCGCCAAGAGCACTGAGAAGGAAGCTGAGGGTGACGTCGCCGATAGCTGGATTACGACCAAGGTGAAGTCCATCTTGATGTATTCGAGCAACGTCAGCGGTTCCGATATCTCGGTGAGCACCAACGGCGGCATCGTTACCCTGAGCGGCCTCGTCGACAGTGGGGCCGAGCGTGACCTGGCGATCGAGCTTGCGCAGAACGTCCGAGGCGTGAAGAGCGTTCGCTCGACGGAACTCCGCTATTGATGCGGCGGGCCCCCGCCACAGGCTCGCTATGCAGTTATCTCGATACTCAGGGCGACCAGCCAGTCTGCGCAAAGCAAGCGTGCTTTCCATCCAACATCCCGTCCGGAGCGGCTCCGTTGGCGTATGGTAATGAAATGGGCGCCTTTTCCAGGCACCCAGGTCAATGGTGAACCCTATGTCCGACAAGCCTTCACCCTTGCAGAACCACCTGCTTTCCGCCTTGCCGGAGGAGGTTCAGCAACGCCTGGTCCCGCAGCTCGAACTGGTTCCGCTGCCCCTTGGCAAGGTCCTGTACGAATCGGGGGACACCTTGCGCCATGTCTATTTTCCCACCGACTCGATCGTTTCCCTGCTCTATGTGATGGAAAACGGCGCCTCGGCGGAAATCTCGGTAGTCGGCAATGAGGGGCTGATAGGCCTGGCGGTGTTCATGGGCGGCGAAAGCACCCCGAGCCGGGCCATCGTACAGAGCGCCGGCCACGCCTACCGGCTGCAGGGGCAGCGGTTGAAGACCGAATTCAATCGCCACGGCGAGCTGCTGCTTCTGATGCTGCGCTACACCCAGGCGCTGATCACCCAGATGGCACAAACGGCGGTCTGCAACCGGCACCATTCGATCGACCAGCAGCTGTGCCGCTGGTTGCTGTTGTCGCTGGATCGCCTGCCGACCAACCATCTGACAATGACCCAGGAGCTGATCGCCAACATGCTCGGTGTTCGCCGCGAAGGCGTCACGGACGCCGCCGGCAAGCTACAGAAGCTTGGCGTGATCGAGTACAGCCGCGGGCACATCACGGTGCTCGACCGTCCCAAACTCGAGGCGCTGAGTTGCGAGTGCTATGCGGTGGTCAAGAAAGAGACGGACCGTCTACTGCCCTATACAACCAGGCGTCAGTAAACGGCTTCAGCCAAGCATCCTGCTGTCGTAGGTCTGTTCGCCAAGACAGGCAAGGTCGGGCGCAGCAGGGAACTGGCGAGTGTCCGATCGTTGCTGGTCGCGAACAATCTGCCTTGCGTGCGTTGCCATACAGACTGGCCCCTTACTCCGGATGCAACCTGTGAACAGGCAGGACATTGCCGTGTTGCGAAGGAGACCTGAAATGCTCGAAACACTTGTGGTCGTGTTGTTGGTTCTGTGGGCGCTGGGACTGATCACGTCCTACTCCATGGGTGGGTTCATCCATATCCTCCTGATCTTGGCGATCGCGCTGTACCTGTACCGGGTTATTCAGGGGCAGCGGCAGCATTTTTGACCGCGAAGCAAGACGCTCAGCGAGCCTCTTGCAACTGAGTGTGCAGTCCGGCTACCAGTGCCTCGCACAGAGGCTAACCCTCCTGGTAGCCCGGATTTCACCTGGATTACCTGGTCGTTCCACTTTCTTGCATTTCCATAAGTCGAATCAATTCGCCAAGGGCAGCGGGCGCTAGCCAGTGGAGCTTTACACGGTGCCGTCCCCGCGGCCCGACGTGTGCACCATCCTGTCCTCGGGCCAGTCTCGCGGTTGCGCTGGCCCACAGGGTTGGCAGTGGACTTCGACATGGTGATCCTGGCCATCGTCCACCAGGGGCACACGGCGATCTTCGAGCCTTTCTCCATCGAGGCTGACTTGCTGGCCGCCCGGTACGCTTTCGGTCTGAACCAGGTTGATGTGGTACAGCGTCGAGCCGAAGCGGTAGCGCAGCTTGTAGCCCCGCCAGCCTGCTGGCAGCACGGGTTCGAAGCGCAAGCTTGCGCCCTCGCGTTGCACGCCGAGCAGTGACTCGAGGATGAGACGGAACATCCAGCCGGCGGCGCCGGTGTACCAGCTCCACCCCCCACGGCCTTCGTGCGGGGGCATGGCGTAGACATCGGCCGCCAGCACGTAAGGCTCGACCTTGTAAGTCTCGATGGCGCCGGCGAGGCCATGGCTCACCGGATTGATCATGTCGAGCAGCTTCCAGGCCCGCGCGCTGTCGCCCATCTCGGCGAAGGCCATGCTCGCCCAAACCGCGGCATGGGTGTATTGGCCGCCGTTCTCGCGCACGCCGGGGACATAGCCCTTGATGTAGCCTGGATCGGGCAGCGAGCGGTCGAAGGGCGGCGTAAGCAGCAGGATCAGGCCGGCGTCGCGCTGCACCAGATGCTCATAGAGCGAGTCCATTGCCTGGCGCCGCCGCTCGAGCGGGGCTACACCCGAAAGCACCGACCAGCTCTGGGCAATGGAGTCGATGCGGCATTCGTCATTGCTGGCCGAGCCGAGCGGCGAGCCGTCATCGAAGTAGGCCCGTCGATACCAGGCGCCATCCCAGCCGTGCTGCTCCAGGCTGGCGCGCAGTTTCGCGGCCTGCTCGTTGCAGCGCACGGCGAAGGCGGCATCGCCATGTTCGAGTGCGGTGACTGCGAACCGCTCCATCACCTCATGCTGGAAGAAGCCCAGCCACACGCTTTCACCCTGGCCCAGTTCTCCGACCCGGTTCATGCCGTCGTTCCAGTCGCCGCCACCCATCAGCGGAAGGCCGTGGGCGCCTCGTGGCATTCCGAGTTCCAGCGCACGCAGGCAATGCTGATAGAGGCTTTCCTGCAGCATCGAGCGCTCCGGCAGGTCGTAATAGGATTCCTCGCCCGCATTCAGTTCGCGCCCTTCGAGGTAGCTAACCTGCTCGTCGAGTACGCTCTGGTCGCCGGTTTGCCGGACAAAACGGCTGACGGCCAGTGGCAGCCACAGGTAGTCGTCCGAGCAGCGTGTGCGTACGCCGCGGTCCATGGGTGGGTGCCACCAGTGCTGCACATCGCCTTCCAGGAACTGATGGGCGGCGCACAGCAGCAGGTGCTGGCGTGCGCTGGCCGGGGCGGTATGCAGCATGGCCATGCTGTCCTGCAACTGGTCGCGGAATCCGTAGGCGCCGCCGGACTGGTAATAGCCGCTGCGGGCCAGGAAGCGCGAGGCGATGACCTGGTACATCAGCCAGCCATTGAGCATGAAATCCACCGCGGGCTCTGCCGTTTCTACTCGCACCTGCCCCAGGGTTTCGCGCCAGTGTTCGCGTACGGACTGCAAGGCCGTATGGGCTGCGCCAAGGCTGAGGGCATTGCGCAGCAGGCCCACGGCGGCCCCGGCGTTCTGCTCGGCACCCAGACAGAACACCAGCTCCCGTGAGGCGCCGGGTGCAAGTTCGATACCTGCCTGGAGGGCTGCGCAGGGGTCTAGGCCGCCGCCGCAGTGCCCGAGGAGCTGCCTCTGCGCCATCGCGGCCGGTGCCTGGAGGTTGCCGTTGCGGCCGATGAACTCGCTGCGGTCCGCGGTGTGGCTGCGGCTCGGCGGGTCTACCGCAAAGAAGGCCACTCGCCCCGGAAACTCCATCGAGTAGGCATTGCGTGCGAGGAGCGCGCCGGCGCCCCTGTCGAATTCGGTGACCAGGTGCATCGCGGTCTTGTTCCGCAGATCGCCCAGCACCCATTCGACATAGCCGGTGACGGACAGTTTGCGGGGGCGCCCGGACAGGTTGCGGACTTTCAGCAGCGAGTACTTGATGGGTGCGTCGAGCGCCACGTAGACCCAGAGTTCGCTTTCGATACCCTCTTCGCGGTGCTCGAAGCAGCTGTAGCCAAAGCCGTGGCGCGTCACGTACGGGCCGCTGCCGCGCCTGGGCAAGGGCGTGGGTGACCAGTAGTGCCCGGTCTCGTCGTCACGTAGGTAGAAGGCCTCGCCGCTGGCATCACGAACCGCATCGTTCTGCCAGGGCGTCAGGCGGAACTCGTGGGCGTTCAGGTTCCAGGTGTAGGCGCCGCCACTTTCCGAGATGACGGTGCCGAATGCCGGATTCGCCAGCACATTGACCCAGGGGGCTGGGGTGGCGACACCAGGCTCCAGCTTCAGCACGTACTCGCTACCGTCGCGGCTGAAGCCGCCATAGGCGTTGGCCAGGCACAGGGCAGGGTCGGCAGTGCCGGTCGCAGGCTCCGGCGCCTGTGCCTGCGGGGGAAGAAGGCCAGGGTCGAAGCGCGGCCAGGGTCCCTTGGGCTGACGGCGGAGGATCTGGTCATGCAGGGTGCCGGCGGCGTCATTGACGATGATCCGCGCTACGGCCTTGATCAGGGTGCGGTCTTCCTGCGAGAGCTGTTGCGCCGGCCGTACGAAAATCCCGCCCGGTCGGTCGATCAGGTTGGCTTCGGCGCCGGAGGTGATCAGGCCCATGATCATGTCCTGGAGCTGCTGCCGGTAACCGGCGCTGTCCTCGTTCCAGATCACCAGGTCGACCGCCAGGCCCTTCTGTCGCCAGTAGGCATGGGCCTGCACCAGCTGGCGCACCAGCTCGATGTTGGCCGCATCGGTGATCTGCACCAGCACGATCGGCAGGTCGCCGGAAATCCCCTGGCCCCAGAGGCCGGACTGGTTGCGCAGGTTGCCGGTCAGGGCGCCATTCTTCGCCCTCAGCGCGGCATTGGCGTAGAGGATGGAGGCGGCCATCTGCTCGTAGAGCCAGGCATCGGCCAGGGATGCATTGAGCTGACGCAGCTGCACCTGGCTGTGGGTCCAGGCGAGGTCGAAAACCCGGTCGGCGAGGTGGCGGTCGCGGTACTTGTCGATCAGTTGCAAGCAGCCGTCGCGGCTGTCGCTGACACCGCTGACTAGGTCGAGGGTGGCCGCCTGGCCCGCATCGAGGGTGATGCGGCAGCGGATTGCGACAATAGGGTCGAGGACCGAGCCGGAGGTGCCGCCAAGCATTTCACCGCCGGTATCCATGGCCGCCGGGTTGGTCAGGCTGCGGCCACGGCCGATGAAGCGCGCCCGGTCGGTTTCGTAGGAGATGGCGTCGACGTCCGCTCCGTGGACCGCCAACAGGTGGCAGAACCAGGGCGCCTGCTCCGTGCTCGATCGAGGCCGGCGCGTGCAGAGGATCGCCTGCAGGGGCTTGAGCAGTTCGGTCTGCACGAAGAGATTGCTGAATGCCCGGTGCAGCGCATCGCTGACGGCCGGCGCCAGCACCACTTCGGCGTAGCTGGTGAACTCGATGCTGCGCCGGGTGCGGGCGCGGTTGGTCAGGGTGATCCTGCGCAGCTCGATGTCATCTTCCGGGGAGACGACGATTTCGCTGTGGGCGTCGAAGTCCCGCTGGCGAACGCGGAACTCCGCGCGGGCATCGGAGAAGATGGCTTCGTACTGGTCCGGCCGCTTCAGCGTCGGCTGGTGCGCGGCGGACCAGAAATCGCCGCTTGCAACGTCGCGCAGGTAGCAGAACATGCCCCAGTCGTCGCAGGTGGCGTCTTCGTGCCAGCGGGTCACCGCCAGGTCTCGGCAGCGGCTGTAGCCGCCGCCGGCGCTGCTGACCATCACGTGGTAGCGGCCATTGGACAGCAACTGTACGGCGGGCTGGCGGCGCCCAGGGTCGGCATATATCCGCAGCCTGTTTTCGACGGGCCGCGTGTCGGCGCTGCCGGTCTGGAGGTCGGAGGTGTACTGGTATTCCCGGGCGCTCTTGGGCACGCGTTCCTGCAGCAGCAGTGCGCTCGCCTGGAACTGCGGATCGGACTCGAAGCGCTTCTGCATAGGGCGATCCAGCAGCAGGCTGGCCAATGCCAGCAAGCTCATGCCCTGGTGGTGAACCATGAACGAGCGAACCACGGCGAAGCTTTGCCCGCGAGGCAGGCGCGCCGGGGTGAAGTCGATGGCTTCGTACAGGCCATAGCGTCCGGCCAGGCCTTGGGCCGCCAGGGCCTGCAGGTTCCGGCAAGCCAGCTCGGGGGCCACCAGCAGGGCGAGCGCCGAGGCGTAGGGCGCCACCACCCGGTCATCGCCCAGGCCGCGCTTGAGCCCCAGGCCGGGCACGCCGAAGGCCCGGTACTGGTAGTTGAAGTGTGCATCCAGCGTGTTGTAGCCGGACTCCGAGACGCCCCAGGGAAGCCCCAGCTGCTGGCCGTACTCGACCTGCCTGGCGACGGCGGCGCAGCAGGTCTGGTCGAGCAGGGTGCCTTCGTACCGCGGCATCACCAGCAGCGGCATCAGGTACTCGAACATCGAGCCCGACCAGGACAGCAGCACTGGCACGCCACGGGTGCTGGTGAGCAACCGGCCGAGGCTGAACCAGCTCGCCTGGGGCAGTTGGCCCTGGGCGACCGCCACGAAGGTGCTCAGCCTCGCCTCGGACGCGAGCAGGTCGTAGAAGCTGGCATCCAGGCGGCGCTCGTCGACGTTGTAGCCGATGGTGAACAGGTTGCGCTGGCGGTCGTAGAGGAAACCGAAATCCATATCCGCCAGGCTTGCAGCAGTTTCAGCCAGGCGCTCGGCATCGCTGATCCGTGCGGCCGCATGGCCGCGAACGGCGGAGACCCTGTCGCGCATCGGTTCCGGCCATCGCTCGACGTCGAGCTGGGCGAGCTGGCGCCAGGAGGGCAGGGGCGTGATGTTCGTGGCGGCTACCCCGTCGCCGGCGCTGGGCAACAGGCAGAGGCGCAATTGGTCGTGCAGGTCCGCGCATTGGGCACGCAGGGACAGCAGCCAGAATGCAGCGTCGCTGTCGGGTGTGGCGTCGCTGTCGGCCGCCAGCTCTTCCGCCTCGCCGCTCAGCGCCTGCAGGCAGTCGAAGGCGTCCATCAGCGATGCCGGTGGTGCGGCCAGCGCCGCATCCAGCGTGCCGCGAAGCCTGCGCAGGTTGTGCCCTGCGTGTTCGTTGCCGGCGAACGCGTTCTCCAGCACATCGAGGGTGTCGTCGAGGCCGCGCAGCTGGTTCGGCTGGAAGGGGCAGTCGTCGGCCAGCGCAAGGAGGCCGGGACTCAGGGTCAGCAGCATGCCCGCCAGGTTGCCGCTGTCCACTGTCGATACATAGTGCGGCGCCAGGGGCTGCATGGTCTGGGTGTCATACCAGTTGTAGAAGTGCCGGCGGTATCGGTCGAGGCTCGCCATGCTGGCCAGGGTCCGGTCGCAGCGGTGCAGCAGGCGCGCCGCACTCAGGTAGCCGAAGTCGTAGGCGGCCAGGTTGGCCAGGACCGCCATGCCGATGTTGGTCGGCGAAGTGCGGTGGGCGAGCGTGGTGGTGGGGTGTTCCTGGAGGTTGTCCGGAGGCAGCCAGTTGTCCTCGGGGCCGACGTACTGGTCGAAGAAGGCCCAGGTCTGGCGCGTCAGGTTGCGCAAAAAACGCAGGTCCCCTGGAGCCGGAGCGAAGCGCCTGGGAGTCGAGGGCCTGCTCATCCACCAGGCGATCGCCGGGCTCGCCAGCCACAGCAACAGCAGGGGAGCGGCAGCCACCAGGGCCAGCGGATTCATCACCAGCAGCGACGCGAGCAGCAAGGCCAGCGCCGGGCCTATCCACATCATCCGGTACAGGCCGTTCAGGTGGTTGGTGCTGGTGCGCTCCACCTCCCGTGACGGGCTCCACTGCAACAACCGGGATTTGCTGAAGTACATGCGCCACAGGGTGCGGAGGATGGCGTCGAGGCTGTAGTGGGCCTCATGGGGCAGCCAGGCCAGGGTCAGCAGGGCGCGGGCAAAGTGCTGGGAAGAGCTGCGCAGGGTGGCCTTGAGATGCTGCCCCAGAGACATGTCGTGGGGCTTTCGCAGGACATCGAGCAGCGAGGCGAGCAGCGGCGTGAGCATGCCAATGGCCAGTACCGCCAGGGTCCAGGCCAGGGGCTGGTCCACCAGTAGCCAGCCCGCCAGGAACATGGCCAGGAATGCTGCGGGTTCGAGGCTGCGTCGCAGGTTGTCGGCAATCTTCCAGCGCGACAGGGCGGAAAGGCGGTTGCGCTCAAGGCGGCCGTGGGCGTTCGGTGCCCAGGGCAGGGTCCAGGGCAGCAGTTGCCAGTCGCCGCGAATCCAGCGGTGGCGGCGTTTCACATCGCTGCTGTAGCGCGACGGGAATTCTTCGTAGAGCTGCACATCACTGAGCAATCCGGAGCGTGCGTAGCAGCCTTCGATCAGGTCATGGCTGAGAATGCTGTTGTCCGGGAAGTGGCCGTCGAGGGACTGCTCGAAGGCATCCACGGCATAGAAGCCCTTGCCAATGAACGAGCCCTGCTGGAACAGGTCCTGGTAGACGTCCGACACGGCTCGGGTATAGGGGTCGACCCCGGCGTCGCTGCCGAGCAGTTGGGCATAGGCGGAGCGAGCGGTGCTCGGTAGGCTGATGCCTACCCGTGGCTGCAGGATGGCGTAACCACCGGTGATGCAACGCCCCGGCGGATCGAACCGGGCGCGGTTGAGTGGGTGGGCCAGGGTGCCGACGAACTGCCGCGCCGCATCGCGCGGCAGTTGGGTATCGGTGTCGAGGGTGATGACGTAGTTCACCTGCCAGAGGACGTCGAGCCTGCCGACGATCAGGGCGAAGCGTTCCAGGCCAGTGCCGCGCAACAGTGCGTTGAGTTCGGAGATCTTGCCGCGCTTGCGCTCGAAGCCCATCCAGGTTCCCTCGGCGGGATTCCAGCGACGTGCCCGATGGAACAGGAAGAACCTGTCCACGGCGGCGTCGGGGTACTTGCGATTCAGCGCCTCGATGTGTTCCCGCGCCAGTGCCTGCAACTCGGCGTCCTGCTCCTGGACTTCGGTGCTGGCGTCGAGAAAGTCGGTCAGCAGGGCGAAATGCAGGTTGTTGTCGCGGTTGGCCAGGTAGCGTACCTCGAGGCCCTCGCAAAGCTCGTCGATGTCCTTGGCACTGCCGATCAAAGTGGGTATCACCACCAGGGCGCGTGCCTCGGTGGGGATGCCCTTGCTGTAATCCAGGCGCGGGAGCTGGTGGGGGGGCACGGTCAGGGTGACCAGCCAGTTCACCAGGCTGACCGCCAGCCGGCTCGCCATCAGGGCGGCTGGCAGCGCCAGCAGGGCCACTGCATAGGGCGGCAGGCCACTGGCTAGCGCCCAGCGCATGAAGGGCCAGGTCAGGCCGAGGGACAGCGCCACCACCGGGCCCAGGAAGAAGAGCAGGGGCGCGCGCTGCAACAGGCGCTCCCAGCGCTCCCAGAGTGGCAGGCTTACAGCCAGGCGTTGTTCGAGCTCTGGCCGCCCCTTGTCGATCAGGTAGTAGCCGACGTGGCTCGCGATATCCTCTGACGGTGCGCTGTCGGCCAGTTCGAGGGCGGTGCGGGCCACTGTCGTTTCCGAGTGTTCACAGTGTTTTGCCAGGTGCTCCACCACGTGCCGGTAGAGGTCGCGGGTGGCGAATTCCATGGCGCCATACACGCCGGCCGGGTCCTTGTGCAGGGTCTGCTCGACGTGGCTCATGCCCTCGACGAAATCGCGCCAGTCGGTTGCCGACAGCAGGCGCAGGCTGGCGATGCTGTTGCTGATCGCCACCTGGTCGGCAGCCTGCTGCTGGGCGTCTGCCGATACCAGGCGCTCGATGCTCAGCCCCGATTCGGCCAGGTGCTGTTCGATCCAGCTAAGCGGCAAGGCCAGCGCCGCGCTCTGGCCCTGCAGCCGCCGGGCCAGTTCGGCGACGAAGGAACTGGTCATCGGTGGCGCGGCGCGCGCCATGTCCGCCACTGTCAGCACGACGCTTTTCGGGTCCTGCTCGGCGATTTCGGCCAGTCGGTCGGCCCAATCATCGGCCAGGTTGCGGTCATCCCAGTTGGCCATGACGCGTGAGGCCACGCGGCGCAGGTTCTCGATCAACGCCAGGCGCAGCATGATGGGAATGGCCCAGAGTTCGCCGAGCTTGAGCGGCGTCGCGGCCTGGTAGGCGGCGACGAAGCGGCCGAGGCTGTCGCAGTCCACCCGTCCATCGCCGTGGGAGATGGTTTCCAGGGCGATGTCGTAGACCCGCGGCAATCCCTCGGAATTGCCGGAGGCCAGGTGCGGCAGCTCACGGCAGTAACCCTTGGGCAGGTGTTTGCGTGCGGTGCGGATCTGCTCTTCGATCAGGTAGTGGTTGTCCAGCAACCATTCCCCGGCGGGCGTGATGCGTCGGCTCGACAGCGAGGCGGCCGTGAGGATCCTGCAGCTGCTGGCCAGGGTCGCCTCGTTGTCGGCCAATCGCTGCAGCAGCCCATCCGAAGTCCTGTGCGGGCTCAGGCAGTGCAGCCCGGCCAGGAGCGGGCCGTGCTGCTCCATCTGCTCCGCGCTGAACAGGTCCGAGCGCAAGTCGGGCTCGTACTCGAACTGGCGGAAGGTCGCCCGCCAGCGCGCGAACAGGGCGTCGAGGTAGGTTGGTCGGAGGGTTGCCAGGGTACGAAAGATGTCCATCCCGGGGCCTTGAGGTAGTTGTCGCCGCGTCAGCGAACGGTCCGGCGGATGCCGCTACGATCGAGCAGGAAGCTGCAGAACAGCCCGGTAGCGAAGGTGGCGGCGCGCACGTCCCACGGGCGTGGGCCGAGTGGGCAATGCCGCAGACTTACCCCGGCACGATTGCTATGCGGAGTTGCCTTTTCGAGTCTGGGTGCGGCGGAAGGGGGCGTCTGTCTGCTAGCGCACATAGGTGGGCATGGCGGACACAGGTTTGGCAGAGGGGAGGGCGGTGATTCGCGGCTCAGATAATCCGGCAGGAGTTCTGGGGGGGCATGCTGCCGGCCTTGGCCAGCCGGGTGACGCGTTGCAGGCTGATCAGGTCCTCGCCGTCAGCGTAGATGCTGTCATAGCGCATCTGGCTGGAGCTCGAAACGGGTACATTGAAGACGGTTGGCGTATCGTCTGGCGGGCTTTCGCGCCGGGTGATCCGGATGATGTTGCCGGAGCCTTTCGAAACGACGAAGTATGCGGAAATCATGGTCATCTCCCTTGCCGGGCATGGCGCTTCAGGCGGCGCATGCAGTCAGACGGTACGGCTTCTCTCGAAAAAGCTGATCACTTGCTTCTCGGCTTCCTCATGGGTCATCTCGTAGCGTTGCTCAATAAGGTTGGCCAGCTTCTGGGGGTCGCCTTCGGAGTCAATCAGTTCGGCCACGGTCAGTTCATCCCAGAGAACTCTGGCGGTACCCACCAGCTCTCGCCATTTGCTCTTGATGATGTCTGCAAGAATCCTGCTCATTGTCCGGCCTCAGTCATTGGATGGCGGTAGTCGCGAATTGGCGAGTGCTCATCGAGGACATCATGGCAGCAGCGAATCGATCGGTCGGTGCGCCACCGCGCATAGTGCTGCTGCGCCTGGTCGGTGCAAGGCCCATCACCTTTCCGGGGATCAGCGCCTGGGGGCCGCGACGGGGCCAAGGTCGGTGAGTTCGTCATCGCCACGTGGGGTGATGGAGCGGTCGAAGGACGGGGGAGTCTGCATTTCCAGCGGCAGGGGCTCTTCGCCCGGGGCTTTTGCCCCGGCTTGTCGTGGCGGCTGCAGCTCACTTCTCTTCTGGATGATCGCGTCGACCTTGTCGAGGAAGTGGTAGAGGGCGTGTGTTCGTTGCCTGCGCGCAGAGCTGTCCGGCTTCTGCACGGCGGTATCGACGGTATCGGGAGTGTGGCTATCGGCTTCGTCAGTCATATCGGCTCCTTACAGGCGAGAATGGATTCTACGAGCATGGTGTCAGGCTCGCCGCCCGCGGTCAGTGCGTTGGGGCACTTAGCCGTCTGTGGGATGGCGCACCGAGATGGCTCGCCTGGTCTGCAATGCTCGACAGAAGCCACTGCATCCTGCAGTGCCTTCACCCCCGAGGGAGCCATGCTCACTTACATCGATCCGAGTCTGCGTCGCCAACCTGTCATGTTTCTTTCGAGACGGCCGCCACCCTTGAAGACGTCCGGCCAGCTGCTGTTCCAACGTGCCGCGGAAGCCAACGAGGCGGCACGCGTGCCGCAGCGCGACGACCTACTACCGCACCAGGGGCCTGCACACTGAGCCACGCGCGCTGCCAGGCATAAGTGCTATAGGGCACCGATGGCTGCCCCGCGTTCTGCCATGCTGATTGAGCCGGCCCACAGCATTTCGAGCCTTATCGAGAACGCCATGAGCATCTCAAGCAGTAGCGACAAACCGACCGCCACCCAGACGCCCCCCGAGCCGGGAAAGCCTCACGAGCGCACACCGCTCGTGCCGACCTTCTCCCGGGCCGAACTCTATTCGTTCCCGGACCCGGAGGATGACGCCGATAACGTCCCGACCGTCGCGCCCAACTGCCCGAAGACGCCACCGGCAAAAGCGGCGATGCTGTGATTGCGTACTCGTGCGCCAGGTTTGTCGCGCCATGCCGGGGCCTCGATCTGGAGGGGGGGTTACCTGTGTCCGTGCATGAGCTGACCGCTGTCGTTGCAGATCTGCGCAGAAGTTGGCGCGTCTGTTCCGATGTGCTGGCGGTGAGACTTCCGGGCTCGTGTGCGGGAGTCATCGAGTGCCGAGGAGGCGTGACACGAAATGCGTGAACTGCTCAGGCGAGGCGCAGCAGATTGACTCGAAATTCGATGGGGTTGAGATCAAGTGTCCCATTTGCGGACATTTCGGTGTTTCTGCGAGCGTTCTCAGGCAAAGGCCTGGCCGGCCCTTTGAGGCCGAGAAGACCAGGGTATTTCTCCATAACCCGCTCGACATCAATCCTGCACGTCTCCCCGTGATCAATAGCGAGAACGTGATCTGGGTGTCGCCGGCTTAGTGTATTTGCCAGTTGCCTGATTGGCCTTATCGGTTGGAGCGGGTATTCCCGGCCATGCACATCGTGCACGCGAAAAATGGGGAAAGGTTCACCACCGAAGAGATGGGACGGCGCTGGGCAAAACTCTACCGCGAGGTGCTTGCCGAGAAGTCGAAGTCCTTGGCGGAAGACCCTCTGGCAGAGCGGCCCCAGGCAACTGACAACTAGGGTTTCGAGCTGATCAACTTGCCGGCCTGACGAGCAGGCCGAGTGGGGAGGTGAATGGGCTCCCCAACGGCATCCCCACCAAGAACGGCCGGTGCCTCACCGGCTCCGGCTTCAGATATGCAACGCATGCCCCAGTGCGCGTAGCGCCGCTTCCTGCACCGCTTCGCCGAGGGTCGGATGGGCGTGGATGGTGCCGGCGATGTCTTCCAGGCGCGCGCCCATTTCCAGGGATTGGACAAAGGCCGTGGACAGCTCGGACACCGCCTTGCCCACCGCCTGCCAGCCGAGGATCAGGTGGTTGTCGCGGCGTGCCACCACGCGCACGAAACCGTCGCTGGACTCCAGGGTCATGGCGCGGCCGTTGGCGGCGAAGGGGAAGTTCGCCACCAGGCAGTCGAAGCCGGCGGCCTTGGCCTGCTCCGGCGAGAGTCCGGCCACCACCACTTCCGGGTCGGTGAAGCACACCGCCGGGATCGCCGTGGGGGCGAATTCGCGGCGCTTGCCGGCGACCAGTTCGGCGACCATCTCGCCCTGGGCCATGGCGCGGTGGGCGAGCATCGGCTCGCCGGCCAGGTCGCCGATGGCGTAGACGTTGCGCATCGAAGTACGGCACTGGTCGTCGATCTTCACCGCGCGGCCGTTCATTTCCAATTGCAGACTTTCCAGGTTCCAGCCGGCGGTGCGCGGATGGCGGCCGACGGCGACCAGCACCTGGTCGGCAACGAGGCTGGATTCGGCGCCTTCGGCGTTGCGTACGCGCACCGCACCGTCGTCGTCGAGGCCGAGCACGCTGTGGCCCAGGTGCAGTTCGATGCCGAGCTTGCGCAGGGCGTTGGCCACCGGGCGGGTCAGTTCTTCGTCATAGGTCGGCAGGATGCGTGATTGAGCCTCGACCACCGCGATCTCGACGCCAAGCTTGCGGTAGGCGATGCCCAGTTCCAGGCCGATGTAACCGCCACCGACCACCAGCAGGCGGCCGGGCAGGCTGCTCGGCGCCAGGGCTTCGGTGGAGGAGATCACCTTGCCGCCCAGCGGCAGGCTGGGCAGTTCCACCGACTGCGAACCGGCCGCCAGCAGCAGGTGTTCGCCATGGATGCGCTGGCTGCCACCACCGATCAGCTCGACGTCCACCGTCTTGCCGTCGGCGATGCGCGCCCAGCCCTGTACGACCTTCACCCCGTGCTTCTTCAGCAGGGCGGCGACGCCGCTGGTGAGCTTGTCGACTATGCCGTCCTTCCATTCGACAGTGCGCGCGATGTCAATCTGCGGCGCCTGCACCTGGATGCCCAGGGGCGAATGCGCGGCGTACTCGCGGGCCTTGAGGAACTCCTCGGCGGCGTGGATCAGTGCCTTCGAGGGGATGCAGCCGATGTTCAGGCAGGTGCCGCCGAGGGCGGCGCCTTCCACCAATACGGTGGGGATGCCCAATTGGCCGGCGCGGATGGCGGCGACGTAGCCGCCGGGGCCGCCGCCGATGATCAGCAGGGTGGTTTCCAGGGTCGGGTTCATGCTCACTCCAGGAACAGCGTGGCGGGATGTTCGAGCAGGCCGCGCACGGCCTGGATGAAGGCCGCCGCATCCATGCCGTCGACCACCCGGTGATCGAAGGACGAGGACAGGTTCATCATCTTGCGCACCACGATCTGGCCATTGATCACCACCGGCCGTTCGACCATGCGGTTGACGCCGACTATGGCCACCTCGGGATGGTTGATCACCGGCGTGCTGACGATGCCGCCGAGGGCGCCGAGACTGCTGATGGTGATGGTCGAGCCGGACAGCTCATCGCGCTGCGCCTTGCCGCTGCGGGCGGCTTCGGCGATCCGTGCGATCTCCCCGGCATTGCCCCACAGGTCGCGGGATTCGGCGTGGCGCAGCACCGGCACCATCAGGCCGTTGTCGCTCTGGGTGGCGATGCCGACGTGCGCGGCGCCGTAGCGGGTGATCACCTCGGCTTCGTCGTCGTAGCGTGCATTGAGTTGCGGGAAGTCGCGCAGGGCGACCACCAGCGCACGGACCAGGAACGGCAGCAGGGTCAGCTTGCCGCGCGTGGCGCCATGCTTGGCGTTGAGGTGGACGCGCAGGGCTTCGAGGTCGGTGACGTCGATTTCCTCGACATAGCTGAAGTGCGGGATGCGCCGCTTGGCTTCGGCCATCTTCTGCGCAATCTTGCGGCGCAGGCCGATCACCGGGACCTGCTGCTCGTCATTGCGCGCGGCGTAGCCACTGCTTGCCGGCGCGACGCTGCCGCCATGGGTCAGCCAGGCATCCAGGTCTTCGTGGAGGATGCGCCCGGCCGGACCGCTGCCCTGCACATACTGCAGCTCTACGCCCAGGTCGTGGGCGCGGTGGCGCACGGCCGGCGAGGCCAGGGGTTTTTCGCCCGGCTCACGGCGCGGCGCAGGGGTGACTCGCGGAGGCGTGGCGTCCGCACGGGGCGCGGGGCGTTGTTCCGGCGCACGGCTGCAGGCCGCGGCCGTGGCGCTGGCCTCGGCGACTACTGCCGGCTTGTCCGCGTGCGGCACTTCAGTGCGTGCTTGCGCCTGCCCGCCGGCCTTGACGTTGCCTGTGCCTTCCACTTCCAGGCGGACCAGTTCGTCGCCGACGGCCATGACCTGGCCCGGAGTGCCACCCAGGGCCAGGATCTTCCCGGACACCGGCGAGGGGATTTCCACCGTGGCCTTGTCGGTCATGACATCGGCGAGCAGTTGGTCTTCGGTGACGATATCGCCGACCTGCACGTGCCACTCAACGAGTTCGACCTCGGCGATGCCTTCACCGATGTCCGGCATCTTGATGACGTGAATGCCCATTCAGACCTCCATGACGCGCTTGAATGCCGCGCCGACTCGCGCCGGCCCGGGGAAATAGGCCCATTCCTGGGCGTGCGGGTAGGGCGTGTCCCAACCGGTGACGCGCTCGATGGGCGCCTCCAGGTGGTGGAAACAATGCTCCTGGACCAGCGACATCAGCTCGGCGCCGAAACCGCAGGTGCGGGTCGCCTCGTGGGCGATTACGCAGCGACCGGTCTTCTTCACCGAAGCGACTATGGTCTCCAGGTCCAGCGGCCAGAGACTGCGCAGGTCGATGACTTCGGCATCGACGCCGGTCTCTTCGGCGGCCGTCTGGGCCACGTACACCATGGTGCCGTAGGTCAGCACGGTGACCGCCGCGCCGGGGCGGACGATCGCGGCCTTGTCCAGCGGAACCTTGTAGTAGCCTTCGGGTACCTGGCTGGCCGGGTGCTTCGACCAGGGCGTCACCGGACGGTCGTGGTGACCATCGAACGGGCCGTTATACAGGCGCTTGGGTTCGAGGAAGATCACCGGGTCGTCGTTCTCGATGCAGGCGATCAGCAGGCCCTTGGCGTCGTAGGGATTGGACGGCATCACCGTGCGCAGGCCGCAGACCTGGGTGAACATCGCCTCCGGGCTCTGGCTGTGGGTCTGGCCGCCATAGATGCCACCGCCGCAAGGCATGCGCACGGTCATCGGGGCGATGAAGTCGCCGGCCGAGCGGTAGCGCAGGCGCGCGGCTTCCGAGATCAGCTGGTCGGAGGCCGGGTAGACGTAGTCGGCGAACTGGATTTCCACCACCGGACGCAGGCCGTAGGCGCCCATGCCGACGGCGGCACCGATGATGCCGCTCTCGGAGATCGGCGCGTCGAACACCCGCGAGGTGCCGTACTTCTTCTGCAGGCCCTCGGTGCAGCGGAACACGCCGCCGAAGTAGCCGACGTCCTGGCCGAATACGATCACGTTGTCATCGCGCTCGAGCATGATGTCCATGGCCGAGCGCAGCGCCTGGATCATGGTCATGCTGGTCACGGCCTGGGCCGTTTCTGCTTGCGGATTCATGCTGTTCATACCCCGAGCTCCTGGCGCTGCCGGCGTAGGTGCTCCGGCAGGTCCTTGTAGACGTCCTCGAACATGCTGGCGGCGGTGGGCAGGTGGCCGTCGAGCAGGCTGCCGTGGCTTTCGGCCTCTTTCTGCGCGGCGATGACTTCGCCTTCCAGCTCCTTGTGCAGCGCCTCGTGCTGCGCGTCCGACCAGATACCCAGGCCGATCATGTGCTGCTTCAGGCGGGCGATGGGGTCGCCGAGGGGGAAGTGGCTGTAGTCGTCGGCGGGGCGGTATTTCGACGGGTCGTCCGAGGTGGAGTGCGGGCCGGCGCGGTAGGTGACCCACTCGATCAGGCTCGGCCCGAGATTGCGCCGGGCGCGCTCGGCGGCCCATTGCGAGGCGGCATAGACGGCGAGGAAGTCGTTGCCGTCGACCCGCAGGGAAGCGATGCCGCAACCCACGCCACGGTTGGCGAAGGTGGTGCCCTCTCCACCGGCGATGGCCTGGAAGGTGGAGATCGCCCATTGGTTGTTGACCACGTTGAGGATGACCGGCGCGCGGTAGACGTGGGCGAAGGTCAGGGCGGTATGGAAGTCCGATTCGGCGGTGGCGCCGTCGCCGATCCAGGCCGAGGCGATCCGGGTGTC
The DNA here is from genome assembly GCF_029871245.1 of Pseudomonas sp. BN102. Taxonomy (GTDB): domain Bacteria; phylum Pseudomonadota; class Gammaproteobacteria; order Pseudomonadales; family Pseudomonadaceae; genus Metapseudomonas. The sequence goes on along the minus strand of NZ_SSON01000068.1, from coordinate 39,399 downwards.
GCCCTTGATCGCCGAGGCCATGCCCCAGCCTACCGCCTGGATGAACTGGGTGGCGAGGTTGCCGGAAATCGAGAAGAAGCCGGCGGCCTTGCTCGAGTACATGATCGGCAGCTGGCGGCCCTTGAGCGGGTCGGCCTCGTTGGAGAGCAACTGGCAGATCATGTCCACCAGCGGGTATTCGCGGGCGACCAGGATGCCTTGCTGGCGGTAGGTGGGGAAACACATGTCGCCGTCGCGCAAGGCCAGGGTATGGGCGGTGGCGATGGCCTCCTCGCCCAGGCACTGCATATAGAAGGACAGTTTCTTCTGCCGCTGCGCGGTGATCATCCGTGCGTCGAAGATGCGCGTCTTGAGCATGGCGCGCATGCCGCGCAGTACCAGCTCGTTGCTCAGCTGCGGGTTCCAGGGGCCGACGGCCTGGCCGTCGTCGTCGAGCACCCGGACCAGGCTGTAGGCCAGGTCACTGGTTTCGGCAGGTTCGACGTCTATGGGCGGCTTGCGCACCGTGCCGGCATCCGACAGGTGCAGGTAGGAGAAATCGGTCTGGCAGCCCGGTCGCCCGGTGGGCTCCGGTACGTGAAGGCGCAAGGGCGCGTAATCGGTCATGTTGCCTCCGGCGGCAATGGCTCAGGGAGCGAGCGGGTACGGATCAGGAAAGAACACGCGTGGCGGGAGGCGGACTGGGGGGATGCAGCAGTCCTGGCAGGGGAGAGGTGAAACGGCAGAGCGCGCGGGTGCGGCAGGGGAGGTTTTCGTGCGTGACATCACTCATGGTGAGGCCCTCGTCGCTTGTTCTTGTGAAATCAGTATATGCTTCACTCGCTAGTTTTTTGCTCCAAAGTGACTAGTGCTGTGAGGCAGTATTGGTATGTTTGAACCAATAAAATCAAGAATCGTAGAGTCATACCGCCATGTCCGAACTCGACCGGATCGACCTGAAAATCCTCCGCGCACTGGCCGAAGATGGCCGCCTGAGCTGGCGCGACCTGTCCCAGAAAATTGGCCTGTCGTTGACCCCGACCCTGCGTCGGGTACGCCGCCTGGAGGAGGAGCATTACATCCAGGGCTATTTCGCGCGGCTCGACGAGCAGCGCCTGTCCGGGGCGATGAGCGTGTTCGTCTCGGTCTCCTTAGAAAAGCAGACCGTCGACTACCTCGCCCGGTTCGAGGAGCACATCGTCCAGGCGCCGCAGGTGATGAGCTGCTTCCAGATGACCGGTGACGCCGACTACATGCTGCGCGTGGTGGTCAAGGATCTCGCGGCCTACCAGGCCTTCCTGACCAACACCCTGACTTGCATCCCCGGCGTCGCGGGGATCAAGTCGGCATTCGCCCTGAAGTCGGTGATGCTGCGCTCGGCGCCGCCGATCTGACGTCCACCGGGAGGACGACTCGGGCCGACAGGCTTCAGCATGAGGGGCGGTGGATCGGACTTGGCCAGATCGCAGTTCGGCAGCCGGGTGCACTGCCGAATTGCGCTGATGGAGTGGCCGGCCTATTTCGCCTGGGTGGCTTCCATGTAGATCGACTGCTTCGGCCTGGCAAAGACCCGGCGCAGCATGGGCTCGAAGAACTCCAGCGGCAGGGCCTCGCCTTCCGGGTCGAACGCCGCGGCATCGTAGCGCGCGCAGAACTCGATGGTCGCCTGGTACTGCGGATGGTCCTTGAACTGCTCGCGCAGGTGGCGATCCATGCCCAGGTGATGGAAGAAGTAGTAGCCCTGGAATATGCCGTGTTTCTCGACCATCCAGTGGTTCTCCGCGCTGACGAAGGGCTTGAGCATGGCGGCGGCGATATCGGGGTGGTTGTAGGAGCCAAGCGTGTCGCCGATGTCATGCAGCAGGGCGCAGATCACATATTCCTCGTCCTTGCCGTCGTGGTAGGCGAGGGTGGCGGTCTGCAGGGAATGGGTCAGGCGATCGATTGGAAAGCCACCGAAGTCGCCATCCAGCAGTTTGAGGTGGGTGAGGATGCGGTCGGGCAGCCGCGCGGCGAACTGGACGAAGTCCTGGGCAATGATGCGCCAGTCGTCGGCGGTACCGTCTTCCATGTGGGTGAATGTGGCGTGGGCACTCATCAGGTCTTCTCCTGTCTTGTTATATGGCGCAGCGGAGTACGTCACTTCCGGCAAGGGGAGTGAACGGCTGCGGACCAGTGTAGGAGTGACGCCACGCGTGGGCAGTGGCGTGGAGTGCCAGCTTTGTATCCTTCGGAGTCAGCGGGCAGCCGAACGCGAGGTTCGGGTTCGGCCTTCTACCGTCGGCCGTGCCGCGTTCAGGCGCTTGAACTGCAGATTGCCAAGGTGCTGCGACAACCTGCTTCGATCATGCGCAGATCAGGATTCGCTAGGGCACTGGAGCATTTCAATCTTGGACTTGACGATCCGTGGCTCAAAAGTGACGTCGACCAGGTAGAGCGATCTGTCGACGTTCCTTTCAGCGATGAAACCTTCGCAGCTGTAGTCGCAACTCGCATCGGCAGAGAAGCAAATGCCCTTGGCCGACATCTTGTAATGGTCGTCCTGCCGGTTGAGGCAGTCCTGATTCCCATTGATGGGGCAGCTTATCGGCTCGATCTCGCCAGAGGCGATGATCTTTGAATCCGCGAGGCCTTCCAGTGGCAAGGAGGGGATCGGGGAAGCCCCTGGTGCAGTACGGTGTCTGCGGCGGGTGGTACGGATGGTGTCCCAGAAACGAAAAAACCCCATAAGTCAGGGGCTTAGTCAGGGGATTTTGGAGCGGGCGAAGGGAATCGAACCCTCGTCATGAGCTTGGGAAGCTCAGGTAATGCCATTATACGACGCCCGCGAAGGGTGCCATTTTTACCAGAAGCGAGCCGCAAGGTGAAGCCCGGGGCAGTCACAAGTTACTGAAAATACTTGCATCTGCCCGGGCGGCCACGCGCTCAAACCGCTACAGCCTGGTAGTCGGCGGCCTGCTGCGGACGGGCCAGGCCCTTGCCCACCGGCGCCTTGAGGAAGCTCAGCAGGGCCTGCTGGGTCTGCAGCCAGGCGGCCTTGGTTTCCACATCCACGAAGTGGCCGGCGTTGTCGATGACCGCGAACTGGCAGTCGCGAGCGTGCTTGGCGAAATGGCGGGCATCCTCGGCGGAGGTGTACTCGTCGCGCTCGCCGTTGACGAACAGCAGCGGGATGTCGACGTTGGCCAGGCAGTCCACGTAGCAGCGCGAATCCATGTTCAGCACTTGGCGGACGTGGTAGTGCATCTGCAGGTACTCGTGATCGTCCAGGTTGCTGCAGTGCTTGTGGTTGAAGCGCTGGTACAGCGACGGCAGGTACTTGCCGATGGTGTTGTTCACCAGGTGGCCGACGTTGTCGCGGTCGATGGCCGACAGGTAGTCCAGGCCGCGGCTGAGGTAGTCCATCATCGGTTCGTTGAGGATGGGCGAGAAGGAGGTGATGACGGCCTTCTTGATCCGCGCCGGGCACTGGGCCAAGGCGAGCAGGGCGGAGACGCTGCCCCAGGAGAAGGACATCAGGTAGTCGACCCGGAAATGCTCGATCAGGTGGAGGAGGATGTCGGCCTCGGTCTCCTTGCCGATGAATCGGGTGTTGTCGTTATGCGCCTTGGACTGGCCGGCATAGGGCTCATCGAACAGCACCACGTTGAAGTGCGGTTGCAGGTATTTCACTGTCTGCGCGAACGAGGCGGTCGTCGACAAGGAGCCATTGACCAGGATGATGGTCCGTTTGGCTTCAGGGTTGCCGTAAAACTCCGTGTAAACCTTGTACTGGCTGTGAATCTCGACGATGGCGGTTTCCGGCCTCATGTCGTTTCCTCCTGGCGCAGATGGGTCATGCGAGCCCTCTCAACGGCTTGGCTCGCGCTAAGTCTTGGCAGTAGGAAAACGCCTTTCGATGACAATCCAATGTCAGGCGAGAAATTTTAAAATTCTTTATTTTTCAAGCGGATAGGTCGAGAAAAGACGGCGGGTTCCAGCGCTTTTGGGGCGCCGGACGGAGTCTTCAAACCAGGCAGGGAACCTACGAGTGCAAAGCACAGGGAACCGCAGGGAACGCTTAGAAGGTTGGTGTGACTCTTTGGTCACACTCAGACCTTGTGTCCGATTTAAGCAGGGCCTCCTTACCGCTGCAAGCTCATTGAAAGGAAAAATTCTTGCAGTTCGTCGGGTTATTCGATTCCGATGTGACTCGACTATGAGCTAGCTAAAAGTAGGCCACTTCTTCCGCAGTGAGCGACCGGTAGTCGCCTGGCGTCATCTGCGGGTCCAGTTTGAGCGGCCCGACGCTCTCGCGGTGCAGGCCCACGACCCGGTTGCGGAAGTGCCCGAACATGCGCTTGACCTGGTGATAGCGGCCTTCGTGCAGGGTCAGCCGGGCCTTGCGGGTGTCGAGGATGTCCAGCTGGGCGGGGAGGGTGGTCAGGTCTTCGTAGGCGAAATAGAGCCCTTGGGCGAAGGTTTCGGCGTACTCGGCACCGATGGGCTGTTCGGTTTCCACCAGATAGACCTTGGGCTGCTTGCGCTCGGGCTGGGTCAGCCGGCGCGACCAGAGCCCGTCGTTGGTGATCAGCAACAGGCCGGTGGTGGTGAGGTCCAGGCGCCCGCCCAGGTGCAGCTCGTGCTTGTCCGGCTCGTCCAGCAGGTCGAGCACCGTGGGGTGTTCCGGGTGCTCGGTGGCGCTGACGTGGCCGGAAGGTTTGTAGAGCATGAAGTAGCGCGCCGGCTTGCCGGCCTGGAGCAGGCGTTCGTCCAGTTCCACCCGGCTGAACTCGCGGACCTCGCAGCGACCATCGGTGATGCGTCGGCCATCCACCCGCACCCGACCGGCGGCCAGCAGCATGCGTGCGTCGAGGCGGCTGAATTCCGGGAAATTGCTCAAAAATCGATCAAGGCGCATCAGCTTGGTGCATCGGGCGGCAGCGCCTGGGCGCATCGGGGGCAGAGACAGGATCGGTCAATTTCCTGGGGCGGGATGCGCGCCAGGGCGGCCGGGTCGATCGGCACCGCAAAGCACCAGCAGTCCTGGCCGGCGCTCGTCGGGTCGGCCTGGATGCACTGGTTGCTCTGGCCGCAGAGTGGGCAGCGGGTGGGATCGGACGGGGCGCTCATGACGGCGGTTCGCGAAAGAAAGGGCGCAAGGGTGCAATGCCCTGTCCGTGCGCGCAAGTCCGCGCCGATAGGCGCGGTTTTTCCGATGTTGAGGGCACCAGCGGCCATTGCCGTCTGGCGCGTATCGCCTAGGCTCGAATATGCAAGGGGAAGATGTCTGAAAACGACATGGCCGGATTCACAAAAGTCTGAAGGCCTGAAGAAGCTGACGCATAATCGCGGTCTATCGATTCTGTCACCCACATTCAGAGCAGAGCTGCCTCGTGTCCACCAACATCAACGTAGTCAATAAAGCCAAGGCCTGGTCCGCTCACGGTGTCACCGCCACCGGCGTCGTGCTGGCACTGATGGCCACCCTCGCCCTGTTCGACAATCAGCCCCGTGACTGCCTGCTCTGGTTGGGCGCGGCACTGCTGGTGGACGGTCTCGACGGCACCTTCGCCAGGAGAGTGCAGACCAGCACCATGCTGCCGAACTTCGACGGCTCCACCCTGGACCTGGTGATCGACTACCTCACCTATGTCTTCATCCCCGCCATCTTCATCTATCGCTATATCGACCTGCCCGAGCACACGGCGCTGGTCACCGTGAGCCTGATCCTGGTGTCGTCGCTGTTCTGCTTCTGCAACCTGAACATGAAGAGCAGCGACAACTACTTCGTCGGCTTCCCCGCGGCCTGGAACGTGGTGGCTCTGTACATCTGGATCATCGAGCCGCTGCCTGTGGTCAGCCTGCTGCTGATCTGTTTCCTCGCCGCCCTTACCCTGACCAGGCTGAAATTCCTCCACCCCTTCCGGGTGCGCAAACTGATGCCGCTGAACATTGTGGTGACCTTCGTCTGGATGATCAGCAGCATGTTCCTCATCCTTCAGCACCCCTTCTACAAATCCCTGGTGCTGGGCATCTGGTGGCTGGCCTCGGCCTACTTCGTCGGCATCTGCCTGTGGCGCAGCCTGCTGGACTGGACCCACAAGCTGAAGGCCTGAAGGCCTGAAGGCCTGTCGTATAACCTGTGGCGTCATTCCCCCGGTCGTTCTGCGGCTGATTGGCCACCCGGTATTCGAGCCAATTGGCCGTAGGCCGCAGACCCCGCCGGTAGTAGCTTGGGACATTCCTTCCCCCACGAGGATGTCTCGATGACCCCGCGCCTGGATTTCTACGCCGCGTCCCCCGATGCCCTCAAGGCGATGCTCGCCCTCGACGCGGCCGTGAGCAAACTGCCGCTGGAAAAGCCGCTGCTGGAGCTGGTCAAGCTGCGAGCGTCGCAGATCAATGGTTGCGCCTTCTGCGTCGACCTGCACAGCTTGGATGCGCGCAAGCGCGGAGAAACCGAGCGCCGCCTGTATGCGGTCGCCGTCTGGCGCGAGAGCAACTTCTTCACGCCCCGCGAGCGCGCGGCGCTGGCCTGGACCGAAGCCCTGACCCGACTCTGCGAAACCCATGCCCCGGACGAAGACTACGCCCAGCTCAGCGCCGAGTTCAGCGAGCGCGAGCGGGTGGACCTGACCCTGGCCATCAACACCATCAACAGTTGGAACCGGCTGGCCGTCGGCTTCCGCAAAGTCCCGAGCGAGTGAGACCACCATGCGCAACCTGAAAACCCTGAGCGCCCTGGCCGCCGGCCTGGCGTTGCTGACCGCCCCCCTGGCATTCGCCCACGACAGCGGCGATGGCAAGGAGCAACGCGCCGTGCTGCAGGAACACGAGCTGCTCAACGCGCCGGGCAAGAAGGCGATCATGCTGACCGTGAGCTACGCGCCGGGGCAGCGTTCCCTGCCCCACAGCCATCCGGGCTCGGTGCTCGCCTATGTGGCCGAAGGGGAGGTGATCTCCCAGCTCAAGGGCGAGGAGCCCAAGCTCTACAAGGCCGGCGAGAGCTGGTACGAGCCGGCCGGCAGCGTGCACCTGCAATCGCGCAATGCCAGTGAGAGCAAGCCGGCGAAGCTGGTGGCGTGGATATTGAACGATGCGAAGGACGCGATCTCGGAGCCTTACGAGCAGTGATCGTCAGCCCCTCCTCCAGCGCGTTCGCACTCGTGTAGGAGCGAGCTCGCTCGCGAATGTTTCCGAGCACGATCTATCGCGAGCAAGCTCGCTCCTACACAAGGTTCGCAGCCACGATGCAATACCGCGTCGGCCCCGTCACCAGAGCGGAAGGTTGTAGCTCAGGATCAGGCGGTTCTCGTCGAGATCATTGCCGAAGTTGGTCGAGCGCAGCGTCGCGTTGCGCCACTTCAGCCCGAGGTTCTTCAGCGGGCCGCTTTGCACCACGTAGGCGATGTCGGTGTCGCGTTCCCATTCCTTGCCGTCCGCCTGGCCCGCGCCGAGCTCGATGCCGTCGCCCGAGAGGTAGCGGGTCATGAAGGTCAGCCCGGGAATCCCCACGGTGGCGAAGTTGTAGTCGTAGCGCGCCTGCCAGGAGCGCTCCTCGCGGTTGGCGAAGTCGCTGATCTGCACGAAGTTCACCAGGTAGGCGTCGCTGCCGTTGACGTAGGCGAAGCCGGTGTCGCCGCTCATGCGCTGATAGCCGAGGCCGAAGGCGTGGCCGCCGAGGGCGTAGGTGAACATGGCGCCGAAGGCTTTGTTGTCGACATTGCTGCCGCCTTCGTCGCTGGAGTGGGCGAAGCGCAGGTCGCTCTTCAGGCTCTGGCCGTCGCCGAGCGCCAGCAGGTGGTTCAAGGTCAGCATGTGCTGGCGATAGAAGTCGTCGAGGCGGCCGAAGCCGTAGCCGGTGCTGAGGCTGTCGTTCCACTTGTAGCTGAGGTTGGCGAAGTCGAAGGCGTCGCTGGTGGTCTGGCGAGCGCGGATGTTCTTCACACCGACCGTGGTGATGCTCATGTCCTCGTAGTCGGAAGAGTCGCGCTGGTTGACCTGGCGCAGGCGTCCGGCATCGAAGGTCAGGCCGTCGAGCTCCAGGGAATTGAGCTGGCCGCCCTCGAAGGTCTGCGGCAGCAGGCGCGAATCGTTGGCCAGCAGCACCGGCAGCTTGGGCATCAGGGTACCGAGCTTGAGGGTGCTCTTCGACGCGCGCAGCTTGGCGGTCAGGCCCAGCTCGCCGTATTCGTCCTGGGCGCGCTTGGGCGCCTCGCGGTCACGCTTGAGCAGGCCGGAACCGGCACGGTCCGGGCTGGAGTCGAGCTTGACGCCGAGCAGGCCGATGGCGTCCAGGCCGACGCCGATCTGCCCCTCGGTAAAACCTGACTCATAGCGCAGGAGGAAGCCCTGGGCCCATTCCTCTGCCTTGGACTGAGCGGCGTTGTCCTGACGGAAGTCGCGATTGAAGTAGAAGTTGCGCAGCTCCAGGCTGGCCTTGCCGTCCTTGACGAAGTCCGCCAGGGCGGGAGTGGACAAGCCGAGGGCGCCTCCGGCCAGGAGCAGGCCGGTGGTGAGGGTCGTACGGTACATGGTGGGTCCTCTTGTTCTTGTTGTGAGGGCACAGCGAGAAGAAAAAGGGCGCGGCCCAAAGGAGCCGAGGCCGCGCCACGCTCAACAGTCGTGTTCGTTCAGCCAGCCCGACGCGGGGAGGGCACGGCGGCAAGGCCGTGCCCTATCGGTCAATGGCTGCTGGCGGCCGCCGCCCCAAGGCCGGTCTGGGCACGGACGAACTGGTCGTCGTAGGCGGCGCGTTCGCGCTCCGCGCGGGCGCTGCGGTCGAGGTTGGAAACCACGACTATCACCAGGAAGGCCAGCGGCATGGAGAACAGCGCCGGGTGGTCGTAGGGGACTATGGCCTTGGCATGGCCCAGCACTGTCACCCACACCGCAGGCGAGAGGATCACCAGCACGAGCGCGGAGACCAGGCCGGTGAAGCCGCCCCAGAGGGCGCCGCGGGTGGTCAGGCCCCGCCAGTACATGGCCATGATCAGCACCGGGAAGTTGGCCGAGGCGGCCACGCCGAAGGTCAGGCCAACCAGGAAGGCGATGTTCATCTGCTCGAACAGCAGTCCCAGGCCGATGGCCACCAGGCCCAGGCACACGGTGGCAATGCGGCTGACGCGCATCTCGTCCTTCTCGCTGGCACGACCTTTCTTCAGCACGGTGGCGTAGAGGTCGTGGGAGATGGCCGAGGCGCCCGCCAGGGCGAGACCGGCGACCACCGCGAGGATGGTGGCGAAGGCCACGGCGGAGAGGAAGCCGAGGAACAGGTTGCCGCCCACCGCCTTGGCCAGGTGCATGGCGACCATGTTGCCGCCGCCCACCAGTGCCCCGCCCAGCTTGCCGTCGACGAAGTACTGAGGGTCGGTACCGACTATGACGATGGCGGTGTAGCCGAGCACGCAGACCACCAGGAAGAAGAAGCCGATGAAGCCGGTGGCGAACAGCACCGAGCGACGGGCTTCCCTGGCGTTGGGCACGGTGAAGAAGCGCATCAGGATATGCGGCAGCCCGGCGATGCCGAAGACCAGGCCGAGGGACAGCGACACGGCGTTGATCGGGTCGGCCAGCATGGAGCCGGGGCCCATGATGCCGTGGCCGATGGCGTGGGCCTCGATGGCGCGGCCTGCGAGATTCTCGAAGCTGAAGCCGAACTCGCTCATGGCCATCAACACCAGGCTGGTACCGCCGGCCAGCAGCAGGACGGCCTTGACGATCTGCACCCAGGTGGTGGCGATCATGCCGCCGAAGATCACGTAGACCAGCATCAGCACGCCGACCACCACCACCGCCATCTGGTAGTCCAGGCCGAACAGCAGCTTGATCAACTGGCCGGCGCCGACCATCTGCACGATCAGGTAGCAGCACACCACGGTCAGCGAACCGATGGCGGCGAAACTGCGTACGCGAGTCTGGTCCAGGCGGTAAGAGACGATGTCGGCGAAGGTGTACTTGCCGAGGTTGCGCAGGCGCTCGGCCATCAGGAAGGTGATCACCGGCCAGCCGACGAAGAAGCCGATGATGTAGACGAAGCCGTCATAGCCCTTGGTGAACACTAGGCTGGTGAGGCCCAGCAGGGTGGCCGCCGACATGTAGTCGCCGGCGATCGCCAGGCCGTTCTGGAAGCCGGAGATGCCGCCGCCGGCGGTGTAGAAGTCGGCGGTGGAGCGGGTGCGCCGGGCGGCCCACCAGGTGATCGCCAGCGTGGCGAGGACGAAGACGAAGAACATGCCGATGGCGTTGAGGTTGAGCGGCTGTTTCTCCGCCACGATGGGAGCGGCGAAACTGGTCAGCGGGGACAGGGCGAGGAGGGCGGCTGGGACGAGACGCGCTTTCATGCCTGGGCCTCCTCGAGGATCTGTGCGCTGAGGCGGTCGAAACGGGTGTTGGCGCTGCGCACGTACCAGGCGGTCAGCAGCCAGGAAAGGATGATGATGGCGGCGCCCAGAGGAATGCCTCGGGTGAGGTTGCTGCCCTCGTACAACGGCAGGTGCAGCCAGCCCGGGACGAAGGCCACCAGCATGATGAACAGGTAGTAGACCCCCAGCACCACGGCGCTGAGGGACCAGGCGAGTACGGCTCGCTGGCGTGCCAGGTCCTGGAACTTGGGGTTGGACCGGATACGGTCGCAGCTTTGGGCATTCGGGGTTTGCTGGGTACTCATGACGGGCTCCGCTTGTTTTTGTTGTCGATGCCTGTTGCCTGCCGCCGCAGCTTTTTCGGGCATGCGACGGCCCGTGGCGGCGGCCCTGGAGCCGTCGCCTTGTTCCTGGGGCTTGCTGTTAGAGGTTCTTCGCCCTGTCGCGCAGGACGTACTTCTGGATCTTGCCGGTGGAAGTCTTCGGCAGCTGGGTGAAGATCACGGTCTTCGGCACCTTGAAGCTGGCCAGGTGTTCACGGCAGAAGGCGATGATCTCCGCCTCGCGGGTGTCCTGCTGGTCGGCCTTGAGGGTGATGAAGGCACAGGGCGTTTCACCCCACTTCTCGTCGGGGCGTGCTACCACGGCTGCTTCCAGCACCGCCGGATGGCGGTAGAGCACGCCTTCCAGCTCGATGGTGGAAATGTTCTCGCCGCCGGAAATGATGATGTCCTTCAGTCGGTCGCGGATCTCCACGTAGCCGTCCGGGTGCCAGACGCCCAGGTCGCCGGTATGGAACCAGCCGCCCTCGAAGGCCTCGCTGGTGGCGCTGGGGTTCTTCAGGTAGCCCTTCATCACGGTGTTGCCGCGCAGGAATATCTCGCCGATGGTCTGGCCGTCCATGGGCAGCGGTTCCAGGGTCTTCGGGTCGGCCACCATCACGCCCTCCAGGGTCGGGTAGCGCACGCCCTGTCGTGACTTGATGCGGGCGCGTTCCTCAAGGGGCAGCGCGTCCCATTCCTCGTGCCAGGCGCAGACGGTCACCGGGCCGTAGACCTCGGTCAGGCCGTAGACGTGGGTCACGCGGATACCCATGGCTTCCACCGCGCCTATCACCTTGGCCGGCGGTGCGGCGCCAGCGACCATGGCGTTCACGGGATGGTCGATGGCGGCCTTGGCCGATTCCGGCATGTTCACCAGGGCGTTGAGCACGATGGGCGCGCCGCACAGGTGGGTCACCTGGTGCTCGCGGATCAGGGTGAGGATCTTCTGCGGGTCCACCCGGCGCAGGAACACATGCACGCCGGCCAGGGCGGTCACCGTCCAGGGGTAGCACCAGCCGTTGCAGTGGAACATCGGCAGGGTCCAGAGGTAGACCGGGTGGTTGCCCATGGCCCAGGTCATCTGGTTGCCCAGGGCGTTCAGGTAGGCACCGCGATGGTGGTAGACCACGCCCTTGGGATTGCCGGTGGTGCCGGAGGTGTAGTTCAGGGAAATGGCTTGCCACTCGTCATCCGGCCAGCGCCAGGCGAATTTCGGGTCGCCTTCGGCCAGCAGCGCTTCGTAGTCCAGCTCGCTCACCGGCTGGCCTTCACCGTACTCGGGGTCGTCAACGTCGATCACCAGCGGCGGGTGGTCGAGCATGCCGATGGCGGCGTGGATCACCTCATGGAATTCGCGGTCGGTGATCAGCACCTTGGCTTCGCCGTGCTGCAGCATGAAGGCGATGGCTTCGGCGTCCAGGCGCACGTTCAGGGTGTTGAGCACCGCGCCGATCATTGGCACGCCGAAGTGCGCCTCCAGCATCTGCGGGATGTTCGGCAGCATCACCGCCACCGTGTCGCCCTTGCCGATGCCGCGTCCGGCCAGGGCCGAGGCCAACCGCCGGCAGCGGGCATAGGTCTCGGCCCAATTGCGGCGGATGGAACCGTGGATGACGGCCGGGTAGTGCGGATAGACGGCGGCAGTGCGCTCGATGAAGCTGAGGGGGGAGAGGGCGATATGGTTGACGGCGGCTGGGGCGAGGCCCTGATCGTAGATCGACATGCTGGATACCCGGCGGCTGATTATTAGCTCTTGTTCACCGGCGCCTCTGGGGGCCGGCAGATCTCTGGGGCGATTTATATACCAATACTGAATTGATATGGAAGTACATCTAGAGTCGTATAGTAAAACTACTATATATTTTCGAGCGATATCGTAGGGTGGGCCGGGCGGTATATCCTTGCCCACCCCCAGATGCTGGACCCGCCATGACCCAGACTCCGGTTCGACTCCACACCTGGCTGCGCCTGCAACGCGAGGACGTGCCCCTGGCCGCCCGTGCCGATGCCTTGTGCCGGTCGCTGCGCGGCTGCCCGGAGGTGCGCCAGGCCTATTACCTGAGCTGGCTGCCCGGGGCGCGTATCTACAGCCATGAGGGCAGCGGCCAGCAGTTGCCGCCAGGCATGGGCGACCCGCTGCAGGCCAGCGACGAGGCCCTGGCCGCGCGCCTGGCCGCCGAGGGCCGGCTGAGCCTCGACCAGTTGCGCCAGCTCGACTGCTGGCTGGCCGGCCGCCTGCGCCGCGCCGCCATCAGCCACGGCCAGGCCTTCGACCTGGCGCTGCACGCCGGCCAGCAGGGCCTGCTGCTGGTGGAGGTGCGCGAGGGCGTGAGCCTGGACTGGTTGGGCTGGGTTTATGAATTGCTGACCACCCTGCTCGGCAGCGTCAGCGGTCTGTTGCGTGCATCGCCGCTGCTCGGCCACGACCCGCAGCCGAGCCTGCTGGTGGATGCCGAGGCGCGCCCGCTGGAACTGAACGCCGCGTTGCTGGCGCTGCTCGGCGAGCTGCCCTTGGCCGAGGTGCTGCGCTTCCTGCCGGTAAATCATGGCTCCCTGGTGCGCGCCTGCCTGGCCCAGGAGCGCGCCATCGAAGGGGTGGAGGCCCAGTGCGGCGAACGCATGCTGATCTGGACCTACATCCCTGATCCGCAGGAGTGCCGGGTGCTGGCGCGCTGCCGCGAGGCCACGGAACAGATCCAAACCGAACGCGAGGCGGCGCGGGCGCGGCGGCTGTACCGGCTGATCACCGAGAACACCACCGACCTGATCTCCCGCCATACCCCCAACGGTCGCTTCCTCGATGCCTCGCCCGCGTCCTGGACGCTGCTCGGCTATTGGCCGGAGGAATTGCGCGGCCAGCTCGCCCAGTGTCTGTTCCATCCCCAGGAGGTGGCCCAGCTGGTGCAGCGCGCCCGCGACGCCCTGGAGCAGGACGGCTACCTCACCATGACCTACCGCATCCGCCACCGCGGCGGGCATTACCTCTGGTTCGAGACCGCCAGCCGCGCCATCCGCGAGACCTATACCGGGGCCGTGGTGGAGGTGGTCAGCGTGTCGCGCGACATCACCGCGCGGGTGCAGGCCGAGGAGAACAAGCGTCGCCTCGCCGAGGTGGTGGAAGCCAATACCGACCCGGTGCTCTTCGTCGACCCCGCCGGGCACATCACCTACCTCAATCCGGCGGCGCGCCGTGCCCTTGGCCTGAGGGCGAAGCAGCCGATGCCGGCGCTGGCCGAGGTCATCGCCGCCGACGACCTGGCGCGCCTGCACCGGGAGGGCTGGAGCTGCGCCGAACGCAAGGGCGTGTGGAGCATCGACTCGCGCCTGCTGCCGCCGGGCGGCGGTGCCTCGGTGCCGGTTTCCATGGTGCTGCTGGCCCACAGCACCGCCGGCGGCGAACGCTACTACTCGCTGGTCGCTCGCGACATGACCGAGCGCGAACTGCGCGAGGCCCAGCAACGCAGGCACCAGGATGAGCTGGCCCATACCGCGCGCCTGGTCACCCTGGGCGAGCTGGCTTCCGGCATCGCCCACGAGATCAACCAGCCGCTGGCGGCAGTGGTCAATTACGCCAGCGCCAGCCAGCGCTACCTGCAGTCGCTCGCCAGCAATCCCAAGGCCGCCGAGCGCGTCGCCCAGGGCCTGGAGCGCATCACCGAACACGCCAACCACGCCTCGGAAGTGATCAAGCGATTGCGTGCCTTCCTGCGCAAGGGCCAGCGCAAGATGCAGGCGCTGAACTTGGCCGAAGTCGCCCGCGAAGCGGTGCGCCTCTGCGCCTGGGAAGCCAGCGCCAGCCAAGTGGCGATCGAGGAGCAATTCCCGGACAATCTGCCGCCGGTCTACGCCGACCGCGTGCTGCTGGAGCAGGTGCTGCTCAACCTGTTGCGCAACGCCATCGATGCCAACCGCGAGGCCCATCCCGGCCAGGGTTCGCTGATCCGCCTGGCGGCGCGGGTGGGTGATGGCCACCTGGCCATCGAGGTCCGTGACCAGGGACCGGGCCTTGGCGAAGAAGAACTGGCGCGCATCTTCACCCCTTTCTACACCAGCAAGCCGGATGGCCTGGGCCTGGGGTTGTCGATGAGCCGCAGCATCATCGAAGGTTTCGGCGGCTCCCTCGACGGGATGCCGGGCGAGGAGGGCGGGTTGCTGATGCGGTGCCGCCTGCCGCTGCAATAACAAGAACGTAAACGGAGGGGAACGATGTCCAACGGCGAACAGGTGGTCTATGTGGTGGACGACGACCAGGGCATGCTCGACTCCACCGTCTGGCTGCTGGAGTCGGTGGGCCTCAAGGCGCTGCCCTTCACCAGCGGCCGCGCCTTCCTCGACGCCTGCGACGCCAGCCTCGACGCCTGTGTCCTGCTGGACGTGCGCATGCCCGGCATGGGCGGCCTCAACGTCCAGGAAGAAATGCGCAATCGTGGCGTCGACCTGCCGGTGATCTTCGTCAGCGGCCACGCCGACGTACCCATCGTGGTCCGCGCCTTCAAGGCAGGAGCGCGCGACTTCATCGAAAAGCCCTACAACGAGCAGTTGCTGCTGGACAGCGTGCAGCAGGCCCTCAGCAGTTTCGACCAGCGCCGCACCGCCAACGGCGGACAGGGCCAGTTGCAGGAACGCCTCGACAGTCTCACCCCGCGCGAACGCGACGTGCTGTTGCCGCTGGTGCAGGGCTACACCAACCGCGAAATCGCCGAGCAGCTGGATATCAGCGTGAAGACCATCGACCTCTACCGCGCGCGGGTGATGAAGCGTATGCAGGCCGAGCGCTTGCCCGACCTGGTGGGGATGGCCATCGCGGCGGGGTTGGTGGATCCGTTGAAGCTGCGCTGATTGGCCTGGCCGGCGGGAAACCTGTAGCGAATGGCCGCGAAGCGGCCCGTAGGTTGGGCCGGGCGGCGTTCCGCGAGCGAAGCGAAGCCCAACGAGCCGAAATTCGATGCAAAGGTCCATTGGGCTTCGGTCTCGATCGCCACCTAATGTTTAGTCAGGGCTAACCCAAAGATAGAAAAACCTGGATTTTATTCACCCTTGGCGCCGTGCGAGCCTGCCGGGCATACCAATAACACGGCTTTCCCTCATGGGTTGTCCCACTCCGCACCAATCGCTGCTGGCCGCCTTGCCCCTCGGGCTGGTGCGTGCCGCGCGTCGTGCTCCCGGAGTCGCGCCCAAGGTCCAGTTCTCCCACAAGTGGGCCTCCCATCTCCTGATTTCCCTGCCGCTCGAACTTGCCTTCTGGGCGCTCTGGCATTGCCGCCACGCTCGTCCGCCGGATAGCGCTTTCGCCTGATTCCGGCCGCCATTGCAGCGGCCAAACCTCACCCAGAACGAGATTGCTGTCCCTTGCCGAAGTCGGCGAGGGCCTGATTGCGTGCCCGTGGGCACTAAAGAGAGCGCCATGAAATTTGCCAGCGTGCAGGAAGCCCGGGATTTCCTCGAGCAGAACCCGGACATCGATGCCTTCGAACTCTTCATCCTCGACGCCAACGGCGTTCCCCGCGGCAAGCTGTTGCATCGTGACGAGCTGCTGGCCGTTTATGAAACCGGCCGTCCGTTGCCCAGCACCATCCTCGGCCTGACCATGCACGGCGAGGACGTGGAGAACTCTGGACTGGTCTGGGACGTGGGCGATATCGACTGCCGCGCCTACCCGCTGGAAGGCAGCCTGGTGCGCCTGCCCTGGCGCAAGATGGCCACCGCCGCCGTGCAGGTCAGCATGCACCCGCAAGAGGGCATGCCCGCCGCCATCGCCGACCCGCGCCATGTGCTGATCGACGTGATCGAACGCCTCAAGGCCGACGGCTATCACCCGGTGATGGCCTGCGAGCTGGAGTTCTACCTGCTCGACCAGAAGCGCGATGCCCAGGGCCGCCCGCAACCGGCGCTGGATGCCGACGGCAACCGCCCGCGCGGTACCCAGGTCTACGGCCTGCGCGAGCTGGAGCAGATCGAACCCTTCCTTGCCGACCTCTACGCCGCCTGCAAGGCCCAGGGCATTCCGGCACGCACTGCCATCTCCGAATACGCGCCGGGCCAGGTGGAAATCACCCTGGAGCACGGCGACGCGCTGGAAGCCATGGACCAGGCCGTGCGCTACAAGCGCCTGGTAAAGGGCGTGGCCCATTCCCATGGCATGCAGGCCTGCTTCATGGCCAAGCCCTTCGGCGACCTGGCCGGCACCGGTATGCACATGCACGTTAGCCTGGCCGACGCCGAAGGCCGCAACCAGTTCGCCAGCGAGCTTTCCGATATTCAAGGGGGGGCCGGCACCCCGCTGCTGCGCCAGGCAGTGGGCGGGATGCTCGCGAGCCTGCTGGATTCGCTTCTGCTGTTCTGCCCCAACGCCAACTCCTACCGCCGCTTCCAGGCCAACAGCTACGCGCCGTTGGCGCCGACCTGGGGTGTGGATAACCGCACCGTGAGCCTGCGCGTGCCCGGCGGCCCGGCCAACAGCCGGCACATCGAACACCGCATCTGCGGCGCTGACGCCAACCCCTACCTGGCCGCCGCCGCCATCCTCGCCGGTATCCACCGCGGCATCCGCGAGGGTCTCGACCCGGGCAACCCGGTGGAAGGCAACGGCTACGCCCAAGCCAAGGAGCTGTTGCCCACCGACTGGCTCACTTCGCTCCGTGCCCTGGAACAGTCCAGCTGGGCGCGCGACGCCTTCGGTACCGCCTTTCTCGGCGTCTACCTGGCCGTGAAGCGCGCCGAGTACCGCCAGTTCATGGCCGAGGTCGGCGAGCAGGACTGGAACTGGTACCTGACCCAGGCCTGAATCGACTATCAAATATCGATCCGGGGCTGTTCTTGTAGGGGCGAGTTCATTCGCCAAGCAGGCCGAAGGCCTGCCCTGACGGCGCCGGGCATTTTCCAAAGGATCCACCCATGACCGCTGCATTCAAACACCCGCTGCCCGCCCCCGAGCGCGCGCCGTCCTACTACTCCGCGAGCCTCAACGAGGAGACCGCCTATCCCACGCTGGAAGGCGAGGTGAACGTCGATATCGCCATCATCGGCGGCGGCTTCACCGGCGTCGCCACGGCCGTGGAAATGGCCGAGCGCGGCTACAAGGTGGCGCTGGTGGAAACCCACAAGATCGGTTGGGGCGCCACCGGCCGCAATGGCGGTCAGGTCACCGGCAGCCTTTCCGGCGATGCCGCCATGCGCAAGCAGATGAGCCGTCATCTGGGTGCCGAGGTCGACGACTTCATCTGGTACCTGCGCTGGCGCGGCCACGAGATCATCAAGAACCGCGTGGCCAAGTACGGCATCCAGTGCGACCTCAAGCACGGCCACCTGCACGCGGCGATGAAGCCCTCGCACATGGACGAACTGAAGGCCTCTTATGAAGAAGCGGTGCGCCGCGGCATGGGCGACGAAGTGACCCTGCTGGACGCCGCCGGCGTGCGCAGCCACCTGGACTCCGACCTCTATGTCGGCGCCATCAAGAACACCCGCAACATGCACCTGCACCCGCTCAACCTGTGCATCGGCGAAGCCAAGGCCGCCGCCAGCCTGGGGGCGCTCATCTTCGAGCATTCGGAAGTGCAGGACATCATCCACGGCGACCGTCCGGCGGTGATCACCACCCGGGGCCGGATCAACGCCCAGCAGGTGCTGCTGGCCGGCGACGTCTACCACAAGCTGGAACGCAAGCAGCTCAAGGGCATGATCTTCCCGGCCATGGGTGGCATCGTCACCACCAAGCCGCTGGGTGACCTGGCCAAGGAGATCAACCCCCAGGACCTGGCCGTCTACGACTGCCGCTTCGTCCTCGACTACTACCGCATGACCGGCGACGGCCGCTTGCTGTTTGGCGGCGGTGCCAACTACTCGGGGCGTGACTCCCGCGATATCGCAGCCGAGCTGCGTCCCTGCATCGAGCGCACCTTCCCCAGGCTCAAAGGCGTGGAGATCGACTTCAAGTGGAGCTGCGCCATGGGCATCGTGATGAACCGCATCCCGCAGCTGGGCAAGCTGTCGAAGAACGTCTGGTATTGCCAGGGCTACTCCGGCCACGGTGTGGCCACCACCCACATCATGGGCGAGGTCATGGCCAACGCCATGAGCGGCAGCCTGGAGAAGTTCGACACCTTCGCCCGCTGCCAGCACATCCGCGTGCCCCTGAGCGAGCGCCTGGGCAATCACATGCTGGCGGTGGGCATGTGGTACTACCAGTTGATGGAAAAGCTGCGCTGACCGATTTTGTTGTGCGTCCTTATATAGCCGGCCTCGTGCCGGCTTCTTTTTGCCCGCTGTTCGAGCGCAGGGCAGTCGGCCGGCAATGGGGCTTCTGTTGTGAGGGCGATTTCAATCGCCAAGCGGGCCGAAGGTCCGCCCTACGGTTCATTGGGGGCCACTGCGCGTCCCTTGGCGAATGAATTCGCCCCTACAGCGGATCGAGCCGCTGCACAAACAAAAAGCCCCGCATCTGCGGGGCTTTCAAACGGGGGCCGACTACAGGTCGAAGTCGTAATCGTTAAGCTGCTTCTGCAAACGCCGTTCTTCGAGGTAGTTGTCGATGATGCGGCGCTTGGTCAGGTTGGTTTTCGCGGTTTCTGCGGGGGCTTCTGAATCCTCGGCATCCTCGGAAACGAATTCTTCTTCGAGCTCGATGTCGTCTTTGGCGGTGCTCATAAGGGTCACTCCACAAAGCGGGGCGCTATTGGCGCACCTTATAACGGCAAAGCTGGAGCCCGTAAAAAAGATTTTTTCAATCGGATACTTGAGCGAATCAATAGGTTATCAATCGTCGGAAGTCTTCGACTTGTACTCACACAAGTCCTCTATGCGGCAGGCGCCGCAACGTGGCTTTCGTGCCACGCAGACGTAGCGGCCGTGCAGGATCAGCCAGTGGTGCGCGTCCAGCAGGAATTCTTTTGGTACGAATTTCAGCAGCTTTTTCTCCACCTCCAGCACGTTCTTGCCGGGTGCGATGCCGGTGCGGTTGCTGACCCTGAAGATGTGCGTGTCCACCGCCATGGCCGGTTGGCGGAAGGCGGTGTTGAGCACCACGTTGGCGGTCTTGCGGCCGACCCCGGGCAGGGCTTCGAGGTCCTCGCGGTTGTCCGGCACCTGGCTGCTGTGCTTCTCGATGAGGATGCGGCAGGTCTCGATGACGTTCTTCGCCTTGCTGTTGAACAGGCCGATGGTCTTGATGTACTCCGACAGCCCCTCCACGCCTAGGGCGTAAATGGCTTCCGGGGTGTTGGCTACCGGGTACAGCTTGGCCGTGGCCTTGTTCACCCCCACGTCGGTGGCCTGGGCGGAGAGGATGACGGCGATCAGCAGCTCGAAGGGCGTGCTGTAGGCCAGTTCGGTGGTGGGGTTGGGGTCGTCGTCGTGGAGGCGGCGGAAGATTTCGTAGCGTTTCGCAGCGTTCATCTGGAGTCGGGTGTCCGGGTGGTCAGGCGGCGCACGAGCGCCAGTAGCGTACCTAGCAGGATAAAGCCTCCGGGCGCCAGGACGAACAGGGGAATGCCATCGGCGCCGAACTGGAGGGTCCAGGGCAATGCGACCTGCCCCAGCAGCCAGTCGAAATGGGCGAACAGGCTGGCATGGCCCAGGACTTCGCGCAGGGCGCCCAGCAGCAGGGCGAGCAGGGCGAAGGTGAGACCTGCGCGCAGGCCGTCGCGAGGGCCTGTGGATATCTCGCTGGCCAGTTGCAGGCAGGGCAGCACCAGCAGGTAGAGATAAGGGCCGAAGGCGCGTTGCAGCTCGAAGGCACCAGCTTGCATCAGCAGGTTCGCCAGGCTCGCCAGCAGGGCCGCCAGTAGCAGGGCGCCCAGCCAGTAGCCGACGCCTTCCAGGTGTCGCCGCAGGGCTGGTAAGGCCAGGCCGAAGAGCAGCAGTAGGGGCAAACCGGCCAAGGCCAGGCCGAGGCCCTTCACCAGCAGGTCCGTGGCGCCCATCAGCAGGGCCAGGCCCATCAGGCCGAAGTGGTGGGTGTTCATGGCGAAGCCTGCCCGGCGCTGCCCAGCAACTGCTGGCGGTGGCCGTCGAAGAATTGCAGCGAGTGCTGGGTGGCGCTGACCACGGCGCGGGAGGTGATGGTGGCGCCGGCGATCTGGTCGAACTGGCCGTTGTCGGCCTTCACCCGCCATTCCGCTTCCGGGTGGTTGGCCAGGGAGACATCGGTGAATGTCTGCAGCCAGGGGCTGCGCGCCGGTTCGATGCGATCACCTATCCCGGCGGTTTCCTGATGGCCGAGGACCTTGACGGCCAGCAAGCGGCCGTCGGGGCGGATCGCCAGCAGCAGGCGGATCGGGCCTTCGTAGCCCTTGGCGGTGGCGGGCAGCAGCACCGCCACCGGAACGCCTTCGCGCGTGGCCAGCCAGGCGGAAGGCGGGGGCGGGCTGCCCAGCAGCTCGCTTGGCGGCAGGGCAATGGGCCTGGTCAGCGGGTGGTTGTCGTAGCTGCCGGCGGGGAGCAGGTCGAGCAGGGCGCGCTCATCGGCGGCCTGGCGCCCAGCCTCGATACGTCCGGCCAGTAACTGGTTGGCGGCGACCAGCAGCGCCAGGCCGAGGCCCGCGAGCAGGGCCAGGATCACCAGTGCGCGGCCCTTCATGGCTGCGCCTCCTGGCCGCGTATGGCGAGGCGATCAAGTGTCGGCACCAGCAGGTTCATCAGCAGCACGGCGAAGGCCACGCCATCGGCATAGCCGCCCCAGGTGCGGATCAGATAGACCAGCAGGCCCGTGCCAACGCCGAACAGCAGGCGGGCGCGGTCGTTGCCGGCGCCGGAGACCGGCTCGGTGGCGATGAAGAAGGCGCCGAGCATGGTGGCGCCGCTGAACAGATGGAACAGCGGCGAGCCATTGGAGTCCGAGCCCGAACCGTTCCAGCAGAGCAGGCTGATGACGAAGAGGCTGGCCAGGAACCCCACAGGCGTGTGCCAGCGGATCACCTTGCGTTGCAGCAGCAACAGGCCGCCGAGGAGGAAGCCCAGGTTGACCCACTCCGCGCCGCGCCCGCCGAAACCACCGAAGGCAGGGTGGCCGCCAAAGAGTTCATCCACGGTCAGGCGGTCGTTGTGCTTGAGGCTGTCCAGGGCGGTCGCCTGGCTCCAGCCGTCCACCAGTCCGCTGCCGAACCCCAGCACCTGCTGCACGGACTCGACCAGGCCGAGGTGCTGGCCGGGCGCGGGCCACTGGTTGAGCTGGGCCGGAAAGGCCACCAGCGCCAGGGCATAGCCGAGCATGGCGGGGTTGAGCGGGTTCTGGCCGAAGCCGCCGAACAGGGCCTTGCCGAAGAGGATGGCGAAGGCGCAGGCGCAGGCCGTCAGCCACCAGGGCGAGTAGGGCGGCAGAGCCAGGGCCAGCAGGGTGGCGCTGACCAGGGCGCTGCCTTCGCCCAGCAGCGGCTGGTTGAAAAGCGCCGTGTCCGGCGCCGCGGGCTGGTGGCGTAGGCGGCGCACCAGGGCCTCGCAGGCGAGGACGACGGGAATTGCCACCAGCAGTTGCAGCAGGCTGCCCCAGCCGTACTGCCAGAACAAAGCCAGCAGGCCCGGCAGGCAGGCGACCAGCACCAGCTGCATGCTGGGGCGCGGGTCAAAGGCCGGGCGGGTGGTCATGGTCGGACTCGCACGAAACCAATGCAGCACGGGTCAGGGCTGTTCATCGAGCGCTTTCTCGGCCTTGGCCAGGCGCTCGCAGGCCTGCGCCAGGGTGGCCGGGTCGGTGCCGGCCTGGCGCTCCAGCTTGCTGAGGTCGGCGCGGGCGTAGGCCAGTTCGGTCTTCATGGCGCGCAGCGCCGGATCCACGGGGCGCTTGTCGATGCGCTGCAGGTCCGGTGGCTGTTTACCGGATGCATCTTCGGCGGCGTGCAGCGCCTTTTCCGCATCGGCCAGGGCCTGGCGCAGGGGCGCCAGTTCCGCCTCGCTGGCGCCACGTTGTTCGGCGCCCTTGAGTTCGGTGCGGCGGCTGGCGAGGGCGATCTTCGCTTGCTTGAGACGGGCCATTCCGTCGCTGGGTGTGGCCGGAGTGCCCTGGCAGGCGTCCAGGCGTTGCTGGGCCTGTTCGACGGCGACGCGCAATTCCGCCAGTTGGGCCTGCTGTTCGGCGCTCGGTGTTTCACCGAAGGCCTTCTCGGCCTTGCTCAGCTGGGCGCGGCTCATGGCGGCGGCGATCTTCGCCTGCTTGAGGGCGGCTTCGTCCACCTGCGGGGCCGGCGCTTCCATGGCCGTCTTGAGTGCGGCCTGGGCCTTGTCGTTGGCAGCACGCAGCTCGGCGACCTGGGCCTGGAGGTCCGAGGTGCCGTAGATCTCCAGTTGAGTTTCGGCCTTCTTCAGCGCCACCTGGGCCATGGCGGCCTCGATCTTCAGGCGCTTCTGCTGGTCGCTGAGGCTGGGAGCGGCAGCCTTCTGCGCCTTGACCCGCTCGATGGCGGCCTGGACAGGGTCCGCCGGTGCGGCAGTGGCCTGCTGGGCCTGGGCCGCGCGGGCAGCGCGGGCTTCGCGCTCGGCCTGGCGACGGGCTTCGTCACGGGCGAGGCGGGCGTTGCGGAATTCGAAGCGCTCGCGGAACTGGTCGGCGCGCTGGCGCTGCGCACCGGCAGCCGGCTCGGCCAGCGGCAGGATGTCGATGCAGTCCACCGGGCAGGGCGCCACGCAGAGCTCGCAGCCGGTGCACTCGTCCGTGATGACGGTGTGCATCTGCTTGGCGGCGCCGACTATGGCGTCCACCGGGCAGGCCTGGATGCACTTGGTGCAGCCGATGCATTCGGCTTCGCGGATAAAGGCGATCTGCGGCGGCACCGGGCCGTTGGGCGCATCCAGGGGCAGCGGCTGGACGTGTAGCAGGTCGGCCAGGGCAATGATGGTGGCGGTGCCGCCGGGCGGACACTTGTTGATGGCTTCGCCCTGGGCGATGCCTTCGGCGTAGGGCTTGCAGCCGGGGTGGCCGCACTTGCCGCATTGGGTCTGCGGCAGCAGGGCGTCGATGCGCTGGATCAGGGCCTGGTTCATTGCGCCCCCATGCCGTTGAAGCCGAGGAAGGCCAGACCCATCAGGCCGGCGCAGATCAGCAGCATGGGCGTGCCACGGAAGGGAGCCGGCACATCGGCTTCCTCCACCTGCTGTAGCAGGTCGTCGAACAGCCTGAGCACCAGCCAGAAACCCAGGCCGCCGCCAAGACCGAGGCCCAGGGCCACGGCGAAGCTGCCGGCACTGCCGATCAACATGGCGCCGAGCGCCGCGCCGTTGGCCAGCAGCAGCGGCCAGAGACCGTCGCGCGGCAGTTGCGGGCGCAGGCGAGCGAGCCCTTGCAGGCAGAGCCAGGCGAGCGGCGCCAGCAGCGGCAGGAACACGAACAGACGCAATGCGGCCAGCTCCAGCGGAGCCAGCAGCAGTTGGTCGATCAGCCAGGCGAGCGGGGTGGCCAGGGCGATCAGCGCGCCGCCGGTCAGCGCCAGGGCCTGGCTGCGTGGCTGGCGCAGGCTGTCGGCGCCAAGCGGCAGGCCGAGAACGAGGTTGTTGACCAGCGCTGCACCGAGCAGGGCGAAGATGAAATCGGTCATAGGGCGTGGCGTCGCCAGGCTGGAAAAAGGGCCGCGTATTATCCGGGATGCAACCGGAGCGGTACAGGGGCGCGGCCGCGACGGCCTGTGCCCTGCTACAAGGCTAGCTCAGGCCCTTGTCGGGGCTGATCCTTACCGATGGGTTTCGCTTCGCTCTAGCGGAACCCATCGGCGGGCTTATGCCGAGCGAAACAAAACGCCCGCAGAAGCGGGCGTTGTGCTGTAGCTCGGGGCCTTA
The DNA here is from genome assembly GCF_029871245.1 of Pseudomonas sp. BN102. Lineage (GTDB taxonomy): Bacteria > Pseudomonadota > Gammaproteobacteria > Pseudomonadales > Pseudomonadaceae > Metapseudomonas. The sequence continues at coordinate 14,990 of NZ_SSON01000068.1, read as the reverse complement.
CTTGACCCGCTGACCCGGCTTGGCGCCGCTGTCGGGGCTGAGCAGGTAGATCTCTTCGCCACCGGGGCCGGCGGCCAGGACCATGCCTTCGGAGACGCCGAACTTCATCTTGCGCGCCGCCAGGTTGGCAACGTACAGGGTGAGGCGGCCTTCCAGCTTGCTCGGGTCCGGGTAGGCGCTCTTGATACCGGAGAAGACGTTGCGCTTGGCATCGCCGATATCCAGGGTCAGGCGCAGCAGCTTGTCGGCACCTTCGACGAACTCGGCCTTCTCGATCAGCGCGATGCGCAGGTCGACGGCGGCGAAGGTGTCGAAGGCGATTTCCGCCGCCAGCGGGTCCTTCGCCAGTTCGCCGTTGCCCTTGGGGGCGGAGGCGGCGGCCAGGTCTTCCTTGGAGGCGGCGACCATGGCGTCGATCTTCGCCGGCTCGATGCGTGTCATCAGCGGGTTGAACGGGTTCAGCTGATGGTCGGCGAGCAGCACCTTGTGGTCGTCCCAGGTCAGCGGGGCGATGTTGAGGAAGGCCTCGGCGTCGGCGGCCAGTTTCGGCAGCACCGGCTTGAGGAAGATCACCAGCTGGCGGAACAGGTTGACGCCGGCGGCGCACACGGCCTGGACCTCGGCCTGCTTGCCTTCCTGCTTGGCCAGGGCCCAGGGCGCCTTGTCGGCGATGTAGGCGTTGGCGCGGTCGGCCAGAGCCATGATTTCGCGCATGGCGCGGGCGAAATCGCGGTTTTCATAGGCTTCGACGATGCCGGGGGCAGCTGCGCGGAACTCGTCGAACAGCTCTGGCGCGGCGTTCTCCGCTACCAGCTTGCCGGCGTTGCCCTTGTGGATGAAGCCGGCGCAACGGCTGGCGATGTTGACCACCTTGCCCACCAGGTCGGAGTTGACCTTCTGCACGAAGTCTTCGAGGTTCAGGTCGAGGTCGTCGACACCGCGGCCGAGCTTGGAGGCGTAGTAGTAGCGCAGGTATTCCGGGCTCAGGTGGTCGAGGTAGGTGCGCGCCTTGATGAAGGTGCCGCGCGACTTGGACATCTTCTGCCCGTTCACTGTGAGGTAGCCGTGCACGTTGAGCGCGGTCGGCTTGCGGTAGCCGGCGCCTTCGAGCATGGCGGGCCAGAACAGGGCGTGGAAGTTGACGATGTCCTTGCCGATGAAGTGGTACAGCTCGGCCTTGGAGTCCTTGTTCCAGAAAGCGTCGAAGTCCAGTTCCGGACGGCGCGCGCAGAGGTTCTGGAAGCTGGCCATGTAGCCAATGGGGGCGTCCAGCCAGACGTAGAAGTACTTGCCGGGGGCGTCCGGGATCTCGAAGCCGAAGTAGGGCGCGTCACGGCTGATGTCCCACTCCTGCAGGCCGGCATCCAGCCATTCGGCGATCTTGTTGGCCACCGACTCCTGCAGCGCACCGCCGCGGGTCCACTCCTTGAGCATGGCGTCGAAGTTCGGCAGCTTGAAGAAGTAGTGCAGTGACTCCTTGAGCACCGGGGTGGCGCCGGAGATGGCCGACTTGGGATTTTTCAGCTCGGTGGGCGAGTAGGTCGCGCCGCAGGATTCGCAGTTGTCGCCGTACTGGTCATCGGTGCCGCATTTCGGGCAGGTGCCCTTGATGAAGCGGTCGGCCAGGAACATCTGCTTTTCCGGGTCGTAATACTGGGTCACCGGGCGGGTGCCGATGTGGCCGGCGTCGCGCAGCTTGGTGTAGATGCTGCTGGAGAGGACGCGGTTCTCGTCCGAGTGGGTCGAGTAGTAGTTGTCGAAGTCCACCAGGAAGTCGGCGAAGTCGGTGGTGTGCTCGGTACGCACGTTGTCGATCAGCTGCTCGGAGGTGATGCCCTCCTTCTCGGCGCGCAGCATGATGGCCGAGCCGTGGGCGTCGTCGGCGCAGACGTAGATGGCCTCGTTGCCGCGCATCTTCTGGAAGCGCACCCAGATATCGGTCTGGATGTACTCGACCATATGCCCAAGGTGGATGGACCCGTTGGCATAGGGGAGGGCGCTTGTCACAAGGATCTTGCGGGGCTCGGTCATGGTGCTCGGCTACCGGATACGAAACAAAAGGGAAGTCGGCAACTATATAGGCCCAGCGCGATTTTTTCACGCCCGGAGGACCCAGCGGCCGGGTGGTCGGGTAGGATAGCCGCCTGTTTCCAGACAGTTTGAAAACGTCGCGAGCGAAGGTCAGGCAAGGCAAAAACAGCCGAGGAAGCGCATTTTACGTTTGTAAATGAGCGTTCCGAGGCTGTTTTTAACACCGCATGGCCGAGCGCAGCAGGTTTCATGCAGTCTGGCTTGCTCGGTCTTTATCTGGAGTCCCGTCATGACCACCCTGTCCCGCGATCTGGTCGAAGCCACCCTGCGCCAGTTTACCGATCCCCATCTCGACCAGGACCCGGTCAGCGCCGGCTGCCTGCGCGAGGTCGACATTCAGGGCGGCAAGGTCCGCGTGCGCCTGGAGCTCGGTTATGCCGCCGGGCTGTTCAAGGCCGGCTGGGCGCAGATGTTGAAGATGGCGCTGGAGAACCTGGATGGCGTGGCCAGCGCCGAGGTGCAGGTGGACTGCGTGATCGGCGCGCACAAGGCCCAGGACCAGGTGCCGGCCCTGGCCAACGTGAAGAACATCATCGCTGTGGCCTCCGGTAAGGGCGGGGTGGGCAAGTCCACCACCGCTGCCAACCTGGCGCTGGCGCTGGCCCGCGAGGGCGCGCGGGTGGGCATCCTCGATGCCGATATCTACGGTCCCAGCCAGGGCATCATGTTCGGCATCCCGGACGGTACCCGGCCGAAGGTGCGCGACCAGAAGTTCTTCGTGCCCCTGGAGGCCCATGGCGTCGAGGTCATGTCCATGGCCTTCCTCACCGACGAGAACACCCCGGTGGTCTGGCGCGGGCCGATGGTGTCCGGTGCGCTGATCCAGCTGATCACCCAGACCGCCTGGGACAACCTCGACTACCTGGTAGTGGATATGCCGCCGGGCACCGGCGACATCCAGCTGACCCTGGCGCAGAAGGTGCCGGTGGCTGGCGCGGTGATCGTCACCACGCCGCAGGATCTGGCCCTGCTGGACGCCAAGAAGGGCGTGGAGATGTTCCGCAAGGTCAATATCCCCGTGCTGGGCGTGGTGGAGAACATGGCCGTGCACATCTGTTCCAACTGCGGCCATGTCGAGCACCTGTTCGGCGAAGGCGGTGGCGAGAAGTTGGCTGCCCAGTATGGCGTCGAGCTGCTGGCGTCCCTGCCGCTGTCCATGGCCATTCGTCTGCAGTCCGATGGCGGCAAGCCCACCACCATTGCCGATCCGGAAAGCCAGATCGCCATGATCTACCAGCAGATGGCCCGCTGCGTCGGCGCGCGCATCGCGCTCTCGGAGCAAGCCGCCGTCGCCATGCCGAACATCACTGTCAGCGACGACTGACGGCCCGGCCATCCGGCGGGGCCTTTGCCGAGGCTTCCGCCGAACTGTAAGATTCGCCGTCATTTTTCAGCCCCTGACAGGACAGCCGCCATGAGCATCAAATCGGACAAGTGGATTCGCCGCATGGCACAGGAACACGGGATGATCGAGCCCTTCGTCGAGCGTCAGGTGCGCGGCGCGGACGCGAACCGCGTGATTTCCTACGGAGTGTCCAGCTACGGCTACGACGTGCGCTGCGCCGACGAGTTCAAGGTGTTCACCAACATCTACTCCGCGGTGGTGGACCCGAAGAACTTCGACGAGAAGAGCTTCGTCGACATCAAGAGCGATGTCTGCATCATCCCGCCGAACTCCTTCGCCCTCGCCCGCACGGTCGAATATTTCCGCATTCCCCGCGATGTGCTGACCATCTGCCTGGGCAAGAGCACCTACGCGCGCTGCGGCATCATCGTCAACGTGACCCCGCTGGAGCCGGAGTGGGAAGGCCACGTAACCCTGGAGTTCTCCAACACCACGAACCTGCCGGCGAAGATCTACGCCAATGAAGGCGTGGCGCAGATGCTTTTCCTGCAGTCGGACGAAGCCTGCGAAGTGTCGTACAAGGACCGTGGCGGCAAGTACCAGGGCCAGACCGGGGTGACCCTGCCCCGTACCTGAGGCCATTCGGGAATGAAAAAGCCGGGCAGATGCCCGGCTTTTTTGTGCCTGTGAGATGTATGAGATCGGGCGGGGGGCTTTCTGTAGGGTGGGGCAGCGCTTTTCTGCCCACCATCGAAGCCATGCCGGACCACCGATGGTGGACCAAGAAGCGCGGTCCACCCTACAGGGGGCGTGTTGCCGGGATCAGGGCACCAGCGGCAGCATGCGCTTGTGCTGGGAGTTGTCGTAGGTCCGCACTATGGTGGCGTAGGCCTCGGGGCTGACTTGCTGGCCGTGGAGGAAGGCATCGATCTCCATGTAGGTCACGCCGTGGGCTTCCTCGTCCGGCTTGCCCGGGCGCAGTTCTTCCAGGTCGGCAGTGGGTACCTTGTGCACCAGGGAATCCGGTGCGCCCAGGTGACGGGCGATGCTGCGCACCTGGTTCTTCACCAGGCCTGAGAGGGGCGCCAGGTCGCAGGCGCCGTCGCCGAACTTGGTGAAGAAGCCCATCACCGCCTCGGCGGCGTGGTCGGTGCCGATCACCAGGCCGTTGTTGGCGTTAGCGATGGCGAACTGGGCCACCATGCGGATGCGCGCCTTGATATTGCCGGTGACGAAGTCGCGGCGGGCATCGGTGAGGTGGTTCAGGTGGGCGACCTGGTCGGCCAGGCCGGTCACGCTGTCGGCGATGTTCACGGTTTCTTCTTCATCGGCGTCGATGAAGTTCATCGCCACCTGGGCGTCGGCCTCGTCGTGCTGGACGTTGTAGGGCAGGCGCACGGCGATGAAGCGGTAGCCGGCATCGCCGGTCTCGGCGCGCAGTTCCTCGACCGAGAGCTGGGCCAGGCGGCCGGCGGTGGTGGAGTCGACGCCGCCGCTGATGCCGAGCACCAGGACCTTCAGGCCGGACTTGCGCAGGCAGTCCTTGATGAAGGTCTTGCGGCGTTCGATCTCGGCCCGCATCGCGGCTTCGTCGGCGAAGGGCGGGACAACGTCCAGGGCTTGGGCGATTTCTTGCTGGCGGTTGCTGCTCATGGGGAGTCCTTACTGGGTATCGGCGACGCGGAAAACATGTTTCAGGTAGGCGACGAAATTTTCGTCGCGGCATTGGGTCTTGCCCGGCGTATCGGAGATCTTCGCCACCGGCTGGCCGTTGCAACCGGTCATCTTGATGACGATGTTCATGGGTTCGACGCCCGGGATATCGCAGGTCAGGTTGGTGCCTATGCCGAAACTGACGTGGATGCGTCCGCGCAAGGCACGGTAGAGCGCGAGCGCGCGGGGCAGGTCGAGTCCGTCGGAGAATACGAGGGTCTTGGTCTGCGGGTCTATGCCGAGCTTCTCGTAATGGCTGATGGCGCTTTCGGCCCAGGCCAGGGGGTCGCCCGAGTCGTGGCGCAGGCCATCGAAGAGTTTGGCGAAGTAGAGGTCGAAGTCGTTGAGGAAGGCCCGCATGGTGATGCAGTCGGTCAGGGCGATGCCGAGCAGGCCACGGTATTCGCGCACCCAGCAGTCGAGGGCGGCGATCTGGCTGTCGATCAGCCGCGGGCCGAGCTGCTGGTGCGCCATCAGCCACTCGTGGGCCATGGTGCCGATGGGCTTGATGTCGTACTCGCGGGCCAGGTGCACATTGCTGGTGCCGACCAGGCGGCCGGGGAAATCGCGCTTGAGGATGTGCATCACTTCTTCCTGGACCCGGTAGGAGAAGCGCCGGCGGGTGCCGAAGTCGGCCAGCTGGAAGCCGGCCAGTTCTTCATCGCTGGCATTGGCCCTGAGCCAGTCGAGCTTGCGGTAGAGCTGCTCGCGCGCCTGGACCAGCTTGATGTCGCGGTAACGGTAGCGGTTGCGTACTTCGCTGATGATCGCCAGCAGGGGGATCTCGAAGAGGATCACGTGCAGCCAGGGGCCGCGCAGGCGCACGCAGAGCTGCCCGTCCTCGATGCCCAGCTGGAGGTAGCGCAAGTTGAAGCGGAACAGGCTGAGGAAGCGGATGAAGTCAGGCTTGATGAAGGGAATGCGTTCGAGGAAGGCCAGTTGGTCGGCGGTGATGGAGATGTCCGCCAGTTGCTCGATCTGGTAGCGGATCTCGGCCAGGTAGGGCGTCAGGTCCTCGTCATTGCGGCAGCGGAACTCCCATTCGACTTCGGCGTTGGGGTAGTTGTGCAGCACCGCCTGCATCATGGTCAGCTTGTAGAAATCGGTGTCCAGCAGGTTCTGGACAATGCGACCGGAGAAGGCGCTGTCGGGCATGTCGGTTCTCGAAGCTCCAGTCGGGCGGTGAAGGGCGCAGGATGCGGCAAGGGGCAGTGTGGTGCAAGAAGACGCTCGGGGTGGCATGAAACCTTGTAGGGGCGAATTCATTCGCCAAGGGACGCGCAGCGGCCCCGTTCGAGCCCACAGGCCGGACCTGCGGTCCGGTTGGCGAATGAATTCGCCCCCACAGGAAAGGCAGCTCTGTGCCGGCGAGCAGGCAAAAGAAAAGGCGCTCGAGAGCGCCTTGAAATGTGATCTATGGAGTAAGTCCACCGGATCAGATCGGAGCGGCGGCGGGAAGTTCCGCCGCCCCTGGATCATTTTTGCGGGGTCAGCATCAGGCGCTTGGTGCCGTAGACAGCGTCGAGGTTCTGCGGCTGGAAAGGGAATTTCATGTAGCGCGCCTTGAGCCAGGCATCGATGCCGTCGGCATAGTGCGGGCTGGCCGGGTTGCCGGACTGGCCGGAACTGTTAATGCCCATCATGGGTTCGGGCTGGCCGAAGTCGACGATGATGCGCATGGCCGGGATCAGCCAGGTGTCGAAGCCCTGTCCCCAGTGGTAGGCCGACACGTTCAGGGTGCTGTGGTCGCCGCCGGCCGGGTAGGGGCCACGGTCCAGGTAGCCCTTCAGCGCGTTGAGGCCCGTGCGCTGGCTGGCGCTCATGTACGGCGCTAGCTGGGTGCTCTCGGTGACCCAGTTGTAGCTGTGCAGCTTGCCCCACTGCCAGGCCTTGCGGTCGGCACCCAGACGGCTTTCGGCGTAGGTGACGGCGGCCGCCAGGCTGCGCGCGAGGATCGCCGGCTTGTCTTCCTTTTGAGGGGTGTTGACGTCATCCCAGAACGGGCTGTCGACGCGGCCCAGCAGATGGTCGGCCTGGGCCGAGTAGGACAGGTCCGCGGCCTGCACCAGGGCGCGCCAGGCGGGGCTGGATTCCGGGCCCAGTTCGTCGAGGAAGATCTGCCGCGCGCTCTCGTGGAGGAAGGCGCCGTAGTAGGCGGCGTCCGCCGACGTCGGGCTGAGTCGGCCGTCGAAGGCCTGCAGGCGGCCGAGGGCCTCCTGGGCCTTGGCCCGGTCGGCGGGCGGCAGTGCAGCGATGGCCTGCTTGAGGGGCTGGGCCATGCCCGGGTCCTGCAGCATGGCCTTGAGTTTGGCGACGAAGGGGCTGGTCTGGTCGTACTGCATGGCGATCATGCTCTGCCAGTCGTGCTTGCCGCTGCCGGCCAGTTCAGCGATGCGTTCGGCGCGCTCCGGGTAGTACCAGGAGCTGGACAGCTGCACCCCATAGCCGCCCTGGACGGTGCGGTGGTTGGCGGTGCCAAGCCAGCCCTGGGCCGGGTCCTGGTCGTAGGGGTGGAGCATGGGGTCGGCGAAGCCGTCCCAGTCATAGCGGCCGTCCCAGCCGGGGGAGGGCAGCAGGCCACGGCCTTCGCGGCGGTTCGGGTAACGGCCGGTTACCTGCCAGGCGATGTGCTTCGCGTCGGCATAGAGGATGTTCAGGCCCATTGCGCGAATGGCACGGGTGGCCTCGTGGGCTTCTTCCACCGACTGGGCTCGGGACAGGGCGAAGAAGGCGTCCAGGGACTGGTCGGCTTCGAACTGGCTGGTCTGCAGGGCCAGCCCCAGGCCGCTCTTGATCTCCAGCGGCTGCAGCGGGTGCTTGCGCTGGCCCAGCACCGAGTTCAGCAGCGGGCCGTGGCGAGTCTCGTGGATCACCTCGCGCACAGGCCGCTCACCCTTGATGAGGAAGGTTTCCACCCGTTCGCTGGTGGGCAGCCATTTGCCGTTCGCCTGGTAGTAGAGGCGGTTGCCTTCGCGCTTGAGCTTTTCCAGGAACAGGTCCTGGTTGTCGCCCATGACCATGGTCATGCCCCAGGCCAGCTTGCCGTTGTAGCCGGCGACCACGGCCGGCACGCCGGCGATGGACACGCCCGCGGCCTGGAATTTCGGCGAGCGGATCTGCACGAAGTTCCACACCGAGGGCATGGATATTGGCAAGTGGGTGTCATTGGCGAGGATGCTGCGACCGCTGCGGCTCTTCTGCGGGGCGATGGCCCAGTTGTTGGAGGCGGCGACGCCGAGCATGTTGAGCGCGGCGATCTGCCCGGCGGCATCGTCCAGTGCAGCAAGGCCGGGAATCTGCCCGCCCAGTTGCAGGCCCTTGAGTTTCTCGGCCTCTTCGAAGGGCAGCGGTTCGTCCGGATAGACCGGCGTCAGCCAGGCCAGCTTGTCGGCGCCGACCTTCTGCGCCAGGACCAGGGAGGCGATTTCTTCCTGCAGGTTCACCGCCAGGCCGAAGTTCAGCAGGCTGAACACCAGTACCGAGTCTTCAGGTTTCCAGTAGGCCGGCTTGTAGCCGGACTCGGCCAGGTCCATCGGCAGCTTGTCGCGGTAGCGATAGAGGTAGGCGTTGACGCCGCGGGCATAGACCTCGAAGAACTCTTTCAGGCGCGGCGAGGCGTTCTTGTAGAGGATGTCGGCGCTCTTGCGCAGGTTCACCGCGCGCATGAAGCGGTCGATCTCCAGCACACCGGGGCCGGCCATCTCGGCCAGGCGGCCCTCGGCCATCAGGCGCATCCCCACCATCTGGCTGAGGCGGTCGGAGGCGTGGACGTAGCCGAGCGTGAACAGGGCGTCGTGGAAAGTGGTGGTTTCGATCAGCGGCATGCCCAGCGGGTTGCGTCGGATCGAGACGCTCTGCGCCAGGCCCTTCATCGGCTGGAAGCCGGACGTGGGCGGCAGGCTGTCGGAGTAGCGACTGTCCAGCCAGGACTGGCAGCCGCTGAGGCCGATCATGGCGCCAGCGGCGGCGGCAACGCAGAACCGGGGAAGGAAGCGCTTGGGGGCTGGCGAAGCCATGGAACGGGCTCTCCTGAGACGGGCATCGGATCAAGCGCGCTACGTTAGTGAGCCGCCCCGCGCCGCGCAAGCGCCGCCAAGCTTACTTTTTCGCAGCCGGATTGACCTGCTCCACCAGTGCGTAGGCACGGACCGTTGCCGGGCGGGCCTGGATCGCCAGGTACCAGCGCTTGAGGTTGGGGAAATCGTCCAGGTTCTGTTCCTGCCAGACGTGGCGGTCGATCCAGGGGTAAATGGCCATGTCGGCAATGCTGTACTCGTCGCCGGCGACAAAGCCGCGGTCAGCCAGGCGCTTGTCGAGCACTCCGTAGAGACGCGCGGTTTCCTTGCGGTAGCGCTGGATGGCGTAGGGCAGTTTCTCCGGGGCGAAGCGGTTGAAATGGTGGTTCTGCCCGGCCATGGGACCGAGCCCGCCCATCTGCCAGAACAGCCATTGCAGGCATTCCTGGCGGCCGCGCAGATCCTGGGGAATGAAACGGCCAGTCTTCTCGGCCAGGTAGAGCAGGATGGCGCCGGACTCGAACAGCGAGATGGGCTCACCGCCATCCACCGGCTCCTGGTCGACTATGGCCGGGATGCGATTGTTCGGCGAGATCTTCAGGAAGTGCGGCTGGAACTGCTCGTCCTTGCCGATATTGATCGGGTGGATGCGGTAGGGCAGACCGGCCTCTTCGAGGAACAGGCTGATCTTGTGGCCGTTGGGCGTGGTCCAGTAATACAGGTCGATCATCGGGAAGGCTCCAGCTGGGCTTTGCTCGGTCCTGAAATGAACAGGCCCGCACTAGGCGGGCCTGGAGGAGTGCACGGGCGTCAGGCGCCGTGGCACTTCTTGAATTTCTTCTGGCTGCCGCAGGGGCAGGGATCGTTGCGGCCCACTTCCTTCAGCGGGTTGCGCACCGGCTCCTGGTGGCCGTGGTTGCAGTGCGGGCCATGCACGTGGTGGTGATCGTGGTCATGGTCGTGATTGCAGTCCGGACCATGTACGTGGGGTTCTTGACTCATGAAGGTTCTACTCCGGGATGTAACTGCCGGGGATTATCTCGCCATTGCGGCTGAGGTGCACGCTCTTGCCGAACATCAACCCGGTTTTCACCTCGCCCTGGAGGCGGTACTTGATGGGCTCGTCGGGTTTTTCCAGGAGTTTGACGATGTACTTCATGTGCCGCCAGAGGTTGGTGCGCACCGGTACCTCGAACGTCTCGCTGCCATGGGCGGGCACGGTGAACCAGGTGCTGGATTCGCCGGAGGCGAGTTTCACGTCGTTGAGGTGGACGGTGTAGACCAGTCCGCGCACCGGCAGGCTGACATCGTTGGGATTGTCGATGCGAAAACGCAGCACGAACTGCTGCTCCAGCAATTTGGCGCGTACCACATCCACCTTCAGCAGGCGCACATCGGGATCCTGGAAACTGCCGCTGATCCAGGTGGAGCATCCACTGAGGCCCGAAAAGGGAAGGGCAAAGAAAAACAGTAGGCTGAGAATTCTTATCGTTTGCGCCTGGTAAAACATTGCAATACTCCAAGTGACGCTTCAGTGTAACAAGCAAGTGCTCGGCCGCAACCTGTTGTGGGCCGAAAAAAACCTGCGCCATACTGCTCGTCAATTCGGACAGGAGTGTGACCAATGGGTCGTTACGAGATTGCCTTTTCCGGGAAGCTGGTTCCCGGGGCGCAGCGGGAGCTGGTGCAGGCCAATCTGGCGAAGCTGTTCCAGGCCGACGCCCAGCGCATCGCCATGCTCTTCTCCGGGCGGCGCGTGATTCTCAAGAACAACCTGGATGAAGCCGCCGCGGAAAAATACCGCTCGACCCTGGAGCGCGCTGGCGCGCTGGTCGAGGTTGTGTCGATGGAGCCGGTGATAGAAGAGGTCGAGCTGGCGCCACCGCCGGAGCCCGAACCCCAGGCCGCGCCGGCCCAGGCGCCGGCACGCGTCGACGCGCCAGGCAGGTTGAAGGTGGTGCCTCGCGATGAATACATGGCCGCATTCGTCGGGGTGGATGCACCGGACTTCGGCATCGCCCCGGTCGGCGCCGACCTGCAGGACGCCAGGCCGGAAACGCCGCCGCCGCGATTCGACCTTTCCAGCCTCAGCCTGGCACCCGCTGGCAGCGACATGGGACAGGCGAAGACGCCACCGGCGGGGCCGCCGCCGGACATTTCCCACCTGAGCCTGGAAGAGAGCAGGTAGATAGAAAGAGGCCCGCAACATGCGGGCCTTGTCATCTCTGCTTCAGAAGTAGCTGGCGCAGCATTTCTTGAACTTCAATCCGCTGCCGCAGGGACAGGCGTCGTTGCGTCCGGCATCGAGCGGAACGGTCGGGTCGAGAAAGTACCAGCGGCCATCCGCCTGGACGAAGGCGGAACGCTCACGGTGGCTGTGCTCGCCGCCCTGGTCATGCCAGCGCGCGGTGAAGGTGACGAAGGCGTGCTCGGGCTGGCCGCCGAGCAGTTCATGGCCTTCCACCTCGAGCCCGAGCCAGGTGCTCGACAGGCTCCAGGCGCGGATCGCCTCCATGTCGAGGCCGGTGCGCTGGGCGGGCAGGGTGGTTTCCACCAGGTAGTCCACCAACCCAAGTACGTAGGCGCTGTAGCGCGAACGCATCAGTGCTTCGGCGCTGGCGGCGGCGTGGCCGGCGTGATGACGACCGCAGCAAAGCTCGAGGAGATTGCCGCTACCGCAGGGACAGATCGCAGTGCTCATGGCTTACCACCAGTACTTGCCGAAGTTTTCCGGGTTGGCCCAGAACTTCGCGTTCAGCCAGTCGGGGACCTGCTTGTACTCGCGCAGGTCGTAGGTGAATAGGGTCAGGGTCTGCTCGTCGCGACGGAAGCGTTCACTCGCCTGCAGGGCCAGGGCGAAGAAGTCGGTGTCCTGCCAGCCACAGGCGTTGAGGTCCGCCAATACCGCCACCCGGCTGGCGTTGAGGTTGCGGATGCCGCCCAGCAGTTGCAGGCCGGTGCGCTTGGGCAGGTGTTCCAGGCAGTCCGCCAGCAGCGCCAGGTCGAAGCGGCGCGCGGCCTGCTCCGTGGGCAGGGGGCCGGCGGGCACCTGTACCACCTGGCTTTGCGGGTGCGCGGCGGCGAAGGCTTCGAGCGCCGGGAGCGGGCTGTTGCCGACCAGGAGCAGGCTTTGCGGGGTGTAGCGCTCGAGCAGGGCGGCGAGGGCCTGTTGGGGAGTGCGCATTGAGAAGCTGTCAGTCATCGAAAATCCTCGAACAAGTTGTTCAAGACTAGCTTGAAGGCGGGTCATGGCCTAGTGCTGGCGGTTTCCGGGGCTGGCGTCTTTACTCCCTATTTGTCGGGATGGGCCGATTCTAAGAGGAGACTCGCTTATGAGCATTACACGGACAGCTTTACCCCTGATATTGGTGACCAGCCTGTTGACCGGTTGCTCCGGCCTGCAGAAGACCGACTGGCCCAAGTGCGCGGCAGTAGGGGGTGTCGTAGGTGCGGGACTGGGTGCGATCGAAAGCAGCACCTACGCCGGCTGGGGCGCCCTGATCGGCGCAGGCACGGCGGCTGCCTACTGCTGGGTACACGGGGATGGCGACGAGGACGGTGATGGCGTATTCGATAGCCGCGACAAGTGCCCAGGCACACCGCCCGGCACCCAGGTCGATGCCGATGGCTGCCCGCTCAAGGCTGAAGAACCTGTGGTAGAAGAAGTGGTAGTGGTCGAACAGGAAACCATCGTCGTCCGCGACCTGCTGTTCGCATTCGACTCCGCCAAACTCGACCCGGCCGACGAAACCAAGCTGGATACCGTCGTCAGCCGCCTGAAGAACGAAGCTCCGGACGCCAGGCTGACCATCACCGGTCATACCGACAGTGTCGGCGCCGACGCCTACAACCAGAAACTCTCGGAACGCCGTGCGCAAGCGGTAGCCGACTACCTGGTTAGCAACGGTATCCCGGCTTCCAGCATCGTCAGTGTCGGTGGTGCAGGTGAAAGCCAACCGGTGGCCGACAATTCCACCAAAGACGGCCGCGCGATGAACCGCCGCGTGGAAATCCAGATCGACCGTTGATCCCAGGCACCCACGGCGCACGTCTTGTGCGCCGTGGGGCCCGGGTCTTTACTCCTGCTTACCGGCTTGGCCGGAGACACAGGAGAACCCATTATGAGCACCCACCTTCCCCGGGTTGCGATTTCCTTTCTTCTGGTCAGTAGTTTCCTTTCTGGCTGCGCATCTACTTCCAGCGATGGCGGTGCAGTGGTCAACCAGGGGAATTGGCCCGTTTGCAGCCTGATCGGAGGCCTGGCCGGCGGAGGCCTGGGTGCCATCGAAAGCTCGGCTTGGGCGGCGGGTGGCGCTGCGGCAGGTGCCATAGCCGGTGGCCTGATCTGCTACGCACAGGACGGCGATGCCGACGACGACGGTGTTTTCGATCGCCGCGATACCTGCCCCAATACCCCGCGGAACACTCAGGTCAACGTCAATGGCTGCCCGGAGCGCACCTATCCCCAGGCGCTGGCCGCCGAAGCGCCGCCCTCCCAGGATGAGGTGATAGTGCTCAGCGACATGGGCAATGTACTCTTCGCCTTCGATTCGGCGGAGCTCACCTCTTCGGCCAAGGATCAGTTGGCGGACATCGCCAATCGCCTGGTCAGTGCCAGCCTGGTGGGCGCCAAGGTGATCGGCCATACCGACAACGTCGGCTCCGACCAATACAACCAGGGTCTGTCGGAACGTCGGGCGCAAAGCGTCGCGGACTTCCTGGCGAGCCAGGGTGTTCCGGCCGACAAGCTGAGCACTCAGGGCATGGGTGAAAGCCAGGCGGTGGCGGACAACGAATCGGATGAAGGTCGCGCAAAGAACCGCAGGGTGGAAATACAGGTCGACCGCTGACCGAAAGTTCCGATCGATGTGCAGGCACTGCCCCCGACCCCGCGCGTTTCCCAGCCATGCTCTGGTGCGCCGACGGGCTTCGGCGTATGTTCCGCAAAACTAAAAAATGCTAGGGGGAGGCATGCGCTTATTCATGGGGCTGGGCAAGCTGGTTGCCCTGATGTTCTGGCTGGTGGTGATCGTCAATCTGTTGTCGCCTTTCGCCAGGCCATTCGAAATGCTGCTCAACGGTGCCGGTATCCTGCTGATCCTGGTGCACCTGTTCGAAATCCTGCTGTTCAACTCGCTGCTGCGTGGGCGGGCCAATCCCTGGCGGGATCGTCTGCAGCTGCTGCTATTCGGGGTACTCCACCTGCTCAGCCTGCCGCGCCACGGCGCCAAGGGGGCTGGCCATGCGTAAGCTCTGCCTGCTGGCGGCCCTGATCGCGCCTATGGCTCTTGCCGGGGGCCAGGTGAAGGTGGACGCCCACAGCTTCCTCAAACTGCCATCCAGGTCCGGCAGCCTGAGCCTCGACCAGGTCGAGGTCGCCGACTACGCGACCCTGCTGATCCCGGCCGGCGTCACCGAACTGCGTATCGGTGAGCTGCGCATGGGGCGCGAGGCGCGCCTCGGCATCGCACCATCCGAGCAAGGCTTTCGCCTGGAAGTGGAAAGCGGCGCGATCGGCACCGGCAGCCATATCACCGCGTCCGGCTTGTCCGGCAGCTCGTCCAGGCCGGCCACCCCTGGCCGCGATATCAGCCTGCGCCTGGTGAATGTCCAGGTCAGCGAGATGACCCTGGACGTGCGCGGCGGCATTGGTGCACCGGGTCACCCGGGGCTGGACGGCGCCGACGGCGATGCCGCCGGCTGCTTGTGGGGGCAGGCCAGCCGCGGTTGGGACGGCCAGCCCGGTGGCGACGGCCAGACCGGCGGCGCCGGTGGCCAGGTGCGCCTGGAGGTGCCTGCAACCTTCCCGGTGGAATTGCTGCGCG
>NZ_SSON01000067.1 GCF_029871245.1 Pseudomonas sp. BN102 | reverse complement strand
CGCTTGGCCACGTCGTCGACGCTGATGCCGCTGCTCTCCTTGAGCGGGCGCAGGTCGAGGATGCACTCGTGGGCCACCAGGCCGTTCTCGCCGGTGTAGAGCACCGGGTAGTGCTCCTCCAGGCGGCGGGCGATGTAGTTGGCGCTGAGGATCGCCAGCTGCGAGGCACGCTTGAGGCCTTCGCCGCCCATCATGCGGATGTACATCCAGGTGATGGGCAGGATGCTGGCGCTGCCGAAGGGCGCGGCGCTGACGGCGCCTTCCTTGCGTGCCATGTGCGCGTGGCCGGGCAGGAAGGGCGCGAGGTGGGCTTTCACGCCGATCGGGCCGACGCCGGGGCCGCCGCCGCCGTGGGGGATGCAGAAGGTCTTGTGCAGGTTGAGGTGGGACACGTCACCGCCGAACTGGCCCGGGGCGCAGAGGCCGACCATGGCGTTCATGTTGGCGCCGTCGATGTACACCTGGCCGCCGTTGGCATGGATGATGTCGCAGATTTCGCGGATGCCTTCCTCGAACACGCCGTGGGTGGACGGGTAGGTGATCATCAGTGCGGCGAGGCGGTCCTTGTGCTCCTCGGCCTTTGCCTTGAGGTCGGCGATGTCCACGTTGCCACGGGCGTCGCAGGCGGTCACCACCACGCGCATGCCGGCCATCTGGGCGGTGGCGGGGTTGGTGCCGTGGGCCGATTGCGGGATCAGGCAGATGTCACGCTGCCCTTCCCCACGGCTGGCGTGGTAGGCGCGGATCGCCAGCAGACCGGCGTATTCGCCCTGGGAGCCGGCGTTGGGCTGGAGGGACACGGCGTCATAGCCGGTGGCCTTGCACAGCATGGCTTCCAGTTCGCTGGTCAGCTCCAGGTAGCCGGCGCTCTGTTCGGCGGGAGCGAAGGGGTGCAGGGCACCGAACTCGGCCCAGGTCACCGGGATCATCTCGCTGGCGGCGTTCAGCTTCATGGTGCAGGAACCCAGCGGGATCATGCTGCGGTCCAGCGCCAGGTCCTTGTCCGCCAGCTTGCGCAGGTAGCGCATCAGCTCAGTTTCCGAGTGGTAGCGGTTGAACACCTCATGCTGGAGGAAGGGCGACTCGCGCAGCAGCTCCAGGGGCAGGCAATCGCCGGTGCTGACGGTGAGGGCTGCGAAGTCCGGCAGGGCCTGGCCATCGCCGGCGAACACCGCCCAGAGCGCCTCGACGCTGGACTGGTCGCAGGTTTCGTCCATCGACACACCGGCGCGCACCTCGTCAAGCGCGCGCAGGTTGATGCGTGCCGCGTGGGCGGCGGCATGTAGCTCATCCACCGGGCGGGCGGTGACGATGCTGAGGGTGTCGAAGAAATGGTACTGCTCCACCCGGTGGCCGAGCTGCGCCAGACCCTGGGCCAGGATCGACGTCAGCCGGTGCACGCGCCGGGCGATGCCGGCCAGGCCCTGCGGGCCGTGGTAGACGGCGTACATGCTGGCGATGTTGGCCAGCAGCACCTGGGCAGTGCAGATGTTGCTGGTGGCCTTCTCGCGGCGGATGTGCTGCTCGCGGGTCTGCATGGCCAGGCGCAGGGCCGGCTTGCCGTGGCGGTCGATGGAGATGCCGACCAGACGGCCAGGCATATCGCGCTTGAAGGCGTCGCGGGTGGCGAAGTAGGCCGCGTGCGGGCCGCCGAATCCCAGCGGCACGCCGAAGCGCTGGGCGCTGCCGAGCACCAGGTCGGCACCGAATTCGCCGGGCGGGGTCAGCAGGGTCAGGGCCAGCAGGTCGGCGGCTACTGCCACCAGGGCGCCGGCCCCATGGGCGCGCTGTACCAGGGCGCGGTGGTCCGGTACATCGCCGGTGCTGGCGGGATATTGCAGCAGCAGGCCGAAGTAGCCGGACAGATCGCTCAGTTCGGCTTCCTCGCCGATCACCACTTCGATGCCCAGAGGCTCGGCACGGGTGCGCAGCACGTCGAGGGTCTGCGGGTGGCAATGGACGGAAGCGAAGAAAGCTGGCGCCTTGTTCTTCGACAGGCGCTTGCAGAAGGTCATGGCTTCGGCGGCGGCGGTGGCTTCGTCGAGCAGGGAGGCGTTGGCGATCTCCATGCCGGTGAGGTCGCTGACCAGGGTCTGGAAGTTCAGCAGCGCCTCCAGGCGCCCCTGGGAGATTTCCGGCTGGTAGGGGGTGTAGGCGGTGTACCAGGCCGGGTTTTCCAGCAGGTTGCGCAGGATCGGTGTCGGCGTGTGGCAGGGGTAGTAGCCCTGGCCGATATGGTTCCTGAACAGCTGGTTCTTCGCGGCGATGGCCTTGATCGCGGCCAGGGCCTCGGCCTCGCCCTGCCCGGCCGGCAGATCGAGCACGCTGGTGCCCTTGATGCTCTCGGGGATAACGCTGGCCATCAGCGCATCCAGGGAGTCATGGCCGGTCAGCGCCAGCATGGCGGTGATGTCCGCGTCACGCGGGCCGATATGGCGGGCGATGAACTCGTTGTCCGTACCCAGGGGGATATGTGCTCTGGTCATGTCGGCACCCGGTTCAGGCGTTGTCGGCGAGGAAGGCGTCGTAACCGGCCTGGTCCATCAGGCTGGCGAAGGCTTCGGGATTGTCCGGACGGATGCGGAAGAACCAGCCATCGCCCATGGGCGCCTCGTTGACCAGCTCGGGGTTGTCGGCCAGGGCCTGGTTCACCTCCACCACTTCGCCGGTCAGCGGCATGGTGATGTTGCTGGCGGCCTTCACCGATTCCAGCACCGCGACTTCCTGCCCCTCGTCGTAACGGCCGGCATCCGGCAGCTGGACGAACACCACGTCGCCCAAGGCTTCCTGAGCGAAGCTGGTGATACCGACGGTCAGTTCGCCGGATGCTTCAACGCGCAGCCATTCGTGCTCGGGGGTAAAACGCAGAGTGCTCATGGATCTTCCTCTTGTTATCAGGTGGGGTCCCGAGCGTTTTCGGGCTCGGCTGATGGAACAAGAGCAAGGGCAGTGCCAATATTTAAAAAACCTTATAAATCAAATACTTGATTAATTAACCATTGAATTTATCTGTTGCCTTGGAACGATATCGCTCCACCCCGTCGTGGAGCATCGATCAGCCTGAATGACGGAAAGCCCCGGAAACCGGGGCCTTGAGGGAAGTGGAGCGAAATCGCTCCGGCGGAACGTAATCGAACCGAAGTATTTGCAGGTCGCCGGAAAGCACTTCGGTCGGGGCGAATTCATTCGCCAAGGGCAGCTGCGCTGCCCTCCAGAACCACCAAGGGCAGGACTGCGTCCTGCATGGCGAATGAATTCGCCCCTACAGGACAAGCGGTTCCAAGCCCCGCCTCAGCGCGAAATGCCGTACTTGCGCAGCCGCTGCCCAATCGCCGTATGGGAGGTATTGAGTCGCGCCGCCAGTTGCCGGGTGGAGGGAAAGACCGCGTAGAGGCGCTGCAACAGGTCCTTCTCGAACCCCTGCACCGCCTCCTCCAGGCTGGTGATGTCCAGGGGATCGGCCTCGCGGGTGCTGAGGGCGGTACCCGCCAGTTCCAGGCTGTCGCAGTCGATCAGCTCCCCCTCGCTGATGGCGGCGGCGCGGAAGATCACGTTCTGCAACTGGCGTACGTTACCCGACCAGCGATTACCCAGCAGCACCGGGTGGGTAGCCGGGGCGAGGCGGCAGGGCGGGCGCTGGATCTGCGCGCAGGCCTGGCGCAGGAAATGCTCGGCGAGCAGGAGGATGTCCTGCCCGCGCTCGCGCAGGGGCGGCACCATCAGGTTGAGCACGTTGAGGCGGTAGTAGAGGTCTTCGCGGAAGCTGCCCTCCCCCACCATGCGCTCCAGGTTGCGGTGGGTGGCGCAAAGCACGCGCACGTTCACCTGCACCTCGCGGTCGCCACCGATACGGCGGAAGCAGCCATCGCTGAGAAAGCGCAGCAGCTTGGCCTGCAGGTAGGGCGACATCTCGCCCACCTCGTCGAGGAACACCGTACCGCTGTCGGCCAGCTCCAGCAGGCCCGGCTTGCCGCCGCGCTGGGCGCCGGTGAAGGCGCCGGCCGAATAGCCGAATAGCTCGCTCTCGGCCAGGCTCTCCGGCAGCGCCGCACAGTTCAGCGCGAGGAAGGGGGCGTCTCGCCGCGCACTCATGGCGTGGCAGGCGCGCGCCACCAGTTCCTTTCCGGTGCCCGTTTCGCCCTGGATCAGCAGCGGTGCATCCAGGCTGGCCACCTTGCGCAACCGCGCCTTGAGGTCCTTGAGCACCGCCGACTTGCCGAGCAGCGCGTCCAGACCTTCGGCGTGGTCGTGATGCAGGGAGGCCAGGCGTTCGCCGATGCGGCTCGGCGGGTAGAGGGTAAGCAGGCCACCCACCAGCGCATCCGCCCCACCGCTGATGGGCGTGGCGTCCAGCAGCAGGGACTGTCCCTGGAAACTCACCTCGCACATGGGCAGGCGGAAGCCCTTGTCGATCAGCCTCTGCGCCAGGTCCGCCTCGGCGAACAGGCTGGACAAGGGTTCCCCCGCCGGCTCGCGGCCGTAGAGCCCGACCAGGGCCGGGTTGGCCAGCAGCACCTGGCCGCCGGGGTCCACCGCCAGGACCGGGTCGCTGACGGCGGCGAGCAAGGCGTCCAGTTGCAGGTGCCGGCGCTGGCCGGGGAGGATGTCCACCAGCTCCACCGCCTGCACGCCATCGACCCGCAGCAGGGCGTGGTGAAGTTCGTCCAGGACGCCCCGGGACAAGGCCGGCGCGTCGATGTAGACGTTGGGCGGGATCATTTCCACCGCGTCCAGGTTGAGATTGCGCGCGCCGAGCAGCGCCAGGACTTCCTGGGTGATGCCGACGCGATCGATGAAGGTGACGTGGATTCGCATGGAGGGTCCCGGTGCGGTCAGTTCTGCGCGGCGATGGCGCGGGCGCAGTGCAGCAGTTCGTCGAGGAAGGCGCGCAGGATCAGTGGCGGCGCCACGCCGCGGCGGGTGATGGTCTCGAAGGCCGAGAGCAGTTGCAGGCGGCCGGGCTCCAGGTGTTCCAGGTCGCCCGCCTCCACCCACTGCCGCGCATAGTGCTCGGGCAGGAATCCGGCATAGGCCCCCGAGAGGATCAACATGGCCTGGGCCTCGACGTTGTCGACCGTGGCGGCCGCCTGCTCCACACCCAGGGCTTGCAAGTCACGATGCTGCAGGTAGCCGCGCGCCACCACGCGGCTGGCGGCGATGCGTTCCAGCAGGTCCGCCTTGGGCGCCTTGCTGCCGAACAGCGGGTGGTTGCGGCCGCAGTAGAAGCCGTGGCGCTCCTGGTAGAGCGGCGCGTAGGACAGCCCCGGGACGCGGAAAGGGAAATGCCCCACCGCCAGGTGCAGCCGGCCGTCCAGAACCCGTTCTTCCAGCTCGGCCGGGGTGCCGATGTAGACGTGCAGGTGGACCTCGTGGCCGCGCTGGACGAAACGCTGGGTGGTCTGCTTCAGCGGGCAGGCCGGATCGGTGATGGTGGTGTCGATCACCCCCAGGTTGAGGGTGCCGCTGACCTGGCGCTTGAGCACATCGGCATCCACGCAGAAATCCTCCACCGCGCCCAGCAGCCGCTGGGTGGCTTCGTGGATCGCCTGCCCCTGTTCGGTCAGGCGGAAGCCGCTGCGTCCGCGCTCGCAGAGCTTGACGCCGAGGCGCGTCTCCAGGTGGCCCATCTGCTCGCTGATGGTGGACTGGGCGACGTTGAGGGCTGCCTGGGCGGCCGAGAAACCACCGCATTTGACGATGGTGTTGAAGACCCTGAGCAGCTTCAGGTCCACGTCGTGCAACTGGATCATCCTGCACCTCGCGGGTAGCGATTACATCGGTTTTAACGATTTGCGCATCGCATCATTGTCATTTTTAAAGGCGCGGGTAAAGCCCAGGATAGGCCCATGGTCGAGGTGCGAACACTTCGCCGGTCACCCTACAAGAACAAAGTGGAGACGCCTGAAAATGTCCAGCAACAGCTATGAAAACGGCCGCCTGAACCTGCCCTTCGTGGGCCATTGCACCTTCGCCAAGTCCCCCGTCTGCCTTGACTGGGAGACGCTGGATGCAGACGTGGCGGTGCTTGGCGCGCCCAATGACATGGGCACCCAATGGCGCTCCGGCGCGCGCTTCGGACCGCGCGGCATCCGCGAGGCATCCACCCTGTTCTCCTTCGGTCACAGCGGTGCCTACGACTTCGAGGATGATGTGATGTACCTCCAGCAGGAGGATGTGCGCATCGTCGACGTCGGCGATGCCGACATCGTTCATACCGATATGAACACCAGCAACGCCAATATCGAATACGCCGTGCGCAAGCTGCTGGACGCTGGCGCCATGCCGGTCGTGCTGGGCGGCGACCATTCGGTGCATGCACCGGTGATCAAGGCCTTCGAAGGCCGCGGGCCGATCCATATCATCCACTTCGACGCCCACCTGGACTTCGTCGACGAGCGCCACGGCGTACGTTTTGGCCACGGCAACCCGCTGCGCCGCGCTTCGGAGATGGACCATATCGTCGGCATGACCCAGATGGGCATCCGCAACGTGTCCTCCTCCAACCGCAGCGACTACAACGCCGCCCGCGAAGCCGGCTCGAACATCCTCTCGGTACGCGATGTGCGCCGCCTGGGCCGTGATGGTGTGCTGGACCTGATTCCCGAGTGCGAGTCCTACTACATCACCATCGACATCGACGGCTTCGATCCTTCCATCGCCCCCGGCACCGGCACCCCGAGCCATGGCGGCTTCCAGTACTACGAGGTGCTGGAGATCATCCAGGGTCTGGCCAACCGCTGCCAGGGACGCATCGTCGGCATGGACCTGGTGGAAGTGGCCCCGGCCTATGACCCCACCGGCATGACCTCGATCCTCGCGGCACAGCTGCTGATGAACAGCATCGGCTTCGTGTTCCACGCCAGGAAGCAGGCCAAGGGCTGACGGAGCGCGGGAATCGCCGGATCCAACCGTAGGGTGCGCCATGCGCACCGGGCAGCCCGCACGAGGGTTCCGGTGCGCGCAGCGCCCCCTACGCCTGCCTCCCGAATGAATTCGAGACTACCGATTCAATTCGCCCCTACAGGAACATCCCGCCCGAGGCTTCCACCCGCTGGCCGTTGATCCAGCGGCCGGCGTCGGAGAGCAGCATGGCCACCGCGCCGCCTATGTCCTCCGGCAGGCCGACGCGGCCCAGGGCGGTGTTGCTGGCGATGTAGGCGTTGACGTCAGCGTTGTCGCGCACCACCCCGCCTCCGAAGTCCGTCTCGATCGCTCCGGGCGCCAGCACGTTCACCGAGATGCCGCGCGCACCCAGTTCCTTGGCCTGGTAGCGGGTCAGCACTTCGATGCCGCCCTTCATCGCGGCGTAGGCCGCATAGCCTGGCAGGGCGAAGCGGGCAAGGCCGGTGGAGATATTCAGGATGCGCCCACCATCGGCGATCAGCGGCAGCAGTTTCTGGGTAAGGAAGAAGGGCCCCTTGAGCTGGACGTTCACCAGCTGGTCGAACTGTTCCTCGGTGGTTTCGGCAAAGCTGGCGTGGATGCCGATGCCGGCGTTGTTCACCAGGAAGTCGAAGTTGTCGCGGCCGAACTCGTTCTTCAGCAGGCGGCCGAGGCTCGCGACGAAATCGTCGAAGGCGGCGCATTTGCTCACGTCCAGCTGGAGCATCGCGGCGTGTCCGCCGAGGTCCATGATGTCGCGGCTGAGGGATTCCGCATCCTCCAGCTTGCTGTGGTAGGTGCCGATGATGTCGATGCCCTGGGCCGCCAGGTGCTGCGCCATGCTTTTGCCGAGGCCGCGGCTAGCGCCGGTGATGAGTGCGATCTTGCGGGTCATTGCTGTGCTCCTGGTTGCAGGTGGTGGGGAGTGGTGAGGAGCTTATTGTCCGAATCTCGACCGATAAATATGCTGTTACCGGAAGAACTGATCGCCCATTGCGAACAATCCGGAGAAGGCCCCACACGGATGAACAAGCTGGAGCTACTGAGAACCTTCGTACGGGTCAGCGAGCTGTCAAGTTTTACCCAGGCCGCCGACAGCCTGCGCCTGCCCCGCTCCACCGTGTCCGACCAGGTGCAGGCCCTGGAGGAGCTGCTGGGCACGCGCCTGCTGCAGCGCACCACGCGCAAGGTCCAGGCGACCCAGGACGGCTTGCTGCTCTACGAACGCAGTCGCGAGTTGCTGGCGCAGATGGACGAACTGGAAGGGCTGTTCCGCCAGGAAGCCACGGTGCTGGCTGGGCGCGTCCGGGTGGATATGCCGACGGTGCTGGCGCGCAAGGTGGTGCTGCCGCGCCTGGCGGAATTCACCCGCCTGCACCCCGGCCTGGAGCTGGAACTGAGCAGCACTGACCGCCGGGTGGACCTGGTGCGCGAAGGCTTCGACCTGGTGCTGCGGATCGGTCCGGTACTTGACGCCTCCCTGGTCGCACGGCCGCTGGAGCCGTTTCCCATGGTCAACTGCGCCAGCCCGGCCTACCTCGACGCGTTCGGCGTGCCGCGCAGCCTGGAGGACCTGTCCGGGCACCGGCTGGTGCATTACGTGTCGACACTGGGCGCCCGTGCGCCGGGCTTCGAATACCTGGACGGCGGCAAGGTGCGGCACCAGTCCATGGCCGGCAGCCTGACGGTGAACAATGCCGAGGCCTACGAAGCCGGCTGCCTGGGCGGCCTGGGGCTTATCCAGGCGCCGTTGCACGGTCTGCGCGATCACCTGGAAAGCGGCCGACTGGTGGCGCTGCTGCCGGAGTACCCGGCACCGCCCCTGCAGGCCACCCTGCTCTATGCCCACCGCCGCCTGCCGCGGCGGGTGCAGGCCTTCATGGACTGGCTGGAGCAGGTGCTGCGGGAAGAAACCCGGGTCTGAATCCCGGGTGGTTCAGTTGCCGGCGCTCCATGCGGAGCGTCCCGAAGCGAGGTGAGGAACGGCTCGACCGGGAGCGGCCTGGGAGGAGTCCGTGGGGGCGAAATCGTTCGCGAATAGAACCGTCTGATCCTATCTGCAGGCCCTGATCGGACAATCGGGAGCATAAAAGGTTAGGCAATCCTCGAAAGCACAGGTATTGTGTCAAACGCTGTGATGCATGTGTCACCTTGAAAAGCGGTCTGTACCCTAGCGGTCCCGTATTCAGCGGTTGCCGATTCTCTGCACTCAGTGACAGGCTGGAATGATCCAGCCAAGCAATAACTCAGTTTCTAGGAGACATTCAAATGTCCGAGCGCCAAACCGGCACCGTCAAGTGGTTCAACGATGAAAAAGGCTTCGGCTTCATTACCACCGATAACGGCCCGGATCTGTTCGTTCACTACCGTTCCATCCAAAGCGCCGGCTTCAAGAGCCTGAAGGAAGGCCAGAAGGTCTCCTTCATCGCCGTGCAGGGCCAGAAAGGCATGCAAGCCGACGAAGTGCAAGTGATCTGATCACTCGCCGATAGAAGAACCGGCCTTCGGGCCGGTTTTTTTTTCAGCAGGTTTTTAGGGCCGCGCCAGGAGCGGCCCGCACAGAGGAAGCGAGATGCGCATCAAGAACTCCCACAGCAGCACCCCCAAGCCGCCACCGGCGACCGCCACCAGTGAATCCCTGGAAGCCCAGGTCGCGGCCTTCCTGAAGCAGGGCGGCGAGATCCAGGAAATCGCCAAGGGCGTCAGCGCCCAGGTGGCGCCGAGCCGCCATATTCGCATCGGCAACAAGTAAGACCGTCGCGGCGCCCGTAGGCGGATGGGTGCAAGACCCTCCGCCGGGCGCCACCGTCCACCCTGCCGGTGGGCGGATGCCGCTTGCACCGAAACGCCCCCGTCTAAACTTCCAGGCAGGCCGAAAGAGGCCCGAACCTGGGGGTGATGGCCGGATGGGGGCCGGCGCAGCCAGATGGGAGGTAACCCATGCAGCGGCATTACTACATCAGCGACAACCTCAACGACCTGGAGAAGGTCGAAAGCGAACTCGAGGCCCAGGGCATCGACCACGAGCAAATCCACGTCCTCAGTGAGCGCGACGCCGAAGTCGAGCGGCATCGCCTGCACGACGTGCCCTCTGTATTGAAGCAAGACATCATGCACTCCGGCATGATCGGCGTCGGCATCGGCCTGGCGCTGGCGGCACTGGTGATGCTGGTGGCCTGGATCAGCGGCTGGACCGGCACGGCAGCCGGCTGGATTCCCTTCATCTTCCTCGCCATCGCGCTGTTCGGCTTCAGCGTCTGGGAGGGCAGCCTGTTCGGGATCCAGACCCCCAATCCGGTGGTGAAACGCTTCGAGCGCCCCCTGGGCGAAGGCAAGCACATCTTCTTCGTCGACGTGAAACCTGCCCAGGAAGCCATACTCGACCGGGTCGTCAGCCACCATCCGCTGCTCAAGATGGCCGGCACCGGCCAGGCCGCCCCGGCCTGGGCCGAAGGCCTGCAACACCGGCTGCATCAGCTGCGCAAGATGATGTAGCAATCCGGCATGAAGCGGCGGATGCAACGCCTGGCGTCATCCGCCGCTACCGCTCTTCCGTCCTATCCCTGGTTCGGCACCGTACTGGCGCGAGCCTCGGCCAGCAGCCAGTCGATCAGGCGGCGCACCTTCTCCGCCGGCGGCGACCTGCGGCTCCAGGCCAGCCGATAGGCCCAGGGCGTGGACAGGCGGCAATGCTCGCCGAAGGGCAACAGCAGCCGGCCGTTGGCGATGTCGTCGAAGGCCAGGGCGGTGGAGCCGAGGGCAAAACCCTGGCCGCTGACAGCGCCCTGGATGGCATGGCCGATCAGGCCGAAACGCATTCCGCCCTTCACCGGGCCCGGCTCGCCTACATAGGTGGCGAACCAGTCTTCCCAACTCGGCAAGTGCAGGTTGGCGGCATTCTTCCAGTGGGTGTGAATCAGCCGTGCGCCCAGCATGTCGCGCGGCTCTCGCACCGGGCCGTACTGCTCCAGGTAGGCCGGGCTGCAGACGGGAAAGAACTCTTCATGAAACAGCAGCTCGCTGGCGGGCATGGGCGCGTCCGTGGTGGTGAAACGGATAGCCAGGGTCGCTTCGCCGCGCTCCAGGTCGACCAGCTGCTCGGTGGCCTCCAGGCTGAGGGTGATGTCCGGGTTGCCGGCGGCGAACTGGTTGAGCCGGCGCATCAGCCAATGGCTGGCGATAGAGGGCGCGCAGGTGATGTGGATAGGCCCTTCGTCCTGGCCGCGCAGCTCGTCGGCGCCGCGGGTGAGCAATTCGAAGGCCTGGGCGACGGTGGCGGCCAGGCGGCGGCCATTGTCGTTGAGGCTGACGGTGTTGCGGGTCCGGTCGAACAGGCTCACCCCCAGTTCGGACTCCAGCAGGCGGATCTGCCGGCTGACCGCACCCGGGGTCACCGAAAGTTCCTGCGCGGCTTCGGTGAAGTTACGGCTGCGGGCGGCCACTTCGAAAGTGCGCAGCGCGATGAGCGACGGAAGACGCATGGCGAGTTCGCTTTGAGTTGAAGTCAAAGCATGATGACAAATCATCGTTTGAAAGCAAGGCGCCTGCGGACCGATCCTGCCAGGCACTGGCGGCCCTGCCGCACCTTCTGCCTTGTGAGTTGAACGATGAAACCCTCCCGCCTGCCCCTGGACTGGTTCGCCTGTGGCCTGATGTTCGTCCTCTGCATCTGCTGGGGCTTCCAGCAGGTGGCGATCAAGCTGACCCTCGACGACGTGCCCTCGATCCTGCAACTGGCCATCCGCTCCGGCGGCGCGGCCCTGGTGCTGGGCGCCCTGGTGCTCTGGCGCGAGGGGCGTGCGGCCTTCAGCGACGGCACCCTGCTGCCCGGGGTCGCGGTCGGCGCGCTGTTCGCCCTGGAGTTCCTGTTCATCGGCGAAGGACTGAACCACACCAGCGCTTCGCACTTGTCGGTGTTCCTCTACACCGCCCCCATGTTCGCCGCCCTCGGCCTGCACCTGATGCTGCCCGAGGAACGCCTCTCGCCCCTGCAATGGCTGGGCGTACTGGTGGCCTTCGGCGGCATCGCCATGGCCTTCCTCGGCCAGCCGGCCGGCGCTCCTGGCAACGTGCTGCTGGGGGACGGCTATGCGCTGCTAGGCGCCCTGGCCTGGGGTGCGACCACCCTGGTGATCCGCGGATCAAAGCTGTCCGAGGCGTCGCCGGTGAAGACCCTGTTCTACCAGTTGTTCGGCGCCGCCCTGCTGCTGACGGCAGTGGCCTTCGGCACCGACCAGACCGAGATGCAGCTGACCCAGCGAGCGCTGATCAGCCTCGGCTTCCAGGTGGTGGTGATCGCCCTGGTCAGCTACCTGGCCTGGTTCTGGCTGCTGCGCCGCTACCTGGCGTCGAGGCTCTCGGTGCTGTCCTTCATGACGCCCCTGTTCGGCGTCACCTTCGGCGTACTGGTGCTGGGCGAGCGCATCGACCTGTCCTTCGCCCTGGGTGCCGCCCTGGTGCTGGGCGGCATAGTGCTGGTCAGCGGCACCGAGTTGCTGCGCGGCCGCCAGCAACGCAAGGCCCTGGCCCCTTCCGAAGCCTGACGGCGTTCAAGCGCGACCTGTGCGCGCCGAAGCCGGAGCAGGGACCATGGGCAATGCCAGCGGCCAGTGATCAGCGCCGGCGAATGCGCTCCACCAGCACCCGGCCGTCCTGGCTCCAGCGCCCGCGCACTTCGACGTAGTCGCCAACCCCGGGTGACTTGTCGATGCGGCTCTCGGGGCCGACCACCAATTGCAGCGAATCCAGGGTCCAGCCCTCCCCCAGCACGCCCTGCAGGCGCACCCGCGAGCCCACCGGGCTGGGCGCTGGGCGGCCGTCGGCATCGCGGGCACCCTGGTCGATCCAGTCGACGATCAGCTGGATTTCCTCATCGCTGAGGTAGGGCGGACCGTCATAGGGCATCCGCGGCTGGGACTGGCCGCGGATACGCCGCACCAGTTCGCTGGCCAAAGAGGAGCCAGGCACCACGCGAACACGCTCGTCGCGATCGAGGATGGCGACGTAGGCGTTCAGCAACAGGCCTTCCGGTGCCGAGCCCATCAGGCCGTATGCGGAATGGCATTTCACGCAGCGGCTGGCGAAGATCGGCGCCACATGGGCGTAGGTGACCGGCTGGCCGGCGGACGGATGCTGCAGCGGCGTCGGAGGGATAGTAGCGGTCGACGACCGGCTGCCGGGCTTGAGCCCGCCGGCTATCCAGCGCTCGAACAGGGCGATCTCGGCATCGCTGAGAAAGGGCGGCCCGGTCATGGGCATGCGCGGCTGGCTGAGGCCCTTCAGCCGTTTGATCAACTCGCTGTCGCTCGGCTCGCCGCGTTGCACCACCGGGCGACTCTTGCTGCCCTTGAGCAGTTCGTCGAGGCTGGTCAGCCGCAGGCCCAGGGGCGCGGCTTCGCCGGCATGGCAGATCACACAGCGGGCCTGGAGGATGGGCTGGATTTCGTCGAAACTCACGTCCTGCGCGAGGGCCTGCAGCCACGGCAGCAGCAGCGAACACAGCATGACCGGCGTCAGTCGCTTGCCCATCCCAGCCCCCTGCACCTGATTGCCAGGCTAAGCCTAGTGAAACAAGCCAATTTGCGCAGGCGCGCGGAACCCCGCCCTGATCCGCCGGTCAGTCTATTCGAGGCCGGTGAATGCCGGCTCCAAGCCCTGGGCTCTGTTCAGTCGCCGCTGCGGACCCCGGGGCTTGCCTCTGCGCGCAATATTCAGAAACGTCTGTATACAGAATCGCCGAATCGGTTTGTTTCCTCGGAGCCTGCCGTAGGCAATGATGGCCGCCGCGTATCGCATCACTGGAGAATCACTGCATGAAACCTGCCCCCCGCCTCGCTGCCCTGATGCTCGGAACGGGCCTGCTGGCCAGCCTGGCCGGCTGCGACCTGGCCGAGGAATCGGCCAACAAACTGGCGGAGAAAGCCGAGGCGGCCGCCCAGGAAATCGCCCGGGAAGCCATAGGCGAAGCGGTCAATGAACTGAACAAGAAGGTGGACGAAGCCCAGGCTTCGGCCAAGGAACTGCTCGGTGAGCGGCAGAAGGAAGAGCCCCGCGAGCAGCCGCCACGCGCGCCATCGGGCAAGGGTGAAGGCAAGGACGACGATGCCATGCTGCCTCCTTCGGGTATCGAAACCTGAATGGCTGAAGCTCCGGCCGCGACTGCCCTGTCGCGGCCATTCGCCCTCAGGCGCGGAGGTAGCGCGGCAAGGGCTTGCGATGAAGCACCTTGAGCGACTCCGTCGGCGGAACCTCCCCATGCTCCAGCGCCAGGTCGCGCTTGAGCGTGCTGACCAGCCAATCCAGTTGCGCCGTAGCCGCCACGACGCGCTGGAAGAATTTCCCCTCGCGTTCGAGCGTCAGCACGAAACCGCCATCCGGCCTAGCCTTGGTGCTCAGTACGTATTCCGGAAAGGCGCTGATCAGCTTGTCAAAATCCAGATCCATGTCTTCTCTCCAAGAAAGTTGATTGCTCCTGCACCCCAGCAGCGTGCATGCCAGGGCTATGACAACGGAAACGCCAAATAAATCAGTCGGTTGCAGATTTTTTTGACAGATTTTTCCATGCATTGCGCACGATCCTGGCCATTTCGAGCGTGCAAATTGCACGTCGCGACCAATGCAAAGCCCCCATCCGGAGCACGTGTCCGAGCGG
The DNA here is from genome assembly GCF_029871245.1 of Pseudomonas sp. BN102. GTDB lineage: Bacteria > Pseudomonadota > Gammaproteobacteria > Pseudomonadales > Pseudomonadaceae > Metapseudomonas. The sequence continues at coordinate 153,344 of NZ_SSON01000067.1, read as the reverse complement.
GGGCTTCGGTATCAGGACCGCGCCCGGCGCGGCCTGGGGAGATTTTGGCGGCTGCTTCAGACCAGTTCGATCCGATCGTCCTCGATGCGGATCAGGCCCTGTTTGTAGAGACCGCCGATGGCCTTCTTGAAGTTGCCCTTGCTGACCCCGAAGCGCTGGCTGATCAGCTCCGGCGGGCTCTTGTCGGACAGCTTCAACACGCCGCCCTCTGCCCGCAACGCGGCGATGATCTGCTCGCTCAAGCCGCTGGCCGCCTGCTCGCCCACCGGCTGCAGGCTCAGGCTGATCTTGCCGTCGGGACGGATTTCCTTGATGAAGCCCTGCTCGCGCATGCCGCCGCGGAGGAACTTGAACACCTCGTTCTTGTGGATCAGGCCCCAGTGCTGGCCCTCGATGATGGCCTTGAAGCCGAGGTCGGTCTTCTCCGTCACCAGCAGGTCGACGGCCTGGCCGGGCTTGTAGCGCGGCGGCGTGGCGTCCAGGTAGCGGTCCAGGCGGGCGGTGGCGGTGATGCGGCGGGTGCGCTTGTCGAGGTAGACGTGCACCACGCAGTAGTCGCCGACCTGCAGCGGGCGCTTCTCTTCCGAATGCGGCAGGAGCAGGTCCTTGGGCAGGCCCCAGTCGAGGAACAGGCCGATCCGGTTGATTTCCACCACCTTGAGGCTGGCGAAGCCGCCTACCTGCACCTTGGGCTTGAGGGTGGTGGCCACTGGGCGGTCTTCGCTGTCCAGATAGAGGAACACATTGAGCCAGTCGCCCACTTCTGTCGGCTCGTCCTTCGGCACATAGCGCTTGGGCAGGAGTATTTCGCCGTCCGGGCCGCCGTCCAGGTACAGGCCGAAGTCCGTGTGCTTGGCAACCTGCAGTGAATTGAAACGCCCGATAAGTGCCATCTTCGCTACCTCTGTGAGTCGAGGCGGCATTCTACCTGTTGGACCGGGCGCCGGGTGAGCCTCGCAGTGAGCGGCTGCCCCTTTCGATCCTCGCGACCGGGCCGCGCGCAATTGCGCGGGCCAAACGCATCCCGCGTGAATTTTCGTTCTGCAACACTGTCTACTAGCCCATAGCACAACGATGTTTCAGAATCATGTCGTCAATACCAAGAGCCATGATTTCGGACATCACTTGACGGATTCTCACTGCCCCATCTCAGGAGCTCCCGTGCGCCCATTCAGCCGTTGGCTGTCGCAATCCGCATCGCTGGCAACACTCGGCGTGCTCTTCCTGGTGATTCCCCTGGCCAGCCGCTACTTGCTGGGCTGGTCCAACCCCTTCGGTTATCTCTCCGACCTCGCCTTCGGCAGCTTCCTGATGCTCCTGCTCTACGGCCGCTCGCTGTTCCTGGCGCTGCCGCTGATGCTGCTCTGGAGCCTGATGCTCCTGGGCAACGCCGAGCTGATCGGCGCCGTCGGCCGGATGCCGGAGCCGAGCGACCTGAAGTATCTGCTCGACCCGCAGTTCGTCAGCCACTCCACCCAGGGTGGCGGCATCACCCACCCCTACCTGGGCCTGGCACTCGGCGCCTGCCTGCTGGCTAGCCTGCTCTGCTGGCGGAGCAAGCACCGGCCGCTGTCCTGGAAGTGGTTCGCCGCACCGGCCGCGCTGCTGATGGGCCATGTCACCCTGCAGTATGTGCAGCCCAGCGACGCCGACCAGTGGCAGCAGTTCAACCTGCCGCACAAGGTGATGGCCAGCGCCGTCAACAGCGGCCAGTTGGCGGTCGAGGACTGGCTCGACGGCGACAAGCCCGACACCCTGCCGGACATCGCCGGCCTGGCGCGCCTGGACCTCGACGGAGCGCCCCTGCTCGCCGGACCCGGCCGCGCGCGCAACGTACTGGTGATCACCCTGGAGGGCATTCCCGGCGCCTACATCGCCGCCAATCGCGCGGCGATCAACAGCAGCTACCAGGACTCGCTGATGCCCAAGCTCAGCGGCTGGGCCGAGCGCGCCATGACCACGCCGGATTACGTGATGCACAGCCACCAGACCATCCGCGGCCTCTACGCCATGCTCTGCGGCGACTACAGCAAGCTGGATTCGGGCACGCCCAAGGGGCTGGAGCTGCTGCACAACCCGGCCCGGGCCAAGGCCTGCCTGCCGTCGCAGCTGCACCAGCACGGCTTCAGCACCCACTTCCTGCAAGGTGCCGGGCTGCGCTTCATGGCCAAGGACAAGATCATGCCGCAGATGGGCTTCGACAAGACCCTGGGGCGCGACTGGTTCCGCAACAAGGCCTACCTGGAATTTCCCTGGGGCATGGACGACAAGGCCTTCTTCGAAGGCGCGCTGACCTACGTCAAGCAACTGCGCCAGCAGAAGAAGCCCTGGATGCTCACCCTGCTCACGGTCGGCACCCACCAGCCCTACTCCGCGCCAGCCGACTACCTGATGCGCTACCCGGATTCGAAGAAGGCCGCGATCGCCTATCTGGATGACGCGGTGGATGCCTTCCTCCGCGGCCTGGAGAAACAGGGCGTGCTAAAGAACACCCTGGTGATCGTCACCTCGGACGAATCCCACGGCATCGACAAGGTTCGCCTCGCCTCGGCCTGGGGTTTCAACCTGGTGCTGGCGCCGGAGCAGGCCGCCCTGCCGCCGATCAAGAGCGGCGTCTACGGCCATGTCGACCTGACCACCTCGATCCTCGACTACTTCGGCTACCGGGTGCCGCAGAACCTCTCCGGCCGTTCGCTGTTCCGCGACTACGCCAGCGGACGCGAGATGATGTCCTACACCAACGGCAAGCTGCGCTACCACGATGGCAAGGAAACCTTCACCGAGTGCGACTTCCGCCAGGTCTGCCGGCGTTATCGCAGCGAAGGCTTCATCGCCGACGAGGCACGCTACCTGGGCAGCTATGGAGGCAAGAAGGCGCGCCTGGTATCCCAGCGCGCGGCGCTGCTGGACCAGTCGCTGCAGGGCGGCACCCTCGGCCAGGAATACCAGTTCGCCACCCGCGAGCGTATCCGCCTGAAGGAAAAGGCCAAGGACGACTGGGCCGACAACCTGATCGGCGCGCAGTACATGGAGTTGCCGAAGAACAGCCGCACCAGCGTGCAGATGACCGTCAAGGTGCTGCGCATGGACCGCCAGGGTGCCCAGCTGCGACTGAAGGCCAAGGAGTTCGAGCGTGACGTGGCCCTGCCGATTCCCGAAATGCCGCCGCTGAAGAAGGGCAAGCCGCTGACGGTGAGCTTTGCCTTCGACAACCCCGAGGCACGCAAGGCCTTCTCCTTCCACCTGCTGGCCGAAGGCCGCGGGGTGATCGAGATCAGCGACTTCCGGGTGACCACCGAGCCCCTGCCCGCCCAGGCCATCGCCACGGACGACCGTGGCCAGGTCGCCCAGAAACGCCCGCTGCACCCCATCACCACCCTCTTCGGCTTGCTCGCCCGCCAACAGGATGCCCTGGAAGGCGAACTGGAAAATCCTGGCGAGGAACGCGCCGTGCTTCCCGAAAGCACCGAGCTGCGGTTGCAGCAGTATCACTGAAGCGCCGCAGGCGAAGCTCCTCCAAGGGAGGGTGGGCCGCTGATTATTCCTCGCTGCGCGCCAGCTCCATCAGGATGCGCGCGCAGCAAAGCTCCTCCATCTCCAGCAGCCAGGCTTCCACCTGCTGGCTGCTCAACTGGGCGGTCAGGCCATAGCGGCGCCCACCCCAGACGGCGACGAAGAGCGCATCGATGCTTTCCGGGCGCGGCTGGCGTGGCAGGTCGGCGCAGGCGGCCACGGCCTGGCGCCACTTGCCGGCAAGCTCCTGGTAGACCCGCTGATGGTGCCAGGGCTCGGCGATGGCGCGCTCCACTTCCATCAGCTCGGCATCGAAGAAGGGCCGCACCTGCTCTTCCGACTGCCCGCAGGAAAGGCGCACCAGGCGACGCACGCGGGTCTGCCAGTCGAGGCCGGTGGCCAGCACCACTTCACGCTCCAGGCGCTGAAGCAGCAGATCGAGCTGGTGACGGACATAGCCGGAGAGCAGCGCCTCCTTGCTGGGGAAATAGTCGTAGAGCGTGCCCACCGCGACACCGGTTTCCAGGGCGACCGCGCGGGTGGTCACTCCGCTCCAGCCACGCTGGCGAAGAATCCGAACGAAGGCTTCGAAGATGGCCTCGACCGTGAAGCGGGCGCGGGCCTGGGTGGGTCGCTTGAGCGGCTTGTTACGGGGTTTTGCGGACTCCATGGGGACCTCTGGCGGTTTCCGAACCCGCGGTGCGGGGGCCCTTGTTAGCCTGTTCCGACCCCACCAAAAGCAGGAGTCGGAAATGCCGAACCGCAGCACAGTATCACGTCTGTTCACCCGCAAGGACGCCCTCGACCAGACCCGCCTGGTGCAGCAGGAAGAAAGCCTGGACGCCGCCGAGGGCGAGATAGTCCTGCGCCTGGACCTCTTCTCCCTCACCACCAACAACATCACTTACGCCGCCTTCGGCGACTCCATGCGGTACTGGCAATTCTTCCCCAGCGGCGAAGACGACTGGGGCCATATGCCGGTCTGGGGTTTTGCCGATGTGCTGGATTCGAAAGTGGAGGGGATTGCGGCAGGCGAGCGCTTCTACGGTTACTTCCCCATCGCCAGTCACGTGCGCATGCAACCGGAGCGGATCACCCCGCGGGGCTTTTACGATGGCGCCGAGCACCGCCGCACGCTCACCTCGGCCTACAACCAGTACACCCGCTGCAGCTGGGACATCTACTACAGCCCGGCCACCGAGGCGTTGCAGATCCTCCTCAAGCCGCTGTTCCTGACCTCGTCCATGCTGGCCGACTTCCTCGAAGACAACGAGCTGTTCGGCGCCCGCCAGGTCGTGTTCTCCAGCGCCTCGAGCAAGACCGCCTACGGCACCGCCGCCTGCATCGGACGCCAAGCCGGCCGTCAGCTGTTGGGCATCACCTCGCCGCGCAACCTCGACTTCGTCGAAGGCCTGGGCTGCTACCAGCAGAGCTGCAGCTACGACCAGCTGGAAAGCCTGGCCAGCGATCAGCCGACGCTCTATGTCGACTTCTCCGGCGACCTGGCGCTGCGTGAACGGGTGCATTGGCACTTCGGCGCCAGCCTGGTCTACAGCTGCTTCGCCGGGTCCGCGCAAACGCCGGAAGCCAACGTGCTGGGTTGCCCGCTGGGGCCGCAGCCGGAGTTCTTCTTCGCGCCGGTGCAGATCCGCAAGCGCAATGCCGAGTGGGGGCCGGAACAGGTGAGCCGACACATAGGCGAGGGCCTGCTGGACTTCTACCAGCAAGTCGGCCGCCCGCCCCGGCCCTGGCTACGGGTGGAGGAAAGCCAGGGCTACGAGGCGGCGCGGCAGCTGATCACCGCGCTATTCCACGGCCGGGTCGCCGCGGACGAGGGCCACGTTATCCGTCTCTGAAGCGGACTGCGACAGGATGGTGCGGGTCGCGTTGCGGCTGTGGGCGCCGAAGTGGCGGATCAGCCGCACCAGCGCCTGCTCGAGCGGGAGGTCCTGCTGCTGTGGCGCCAGGCTGTTGCCCTGCCTGAAGTCCGCCTGGCCGTGCCCGTTGTTCAGCCAGTGGGCGATGCGCGCATCGAAATCGTCGGCGGCGTCATAGGCCTCCTGGGACACCACCAGGCGCAGGGACTCGCCATCGAAGGGCGGATAGTCGTCGTCGGTCCGGCTGTCGGCGTAGGCGCGCAGCAGAGGGCTGTCGTTGCGCCCTTCACGCAGCAATTGGCGCAGCCAGTTGGCCTGGTACTGCTCCACCTCCGTGTGACGGTTGGCGACCTGTTCCATGGCCGCCAGCTTGTCGCCATCCAGGCCCAGCGCGGCCTTGAACGCGATCCAGACCAGCTGGGGCGTGCCCTGCCCCGGCAGGGCCTTGGCATGGTAGGGCTGGGTCAGGTCCTGGATGTAATGCAAGCCCCAACCGAGGAAGCGGTAGCCCCAGTAGGGATGGCCGCTCTCGAAGGCGAAGCGTGCCAGGCCGAGGTACTGCTGCACGCGCACCTCTGGATAGGTGCGCGCGAGATAGGGCGCGGTGCGGTAGATGAGCGCGTCCTCGTGGTAGTAGCCAATATGGAAAGGCGCCTGGGAGGAATACTCGAAACGGGCATCGCCAAAGGGCTGCTTGCCGAAGTTGTAGCGCGCGCCCGCCTCGCCCGGGTTGTCGCTGTACAGATTGATATCGTGGCCGTAATCCGGCTCGTCGGCGGCGCTGGCCACTACTGCAAGGGCCGGCAGCTTCTCGCCGGGATTCACCTGATAGAAGCGCCATTCGCGCCACAGGCTGAGCTTGCGGAACACCAGCACCTCGGATGCGTCCATGGGCGTATGGCCGTTCCAGTCCATACCCGGCAGGGCCTGGACGAAATAGGCCAGCTTGATCTCGGGGTTGACCCGCAACGCCATGAGGAAGGCCCGGCGGTGGTCGCCACCGTGGGTCGGGATCCAGCGCAGGTCGTCGGGCCTGGACGGGTAGTCCGGCAGGTTGTCGCGAAAGAACTCCTCCTGCTCGTCCAGAAATTGCTCCAGGGCGACGCCCTCCTCCTCCAGGAAGGACTCCAGGCTTTCCACCTCTACCATGGGCGCGTCCTTGATCTGCGGCAGGCCGGCCAGCGCCAGGGCGGTACCCAGGGCGTGGTTGGACCAGGCCAGGGCCGCGGACGGCAGGCCGGCAAGGCTCAGGCTGAGGGCGAGCGCCAGGTACTTCATCGATCACTCCAGGACAGGTTCGAGCAAGCCCGGCAGCGTAACAGCCACGGCGCGTGGCTCCACTGTCCAGCCAGGACAGCCGGACTCACCGATCAGGCCGGCAGGAATCACTCTAGTGCAAAGCAGAGCGGCCACCCTTGGGTGGCCGCTTGCAGCACTGGTCCGCGCGTTACTGGATCTGTTCGGGCGTCACCACCACCCAGTTCTTGTCTGCCGTCACCGGCAGGCCCAGCTTGGCCTGGGCCTCGGCGTTCTTCTTCTGCATGGTGCTGATCTGGTCCATGTACTTGGCCTTGCGGTTGATCCAGAGGTTGATGCCGCCTTTGCCGACGTCGGTGCCGTGGAACATCATGTAGCCGTCGCTGATGGGCGTATCGCCCGCTACCAGGATGGGCTTCTTCCATTCATCGATATAAGTGAGGACAGCCGCATGCTTGCCGGACATCCAGGTGGCCGGAGTCCAGAGATAGGGGGTCAGTTCCAGGTCGAGGTTGGCCTTCTCGTCATACTGGCCATCGGTGATCTGCTTGCGGCTGGTGGTCACGGCGCCGGACTTGCGGTCCTTCAGCAGGGTGGTGACGCCGATGACGTTCTCCGGTTTGACGTTGTAGCCGTACTTCGGGTCCGAGGCGACCATGCGCACCAGCTCCTCCAGGGCGGCGGTCATGATGTAGACCTCGATGCCGTTCTCGCTGAGCTTGTTCATCAGTTCCTTCTGCCCGCTGAAAACCTTGGGCGGATTGATCTCGACAGTCTTCACCTCGTCGCCTTCGTAGTAGGTGGCGGGGACCGGCTTGCCGTAAGCCATCAGCTCGTCGACGTAGCCCTTCAGCTCACGCAGGGTGAAGCCGGAGAACACCTGGGCGACCCACGGGTAGCAGACCAGGTCATCCACCTCGCAGAGTCGGTAGTAGTAGCTGTTGAGGCTTTCCTTGTGGCCCTTCACATCCTTGAAGGGAATCAGCTTGAGCGAGGGATCGAGCTTCTCGCGGGTGAGCACGCCCTTCATTTCCAGGAAGGGCAGCAGGGACTCCTCCAGGTCATAGCGGTAGCTGGTGTTATCCATGTCGAATACGGCGAAGTTGCCCTGATTGGCGTGCTTGGCGATCAGCGCGTCCAACTGCTTGGCGGCGGGTTCCGGCCAGTGCTTCAGCTCGGTGGCGGCCTGGGCGGCGCCGGCCAGGCCCAGGCTAAGTACGGCGGACATCAGTGTCTTGGCGATCTTCATCTTCTTATTCCTTTATTGGTGACGTGAGGAAGCCCTACTCCAGCTTCGCCGCCGAACCCAGGTTCGGTGCGAGAACTGCCTGCGCTTCGGCCATGCGTCGTTAAAAGTCGATTCGAACTGCTCATTAACAACTCGTTAACTCCGCGTTCTCACCGACTTTTGCCTAGCCTGACCATCGCTCGGCGAATTTTCGAAACCGAACCTAGCAAAGGTCCCGCCCCGGACCGGCTCCAGAGCGACCTCCCGCGTCCAGATCGCGCCATGCCATCAACGCCGCAAATGCCGGGGGATTCAGCGCTGCGCGCGCGACAGCGGCTAGACTCAAAGCCCCCAAGCCGCCAGGAGAAGCGTCATGCTCAAAGCCGAATACAAGACCCGTGGCCCGGTGCCCCAGGACGTTATCGAAGCCGTGGAACTCCAGCTGCCGCCGGTTGGTGCCGGCCAGGCGCTGGTGAAAGTGCTGGCAGCCCCCATCAACCCCTCCGATGTGCTCACCCTGACCGGTGAGTACGGCATGCTGCCGCCCCTGCCCGCCATCGGCGGCAATGAAGGCGTGGGCGAAGTGCTGGAGGTCGCCGCCGACGTCGGCAACCTCAAGGTGGGACAGACAGTGCTGCTGCCGGTGGGCAGCGGCACCTGGCGCACCCACCTGATCGCCGAAGCCAGGCAACTGATCCCGCTGCCCAGCGCCGATCCGCAGCAACTGGCAATGCTCACCGTCAACCCGCCCACCGCCTACCTGATGTTGCGCGACTTCGTCGAACTGCAGCCGGGCGACTGGGTGATCCAGAACGCGGCCAACTCGGGCGTGGGCAGCTACCTCATCCAGTTGGCGAAGATCCGTGGGCTGAAGACCGTCAACGTCGTGCGCCGCGATTCGGCCGTGGCGGCGGTGCAGGCCGAAGGCGGCGATGTGGTGCTGGTGGATGGCCCGGACCTGCCCAAGCGCGTGCGCGAAGCCACTGGTGGCGCGCCGGTGAAACTGGGCATCGATGCTGTGGGCGGCGCCTCCACCGACCACCTGGCGTCCAGCCTGGCCGAGGGTGGCGTGTTGGTGAACTACGGCCGCATGAGTGGCGAGCCCTGTCAGATCAACCCCAGCTCCTTCGTGTTCCGAGACGTGACCCTGAAAGGCTTCTGGCTGGCCCGCTGGTTCCGCCAGGCCACCCCGCAACAGCAGATGCAGCTGTTCGGCGAGCTGATCCAGCTGATCGCCAGCGGCAAGCTCAAGGCGCGCATCGCCGCCACCTACGACATCAGCCGGATCAAGGAAGCCGTGGCGGCGGCGGCCGCCGGGGAGCGGGACGGGAAGATCGTGCTGGTGCCGTGAGGCAGGGTGATTCGGTGTTATCGGTAGGTTGGCGCTGAGCGAAGCGAAGCCCAACATGGCGCGCGTAGCGTGCCTCGGGATCGTTGGGCTTCGCGGAACTCAGCCCAACCTACTGATCACCCAGCTCCCCAGTAACCCCAGGTGCACGGCCACGATCAGCCAGAATTTCACCTGGTAGGCGAGCTTGCGGTTCTTGTGGCGGATCAGTCGCTGGGCCAGCAGGCCACCCGGCCAGCCGCCCAGGAGCTCCAACAAGTGCAGGCGCGATTCGGGTATCCGCCGCTGGCCGATGACAGCCAGGCGCTTGTCACGCCAATAGGCAACGAAGCACAACAGGCTCATTGCCAGGTAGGTGAGCAGCAGCGCCTGGACGGGCCAGGCGAGGTCCAATGACAAGGCTTACTCCGCCGCCGGCTTCTTGCGCTTGAGCGGCGCCATGCCGTCGCTGCTGACCACGCGCGACTCTTCGCGCGGCTTGCTCGGCCGGCGCTTGGGTGCGGCGGCCTTGGCGGTGGTCTTCTTGTCGCCCTTCTTGTCGGTCTTTTTCTTCTTGGCACCGGCCGCCTTGCCGGAGGCCTTGACCTTCTTCGGGCCGGTGTAGGTGCCCTTGAGTTCCTTGATGGTGCGGCGCTCGAAGCTCTGCTTGAGGTAGCGCTCGATGCTCGACATCAGGTTCCAGTCGTTGTGGCAGATCAGCGAGATCGCCAGGCCTTCGCCACCGGCACGGCCGGTGCGGCCGATGCGGTGCAGGTACTCGTCACCGGAGCGCGGCATGTCGAAATTGATCACCAGGTCCAGGCCTTCGATATCCAGGCCGCGGGCGGCGACGTCGGTGGCCACCAGCACCTTGGTACCGCCCTGGCGCACCCGCTCGATGGCCAGCTTGCGGTCCTTCTGGTCCTTGTCGCCATGGAGCACGAAGGCCTTGTAGCCGCCGGCCACCAGGTGGCCGTAGAGACGGTCGGCCTGGACGCGGGTGTTGGTGAAGATGATCGCCTTCTGGTAGGTCTCGTTGGCCAGCAGCCAGCGCGCCAGCTGCTCCTTGTGCTCGACATGGTCGGCCGTGATGATCTGCTGGCGGGTGCCCTCGTTGAGCTGGTCGACGCTGTTCAGGCGCAGGTGCAGCGGGTCGCGCAGGACCTTGGCGGATACGTCACGCAGGGCCGCACCGCCGGTGGTGGCGGAGAACAGCAGGGTCTGTTCGCGGTTGGCGCAGAGTTCGGTGATGCGCTGCATGTCCTCGGCGAAACCCATGTCCAGCATGCGGTCGGCCTCGTCCAGCACCAGCACTTCCACTTCGCGCAGGTCCAGGCTCGCGGCATTGAGGTGCTCGATCAGGCGGCCGGGTGTGGCCACCAGCACGTCGGGCAGTTTGCGCAGCAGCGCCGCCTGCTCCTTGAAGTCCTCGCCGCCGGTGACGATGCCGGACTTGATGAAGGTGAACTGAGAGAAGCGCTCCACTTCCTTCAGGGTCTGCTGGGCCAGTTCGCGGGTCGGCAGCAGGATCAGCGAGCGGATGCGCACGCGCGGCTTGGCTTCGCCGATCAGGCGGTTGAGCAGCGGCAGGACGAAGGCGGCGGTCTTGCCGCTGCCGGTCTGGGCGGTCACCCGCAGGTCGCGCCCTTCCAGGGCCGGCGGGATGGCCGCCGCCTGCACCGGGGTCGGCTCGACGAAATTCAGTTCGGCAACGGCCTTGAGCAGACGTTCGTGCAGGGCGAATTGGGAAAACACAGGACTACCTCGATCGAAAGCGTAAACAGCTGCATAGGTTACCCGGACTCGCAGCCGAACGCCCGATTTACGTGCGACACGGCGACGGAATCCGCGAGCGGGTATACGCTCACACCACCCATTCCAGGAACCCCATCATGAATGCGGCCCTCATCTATTACGTCGCTGCCAGCCTGGACGGCTACATAGCCCGTCCGGATGGCCGCGTGGACTGGTTGAAACCGATCGAGGAAGCCGGGGACGACCATGGCTACCAGGCTTTCTACGACAGCATCGACGGCCTGCTGATGGGCCGGGTGACCTACGAAACCATCCTGGCCTTCGGTGGTGCCTGGCCCTACTCCGGCAAACCCTGCACCGTGCTGACTCGCGGCGACCCGCCGCGCGCCGCCGCGGAAGTGCAAATCAGCCACGACACCCCGGCCCAGGCCATCGACCAGCTGGCCGCCGCCGGCTGCAGGCGCATCTGGCTGGTCGGGGGTGGCTCGCTGGCAGGGACCTGCTACTCTGCCGGCCTGCTCGACGAGCTGGTGGTCAGCTTCATCCCGCACCTGCTGGGCGCCGGTATCCCGATGTTCGCCACTGGTCTCGAACGTCGCCTCCAGCTCCGCGAGCAACGCAGCTTCCCCACCGGCGTGGTGCAACTGCATTACCAACTCCTGCCCGATACCGAGACAGCATGACCACCCTGAATATCGCCGCCGCCTGCCTGCTCGACCCGCATGATCGCCTGCTGCTGGTGCGCAAGCGCGGCACCCGGGCGCTGATGCTGCCCGGCGGCAAGCGCGAAGCCGGCGAAAGCCCGCTCGAAGCCCTGCAACGTGAGCTCTGGGAAGAACTCCAGCTGCGTCTGGAGGGCTCGGCCCTCAAGCCCCTCGGCCGCTTTCGCGCGCCGGCCGCCAACGAGGCGGACACCTGGGTGGATGCCGATATCTTCGTCGCCCGCCTGCCCCATGTGGTGGAAGCAGCGGCCGAGCTGGAAGAGCTGGCCTGGCTGGAACCCAGCGAGCCCCACCCGGAGAATCTCGCCCCGCTGCTGCGGGACCATGTGCTGCCAGCCCTGGCCGATAGTTGAAAACTGCCGGCTAGAACCCCTGCCGGGCCTGCTTGCGCAGCAGCATGGCGCTGTCCCAGCCGATCAATAGCACCGCCAGCCAGATGGGCAGGTAGGTCCAGAGCTGGGCCGGGTTGAAGGCCTCGCCCAGGAACGCCACCGCCACCGCGAACAGCAGCACCGGCTCCACATAGCTGAGGATGCCGAACAGCCCCAGGGGCAGCAGCCGGCTGGACGCCATCATCGCGGCGAACGCCAGGGTGCCCAGCAGCCCCAGGCCGGGAATCAGCCACCAGAGCTGCGGCGAATCGCTGAATGCCCCCGGCGGTGAGAAGCTGAGGATCAGCCAGATGGCCAGGGGCGCGAGTACCGCCATTTCGAGAATGAAGCCGGACAACGCGTCCAGCCTCATCCAGCGGCGCAGCATGAAATAGGGCGGATAGCCCAGGGCGGTGACCAGGGCGGTGACCAGGGTCAGCCAGGAGAAGGCGCGGGTCAGCCAAAGCTCATGGAGCACGCCCAACACCGCGCAGCAAACCGCCAGCAGCTGCAAGGGCCGCAGGCGTTCGCCATAGAACACCCCCCCGGCCAGCACCATCGCCAGGGGCAGCAGGAAGTAGCCGAGGGAGACCTCGAGCATCCGTCCCTGCAACGGCGCCCAGAGAAACAGACCCCACTGCAGGCCGATCAGCAGCGCCGACAGCGGCAGGGCCGCCAGCAGAAGCGGTTCGCGCCGCAAGCGTCCGAGTACCGTGACGAAGGCCGGCCACTGGCGAGTCAGCACCAGCAACGACAGGACCACGGGGATCGACCAGAGCACTCGCTGGGCGAACACCTGCACGCCGTCCAGTGGCGCCAGTTCGCGCACATAACCGGGCATCAGGGCGAACAATACGGACGCTATCAGGGACAGCGCGACTCCACGACCGGACAGCCTCATGGCCGCCACGATGTGCAGGAAAGGGAATGGAGCGAAATCATCTCGGGCCTCGCAAAGCAGCCGGCGAACATACGCCTTCCTTGCCGCGAGCGAAAGCTTAACAAGGGCAATTGCTGACCATCCGGACAGAGCCGTCGCTGGCATTGCCGAAAGCGGCATTCTGTCCTCGCTAGCAAAGACCCTGTAGGGGCGGATTCATTCGCGAAAGACCGCCAGCCATGCCCAGCATCCCTCACGCCAGCCCTCTCCCAGAGGTAGAGGGAGCCGCTCGTGCAGGAAGCTCGACCGCTGCGCGTTTCCTGTGGGGGCGAATTCATTCGCGAAGCAGGACGCAGTCCTGCCATTCCAACCCCGGGCATAAAAAACCCGGCCTGAAACCAGGCCGGGTTGGCGGGTGCGCTCAAGGAGCCATGGCGCACCACAGGGAAGCTGAGGCGCCGCGGGTCAGGCGACCTTGGCCAGCTGGGCCTTGGCCGAGGCCAGGCCTTTTTCCTGGAACTCGTCGCCCATGTTCAGGCCTTCGGCGTGGATAAAGGTCACGTCATGGATACCGATGAAGCCCATGGCCTGGCGCAGGTAGGGCTCCTGATGGTCCAGCGGGCCGCCGGAGTAGATGCCGCCGCGGGCGGTCAGGATGAAGGCGCGCTTGCCGGTGAGCAGGCCTTTCGGGCCGGTTTCGGTGTACTTGAAGGTGACGCCGGCGCGCAGCACGTGGTCAAGCCAGGACTTCAGGGTGCTGGGAATGGCGAAGTTGTACATGGGCGCGGCCAGGACCAGCACGTCGGCGGCCAGCAGTTCTTCGGTGAGCAGATTGGAGCGTTCCAGGGCGGCCTTCTCGCTCGCGCTTTGCTGGTCGGCTGGCTTCATCCAGCCCCCCAGCAGGTCGGCATCGAGGTGCGGCACCTGGTCGACGGCGAGGTCGCGGACCTGGATCTCATCGGCCGGGTGGGCGCTCTGCCACTGGGCGATGAAGTCCTGAGTCAGTTGGCGTGATACGGAACCTTGCTGGCGGGCGCTGCTTTCGATGACGAGTACGCGGGACATGTGGGCTACCTCCATCGGGGGTTGTTGTGCGTCGATGGAGTGCAGATTAGGTCGTCACATATCGATAAAAAAGCGTAAATATCCGCTACAAAGTATCAAGAAAGTTGATTTGTACCAGGCAGGGCACTAGGCTGGTTCCTGTGCCCGGAATCGTCCGCGAACTACTTGGGATTGCAGGTCAGCTTGATCCGCAACTTGATCACCGCGCGGTTGAAATTGGACGTCAGGTAGGCGCTCTTGCCGCCCTCGATGATTGCCTTGCGCACCTTCGGGGTTTCCGGTCCGTTGACGAATACGGCCTTGCACTCGGCGGTGGCTTCGCCGAGGTTGCGGATATTGATGGCGGCCAGGTTATCGCTGATGTCGGTGGTGTCGTAGGTGATCTCGGCGCCGTTGTACTGCTTCTCCACTTCGATCGGGTAGGCGAAGGCCAAGGTGGGCAGCAGGGCGAACAAGGCACAGCACAGTTTTTTCATGGACGTTCTCCAGTGCAGAGAACGCCAGCTTAACAGAGCGCCGCAAGCGGAATCAGCGCCATGGGTGCGCGCAATTCGGCGGCAGGAGCAGCTAGAGGAGCAGCAGAGCATGAAAGCCCCGCGCGTAACCCTGGACCAGTGGCGAACCCTCCAGGCGGTGGTGGACCACGGCGGCTTCGCCCAGGCGGCCGAAGCCACCCACCGCTCGCAATCCTCGGTGAGCTACACGGTCGCGCGCATGCAGGAACAGCTCGGCGTGCCCCTGCTGCGCATCGAAGGCCGCAAGGCGGTGCTGACCGAGGCCGGCGAGGTGCTGCTGCGGCGCTCGCGGCAGCTGGTCAGGCAGGCCAGCCAGCTGGAGGATCTGGCCCACCACATGGAACAGGGCTGGGAAGCCGAGGTGCGCCTGGTGGTGGATGCCGCCTACCCCAATGCCCGCCTGGTGCGTGCACTCTCCGCCTTCATGCCGCAGAGCCGCGGTTGCCGCGTGCGCCTGCGCGAGGAGGTGCTGTCCGGCGTCGAGGAAGTATTGCTGGAGGGCTCGGCGGACCTCGCCATCACCGGCCTGGACATCCAGGGCTACCTGGGCGCCGGGCTCTGCTCGGTGGAGTTCATCGCCGTCGCCCACCCCGACCACCCGCTGCATCGCTTGCAGCGCCAGCTCAGCTTCCAGGATCTGGAAAGCCAGCTGCAGGTGGTGATCCGCGACACCGGCCGCACCCAGCCACGCAACGTCGGCTGGCTCGGCGCCGAGCAACGCTGGACGGTGGGCAGCCTGTCCACGGCCGCCAACTTCGTCAGCAGCGGCCTGGGCTTCGCCTGGCTGCCGCGCCACCTGATCGAACGCGAGCTCAAGGACGGACAGCTCAAGCCCCTCCCCCTGGAGCAGGGCGGCAGCCGGCACCCCTCCTTCTATCTCTATGCCAACAAGGAAAAGGGCCTGGGCCCCGCCTCGCAGATCCTGGTCGAACTGATCAAGACCTTCGACGCCGCGCCCCTGGATGCCCCCTTCGCGGCGCCCATTTCCAGCGCCTGACAGGAGGTCATGCATGTCCTACTTCGAGAACGACGGCTGCCAATTGCACTACGAGGTCTACGGCCACGGCATGCCCGTGGTGCTGGTGCACGGCCTCGGCTCCAGCACCCTGGACTGGGAATATCAGGTCCCGGCCCTCGCCGCCCACTACCGGGTCGTCGTCCTGGACGTTCGCGGTCACGGCCGCTCCGACAAGCCCCGCGAGCGCTACAGCATCTCCGCCTTCGCCGATGACGTGGCGGCGCTGATCGAGCACCTGGGATTGATCGATGTCCACCTGGTGGGCATCAGCATGGGCGGCATGATCGGCTTCCAGCTGGGCGTCGACCGCCCCGAACTGCTGCGCAGCCTGACCATAGTCAACAGCGGGCCGGAGGTGATCCCCAGGGCCCCGCGTGAATTCCTCGAGATCGCCAAGCGCTGGAGCCTGTCGCGCCTGCTCAGCCTGGAGACCATCGCCAAGGGTCTCGGCCGCCTACTCTTCCCCCTGCCCGAACAGGCCGAACTGCGGCGCAAGATCGAAGAACGCTGGCCGCAGAACGACAAGCGCGCCTACCTGGCTTCCCTTGACGCCATCATCGGCTGGGGCGTGCGCGAACGCCTCGCGCGCATCACCTGCCCTACCCTGGTGATCACCGCCGACCGCGACTACACCCCCGTGGCGCTCAAGCGGGTCTATGTGAACGAAATGCCAGACGCGCGGCTGGTAATCATCGAGAATTCCCGCCACGCCACTCCCCTGGACCAACCCGAACGATTCAACGCCACCCTGCTCGACTTCCTTGCCGAAGTGGAGCGCAACAAGGACCAAATCCCATGCTGAAAGAACTCGTCCTGGGCGCCTGCGCCCTGCTCGTCTCCCTCAACCTGCTGGCCGCCGACAAACCCCATGTGCTGCTGACCACCAGCGCCGGGGAAATCGAAGTGGAACTGGATGCCGACAAGGCCCCGATCAGCGTGAAGAACTTCCTCGAATACGTGGACGCCGGCTACTACGACAGCACCGTGTTCCACCGCGTCATCCCCGGTTTCATGATCCAGGGCGGCGGCTTCGATACCGACTACGCCGAGAAGGACACCCGCGAGCCGATCAAGAACGAAGCCGACAACGGTCTGCGCAACGTCCGCGGCACCCTGGCCATGGCCCGCACCCAGGTGGTGGACTCGGCCACCAGCCAGTTCTTCATCAACCAGAAGGACAACGCCTTCCTCGACCACGGCAGCCGCGATTTCGGCTACGCGGTGTTCGGCAAGGTGGTGCGCGGCATGGACGTGGTCGACCAGATCTCCAGCGTGCCCACCGGCAACCGCGGCATGCACCAGAACGTCCCGCTGCAACCGGTACTGATCCTTTCCGCCAAGCGCCTTTGAGCCCAAGGCCCGGGCAGGAAGCCCGGGCCACAGGCCCCAACCAGGATGGAGCCCATGCTGTTCCAACGCTTCGAGCGCCTGATCGATGTATTCCGCCAGGCGCCTGACCAGATGCCCCCGCGCAGCGTACTGCGCTTCTACGTCCACTACCTGCGCCAGGTCTGGCCGATCTTCAGTGCCCTGCTGCTGGTGGGGCTGATCGTGGCCCTGATCGAGGTGGCGCTGTTCAGTTTCCTCGGTCGAATCGTCGACCTGGCGCAGGCAGCGCCCCGTGGCCAGTTCTTCGCACAGCACGGCCATGAGCTGGCCTGGATGGCGCTGGTGGCCCTGGTCCTGCGGCCACTGTTCAACAGCCTCCACGACCTGCTGGTGCACCAGGCCATCACCCCCAGCCTGACCAACCTGATCCGCTGGCAGAGTCACCGCTACGTGCTCAAGCAGAGCCTGGGCTTCTTCCAGAACGACTTCGCCGGGCGCATCGCCCAACGCATCATGCAGACCGGCAACTCCCTGCGCGACTCGGCGGTGCAGGCGGTGGACGCCCTCTGGCACGTGCTGATCTACGCCGTCAGCTCCCTGGTGCTGTTCGCCGAGGCCGACTGGCGCCTGGTGCTGCCCCTGGTGGTCTGGATCGCCGGCTACATAGTCGCGATCTTCTATTTCGTGCCACGGGTCAAGCAGCGTTCGGTGGAATCCTCCGATGCCCGCTCGCGGCTGATGGGCCGCATCGTCGACGGCTACACCAACATCACCACCCTCAAGCTGTTCGCCCACACCCGCAAGGAAGAGGACTACGCCCGCGAGGCGATCGACGAGCAGACCCGCAAGACCCAGATGACGGCGCGGGTGATCACCGCCATGGACGCCACCATCACCACCATGGGCGGCCTTTTGATCGTCACCACCTG
Source organism: Pseudomonas sp. BN102 (assembly GCF_029871245.1). Lineage (GTDB taxonomy): Bacteria > Pseudomonadota > Gammaproteobacteria > Pseudomonadales > Pseudomonadaceae > Metapseudomonas. Next base: position 135,558 of record NZ_SSON01000067.1, on the reverse strand, counting down.
CGGCCTGGCCCTCTGGCTGTGGGACCAGGGGCTGATCAGCGTCGGCGCCATCGCCCTGGCCACCGGCCTGGTGATCCGCATCATCAACATGTCCGGCTGGATCATGTGGGTGGTCACCGGGATCTTCGACAACATCGGCCAGGTGCAGGACGGCATGCAGACCATCGCGGTGCCGCGCCTGGTGACCGACCGCCAGGATGCCAAGCCTCTCGTGGTCGAGCGCGGCGACGTGCGCTTCGAAGCCGTCGCCTTCCACTATGGCAAGGGCAGCGGCGTGATCGAGGGCCTCGATTTGCGGGTGCGGCCCGGCGAGAAAATCGGCCTGGTGGGACCTTCCGGCGCCGGCAAGTCCACCCTGGTCAACCTGCTGCTGCGGCTCTACGACCTGGAAGGCGGGCGGATCCTCATCGACGGCCAGGACATCGCCCAGGTGACCCAGGAAAGTCTGCGCGCGCAGATCGGCATGGTTACCCAGGACACGTCCCTGCTGCACCGCTCCATCCGCGACAACCTGCTTTACGGCCGCCCGGGCGCCAGCGACGCCGACCTGCTGGAGGCGATACGCAAGGCCCGCGCCGCCGAATTCGTGCCGCAGCTTTCGGACGCGGCGGGCCGACGCGGCTTCGACGCCCATGTCGGCGAGCGCGGCGTGAAGCTTTCCGGCGGCCAGCGCCAGCGCATCGCCATCGCTCGAGTGCTGCTCAAGGACGCGCCGATCCTGATCCTCGACGAAGCCACCTCGGCACTGGACTCGGAAGTGGAAGCGGCTATCCAGGAAAGCCTGGAAACCCTGATGCGCGGCAAGACGGTGATCGCCATCGCCCACCGCCTCTCCACCATCGCGCGGATGGACCGGCTGGTGGTGCTGGACAAGGGCCGCGTGGTGGAGAGCGGCAGCCATACCGAGCTGCTGGAGCACGGCGGCCTCTACGCGCGCCTCTGGCAGCACCAGACCGGCGGCTTCGTCGGCGTGGAATGACGCCCGGGCCGCGCCGCACTATCGACGCGGCTGATCTCGACTACAAGGCGCTTCGATTTCTGCCAGGCGCGTCCGGCTGGTCATATGGAGCCCGTACCCGGCCTCGCCAGAGGCCGTCATCGGACCCCAGCAGAGGATCAGCCATTGAAAATCGCATCCGTCGTCAGCGCCGTGCTTTCCAGCCTCGCCCCCAGCGTGTTCGCCCAGGACATCTACCAGGAGCCCGGATCGGGCATTCCCGCCGTCGACTACCACTACGGCATGGAACTGGACGTGCACCGCGTCCTGAGCCGCACCGACACGTCCCAGCGCACTGGCGTGGTACCGGTCACCCTGGTCTATGAGGACAGCCAGGGCGAACTGCACAAGATCCGCTTCCTGGAATGGGGCAGCCATACCAGCGCCAGTTGATCGCGGAGCCGGAAAACCTCGCTCCGATAACCGATACCACCTGCGCAGGACCACGCCGGAGCAAGGCTCCGGTTCCTGCCCGCAGCGTGCGTCGTGCGCCCCGCCCCTCGGGAACACGAATCTCGACAACCGGGGCGGCGCCTACCCAACCTGCAGCATCAGACGGACGGCTCAATGGGATGGAATGAGTCCTTCCCGTAGACCATGATCGAAAAAAATTCAGTATCTGCGACAAACGGTCGCAACGCCTCAAGCACGGGCGATTGCAAGTGGTTAAAAAACGCTCAATTCGGAGGTCGTCGAAGAGGGGGATTGAACTAACCGTTCTCGTCGGGTCACATGAAGTCCCTTGTCAGCGAAAACCCAACAGAGGAATACAAGCCTTATGAAAATGGCCTCGGTTGTAAGCGCCCTGCTCTCCAGTCTAGCGCCCAGCGTATTCGCCCAGGATGGCATTCAGAATCAGAGCCACAGTGCCTCCCTGCCGGCCGTGGACTACCACTATGGAATGGACGTCGATATCCAGAAGGTGCTGCACCGCACCGACACGTCCGACAAGACAGGCGTCGTGCCGGTCACCCTTGTCTACGAAGACAGCGAAGGTGAAGTCCGCAAGCTTCGCTTCCTCGAATGGGGCGGCACCACGGCTGACGGTACCCTCGCCAGCCAGATCGAAGCTGCCACCGCTGACGTTACACTCGCCAGCCAGATCGACATTGCCCCTGACAGCCAGATCGGCTGATCAATCCCGCCTGAAGGGCAGCAGGCCGCGCGCCTCGTCGGCGTAGGCCAGCACCCCGCCCCGCTCCTGCACCAGGAAATCGTCCACGGCCGCACGCAAGCCGGGGTGGGCGAGCCAGTGCCAGGAGCGGGTGATCACCGGCTCGAAACCCCGAACCAACTTGTGCTCGCCCTGGGCGCCGGCGTCGAAACGCTGGAGCCTTGAAGCGATCGCCTGGTCGATGCCCTGGTAGAAGCAGGTCTCGAAATGCAGCCGGTCGAACTCCGCCAGGCAGCCCCAGTAGCGGCCGTAGAGCGTATCCCCGCCCTGCAGTGAAAAAGCCATGGCCACCGGCCGGCCCGCCTGCGTCGCCAGGACCACGCGTATGGCTTCCGGCATCCGTTCGGCCAGCAGGCTGAAGAAGGTGCGCGTCAGATAAGGCGCCTGGCCCCGCACCCGATAGGTGTTGGCATAGCAGGCGTAGACGAAATCCCAATCCGCCTCGGCCAGCTCATGACCCTGGCGCCATTGGAAGTCGATCCCCTGCCCCGCCACCTGCTCACGCTCCTTGCGGATCTGCTTGCGCTTGCGCGAGCTCAACGCATCGAGGAAGTCCTGGAAGTCCCGGTAGCCGTGGTTGCGCCAGTGGAACTGGCAGCCCAGGCGCTCCAGCCAACCGTCGCGACCGCGCAGGTGGTGGTCGGCAAAGGCGTCGGTGAAGTTGATATGCAGCCCCGAAAGACCGTCCACGACCACATCGGCCAACACGCCGTCGAGCAACTCGCTGGCCGCCCCATCGTCCACCGCCAGCAACCGGGCGCCGCCCACCGGCGTGAAGGGTATCGCCGCCAGCAGCTTGGGGTAGTAGCGGATGCCGGCGCGCTGGCAGGCGTCGGCCCAGGCCCAGTCGAACACATACTCGCCGTAGGAATGACTCTTGAGGTAGGCCGGTAGCGCGGCCTTCAGCTCACCGCCCGCGCCCAGCAACACGTGGTGCGCGGGATGCCAGCCACTGTGACCGCCCACGCTGCCGCTCTCCTCGAGGGTGGAAAGGAAGGCATGGCGCAGGAACGGCTGCTCGTCCGGCAGCAGGGCATCCCACTGCCGCGGGTCGAGATCGGTGAGGCGGGAAAGGGTCTGGATCGGCATGGCGCCAGTCTGGCGCGGGGCGCGAAGGAAGAAAAGCAGGAAAAAAAAAGGGCGACCGAAGTCGCCCGAGGTGCCTTGCGTGCCTGTAAACCCGGTGGACTCAACGCGGCTTGCGTTTGTGCGAGTCCTTCCAGATGAAGTAACCGACGCCGGCGAAGAAGGCGACCATGAGACCGACGGTGCCGATACCGGCGAGAACCACTACATCGACGAACATGATCTGCCTCCTGCTTTGGCGCTGTTGCTTCGATGGGTTCAAGTTAACCGCGCGGCAGGAACGGAAAATTGATCTGGATCAATAGCGCGGCAGGGCCCGCCGGGAGCCTGGCGGGATACTGATCCAGATCAATTTTCGGAGGATGCGGCAGGTCGGAAGCAGGGCCGACCCATCCACAAAAGAGAAAATGAGAACCGGCGGGCGGCTCAGCGCTTCTTCGGCTTCTTGCCTTTCTTGCCCTTGGCCAGCGGCATGGCCTGTTCGAAAGCCTTGCGCATGTCGTTCAGGCGCTTCTCGTGCAGGTCATGGATGCGTTTGTCGCGCTCGGCGCCGAAGTCAATCAGGTTTTCGTCATTGCTCATCTGCGGATCCAACGGAAGGTGAGGTTGAGGCGGGGCGCGCAGGCCGTGCGGGTTTTCGCCACCTGATGCTGCCAATGATGCTGCGTCGGCCCGCTCATGACCAGTAGCGCGCCGTGGCCCAGTTCCAGGGAGCGTTCGATGCGGTTGCCACCCTTGCGGCGCAGGTCGAAACGGCGGCTGCCACCCAGGTTGAGCGACGCCACCAGCGGATTGCGGCCAAGTTCGGGCTCGTCGTCGCTGTGCCAACCCATGGAGTCCTGGCCATCACGGTAATAGTTGAGCAGCACGCCATTGAGCGTCTGCCCCACGGCGTCCTCGACCCGCGTGCGGATCTGCGCCAGCAGGGGCGTCCAGGGCAACGGCTGGTGGGTCAGGCCGGAATAGCGGTAGCTGGCTTCGGGGTCGCCGTACCAGGCCACCAGGCGCGGCACCGGGTAATAGCGGCCATGGAGATGGACCTGGGGCTGCTCCCAGGGCGTCTCGGCCAGCAGCCGCGCCAGCCAGTCGCTGGCCTCGATCGCGGAAAGGAAGTGCGGCTCGTAGCGCAGCTCAGCGTCGGGCAGCTGGAGCGGGATATCGTCGAACAGATCCACCGGCATGGACTTCAGGGATGGAGACAGGGTCCATTCTGCGCGTCTCAGACCTCCACATCCACCCATAGCCCCCGGCGCGGCAGCTCGCGCAGCTCGGACTCGTCCGCCTCGGCCACCTCGCCGGACGCCAGTTCCTCCGGGGTATAGCCGCGCCGCTGGCGCCGCCGCTGCTCCTCGCGCATCAGCTCGTCGGCTTCCTGGGGATGGCGCTTGTCCAGGCTGACGGCGCTCTCCTTCGCGCCCTCCTGCATCGGCGTGACCGGCGGGATATCCGGGCGCGGTTTCACCGCGTCCTGCTGGGCGGTGACCGGGACCAGGCCTTGTGGAATGGGCGGCAGCATGATTGGGCCCTCCTTTGGTCAGCCTATCGGCCTTAGCGGGCGCTTCTTTATAGGTGCTCGCTACACTTTTGCGGACATACGGCCCGCATCCGGCGTCGCCCTGCGCATTGCGTTCCGTTAACATAGCCGGCTTTTTTCACGACAGGGAGACACGCATGGCGCAGCAGTATGAACCGGGGCAACGCTGGATCAGTGACAGCGAAGCGGAGCTTGGGCTCGGAACCATCCTGGCAACGGATGGCCGCTTGCTCACCGTGCTCTACCCGGCCACTGGCGAGACCCGCCAGTATGCCCTGCGCAATGCGCCCCTGACCCGTGTGCGGTTCGCCCCGGGCGACGAGATCACCCACTTCGACGGCTGGAAACTGAATGTCCAGGAAGTCGAGGACATCGACGGGCTGCTGGTCTACCACGGGATCACTGCGCAGAACGAGCCGCGCACCCTGCCGGAAACCCAGCTGAACAACTTCATCCAGTTCCGCCTGGCCAGCGACCGCCTGTTCGCCGGCCAGATCGACCCGCTGAACTGGTTCGCCCTGCGTTACCACAGCCTGGAGCACCGCTCGCGCCTGCTGCAGTCCTCCCTCTGGGGCCTGGGCGGCACCCGCGCCCAGCCCATCGCCCACCAATTGCACATCGCCCGTGAAGTGGCCGACCGCGTTGCGCCACGCGTACTGCTGGCCGACGAAGTGGGCCTGGGCAAGACCATCGAAGCCGGCCTGGTGATCCACCGCCAACTGATCTCCGGCCGCGCCAGCCGGGTGCTGATCCTGGTGCCGGAAAACCTCCAGCACCAGTGGCTGGTGGAAATGCGCCGCCGCTTCAATCTGCAGGTCACCCTGTTCGACGCCGAGCGATTCGCCGAAAGCGACGCCAGCAACCCCTTCGAGGACAGCCAGCTGGCGCTGGTGTCCCTGGAGTGGCTGAAGGAAAGCGAGCGCGCCCAGGACGCGGCCTTCGCCGCCGGCTGGGACCTGCTGGTGGTGGACGAAGCCCACCACCTGGTCTGGCACCCGGAACAGGCCAGCCCCGAATACCGCCTGGTGGAGCAACTGGCCGAGGTCATCCCCGGCGTCCTGCTGCTCACCGCCACACCGGAACAGCTCGGCCAGGAAAGCCACTTCGCGCGCCTGCGCCTGCTGGACCCGAGCCGCTTCCACGACCTCGAAGCCTTCCGCGCCGAAAGCGCCAACTACCGCCCGGTGGCCGAGGCCGTGCAGGAGCTGCTGGACCAGGGCCGCCTGAGTGCCAAGGCCGAGAAGACCATCAAGGGCTTCCTCGGCGAGGAAGGCGAAGGCCTGCTGCAAGCCCTGGCCGCCGGCGACACCGAAGCCTCGCCGCGCCTGGTGCGCGAGCTGCTCGACCGCCACGGCACCGGCCGCGTGCTGTTCCGCAACACCCGCGCCGCCGTGCGCGGCTTCCCCGAGCGCCATCTGCACCCCTATCCGCTGCCGAACCCGGTGGAGTACATGGAGCTGCCCATCGGCGACAACCCGGACCTCTACCCGGAAGTCAGCTTCCAGTCCCAGCATGACAGCAGCGACGAGTCCGAGCGCTGGTGGCGCTTCGATCCGCGCGTCGAATGGCTGATCGACACCCTGAAGATGCTGAAGAAGTTCAAGGTGCTGGTCATCTGCGCCCACGCGGAAACCGCCCTCGACCTGGAAGACGCCCTGCGCGTGCGCTCCGGCATCCCCGCCACCGTGTTCCACGAAGGCATGAGCATTCTCGAGCGCGACCGCGCCGCAGCCTACTTCGCCGACGAAGAATTCGGCGCCCAGGTGCTGATCTGCTCGGAAATCGGCTCCGAAGGCCGCAACTTCCAGTTCGCCCATCATCTGGTGCTGTTCGATCTGCCGGCCCACCCGGACCTGCTCGAGCAGCGCATCGGCCGTCTCGACCGGATCGGCCAGAAGCACACCATCCAGCTGCATGTGCCCTACCTGGAAACCAGCCCGCAGGAACGCCTGTTCCAGTGGTACAACCAGGCGCTGAACGCCTTCCTCGCCACCTGCCCCACCGGCAACGCCCTGCAGCACCAGTTCGGCCCGCGCCTGCTGCCCCTGCTGGACGGCGGCGATGACGGCGAGTGGCAAGCCCTGGCGGATGAAGCCGAAGCCGAGCGCAAGCGCCTGGAAGGCGAACTGCACAATGGCCGCGACCGCCTGCTGGAACTCAACTCCGGTGGCGCCGGCGAAGGCGAGCGCCTGGTGGAAGACATCCTCGAGCAGGACGACCAGTTCGCCCTGCCCATCTATATGGAAGCCCTGTTCGAAGCCTTCGGCATCGACAGCGAGGACCACTCCGAGAACGCGCTGGTGCTCAAGCCTGGCGAGAAGATGCTCGACGCCGGCTTCCCGCTGGGCGACGACGAAGGCGTGACCGTCACCTACGACCGCAACCAGGCCCTGTCCCGCGAGGACATGCAGTTCCTCACCTGGGAACACCCCATGGTGCAGGGTGGCATGGACCTGGTGCTCTCCGGCTCCATGGGCAATACCGCCGTGGCGCTGATCAAGAACAAGGCGCTCAAGCCCGGCACCGTACTGCTGGAGCTGCTTTACGTCAGTGAAGTGGTGGCCCCGCGCGCCCTGCAACTGGGCCGCTTCCTGCCGCCCAAGGCCCTGCGCTGCCTGCTCGACGCCAACGGCAACGACCTGGCGTCCAAGGTCGCCTTCGACACCCTCAACGACCAGCTGGAAAGCGTGCCGCGCGGCAGCGCCAACAAGTTCGTCCAGGCCCAGCACGACGTGCTCGCCGCGCAGATCAACGCAGCAGAAGCCAAGATCGCCCCTCGCCACGCCGAGCGTGTGGCCGAGGCCCTGCACCGCCTGAAGGCCGAACTGGACGAAGAACTGGCCCGCCTCACCGCCCTCCAGGCGGTCAACCCCAGCGTGCGCGACAGCGAACTGGAGGCCGTGCGTCACCAGCGCAATGAAGGCCTGCAACTGCTGGACAAGGCGGCACTGCGGCTGGAATCGATCAGGGTGCTCGTCGCCGGGTAGGCATCCGGGGCAGGCCGGCGGCCTGCTTCGCGAATGAATTCGCCCCCACAGGAAAAGCGCAGCCCGGAACAGCTCAGCCCAACAACAAGGCCCGCAATCGCGGGCCTTTTTGCATCCGGCGAAGTATCAGGCCGCCGCAGCTACCATGCCCTGGCGCATGCTCGCGGCGTCGCGCACGAAGCAGCGTGCAGCCTGGAACAGCGCCAGCATGGTCAGGGTCAGCGCCGCCGGGATCAGGAGCATGGCGTTGTGCAGCCCCACGGCCTTGAATGTCTCGTTCATCTCGCTGGCGCCGGCGGCCAGCATCGCGGCCTGGGAGTAATGGTCCGACAGCAGCCCCACCACCACCGGGCCCAGGCCGCCGCCAAGCAGGTAGAGGCCGGCGAAGAACAGCGCCATGGCGGTCGCCCGCAGGCGCGGTTCCACCACGTCCTGGATGGCGGTGTAGACACAGGTATAGAAGTTGTACGCGAACAGCCAACCCAGGCTGAACACGCCGACGAAAAGGCCCATCTCGATGCGTCCGGCGAGCAGCGCAAAGCCGGTGCAAAGCGCCGCTACCAGCATGCTGAAGGCGGCCAGCAGCAGGCGGCCGCGCTCGGACTTCTGGTGCACCTTGTCCGCCACCCAGCCGCCCAGGGTCAGGCCTACCAGCCCGGTCAGGCCGGTGATGATGCCGGTGGCGATGGCCGCCTGTTCCAGGGGCATCAGGAAGTAGCGCTGCAACATCGGCACCATGAAGGAGTTGGTGGCGTAGGTGGCGAAGTTGAAGGTCAGGCCCGCCAGCGTCAGCCACCAGAAGGTACGGATCGCCAGCACCCGGCGCAGCGGCTTATCCAGCGGCGTGGCGGTCACCCGTACGCTTTCGGCGGCGCCGCGGGCGGGCTCCTTGATGAAGAACATGAACAGCGCCAGGATCAGTCCCGGTACGGCGGCGATGAAGAAGGGCGCGCGCCAGCTGTCGAAGGCCTTGACCATGGAGCCGATGGTGAAGAAAGCCAGCACCAGCCCCAGGGGCAGGCCGAGCATGAAGATGCCCATGGCGCGAGCGCGCTTGTGGGCCGGGAAAAGATCGCCGATCAGCGAGTTGGCCGCCGGCGCGTAGCTGGCCTCGCCAATGCCGACACCCATGCGCACCACCAGGAAGCTCCAGAAGCTCCAGGCCAGGCCGTTCACCGCGGTCAGTCCGCTCCATACCGCCAGGCCCCAACCCATGATCTTCCGGCGCGCGCCGGTATCGGCCATGCGCCCCAGCGGAACGCCGGCGATGGCGTAGACCAGGGTGAAGGCGGTGCCGATCAGGCCCAGCTGGAAGTCGCTCAGGCTCCACTCATGGCGTACCGGCTCGATGATGATGGCCGGGATGGTCCGGTCGAAGAAATTGAACAGGTTGGCCAGGAACAGCAGGAAGAGCACGCGCCAGGCATTGGCCGCTTGAGGGGATTGCTGCATGAGTCGGTCTCGTTCTTGTTTTAGGGCGCCCGGGTAACCGCCAACCGGGCTCGACCCTGCAATCTAGAGGCTGTCACCGACTGCTGTCTGCGACAATTCGTTGCATTTATGTAACCCGATACGGCAGAGGGCACGGGTCTCGCCCAGCAGCCCGTCGATTGCCGGTCGTCCCCCGAAAACGACCGCTCAGCGCCAAGGTACGGACGTCCAAGGTGCGCTGCCGATGCTGTCTATACTGATCGCATTGTGCCAGCAAACACCGTTTCCCGAAGTTGAACCCTCTGCATGGGAATGCCTCTATGGATTGGCTGGGCCTGCGTTTCGCTCGTGAACTTCCGGCGGATGACCAGGTACTCCTGGCCTGTACCCACAACAGTTGGCTGGTGTTACTGGCCTTCCTGGTAGCTTCGGGAGCCGGCTACTGCGCCTTCGACATGGCCGAACGGGTGGCCCATGCCCAGCAACCGGAAACCCGACGGCGCTGGTGCTGGCTCGGCGCCTGTTGCCTGGGTGGCGGTATCTGGGCGATGCACTTCATCGCCATGCTGGCCTTCGAAGCGCCAGTCGCCATCGCCTACGACCTCCCCACCACCGCCCTGTCCCTGGTGATAGTGGTGGCCGCTTCGCTGGTGGCCATGTACACCTTTGGCCGACCCAGCGTCGAGCCGCGCCACTACCTGACGGCGGCCCTGGCCATCGGCCTCGGTATCGCCGCCATGCACTACTGTGGCATGGCGGCCATCCGCTCGGTGGCGACCCAGTACTACCACCCCGTTGTCGTCTCCGTATCGGTCTGCGTCGCCATCGCCGCCAGCTTTGCCGCCCTGCTCCTCTCGGCATTCTTCCGCGATCGCAGCGAAGGCCACCAGTTGCTCAAGATTCCTGCCTGCCTGGCCATGGGCGGCGCCATCTGCAGCATGCACTTCACCGGCATGCTCGCCTTGCAGTTGTCCGTGCCGGTGGGCACCGAGCTGCGCCTGGAGCGCGCCGACAACGCCCTGCAACTCGGTCTCGGCCTGGCGGTGATCGCCGGCATGGTGCTGCTCTGCGCCCTGGCGGTGGCCTGGGCGGACAAAAAGTTGCAGAGCAAGGAGCGCGACCTGCTGCACGTCAACAATCTGCTGCGGGAACTGGAGCAGGTGAAGGTGAAGTTGCAGAACGTCGCCCACTACGACGCCTTGACCAACCTGCCCAACCGCCGCGCCTTCAACGACTTCTTCGTCGAAAAACTGCAGAGGCATGCCCAGCTCAGGCAGTCGCTGGCGGTGATGTTTCTCGACATCGACCACTTCAAGCGCATCAACGACAGCCTCGGCCACGATGCCGGCGACGAACTGCTCAAGGTGGTGGCCGAACGCGTGCGCAGCGTCCTGCGTCGCGATGACGTGATCGCGCGCCTGGGTGGCGACGAGTTCTGCGTGCTCGCCAGCCTGGGCAACCTGGCGGAGGCCAAGGCGCTCTCCCAGCGCATCATGCAGCGCATGAAAGAACCCATCACCCTGGCCGGGCGCAACGTCACCATGACCACCAGCATCGGCATCAGCCTCTTCCCCGACGATGGCGAGACCTGCAAGGAGCTGCTCAAGCACGCCGACCTCGCGCTCTACCAGGCCAAGAGCAGCGGCCGCAACAACCTGCACTTCTTCAGCCAGCACCTGAAGAACAAGGCCACCTTCGAGCTGCAACTGGAAGAGGAACTGCACCTGGCCCTGGCCAAGGACCAGGGCCTGGTCCTCAACTACCAGCCCATCCTCGACCTCAACAGCGGCCAGGTGACCAAGCTGGAAGCCCTGGTGCGCTGGCAGCACCCGCAGCTCGGCCTGCTCGCGCCGGACCGCTTCATCGGCGTGGCCGAGGCCAATGGCTTCATCGCAGAACTGGACGCCTGGGTGCTGCGCCGCGCCTGCCGGGACCTGGCCAGCCTGGCCGCCCAGGGCTTCCACGACCTGCGCGTGGCGGTGAACTGCTCGGCCCTCAACTTCAGCCACGATGAGCTGGCGGACGAGGTGCTGCGCGCCCTGCAGGAATCCGGAATACGCCCGCAACGCCTGGAGTTGGAGGTCACCGAAAACGCCCTGATGAGCAACGTCAATCAGGCCCTGCGCCTGCTGGAACGTATCCGCGGGCTGGGCGTGAGCATCTCCATCGACGACTTTGGCACCGGCTATTCATCCCTGGCCTACCTGAAGCGCCTGCCCCTGGACACCCTGAAAATCGACCGCTCCTTCGTCATGGATATTCCTGGCAGTCACGCCGACATGGAGATCGTCCAGGCCATCATCGGCATGGCCCACACCCTGCACTTGCAAGTGGTGGCCGAAGGAGTGGAAACCCGCGAGCAGCTGGACTTCCTCCGCAGCCACAGATGCGACTTCATCCAGGGATACCTGCTCAGCAAGCCGCAACCTCTGGTCGCCATCGCCGAATTCCTGCGCCAACCCCATGGAATCTTCAGCAGCAACGTGCTGCCGCTGCGACCAGTGGATTCGAGCCCGGCATGAGGGGGCAGTCCGCAACCTCGCGGGGGACTGCACTTTTCTTGTAGGGGCGAACTCATTCGCCAGGCAGCCCGAAGGGCTGCCCATCCCCTTGCCAACTACCGCTGTCGCAGATATTCCAGCACCGCCGCCTGCTCCCCGGCGAACTCGATGCGCGACGCCTTGCTCTCCCGCTGGTAGGCATACATCGGGTCGTAGTACTCGCGCAGAAGCCCTTCGATCCAGCCCCGGTGCAGGTCCACCTTGCCGGTGGCCTCCTGCTCGGCCAGGGCCTGATCCATCAGCGCCGAGATGCGCTGGTGGCGCTCGCCGCCCAGGCGCCGGACGATGTTGCCCAGGCTCTGGCGCAGGCGCTCGGCAAAGCGCGAGAAGCCGTGCTCGGTGCCGTGGGTGGCGATGAACTCGGCGCAGAGGTTGGTCACGTAGTCGCGCAGAATGCGCTCCACGCGGTCCTCGAAACTGTCATCGAGCCAGACCAGCGGGTACTCCTGCATGCCGTGGTAGAGCTCCAGAGGCACTGAGCAACTGCCGACGATACGGCCCTCGTCCTCCAGTACGAACTGTTGATGGCCGGCGGCGCGCTTCTTGAGGATGTCGATGGCGAGCGCATTCTCGAAATCGATCTGCGCCGGCTGCGGCGTGGCGCGCTTGCCGAAGCTGGAGCCTCGATGGTTGGCATGGCCTTCCAGGTCCAGGCTGTTGGCCAGTTGGGCAATCACCTCGGTCTTGCCGGTGCCGGTGAGGCCGCCCACCAGGACGAAATCGCACCGGGCCACGGCGTCCTGGGTGGTCTCAAGGAGGAAGGTCCGCATCGCCTTGTAGCCGCCGATCACCCGGGGGTAATCGATGCCGGCCTCGTTCTTCAGCCACTGCTGGACCAGTTGCGAACGCAGGCCACCACGGAAGCAGTAGAGGTAGCCATCGGGATTGTTCCGGGCGAAGGCCGCCCAGGCTTCGATGCGCTCGGTCTTGAGGGCGCCGCTGACCAGTTGGTGACCCGTTGCGATCGCGGCCTGCTGGCCATGCTGCTTGTAGCAGGTGCCGACCTTCTGCCGTTCGGTATCGCTCATCAGGGGCAGGTTGACGGTATGCGGGAAGGCGCCCTTGACGAACTCCACCGGGGCGCGGGCATCCATCATCGGCCGGTCGTAGAGGAAGATTTCGCGGTAGTTCGAGGTATCCGGACGCATCAGAACACCTCGACCGCGAGACTCTGTCGCTCGCGCAGATGGCCGATGGGCGCCAGGGTGAGGCCCAGCGCCTCGGCCACGGCAAGGAATTCCGCCTCCCCTTCCGGGGTTACCGCCACCAGCAGTCCGCCGCTGGTCTGCGGGTCGCAGAGCAGCAGCTTCTGCACTTCCGCGAGCGGCGCCAGGCGCTCGCCATAGCTGTCGAAGTTGCGCAGGGTGCCGCCAGGAACGCAACCCTGCTCCAGGTAATACTCAACGCCCGGCAGGCTGGGCACCTTGGCGTAGTCGATACGCGCGGTCAGGCCGCTGCCGTCGGCCATCTCCACCAGGTGGCCGAGCAGGCCGAAGCCGGTGACATCGGTCATCGCCTTGACCCCTGCCAGCTTGCCGAAGCGGCTGCCCGGCTTGTTCAGGGTGCACATCCAGTCGCGAGCCAGGTCCACATCGCCCTCGCGCAGCTTGCCCTTCTTCTCCGCCGTGGTGAGGATGCCGATGCCCAGCGGCTTGGTCAGGTAGAGCTTGCAGCCTCGGGTAGCGGTGTCGTTGCGCTTCATGTTGCGCTTGTCCACCACGCCGGTGACCGCCAGGCCGAAGATCGGCTCGGGCGCGTCGATGGAATGCCCGCCTGCCAGGGGAATGCCCGCCTCATCGCATATTGCGCGGCCGCCACGTACCACTTCGCGGGCCACTTCCGGCGGCAGCAGATTGACCGGCCAGCCGAGGATGGCGATGGCCATCAGCGGGTCGCCGCCCATGGCGTAGATATCGCTGATGGCGTTGGTCGCGGCGATACGGCCGAAGTCGTAGGGGTCATCCACTATCGGCATGAAGAAGTCCGTGGTGGACACCACCCCGCGCTCCTCGTCCAGGGCGTAGACCGCCGCATCGTCCTTGGAAGCGTTGCCCACCCAGAGCTTGGGGTCGAGGTTCTGCGCTCCGCTGCCGGCGAGAATCACGTCCAGCACCTTGGGGGAAATCTTGCAGCCGCAACCAGCACCGTGGCTGTACTGGGTCAGGCGGATGGGGTCAGTCATGGTTCTCTCTCAAAAATCCGAATCGATTTCCTGTGGGGGCGAATTCATTCGCCACGCAGGCCAACGGCCTGCCCTGAAAGTCCGCCAGGGCGGCTGCTCGGCCCTTGGCGAATGAATTCGCCCCTACAAATTGTGTCCGCACCGGCTCAGGCCAGGCGCGCCTTCCACTCCGGCAGCCAGCCGAGGCTGTCGGCGGTGACGCCGGTGGGTTTGTATTCGGCGCCCAACCAGCCAGGGTAGCCGGCGTCCTGCAAGGCACGCAGGGCCGGGCCGAAATCGGTGCTGCCGCTGCCCGGCTCGCCGCGCCCCGGGCTGTCGGCGAATTGAACATGGCCGATGCGGCCGGACAGCAGGCGGATGCCCGCTGCCAGGTCCACGCCCTGGCGGGCCATGTGATAAAGGTCGTACTGGGCCTGGAGGTTGGGGTGGTCGACGTCGCGCAGCAGCATGTCCAGCTGCTCGGGGGTGTTGACCAGGAAGCCCGGCATGTCCAGTGGGTTGATCGCCTCGCAGACCACGCCGATGCGCAGTACGGCGAAGGCCTCGGCCGCCTTGTGCAGGTTGGCCGCCAGGCAGGCCAGGGCGCGGTCGCGGCTGACGCCGACGGCCTGGCGCCCGGCCAGGACGTTGACGAAGCGCGGCCGGGTCATGGCGGCATAGCTCAACGCCTGCTCCAGGGCATCGTCGAACTGCTCCTGGCGCTCCGGCACCGCGGCCAGGCCAGGGCCGCCTTCCATCAGGTCGCCGGCCGGCAGGTTGATCAGGATCAGCGGCAAGCCGGCCGCCTCCAGCACTTCCTTCATGCGGATCGCCGGCAACTCGTAGGGAAACTGCACCTCGACGCCGTCGAAGCCGGCGACGCGGGCAGCGATGACGCGCTCGATCAACGGGCGGTCGGTGAACAGCAGGGACAGGTTGGCGGCGATCTTCATCAATGATTCTCCCGATACATTTCCACCAGCGTAGCCGGATCGCGCTCCAGGTTGCCCTGGCTGCCATGCAGGCGCATCAATTGTGCCGCCAGGGCGCTGACCGGCGTGGCTGAATCATGCTCGCGGGACAGGCGCACCGCGGTGTCCAGATCCTTGAGCAGGGTGCGCACGTGCCATTTGATCGGCTCGAAGCGGCTCTCGGCCATCTGCGGCGCGAGTATCTGCAGCGGCTTGGAGTCGGCGAAACCGCCGGCCAGGGCCGGAGCGATCAGGCTGGCGTCCACCCCGGCCTTCTCCGCCAGGGCCACCACCTCGGCGATCACCAGGGCATTGCAGGCGACGATCATCTGGTTGCACACCTTGGTCACCTGCCCAGCGCCGACACCGCCCATGCGGGTCACGCGCTGGCCGAGGTGGGCGAGGATGGGCCGCACCCGCTCGACATCGTCTTCATGACCGCCGGCCATGATTGCCAGGGTCCCGGCTTCGGCACCGGGGGTGCCGCCGGACACCGGTGCATCCATCCAGCGCATGCCGGTGCGGGCTTCCAGTTCGGCGGCCATCTCGCGGGTGGCCGCCGGCTCCAGGCTGGAGAAATCCACCAGCAACTGGCCGGGCCGGGCGCCCTCGATTATGCCGCCCTCGCCGAACACCACCTTGCGCACCACGCGGGTGTCGGCCAGGCAGAGCATGACGATATCCGCCTCGGCGCAGAGCTCGGCCGGTGTCCGCACCTGGCGGGCGCCCTGCTCCAGTAGCGGCGCACACTTCTCCGGGGAACGGTTCCAGACGGTCAGCGGAAAGCCGGCGGCCAGCAGGCGGCAGGTCATCGGCAGGCCCATCAGGCCGATGCCGGCGAAGGCGATGGAAGGCAGGGGGGTGGTCATGCCAAAACTCCATGCAGTTGGCGAAACGCACATCTTAACTGCCTGGTCAGCCACGTGAAGCTACCAAGCAGCCGCCCGATAACTATAATCCGCCTGCCTTTTCCGCTATTGAACCGGAGAATCCCATGTTCAAACGCTCCCTGGCCGTCGTGGCCGGCATCGCTCTATCGTTTTCCGCCGTCATTTCCCAAGCCGCCGACACCCTCAAGGTCTCTGCCATCCCCGACGAGGCACCGACCGAACTGCTGCGCAAGTTCAAGCCTCTCGGCGCCTACCTGGAAAAGCAGCTGGGCATGAAGGTGGAATTCGTGCCCGTGGCCGACTATGCCGCCGTGGTCGAATCCCTCGCGGCCGATCGCCTCGACATGGCCTGGCTCGGTGGTTTCACCTTCGTGCAGACGCGCCTGAAGACTGGCAACGCGATTCCCCTGGTGCAGCGTGAGCAGGACGAGAAGTTCACCAGCAAGTTCATCAGCGCCGACCCGGCGGTGAAATCCCTGCAGGACCTCAAGGGCAAGACCTTCGCCTTCGGCTCGGTATCGTCCACCTCCGGCAGCCTGATGCCACGCTACTTCATGCAGAAGGACGGCATAGTCCCCGAGCAGTATTTCTCCCGCGTTGCCTACTCCGGTGCCCACGACGCCACCGTGGCCTGGGTCCAGGCCGGCAAGGTGGACGGCGGCGTGCTCAACGCCAGCGTCTGGCAGAAGCTGGTGGACGCCGGCAAGGTCGACACCAATAAGGTGAAGGTCTTCGCCACCACCCCTCCCTACTACGACTACAACTGGACCGTGCGCGGCACCCTGGACCCGGCCCTGGCCGAGAAGATCAAGCAGGCCTTCCTCGCCCTCGACCCGGCCAACCCGGAGCACAAGGCGATCCTCGACCTGCAGGCCGCCTCCCGCTTCATTCCGACCAAACCCGAGAACTATGTGGGCATCGAGGAAGCCGCACGCTCGGCCGGCCTGTTGAAGTGAGCCTGTCGCTGCAAGGCGTGGACCTGGTCCACGCCAACGGTCAGCCTGCGCTCCGAGGTATCGATCTCGTCGTCGGCAACGGCGAACGGGTCGCCATCATCGGCCCCTCGGGCGCCGGCAAGACCAGTCTGCTGCGCCTGCTCGCCACCAACCTGAAACCCGCCGCCGGGCAGCTCGAGCTGCTCGGCGCGGCGCCCTGGTCGCTCTCCGCCGGCGCCCGCCAGCGCCTCCGTGCGCGCATCGGCCTGATCCACCAGGCCCCGCCGCTGCCACCGCGCCAGCGGGTGGTCACGGCCGTGCTCGCCGGCAAGCTTGGCCAGTGGCCCCTGGCCAAGGGGCTGCTCAGCCTGCTGCACCCGCTGGACAGCGCCGGTGCCGCTGCCGCCCTGGCGCGGCTGGACCTGGCTGACAAGCTCTTCGAACGCTGCGACCAGCTTTCCGGCGGCCAGCTGCAACGAGTCGGCATCGCCCGCGTGCTCTACCAGGCACCGGAACTGATCCTGGCCGACGAGCCGGTTTCCGCCATGGACCCGGTGCTCGCCGACCACACCCTCGGCGTGCTCTGCGCCGACGCCAGTCGCCGCGGCGTCACCCTGCTGGCCAGCCTGCACGCGGTAGAACTGGCGCTGGAACACTTTCCGCGCATAGTCGGGGTACGCGATGGGCACATCGCCTTCGACCGCCGGCGGGACGACGTCAGCCAGGCCGACCTCGACGCCCTCTATGCCAACGAACAATTGCGCGGCAGCGCCCCCAGTTCGCCGCCCATCCCGGCCCCCGCGCTGCACATTCCACGATGCTGACCACCGCTCCACGCGACCCTGCGGCCCTGCCCCGGCTGCTGCTCACCCTGCTCGCCGTGGCGCTGCTCTGGCCTGGCCTGGAGCTGAGCGAACTGAACCCGGCGGTGCTGCTGGACCCGGGCAACGTCCACACCATGGGCCAGTTCCTCTCGGGCTTCTGGCCGCCCGAACATGGCGAGGAATTCCTCCAATTGTTGTGGCGGGCGACCCTGGAAACCCTCGCCATCGCCACCGCCGGCATGAGCCTGGCACTGTTGATCGCCTTGCCTGCGTCGCTCTGGGCCAGCCGTGCGCTGTCGCTGACCGCCCTGCACCGTGGCGGCCGACCGGCCTGGTGGGCCCAGGCCCTGCGCTGGCCGGTGCGCGGCCTGCTGATATTCCTGCGCAGCGTGCCGGAGATCGTCTGGGCGCTGCTCTTCGTCCGCGCCGTGGGCCTGGGCCCGACCGCCGGGGTGCTGGCCATCGCCATCACCTACAGCGGCATGCTCGGCAAGGTCTATGCGGAAATCTTCGAATCCGTGGACCCACGCCCCTCCCGCGCCCTGCTCGCTGCCGGCAGCCCGCGCCTGGCGGCGTTCGCCTACGGCGTGCTGCCCAGCGCGGCGGCGGAAATGATTTCCTACACCGTCTACCGCTGGGAATGCGCGGTGCGCGCCTCGGTGGTGATGGGCTTCGTCGGCGCCGGCGGCCTGGGCCAGCAGATGGACCTGTCCATGCGCATGTTCGCCGGCGGCGAAGTGGCCAGCATGTTGCTGACCTTCCTCGCCCTGGTGCTGCTGGCCGACCAGCTCAGCCGGCTGCTGCGCTGGAGGTTCACGTGAATCGCCTGGGCAATCTCCTCCTGCTGCTGGTCCTGCTGGTGGCGGTGCTCGTTTCCTTCATAGGGCTGGGAATCGACCTCGGCGCCCTGGTCAGTGGCGACAGCCTGCAGCAGATGGGCAGCTACGCGGCGCGCTTCTTCAAGCCCGACCTGTCCGCACCACATCTGCAGGCCATCGCCCGCGGCGCCCTGGAAACCTTGGCCATGTCGGCCCTCGGCACCTTGCTGGCGGCGTTGCTGGGGCTGTTCTTCGCCCTGCCCGCCGCCGGCCGTTTCGGTAGCCTCGCGCAAGGCGCGGCGCGCCTGCTGCTCAATGCCCTGCGCGCGGTGCCGGAACTGGTCTGGGCAGCCCTGATGGTGCTGGCCGCCGGCCTCGGCCCCAACGCCGGCACCCTGGCCCTGGCGCTGCACACAGCCGGCGTGCTGGGCCGGCTGTTCGCCGAAGCCCTGGAAAACACCCCGGCCGAACCGGCCGAAGCCATCCGCCTCAACGGCGGCGGACGGGTCGCCGCCTTCTGCTACGGCACTCTGCCAGCAGTCTGGCCGCAACTGGTCGCCTACATGCTCTATCGCTGGGAAAACAACATCCGCATGGCCAGCGTGCTTGGCTTCGTCGGCGCGGGTGGGCTGGGGCAGATGCTCTACATGAGCCTCAGCCTGTTCCAGGAAGCCCAGGCGGCCAGCGTGATCCTGGCGATGCTGGTCCTGGTCCTGGCAGTGGATGCCCTGAGCGGCTGGATGCGCCAGCGCTGGGTCAGCGCGTAGAGCGAACTCAACGGTAGGGTGCGCCATGCGCACCGAGAAACCTGAGGTCCGGGCTGGATTTCATCCGGTCGAAACGGCTGGTGCGTGCGGCGCACCCAATTTTCAGCGGCTGGCCTGTGGGGGCAATTTCAATCGCTGAGCAGGCCGAAGGTCTGCCCATCGGATGTCCCGGGGGCAGCGTTGCTGCCCTTGGCGAATGAATTCGCCCCCACAGGAAAAGCCCAAGCTGAGTGGCTTGGGCAGGAAAACGGTCAGAGACCGTCCTTTTCCAGATGGTCGAGGTTGACCGACTCACCCGGCTTGGCGCCGAGTACGCGACGGATGTCTTCGAAGATCAGGTCGTATTCCTTGTGGTTGCGCATGATCAGCGTCTGATTGGCGTTAAGCCCGTTTTTCACGGCGACCTTGGAAACCACCGCGGCGAAGTTGAACGCCGTATCACGGTGCATCTCGAATTCCTCTTCGAAATGCTTGCCGCCGATCTCGCCCACCATGCGGAAGTGCAGCATGGTCCCTTCCTTGGCGTCTGGGCGGGCCTGGTAATAAAGGTCGATGGAGAATTCCTGCTGCCCCGGAATTCCGGGCACATTGGCCCGATGTACATGGCCTGGCTCGAACATGATGGCGCTCCCTGTTGATGAACAACGTAAAAGAAGGTGGATTCAGTCTAGCTCGCCCCACCGCCTTTGCCGTTGCCCCGGATCAGTGCCAGCCCGGACCGGCGGCACGCACCTGGATCAGTTCCCTGCCGCTCTGGAACGCCGCTTTCAATGTCGGGTAGGCGCCTCGTCCCGCTCCTGGATCAGCACCCAGGGCGCCACCACCACCGCCCAGAGTTTCGGGTCGCGGGCCAGCAGGTCCTGGGCGCGATCCTCCTCAACCTTGCCGAGCGTTCCGGCTGCCAGCAGGGCCGCGACCTGGGCCTTGTCGTCCTCGGCCACGGCCAGTGCCACGCCCACCAGGTCGGCAGCGCCGTCCACCCAGAGCAGGGCGCCACGGGCGAAGAAGGGCTGCAGCTCCTCCCAGGAAATAGCGGCGGTTTCGCCGAGCAGCTTGGCATAGAGGGTGCTAGCGTTATCGTTCATGGCCTGTTTCGTGTTGGTTGGTAACAAAGGGATTGGGGGCGCAATGATAGCGTCGGTCAACATTCAGACAAGCCCGGCTCGACGACACCTGCCACGCCCGAGACACGCCGTATTTCTGTACGTTTGTTTCGATTTAGCGACACAAGATCATTCCGCCATCAAAACCCGACTTTTCAAGCCGCAAACCGGCAATCTACACTGTTCCGGTACAGTTGCCGGGGGGTGTTGGCGGGGTGCAATTCCCTGTCCCGTAGCTTCGGCAAACAGGACAACAACAATGAAAAACACAAGAGTGGAGCACTATGAATAAGGCTACCAAGCAGATTTCCAAACTGTTCGCCGCCATGGCTCTCGCCGGTGTCGCCAGCTATTCCGTAGCGGCCGACACCATCAAGATCGCCCTGGCCGGCCCGGTGACCGGTGCGGTTGCCCAGTACGGCGAGATGCAGTTCATCGGCGCCAAGATGGCGATCGAGCAGATCAACAAGGCCGGCGGGGTGAACGGCTCTCAGCTCGAAGGCGTGGTCTACGACGACGCGTGCGACCCGAAACAGGCCGTTGCCGTAGCCAACAAGATCGTCAACGACGGTATTCACTACGTGGTTGGCCACCTCTGCTCCAGCTCCACCCAGCCCGCGTCCGACATCTATGAAGACGAAGGCATCCTGATGATCACCGCAGCTTCCACCAGCCCGGACATCACCTCCCGTGGCTACCAGCTGGTCTTCCGCACCATCGGCCTGGACAGCCTGCAAGGCCCGACCGCCGGCAACTTCATCGCTGACCACGTCAAGCCGAAAAGCGTAGCGGTCATCCACGACAAGCAGCAGTACGGCGAAGGCATCGCCACTGCCGTGAAGCAGACCCTGGAAGGCAAGGGCGTCAAGGTGCCGCTGTTCGAAGGCATCAACGCCGGCGACAAGGACTTCTCCACCATCGTCGCCAAGATCAAGCAGAGCGGCGTGGACTTCGTCTACTACGGCGGCTACCACCCGGAACTCGGCCTGCTGCTGCGCCAGTCGGCTGAGAAAGGCCTGAAAGTTCGCTTCATGGGTCCGGAAGGCGTGGGCAACAAAGAGCTCTCCGCCATCGCTGGCCCGGCTTCCGAAGGCCTGCTGGTAACCCTGCCGAAGTCCTTCGACCAGGATCCGAAGAACCAGGCCCTGGTAGACGCCTTCAAGGCCAAGAACGAAGACCCGACCGGTCCGTTCGTGTTCCCGGCCTACGCCGCTGTGCAAGTCATCGCCGAAGGCATCAAGAAAGCCGGCGAAGACGACACCGCCAAGGTCGCTGCGGCCCTGCGCGCCAACACCTTCCCCACCCCGACCGGCAACCTGGCCTTCGACGAGAAGGGCGATCTGAAGGACTTCAGCTTCGTGGTGTACGAGTGGCACAAGGACGGCACCAAGACCGAAGCTAAATAAGCTTCCCGCCTGAACGCAAAGCCCACTGCTCGCGCAGTGGGCTTTGTTTATCCGTGTTTTACGGGCTCCGCTGCGCCACAAGCGCCGCTTTTCGTGATGCCCGAGGAGTTAGGGAATGCCTGATCTCTACCACTATCTGCAACAGCTGGTTAACGGGCTGACCGTTGGCAGCACTTATGCCCTGATCGCCATCGGCTACACCATGGTCTACGGCATCATCGGCATGATCAACTTCGCCCACGGCGAGGTTTACATGCTTGGCTCGTACGTAGCCTTCATCGTAATCGCCGGGCTTACCATGCTCGGTCTGGAAAGCCTGCCGATCGTCATAGTCGCGGCCTTCGCCGCGAGCATCATCGTTGCAAGCGCATACGGTTACAGCATCGAGCGGGTCGCCTATCGTCCCCTTCGCGGCAGCAACCGTCTGATCCCGCTGATCTCCGCGATCGGCATGTCGATCTTCCTGCAAAACGAAGTACTGCTGACCCAGGACTCCAAGGACAAGGCTATCCCCAACCTGATCCCGGGGAACTTCATCCTGGGTGAAAGCAGCATGAACGGCGTCGTGATCTCCTATATGCAGATCCTCATCTTCGTCGTCACCTTCCTGGTCATGTACGGCCTCACCCTGTTCATCTCCCGCTCGCGCCTGGGCCGTGCCTGCCGCGCCTGCGCCGAAGATATCCGGATGGCGAACCTGCTGGGCATCAACACCAACAACATCATCGCCCTGACCTTCGTCATCGGCGCCACCCTGGCCGCCGTGGCCGCGGTGCTGCTGGGCATGCAATACGGCGTGATCAACCCGCATATCGGCTTCCTCGCCGGTATCAAGGCCTTCACCGCGGCCGTGCTCGGCGGCATCGGCAGCATTCCGGGCGCCATGCTCGGCGGCCTGGTGCTGGGCGTAGCCGAAGCCTTCGGCGCCGACGTCTTCGGCGACCAGTACAAGGACGTCGTGGCCTTCAGCCTGCTGGTTCTGGTCCTGTTGTTCCGGCCGACCGGCATCCTTGGCCGTCCGGAGGTGGAGAAGGTATGAACACTCGACTCAAAACGGCGTTCTTCAGCGCCCTCCTGGTGCTGGCCGTCGCCTACCCCGTGCTCGGCCTGAAACTCAGCGTGGTCGGCGTGGGCCTGGTGGTCACCGGCGCCAACACCCCCACTCTGCTGGCCATCGCAGCCTGCGCCGTGGCCATGTTCATCTGGCAGATGTTCCGTGAGCAGGTTAGCAATGCCTGGGCCGGTGCGCCCAAAGTGCCGCACCTGTCGAGCAAGACCAGCCACTTCCTCACCCTGCCCTCGACCCAGCGCTGGGCCGTGATGGGGCTGATCGTGGTCGCCCTGGTCTGGCCGTTCTTCGGTTCGCGTGGGGCGGTGGACATCGCCACCCTGATCCTGATCTACGTGCTGCTCGGCCTCGGCCTGAACATCGTGGTCGGCCTGGCGGGCCTGCTGGACCTGGGTTACGTCGGCTTCTACGCCGTCGGCGCCTACAGCTACGCCCTGCTCTCGCACTACTACGGCCTGGGTTTCTGGATCTGTCTGCCGATCGCCGGCCTGATGGCGGCCTTCTTCGGCTTCATCCTCGGCTTCCCGGTGCTGCGCCTGCGCGGGGACTACCTGGCCATCGTGACCCTGGGCTTCGGCGAGATCATCCGCATCCTGCTGCGTAACCTCACCTGGCTCACCGGCGGCCCCAACGGCATCAGCAACATCGACAAGCCGACCCTGTTCGGTTTGACCTTCGAGCGCCGCGCCGAAGAAGGCATGCAGACCTTCCACGAGTATTTCGGCATCGCCTACAACTCGGTAAACAAGGTGGTCTTCCTCTACCTGGTCGCCCTGCTGCTGGCCCTGCTCGCCCTGTTCGTGATCAACCGCCTGCTGCGCATGCCGCTGGGCCGCGCCTGGGAAGCCCTGCGCGAAGACGAGATCGCCTGCCGCGCGCTGGGTCTCAACCCGACCATCATCAAGCTCTCCGCCTTCACCCTGGGCGCCTGCTTCGCGGGTTTTGCCGGCAGCTTCTTCGCCGCGCGCCAGGGCCTGGTGACTCCCGAGTCCTTCACCTTCATCGAGTCGGCGACCATCCTCGCCATCGTCGTGCTGGGTGGCCTGGGCTCCCAGTTGGGTGTGATCCTCGCTGCAGTCGTGATGATCTTGCTGCCCGAACTCATGCGTGAGTTCAGCGAGTACCGCATGCTGATGTTCGGCGCCCTGATGGTGCTGATGATGATCTGGCGTCCGCAGGGCCTGATGCCGATGCAACGTCCCCACCTGGAGCTGAAACAATGAGCCGCGCGATCCTGGAAGTAAGCGGTCTCTCCATGCGCTTCGGCGGCCTGCTGGCCGTCAACGGGGTGGGGCTGACCGTGCATGAAAAGCAAGTGGTCTCCATGATCGGCCCGAACGGCGCCGGCAAGACCACCGTGTTCAACTGCCTGACCGGTTTCTACCAGCCGACCTCGGGCAGCATCCGCCTGGATGGCGAGCAGATCGAGGCCCTGCCCGGCCACAAGATCGCTCACCGCGGCGTGGTCCGGACCTTCCAGAACGTCCGTCTGTTCAAGGAAATGACTGCGGTGGAAAACCTGCTGGTCGCCCAGCATCGCCACCTCAACACCAACTTCCTCGCCGGCCTGCTGAAGACCCCGGGCTTCCGCAAGAGCGAGCGCGAGGCCATGGACTACGCCGCCCACTGGCTGGAGAAGGTCAACCTCACCGACTTCGCCAACCGTCCCGCCGGCACCCTGGCCTATGGTCAGCAGCGCCGTCTGGAGATTGCCCGCTGCATGATGACGCGCCCGCGCATCCTCATGCTCGACGAACCGGCCGCCGGTCTCAACCCGCGCGAAACCGACGATCTCAAAGCGCTGATCGCCATGCTGCGCAACGAGCACAACGTGACCGTGCTGCTGATCGAGCACGACATGAAGCTGGTAATGAGCATTTCCGACCATATCTATGTGATCAACCAGGGCACTCCCCTGGCCGACGGCACGCCGGAGCAGATCCGCAGCAACCCCGAAGTGATCAAAGCCTATCTGGGGGAGGCCTGAGCCATGCTTAGTTTCGACAAGGTTTCCACCTTCTACGGCAAGATCCAGGCGCTGCACGGCGTCAGCATGGATGTCAAGAAAGGCGAGATCGTCACCCTCATCGGTGCCAACGGCGCCGGCAAGTCGACCCTGCTGATGACCCTCTGCGGCTCGCCGCGGGCGGCCAGCGGCAGCATTCGCTATGAGGGCGACGAGCTGGTGGGCCAGGAGTCCTGCGACATCATGCGCAAGAGCATCGCCGTCGTGCCGGAAGGCCGTCGCGTGTTCTCCCGCCTGACCGTCGAAGAGAACCTGGCCATGGGCGGCTTCTTCACCGACAAGGGCGACTACCAGGAGCAGATGGACAAGGTGCTGCACCTGTTCCCGCGCCTGAAGGAACGTTTCGAGCAGCGCGCCGGCACCATGTCCGGCGGCGAACAGCAGATGCTCGCCATCGGCCGCGCGCTGATGAGCAAGCCCAAGCTGCTGCTGCTCGACGAACCGTCTCTGGGTCTTGCGCCCATCATCATCCAGCAGATCTTCGACATCATCGAACAGCTGCGCAGGGACGGCGTGACCGTGTTCCTGGTGGAGCAGAACGCCAACCAGGCGCTCAAGCTGGCCGACCGCGGCTACGTGCTGGAGAACGGACGGATCGTCATGCAGGGCACCGGCGAGGACCTGCTCAACGACCCTAAGGTGCGCGACGCCTACCTCGGCGGTTAAGCGCCCTGCCCCACAAGAAACGGCCCCTCGCGGGCCGTTTTCTTTTGCGGCAGCGCCCTTTTTTGGGGAATGGAATCATTCGCGAATCCCCGACTACCTTGGTGCGCACGGCGCACCCTACGATCTAACCCCTCACGTCGCACGGTCCACCGTAGGGTGCGCCATGCGCACCGGACATTGCCGGCATCGGCACCACGCCATGGGCCAGGCCGCCTATTCCTGTAGGGGCGAATTCATTCGCCAAGGGGCGCGAAGCGGCCCCCTTCCCTCTCGCCAATTCCAGGTCCTACCCCCGTCGTTGAGCCATCGCAAGGCAATTCCTGCGCACAGGCACTACCCTATGCCGGTACCTGCAATCAAGGAGTCCGCATGAGCCTTTCGCTGCTGAGCCGTTACGCCTTCTTCGCCTTCTGCGTGCTGTTCACCCTGTTCAGCCTGCCCTTCACCGACCATGACTGGGTCTGGCCCTTCACCCTGCTAGCCGGAGCGCTGAGCCTGCTGGGTATCTTCGACCTGCTGCAGGCGCCCCACGCGGTGCGGCGCAACTACCCGATCCTCGGCAATATCCGCTATCTGGTGGAAGGCATCCGCCCGGAAATCCGCCAGTACCTGCTGGAAGCCGACGACGACCGCCTGCCTTTCTCCCGCGCCCAGCGCTCGCTGGTCTACGCACGGGCCAAGAACGAGGGCGGCGACAAGCCCTTCGGCACCCTGATCGACGTCTACCGGGCCGGCTACGAATTCATCGGCCACTCCATGCGCCCGGCGCCGCTCAGCGACCCGTCCAGCTTCCGCGTGGTGGTAGGCGGGCCGCAGTGCAGCCAGCCCTACTCGGCCTCGGTGTTCAACATCTCGGCCATGAGCTTCGGCTCCCTCAGCGCCAACGCCATCCGCGCGCTGAACCGCGGCGCCAAGCTGGGCAACTTCTATCACGACACCGGCGAAGGCAGCATCAGCCCCTACCACCGCGAGAACGGCGGCGATCTGGTCTGGGAACTGGGCAGCGGCTACTTCGGTTGCCGCACCAGCGACGGCCAGTTCGACCCAGAACGCTTCGCCACCCAGGCGCGCAGCCCGCAGGTGCGGATGATCGAAATCAAACTCAGCCAGGGTGCCAAACCCGGCCACGGCGGCATCCTGCCCAAGCACAAGGTCACCGAAGAAATCTCCCTCACCCGTGGCGTGCCCATGGGCGAGGACTGCATCTCCCCCTCGCGGCACAGCGCCTTCTCCACGCCCATCGAGATGCTGCAGTTCATCGCCAGGCTGCGAGAGCTGTCCGGCGGCAAGCCGGTGGGCTTCAAGTTCTGCCTGGGCCACCCCTGGGAGTTCATGGGCATCGCCAAGGCCATGCTGGAGACCGGCATCCTCCCCGACTTCATCGTCGTCGACGGCAAGGAAGGCGGCACCGGCGCGGCGCCCCTGGAATTCACCGACCATATCGGCGTGCCACTGCGCGAAGGCTTGCTGTTCGTGCACAACACCCTGGTGGGCCTGAACCTGCGGGACAAGATCAAGCTCGGCGCCAGCGGCAAGATCATCAGCGCCTTCGACATCGCCAGCGTACTGGCCATAGGCGCCGACTGGGCCAACTCCGCGCGCGGCTTCATGTTCGCCATCGGCTGCATCCAGTCCCAGAGCTGCCACACCAACAAGTGCCCGACCGGTGTCGCCACCCAGGACAAACTGCGCCAGCGCGCCCTGGTGGTGCCGGACAAGGCCCAACGGGTGCAGATGTTCCACCGCAACACCCTCAAGGCGCTGGCGGAAATGCTCGCCGCCGCAGGCCTGGAACACCCCAACCAGCTTGAACCGCGCCACGTGGTGCGACGTGTGTCGGACAAGGAGATCCGCCTCTTTTCCCAGATTCACGTCTTCCTCAAGCCGGGCGACCTGCTCAAGGAAAAGATCGAGGCGGACTTCTACGAACGCATGTGGGTAATGGCGCGGGCGGACAGCTTCGAGCCGTCGTGCGTGTGGTGAATGATCCGGGGCCGCTGCGCGGCCCTTGGCGATTGAAATCGCCCCCACAAGAGCAGCACGCGCTTTTCCTGTGGGGGCGAATTCATTCGCTGAGCAGCCCGCAGGGCTGCCCTACCGAGTTCAACCCTTCAACACCCCACCATCAACCGGTATCAACGCCCCGGTGACATAACTCGCCAGCGGGCTCGCCAGAAAGGCCGCCACCGCGCCGAACTCCTCGGTCGCGCCGTAGCGCCCCACCGGAATCGCCGCCTGCTCCTTGGCCATCAGGCTCGCCACCGGCGTGCCGCTGCGTTCAGCGGCGCGCAACGTCAGGGTCTCGGTGCGCTCGGTCCAGAACGAGCCGGGCATCAGGGTGTTCACCGTCACCCCATCGGCGGCCACTTCGGCCGAGAGGGTCTTGGCCCAGTTGGCCAGGGCCGCGCGCAAGGCGCTGGACAGCACCAGGCCGGGAATCGGTTCCACCACGCTAGTGGAGGAAATCATCAGGATGCGGCCGAAGCGCCGCTGGCGCATGCCGGGCAGGAAGGCGTTTACCAGCGCCATGCTGCTCAGCAGCATGGCATCCAGCTGGCGGTGCCAGAGCTGCGGGTCGAAGTCCACCGCGTTGATCGGCGGCGGCCCACCGTTGTTCGCGACAAGAATGTCCGGCGCGCCGATGGCCGCCACCACCTGTTCGATGGCCATGTCCACGGCACCCAGGTCGTTCAGGTCCACCGCCACCGCCTGGGCTTCGCCGCCATCCTTGCGGATGCGCTCCACCGCCAGGTCCAGCTTCGACAGGTTGCGCGCCAGCAGGCAGACCCGCGCACCTTCCCTGGCCAGCGCTTCGGCCACGCCGAAGCCCAACCCGGAGCTGCCGCCGCATACCAGCGCACTGCGGTTTTCAAGTTGAAGGTCCATGTTCAGCACTCCATTTCCAGGTTCACCCGCCAGTGTGCGCCTGGCGGGGGAGAAGGCCAATCTGCAATCGGCCCTTCTTCGTCACGCCGAGAGCACCCGGCAGGCATGTTCCGGAATGGTCACCGACACCGGGTTGCCGATCGCCAGGCCGATATCCTGGCTGGGCGTGGTCAGCGCGGTGAGGGAAACGCCGGAGCACTCCACCGTGGTTTCGATGGTGGCGCCGATATCCCGCACGAAAGTCACCGTGCCCGGCACGCTGTTGGTGCCGCCGGTATGGGGCGCGGACAGCTGCAGGTCCTCCGGACGCACCAGCAACTTGATCGGCTTGCCGGCCTGGATGCTGGAGCAGATCGGTGCCTGGATCGACGCACCGCCAGGCAGGCCGACGCGGCCGCTACCCAGGGCGGTAGCTGGGAAGATATTGCCGGTGCCGATGAAGTCGGCGACGAACTCGTTGGCCGGGTTGCGGTAGATCTCGATCGGCGTGCCCACCTGCTGCACCCGGTGCTCGCCCAGCACCACCACTATGTCGGCCATGGTCATGGCCTCGCGCTGGTCGTGGGTGACCATGATGGTGGTGATGTTCAGGCGCTGCTGCAGCTGGCGGATCTCGATCTGCATCGATTCGCGCAGCTTGGCGTCCAGCGCCGACAACGGTTCGTCCAGCAGCAGCAACTTGGGGTGCGAAGCGATGGCGCGGGCGATGGCCACGCGTTGGCGCTGCCCGCCGGAAAGCCGCGACACCGGCCGGTCGACCATTTCCTGCAGCTGGATCAACTGCAGCAACTCGGCCACCCGCGCCTGCTGCTCGGCCTTGCCCACGTTGCGCAGGCGCAGCGGGTAGGCAATGTTCTCGCCCACCGTCATGTGCGGGAACAGCGCCAGGGATTGGAACACCATGCCGAAGTTGCGCTGGTGCGCCGGGGTGTAGCTGATGTTCTTGCCATCCAGGAGGATCTGCCCGGAGCTCAGGCTCTCCAGGCCGGCGATCATCCGCAGCAGGGTGGTCTTGCCGCAACCCGAAGGGCCGAGGAAGCACACCAGCTTGCCCTCCGGCAGATGCAGGTTGACGTCGGTCACGGCGCAGATGGAGCCGTAGCGTTTTTCGACTTTTTGCAGAATCAGTCCAGACATGCTTCACCTCGAATCAGAAGGACACGCCGCCATCGCCGACCAGCTTCTCCAGCGCCCAGATCAGGGCGAAGTCGATCAGCACGATCAGCACGGCAAAGGAAAATACGGTGGGATCGAGGGACGACACGGTGCGGCTGTACATCCAGATCGGCACGGTCATCACATCGATGTTGTAGAGGAAGTAGGTCACGGTGAACTCGTTGAACGAGACGATGAAGGCCAGCAGCATCCCGGCCAGGATGCCCGAGCGCATCAGCGGCACCACCACATCCAGGATCGCCCTCGTCGGCGATGCGCCGAGCATCTGCGCGGCCTCCTCCACCTCGGTACCGATGGAAACCATGGCCGCCGTGCAGTTCTTCACCACGAAGGGCAGCGCCAGGATCACGTGGGCGATCACCAGCCGCGAGGTGTCCATGTGGAACGGCAGGCTGTCGAACACCAGCAACAGCGCCAGGCCCAGCACCACCATGGGGAACACCAGCGGCAGCGACATCAGTTGCAGCGCCACCGCCTTGCCGCGGAACTCGCAACGGGTCAGCGCATAGGACGCCGGCACCGCCACCAGGGTCGCCAGCAGCATGGTCAGGCAGGACACCAGCAGGCTGGTGCCCAGCGCCTGGCCCAGGCTCAGCACATCGCTGGCATCCGGCGAAACGAAGGTGCGCCAGGCCGCCTCGTACCACTGCAGGCTGAAGCTCGACGGCGGGAAATCGAGGTTCGAGGCGCCGCTGAAGGACATCACGATCATGGTCAGGATCGGCAGCACCGCCAGCAGCAGGATCACCCCAGAGAGGATCATCGCAAAGCGGCCGGTTTCCCCCGGCAGTGCCGCGTGGGAACGGAAGGGATTGCTCATTGCGAAGCCTCCAGCATGCGGCGGCGACGGCCGGTGACGTATTCGGAAAAGGCCATGATCGCCAGGGTAGTGACGATCAGCACCACGCCGGCGGCGGAGGCCGCGGGCCAGTTCATCAGCGGGGCGATCTGGTCATGCACCATCACCGCCAGCATCGGCACGCGTCGGCCACCGAGCAGCAGCGGCACCACGAAGCTGCTGGCGTTGTAGGCGAACACCAGGGTGGCGCCGGTGAAAATGCCCGGCAGGCTCATCGGCAGCACCACCTGGCGGAACACCTGCAAGCGGCTGGCGCCCAGGGTGGCGGCCGCCTCCTCATAGCTGCGTGCCACGCCGCGCATGGCACTGGCGATCGGCAACACTGCCAGGGGGAAGGCCGTCTGCACCAGGCCCAACAGCACGCCGGTCTGGTTGTAGAGCAACATCACCGGCCGGTCGATCAGCCCAAGCCCCATCAGGGCCTGGTTGAGCATGCCCGCAGGACCGAGGATCACCAGCCAGCCGTAGCTCTGCAGCAGCAGGTTGACCAGCAGCGGCAACAGCACGGCGGCCAGGAATACCCGGCGCAGGAAGGGCGACTGCAAGCGCGACATGCAATAGCCCACCGGAATCGCCAGGGCCACCGCAATCAGCGCGCTGAAGAAGGCCAGGCGCAAGGTCAGCAGCAGGGATTTCAGGTAGTAGGGCTCGGCCAGCTGGGCATAGCTGGCCAGGCTGAAGCCGCTCCACTCGGCGCCCTTCTCGCCGATGCTCATGCGCAGCACCAGCAGGCTGGCGGCCACCAGCACGGCCAGGAAAAGCATCGACGGGGTGAGGAAGAGCCAGGCCCGCGCCGTGGGGGTCACCGCCCTGGCCGGGCGCAGGGGCGCCTCGCCGACCGGTTGGGTCAGATCAATGTGTTCCATATCGCTCGTCTCGTCAGAACTGGGAAACCTCGCACCGGGGCGGGCGGCCGCAGACCAACCGCCCAGCGCGAATCACGGCAGGCGCCGTGGCTGCATCAGGAAGAGAAGATTTCCGTGTAGCGGCGAATCCACTGGTCGTGGACCGTGGCGAGGAAAGCGTTGTCGTGCATGATCGCCTTCTCCGCGATCTGCTCCGGCGTGAGGATGAAGGGGCTCTTGCGCGCCTCGGCGGAGATGATCGCCTTGGCATTGACCGGACCGTTGTAGATGTCCTCGGCCATCTTGCCCTGCACCAGCGGGTCCAACGAATGGTCGAGGAAGGCGTAGGCCAGGTCGGTATCGCCTGGACGGTGCTTGGGCATGACCGAGAGCATCAGGTCGGTGTAGAAGCCTTCCTTCATGCCGAAGGTGGCGCCCAGGCTGTAGGCGGGGTCGCGGATCTGCTTGGGGAAGAAGGCCGGGGCGTAGAGGCCGCCCATGTCCAGCGAGTTGGTGCGGAACAGCTCGGCGATCTGGTTGGGGTTTTCCCCCAGGGTCATCACGCGGTCCTTCAGCTCTTCCAGCTTCTTGAAGCCGGGCTCGATGTTGTGCACGTCACCACCGGCCAGCTTGGCGGCGATGATGATCAGGTCCATGGCCTCGGTCCAGTTCGGCGGCGGCAGGAAAAGGCGGCCTTCGTAGGCCGGGTCCCAGAGCGCGGCGTAGCTGTCCGGCACGTCCTTCACGGTGCGGGTGTTGTAGACCAGGCTGTTGCACCACAGCAGGTAGCCGATGCCGTGGCCGTTGGCGCCGGTCTGGTACTGGGCGGGCACGTCCTTGAGGTTGGGAATGCGGTTGAGGTCGGGCTTTTCCAGCAGGCCGGCGCTGGCCAGTCCTTCGGCGCCCACCCCGGCGAGGGTGATGATGTCGTACTGCGGGCGGTCACCACCGGCCTTCAGCTTGGCGACCATTTCCGAGGTGCTGCCGGTGCGGTCGGCGATCACCTTGGCGCCGGTCTTGGCCTCGAAGGTGGCCGCGATGTTGCGCAGCGCCGCCAGCCCGGTGTCGTCCGACCAGGTCAGCAGGCGCAGGGTCTTGCCCTGGAACCGCGTATCGCTGGCGCTGGCCCGGATGAAAGGCATCGACAGAGTGGCGGCCGCCACCGAAGCGACACCTACCGTCTTGATGAAATTTCTTCTGCTCAGATCATGCTCGCCCATTGAGGACTCCTCTTGTTCTTGTATGGAGCTGCGGCAGCGAAGTGCCCGGCGCGGTCATCCTGCGGCGCACCGGGGGGAGCAACAATCGAAAATTCGTCATCGGAGCCATGTCCTCAACGCATGGCTTGATCCCAGGCATGACAAAGCCGCCCGAAGGCGGCTTTGTCGGGTTTCATGCTGTGCTTTGTGGGGCAGCCCTGCGGCCTGCTTGGCGATTGAAATCGCCCCTACATTGAAATCGCCCCCAAACGGAAACTCAGCGGGTGACCGGGATGTAGGGTGGATATCGCTCTTCATATCCACCATCGCAGCCAATCCCACGCGCGATGGTGGATCGGTGAAGCGTGAGAGCTCTTTGTAGGGGCGAATTCATTCGCCAAGGGGCGCGTAGCGGCCCCGACTATGCTCAGTCGGGCAGCCCTGCGGCCTGCTTGGCGATTGAAATCGCCCCTACAGTGAGATTGCCCTCACCATGGAAGTCGGGGCGGTCAGACCGCCCTTACCACGTGCTTGATCTCCTGGAAGGCGGAGAGGCCCCAGGGGCCGAGCTCGCGGCCGATGCTGCTCTGCTTGTAGCCACCCCAGGAGGTCTGCGGGAAGATCACCTGCGGCGAGTTGATCCACACCATGCCGGCCTGCAGGGCATTGGCCACGCGCTCGGCAGCTTCGGCGTCACGGCTGACCACGCTGGCCACCAGGCCGAACTCGCTGTCGTTGGCCAGTTCGATGGCCTCTGCCTCGCTGGCGAAGCTGCGCACGCAGAGCACCGGCCCGAAGATTTCCTCGTTCCACAGGGCGCTGTCCTTCGGCACGTCGGTGAACACCGTCGGCTGGAGGAAGTAGCCCGTCTCCAGGTCCGCCGGACGCTCACCGCCGCACACCAGGCGTGCCCCCTGCCCCAGACCGCGCTCGATATGGCCACGCACCCGCTGGTACTGCGCCTGGTTCACCAGGGCGCCCATCTCCACGCCTTCGACGAAGGGGTCACCCACGCGGATAGCCTCGGCGCGGGCCTGCACCCGCGCCAGGAAGTCCGCCATCAGCGGCGCGGCCACCAGCACACGGCTGGTCGCCGAGCACATCTGCCCGGCGTTGAAGAAGGCGCCACCGCAAGCCAGTTCAACGGCCAGCTCCAGGTCGGCATCCTCCAGCACCAGCAGCGACGACTTGCCGCCCAGCTCCAGGCTCACGCCCTTCACGGTTTCCGCCGCGCGCTGCATCACCTGTACGCCCACGGCATTGCTGCCGGTAAAGGACATCTTCGCCACTTTCGGGTGGGCCGACAGCGGCGCACCCACCGCCAGGCCGGTGCCGCACACCAGGTTGAACACGCCGGCTGGCAGGCCACTGTCGTGGATGATGCGGGCCAGTTCCAGCTCCGGCAGCGGCGTCACCTCGGAGGGCTTGAGCACCACGGCGCAGCCGGCGGCCAGGGCCGGGGCGAGTTTCCAGGCGGTGGTGACCATGGGGAAGTTCCACGGCACGATCAGCCCCACCACGCCGCAGGGCTCGCGGCGCAGGCGCGCGGCGAAGTCCTCGCTGGGCAGCTCCACCGGGCGGTCCTGCTGGGCGTCCAGGCCTTCAGCGAGGCCCGCGTAGTACTCGAAGGTGCCGATCACGTCATCTACATCGATGGCCGCTTCGAACAACGGCTTGCCGTTGTTGGCCGACTGCAGCTGGATCAGCGTCTCGCGGCGCTGGCGCACGCCCTCGGCAATGCGGCGCAGGCAGGCACCACGCTCGGCGCCGCTGCTGCGGGCCCAGGCCGGGAAGGCGACGCTGGCGGCCTGCACCGCCTGGTCGACGCTGGCGGCATCACCGCTGCCGACAGTCGCCAGGGGCGCCTCGGTGGCGGGGTTGATCACCGCAAGTTCGGCGCCGCCGGTCAGCCACTGGCCGTCGATGTAAACGCCTGCGAGGGTTTCGGTGTAGGTCGGGAGCGTGTTCTGCATTGCGTGATTCCGTTGATTCAGGGCGGCCGAACCTGCAGTCGGCGCGGATGACGATGGAGCGCCTTGCCACTCGATGCGCGGCAGCAAGAGCCGGGGCAGGCAGGATGCGCAATTGGACCCGCCGGGCGGCGGCCATGACAAGGCAAAAATCGTCATACTTGCCATGTCCTCACGTCATGGCTGCCCTGATGAAACGCCTCCCGCCCCTGCCTGCGCTGCACACCTTCCTGGTCACCGCCCAATGCTGCAACTTCACCCGCGCCGCCGAGCTGCTGCACCTCACCCAAGGCGCCGTGAGCCGGCAGATCGCCGGGCTGGAAAGCCACCTGGGCTACCCGCTGTTCCAGCGCCAGGCGCGGGGCCTCAGCCTCACCGCTCAGGGCCGCGAGCTGCTGCCGCGCATCCAGCACGTCTTCACCCTGATCGATGAAGCCGTCGAACAGGTGGGTGCAAAGCGCGAAGCGCTGCAACTCAAGGCCCCCACCTGCGTGATGCGCTGGCTCCTGCCGCGGCTGATGCAATGGCAGGCCGAACGTCCGGACGTACCGGTGGAACTCACCACCACCGTGCAGTACGGCGTGGATTTTCGCCGCGAAGAGTTCGACGCCGCGGTGATCTACGGCACCCAGCCCGGCAGTGCCCAGGTCGCCCACCACCTGTTCGATGAGCAGCTCACCCCCGTGTGCTCCCAGCAGTTGATGACCGGCCCCGTGCCGCTGACCAGCGCCGCCGACCTGGCCCGGCACACCCTGCTGCACCCCACCCGCGACGAACAGGATTGGAAAACCTGGCTCCTTGCCGCCGGCGTCACCCTCGGCAAGCTCGGCAGCGGGCACCACTTCGACACCCTCGACCTCGCCCTTTCCGTCGCTGCCCAGGGCAATGGCGTGGCACTGGGCGACTGGGCGCTGATCGGCGAAGACCTCGCCACCGGCCGCCTGGTGGCCCCTTTCGACCTCAAGGTGCCCACCGGCGGCGCCTACTTCCTGGTCTACCCGGAACGCCCCGCGCCCAGCCCTCAGCTGCGCGAACTGGTGGACTGGCTGATGGTCCAGGCGCAATCCGGGCAAATGTAACAAGGGGTGTCCCCCCGCCATGCCGCCGGGCATCGCCGGCCGCCCGCGCCAGTCAGTCGCGATCATATGAAGCGCGGCATGGCTAGCCCTCCCGGGCCGGACCGGGCATCCGGTGGCCCACGCCATTCGAGAATGACTGTCTATACCTACGCCCGAACCAGTCGTAGCGGTTCGCTCTTTCCACTGATGGAGGAATGATCCATGGCTACTATCCCCGGCACCCCAGATGACGACTTTCTATTCGGTACTGATGACGACGATCTGATAACCGGCCTGGCCGGCAACGACTTCCTGTTCGGCTTCGGCGGCAATGACACGATCGACGGCGGTGACGGAAACGACGACCTCTCCGGCGACGGCGGCAACGACACACTCCTCGGAGGCAACGGCAACGACAGCCTCACCGGCGGGCTCGACGCCGACCTCCTCACCGGCGGCATCGGCGTCGACACCTTCTTCTGGTCCGTGGCAACCGGTGACGAGTCCAGCTCCCCGAGCCTGGACCATGTCACCGACTTCGAAGGCTCGGGCCTGGTCGGCGGCGACATCCTGCGTCTCTCCAGTTTCTCCAGGCGCCTGGTCTTCCAGGGCGCCCACAATGGCATACCCACCGCGGGGACCAGCCTCGGTTTCGGCAATAACAACTTCACCGAGGTCTTCTACGCCGTTGGCGCCGCCAGCACCCTGCTGTTCGCCGACTCCAACGACAACGGCATTTTCGACGCCAGTGACTTCGCCGTGCAGTTGGATGGCATCCACAACCTCGTCAGGAGCGACTTCGGCACCACCGACTTCGTCCTGCCCGGCACCGAAGGCGGCGATGTGATCGATGGCACCAATGATCCCGACACCATCTTCGGCCTGGGCGGCAACGACGTGATCAATGGCAATGGCGGCAACGACATCGTCAATGGTGGCGACGGCAACGACACCCTCAACGGCGGCCAGGGCATCGACCGCCTCACCGGCGGCGCCGGCAATGACATTCTCAACGGCGATGCCGACCGCGACCTGCTGGTCGGCAACGAGGGTAACGACATCATCAACGGTGGCGCCGGCAACGACACCACCCTGTCCGGCGGCGCTGGCAACGACATCGTCAATGGCGGTGACGGCAACGATACCCTCGATGGCGATGCCGGCAACGACCAGTTGTTCGGCGGCACTGGCAACGACGACTTCTTCGGCGGCGACGGCAATGACAGCATCTTCGGCGAAGATGGCGCGGACGAACTCTTCGGCGACGACGGCAACGACAGCCTGTCGGGTGGCAACGGCAACGACCGCATCGAAGGCGATGCCGGTGCAGACCAACTCTCGGGGGACGCCGGCGACGACGAGTTCATTTTCTTCCTCGGCAGCTTCAACCCCAGTTCGCCGTTCGCCACCTTCGATACCCTGACCGACTTCCAGGGCGCCGGCGTGGACGGCGGCGACACCCTGGAGCTGCGCGATGAGTTCTTCTTCCGCGGCCTGGTGGACATCAACCCGAATCTGGGCGCGGTGCTGGTGGGTGGCGGCAACGGCGTGACCGACCTGCTCTATACCTTTCACCAGAACAGCACCTGGCTGATCGCTGACGAGAACGACGACGGCCTGCTCGACAACGCCGACTTCACCCTGCGCCTGCTGGGCACGCACAACCTGACGGAGGGGGACTTCGGCAACAACACCACCTTCATCACCGCCGGTACCGACGGCGATGACGTTCTTACCGGTACCAACGGCGACGACCGCATCTTCGGCCTGGGCGGCAATGACCAGATCTTCGGCCTGGAAGGGGCCGACTTCCTCGATGGCGGCAGCGGTGACGACACCATCGACAGCGGTCCGGGCTTCGACGAGTTGTTCGGCGGGACCGGCAACGACACCCTGATCGTGCAGGAATTCGCCAATGCCAATGGCGGCGATGGCGATGACCAGTTGTTCGGCGGCAACGACCCCTTCGGCTCAAACCTCAACGGTGACGCCGGCAACGACACCCTGACCGCAGGTGCCACTGGTGCCGTGATGCAAGGCGGTGAAGGCGCCGACGTGCTGGTGGGCAGCAACGTCCGCGACTTCATGGTCGGTGACGTCCTCTTCGGATCTCCCGCCGGAACGGACCAGTTCAAGTTCGGCGCGATCTGGGGGAATGACGAAATATTCGACTTCGAAGACGGCGTCGAAAAACTCGACCTCAGCGCCAGCGGCCAGACCTTCGCCGCCCTCACCATCGCCGACTTCTCCGGCAGCACCCGGATCACGGTGACCGCCGACGCCAACGGCGAAATTGGCAGCATCACCCTGACCGGCGTCCCCGCCGCCAACATCAACGCAGACGACTTCGTCTTCGCCTGACCCCACCCACCGGCCATGCCCGCCCTGCGGGCTGGCCTTCGCGGGGCACAAGGCTGCGCGGTAGGGTGCGCCATGCGCACCGATTGCAGCCAGGGCCAACTACGGATTACACCCAACCGCAGGAGGCGGTGCGCACAGCGCATCCTCCAACCCAGGCCGAGTCTGCTGTAGGGGCGAATTCATTCGCCAACCGGCCCGCAGGACCGGCCGACAATCCCCCCCGCACACACCTTCCACCAGACAAATAGCCTTGAATCACCCACCGATTCCGCTAGGCTCTGCAACCTCAATTGAAAGGAGTTACCCCACCATGGCCCGAGCCACTGCCCGCCACATCCTGGTTGCCACCGAAGCCAAGTGCAACGAACTCAAAGCCGCCATCGAAGCCGGCGCCGACTTCGCTGAAATCGCCAAACAACACTCCACCTGCCCCTCCAGCCGCGACGGCGGCAACCTCGGTTCCTTCGGCCGCGGCCAGATGGTCAAGGAATTCGACGCGGTCGTCTTCAGCGCCCCGCTGAACGTCGTGCAAGGCCCGGTGAAAACCCAGTTCGGCTACCACCTGCTGGAAGTCACCAGCCGCCAGGACTGATGGTCCCAAGGCGCCGCCGCCTGGCGGCGCCTGCTTCCTCCCCCGCTCTGCCCCGCCTCGCAAATCCCCCGTCCAACGTACAACGCCAGGTACTGGCCACTTGGCATTACCCCAACTAGTCTCGTACCCAGACATAGGGCTTTTCATACAACCCGCACGGACTCAGGCAGAAGGATTGCCATCGCCGACAGAGACGACTGAAATGCCGGAGTTCCCATGGGCAAATTCTGTTCTGCCAGTTTCGTGCTCTTGCTTGTTTTATGCGGAACTAAAGCAGCTTGCGCTGAACCAACATTCTCCTTCGAATCAGTCGAAACGCTCGATGACATGTCGTCACTGATCAGGTCGCAAGCCCCGCTTGGATCTTCTCGCGAAAATGTCCGGCGCATATTTGTAGAAGAAGGGAGCGCAACACTAAAGGTCAAGGAAGGCGATTCCAGTATCGAGAAATACATCTACGATATTGATTTATGCCATTACTACATTTGGCGCTGGAACATATCGGTCGATTTCGATGCCAGTGACCAATTGCTCCAAGCATACGTGAACGGAAACATTGTCTTCCCGAACGGCAACCCAAAGAAATTCGTGCCGAAGGTTGCGGAAGAAGGAGAAAAGGCATCGATATATCGGAAGCAACGCCCCAGGCCAGAAGCTTACAAGGGCGAGAACTCGCTGGGATTCCTGCTCTTTGATCGCGACAGCGATCCGAGTACCACCGATGATCAAGCACTCATTGGTGCCGGTCCTAGCCGAGCCGACCCAATGAACCTGGGCAAAATAGTTATTTATGAAGACGTAGAACCCTGGCGCTCTATTTTCGACTTCGACTCCGCCGACCGCATAGTGCCTTATCAAGGTAATTGCAACACAGCGATTTAGGATGGTTATCCCCATCGTGGAAGACCGCTCAACTTGGATGACTACAACAAATAGGGGACAGACCACGATTTCACCCATTCGGAAGAGTTAACCGTGGTCTGTCCCCTATTACCCTCGCTCAGCCATTGCGGAACAAGAAGCTGTATGCATTCAGCGCAGGCACCCCGCCCAAGTGCGCGTATAGCACCCTGGAACCTTCGGGGAACTCGCCCCGGCGGACCATTTCGATCATTGCATGCATGGATTTGCCCTCGTAGACCGGGTCCGTCAGCACACCCTCGAGGCGCCCGCAGAGTCGGATGGCTTCCAGCGTACCCTCGTTGGGCAGGCCGTATTCCGGGTAGGCGAAGCGGGTATCGAGAACCACGTCGTCTTCTGTGATCTCGCGGCCTAGTTCGACCAGTTCGGCAGTGTTGCGGGCGATGCGCAGAATCTGCGCCCTGGTCTTCTCTGGCGTGGCCGAGCCGTCGACGCCGATGACGCGCTGCGAGCGGCCGTCTGCGGCGAAGCCGACCACCATGCCGGCCTGAGTACTGCCGGTAACCGAGCAGACCACTATGTAGTCGAACTTGAAGCCCAGTTCCGCTTCCTGCTGCCGCACTTCCTCGGCAAAGCCGACGTACCCCAGGCCGCCGTAGGGATGTTCCGAACAACCCGCCGGAATCGGAAACGGTTTACCGCCTTGCTCGGCCACATCGGCCATGGCCTTCTCCCAGCTGGGCCGGATGCCGATGTCGAAGCCCGCCGCATCCAGCCGCACCTCAGCGCCCATGATGCGCGACATCTCGATGTTGCCAACCCGGTCGTACACAGCGTCCGAGTAGTTCACCCAGTTCTCCTGTACCAGCACGCACTTCATGCCCAAGTGAGCGGCGACGGCGGCTACCTGGCGGGTATGGTTCGACTGGATACCGCCGATGGAAACCAGGGTGTCGCATCCCTGGTCGATGGCTTCAGGGACCAGGTATTCGAGCTTGCGCGTCTTGTTCCCGCCGAAGGCCAGGCCACTGTTGCAGTCGTCACGCTTGGCATACAGCTCCACCTTGCTGCCCAGGTGAGCGCTGAGGCGTTTCAACGGCATTATGGGAGAAGGACCGAACGTCAGCGGATAGCGCTTAAAGCGACTCAGGTTCATGGCTGTTCTCCTCGTTATTGGGATATCCAAGCGCCAAAATCGAAATGGGAAGACTGTTGCCAACCTTTTTCAGGGTGCTTCGATAAGTTTAATGGTAAGTAAAATCCGAAAGAGGTGTGTTGCAGGCTTTTATAATTAGGCGAACTACTGTTATTTCCAATAGGAAAGGGGACAGATTTGAATGGCACTTACTTGGCCTTTTCTGGGATGACCGCTCCTCTGGATTTCTGCGCAACCTGCACCAGCCCAGATCCAGCGCCTGGACGAAAGATACCTGCTGAAAGTCGAGGCCATCTCACGCGTATGAGGATGGCGGCTCCGGTGGAGATGAACGCCGGAGCCGCCTCCCGCCCTGCCAGTGCATCGACCCGGCTGCGGCGGCGAGCCTTTAGCCGCCGAGGCTGACCACTCCACTTCCCCGCCCCACTCGCCCCGCATTACCCCGACCAAAGTGCAACGCCAGATACTGGCCACTCAGCATCAGCCCGATTATTCTCCCGACCACATGTAGGGCTTTGCATACAAAGCTCCCGCCATATGGATTCAGGTGAAAAAATGATTGCCATGGCCAACAGGGACGACTGGAACGACAACCGCTGGAACGATGCCCCGGAGCCCGTCCGTAAACGCATCCTGCGTCCCCGTTCCCGCCACTCCGCACTTCCTTCCTCCCTGCTAAATGTCGCCGGCGTCTTCTGCGTTATCAGCGCCACTCTTTACCTGCTGCTCCAGCACGGCCCGCTGGGTAAATGGCTAAACCAGAATCCCCAGCCCATCGCCCAAGCCCCCATCGAGTACGCCCCGCCGAATACATGGAGCGCTTGCGCAACGAGCGGGAAGAACGGACCAGCAACAGCAACTAGGCCCGCAATAGCTACGAGCAGGACGCACAGTGGGTAAGGAAATGGAGTGGCGGCGGCCAGTACCTGGCCGCATGGAAGGTGTTCAACAACCGCATCGACGGCGCCAGTGTTTGCGCCAACCACAAACGCGGCTCGATCGACTACCGCGAATGCCGTAAAGGGGCGAAGCAGTTCTTCAAAGAAAAGTGCGAGCCTGGGAATTGCGCTGGGAAAGTGATCGGGAGGCCTGGAGCAGGAAGATGGAGCAAAGGTATTGCAGTTCCGGGAATGGGTTTAGTCCGATGGGGTGAGTGACATGCGCGCAAGTCGGCAGATACTTTCCGAGTTTTCTATTAATGGCTGCTCTCGGCTGATTCTGTTGAAAAACGCCCTCCACATACTCTGCGTGCGAAAGTGGGCGGCTGACGTTGAAATCCGAGCTAATGCCGACACCGAACTGCTCCAGATTTCGTGTAGCAACGCCTCAATTGGACGTTTTCTCGGTTTTGTGCAAGCGAACCGAGACGGCACCGACCTTTTCAACAGAATCAGCCAATAGCGGTCGTTGGCTAACACTCCGGTTCAGCGGCGGCGGAGCGCCGTCCGCTGCACCGGTTGTTAGGCTCTGACAAGTGTCGATAGTCGCTATGTGGTCTTATTCCTGTCGGATCGGTGATGCTGGCTGGAGCCGATGCTTGCTCAGGACGTGTAGTCGAGCTTGAAGTTAAAGCCCTGTGCGTCATGAGCACCGCCCGCCGTACAGGTTCCTTTATTTGCCTCGCCGTTTCGGAACATCACCCGGCACTTGTCACAAAAGCGCCATTGCTCTTGGCCGCCCAGCGGCCCAGCGTGGTCGTGCGGCTATACGGGTCTAACGCTCCGCATCACCTGCTGCCTCGGGCCAGCGGCCCGAGGGAACCGCGAGCTCGCTTGCGGCGGTCAGGTGCATGCGGTTGTTAGGCGTATGACCTCGTCTCAGACCGGCTTGATGTTCTGGTTCATCCGGAAGAAGTTCATCGGGTCGTACTTTTTCTTGAGCTCCACCAGTCGGTTGTACGTCGCTCCGTAAGCGAACGCGACGCGGTCTGTCTCGTCTTGGGTAAGGAAGTTGATGTACGCGCCCGCGCTGGCGAACGGCTGCGACTTGGCGAAGAACTCGCGCGCCCAGGCAATGCAGCGCTCGTCCTCGGCGGCCGACTCCCAGCGGCCGTGCACGTTGATCACATAGTTTGCGTCTCGGCTCGAGTAGGCCATTGCCTCGGGCGCTACGCGGGCCGTCTGGCCGCCGATCGTGCCGACGAAGATCTCGCACTGGGGAGACGGGAGCTTACCGGCATATTCGATGATGGCGTCGATCGCGCCGTCGCTGAGCCGCGAGAAGTTGTGCGACTTCCAGTAGTTGCGCGCACCCTTCGTCAAGAGGGGATCGAAGGCCTGCTGCCAGTCGGTGTACGGCTGCACGCCGATGTGCTCGCCAAGCGCCGTGCCGAATCCGCGGAGCGGCTCGATGAGCTTTTGGCCCTGCGTGGGGTCGCCCGCATAGAACAGGGCAAGTGCGACCATCTCTTTACCGTGGACGTCCGCGGGCAGGAAGGGTAGCGGGGGCGCCTTCCGAGTAACTATCCAGACGTTGAGGTCATCCGGCATTGTCTCGGTGAAACGGGCGAACTGCGTGAGCACCGATTTCGCCTGGTCGAACGGAAAGACGATGAGCCCGCTCAGCACATCCGGCCCGACGGGATGAAGCTGAAACTCGAAGCGGGTAACGATGCCGAAGTTCCCACCGCCACCACGCAGTCCCCAGAAGAGGTCAGCGTTTTCCGTTTCGCTAGCGTGCACCTGACTGCCATCTGCCGTAACGACATCCGCGGAGAGCAGGTTGTCGATGGTCATGCCGTACTTCCGGCTCAGCCAGCCGAAGCCACCACCGAGGGTTAGGCCGGCCACGCCCGTGGTCGAGTTGATGCCCAGCGGCGTGGCGAGGCCATGCGCTTGTACGGCGGCGTCGAACTCACCGAGGGTGCAACCGGGCTCGACGGTTGCCCGGCGGGCGCTCGGGTCCACCTGGACGCCCTTCATCAGCGCGAGGTCGATCATGAGGCCGTCGTCGCAAACGGCATTGCCCGCGATGTTGTGCCCGCCTCCCCGGATTGAGACGAGCAGGTTTTGGTTGCGTGCGAGCTTGACGGCCTGGACGACATCTTCTGGCGACGTGCAGCGGGCGATCAGCGCTGGCCTACGGTCGATCGTGGCATTCCAGATTTGCCGCACCTCGTTGTAGCCCCCGTCGTCAGGGAGAAGTACATCCCCTCGGAAGTCCGCTTTGAACTCGTCGATCGTCGTCTTTTGTAGCTGCTTCATGCGTGTCTCCTTTACTACAGCCCAACTACTATTAGACGACTTTCCTGTCGCACAACTTCCGTGCCTATGTCGGACAACATTCCTCGCCGAGGTCTAGGTGGCTGTGGCTTTAGACACGCTTTCGGAAAAGACGACATCGAACAAGACTAGACCGGAAAGTACGGTTTGCCGAATGACGAGGCAGAGGTAACAAACACCGCAGGTCCGCTTCGGGTCGAAATCCGCCTTTCAACAAAAAGCTCAAGGCCACGAAATGGACTTCCTCGCTGACATCCTTTTCACCGTTCTGGCCCATCGCATCGGTGTGTTGATCCTCAAGGCGCTGACCGGCGGCCGCTTCAAGGGCGAACGCGGTTTTGCTTGGGGCTGGGCCGTGGCGCTAGGTAGCCTCATGCTGTTGGCGCCTTTCGCGGCCTTCATTGCCTGGAAGATTCACGCCAGTACGGGGTGATATAGCTAAGCCTAGATTCAATAGGCACTATGCAGCGCCTGCCTTTGGCCGGTTACTGCCTGACCTGATAGGTAGCTTCGGGTCGAAAGCAGCCCCCGCATCCCCGGGGCTGACTCCAAGAGTCAGCCCCGCCAAACATCCCC
This sequence comes from Pseudomonas sp. BN102, assembly GCF_029871245.1. GTDB lineage: Bacteria > Pseudomonadota > Gammaproteobacteria > Pseudomonadales > Pseudomonadaceae > Metapseudomonas. Next base: position 91,392 of record NZ_SSON01000067.1, on the reverse strand, counting down.
TCAATAATCTCTAATCTCCGACCCCACAAATATCCCCAGCCTCGGATCGTAGAACTGAATCACGACGCGCGGGCTGCGGTAGTAGGGGCGGTAGTAGTACGGCTGCGGGCCCACGATGATGCCGCCGTAGTACCTGGGGGTGACGATGAAGTGCGGGCGGTGGCCGTAGAAGTGGTCGTGACGGCGGAAGTGTCTGTGCTTGAAGCCGTGATGGTGGTGTTTGTTGAAGTGGCGGCCGCCGTGGTTGCCATTGTTCCAGGCGAGCAGGAGCGGGTCGCTGCTGCCGGTGGTGGGCATGGGTTGGCCGGCGAGGGCTTGGCCGCCTGCGGCGCAGGCGAGGAGGAGAATGAGTAGCTTGAGGATGCGCATGGCAGCCCTCCTGCATGGTCCCCCCAGCTTTACCCCCGCATTGTCATTATAGTTTTTGACCAGTTTCACCTGGGTTTCGAGGCTACCTTGTGTCGGCTGGCTGAGGTCACGGCGACGCACGGTGAAGGCCTTTTCCTACGGCGTTTTCTGTACTCCTTTCAAACCGTCCTACAGAGAAATTTCCCACACCTCTTTAGCCTTGAGGGCCTACAAGCGCCCTCGTTAGAGTCCGGCCCCGTCACGGTCAATCCCGTGACCGGGGGTCGAAACCCGGTGTGATTTCTACGAAGGCGCGGTAGCGCCATAGCCACAAAGCAAAGGCGCTTTTTTCTGCCTGTAACTTTCGTGCATCTATGGTGGGCCGTGCGGGGCAGGCCTCGGCCTGGCCGGGTTCCTTCGTAACCGGTATTTCGACCTCCGCACGGCCCGCCACCTTATGCCGAGTCGAAACGGGGGGTGGCGGCTCCTCTGGATACGAAGGGAGCAACGGACATGCGTTTCCCGCCTTTTACCCACGCGCGCCTTCGCGCCATCTTCAGCCTCGCCACTACCTCCACCCCGGAGGTACGCCATGCGTGACTTCAAAGCCTTCCCCTCCCCCGCCCAGCCCTACCACGATGTGATGTTCTTCAATGCGCAGGCCTGCCCCAGTCACCTGTTCGAAACCGCCCAGCAGCGCATGCATGCGGTGCTGGACCTGCTGCAGATGATCGAGCAGAGCGAGAACGCGGACTTCGCGCAGCGGGAGGCCGCGCGCCTGTCCTTCGTGATCAGCCTGTTGCTGGCCGATGCCCGCACGCTCTACGAGGCGGCCCACGACCGGGCGATGGAATCGCAAGGTCCGAGAGGCTTGGCATGAGGCGTACAGCGCGTTTTCCCAGGCTGTCGGACTTCCCCGAGCAGGTGCGGGAGGTGAATGCCAGTTCGCCGCCTGCGGCCTTTCGTGACCTGGGCAGGTTTCGGCTGGTGCAGGTGGAGCATCTGCTGGTGGATGCGTACCTGATGTTCGAATTGGCGGCGCAGGCCGTGCAGGACGATGAGGAGCTGCTGAAAGCACTGCAGCGGCCAGTCGGGAACTGCGTGCCGGCAACGGAGCATTGCCGCGCCCTGCCCTTGTGGCGCGGGGAAGCGCGAGGCCCGGCAAGACATGAGCATGGTGGTTGGGTTTGTTGGGCTTCGCAGGCTCAGCCCAACCTACGGGGCGGCTCTGCAGCCCTTTGCGAATGAGTTCGCGCCTACAGGAAGTGGGTTGGCCGGTGGCAGACAGAAAACAAGGGCTTCACGAATTATCGAGAAGCTCGTTGCCCTTTGTCCGTCCCGGCAAAATCGAGCCAACTCAAGATGCCTTTCCGGTAGCCCGTCGAATCCAGCATTTCCCCAGCGGCAACCCAGCCGTCATCGTGTTCCCGCTGCCACTGCTCACCCCAACTGTTCTTTATCCGCAGGGCGTCGTAACACTCGATTTCATCGTCGGCACACATGCGGCGATAGCCATAGATGACCACGGAGTGGCCATTCTCATCCCCCTTGAAGCAACTCTCGCCCTCTTCCTTGACGCAGACATTCTGAAGAAGCACAGGATTGTTCGCCCTGATGGACTTCTTTATGGCAGCCATGACCGACGCATAGTTTCGCTGCTTCTCGGCCCTTGGGTAGAAGTTGAAAACCATGGAGTCCTTGAACTCGAAATGGGCTCTGCCTTCGGTTTCACTGCAGGGTTCGGGGAAAATAGCTCGCTCCAGGAAGGCTCCGAACGAAGCCTCGCCAAGCGCTCGATACAGTTGCTCCGCGGTGGGCTGCGCGTTGCTCAACTGGCTGAATTCCAGAACCGGGCCGACATCGTCCAGGGGACAGTCGGCACAAGGCGGAACGATACCCCGGTAGGCCTCATAGAACTCTTTCAGGCGTTCGAGATTGTTCCGCTGCATGAGCAGTTGATCCTGGGTAAGCGTCTGGTCGGTAGCGACCATGTCTTTGTACAGGGTCTGCGAGGGGAAGCAGGCTTCGCTGGCAACCGTGCCGACGAGGACAGTCGAAATATGCAAGGCCAGCGCTCCTGAGCCGCCCTCATCGATTCTGCTGTAGGAAGACGGATAGTCCGGCTCGCCATCGGGCATGGAACCGAAGCGGGTCATATCGAGGGTCGATGCCAGTAGGCCCGTTGGCGCACTTGGGCAATCGATCCCGTGGGACCTGCATGCGTAGAAGTTGAAGATCATGGCCGCAGAATGCGCGAAGCAATTGCCGAAGCCTTGCTGGTTGGTGGTCCTGGGCATGTTTTCAATCTGCAGCTCACTGCCCTCCAGGACGTGGAAATCGTCTTCGAATACCAGGAACGGCCAAGGCGTAGCTTGTGCGAAGCCCGGCAGCAATGTGCCGACAGCGCAAGCCCAGAACGCATGGAGGAGCGCCTTCATCATTGCTGCTTCCTTTCCTGGGCTGACTGCCCGGTTCAGGTGCATGCGCTGGCACAGCACTAATGGCACAACGCGATTACCCAACACTTTAGATGCCCCTGAACCGGTTCCCCAGGCGGGGATTTCCCTCTCGTCGGGCAGCGGTTACCAATCGGCGGCCAAGGGGGTTGGCTGACCAACCGGAACCATTGGAAGGCTATCTGCACGGGCGCAGGGGATTCTCGTGAGGGTGCCCCTACGGGGCATTTCGCGAATGAATTCGCTCCTACAGGGGAGTGATTTCGTGAGGGGTGGAGGCCGGATTCAGATGGATTTCGTGGTCTGGGTCACCAGGGGGAACCTTCATCGCCGCATGTATATAAGTGGCAAATAGGCCACTAAATGGCTTATTTGTCATCTATCGATACCCGAAATTTTCGCGGTGCCTGGAAGGGGGTGAGGCCTTCCGGAAACCACCGATTTAGAGGCGATCCCACACATTTTGCAGGGCTGTTATAACCATCGGCGGCAGCGCCACTGGTCGGGGTTTTGATCGTTTTTTGAGCAAAATCCGCATGTTGCGATTATTATGGCCCGGCGATTCAGTCGTGCCCTGTCATTAACACCATCGATAGCGCGACTACCATTTTTGGAAAACCCGGAACGACTCCGCATGCACAAGTTCATGTGCAGGGGCTTTCTCGTTTCGAAAAAAGGCATATGGCAGATGTACGCCTGCAACCCAGGTGTCGCATCTTCCGAACAGGGCCTTTCGTTCGCGGTAAATGGCGAACATACAAACTCATAATTCCAATGCCGCTGTTGCATCAGTACAGCCGCTTAAATTGTTAGAAAGAGGTAAATCATGGAGCTTTTTCACCTTATCGCTTCCGTGCTTCAACAGCCCGTAACCATGGAGCTGACCCGGATGGGGGTTGTTTACGCCCACCTCATCGCTTGCTGCGTGGCCATCGGCCTGGTGCTGACCAGCGATATCGCCATGATCAAGCAACTGTTCCAGGGCACGGATTCGACCGCTGCCGACAAGGAACACCTGCACATGTTGAAGAAGACCGTGCTGCTTGCGCTGGCCGCACTCTGGGTGACCGGTATCGGCATCCTGGCGCTGGACTACTCGCAGAAGGGCGCGATGTACTTCCTCAACCCCAAGCTGCAGTCCAAGATCCTGGTCGTCGTACTCCTGACCATCAACGGGTGGGTGCTGCACAGCGTGGTAATGCCTGCGATGGACAAGGCCGGCAGCCTGCTCAAGCTTGATATCAATGCCCGCACCATCGCGCTGTTCTCGGGCGTCGTTTCCGGGGTGTCCTGGTTCTACGGTGCGATGCTGGGTATCGCCCGTCCGCTGAGCTGGAAGTACTCCCTGGGCGAAATCATGGTCGCCTACCCGGTGCTCATCTGCCTTGGTTTCGCCGCCATGACCCTGCTGGTCAAGTGGGCCGCTAACCGCGCTGAAGCCAAGGCTCCTGCCCGACTGAATCCCGCGCTCGCCTCCTGGTAAGCGTGGGCGGGCAAGGAAGCCCGACCTTATACAAGAGCCGCAGGGTGCCCATGGCACCCTGCGGCTTTTTCGTTTAAGCCCTGCCGATTCCCCATTGCCTTGAGTCCTTGCTGGATTGCCCCAGCCGGGACAACGCCCGCAGGACTCATTTCGCGGCCAGGGTCTGGACTTCATCCCAGCTACTGTCGGGGTCGAAGCGGGTCATGGCCAGGGCGATCTTTTCGCTGTCGGGGCCGAGGTCTTTCTGAAAGATCTGGCCTTCGTGGCTGATCATGAAGCTCATCACGCCGCTGTCGCCGTACCGGGCAGGCCAGGCGACGAGGGCGAAGCCCCGGCTCATCGCGTTACCCAGCATATAGTTGTAGGCGCCACCGGGCGCCGAGGGACCCTGGGCGGTGAGGATGCGGAAGTGGTAGCCGTGCCAGTCGTCGCCGCGCTTCTCGTCACCGAACAGCGGGCCCAGCGGGCTTTCTTCCAGGCCCTCCTCTTCCGGCCAATAGAGGCCGTCGAACTGCCCATCGCTGCTGATGAATTTCTGTGCGTACTCGAGCACGCCATCGCCGTTGCGGTCGACTTCGGCGTAGTCCATCTGTGCGTCGTGGTAGGCCTCGGCGGCCTGGATGGCGGCCAGTTCGTTGCGGCCGATGCGGCGCAGGCGGATTTCCTCGCCAGCAGCCTTGGCGTCGAAGCTCCAGCCATCCTTGCCCTGGACCAGGGGGATGGGCAGGGTCCAGGGGTCGTTGCCGACCACTATGTGCGCGTGCCCCTTGGGACCGGCCTGGATGCCGTGCTTGTCACGGTAATGGGAGAGGAAGGCGTCCACGTCCCCACGCTCGATGCCCTTGATGGGGATGAAGTCCTTCCAGTCGGCGCCCAGCAGGGCGGCCAGGCGACCTTCGTCGGCCTTTTCCGTGCCCAGGGCGGCGACGAAGGCTTCGGCGGCGGCCTCCGGAGTGGGAAAGGCCTGTTGCGCCCAGCACAGCGGGGTCAGCAGGGCCAGCAAGGCAAGGGCGAAGCTGCGGAAAAGCACTGTCATGTCGAGTTCCTCTCAACGACGGCGGCCGCCGCCGCCCCGTGACGGCGAGTGGGCGGGTCTTTGCACTTGTCGGCCAGCGGATGCCTTCTGGGGGCGCGCGGCGGATTGCCGACTGGCCTCGCCCCGGCTGGCGGACATTCGGGACTGTGACGGCTGGCGGGCGCCGGCGAAGGCGTTGTTGCGCGGCCCCTGCCGGGCAGCCGTTTGCTGCTGGCGGGCCTGCTGCCGCACTTGCTGGTTGTTCTGCGCGCGCGGGCGCTGCTGGGCGCTGGACTGGGCACGCTGGCGCTGCTGGGTGGTGGCTTGGGCACGCTGGCGTGCCTGGGGCTCATTGCGCAGATCGCGGGTGGCGGCCTGGGCCCTTTCGCGGGCTTGCTGGTTGCTGGCGGCCGGGGCCTGGATGCCGCGCTGCTGCAGGCTCTGACTGGCACGCTGGCGCTCGGCGGTGCGCTGGGCATCATAGCCACGCAGGGCCTGGCGCTGTTCGCCGCCGGACATGCGCAGGCCGTTCTGCTGGCGATTGCGATTGTCGCGGTAGGGCACGCCATCACGGTTGACCGGGTTGTGGACGAATTTGTTCTGGCTGCGGTCGATCTGCCGGTTGGTGTTGATGTTGTTGTACTTGTTGACGTCGATATCGACGTCGCCACCGCCCCAGTCGCAGTCGCCCCAGAGGGAGTTGACGATGCCCACGCCGACGCCGAAGGCCAGGCCCGCCGCCAGGCCAGTGGCGATGGGGTAGCCGTAGCTGGGCGGCGGCGGGTAGTAAGGCGGCGGATAGGACGGATAGGCCCAGGTGCCGTAGACCACCGTGGGGTTATAGCTCGGCACGTAGACCACTTGCGGGTTGGCGGGCTCGATGACGATGGTCTGGGTGCTGGCAGCCGGTTGCACCACGGTGGTGGTGGAAGTGGGCGGCGGCGCCTCCTGCACCGTGACCTTCTGCTGTTCGTTGGATTGCAGGTTGCCGGCGGCCTGGGCCTGGCGCCGCAGGCGCTGGACGGAGTCCATCACGTCGTTGGGCTGGGCGAGGAAGGCATCGCCGACGCGCTGCACCCATGCCGGGTCCTGGCCGAGGGTGGCGAGCACTTGGGGGAAGGCCACCAGGGATTGAACGCTGGGGTCCCAGGGCTGGTTGGCCACCTGCTTCACGGCAGCGTCGCCACTGACATCCGGGTGCGCCTTGGACCAGGCCACGGCGTCGGCCACGTTGCCGGGATAGGTGGCGGCCATCAGCACCTGGGCCAGGAGGGAGTCCGGGTAGAGGGCCAGCGGCGCCATCATCTGGTCGAGCTCTTCGGGCTTGAACACGGCCTGGGTCGCCGGGGGCTGGGCGGTGGGCGCCGGAGCGGCTTCGGGCGCGGCGGAGACACCGGCGCTGGGGCCAGTGTCGTCTTCGGCTGCGGAGATGCCGGCATCCGTGGCGGCCATGGACGGGGTGCCGCTACAGGCCAGCAAAGCAAGCAAAAAGGCACTGAAACGGTTGCGGATGGGCATGGTGCTTCTCCCGCAGAAAGGTGGTTGTCCTGAACCAGGCAAAGGCGCGCGCCCTACCGCTGCCGTCTGAAAACGATAGCCCAGGGATGGGGAGTGAGCTGGCGTCATTTGCAGCTCGGGGCGGGCAACGCGATATCCGGCAATCCGCAGATGGGTAGCGTTGCGCTCGCGGAACGCCGCCCGCGCCGTCCTGCACAGGCCCATCCGCGCCCCTGCCTGACAGAAATGTAATCACCCGTCGGCGCCGGATATGAGAGTTTTGCACTCGAACCGCGCAGCGAGAGTGCTGCGCGGTGCCTCTTTCGACTGACTGGATTGAAACGGCATGCAGTGCAAAACCTCGCGGCGGACCTTCGTCAAAGGCCTGGCCGCTGGCGGCATACTTGGTGGCCTGGGGCTGTGGAAGACGCCCGTCTGGGCGGTGACCAGCCCGGGCGCGCCTGCGGTGCTCAGCGGCACCGAATTCGACCTGTTCATTGGCGAGACGCCGGTGAACCTCACCGGCAAGGCGCGACTCGCCAAGACTATCAACGGCACCCTGCCCGGCCCGCTGCTGCGCTGGCGCGAGGGCGACACCGTGACCCTGCGGGTGCGCAACCGCCTGGACGAGGAGACCTCCATCCACTGGCACGGCATCATCCTGCCGGCCAACATGGACGGCGTGCCGGGCTTCAGCTTCGCCGGCATCGCCCCGGATGGCATGTACGAGTACCGCTTCCAGGTTAAGCAGCACGGCACCTACTGGTACCACAGCCATTCCGGCTTCCAGGAACAGGTGGGCGTGTACGGCCCCCTGGTGATCGACCCGAAGGAGCCGGAACCCTTCCAGTACGACCGCGACTACGTGGTGATGCTGAGCGACTGGACCGACGAAGACCCGGCCCGCGTCATGGCCAAGCTGAAGAAGCAGTCCGACTACTACAACCAGCACAGGCGCACCGTCGGCGACTTCATCGATGACGTCAGCGAGCAGGGCTGGGCCGCTGCCATGGCCGACCGCAAGATGTGGGCGGAGATGAAGATGAGCCCTACCGATCTCGCGGACGTGAGCGGCGCCACCTACACCTACCTGCTCAACGGCCAGGCGCCGAACGGCAACTGGACGGGGCTGTTTCAGCCGGGAGAGAAGATCCGCCTGCGCTTTATCAACGGCTCGGCCATGAGCTACTTCGACGTGCGCATCCCCGGCCTGAAGATGACGGTGGTGGCCGCCGACGGCCAGCCGGTGGAGCCGGTGAGCGTGGACGAATTCCGCATCGCCGTAGCCGAAACCTATGACGTGCTGGTGGAGCCCGCAGGCGGAGAGGCCTACACGATTTTCGCCCAGTCCATGGACCGCTCCGGCTACGCCCGCGGCACCCTGGCCGTGCGCGAGGGGCTGAGCGCGCCAGTGCCGGAGCCTGACCCGCGCCCGCTGATCGACATGGCCGACATGGGCATGGACCACGGCGGCATGGGCCATGGCGAGATGGCGGGGATGGATCACTCGGGCATGGCCGGCATGGACCATTCCGGCATGTCAGGCATGGACCATTCCAAGATGGCCGGTATGGACCACTCCGGCATGGCCGGCATGGGCAGCCAGATGCAGGCCCATCCCGCCTCGGAAACCGACAACCCGCTGGTGGACATGCAGACCATGACGCCGGTACCCAAGCTGGCCGACCCCGGCATCGGCCTGCGTGATAACGGCCGCCGGGTGCTGACCTACGCCGACCTGCGCAGCACCTTCCCCGACCCGGACGGCCGCGAGCCGAGCCGCACCATCGAACTGCACCTCACGGGGCACATGGAGCGCTTCTCCTGGTCCTTCAACGGCATTCCCTTTGCCGACGCAGAACCGCTGGTTCTGAAGTACGGCGAGCGCCTGCGCGTCACCCTGGTCAACGACACCATGATGACCCACCCCATCCACCTCCACGGTATGTGGAGCGACCTGGAGGACGAGGCGGGCAACTTCCTGGTGCGCAAGCACACCGTCGATATTCCGCCCGGCTCGAAACGCAGCTACCGCGTCACGGCCGACGCCCTGGGCCGCTGGGCCTACCACTGCCACCTGCTCTTCCACATGGAAATGGGCATGTTCCGCGAAGTCCGTGTGGACGAATGAAGGAGAGACCAATGAACAAAGCCATGCAGACCCTTACCGCCGCCGCCCTGGCCTTCGCCCTGCTGGCACCCGCCGCCTGGGCCGGTGACAAGCAGAAGACAAATGCCGCCGACGCGCAGTCGATGAACCATGACCAGATGAGCCATGGACAGATGAACCACGGGCAGATGGACCACAGCCAGATGCAGAACATGGATCACAGCAAGATGCAGGGCATGGACCACAGCAAGATGGACCATGGCGCCATGCAACAGGGCCACGACGGCAAGCCCAAGACGGATCGCAAAGATGACCAGTAGTCTCAAGCGCCCTGCCCTGCTCGCCCTGGCCGTGGCCCTTGCCGCGGCCGGTAGCGCGAGGGCGGCCGAAACCATGGATCACGGTTCAATGGACCATAGCCAGATGAACCACGGCCAGATGGATCACGGCTCCATGGAGCACAGCCAGATGAACCACGGCCAGATGGATCACGGCGAGAAGGACCAGGCACAGCCGTCCGGCTATGGCAGCCGCACACCCATCCCCGTGCCTACCGAGGCCGACCGCGCCGCCGCCTTCCCGCAGCAGCCTCCCCACCACATGCACACCGGCAGCATCAACAGCCTCTTCCTGATGGATAAGCTGGAATACCAGGACGCCGACGACGCCAGCGTGCTGAGTTGGGATGCTTCGGGCTGGATAGGCCGCGACATCAACCGATTCTGGTTCCGCACGGAAGGCGAACGTGCCAACGGCAAGACCGAGGAAGCCGAAGTGCAGGCGCTCTACGGTCGCGCCGTCAGCCCCTGGTGGGAGCTGGTGGCCGGTGTCCGCCAGGACTTCAAGCCCGGCTCGCCACAGACCTGGGCGGCCTTCGGCGTGCAAGGCATGCCCCTGTACGGCCTGGAAACCGAGGCCACGGCCTTTTTCGGCGAGAACGGCCAGAGCGCCCTGCGGCTGGAAGGCGACTACGACATCCTGCTGAGCAACCGGCTGATCCTGCAGCCCACGGCGGAGGTGAACCTCTACGGCCGCAACGACCACGAACGCGGCGTGGGTTCAGGGCTGGGCAACACCGAGGTGGGCCTGCGCCTGCGCTACGAGATCGTCCGCGAGTTCGCGCCCTACATCGGCGTGACCTGGAATCGCAATTACGGCAACACCGCCGACTTCGCCCGCGAGGAAGGTGATGACAACGACGAGGCGCGCTTCGTCGCCGGTATCCGCTTCTGGTTCTGAGACCCCTTCAATGAAAAGAACAATAAAGACCCTGGCCCTCGCCGGCCTGGTGACCGCCGCCGGCGTGGGCGGCGTGGTCTACAGCGGCGTGGTGAACGTCGCCGCCGACGACCCGCACTATTCCCTGGTGCACGCCTTCCTCACCGCCGCGCGGGACCGCTCCATCGAAGTACGGGCGCGCGATATCCAGGTGCCGCCGCTGGATGACCCGGCGCTGGTCCGCGCCGGCGCTGGCAATTACGACTCCATGTGCGTGGGCTGCCACCTCGCCCCCGATGTGGACGCCAGCGAGCTCAGCCAGGCGCTCTACCCCGCCCCGCCGAACCTCGCCCGCCAGGGTGCGGACGGCGACCCGGCGGCGGCCTTCTGGGTGATCAAGCACGGCATCAAGGCCACCGGCATGCCGGCCTGGGGCAAGAGCATGGGTGATGAGCACATCTGGGGCATGGTGGCCTTCCTGCAGCGGTTACCGGCAATGAATGCGTCCGAGTATCGCCAATTGGTGGCCGGCAGCGCCGGGCACCAGCATGGCGGCGGGGAAGGTGCCGTGCATGGGCATGAGGGGGATGTGGTGGAGGAGGAAGGGCATGCGCATTAAGGGTTGGGGCGGTGCCAGGCAACCCGCGTTGCGGGTGGACTCGATCTCGTAGGTTGGCGCAGAGCGAAGCGAAGCCCAACAGCCCGGGCTCCGACGTCTGGACCGTTGGGCTTCGCAGAGCTCAGCCCAACCTACGGAGAGATGACGCGCGCCTGGGGCTTTCGCGCCAGCCGGGCCCGGTGGAGACCGCGAAGCGATTTCCACCAAGGGCCGCACGGCCCCTCATCCCCGTCCCTCTACCCTACTTCGCCACTCCGATATCCCCGCTCGCCCAGCGCGATTCGCTGCTTTCCAGCGCGCCGGCGATGGTGCTGAGGTTGCTGTCCGGCAGGGTTTCCGGCAGCGGATCGACGCCGGCGCTGACGAAGAGCTGGGCGTAGGCGTTGCGCAGTTCGGCGTAGGAGAGGTCGCGCTCGAGCTGGGCATTGAGGGTGTTGAGTTCGCCCTGGATCAGGTCCAGTTCGCCGATGCTCTGGGTCTTGTAGCGGTTGCGCAGTTGCTCGGCGATCTGGCCATCCAGGTCGGCCAGTTGCTGGTTGGTCTGGAATTGGCGCTGGGCTTCGTGGAAGTTGGCGTTGGCCACGTAGAGCTGCGCCAGCACGGCCATGGACATGGCCTGGCGGCGGGCAGCAGCGACGGACTCGCCGGCCTTGGCGACGTCGATGGCGGCCGGTGCGGAAATGGCGTTGAACAGGTTCCAGGTGACTTTCACGCCGTAGTCGGCCCAGCTCTGGTTCACCAGGAAGGAGTTGCTGTCGTAGTGGCCGCCAGCGGAGAACTCCAGGCCCGGCAGCAAGCGCAGCATGGCCTTGCGGGTTTCCGCGGCGCTGATGCGTGCCTGATAGTCTTGCTCGCGCAGTTCGGGACGGCTGGCCAGGGCTTCTTCTTCCAGGCGGCCGATGTCCACCTTGAGTTCCGGCACCTGGTAGTCGGGGCTGGCAGCCAGGCTGAAGTCGGTGTTTAACGGCAGGTTGATCAGCGCGGCCAGTTCGGTCTTGGCCAGGGACAGCGCGCGGCGCTGCTCTTCCAGCTGGCGGGTGGCATCGATCAGGGCGCGCTGGTAGCTGAGCGCCTGCACCGGGTCGCCGATGCGTTCCCGGCTCATGCGCTGGCTGCTGTCGCGGGCTTCATCGACGCGCGCCATCAGGCCGTCGATCTGCTTCAGCAGGCGGTCGGCGGCCACGGCGCGCCAGTAGGCCGAGCGCACATCCTGGATGATGGTGTGGACCACCTTGCGGCGGCGCTCCTGGACGATCAGACGCTGGTCGGCCTGCTGCTTGGCGCTGACATAGCTGACACCGAAGTCCAGCACGTTCCAGACCATGGTCAGGTCGGCCACGCCACGGTCGCGGTCCTGGGAAGTCGAGGGCTCCAGGGACTGGGTGTTGGTCAGTACGCTCCGGCTGCTGGCGGCGCTGACGTTGCTGCGCCCGGCGTAGCCCGCTTCCATGGCCATGCGCGGCAGCATGTCGAAGCTGGCGAGGTCCACCTGCCGCTTGGCCAGGGCCTCTTCCATCACCTTCAGGCGCGCCTCGAGGTTGTACTTGACCGCACGGGCCATGGCCTCATGCAGGGTAAGGGGCCCGCTCACGGGCTCCTGGTCCTTGAACATCGTCTGCAGGTCCTGGCGCGCACGCTGCTCGCTGACGCTGCGGTCGATGGGCTGGCTGGTTACCGCGCAACCGCTGATGGCCAGCGCCAGCACGCTGACACTGAAGAATTTCCCTGTTCTGCTCATCCCTGGTCCGCCCCCTAATCGCGGCACATACATTTTTATGATTCGAGTCCGATCACGCCTGGGGCCGGTTGCTACCGACCTGCCCCAGTGCCCAGGCCAGCTCCTTGAGCTGGCGTTGTTCGTTGTCCTTGATGTCCTGCAGTTGCTGGCCCAGCGTCGGCGCGCCGAAGCCGCCCCGCTGGCCCTGACCGGTCTCCCCCGAGCCGCGCCATTGCTTGCCGTCGAAAATGTTCATCTCGGCGGAATCCTGCGGCATGTCCTTGTCGAAGAAGCTGGACAGGTTGCTGGTGCCGAATACCCCGGCGTCGCCCCCGCCGAAACCGAGGAAGCTGCTGTCCATGCCCTCGCCTCCACCGGCCCCGCCGCCGGCGAATACCTGGGCGATGAAGCTGGGCGCCACGGCGCCGCTGTGGCTGAAGATGCTGCCCAGGGTCGGGAAGCCGCTGCCCAGGGTCTGCACTTCGAACAGCGGCAGCGGCAACAGCGGCGAGCTGAAGGGCGGCGGCGGTGGCCCCGGCAGGAGTATGTCGATCGGCACATGGGGTGTTTCCAGGATGCTCACCGGCGATTCGACGCGGAACTGCGGGTCACCGTCGCTCTGGCTGAGCACATAGCTTTCGCCCACCAGGCTGCCGACCAGGAGGTTCCCGGCGGCATCGCTGATGCCGTTGCCGGGGCTGTTCAGGCTGATGCCCAGCGAACCGTTGCCGGCGACATTGCCGACGATGACCTGGTAGGTCCGCGCGTCCACCTGCACCAGCGATTGCAGGGTGCCGACGGCATTCCCGGTGGTGTTCAGGCTGAAGTAGTCGAGTTCCAGTCCGGAGACGCCCTCGCTGAAAGTCAGGGTGAAACGCAGGGTGCGGGCCGCGGTGGGCGAGGCGTCGGCGCGAACCAGGCTGTCGGCGCTGGGCGCGGTGGTGTCGACGATCACCCCGCGGGTGTCGCCTACGCCGTTCAGGCTCAGGGGCATGGCATTGCCGGCCGCATCGCGCAGAGTCGCGCCATTGCTGGCGAGACCGCTGACGGCGATACCATCGGCGTCGCTGTCGCCCGCCTGGACACGGTACTGGAACACCAGGGTGGCAGTGCCGGAGCCGGCCACATAGTCGGCGAACACTGTGGTGCCGCCGATTTCCAGGGCCAGGCGCGGCGTGCCATTGACGATCACCGCCTCGCTGGCATTGACCACGAAGGTCAGCACATCGCCGGCGTTGTATTGCACGCCCGCCGGCACGCTGACGCTGCCCACGGTGGGCACTACCGCGTCCAACCGCACATCCGTGGTGCTGCCCGCACCGTTGAGGGTGGTGACTGCGTCGTTGCCCACGGCATCGCGCAGGGTCGCGCCGTTGGCCAGGACGGCGCTGCCGACGCTGATGCCGTTGCTGTCGAACTGGCCACTGGCGATGGTCAGGCGGAACATCAAGGCGGTGGTGCCTGAACCGCTGAGGTACTCGGCGAACACCGTGCCGCCGCCCTCCAGGCTGATGGCGATGCGCGGCGTGCCGCCGCTGGTATCGACGGTTACCGCTTCGCTGAGGTTGACGGTGAAGTCGAGGTTCTGCCCGGCCACGTAGGTGCCGTTGGCCGGCACATCCACGCTGGTGACCGCTGGCGCATCGCGGTCCAGGCTGTACAGGGCGCCCACCAGTCCGCCGCCGAGGGGGTTGCGGGCACCGTCGATAATGCCGGTGCCGCTGGCATTCAGGTCGAGGCCGAGGGTACCAGTGCCGGACAAGCCATTGACGGTCAGGGTATAGGTGCGGCCATCCACCTGGACCAGGCTGTCCAGGCTGCCGCTGGCAGTCCCGGTGGTCACCAGGCTGAAGTCGGCCAGGTCGACGCCACTCACGTCCTCGTCGAAGGTGATGGTGTAGCGCACGCTGCCCGCATTGGTCGGGCTGGCATCGACCCGCGCTATGCCACTGGCACTCGGCAACCGGGTGTCGATCACCACGCCGCGGGTATCGCCCACATTATTCAGGCTCAGGGTCATGTCATTGCCGGCGACATCGCGCAGGGTCGCGCCATTGTTGGCCAGGCCGGTCACGGTGATGCCGTCGGCGTCGTTGTCGCCGGGTTGCACGCTGTACCGGAACACCAGGGCGTTGGTGCCGGAACCGGACAGGTAGTCGGCGAATACGGTGCTGCCGCCGATATCCAGGGCCAGACGCGGGGTGCCGTTGACGAACACCACCTCGCTGGCGTTGACCACGAAGGTCAGCAGGTCGCCGGCCCTGTATTGAAGCCAGCTCGGTACGCTGACGCTGGCCACACCCGGCGCCACGGCATCCACCTGCACACCGGTGGTGCTGGCAACGTTGTTCAGGCTGGGGTCGGCGTCATTGCCCAGCCCATCGCGCAGGGTCGCGCCGTTGGCCTGGATGGCGCTGCCGACGCTGATGCCGTTGCTGTCCAGCTGCCCGCTGGCAACGGTCAGGCGAAACACCAGCGCGGTGCTGCCGGAGCCGCTGAGGTAGTCGGCGAAGACAGTGCCGCCGCTGTCCAGGGTGACGGCCAGGCGCGGCGTGCCGCCCGTGGTGTCGACGGTCACCGCTTCGCTCAGGTTGACGGTGAAGTCGAGGTTCTGCCCGGCCACATAGGTGCCGTTGGCCGGTACGTTGACTGAGGTCACCGTGGGGGCCACGACATCGATGACGTAGTTGTTGGAATCGGTGGTGCCGGTTCCGCTATTGCCCGCCAGATCCGTCACACCGGTGTTATCCAGGTTGATCAGGTTGCTGGTATCGGTAATACCCGCCGCTGGGGTCAGCGTCGCCGTCCAGGTGATGCCGCCGTCGCTGCTGCTGACGGCGCTCAGCGTGCCGTTGGCGATGATCAGGTCGGCGTTGCTGAAGCCGCTCACGGCTTCAGAAAAAGTGATGGTCACCAGCGAAGTTTCGCCGGCCTTCAACGCCGTATCGGCCACCACGATGCTGGCGGTGGGCCGTACGGTATCGATCACATAGTTGTTGGAGCTGGTGGTACCGCTGCCGGCATTGCCGGACAGGTCCTGGACCCCGCTGTTGTCCAGCTGGATGAGGTTGCTGGTATCGGTGATGCCTGCTGCCGGGGTCAGGGTGGCAGTCCAGGTGATACCGCCATCGCTGCTGCTGACCGCACTCAAGGTGCCGTTGTCGATGATCAGGTCGGCGTTGGTGAAACCGCTCACCGCCTCGCTGAAGGTGATGGTCACCAGCGAGGTCTGGCCCACCCCCAGGGCGCTGTCCGTGACCACGATGGTCGCGGTCGGGCGAGCGGTGTCGATAGCGTAGTTGTTCGAGTCGGTGGTGCCGCTGCCGGCGTTGCCGGAGGCGTTGGTCACACCGCTATTGTCCAGGGTGATGACGTTGCTGGTATCGCTGATGCTGGCGCTCGGGGTGAAGGTCGCAGTCCAGGTGATACCGCCGTCGCTGCTGCTGACGGCACTCAGGGTGCCGTTGGCGATCGTCAGGTCGGCGTTGGTGAAGCCGCTCACCGCCTCGCTGAAGGTGATGGTCACCAGGCTGGTTTCACCGGCTTTCAGGGCCGTGTCGGCGATCACGATGGTGGCCGTCGGCACTACGGTTTCGATGCTGTAGTTGCCGGAGTTGGTGGTGCCGGTTCCGACGTTGCCCGCTAGGTCGCTGACCCCGGCGTTGTTCAGGCTGATGAGGTTGCTCAGGTCAGTGATGCCCGCTGTCGGGGTGAAGGTGGCGGTCCAGGTGATGCCGCCGTCGCTGCTGCTGACGGCGCTCAAGCTGCCGTTGGCGATGGTCAGGTCGGCGTTGGTGAAACCGCTCACCGCCTCGCTGAAAGTGATGGTCACCAACGAGGTTTCGCCGGCCTTGAGGGTCGAATCGGCGAGGACGATGGTGGCGGTCGGACGCTGGCTGTCGATCGCGTAATTGTTGGAATCGGTGGTGCCGCTGCCGGCATTGCCGGACAGGTCCTGGATCCCGCTGTTGTTCAGCTGAATGATGTTGCTGGTATCGGTGATGCCCGCCGTCGGGGTGAAGGTGGCGGTCCAGGTGATGCCGCCGTCGCTGCTGCTCACCGCGCTCAAGGTGCCATTGGCGACGGTCAAGTCAGCGTTGGTGAAGCCGCTCACCGCCTCGGAGAAGGTGAAGGTCACCAATGACGTCTGTCCTACGCCCAGGGCGCTGTCGGCGACGACTATGGTCGCCGTCGGCCGAACCGTATCGATGGCGTAATTGTTGGAATCGGTGGTGCCGCTGCCGGCGTTGCCAGAGGCGTTGGTCACACCGCTGTTATCCAGGGTAATCAGGTTGGTGGTATCAGTGATGCTCGAAGTCGGGGTGAAGGTGGCGGTCCAGGTGATGCCACCGTCGCTGCTGCTCACCGCGGTCAAGGTGCCGTTGGCGATCGTCAGGTCGGCGTTGGTAAGGCCGGTCACTGCCTCGGAGAAGGTGATGGTCACCAGCGAGGTTTCACCGATTTTCAAGGCGTTGTCCGCCACTATGATGGTCGCGGTCGGTAGGACGGTGTCGATGCTGTAGTTGTTCGAGTTGGTCGTCCCGGTGCCGGTGTTTCCAGCCAGGTCGGTGACCCCGGTGTTGTTCAGGGTGATCAGGTTGCTGGCATCGGCGATACCGACGGTCGGGGTAAAGGTCGCGGTCCAGGTAATGCCGCCATCGCTGCTGCTCACCGCGGTCAGGGTACCGTTGGCGATGGTCAGGTCGGCGTTGGTGAAGCCGCTCACCGCCTCGCTGAAGGTAATGGTCACCAGGGTAGTTTCACCGGCGCTGAGGCTGCTGTCGGCGACCACGATGGTCGCGGTCGGCCGCACCGTATCGATTGCGTAGTTGTTGGAGTCGGTGGTGCCGCTACCGGCGTTGCCGGCCAGATCGGCGATGCCGGTGTTGTCCAGGGTGATCAGGTTGCTGGTATCGCTGATGCTGGCGCTCGGGGTGAAGGTCGCAGTCCAGGTGATGCCGCCGTCGCTGCTGCTGACGGCGCTCAGGGTGCCGTTGGCGATCGTCAGGTCGGCGTTGGTGAAACCGCTCACCGCCTCGCTGAAGGTGATGGTCACCAGCGAGGTTTCACCAACCCTCAGCGCGGTGTCCGCTACCACTATGGTCGCGGTCGGCCGAACCGTATCGATGGCGTAGTTGTTCGAGTTGGTGGTGCCCACGCCCAGGTTGCCCACGGCGTTCTGTACGCCGGTGTTGTCCAGGGTGATCAGGTTGGTTGTGTCGGTGATGCTGGCCGTCGGGGTGAAGGTCGCGGTCCAGGTGATGCCGCCGTCGCTGCTGCTCACCGCGCTCAGGGTGCCGTTGGACACCGTCAGGTCGGCATTGGTGAAGCCGCTCACCGCTTCGGAGAAGGTGATGGTCACCAGCGAGGTTTCACCGATCCTCAAGGCATTGTCGGCGACCACGATAGTCGCGGTCGGGTGCGCGGTGTTGATCACATAGTTGCCCGAGTTCGTGGTGCCACTGCCGGTATTGCCGGCCAGGTCGCTGATCCCGGTGTTGTTCAGGGTGATCAGGTTGCTGGCATCGCTGATGCCATCGGTCGGGGTGAAGGTGGCGGTCCAGGTGATGCCGCCGTCGCTGCTGCTCACTGCGCTCAGCGTGCCGTTGGCGATGGTCAGGTCGGCGTTGGTGAAACCGCTCACCGCCTCGCTGAAGGTAATGGTCACCAGGGAGGTTTCGCCCGCCGCGAGGGTGCTGTCGGCGACCACGATAGTCGCGGTCGGGCGTACGGTGTCGATGACGTAGTTGTTGGAATCTGTGGTGCCGCTACCGGCGTTGCCGGCCAGATCGGCGATGCCGGTGTTGTCCAGGGTGATCAGGTTGCTGGTATCGCTGATGCTGGCGCTCGGGGTGAAGGTGGCGGTCCAGGTGATGCCGCCGTCGCTGCTGCTCACCGCGCTCAGGGTGCCGTTGGCGATGGTCAGGTCGGCATTGGTGAGACCGCTCACTGCCTCGCTGAAGGTGATGGTCACCAGCGAAGTTTCGCCGACTCTCAAGGCATTGTCCGCCACCACGATAGTCGCCGTCGGCCGTACGGTATCGATCGCATAGTTGCTGGAATTGGTGGTGCCGACCCCGGCGGTGCCAAGGCTATTGATCACCCCGGTGTTATCCAGGGTGATCACGTTGCTGGTATCGGTGATGCTCGAAGTCGGGGTGAAGGTGGCAGTCCAGGTGATGCCACCGTCGCTGCTGCTCACGGCGGTCAGCGTGCCGTTGGCAATGGTCAAGTCGGCATTGGTGAAACCGGTCACTGCCTCGGAGAAGGTGATGGTCACCAGCGAGGTTTCGCCGATTCTCAGCGCGGTATCCGCCACTACGATGGTCGCGGTGGGTGGTGGTGCAAAGGCGGTGTTGAGGATGCCGCCGTCGTTGTAGATGGTCGCTACAGACGTCGGTGAAGTACCGGTGGTGCCACCACCCTGCGCTGTACCACCGGCGCCACTGGCAGCCGCGTTACCGCTCAAGGCGGCGAAGTTGGCCGCGGTGATCAGGAATGTGCCCTTGTTCCAGACCGCGCCGACGCCCCGGCCACCGATCCCGCCGTTGCTGGCGTTGCTGCCGTAGCCTCCACCACCGCCACCGCCGCCGCCCGCGCCGATGTTGTTGCTGATGGTCGACGTGCCAATCACGGTGATGGTGCCGCTGGAGGCGTTATAGATACCGCCGGCGGCGTTGCCGCCCGCACCACCGACCTTGTCCCAACCCGCGCCGCCGCCGCCCCCGCCGATGGAAATGGTGCCGTTGGTGGCCGTGGCGCCGTTGCCGCCGTTGCTGTAATAAGACACGCCCAGACCGCCCGCGCCGCCAGTGCTGGTACCGCCGCGACCGCCCATGTGGGTGGCGTCGTAGCCGCCGCCATAACCGCCCACGCCACCGCCGCCGGCCTGGCCGCCCAGTGTGCCGGTGCCGGGGCCGGCGGAACCGCCGTGGCCGCCACCCTGGCCCCCCAGCCCGCCGCCACCACCGCCGCCACCGCCGTAAAACGCTCCGGTGACGCCACCCCCGCCGCCGCCGCCCGAGGCCGCGTTGGAGGTCACGGTGACGTTCCTGAGGGTAAGATTGCCGGCGTTGAAAATCCCCCCGGCCATGGCGCCGGTCGCGCCATACCCGCCGTTGCCACCGTTGCCCGAGATCAGGCCTCGGGTGATCACCAGGCCATCCAGGGTTACGGTACTGCCCGCGGTCACCTCAATGACCCGGGTCCTGTACTGGCCGTCCAGGATCACGTCCGCCGCGCCGTCGTTGTTCAGGTCGCCATCGATGGTGACGTTCTTGTTGACCAGCAGTTCGGAGGTCAGCTGCACCGTCATGCTGCCGTTGAAGGTAACGATGTCGCCGTTCTGCGCCGACGCCAGCGCCGCCCGCAGCGAACCCACGCCGGTGTTGGCGTTGTTGGTGGCAGTCCAGGTCGCCAGCCCCCACTGGTAGTCGTTCATCGCCTGGCCGGACAGCACGTTGGCGCTTTCGATAGTGCCAGTGGCGATCTCCAGGTCCCAGTCGCCGCCCACCCCGGTGCGATTGCTCGAAGCGGCCACGTCGCGTCCGCTGAGCTGGGCCAGGGAATCGACGAAGCTCACCCCACGCTCGCCTTCGGCGGTGTAGCAGGCATAGATGAGGATATCGCCGCCGGCGTTCATGTCCTTGCCGATTTCCGCCAGCACGGCACTGCGGGCCTCGACGTTGTCGGCCGACAGGTAGCTGTCGCCGAGCCACAGGTCCCCGGCATTGCCGTGGGCAATGATCTGCAACGAGCTGAAGCCCTGATGCTGGTCCAGGTAATCGGCGATCTGCTGCAGGCCATCCTGGCCGGCGCCCAGTTGCACCACCTGGGTACCGGGCGCCATGCCGTTGAGCAGGCTGTCGGCGTCCTTGACCCGCGAATCGACGAACACCACCGTCTGGCCCGGTACCGCCGTCGGAGCCGCTGCCAGCGTCGCATCGGTCTGGGCGTGGGTGTCTTTGCTGGCACTCGGCTGATCGGAGGCGGTGGGCGTCTTGGCCGCATCCGTCGTGGCGTTGCTGTCCGGCTGGGCGGCGTCGGCCACCGTGGCTGCCACCGCGCCATCGAGCAGCATGCGCGGTTCCAGAGGCATGATCATCGGTGAGGCCAGGGCGTTCGCCTGCCCGGCGGCCCGTTGTGTAACCCGCGACTTACCTTTGCTCCACCACATGATGCTCACCCGGACTCGAAGTTCTGAAAGGCCCAAAATGAAAACCGCGATCAACGGATCGCGGTGTCGGACTTCATACGAATGACGTTGGCGGCGCTGGACGCCCCATCTCTCCAGAAAGACAGCTCTGCATACTTCTCGAACAGATCCGGCGGCAGGATGGTGCGCCGTGGTTCCAGCGCCACCCTGGCCTTGACCTTGTGCAGGCCCGAGACCCCCAGCGCCTGATCGAACTCGGGCGCGTCGTAGGCCAGGCTGTCGAAATCGTGCTCGAACCAGGGTTCGCCGATAAAGTCATAAACCAGCCGCATCACCCGATCGGGAGCCTGGCTCAGCAGGTCGTAGTCGACGATCAGCATCGAACCGGCGTTTTCGCCGTAATAGGCTTCTTTCAGGGCCGTCCAGGCATAACCCACCAGCCGGTTGTGCTGGGCCAGGGTTTCGCAGCGGCTGTAAACCGAGTTGCGCTCGGACGCATCGCCGAACAGCTTGGTGTTTTCGAACGGGTTGGCCCGGTACAGCCGTTCGAGGCTGTCCATGACCCAGGCGACATTGCGCACACAGGCAATGGTCTTGGCCTTGGGAAACAGGTCTTGCAGGGCCGGCAGGCGCGCGCACCATTGGCGATTGGTATCGAAGATGACGGGTTTGTCGGCCTTGTCGGCGTAGTAGGAGTCGAACAGTCCGCGCAGCAAGCGGCGGCGCATGTCGATGTCGATGACGGCACCGAATTCGCTGCCGGCACTGCATTGTTCGAGGATGCCGCTGAACAGCGCACCGACCGGGCTGGTCATGCCGGCATGAAAACGCGGGTTCTGCAACAGAATGGCAGACAGCAGGGTAGACCCTGAGCGCGGTAAACCGGAGATAAAGTGGAACTGCGGCAATCCTTTCACCCTAGACCCAAGTCCATTTGTAGGACAGATCCTAGTGCAAGGTAAGAAGACAGACTAGTGGTGTTTTAATATCAACTTGAAGCAAAACCAAAAGGAATATGTGCTCAAGAAGCCGCCAGCCTCTCTATGTCTGAGAGTTAATCGATTAAGCAACACGCCAATCCCGATACAGGCAATCCCCGGCCAGGCGCTGAAACTGCAGATTGAAAAGATGCCGTCGCCAAAGACTTCGATCTAGCCGTGCAGCAGCATGAAGTAGAGCGGCGGGTGCACATCGTGGGCGGAATGCAACCAGATGTCGCTATCGCTGTTTATCCGGCCAGACATAAATCTGCTCATAACCCCAGGCGACAGGCGGAAGAGTGTCTACGCTATCCGATGCTGTCAACGAGCCAGCCTGGCGTTCTGACCGTATCGGTCAAGCTGTCAGGCCAGACACCAGGGACCGGCTCAGGGAGTAACGCAGATTAACCTGAAGGATAAAAAACTATGGAAGTGTTCATGGGCACCATTCAAGCTTTTTCCTTTAACTTCCCCCCTAACGGCTGGGCCTCGTGTTATGGGCAGACGCTAGGGATCTCGCAGTACCAGGCGCTGTTTTCGCTGCTGGGGACTTACTACGGTGGCAATGGCACCACCAATTTCCAGTTGCCGAACCTGCAAGGACGGCTTCCCATCGGCCAGGGTAACGGGCTCGGCCTGACGCCACGGGTCATTGGCGAAGTTTCCGGCACCGAAAACGTCACCCCCACCCTCAACAACCTGCCCTCCCACACCCATACCCTCGCCAGCCTGAGCGCCGCCACCACGGTGCAACTGGCCAACCCCGCCAGCAACCCGGTCAGTGTCCCGACGGCAACCAACTCGTTTATCGGTACCTCCGCTGGCGGGCCGGGTACCGCCACGATCTATTCCGACCAACAGGGCGCCACGCCGGTGCCGCTCCAAGGGGTCAGTACTGCTATCTCCGGCACTATCGCGCCCGCCGGTAACGGACTGCCGCTAGAGGTGATGAACCCGTTCCTGGTGATCAACTTCAGCGTGGCCCTGAACGGCCTGTTCCCGTCGCGCAATTGAAGTTCGCGCCGGGGGGAAATCCCCCGGCCCTTTTTCCGGCCAGGAGTCACGCCATGCTGCATCTGCTGCAAAGTGAGCATTTCCAGCCATTGCTGGGGCAAACCTGCAATCTGTTGCTACCGGACGGCAGCGTCTTGCCGATCCATATCGAGTCCATCAAGGACACGCCGCAGGCACGCATGCCGAACAGTTCGCGCATGCCCTTCTGCGTCGAGCTGAACAGCCTGGAGCCGACCTCTTTCGTCGACGGCTTGTGCGACCTGGAGCTGCCCGGATTCGGCCTCCTGCAAGACATGTTCGTCTCAAGGGTGCCGGCCCTGGGCCGCGATCCGGCGCTGGCGTATTTCTTTATCGCCTTCAACTGAAATCGCAGTGCCTGAAGACTCCGTCCCAGGCACTGGCTCAACCTCTGCGCCAGCTTGCGCCGGTCATTTGCGCTGGCCGGGATACCAGACCAGCCGCTCGGCCGCCGGGTTGGCTTCCTCGACCTGAAACCCCAGCGCCAGGTAATGCCGGCGCGCATGCGGGTTGCTGGCCCAGACCACAGTAGCCACCGGGCAGCGGACCTGCTCAGCGGCTTTCTGCACGCCTTGCAATACGGTGCGGCCATATCCCCGGCCGCGGGCGGCAGGGATGAACGCCAGGTACAGCACGCGGATTTCATTGGGGCCGAAATCGGTGGTCAAGGCACCGATGGCGGTGCCGAGCTTCTCGATCACGTAGTGCATGGCGTTGGGGAAGTTCTCGCCCGCGCCCCGCTCCTGGATCTGGAACTGCTGGGCGATCACCTGTTCGACCTGCTCCTGTTCGCCATCGATCCATTGCAGATCGCTGCGTGCCGAACGGTAAAGGCTTTGCAGAAACGGCCCGTCGGTGGGCCGCGACGGGCGGACCACCAGACCGTCGGACATGGCTGAGTCGTTGTGCAGCATTCGCGTTCTCCCTGAAATTCCCTGTCTTCAGAACCCACTTTCCCTGACGTCCAGCGCCGCCAGACGCCGCCAGGCCACTCGCGACGCCCCTGCAGCACCACCACGCCACGCAACGGCTGTCTCGGGCTGCCTGTCACTCGCCAATGTTTTCGCAAGGATCAATAGGTAATTCCTAGACATTCGCATGAAGTTTCTACTCTAACGACGCAGCCCCTCCAGGGATTCGTAGGGCGCGCGGGCCCAGCGATCCACCGCTTCGCGCACCCGGTCATCGGCCGCCTCGCGCTTGCGCTGGCTATCGGCGCTGAACCACATGGCCGGCTGCTTGGCGTCGAAGGCGGCCATCTCCCGCATGCGCGGCACATCGGCTTCGCGCACGTCGAACAGGGGCGCCAGGCGGCTCCAGAGGGCGTCGGGCAGTTCGCTGTAGTTGACCGGCACAGCGCCGTGGCGCCGGCACAGTTCCAGACCCTGTTCGAGGATGCGGCCGATGCTGCGGCTGATGAATTCCAGCGGCGAAATGGCCTGGGCGTCTTCCTCGGAAAAGTCCAGCGCCGAGGGGCCCAGCAAGCCCGGCACGCTGTGCATGCCGGGCTGGCGTAGTTGCGAGACGACGATTTCCAGCGGGTCGCGGTAGAGGAAGATGCGCGGCGTGTCCGGGTAGAGCTCGCTCAGCAGCGGTGCCTCGAAGACGTTCCAGGCATCGAGCTTGATTACCAGCCGTTCTTCAATGCCGCGCCGGCGCTGGCCGTAGGCTGACATAAGAGCGCGCACCCAGTCGGCCTGCTGCGTGGCCGCTTCGGGATCGAGGAAGTGCGCGCGCAACAGGCTGTCCAGCGGCGGCGGCTCGGACAGCACAATGTTGCGTTCGATGCCGGCGAGCAGCTGCGCCAGCAAGGTAGAGCCGCAGCGCGAGGCGTGGAAGATCAAGGCGCCAGGAGCCAGGCCGGGGCTGGCGGCCTGCCAGTCGAGCAAGGTCGCCAGCGGGGTGTCGCGGCAAAAGGCCTGGTTGAAGGGCAGGCGCAGGGCCAGTTCCACGTCGTCACGGAAGAATGGCCGGCTCAGTTGCTGCTCGCCGAACCAGCACCAGTCCGCCCGCCACTCGCCGCCACGCCACCAGGCGCGGATGGGCAACCAGCCGTGCAGGTCTTCGCTCATGCTCAAGCCTTCCATTGTTCGCTCCATGCCTGCTTGCCCTGGCGCATGGCCGCGCGGACTTCCGCCTCGGCAAAGGGCAGGCCCAGTTCCGCGCCCAGTCGCAGCGTTTCGCGGATGAAGTCGCGCACATCGGTCAGGCCCTGCAGTTGCCGGGCAAGCGCGCCATCCCCTTCCACCTGCCGGCGGAATTCTGCGAACGCCTGCACCGCCCTCCCCGGCTGCAACGCGGGGGTGTCCGGCAACCCTTGGCGGACACCCGCAAGCAGCCAGTCATTGGGCTGGCAATCCAGCACCAGGTGGATGCGCTCGCCGGGGCCGGGGTTATCCACACGGTGCGGGCGGGACAGGTCGAGGAACCAGCATTCGCCGGGTCGCATCGGCACCTGCAGACTATCGACGAGGAATTCCACCCCCGGCGGGCTCAGCAGCGGAATGTGCAGGCGCAGGTCGCTGCCCGGCAGGCCCAGGTCGGGGTCGCAGTGTTCATGGATGCGCGAGCCCGGCCCCAGGCGCAGCAGGCGTGCACTGCGCACCGTGGTGCGGAAGGCAGCCAGCAGGTCGTTCCAGGCCGCCTCCTGTTGCCACCAGCCGCTGCGCCTCGGCGCCCCCTGGCCGGGGGCCAGCGGCAATGGCGCGTCCTCGGGTGTGATCAGGGCGACGCCGCTCCAGTCGCCCTCGTAGTAACCGGTGTTGAAGTGCCCCTGCCATGCGCCGGCGTCTACCCGCGCCAGCGCCTCCAACAGGGGCGCCAGCTCGAAACGCAGAGGCAGACGCGAGCAGACCGGTAGTGGTGGCGTTGTCATGGAACCGTCCTTGCTCCTGTGTGGTGGGTGGCCTTGCCTCAGAAACCGCTTTCTCTGACCCCGAGCGCGGCCAGCCGGAGCCAGGTGAAGCCGAGCAGCGACTGCCCCTGCCCATCCAGCACCACCACACCGCGCAGGGGCTGGGCCGGCTGGATCGAAGCATCCAGCAGGCTCAGGCGCGCGCCGTACTGGGCCTGAACCGGCTCGGCACGCTGCTGGGCGTCGCGACGTACGGCAATCGGGCCGTGGTGGTCGGAACTCAGGGCTTCCAGCTCCAGGTAAGCGACGCCGGTGGCATCCACTTCGTCCAGCCGCACCGGCAGCGCCGGGCGTGCCGGGTCGTCGGCGATGAAGCGCCCTTCGGCGCCGGGCTCGACACGCCAGAGCTCTTCTTCAGCCAGGTAGCCACGCAGGCGCAGGCCAGGCTCCACCACCCGCGCCAGCGCATCGGCGGGGCTGAGCCAGCGGCCGGCCGTGAGGTCCGGCAGCAGGTCGCGTACCACCCCGGCCTGGGGCGCGCGCAGCTGCAGGCGCTCCCGCTGGGCGGCGAGGCCACGGTACTCGGCCACGGCCTCGGCCAGGCGCTGTTCGAGGATGCCGGCGTCGGCCGCCGTTTCGCTGCGTCCGGCCTGGCGGCGCAGCTGCAGCTGGAGGATTTCGATTTCGCGGCGAACGATGGCCTGGCGCGAGTCCAGGTCGGGGGACTCCAGCTCCAGCAGCAGGTCGCCCTGCCCCACCGCCTGGCCGTCCACCACGTGCAGCTGCTTCAACCGCGCCGCGAGCGGCGCGTGCAGGGCCGTGGTGCGGGAGGCTTCCAGCAGGGCCGGCACTTCCACCGAGCTGCGCCAGGGCAACATCAGCAACGCCAGCAGGACGAACAGCCCGGCGCCGGTCAGCAGCACCTTGCCCGGCTGCGCCTGGTCGCGGCGCTGCCACCATTCGCGCAGCTCCTTCCAGATCGGCAGGCCGATGAACCAGACCAACTCCACCAGCATCAGGAAGATGCCCAGTACCTTGAAGAACAGGTGGTAGACCGCCAGGGCGATGCCGAAGAACAGCACCGCACGCCACAGCCAGGCGCCGTAGCCCCAGGCCAGCAAGCGCCGCGTCATGGCCGGTTGCCAGGGTTCGGGCATGGGCTCGCCGTAGCCGAACAGCGCCTCGCGCAGGCGCCAGCGGCAAAGCGCGAAGGCCCGCGCCTGGAGGTTATCCACAGCCCAGAGGTCGCTGAGTAGGAAGTAGCCATCGAAGCGCATGAAGGGGTTGAGGTTGATCACCAGGGTGGTGATCCAGGTGGCGCTGGCGAGCATGAAGGCCGAGGTGCGCAGCGGGCCATCCGGCAGCAGCGACCAGGCCAGCAGCGCCAGCACCGCCAGCACCAGTTCGGCCAGCACGCCGCCGGCGCCGATCAACAGCCGCGAGCGGCGGTCGTTGACCCGCCAGGCGTCGCTGACGTCGGTATAGAACATCGGCAGCAGCACCATGAACGCCAGGCCCATGCTCTGCACCCGGCAGCCGGCGCGCTTGGCCATGAAGGCGTGGCCGAACTCGTGGCAGAGCTTGGCGAAAGTCAGGGCGATCCCGAAAGCCATGGCGCCGCCCAGGCTGAACAGATGCGGGAAGGTGGCGAGGAAGCGCTCCCAGTCGCGCGCCACCAGGAACAGGCCGAGAGCGAATACCAGCGGTAGCCCCCAGCGCAGCAGCCAGCGGCCATTGCGCTGCAGCACGGGCCAGGCACGGTTGAGGAAGGCATCCGGGCGCCACAACGGAATACGGAAGAACAGGTACTGGTGCAGCACCCGTTTCGCGAGGCTCTGCCGCTGAGAGGCAGCCTTGGCGCCATAGCTGGCGCGCTGTTCCCCGTCCAGCGCGGCGATCAGGTCATGGCCACGGAGAAAGCGCAGCAACTCTTCCAGTTCGGCGGCGCCCAGGGGCAGGCCCGGCTCGGCGTTGGCCGCGTTCAGTACCCGCTGCGGATCGCTCAGGGCCCAGTGGCGCAGCAGGCGTACGGCGGCGGCGCCGAGCTTGAAGTAACGCCCGCGCAACGGGTCGGCCAAGGTCCACTGGGGCGCGCCGTCCAAGCCGGGGGCGGCTGGCGACAGCTGCAGATCGGGGCGCAGGGCCGGCAGCATCAGAAGCCCAGCCCCTGGCGCAGCGCCGCCAGGGGCCGGCGCAGCAGGTAATAGGCCAGCGGCGCGCGCTCGCCGAACAATTTGGCGGTGCCACGCAGGCCGATGCGTGGTGGCGCTTCGGCGAAGGCGGCATCAAGACGGTAGGCCAGTTGCCCAGCGGCGGTGGCCTGGGCTTCATAGGCGGCGCGTTCGAGCCGTGCGCTGTGGCGGTCGAGCGGATCGCTGTCGAGGAATAGCGCCACCTCGGCGCCAGGCTGCAGGGCGATGGCGTCCCCCACTGGCAGCTCGATGCGCAACTCGGCCTGGGCCGGGTCGGCGATCTGCATCAGGCGTTCGCCGGTCTGCACCGGTTTGCCGGTCCAGCGTTCGGCATCGGCAAACACCGCGATGCCGGCGCGTTCGGCGCGCACTTCGCTGCGCGCCAGCAACTGGCGGGCGTAGTCACGCTCGGCGCGCTTCTGCTCCACCCGCGCCGCCAGCAGGTCGATGCGCGCGCTGGATTCGGCATCGGCGAAGGCGCGCTGGCTGTTTGCCTTGAGCTCCGCTTCGGCCACACCGAGGGCGCGCTCGGCGACGTCGGCCTGGGCTTTGAGGCTGGTGGCGTCGAAGCGCACCAGCAGGTCGCCGGCGGCCACGCTCTGGTTGGGTTTGACCAGGAACTCGGCTATCACCCCCTCCAGCGGCGCAGCCACCACCCGACCGCCCAGGGGCACCACTTCTGCCGGCGCCAGCACCGACTGGCGAACCGGCAGCAGGAGCAGCAGGCAGAGGCCGCTGGCAATGGCCAGGAGCTTCTTCTTCGGCCAGCGCAGGCGCCAGGGCTTGCGCGGCTGCAGGGCCAGCCAGGCGTGGGCGTACATATCGCCGAGCTGGGCCAGCAGGGCCTGTTCGGCGTCGTTGAAGGCCTGGTCGCGAGCCAGCCAGAGGCCGCCGAAAACTTCGCCGCCCCGGTCCTTCAATGGCAGCCAGAACGCCCGGGCGGCGGACAGCGCCTGCCAGTCGGCGCGGGATTGCTCGTCCAGCAGCGTTGCGTCGACAGCGCGGGGCTCGTCCAACTGGCCCTGGCCGAGCAACTGCCCGGCAGCGCGTTCGACGAAGGCCACAAAGGGGGCGTTGGGCTCCACCAGGCTGATGCCGGTGAGGGCCTGCACCTTGCCGGCGATCAGCAGCGCGGCATGGCGGAAACCGAACAGCGACTGGCCGTCGTTGACCATGCAGAACGCCAGTTGCTCGGTGCTGGCGGCCTGGCGGGCCTGCTTCTCCAGGCCGAGAAAGAGCGCGAAGACGCGCTCGGCGGCTCCGGGCAGGGCCGCGCTCATGGCGTCTCCGGGAAGTGCGCGGTGCCGCTCATGCCGGCCAGCAGGCCCGGGGCGTCGTCCGGCAGGCCGCCGATCAGCAGCAGGGTCTGGCTGCCTTCGTCGATCCGCGCGCCCAGGCGCTTGACCACCGCCTGCAAGGGTTGACCAGTTTCATCGGGAACGAAGCTGAAGGCCTGATCCGGCTTGAGCCGGTTCAGCCAGCGCGAGGGCACCAGCAGGTGGATCTCAAGGGTGCGGTTATCCACAACTTCCAGCAGCGGCGCGCCGCTGGCCACGCTCTCGTGGGGCTGCACTTTGCGCGCCACCACCTGGCCGTCAAAGGGTGCTTTTACCTGGCAGCGCTGCACCTGCACCTGGTAGACCTGGGCCTCGGCCTGGGACTGGGCCTGGCGCGCCTCGGCCAGGGCCACTTCGAAGCGTCCCACCGAGTTGAGGGCCGCCAATTGCTGTTTGTTCCGGAGCTCTTCCCGCGCCGCGCGCACGGCAGCGTTGGCCGCGTTCAGTTGGGCCTGGTAGGCGCTGCAGTCGAAGCGCACCAGCACCTCGCCCTTCTTGAACGCCTGACCTTCGGCATAGGGCATTTCGACAATGCGTCCGGCCAATTCGCTGGCCAGCACCGCCTGGTGGCGGGCACGCAGCACGCCGCGGGCGTCGCTGCTGGCGGAGGCAGCCGCTGCCGGAGCGTCGAGCAGCGGGTCCTGCGCGGGCGGTTCCTCGGCCCAGGAAGTCGCGACCAGTCCCACCAAGCCCAACAGCGTCCACAGCGTGCGTTTCATAAGGACCTTCCCTGGAAAGAGCTGGGCAAGAGTCTATGAGAGCTATCGGACAATAGGAACGGAAACGAAGGAGGTTTCCGAGGATTTTGGCCGAAAATGACCCTGCTCGTCCTAGGTTGGTGCGGAGCGCAGCGAAGCCCAACAGATTGTGTGCCGAGGTCGTTGCGCTCGGCCCGTAGAAAGCCGGACCTCAGACCATCTCCAATGGCCCCTTGCGCCGGGGCGGCGGGAAGCTGTGGTCGATCAGCGCCAGGTCGTCGGCGCTGAGTTCGAGCCGATGGGCTTCGGCGTTCTGTCGGATATGCGCCGGGGCGACGGCCTTGGGAATGACCATCACCCCATCCTGGCGCAGGGCCCAGGCCAGGGCGACCTGGGCGGGGCTGGCGGCATGGCGGCGGGCCACTTCCTGGAGAGCGGCATTGCGCAGCAGCTTGCCGCCCTGCCCCACCGGGCAGTACGCCATGAGCGGTACGCCCTGTTGCTGCTGGAAGGGCAGCAGGCCGAACTCGACGCCGCGCGCCTCGGGGTTGTAGAGCACCTGGTTGGCGGCGCAACCGGGGGGCAGTTCATGGAGGTCGTCGAGATCGAGGTTGGAGACGCCCCAGCGGGCGATCTTGCCCTGCTCGCGCAGGCGCTCGAAGGCTTCGACGGTCTCCTCCAGCGGATGCTCGCCGCGCCAGTGCAGCAGGTAGAGGTCGAGGTGGTCGGTGCCAAGTCGCCTGAGGCTGCTCTCGCAAGCCAGGGCGGTGCCCTTGCGACTGGCGTTCCAGGGATAGACCTTGCTGACCAGGAAGACCTCGTCGCGCAGGCCGGCGATGGCTTCGCCCACCACCTCCTCGGCGCCGCCTTCGGCGTACATCTCGGCGGTATCGATCAGTTTCAGGCCCAGGTCCAGGCCCTGCCGCAGGGCCGCGATTTCGCGCTTGCGCTCGCTGCGGCTCTCGCCCATGTGCCAGGTGCCCTGGCCAATGGCGGGCACCCGGGTGCCGTCGGGGAAGGTAATGCTGTGCATGGCTCGGTCCTCAGGAAGTCCGTTCAGTGGATTGCCGGCAGCTGGGGCGCGATATTCCGGCAATGCATGGCACGGCTCAAGCCCAGGGGTCGTAGGAACCGATGCTCCACAGGTGGCCTTCCGGGTCGCGGCAGCTGAAGCCGCGGCCGCCGTAGTCCTCATCCTTCAGCGGCAGGACGATTGTGGCGCCGGCGGCCAGGGCGCGGGCATGCACGGCATCGACGTCGGCCACCACCAGGTAGATGCCCTGGCTGCCCAGCCCACCGGCCTCGTCGGGCTGCTGTAGCTGGCGACCGTACTCGTTGTCGCGCACCGAGCCGAGCATGACCATGCCGCCGCCGAGGTTGAGCTGGGCGTGGGCGATGCTGTCGTCCTGTTCAGCCACCACCAGGTGCTCGACGAAACCGAAGGTGCGACAGAGCCAGGCGATGGCGGCGGGCGCGTCGCGGTAACGCAGACAGGGAATTGCTGTAGAACCGGCCATGGCGGTGACCTCCATTCAGTAGACGGATTGATTCAGCCTAGCCGCTTACGCCGGGGTCCAACCCCCAGAATGCATCGGGCCCGCACATGGCGGGCCCGATGGTCATCGCGAAGGCAGGCGTCAGGCGGCGTCGCCAACCGGCTCGGCGGCCTTGGCCGGCGCCAGGTTGAACACCTTGTAGAGCACCACCAGCAGGGCCAGGAAGGCCGGGCCCACGTAGAGGGCGACGCGGGTGTCGGGGAAGTAGGCCATCAGGCCGACCACCAGCACCAGGAACGCCATCGCCAGGTACGAGCTGACCGGGAACAGCCACATGCGGTACTGCAGCTTGCCCTGTTCGGCGGGGCTGAGGCTGCGGCGGAATTTCAGCTGCGCCAGCAGGATCATCGCCCAGGTCCAGATCGCGCCGAAGGTGGCGATGGAGGTCACCCAGACGAATACCTTCTCCGGCACCAGGTAGTTCAGCAGCACGCCCAGCAGCAGCGCGGCGCCGGACAGCAGCAGGGCGCGGCGCGGCACGCCATTGGAGGTGACGGCGAAGGCGCGCGGCGCCTGGCCTTGCTGGGCCAGGCTGTAGAGCATGCGGCCGGTGCTGAAGATGCCGCCGTTGCAGGAGCTCAGCGCGGCGGTGATCACCACGAAGTTGATGATGCCGGCGGCGGTCTTGATGCCCAGGCTCTCGAAGGTCATCACGAAGGGGCTGCCCTGGGTGCCGATCTCGTTCCAGGGATAAATCGAGAGGATCACGAACAGCGCGCCGACATAGAACAGCAGGATGCGCCAGAACACCGAGCCGATGGCCTGGGGAATGGTCTTCTGCGGGTTCTTCGCCTCGCCGGCGGTGAGGCCGATCATCTCTACGCCGAGGTAGGCGAACATGACCATCTGCAGGGACATCAGCACGCCCTGTACGCCATTGGGCATGAAGCCGCCGTGTTCCCAGAGGTTGGCGATGCCGGTGGCGACGCCGTCGTTACCCAGGCCGAAGACGATCATGCCGGTGCCGGCGACCACCATGGCGATGATGGTGACGATCTTGATCAGGGCGAACCAGAACTCGAACTCACCGAAGGCGCGCACGGCGATCAGGTTGATGCTGCCCATGCTGACCAGCGCCGCCAGGGCCCAGATCCAGCGTGGCACCTCGGGGAACCAGACGCCCATGTAGATGGCCACGGCGGTGATTTCCGCCACGCAGGTCACCAGCCAGAGGAACCAGTAGTTCCAGCCGGTGAGGAAACCGGCCAGCGGGCCGAGGTAGTCCTGGGCGTAGCGGCTGAAGGAGCCGGCCACGGGGTTGTGCACGGCCATTTCGCCGAGGGCGCGCATGATCACCAGGATGGCGAGGCCGCCGATGATGTAGGAGAGCATGATGGCCGGACCGGCCATCTGGATCGCCTTGGCCGAACCGAGGAACAGGCCGACGCCGATGCAGGCGCCCAGGGCCATCAGGCGAATATGCCGCTCACCGAGGTCTCGGTGCAGCGATTCATGTTGTGGCTGATGATCAGCAACGGACATGCAGTGGTACCTCATCTTGTAGTTGTCGAGGAGTCAGGCGCGTAGCCGGATAACCGGGGCGTGGTGACGACCCTTGGCCGCCTGACAGGCCCGTCCTTGTGGGGCGGGACAGTCATGCGGGAGCGGACGCGTCCGAGATCGGCGGCGAGTCTTGCATAAAGAAAAGGCAACGTCATGCCTACTTTTGGTGCACACGAGTAACAGAAAGCACATTCGCTGCGGTCTCGCGGTTACGTTGTCGCTTCCAGCAGCAGGGACAGCGGCTCGCCGGTATCCGGGTGTGCCGGCTCGCGCAGCGTCTCGATCCGGTAACCACTGCGCCGCAGCAGTTCACACCAGGACTCCAGGGTGCGGAAGTACCAGGGCATGGGCTCCGGGAACTCGCCTGCGAAAGCGGCGAAGTCCTCGCATCGCCAGCCATCCCGGTAACCCTCCTGGCCTCGCGCCTGCCAGGGGTGGACGGTCTGGATCAGCAGCACGCCATCAGCCGCCAGGAGGGCACGCACGGCGGCCAGCAGCGGGTCCAGCCGCTCCTCGAACAAGGCGAAATTGCACACAACCGCGGCAAATTGGCCCAATTGGCCGGGATCTGCCTGAAGTTTGCCGTAGTCCAGACAGAGGAAATCGCCGCCCGCCTCCCGCGCTGCGTCCACCAGAGGTGCCGAAGCGTCGACGCCCAACACCTCCACTCCCTCCCCGGCCAGGGCCCGGCACAGCCAGCCCTCGCCGCAACCGAGGTCCAGCACCCGCGCCGGCTGCCGCGCCAGCACCGCCTCGATGATGGCCCGGTCAGTGGCCAGCTGCCTGCTTTCAATGCGACTTTCCCGCACCGCACGGGTCCAAGCCAGGGCGTTGGCACGCCAGCTGTGACTGAGTTGCTTCCGATTATCGCCTGCCATTGATTCGCTCCCATTTTGCCGCCACTCCGGCATGCAGCCGGCCAACGACCTACTAAGATTGGAAGCAAGAGCGGTAGCAGGCCAGGCCGGTGGACTATGGGCGCAATATGGCAATCCGACGAAGCCAGAAACGAGGTACCCCAAGGTCATCTCAATGACCCCGCCATTCCCCCGAAAAAGCCACGTCGCAAACACCGCTTGCTGTTCTGGAGCGTCTGCCTGCTGACCGTCGGCATAGTGGGGCTGGCCGCCACCCATGAAATGCGCACTTCGAAGTTCCAGGCACGCGAATTCAGCCGTTACGCAGCCACCCTGAGCTACAAGCTGGGGGACGGCCCGAGTAATTCCATCAGGTACCCCGGTGACGGTCCCTTCGACCGTCGCCTGGGCTACGCCTTCCTGCCGCAGATGCTCGACCGCCTGGAAAAGCGCGGCTTCGAGATCCAGCAGCAGGCCCGCTTCTCCCCGGCCCTGGTCAACTACACCGAGCGCGGACTGTTCCCGCCCTACCGGGAAAAGGTCCAGGCCGGCATCAGCATCTGCGACTGCCGCGGGCTGCCCTTCTACCAGTTCAGCTACCCGCAGCAGCGCTACCCGAGCTTTGACAGCATCCCGCCGCTGTTGGTGAGCAGCCTGCTGTTCATCGAAAACCGCAAGCTGCTGGACCACAACGAACCCCTGGCCAACCCCGCTGTTGACTGGCCACGCTTTTCCAAGGCGGCGCTGACCCAGATGGGCAAGGCCATCGACCTGGACGGCCAGTCCGCGGGCGGCAGTACCCTGGCCACCCAGCTGGAGAAATATCGCCACTCCCCCTTCGGCCGTACGGTCTCGGCTGCCGAGAAGATCCGCCAGATGGTCTCCGCCAGCGTGCGCGCCTACCGGAACGGCCCGGAAACCCTGGCCATACGCGAACGCATCGTCATGGACTACCTCAACAGCGTGCCGCTGTCGGCGGCGCCGGGGCATGGCGAGGTGCACGGCATCGCCGACGGCCTGCGGGTCTGGTACGGCGCGGATTTCAACAAGGTCAACCAGGTGCTGGCGAGCAAGGACAGTGGGCTTGCCGAGCGCGGCCTGGCCATGCGCCAGGTGCTCTCGCTGTTCATCGCCCAGCGCCGCCCTTCC
The DNA here is from genome assembly GCF_029871245.1 of Pseudomonas sp. BN102. Classification (GTDB taxonomy): domain Bacteria; phylum Pseudomonadota; class Gammaproteobacteria; order Pseudomonadales; family Pseudomonadaceae; genus Metapseudomonas. The sequence goes on along the minus strand of NZ_SSON01000067.1, from coordinate 56,616 downwards.
TATTACCTGTCCAGCGCCCATGAAGAGCTGAACGCCCTGACCGACAGCCATATCCGCGTGCTGGCCGCCGCTGGGGTCATTGACCCTGCCCTGCGCGATGCCGCCCTCGGCGCGCGCCTGCGCTTCCGCAACTGGGTGGAAGAGCCGGCCATGCAGAGCGTGGAAGCCAACAAGGGCATCAGCGTCGCCCGCAGCCGCCTCTCCGGCCTGCTGAAAATGCCGCTCTACGACCTCGATCGCCTCGACCTCACCGCCAGCAGCACCCTGCAGAGCGAGCTGCAGAATGCCGTCACCGACTACCTGCGGCGACTGGCCGACCCGGCCTTCGCCGAACAGGTGGGCCTCTACGGCGAACGCCTGCTGTCGCCGGAGAAGACCCGCGAAGTGCGCTACAGCTTCACCCTCTTCGAGCGCACCCCGTCCGGCAATCGCGTGCGGGTGCAGACCGACAACACCGACCAACCCTTCGACATCAATGAGGGCAGCAAGCTGGAACTGGGCTCCACCGCCAAGCTGCGGGTATTGGCCACCTACCTGGAGAACGTCGCCACGCTGCATCGGCGCTATGCCGGCATGACCCCGGAAGAGTTGCGCAAGGTGCCGGTCGACAAGCTCGATTTCATCACCCGCTGGGCCATCGACTACCTGATCCAGACCAAGGACCGCGATCTCACCGCCATGCTTCAGGGCGCCATGGACCGCAAGTATTCGGCCAGCCCCTATGAAAGTTTCTTCACCGGCGGCGGCCTGCATGCCTTCAACAACTTCCGCAAGGAAGACAACGACCGCCGGCCGACCCTGCGCGATGCCCTGCGCGAGTCGATCAACCTGCCCTTCGTGCGGCTGCTGCGCGACCTGGTGCGGCACGACATGTACCGCCCCGACGGCGGCAAGATGCAGCTGCTCAGCGACGACAAGGACCCGCGCCGCCAGGGCTACCTGGACCTGTTCATCTCCCGCGAAAGCCAGACCTACCTGCGCCGGTTCTGGAACAAGTACCAGGGCAAGGATGCGGAACAGCGTCTGTCCACCTTCCTCGACGGCCTCAACCCCTGGGGCGCGCGAATGGCCGCCATCCACCGCTACCTGCAGCCCCAGGCCGACCTCGCCACCTTCGCCGCCTTCATGCGCGAGCGGGTGCCCAAGGCCAATCCGGCGCTGACCGACAAGCGCATCGAGGACCTCTACACCCGCTACGGACCGGGCGCCTTCAACCTCAACGACCAGGGCTACGTGGCCCGCGTGCACCCGCTGGAACTCTGGTTGCTGGGCTACCTGCAGGCGCACCCGACGGCGACCTACCGCGAAGCCGTGGAAGCCAGCGGTGACGAGCGCCGTGAAGTGTATGGCTGGCTGTTCAAGTCCAAGCGCAAATATGCCCGCGACAAACGCATCCGCATCATGCTGGAGGTCGAGGCCTTTCTCGACATCCACGAACACTGGAAGAGCCTGGGCTACCCCTTCGACCACCTGGTGGCGTCGCTGGCCACCGCCCTGGGCAGCTCCGGCGACCGGCCGGCCGCCCTGGCCGAACTGATGGGCATCGTCCTCAACGACGGCATCCGCCAGCCCACCCTGCGAATCGACCAACTGCACTTCGCCGCCGATACGCCCTACGAGACCCTGGTGGGCCACCAGACCGGCGAAGGCAAGCGAGTGATGACGTCGGAAGTCGCCGCGACCCTGCGCGACGCACTGTCCAAGGTGGTGGAAGGCGGAACCGCGCGGCGCCTGCAAGGCAGCTTCACCCTGCCCGACGGCCACCCCCTGGTGCTGGGAGGCAAGACCGGCACCGGCGACAACCGCATCCAGACCGTGACCCGCTATGGCGCTGTGAAGAGCTCCAAGCCGATGAACCGCACCGCCACTTTCGTCTTCTACCTGGGGCCGCGTCACTTCGGCACCCTGACCGCCTTTGTCGAAGGCAGCCAGGCCGACAAGTTCAGCTTCACCTCCGCCCTGCCCGTGCAAGTGCTCAAGGGCATGGCGCCGATCCTCCAGCCCTACCTGGTACCCGGCCTGAACACCCAGTGCCAGGACCTGGCGCCGGCGGTGCAGGTGAGCCGGCGCTAGAGCCGAAAGCTGGAGCTGCGCGCTGCCTGTAGGGGCGAATTCATTCGCGATTGGGCGGCACCGCCGCCCCGTAGGTTGGCGCTGAGGAACGAAGCCCAACATGGCACGCGAAGCGGGCCCGATCGTTGGGCTTCCCTGAGCTCAGCCACAACCTACCGTAGCCCCGCCACCCCCACGACTATCAACCCCACCGACACCAGCTTCGCCGGCGTCAGCGCCTCGCCCAGCAGCAGAAAGCCCAGCAGCACGGTGCCTAGGGTGCCGATGGCGGTCCAGATGGGGTAGGCGATGCTCACCGGCAGCACCCGCATGGACAGGGTCAGGAAGTAGATACCGGCCACCGCGGCCACCACCACCAGCAGGCTGGGCCAGGGCCGGGTGAAGCCTTCGGCGTACTTCATGCCCATGGCGAACAGCACTTCGAAGAAGGCCGCCAGCAGCAGGAACATCCAGGCCATGGCCGTGCTCCTCAGAAGGTTTCCGCCAGGTCCGCCAGCGCCCGCTCGGCGCGCTGGTAGGACTGCTGGAAGCCTTCGCCACCGAATTCGTCGTCCTCCACCGCCACCACCGTCGCATCGGTGATGCCCATATGGCCCAGCACCAGGCGCAGGTAGGTATCGGCGTGGTTCATGTGGGCATTGGCGCCGCCAGGGCCGTAGCCGTGGTCGCCACGGGTGGTGATGATCAGCGCCTTGCGCCCCAGCACCAACGGGGTATAGGGGTTGGCGGGGTTGCTCAGATCGAGGCCGAAGGTACGGCGCACACGCATGACCTGGTCGATCCAGGCCTTCACCCCGGCGGGAACGCTGAAGTTGTACATGGGTGCGGAGATCACCAGGCCATCGGCGGCGAGCAGTTCGTCCACCAACAGGTCGCTCACTGCCAGGTCGGCCTTCATCACCTCGCTGCGCGCCTCGGATTCGGGATGGAAGGAGGCGGCGATCCAGCCCTCGGTGACCAGCGGAATGGCCACTCGGCCCACTTCACGGCGCAGGACCTGGCGGCCTTCCTGGCGAGCCTGCCAAGCCTTGAGGAAAGACTCCTGCAGACGGCGGGAATGGGAACGTTCGCCACGGGGGCTGCCTTGCACGGAAAGAATGGTACTCATCTCAATCTCCTTGATGTCTATTCTTTCAGAAGCACATGATTTGGCGGAAACTCAGGCGCTACGCTAGTTACCCCAACCATCACGGACAAATGAGCATTAGTTCATTTGGATGAATTCAATTCATTCATGGAGCCTCCATGTTTTCCAGCCTGCCCCTCACCGCGCTGCGCACCTTCGAAGCCGCCGCACGCCTGTCCAGCTTCAAGGCGGCGGCTGCGGAACTGGCGGTGACCCCCACGGCGGTGTCCCACCAGATCCGCGGCCTGGAAAGCTGGCTGGGGGTGCCGCTGTTCGATCGCCTGCCCCGCAGCGTGCGTCTCACCGACTGCGGCCAGCGCCTGTTCGGCAGCCTCCATGGCGCCCTGCTGGAGATCACCCAGATCCTCGACCAGCTCCGCCCGCAACGCAGCAGCGGCAACCTGACGCTCTCCACCACGCCGGCCTTCGCCGCCCTTTGGCTGATCCCGCGCCTTGGTCGCTTCTACGCCGAACACCCGGAAATCAACCTGCGCCTGGACACAAGCAACGCGCTGATCGACCTGCACCAGGACGCCAGCGTCGACCTGGTGATCCGCTACGGCATGGGCCAATACCCCAACCTGCACAGCCAGTGCCTGTTGAATGAATGCTTCGGGGTCTACGGCGCGCCGGCCCTGGTCTCCAGCCTCGGAGACCAGGTGCCGACGCTGATCACCGTGCGGTGGCGCAACGCCGTGCTCTACGAACTGGGCTGGAAGGCCTGGTGCCAGGCAGCGGGCGAGGAACGGCTGCTGGAGATCGCCCCGCAACGGGAATACGACGAAGAACATTACGCCCTGCAAGCCGCCATCGCCGGCCAGGGTCTGGTGCTGGCCAGCTCCATTCTGGTTTCGGAAAGCCTCGCCAGTGGACTGCTGGTGCCCTATCGACCGGAGGTGAGGGTGGCCGGCGCGGGCTATTTGACCCTCTGTGTACCGGGGCGGGAACGGCATCCGCCGGTGAAGGCTTTCTTCGACTGGCTGAGCCGGGAGGTGGGGTGATCCGGCCGCATCGGTGCACCTTGTAGGGGCGAATTCATTCGCCAAGCAAGCCGAAGGTCTGCCATGCCCAGGCGGGGACTGCTACGCAGTCCTTGGCGAATGAATTCGCCCCTACAGGAAAGGCGACCCAGCCACCCGAACAAAATAACGAACATATACGCTCAACAAACGCCGCAAAACCTACAAATTTGCCTTACACAGACCAGAACGGCTAATATTGTGTTCATTATGTTGAACACAACGATTCACCCCTTCCACTTCGCCCGCCTCGCCTCCCGCGAGCGCCACTGGACCGGCGACCTGTAGCCCCTCCCCTTTCCTCTTTGCCGTGGAGACTTCGGGCATGCCCCGTCTCGCCATGGCCAGGACTTCCTGCACATACGCCGTTCGCCCGTAGGCGAAGGGCCCTGCATTGCCCAAGGGAGGGCACCATGCGTTCCTGGTTTTATCTCCTTGCCGCGATCCTCTTCGAGGTCGTCGGCACCACTTCGATGAAATTCGCCACCGAGTACTCGCCTCTGCTTGGTTACCTGCTGATGTATGGCCTGATCGGTCTGTCGTATTTCTTCCTCGCGCTGGCGGTCAAGCGCGTGCCGGTAGGCGTGGCCTACGCCTTGTGGGAAGGCATCGGCATCGTGCTGATCACCGCCGTCAGCGTCGCCTGGCTGGGCGAGAGCATCGGCCCGTACAAGGCCCTGGGTCTGGCTGTGATGATCGCCGGCATCCTGCTGATCAAGTCTGGTACCCGCAGCGCACCCGAGACGCGCGAGCAGGAGGTTTTGGCATGAACAGCGTGACCTGGATTCATTTCGCCTGGCTGGGCGTGGCCATTGCCCTGGAGGTGCTGGCCAACGTACTACTGAAGTACTCCGACGGCTTCCGCCGTCGGCTGCTGGGGGCGGCGTCGATTCTCAGCGTCCTGGCGGCATTCACCGCGCTGGCCCAGGCGGTACGCGGGATCGACCTGTCCCTGGCCTATGCCATCTGGGGCGGCTTCGGCATTCTCGCCACCGTGGCCGTAGGCTGGACGCTGTTCGGCCAGAGACTGGCCTGGAAAGGCTGGCTGGGACTGGGGTTGCTGCTGGTGGGGATGGGCCTGCTGAAACTGGCCTAGCCCATGGGTTGAAAGGATGGCGTAGCCGTTGCACCGTGGGATGGTGCGGGCGGCGTTCCGCTAGAGCACAGCGAAACCCATCGATCTTCCCACCAGAAATCACGGACAAAAAAATGGGCGACCATCCGGTCGCCCGCCCAATCATTCCGGGAGAGGAATGTCAGAAACGCTTGTGTCCGCATCACGCAAGATTCAGACAAGACCCTTTTTACGCCCCGTCATCCCCCCGGACCATTGAACGATGGTCTAACTCTCTTCCTTGCCCAATCCATGCAAGCGCAGTTTGTTAGCGATGGTGGTGTGCGACACCCCGAGCCGCTTGCCCAGCAGGCGGCTGCTCGGATGCTCGGCATAGAGGCGCTCCAGCACGGCCTTCTCGAAGCGGCCGAGAATCACGTCCAGCCCGCCGTCCAGGGAGAAATCGCCCAGCGGCTGGGGCGCGCCATAGTCCGGCAGGCGGATGTGCTCGGGCTTGACGGTGCCGCCATCGCACAGGGAAACCGCCTGGAACAGCACGTTCTCCAGCTGCCGCACATTGCCCGGCCAGTGGTAATGACTGAGCTTGTCCAGCACTTGCGGCGCCAGTTTCGGCAGGCCGCAGCCGATCTGTCGGCTGGCCGAATCGAGGAAGTGCTCGACCAGGGGCGGCAGGCCATCCAGGCACTCGCGCAGCGGCGGGATATGCAGGGACAGCACATTGAGGCGGTGGTAGAGGTCCTGGCGGAATTCGCTCTTGGCGCAGAGTTCGGACAAGTCCACCTGGGTGGCGCAAATCACTCGCACGTCGAGGTAAACCTCCTCGTCGCTGCCGACCCGGCGGAAGCAGCCGTCCTGCAGGAAGCGCAGCAGCTTGGCCTGCAAGCGCGGGCTCATCTCGCCGACGCCGTCGAGAAACAGGGTGCCGCCGGCGGTGAGCTCCAGCAGGCCCAGCTTGCCTTCCGGGCGGGCGCCCTCGAAGGCGCCGGGGCCGTAGCCGAACAGCTCGGTCTCGGCCATGGATTCCGGCAGGCCGGCGCAGTTCAGCGCCATGAAGGGCGACTGGCCGCGCGGGCTGGCCAGGTGGCAGGCGCGGGCGAGCAGCTCCTTGCCGGTGCCGGTCTCGCCCTCGATCAGCAGCGGCGCGTCCAGGGGCGCCATGCGCCTTGCCTCGCGCACCACGGCGGCCATCACCCGCGAGCTCTGGAAGATGCTGTCGAAGCCACGCAACTCGTGCTTGCGCACGTTGTAGATACGCTCGCCGACACGGTCGGCGCGGTGCAGGGTGAGCACCGCGCCCGCCAGGGCTTCGCTTTCGTCGTGCTCGGATTGCAGCGGCGCGATATCGGCGAGGTAGGTGTCGCCCTTGACCTTGATGCGCAGGCCATTGATCCGCGCCTTGTTGGCGCGCACCAGCTCCGGCAGGTCGAAGTCTTCCACATAGCGCGCCAGCGGAATGCCCGGCACCTCGTCCACCCGTACCCCGAGCAGCTGCGCGGCGGCGCGGTTGGCGGCGACTATGGAACCGCCCATGTCGATGGACAGCACCGGGAAGTCCAGCGCGCCCAGCAGGGCGTTCAGCTCCAGGTGGCGGCGCTCGCTGGGCATCAGGCCGACGCGTTTGACGCCGAACACGCCGGGTATGGCTTCAAGCTTCGGCCGCAGGGACTGCAGCTGCAGGTTGATCAGGTTCGGACAGAGCAGGTAGATGGCGTTGCCCTGGTCGCCGCCGACTTCACCGCGATTGACGTTGATGCCGTAATCGACGAGCAGGTTGAGGATGTCGCGCAGGATCCCCACGCGGTTCTGACAATGGACTTTGATACGCATCAGGCACCCCTGGGTCGGGCTTTTGCTTGGGTTCCGGACAGAAAAATCCGTTCTCGACCCTATTTTTCCGTCAAGAATATGTGACAAATCAGCACTGCGACAAGGCGATATCTGGCCGCCTCGCCGCCAATGTAAAAATTTCCTTACGATTTCCAGGCTGCGCGGCGACTCCTTGAGCCCCCGCCCCTGCTGCGTCGCGGCCCATCCTGCGCTATCGATAGGGCAACACAACAACGAAGCCCCACCCCCAGGAGGCCGAATGAAAGCAACGCAGTACGTGGCCCGTGAACCCGATGCCAACGGTTTCATCCACTACCCGGATTCCGAGCATCAGGTGTGGAACACCCTGATCACCCGCCAGCTGAAAGTGATCGAGGGCCGTGCGTGCCAGGAATACCTCGATGGCATCGAGCGGCTGGGCATGCCCCATGACCGCATCCCGCAACTGGGCGAGATCAACAAGGTGCTCCAGGCCGCCACCGGTTGGCGCGTTGCCCGCGTGCCGGCGCTGATCCCCTTCCAGACCTTCTTCGAACTGCTGGCCAGCCAGCAATTCCCGGTGGCCACCTTCATCCGTACCCCGGAAGAACTGGACTACCTGCAGGAGCCGGATATCTTCCACGAGATCTTTGGCCACTGCCCGCTGCTGACCAACCCCTGGTTCGCCGAATTCACCCACACCTACGGCAAGCTCGGCCTCAAGGCGACCAAGGAAGAGCGTGTCTACCTCGCCCGCCTGTACTGGATGACCATCGAGTTCGGCCTGACGGACACCCCGCAGGGCCGGCGCATCTACGGCGGCGGCATCCTCTCCTCGCCCAAGGAGACCGTCTACGCTCTATCCGGCGAACCCGAGCACCAGGCCTTCGACCCGCTGGAATGCATGCGCACGCCGTACCGCATCGACATCCTGCAACCGCTCTACTTCGTGCTGCCGGAACTCAAGCGCCTGTTCGAACTCGCCCATGAAGACATCATGGCCCTGGTGCACAAGGCCATGACCATGGGCCTGCACACGCCGAAGTTCCCGCCGAAGGCGGCCTGACCCGTCCCCCGCGAATGGTGGATGGATAAAACGCCATCCACCCTACCGACGAACCTCATTCTGGAAGAACGACCATGACCGCCCTGTCCCAAGCCCATTGCGAAGCCTGCCGCGCCGATGCGCCGAAAGTCTCCGACGAAGAACTGGCCGTGCTGATCAAGCAGATCCCCGACTGGAACATCGAAGTCCGCGACGGGATCATGCAGCTGGAGAAGGAGTTCCGCTTCAAGAACTTCCGCTATGCCCTGGCTTTCACCAACGCCGTCGGCGCCATCGCCGAGGAAGAAGGCCACCACCCGGGCCTGCTCACCGAGTGGGGCAAAGTCACCGTGACCTGGTGGAGCCACGAGGCCAAAGGCCTGCACCGCAATGACTTCATCATGTCGGCCCGCACCGACGAGGTGGCCGCCACCGCCGAGGGCCGTAAATGAGCCATTTCGCCAAGGTCGGCCGGGTGCCCGGCGACCCTATCCTCGGCTTGATGGATGCGTACCGCCTGGACCCCAACCCGGCCAAGCTGGACCTGGGCGTGGGCGTGTACAAGGACGCCCGCGGTCTGACGCCCATCCCCCAGGCAGTGAAGCTCGCCGAGCAGCGCCTGGTGGATACCGAAACCACCAAGACCTATGTCGGCGGCCACGGTGACGCAGCCTTCGGCCGCCTGCTGCTGGACCTGGTACTGGGCACTGGCAACCCGCTGGAGGCCGCCGGCCGCGCCGGCGCCACCCAGACCCCGGGCGGCACCGGCGCCCTGCGCCTGGCGGCGGAGTTCATCGCCAGCAACCTGCCAGGCCGTGGCATCTGGCTGAGCGACCCGACCTGGCCGATCCACGAAACCATTTTTGGCGGCGCCGGCCTCAAGGTCGGTCACTACCCCTATGTGGATGCGACCAACCGCCTGGACGTGGACGCCATGATCAAAGCGCTGGAGAAAGTGCCGGCCGGCGACGTGGTGCTGCTGCACGCCTGCTGCCACAACCCCACCGGCTTCGACTTGAGCCAGGACGACTGGCGCCGGGTGCTGGAAGTGGTGAAGGCGCGCGAACTGCTACCGCTGATCGACTTCGCCTACCAAGGCTTCGGTGACGGCCTGGAGCAGGACGCGTGGGCCGTGCGTCTGTTCGCCGAGGCGCTACCGGAACTGCTGGTCACCAGCTCCTGCTCGAAGAACTTCGGCCTCTACCGCGAGCGCACCGGCGCGCTGATCGTCTGCGCCGGCGACGCCGACAAGCTCACCGACGTGCGCAGCCAGCTGGCCTTCCTCGCCCGCAACCTCTGGTCCACCCCGCCGGCCCATGGCGCCGCCGTGGTCGCGACCATCCTCGGTGACGCGGCCCTGAAGGCGAAATGGGTGGAAGAACTGGACGCCATGCGCCAACGCGTCGCCGGCCTGCGCCTCGGCCTGGTGGAAGCCCTGCAGCCTTACGGCCTTGCCGAACGCTTCGCCCACATCGGCGAACAGCGTGGCATGTTCTCCTACACCGGCCTGTCGCCTGCGCAGGTGGCGCGGCTGCGTGCGGAGTTCAGCGTGTACATGGTCAGCACCGGGCGGGCCAACGTGGCGGGTCTGGATTTCAGCCGCATCGAAGAGCTGGCGGCAGCCATCGCCAAGGTATGTTGAGCAGTCCCCTCGCCAGCTCGTAGGTTGGGCCGGGCGGCCCAACCTACGGCAGGCCTTCAGCCTGCCCGGCGAATGAATTCGCCCCTACGCTCAATTCAATAATCCACCTTCCCCCTCCCCGCCTTGACCGCCCCGCGCTTGGCCTTGCCTTCCAGCCGGCGCTTCTTCGAGCCCAGTGTGGGTTTGGTCGGCCGCCGCGCCTTTTCCACCTTGGCCACGCTGCGGATCAGCTCCGCCAGGCGCTCCAGGGCATCCGCGCGGTTCTGCTCCTGGGTGCGGTATTGCTGGGCCTTGATCACGATCACGCCCTCGCCGGTGATGCGGTTGTCGCGCAGCGCCAGCAGCCGCTCCTTGTAAAAGGGCGGCAGGGACGAGGCGTTGATATCGAAGCGCAGGTGCACCGCGCTGGACACCTTGTTGACGTTCTGCCCGCCGGCGCCCTGGGCGCGGATGGCGGTCAGCTCGACTTCATCGTCGGGCAGGTGGACGTTGTTGGAGATCAGCAGCATGGCTCGAGGACCAGAAGGCGAGAGCGCCAAGGATACTCCCCGTACCTGTGGGGGCGAATTCATTCGCTATGAGCAACGCAGTTGCTCCCCAAGGATTCCGGGCAGACCTGCGGCCTGCTTAGCGATTGAAATCGCCCCCACGCGAAAGCAGCCCCCGATCAGCCCACATCCCACACTTGAAGCCGTCCTCAGGCCGTGCGCCCCTCTTCCAGCACCATCTCCTGCTCCGCACCGCGCTTGAGCAGCGCATAGAGCACCCCGGTCAGCACGCTGCCGGCCACTATCGCCACCAGGTAGAGCAGCGCATGGTTGATGGCATTGGGGATCAGCATCACGAACAGCCCGCCGTGTGGCGCCATCAGCTTGCAGCTGAAGTACATGGACAGCGCGCCAGTCAAGGCGCCGCCGGCGATGCTGGCCGGGATCACCCGTAGCGGGTCCTTGGCAGCGAAGGGAATGGCGCCCTCGGAGATGAAGCACAGCCCCAGCACCAGCGCCGCCTTACCGGCCTCGCGTTCACTCTGGGCGAACTTGCGGCGCATCAGCAGGGTGGCCAGGCCCATGCCGATGGGCGGCACCATGCCGGCGGCCATGGTGGCGGCCATGGGCGCGTAGCTCTGGGACGCCAGCAGGCCCACGGAGAAGGCATAGGCGGCCTTGTTGATCGGCCCGCCGAGGTCCACGCACATCATCCCGCCCAGCAACAGGCCGAGGAGGATGGCATTGGAGGTCCCCATGTTGTCGAGGAAGTGGGTGAGGCTGGCGAGCATGCCGGCCACCGGCTTGCCGACCACGTAGATCATCACCAGGCCGGTGAACAGGCTGGAGAGCAGCGGGATGATGAGGATGGGTTTCAGTGCCTCGACGCTCGGGGGCAGCTTCAGGTGGCGATTGATCGCGCGCGCCGAATAGCCGGCAAGAAAGCCCGCGATGATGCCGCCGATGAAGCCGGCGCCCAGGGTACTGGCCAGCAGTCCGCCGATCATGCCGGGCGCGAGACCCGGCCGGTCGGCGATGGAGTAGGCAATATAGCCGGCCAGCAGCGGCACCATCAGCTTGAAGGCCGCTTCGCCGCCGATCTGCATCAGGGCGGCGGCCAGGGTGCCCTCCTCCTTGAAGGCCTCGATGCCGAAGACGAAGGACAGCGCGATCAGCAGACCGCCCGCCACCACCATCGGCAGCATGTAGGAGACGCCGGTGAGCAGGTGCTTGTAGGCGCCCTTGGGCTCGACTTTGGTCTTGCCCGGTTGCGCGTCACCGGCCTTGGCCTCCAGTGGCTGGCCCTCGGCCAGGGCGCGCTTCAAGGTGACCTCGGCCTGCTTGAGGGCAACGCCGGTGCCGCAGCGGAACACTTTCTTGCCGACGAAACGGGCGGTATCGACTTCGATATCCGTGGCCAGCAGCACCGCGTCGGCGGCGGCAATGGCATCAAGGCTCAGGGGATCGCGGGCGCCCACCGAGCCCTGGGTCTCCACCTGGAGTTCGCAGTCCAGGCGCTGGGCCGCCTGCTTCAGCGCTTCGGCGGCCATGAAGGTGTGCGCGACCCCGGTCGGGCAGGCGGTCACGGCGACCAGGCGCGGCCTCGCGCCGGCAACGGGCGCGGCGGCCTGTACCTCGACCGGCTGCTCCTTCGCCTCCACGGCGGCGCGCAAGAGAAAGGCCTCGCTATCACGCAGGGCCTCGGCCGGGGTAGCGAGGAACAGGCGCTTGCCGGCGAAACGGGACAGGTCCAGGGGGCCGCTGCGCACCACCAGAAGCCAGTCGGCAGCCTCCAGGATGGCGGCAGACAGCTGATGTTCCGGGTGCTGCGGGTCCACCACTTCGACGCTGGTGCTCCAGCCCAGGCGCTGGGCGGCGGCGTCCAGCAGGCGCGCGCAGAGCACGCTGGTGACCATGCCATTGGGGCAGGCAGTGACTATGGCGAGTTTCATCGGGGCACCTCTTGTTGTTCTGGCAGCGCCTGGACCACCACGGCGCCTTCGAGCTGTTGCAGTTGCGCGGAATCGTTGATGCCGAAGCCCACCTGGGTCACCGCCTGGGCGGCGATGGCGGTGGCATGACGCAGGGTGCGCGCCGCCGGCCAGCCGCTGAGCAAGCCATGGACCATGCCGGCCAGCAGGGAGTCACCCGCCCCCACTGTGCTGACCACCGTGACCCGTGGCGGCTGGGCATGGAGGGCAAGGCCCGGGCCGAACCAGTTCACGCCCTGGGCGCCTTGGGAGATGACGATCTGCTCGATACCCAGCGCCTGCAGTTGCTCAGCCTCGTCGCGCTGGGCGTCGATGTCGGCCAGGGAGCGGCCGCAGATTTCGGCCAGTTCGTCGGTATTCGGCTTGATCAGCCAGGGCGCCGCCAGCAGGCCGGCACGCAGGGCCTCGCCGCTGCTGTCCAGCGCCACCTTCAGGCCCAGGCCCTTGAGGCGTTGCAGCAGTTCGCCGAGAAAGCGCGGCTCCACCCCGCGCGGCAGGCTGCCGGCGACCACCACCAGGTCGTGGCCGGGAGCGATGGCATCGAGACGCGCGAGGAGTTCCGTCTGGGCAGCGGCATCCACCAGAGGACCGGCGCCGTTGATATCAGTGATGCGCCCGTCGGCTTCGGCGAGCTTGATATTGCTGCGGGTCTCCCCCGGCACGCGGACGAAGGCGTCGACGAAGCCCCGCCGGGCGAACAGCGCCTCGAAGGCTCCAGGATTGTCCATGCCGAGGAATCCCGAGACGGTCAGGCTGTGCCCCAGGTCCGCCAACACTTGCGCCACATTCAGGCCCTTGCCGGCGGCGTGGCTGGCCTGGGCCTGGCTGCGGTTGACCTGGCCGGGCGTGAGACGCTCCAGGCTCAGGGTCAGGTCCAGGGCGGGATTCAGGGTGAGACTGAGGATGCGCGCCATCAGAAACGCTCCGCCAGCTCGCGCACCGCCGCCGCGCTTTCCAGCGACAGCGCGCCTTCGGCCAGCTCGCGGGCTGCCGACAGGCTGAACTCGCGCACCCGCGCCTTGACCTCGGGGATGCCGCCTGCGGAGAGGCTCAGTTCGTCCACCCCCAGACCCACCAGCAGCGGGACGGCCAGCGGGTCGCCGGCCAGCTCGCCGCACACCCCCACCCATTTGCCCTGGGCGTGGGCGGCGCGCACCGTGAGATCGATCAGTTGCAGCACCGCCGGGTGCAGGCCGTCGGCCTGGGCCGAGAGCGTCGGATGACCACGATCGATGGCCAGGCAGTACTGGGTCAGGTCATTGGTGCCGATGCTGAAGAAGTCGACTTCGCGAGCCAACACCGGGGCGATCAGCGCGGCCGAGGGCACCTCGACCATGATCCCCAGCTGCAGGTCGGCCTGGGGAATCTCGGCGGCCAGGCGCAGGCTCATATCCCGGGCCTGGCGCCATTCCTCGACGCTGCCGACCATGGGGAACATGATCCGCAGCGGTCGCCCGTCGCTGGCTCGCAGCAGCGCGCGCAGCTGGGTTTCCATCAGGTGCGGGCGCTGCAGGGTCAGGCGCACGCCGCGCACGCCGAGAAAGGGGTTCTCCTCTTCCGGCACCGGCCAGTAGGGCAAGGGCTTGTCGCCGCCGACGTCAAGGGTGCGGGCCACCAGCGGGCGGCCATCGAGCGCATCGAACACGCGGCGGTACTCGGCCTCCTGGGTGGCCAGGTCCGGCGCTTGGGGATGGGCCATGAAGATGAATTCGGTGCGCAGCAGGCCCACGCCCTCAGCGCCCTGGGCAACGGCTTTGGCGGCGCCGGCGCTGTCGCCCAGGTTGGCACAGATTTCCAGGCGATGGCCGTCGCGGGTAATGGCCGGCTCCAGCTTGTGGGCATCGGCCAGTTGCAGGCGACGCTGGCGGCCTTCCTGCTCCTGGCGGGCACGCTCCAGCTGGGCGTTGTCGGGCGCAACGATCAGACGGCCGCGCTGGCCGTCCAGCAACAGTGAGGTGCGCGGCGGCAGCAGCAGTACGGCGGCACCGGCACCCACCAGGGCTGGAATGCCCAGGGCGCGGGCGACTATGGCGCTGTGGGAGGTGGCGCCACCACGGGCGGTGAGGATGCCGGCCACGCGGTTGCGGTCCAGCCGCGCCACGTCAGAAGGTGCCATCTCGTCCATCAGCAGAATGTAGGGCTCTTCCGGCTCGGGGGCGTCTTCCACGCCGCAGAGTTGGGCGAGCACGCGCCGGCCGATATCGCGCAAGTCGGCGGCCCGCTCGGCGAGCAGCGCATCGTGCAGGCTCTCCTGCTGGGTGGCGGCGGCTTCGATCACGGTCATCCAGGCGGCGGCAGCGCTTTCCCCTTGTTTCAGACGGGCGTCCACCTCGTCACCCAGTTCGGGGTCGGCAAGCATCTCCAGGTGGGTGATGAAGATTTCGCGGATGGCCTTGGCCTCGCTGCGCAGCACCAGCGCCTCGATCTCGCCGCGCACATGGACCAGGGCCTGTTGCAGGCGCTCACGCTCGAGATCGGGGGACTCGCCGCGCAGGGGGTAGTCCAGCTCCTTGTGCAGATGAATATGCGCGGGACCAACGGCGATGCCGGGCGCGGCGGGGACCGCCTGGAGCTGGCTGCCCGGCGTGGGCGCTGCCAAAGGCTGGGCCTCCGGTTCGGCGTCCACCATGGGCGCCTCGTTGAGCGGCAATGGTTCGATTTCCTCGCCCAGTCCCAGTTCGATGGCGGTCTTCAGGGCCGGCAGCGCCGCCTCGGCGATGGCCGGCTCGGCGAGGATTTCCAGCACCTGGCCACGACGCACACCGAGGCTGAGCAACTTGCTGAGGCTCTTCGCCGATACCGCAGCGGCGCCACTGTCGGCCACCCGCACGCGGATATCGCCCTCGAACGCCTTGGCCAGCTGCACCAGCTCCTTGGCCGGACGGGCATGCAGGCCGTGGGCGTTGGCCAGCGGCAGGCGCAGGCTGGGCCAGTCGGGCTGGGTTTCGCCGCCCAGGGCTTCGAGTACGGCGCGGCGCTGGGTGGCGCGGGCCAGCTCACGGCCACGACCCTCGATCAGCAGGGCACACAGGCGCTCCAGCAGGGCCAGGTGGGCATCCCCCAGGCTGGCCAGGCAGAACAGACCGTTGAGTGGCTGGTCGAGGTAGCGCAGTGACTTTTCCGGGGTCAGGTAGGCCAGGCCCGGGCGTTGCACTGACTGGTCGCTGTGCAGCCACCAGAGGCCGTCGCCGAGCGGCAGCGGCTCGCCCTGCAGCAGCGCGGCGGCGAAACCGCCCCCCACGCACTCTGCTCGGCGCAGCAGGCGGGCGCCTTGCAGCACCAATTCGTCGTAGTCCTCCACCGGCACGCCGAGGCCGACCAGTTGGTCGTCCAGCGCCAACTCCTGGGGCGCACTCTGCAGCAGCTTGAGGATCTCCTCCGGGGTTTCGGCGCGGCGCAGTTCGCTGCCCAGGTCAGCCTCGCCCAGGGCGCGGGTGAGTATCTGCAAGAGGCGCAAGTGTTCGTCGGACCTGGCGGCGATGCCGATGGCGAGGAAGACACGCTGGCCATCGCCCCAGTCCACGCCTTCGGGGAACTGCATCAGGCGCACGCCGGTGTTGAACACCAGCTCGCGGGTCTGCGGGGTGCCATGGGGAATGGCGATGCCCTGGCCGAGGTAGGTGGAGCCCTGGGCCTCGCGGGCCTCGAGCCCGGCCAGGTAGCCTGGGGCGACCAAGCCGTCGTCCTCCAGCTGCTCGGCGAGCATCCGCAACGCCGCGGCCTTGTCCGCCGCGGCCAGGCCCATGGAAATCTGCCCTGCGGTCAGTTCGAGCATTGCGTCACCTCTCACGGGCCTTGCGCCCTTATTGTATTTGTCACCTGCCATCAGCCTGCGCTGCCAACCGTCGAAATGGTTGGCCAAAGAGTAGACAGAACGCATGCTGAATCGTTTCACTAAACTGAGCGGGCACGTTACTCGATAATCTTCGATTCTTGAAGCCCGTCCGATGAAACGGTTCCGCATAACAGGAGTCATCAAGTTGAAACTCAGTGATATCGCCCGCCTGGCTGGTGTCTCGGTGACCACGGCCAGCTACGTGATCAACGGCAAGGCCGAGCAGAAGCGCATCAGCCCGGCGACCGTCGAGCGCGTGCGGGCGGTAGTGGACGAGCATGGTTTCAAGCCGAACCCCCAGGCCGCCGGTCTGCGCAGCCGGCAGACGCGCACCTTGGGTTTCATCCTTCCGGACCTGGAAAACCCCAGCTACGCGCGCCTGGCCAAACTGCTGGAACAGGGTGCGCGGGCAAGGGGCTACCAGCTGCTGATCGCCAGTTCCGACGACGAGCCGGAAAGTGAACGGCAGTTGCTCAAGCTGTTCCGTGCGCGGCGCTGCGATGCACTGATAGTCGCCAGTTGCCTGCCGGACGATGACGACAGCCTGGGGCAGCTACTGGACGAGGGGCTGCCGGTGATAGCCGTCGACCGCATGCGTGATCCGCAGCGTTTCTGTTCAGTGGTCAGCGACGACCGCCAGGCCTGCCTGCAACTCACCCGCAGCCTGCTGCAACCGGCGCCCCGGCGCATCGCCCTGCTCGGCGCGCGGCCAGAGCTGCCCATCAGCTCCGAGCGCAGCGCGGGCTTTCGCGAGGCGCTGGCCGGGCTGGATTGCGACGTGCTGGAGGAACAGGGCGAGGAATTCAGCCGCGACTGCGGCCGGCGTCTGATGAGCGAACTGCTGGAGCGCCAGGGCGAACTGCCGGATGTGTTGATCACCACCGCCTACGTGTTGCTGGCCGGCGTACTGGACGTGCTGCGCGAACGCGGCGACTGGCCGGAGCGGATGCGCGTGGGCACCTTCGGCGACACCCAGTTGCTGGACTTCCTGCCGCTGCCGGTGAACTCCATGTACCAGCAGCACGAACTGATCGCCGAGCAGGTGCTTCGCCTGGCGTTGGCAGCGGTGGAGCAGGAGCGCTACGAACCGGGGGTCCAGGGCGTTGCGCGACTGCTGAAGGAGCGCTGAGGGGCTTTCCCTGTGGGAACGGCTCTAGCTGTTGCGATCCCAGGTGGTCTGCATGCAGGGACCAGGTGCCGGAGAAATGCCTCCGCCCGCCTCAGCTTCAGCCACCCCTCCCCCGAGGGAGAGGGGTGATTCGAGTGGATGAATCAGCCCCGCGCAGCCGCTCCGATGATCAGTTGCTTCATCTCCACGACCGCCTGCTTGAAGCCGACGAAGAGCGCATGGGCCACCAGGGCGTGGCCGATGTTCAGCTCGTTGATGCCCGGAATCGCCGCCACCGGCTCGACGTTGTGGTAGTGCAGGCCGTGGCCGGCGTTGACGATCAGGCCCAGCTTGAGACCAAGAGCGACGCCGTCCTGGATGCGCTGCAGCTCGCGGGCCGCTTCTTCCGGTGTATGGGCATCGGCGTAGCGGCCGGTGTGCAGTTCGATGGCCGGAGCGCCAACACGATGGGCCGCCTCGATTTGCGCAGCATCGGCATCGATGAACAGCGAGACTTCGCTGCCCACCTTGGCCAGGCGTTCCACGGCCGCCTTGAGACGGGCTTCCTGGCCGGCGACGTCGAGGCCGCCTTCGGTGGTCAGTTCCTGACGGGTTTCCGGTACCAGGCAGACGTGCGCCGGACGGATTTCCTCGGCGAACGCCATCATCTCCTCGGTGACGCCCATCTCGAAGTTCATTCGCGTCTGCAGCACGTCCTTGAGCAAGCGAACGTCGCGTTCCTGGATGTGCCGGCGGTCTTCGCGCAGGTGCACGGTGATGCCGTCCGCGCCGGCCTCTTCGGCGTCCAGGGCTGCCTTGACCGGGTCCGGGTAGCGGGTGCCGCGGGCCTGGCGGAGGGTGGCGACGTGGTCAATGTTGACGCCGAGAAGTACGCGGTTGGCTTCAGTCACGGGGAGGTTCCTTGATCGTCATGAATAGCTCGCGGCTGACCAGAGGTCGGCCGCCCAGGTGAGGTGCCAGGGCTTGGCGCATCAGGCGCTTAGCCGCGCCGAGGGCGCCGGGGGCGTCCCAGTCGGCTTCAGCCAGGGCGAGGAGTTCGCGGCCCTGGAACAGGCCGGGCTGCAATTGGCCCACCGGCTCCAGCCCGGCATCGGGCAGCAGCCGGTAGATGCCATCGGCCGCGATGGGCTGCCCGGCCAGGTCCGTATCTAGGGCGAAACCATAGCCCAGCTCATCCAGCAGGCGCCATTCGAAGGCGCGCAGCAGGGGCTCCAGCGGACGATTGGCTGCCAGGGCCTGGAGGGTCGCGGCATAGTGCTCGAAGAGCGCGGGCTGCGGGTCTTCAGGCGGCAGCAGGCGGACCAGCAGTTCGTTGAGATAGAGGCCACTGAACAGGGCCTCGCCGGCAAGCAGGTTGGGGATGCCGGCGCTGTCCAGGCGGCCGACGTTCTTCAGCTCGCCGCGGCCGCGGAACTCGGCCTCCAGCGGCAGGAACGGCCGCGCCAGGGTGCCGGCCTTGCCACGGGCACCGCGCAGCACGGCGCGCAGGCGGCCTTCGGGGGTGAAGAAGTCAACCAGCGCGCTGCTTTCCCGATAGGCCCTGCTGTGCAGGACGAAGGCCGGTAGCGCCGCGCTGTGCATGGAGAGGCTCAGAGGTCGTTGTAGCCCAGGGAACGCAGGGCACGCTCGTCATCGGACCAGCCGCCCTTCACTTTCACCCAGAGGTTGAGCATGACCTTGGAGTCGAACAGCACTTCCATGTCCTTGCGCGCGTCCTGGCCGATGCGTTTGATGCGCTCGCCGCCGTCGCCGATGATGATTTTCTTCTGACCGTCGCGTTCCACCAGGATCAGGGCATGGATGTGCAGGACATGGCCTTCCTGCTTGAACTCTTCGATTTCCACGGTGATCTGGTACGGCAGTTCCGCGCCCAGCTGGCGCATGATCTTCTCGCGCACCAGTTCGGCGGCGAGGAAGCGGCTGCTGCGGTCGGTGATCTGATCTTCCGGGAAGAAATGGTCACCTTCCGGCAGACGCTCGGCCACCAGGCGCTCCAGGGTGTCCAGGTTGTGACCCTGGAGGGCAGAGATCGGCACCAGCTCGGCGTTCGGCAGTTGTTCCTGAAGCCAGGACAGGTGCGGGATCAGGTCGCCCTTCTCGTCCATGCGGTCGGTCTTGTTCACCGCGAGCAGTACCGGACCCTGCACGTACTGCACACGCTCCAGCACCAGTTGGTCTTCCTCGGTCCAGCGGTCGCGATCGACCACGAAGACCACCACGTCCACGTCCTTCAAGGCCGCCGAGGCGCTGCGGTTCATATAGCGGTTCAGCGCCTTGTCGCTCTTCTTGTGCAGGCCGGGGGTGTCGACGTAGATCGCCTGGACATTGCCCTCGGTCTTGATGCCGAGCATGTTGTGGCGGGTGGTCTGCGGCTTGCGCGAGGTGATCGCCAGCTTTTGCCCGAGGATGTGGTTGAGCAGCGTGGACTTGCCCACGTTGGGGCGGCCGACGATGGCGACGTAGCCGCAGCGGGGGGTATCGAAATCAGTCATTACCGTTCTCCACGCCGAGGGCAACCAGGGCGGCGGCCGCGGCCACCTGTTCGGCGATACGGCGGCTGGCGCCCTGGCCCTGGGTCTTGTCATTCAGCAGGGTGACCTGGCACTCGACGAAGAACGTACGGCAGTGCGGTTCACCCTGTATATCCACCACTTCATAGCGTGGCAGTTCACAGGCCCGGGACTGCAGGAACTCCTGCAGCCGGGTCTTCGGATCCTTGTTGGTATCCACCAGGGTCAGGCCTTCGAGTTCGTTGGCCAACCAGGCGAGGACGCGCTCGCGGGCAGCGTCCATGCCGGAATCCAGGTAGATGGCGCCAATCAGCGCTTCCAGCGCATCGGCGAGTATCGACTCGCGGCGGAAACCGCCGCTCTTCAGCTCGCCCGAGCCCAGGCGCAGGTACTCGCCCAACTCGAAGCCACGGGCCAACAAGGCCAGGGTTTCGCCCTTCACCAGCCGCGCGCGCAGCCGTGACAGCTGGCCCTCGCGAGCCTGGGGAAAGCGTTCGAACAGCGCCTCGCCGGCGACGAAGTTGAGAATGGCATCGCCGAGGAATTCGAGACGCTCGTTGTTGCGCCCCGCGTAACTGCGGTGGGTCAGGGCCAGGGTCATCAGGCCCTGGTCCTTGAAGGTATAGCCGAGCTTACGCTCGAGACGGCTGAGAGATACGCTCACTGGGCTCGCACACGGAATTCTTTGTCGAAGCGCACCACCAGATCGAGGTTCTCGACCAGGGATTCGCGTTTTTCATACTGGAGATGGGCCTGGAACTCGTTGTTTTCCAGGGTCACCTTCAGTGCCTTGTTCAGGTCCAGGTCGCGGATACCGTTGACCTGCATGCCCTTGCTGACATGGCTGTAGAAGTCGGGAATGGTCCTGATGTCCAGGGCCTTCTCGGTTTCCACCGAACCGATGATCTTCTCCAGAGAGAAGAAATCGAGGTAATGCGGGATGATCTTGAAGGCGGTGCTGGCGAGGAAAGCCACTACGGCCAGGATCAGCAGCCAGCCCAGAACCGACATACCCTTCTGCTTACGCGCGAACGTCATGATCGACCTCAATGTCTATATTTTTTTGGAGGCCGAATGGCCCGCAAGCAAGACTATATGGCGTCTGCGGCGCTGTCATGAACAACGCCGCAAAACCACGATGGCAAGCGGGCTATCAGTGAATGAGGCCCACTCGGGAGAAGTTCGGCAGGTTGCGCAGCTTCGGGTCGGGCCAGCTCATCCAGACGGCAAACGCCTTGCCGACGATATTCCGGTCCGGAACCATGCCCAGCAGGTCCTTCGGGATACGGGGGTCGTTCCAGTAGCGGCTGTCGTTGGAGTTGTCCCGATTGTCGCCCATCATGAAGTAGTGCCCTTGCGGCACCACCCACTCGCGACCCGGCTCCATGCGGTAGCGCTTCATTTCCTTGCGGATCAGGTGCTCGGCTTCGCCCAGCTTCTCTTCGTAGAGCATGGCGCTGCCCAGGGTACCCGGCTCCTCGCCCAGCAGCTTCTCCGCCACCGGCTGACCGTTGACGGTCAGGTGCTTGCCGCTGCTGTAGGCGATGCGGTCGCCCGGCAAACCAATCACACGCTTGATGTAGTTGATGTTCGGGTCGCTGGGGTAGCGGAACACCATGACATCGCCGCGTTGCGGGTCACCCACTTCGATCACCTTGTTGTCCAGCACGGGCAGGCGAATGCCGTAGGCGAACTTGTTGACCAGGATGAAATCACCGACTTCCAGCGTGGGCTTCATCGAGCCGGACGGGATCTGGAAGGGCTCGACCAGGAAGGAACGCAGCACCAGGACGATGGCAAGCACCGGGAAGAAGGACTTCCCGTACTCAATCAGCAGCGGTTCCTTGTTCAGCCGGTCGAGTACCTCCGGATCGGGCTCGCCGACCTGCCCCTCGTAGGTGGCGATCGCGGAACGCCGGCGCGGGGCCAGCAGAACCAGGTCGACGAGGGCGAGCATGCCGCAGACTGCCACGGCGATAACCAACAACAGCGGGAAATTGATCGACATAGACCCTAGCTATCCACTTTGAGCACAGCGAGGAAGGCTTCCTGCGGGATTTCCACGCTGCCGACCTGCTTCATCCTTTTCTTACCGGCCTTCTGCTTCTCCAGCAGTTTTTTCTTACGGCTGACGTCGCCGCCGTAGCACTTGGCCAGAACGTTCTTCCTGAGCGCCTTCACGGTAGTACGTGCAACGATCTGACCACCGATCGCCGCCTGAATCGCCACGTCGAACATCTGCCGCGGGATCAGTTCCTTCATTTTCTCGGTCAACGCACGGCCCTTGTAGTGGGCCTGGTCGCGATGCACGATCAGCGCCAGGGCGTCGACCTTCTCGCCGTTGATCAGTACGTCCAGCTTCACCAGATTAGCCGGTTCGAAGCGGTCGAAGCTGTAGTCCAGCGACGCGTAGCCACGACTTACCGACTTCAGGCGGTCGAAGAAGTCCAGCACCACTTCGTTCATCGGCAGGTCGTAGCAAACCTGAACCTGGCTGCTGAGGAACTGCATGTCGCGCTGGACGCCGCGTTTCTCGATGCACAGGGTGATGACGTTGCCCAGGTGCTCCTGGGGAACCAGGATATTGGCGCGCACGATGGGCTCGCGCATCTCGTCGATGGACGAGAGGTCGGGCAGCTTGGACGGGTTGTCGACGTAGACCGTCTCGCCGTTCTTCTGCACCACTTCGAAGACCACGGTCGGCGCGGTCGTGATCAGGTCCAGGTCGTATTCGCGCTCCAGGCGCTCCTGGATGATCTCCATGTGCAGCATGCCGAGGAAGCCGATGCGGAAGCCGAAGCCCAGGGCCTCGGAGCTTTCCGGCTCGTACTGCAGCGCGGCGTCGTTCAGGGTCAGCTTCTGCAGGGCTTCGCGGAAGTCCTCGAAATCATCGGAGCTGACCGGGAACAGGCCGGCATAGACCTGCGGCTTGATGCGCTGGAAGCCCGGAAGCACGTCGACGTCGGGGGTATTGGAGAGGGTCAGGGTGTCGCCCACGGGGGCGCCGTGGATGTCCTTGATGCCGGCGATGATGAAGCCCACTTCACCGGCCTTGAGGTCGGCCATCTCGGTGTGCTTCGGGGTGAATACGCCGACGCTGTCCACCTGGTGGATCTTGCCGGTGGACTTCACCAGGATCTTGTCGCCCTTCTTCACCCGGCCGTGCTTCACGCGGACCAGCGAGACCACGCCCAGGTAGTTGTCGAACCAGGAGTCGATGATCAGCGCCTGCAGCGGCGCCTCGATCTCGCCTTCAGGCGGCGGGATGACCTTGACCAGCTGTTCCAGCACATCGATCACGCCCATGCCGCTCTTGGCGCTGCAGGGCACGGCGTCGGTGGCGTCGATGCCGATGATGTGCTCGATTTCGTCCTTGACCCGCTCCGGCTCGGCCTGGGGCAGGTCCATCTTGTTCAGCACCGGCATGACCTCGAGGCCCTGCTCGATGGCGGTGTAGCAGTTGGCAACGGACTGGGCTTCCACGCCCTGGCCGGCGTCCACCACCAGCAGCGCGCCTTCACAGGCCGCCAGGGAGCGGCTGACTTCGTAGGTGAAGTCCACGTGGCCGGGGGTGTCGATGAAGTTCAACTGGTAGGTCTTACCGTCCTGCGACTTGTAGTGCAGGGTGACGCTGTGGGCCTTGATGGTGATGCCACGCTCGCGCTCCAGGTCCATGGAGTCCAGTACCTGGGCCTCCATCTCGCGGTCGGACAGGCCACCGCACATCTGAATGAAGCGGTCTGCCAGGGTCGACTTGCCATGGTCGATGTGGGCGATGATGGAGAAATTGCGGATATGACTCAGGTCACTCACGGATCAACACTCAAGAAAGCCGCGAGCAGGCTTGCTCGCCGAAAAATAGCGGGGGAGTTTACCTGATCGGCAGTGGACCCGTCACGTCCATGCAGCGGACGGCGGAAACGAAAAAGGGCGGCACCAGGCCGCCCTTTTCCCTGGAACCGCTTTATTCGGCCAGCTTGAAGGTAATGAAGCTGGCGCGCCCCTGACGCAGTACGCGCATGGATACCGAACGATTCTTCGGCAGGTCCTTGGCGATCTGGGTGAAGGTCTTGGCGGAGCTGATGGCCTGGTTGTTCAGGTGGGTGATCACGTCACCCGGGCGCAGGCCCATCATGGCAGCCGGACCTTCCAGCACGTCCTTGATCACCACGCCACCCTGGATGTCCAGGGCCTTCTTCTGCTCGTCGGTCAGCTCGACCACGCTCACGCCGAGGCGATTGCTGCTGCGCTCGACGCCTTCGGCACCGGAGGCGGCCATTTCCTCGCCTTCCTCAGGCAGCGCGCCAATGGCCATGGTGAGCGTCTTGCGGGTTCCGCCGCGCACCACGTCCAGATCGATCTTGCTGCCCGGCTTGAGCGCCCCCACCAGGTGCGGCAGGTCGGCGGAAAGGACGATCGGCTGGCCGTTCATGCTGAGAATGACGTCGCCTACCTGCAGGCCGCCCTTGTCCGCCGGGCCGCCTTCCAGGACCTGGGCCACCAGGGCGCCAGCCGGCTTGTCGAGACCAAAGGATTCGGCCAGGTCCTTGTTCACTTCCTGAATCACCACGCCCAGCCAGCCGCGGCTCACCTTGCCTTCAGCCTTGAGCTGGTCGGCAACGCTCATGGCGACATCGATCGGGATGGCGAAGGACAGGCCCATGAAGCCGCCGGAACGGGTGAAGATCTGCGAGTTGATGCCGACCACCTCGCCGTCCAGGTTGAACAGCGGGCCGCCGGAGTTACCCGGGTTGATCGCCACGTCCGTCTGGATGAACGGTACATAGTTCTCGTTCGGCAGGCTGCGGCCCTTGGCGCTGACGATACCGGCC
This sequence comes from Pseudomonas sp. BN102, assembly GCF_029871245.1. Lineage (GTDB taxonomy): Bacteria > Pseudomonadota > Gammaproteobacteria > Pseudomonadales > Pseudomonadaceae > Metapseudomonas. The sequence goes on along the minus strand of NZ_SSON01000067.1, from coordinate 32,045 downwards.
GTCACCGAATGATCGAAGCCGAAGGGCGAGCCGATGGCCAGCACCCAGCCACCCACCTTGAGTTCGTCGGACTTGCCGATCTTCACGATTGGCAGATCCTTGCCCTCGACCTTGAGCAGGGCGACGTCGGTGCGCGGATCGGCGCCGATCAGCTTGGCTTCAAGCTCGCTGCGGTCGGACAGGCGCACGATGATTTCATCGGCACCGGCCACCACGTGGTTGTTGGTCAGGACGTAGCCATCCTTGGAGATGATGAAGCCGGAACCGAGGGACTGGGCCTCGCGCTGGCGGCCGCCCTGGGGATTGCGCGGCGCCGGCGGCATGTTGCGCTCGAAGAACTCGCGCAGCATGGGCGGCAGTCCTTCCAGGTCTGGCATCACCTGGGCACCACCCGCACCACGCTGCGGCAGCTTCTGCCGGGTGCTGATATTGACCACCGCCGGAGACGCCTCTTCGACCAGGGGCGTGAAGTCCGGCAGATCGGCACGGACCACAAGGGTTTGACCGAGCAGCAGCAAGGCTGCCACAGCGGTCATGCAGGATTTGAGGTTAAGCATCGACATACAGCTCCCGTCGCATAACGAGTGGTATGAACTCGCCGAGCCGCCCGGCTCGGCGAGCAAAACTGAAACACAAAAGCAAAAAGAGCCCGGAGCGTCAGCCCCAGGCTCGGTGGAACATCGTGAAAAAGACACGGCGGGAGCCTGGGCTCCCGCACCGAAAATCGCTTGAAGCTCCTGCAGCGGGGATCATTGCGTCGCAGAAGCCTCCGCTGCGCGCATGGACAGAGCCACCCGCTCGGCGGTCCCCAGGGGAATCTCGCCGACCACGGTCACCATCACATCACCATCTGCGGTGCTGACCCGCTTGGACACCATGACGGTGGGCCCCAGCTGGCTGCGCGCGTCTTCGACGACAGCGCCGTGCAGGGGCTCGAGGAATACGGAGAAACGCGCCAGGCCGTCGCTGTAGAGCAGGCTGGACACAGGGTCGGACGACGCGGGACTGCGCCGTTCCAGTGCACTGGTCAGGCTGAAGCCGGGCGGCAGCCACTCGGAACGCCAGTGGGCCGGTTTGTCCTTCGGCGCTTCGCTGACGCGTACCGCCTTGCAGCTCTCGCCGGGCTGCAGCTTGCCGTCATCCAGGTCGCCGGCAGTGTCGATGCGGGTGAACTGGAAGCGCTCCAGCAACTGGCCCTTGTCGCTCAGCAGCAGCGACTTGAGCGGCAGGCCGGTGTCACGGTCCAAGTGCAGCTCGAAGCCATAGCGGTGCTGGTCGCGGGGGGTCAGGGTCAGCACCACGGCTGGCCGCCCCGCCACGCGGGACTCACCAGCCAAGCGCAGGTCGTACCACTCGGCGAGCTGCTTTGCATCCAGACGCCGGGCGGGCCAGACCTGGCCATCGGACATCTGGTCGGAAAGGGCGCCACTCACGCATTGGGTGCGGCCGTTGACACGCACCACCTCCTGCGCCGGACCATCGAGCTGCAACAGACGCTCGCGTACTTCGCCGCCCTGCTGGACCTGGTGCCAGACTTCGTGGGTGGAGAAGCTCCCATTTCGTTCGTAGACGAAAACTCCCTGGAAACTCTGGCGCTGCTCCGCGTCAGCGAGGCGCTGCAGCCAGTCCTGAGCGTCGGCGGCAAAGGCTGATTGCGTCAGCCAGCCGCCAAGCAAGATGAAAACCGGTAGTGCGCGCATGTTCCTCCTCAGCGGCTCTCCAGACTGGCAGCGCGGGCATAGGGCAGTGCGCTGTCGCTACCGCTCATCGCGGCCTGTTGGGCATGTTGCCGCAGATAGGCCGGGAGGCGTTTTTCGTGCCAACCGGACGACGCCTGGGTCGCGCCGATCGGCTGCTGTGCCTGCTTGCCTTCTTCACTATAGCCGGCCAGGACAGCACCCTGCTGCGCCTGCGGCATCGTCATCGCCGGCTGTGTGGCTTGCTGCTGCGCCAGTTGCTGGGTACCCGCGACATCGTCCTGATTGTACAGGCGCACACCGGCGAGCACGGCCAGGGTCACCGAAGCGGCCACCGCCAGACGGCCAAGGGTACGCCACGGACCACGCACCACCTTGGCGGGCACGGCTTCTTCGGCCAACGCAGCCGAAACGGCTGCGGCGATGTCAAGGCGCGGCTCCAGCAGCTCCTTGTGCATCACGGCGCGAGCAATCTGGTAACGCGACCAGGTAGCCCGCAATTCTTGATCTTCGCTGGCGGCGAGAACTCGACGCAGCTCCAGTTCGTCCGCCTCGTTATCCATCACCGCGGACAGCGATTCCTGCAAAGCTTCACGACTCATGGCGGTTCCCCTCTTGGCTGTCGCCGCTGTCTCAGGTTCCCTGCAACAAAGGTTGCAAGGCTTTATCGATGGCTTCCCGCGCCCTGAAGATGCGGGATCGCACAGTACCCACCGGACACTGCATAACACTTGCAATGTCTTCATAACTAAGACCATCGAACTCACGCAAAGTCAGCGCCGTGCGTAAATCTTCCGGCAGTTGCTGGATGCTCCTGTGCACTGTGGCCTCGATCTCGTCGCGCAGCAGGGCTCGCTCCGGCGACTCGATATCCTTGAGGGCGTGGTCGCCGTCATAAAACTCGGCGTCCTCAGCACTTACATCACTGTCCGGCGGACGTCTTCCACGTGCCACCAGATGGTTTTTCGCCGTGTTGATGGCGATGCGGTACAGCCAGGTATAAAAGGCGCTGTCACCGCGGAAGTTGCCGAGTGCGCGGTAAGCCTTGATGAAGGCTTCCTGGGCTACATCCTGGGCTTCCTGGGCGTCGTGCACGAATCGCACGATCAGCCCGAGAATCTTGTGCTGGTACTTCAGCACCAGCAAATCGAAAGCCCGCTTGTCGCCCTGCTGCACCCGCTCGACCAGCTGCTGATCCTGTTCCTGGCTTAGCATGAACACTCCTCGTCGGTCTCGAAGGGGTGCTGCGCCAGCCAGTGGATCGGCCTGCCAAAATAGACTCGAGCGTTGCGCAAAAGTTCTCCCCTCCAAGCAAGCTTCCTGCAGATTGATCTTTTCTCATCCGCACGGAATGGCGCAGCAGGGCCGCGGGCCATGCTGCGCCGAATATAAGTCGCTTGATCTACAGGCATCCCGGTTGCACATTTCATGTGCATTCGTTGCGTCAATGTAAGCAAGCACCGTCTCTTCAAATGGGTGACCCTGAATGGAACCTGAAAGACTTAAAAAGTTCCCTGGCGCCACACATGGTCATAAGCACGCTATTTTGCCGCCCACCCCGGCTATATACTAGCCGCCGCTTTTCTCGCGGGAACCGATATGAGCCAACATTTCCAGCAAGACGTACTGGTCATCGGCAGCGGCGCCGCCGGCTTGACCCTGGCCCTCACCCTGCCCTCGAACCTCAATATCGTGGTGCTGAGCAAGGCCGATCTCAGCAATGGTTCGACCTATTGGGCCCAAGGCGGCGTGGCCGCGGTGCTGGACGATACCGACACGGTCGATTCCCACGTCGAAGACACCCTGGTCGCCGGTGCCGGCCTGTGCCGCGAAGACGCCGTACGCTTCACCGTTGAGCATAGCCGCGCGTCCATCCAATGGCTGATCGATCAGGGTGTGCCCTTCACCCGCGACGACGAGAATGCTCGCGAGGATGGCGGTTTCGAGTTCCATCTCACCCGCGAGGGCGGCCACAGCCACAGGCGCATCATCCATGCCGCCGACGCCACCGGCGCAGCCATCTTCAACACCCTGCTGGAGCAGGCCAAGAAACGGCCGAACATCCAGCTGCTGGAGCAGCGTGTCGCCGTCGACCTGATCACCGAGCGCAAGCTCGGCCTGGAGGGCCAGCGCTGCCTGGGCGCCTACGTGCTCAACCGCAACAGCGGCGAAGTGGACACCTACCATGCGCGCTTCACCGTGCTCGCCTCCGGCGGCGCAGCCAAGGTCTACCTCTATACCAGCAATCCCGACAGCGCCTGCGGCGATGGCATTGCCATGGCCTGGCGCGCCGGCTGCCGGGTGGGCAACCTGGAGTTCAACCAGTTCCACCCGACCTGCCTCTATCATCCGCAGGCCAAGAGTTTCCTGATCACCGAAGCCGTTCGCGGCGAAGGCGGCCTGCTCAAGTTGCCCAACGGCGAGCGCTTCATGCAGCGCTTCCACCCGCGCGCCGAACTGGCACCGCGAGACGTGGTGGCCCGCGCCATCGACCATGAAATGAAGCGCCTGGGCGTGGACTGCGTCTACCTGGACATCAGCCACAAGCCCGCCGAGTTCGTGAAGAGCCACTTCCCCACCGTCTACGAGCGCTGCCTGGACTTCGGCATCGACATCACCCGCGAGCCGATACCGGTGGTCCCGGCGGCGCACTACACCTGCGGCGGCGTGGTGGTGGACCAGCATGGCCGCACCGACATTCCCGGCCTCTACGCCATTGGCGAAACCAGCTTCACCGGCCTGCACGGCGCCAACCGCATGGCCAGCAACTCCTTGCTGGAATGCTTCGTCTATGGCCGCTCGGCCGCGGAAGACATGGTCCGCCAGCTGGACGAGGTGCCGATGCCGGCCGACCTGCCGACCTGGGACGCCAGCCAGGTGACCGATTCGGACGAGGACGTGATCATCGCCCACAACTGGGACGAGTTGCGGCGGTTCATGTGGGACTACGTCGGCATCGTCCGCACCAGCAAGCGCCTGCAGCGCGCCCAGCACCGGGTGCGCTTGCTGCTCAGCGAGATCGACGAGTTCTACAGCAACTACAAGGTCAGCCGCGACCTGATCGAGCTGCGCAATCTGGCACTGGTGGCAGAACTCATCATCCGCTCGGCCATGCAGCGCCGCGAAAGCCGCGGCCTGCACTACACCCTGGACTACCCCGACCTGTTGCCGGAGGCCAAGGACACTATCCTGGCGCCGCCCACCTTCGGCGACTGAACCCCAGCCTCACCCGCAACCGGCGGTGCTGCTCCCGATCCAGGGCATCCGCCGGGATACACAGTCCCCGCCCCCACCACTGCCCCGGCAGGCGAAAACGCAGGATCACCGCGACCGGCAGCGCCATGCTGTCCGGCCGCAGCTGCACCGGTCGCCAGCCATCGGCGGCGCGCCAGAGCTGCCAGCCGTCCTCGTTCAGACGCAATCCGGTAAAGGCCCTGGGGGAATTCAGCAGGATCTGCCTGGGCAGGCACCAGGCGGCATGACCCAGACAGACCAGCACGCCGGTAATGCGCGCCCAGGGCGGCAGTTCGGCGAGCAGTACGGCCAGGATGGCCAGGCACTGCAGGGTCAGGTAGAGGGCCAGCAGGCGCCGCGAGGGGCGCCAGTGGCATTCGAAGACGTTACTTGGGCTGGACACGATCCAGGATCATGCGAACCATGCGCAGCAGGTCCGCATCCTCCGGCTCGCCACGCTGCATGAACCAGCCGAACAGGTCCTGGTCTTCGCACTCCAGCAGTTTGCGGTAGCGGGCCTGGTCTTCGGCGTCGAGGCTGGGGTAGACCTCTCTCACGAAGGGCACCAGGAGCACGTCCAGTTCGAGCATGCCGCGGCGGCTGTGCCAGAAGAGTCGATTGAGTTCAGTTGCGTCGGCCATCACAGCGCCTCCAGGGAAGAGGCGCGCATTATAACCACAGCCGCCTCCCCGGGCACCCGCTGACAAGCCACCGGCGGGACTCTATGATGGCGCCCCAGACTTTTTTCCAGCGATCCGCAATGGCCGACTCAGCATTCTTCTGTCCGCTCACCCATGAAGGCCTGCTCGCCGTCCGCGGCGTGGATGCCGCGAAGTTCCTCCAGGGCCAGCTGACTTGCAACCTCAGTTACCTGGACCAGGCCACCAGCAGCCTGGGCGCCCGCTGCACCCCCAAAGGGCGGATGATCTCCAGTTTTCGCATCCTGGCCGAAGGCGACGGCTTCCTCCTGGCGCTGTCCAGCGACCTGATCGACGCCCAACTGGCCGACCTGAAAAAGTACGCCGTGTTCTCCAAGTCCAAATTGACCGACGAAAGCGCCGACTGGGCACGTTTCGGCCTGAGCCGGGGCGATGGCGCCCTGCTCGCCCTGGGCCTGGATCTGCCGCAGACCGTCGACAGCGTCGCCCGCGATGGCAACCTGATCGCCCTGCGCCTCTCCGATGGCCGTGCCGAGCTCTGGGCGCCCCAGGCCGAAGCCGCCACGCTCCAGGCCCGCCTCGCCGCGCAGTTGCCACTGGCCGCGCTGGACGCCTGGCTGCTGGCCCAGGTCCGGGCCGGCATCGGCCAGGTCTTCGGCGCCACCCGCGAGCTGTTCATCCCACAGATGATCAACCTCCAGGCCCTGGGCGGCGTCAGCTTCAAGAAAGGCTGTTACACCGGCCAGGAAATCGTCGCCCGCATGCAGTACCTGGGCAAACTCAAGCGCCGACTCTACCGCCTGGCCCTGGCCGACGGCGAGGCGCCCGAGGCCGGCCTCGAACTCTTCTCCCCGGTGCATCAGAGCTCGGTGGGCGAAGTGGTGCTGGCTGCCCCGGCAGATGGCGGTGGCGGTTGCGAGCTGCTCGCCGTCCTCCAGGAAGATGCTGTCAACGATGGCCGAATCCACCTGGGCGCCGCCGACGGCGCTGCCCTGAAGCTGCTCAGCCTGCCCTATACCCTGGACGCCGACCGCGAAATCCAACGCTAGCCCGCCCTTGCCGGCCCTGACGAGAACTCCAATGAGCAAGCTTGCCGACAAAGTCCAACAGGAACTGATCCAGGCCATCGACAACGACGAACTGGTGCTGCCGACCCTGCCGGAGGTGGCGCTGCGCGTGCGCGAGACCGCCGAAGACCCGAACGCCAGCATCCAGGACCTGACCAAGGTAATCGGCAACGACGCGGCATTGACCGCTCGCATCATCAAGGTGGTGAACAGCCCGCTGCTGCGCACCAACAAGGAAATCACCGATCTGCAGATGGCCATCAGCCGCCTGGGCATCAACTACACCAGCAACCTGGCCACGGGCCTGGCCATGGAACAGATGTTCCAGGCCACCTCCGACGTGGTCGACCGCAAGATGCGCGAAGTGTGGAACAAGAGCACCGAAATCGCCGGCATCTGCCACGTGCTCTGCCGGCACTACACCCGCCTGATGCCCGACCAGGCCACACTGGCCGGCCTGGTGCACCAGATCGGCATACTGCCCATCCTCACCTACGCCGAAGAACACAACGAGCTGCTGGCCGACTCCATCAGCCTCAACCACGTGATCGAGCGCATCCACCCCCTGGTCGGCGACCACATCCTGCGGGCCTGGGAATTCCCGGAGCCGATCGCCGCCGTGCCCAGCCAGTACCTGGACTTCGGTCGCAACTCGGCCCGGCCCGACTACATCGACATCGTGCAGGTCGCGACCCTTCAGAGCTACCTGGGAAGCGAACATCCCTACACCCAGCTCGACTGGAGCCAGGTACCCGCCTTCGCCAAGCTCGGCCTCGACCCAAATGTCGACATGCAGGCCGACGAAGACCTCTCCGCCGCCATGGAAGCGGCCATGAGCATGCTCCAGTAATTACCACGCGCACTCCGCCTTCCAGCGCTAGACTCAGTCCTCCCCTGATGTCGCTGGAAGGATCCGGATGCGCGCATTGCTGCTCACACTCTGCCTCCTCTGCTGCGGCCTGGCCGCTGCGGACGCAGTGCGGCTGACCAACGGTGAATGGGCGCCTTACCTGGGCGCCAGCTTGCCGCACCAGGGCGTGGCCTCGCGCATAGTGGAAGAAGCCTTCGCCCTGGAAGGCGTAAAGGTTCGCTGGGAGTTCTATCCCTGGGCGCGCTCGCTGCACCTGGCCGAGCGCGGCGAGCGGGACGGCACCGCCGTCTGGCTGCGCAGCCCCGAGCGCGACAAGCTTTTCCATGTCAGCGACCCGGTGATCGAGACCGCCTACCACCTGTTTCATCGCAAGGATCGCCCCTTCGACTGGAAGCAGGTTTCCGACCTCCAGCGCCTGCGCCTGGGCGGCGCCATCGGCTACGACTACGGGGCCGCCTTCCAGCAGGCCGAGCAGCAGCGAAGCCTGAAGGTGCAGCGCCTGAGCAACGAGGAGCAAGGCTTGCGCATGGTGCTGGCCGGCCGGCTCGACGCCTTCCCCATGGACAAAGTGGTGGCCTTCGCCCTGCTCAACGACCAGTTCAGCTCCGCCGAGCGCGCCCAGATGAGCTTCCACCCCCACCCCCTGCGCAGCGACAGCCTGCACCTGATGCTGTCCCGCGAGGTGCCCGGCAATGCCGCGCTGATCGCACGCTTCAACCGGGGCCTGGCCCTGCTGCGGGAAAGCGGCACGGTGGCCCAGTACCTGTTGGAAGTGCAGCAGCCGCTGAGCCTCGCACCCTAGGTCGATTCCCCACCCTGTAGGGTTCAGCCCCGATACCGAATCACGCCGGCGGGAAGCTGACCCTCACCTTGAGCCCGCCCCCGACGCCATCGTGCAGGCTGATTTCGGCCTGATGCGCCCGGCAGATTTCGCCGACTATCGCCAGCCCGAGCCCTGCGCCGCTGCCCTGGGCATTGCGCCGGTAGAAGCGCTGGAACACTTTGTCGCGCTCTTCCGGGGGAATACCGCTGCCGTCATCCTCCACCTCCAGCATCGCTGGTGCGCAGACCCGCAGCACCACGTTGCCTCCCCTCGGCGTGTGGGCCAGGGCGTTATCCACCAGGTTACACAGCAGCTCATTGAGCAGCGTGGGCTCGCCCATTACCCAGGCCTGGTCCTCGGCCTCCAGGGCCAGGGCGATGCCGCGGGCGTGGGCCAGGGGCGCCAGGGCCATGCCCAGTTCGCGGGCGAGCTGACCCAGCTCGATACGTTCGGCGCCGCCTTCGGCGATGGCCCGCGCACCGCTCTCGATGCGCGCCAGGGACAGCAGCTGGTTGGCCAGATGAGTCAGCCGGTCGGTGTTCTGCGCCGCTTCCACCAGGGTGGCGCGCCAGACCTCCGGGTCCCGTTCGCGTAACCCCAGGTCGACCCGCGCCTTGAGCGCCGCAAGCGGTGTGCGCAGCTCATGGGACGCGTCGGCGATGAAATCCGCTTGGCGCTGGAACAGTCCGCGCAGGCGTTCGGTGAACTGGTTCAGGGCATCCACCAGCGGCCGCAGCTCGCGCTGCACCGCGACTTCCGGCAGGGGCCGCAGGTCGTCGACCTGGCGCTCTTCCACCGCCAGGCGCAACTTGTTCAGCGGCCTGAGGGCAGCGCTGACCGCCAGCCAGACCAGCACCAGCGCCGCCACCACCAGCAGCACCAGGCGCCACAGGCTGTCCACCAGCAGGCCGCGGGCCAGGCGCTCGCGGGCGCTCTCGGTCTCGGCCACGCGAATCTCGGCAATACCATTCAGGCGCGGCTCGCTCACCGGCTGCAGGAGGCTGACGACCCGAATGCCCACGCCTTGGTATTCGCCGTCATAGAAGCGCGCCAGGGCCGGGTAGTCGTCGGTGCGTTTGGTGCCTGGCGGCGGAGGCGGCAGGTTCTCGTAGCCCGATACCAGTTTTCCATCCGGGTCCAGCACCTGGTAGAAGATCCGCCCGGCGCTGTCGTAGGCGAAGATGTCCAGCGCCACGTAGGGCACGTCGGCCTTCAGACGCCCGTCGGCCTCGTAGAGGCCGTCGGCGATGGCCCGGGCCGAAGCCAACAGGGTGCGGTCATAGGCGGTATCGGCGGCGCCACGGGCATTCCAGTAGGAACTCAGACTGGCGATCAGCAGCAGCACGCCCAGCATCAGCGCCAGGCGCCGCAGCAGGCGCCCGCGCAGGCTGCCGGCTTCACGCATCCTGGCTCTCCAGCAGGTAGCCCAGACCGCGGAAGGTGACGATGCGCACCGCACTACCTTCGAGCTTCTTGCGCAGGCGGTGGATGTAGATCTCGATGGCTTCCGGACTGGCTTCCTCGTCCAGACCGAACACCTGGGAGGCCAGCTGTTCCTTGCTCATCACCCTGCCCGGCCGGGCGATCAGCGCCTCCAGCACCGATTGCTCGCGGGAGGTCAGGCTGAGGATCTCATCGGCGAGGCTGAAGCGCCGGGTGCCCAGGTCGTAGACCAGGGCGCCGCAGCGCTGCTGCTGCTCGCCGCCGAGCACGCTGCGGCGGAGCAAGGCCTTGACCCTCGCCTCCAGCTCGGACAGCTCGAAGGGTTTGGCGAGGTAGTCATCGGCCCCGAGGTTGAGGCCGTGGACCCGGTCCTTCACCTCGCCACGGGCGGTGAGCATCAGCACCGGCAAGGTCTTGCCGCGCCCACGCAAGCGCGCCAGCACCTCGAAGCCGTCCATACGCGGCAGGCCCACGTCCAGCACCGCAAGGGCGTAGTCCTCGCTGGACAGGGCCAGGTCGGCGGTCACGCCATCATGCAGCACGTCCACCGTCCAGCCCGCGCCCTTGAGCACCTGGGCGACGCTTTCGGCCAGTTGGGGATGGTCTTCGACCAGCAGGATTCGCACGACAAGGTCTCCGAAATGGCAGCGATCGGTCAGAAGTTTAACGGCCCATCGCCCACTGTGAACGCCGCGCCGGATTTCTTTCAGCCTGAAAGCCTGGCGAAAGCTTCGCTGCATAGCATCGCGACAGGGTGGCAAGGACCACCCGTAAAAAGCCGGCCCGTGGTTGCGCCGGCTGACAAGAACAACAATGGAGACCACTCGATGCACACTGCCGCACGGCGCGCATTGCCGCCTGTTCGCATCCTCAGCCTCGCCATCGCGGGCTGTACCCTGGCCCCCCAGGCCCACGCCGAGTTCATCAAGGACAGTTCGGCGACCCTCGAAGCCCGCAACATCTATCTGAACCGCGACTTCCGCGACGGCAGCGGCCAGTCCAAGCGCGATGAATGGGCGCAAGGTTTCATCCTCAACCTGGAATCCGGCTACACCGAAGGCACCGTGGGTTTCGGCCTCGATGCCCTCGGCATGCTCGGCATCAAGCTGGACTCCGGTCGCGGCACCAGCGGCACCGACCTGCTGCCGGTGCAGGACGACGGCGGCACCCCGGACGAGTACAGCAAGCTGGGCCTGACCGCCAAGGTCAGGGCATCCAAAAGCGAGCTGCGTCTCGGCACCCACATACCCGAACTGCCGGTGGTCAAGGCCAGCGACAGCCGCATCCTGCCCCAGGTGTTCGAGGGCGGCCTGCTCAGCTCGAAGGAGATCAGCAACCTGACCTTCACCGGCGGGCGCCTCTCGGAGGTCAAGGACCGCGCCTCCACCAACTCCGAAGACCTGGCCATCAGCAACAAGAACAAGCGCTTCGCCGCGGCCGCCACGGGCGATCATTTCGACCTCGCCGGCGCCGACTACGCCTTCAGCGAGCACTACACCGGCCGCTACTACTTCGCCGAACTGGACGAGGTCTACCGCCAGCACTTCTTCGGCCTGCTGGCCAGCCAGCCGCTGGGTGCCGGCACCCTGAGCGCCGACCTGCGCTACGCCGTCAGCGACGACAGCGGCCGCGCCGAAGCTGGCAAGGTGGACAACCGCGCCCTCAACGGCATGCTCAGCTACGGCCAGGGCAGCCACAAGGTCGGCCTCGGCTACCAGCGCATGAGCGGCGACACCGGCTATGCCTACATCGATGGCAGCGACCCCTTCCTGATCAACTTTGTGCAGATCAACGACTTCGCCAACGCCGATCAGCGTTCCTGGCAGGCGCGCTACGACCTGGACTTCGCCGCCATGGGCGCGCCGGGCCTGAGCTTCATGACCCGCTACGTCACCAGCGACAACGCCGAAGTGACCGGTAGCAGCGAGGAAGGCCGCGAGTGGGAACGCGATGTCGAGTTCAAGTACGTGGTGCCTAGCGGCAGCCTGAAGAACCTCACCTTGCGCGCCCGCCACGCCGGATTCCGCTCCAACTTCGCCCGCGATGCGGACGAACTGCGCCTGATCGTCAGTTACGCACTGCCGATCTGGTGATGCTTGAACCACAATAAAACTCCACAGGAGAACCTTTGATGAAATCCGCCCTGTCCCGCATCGCCCTGATCACCTCCGGCCTGCTCTTGTCCACCCAGCTGCTGGCCGAACCCAAGCGTCCCGAGTGCATCGCCCCGGCCAAGCCCGGCGGCGGCTTTGACCTCACCTGCAAGCTGGCCCAGAGCGGCCTGAAGGACGGCGGCCTGCTCAAGGCGCCGATGCGCGTCACCTACATGCCGGGCGGTGTCGGCGCCGTGGCCTATAACGCTGTGGTGGCCCAACGTCCGAAGGATGCCGGCACCATCACCGCCTTCTCCTCCGGTTCCCTGCTCAACCTGGCCCAGGGCAAGTTCGGCCGCTACGACGAGAATGCCGTGCGCTGGCTGGCCGGCATCGGCACCGACTATGGCGCCATCTCGGTACGTGCCGATTCCCCGTACAAGACCCTCGGCGAACTGGTCGAAGCGGTGAAGAAGGACCCGGCCGGCACCGTCTTCGGCGCTGGCGCCACCATCGGTGGCCAGGACTGGATGCAGACCGCGCTGATCGCCCGCGCCGCCGGCATCGACCCGCAGAAGCTGCGCTACGTGGCCTTCGAAGGCGGCGGCGAAACCCTCACCGCCATGCTCGGCGGCCATGTTCAGGTCACCAGCAGCGGCCTCGGCGAGATCACCCCGCAGCTCGCCGCCGGCAAGATCCGCGTCCTCGCCGTGCTCTCCGACCAGCGCCTGCCGGGCAAGCTGGCGGACATCCCCACCGCCAAGGAACAGGGCTTCGACATCACCTGGCCGGTGATCCGCGGCTTCTACATGGGCCCGGAAGTCAGCGACGAGGAGTTCGCCTGGTGGAAGCAGCAGTTCGACACCCTGCTGGCCAGCGAGGAGTTCGCCAAGCTCCGTGAACAGCGCGACCTGTTCCCCCTCAGCCTCACCGGCGACCAGTTGAAGGCCTACGTCTTCGACCAGGTGAAGCAGTACAAGCAACTCGCCGGCGAATTCGGCCTGGCGCAGTAAGCAGCCCTTGAAGATCAGGTGAGGTAACCAATCCCCTCACCCCCGGCCCCTCTCCCAACGGGAGAGGGGAGATCAACAATTTCTAGGTAAACCGCCATGTACGTACGAATCTTCGCTGCGGTCTGGCTGCTCGTCTGCGCCCTGCTCGCCGTGGTCGCCTGGGGCTTCCAGGCGCCCTTCAGCTACGACCCGGTCGGCCCGCGCGCCTACCCCCTGCTGCTGCTGTTCCTGATGGCCACTGCCGCCGTCTGGCTGCTCTACAAGCCGGGCGATGGCGATGACCTGCCGATCTCCTGGTCCCTGGCACGCAAGGTCGCCCTCTGCGTCGGCGCCCTGTTCGCCTATGCCCTGCTCTTCGAGCCGCTGGGCTTCATCGTCAGCACATCGCTGGTGGGCTTCGGCCTGGGCCTGCTGTTCATGGGACGGCCGCTACCAAGCCTGATCAGCGGGATAATGATGGCCCTCTCGCTCTACGGCCTGTTCGACTACCTGCTGGACGTTCCGCTGCCCATGGGCCTGCTGGAAATCCTGGAGAACTGATATGGAAACCCTGAACTTCCTGGCCCAGGGCTTCGACGTCGCCCTGCGCCCGATCAACCTGCTGGTGGCGCTGTTCGGTGCCTTCGTCGGCACCGTGGTCGGCCTGCTGCCGGGCCTGGGGCCGATCAACGGCGTGGCCATCCTGCTGCCGCTGGCCTTCGCCCTCGGCCTGCCGCCGGAAACCGCACTGATCCTGCTGGCCGCCGTGTACCTCGGCTGCGAGTACGGCGGGCGCATCTCGGCCATCCTGCTCAACGTGCCGGGCGATGCCGCCGCCATCATGACCACCCTCGACGGCTACCCCTTGGCGCGCCAGGGCAAGGGCGGCATCGCCCTGTCGCTGTCGGCCATGAGCTCCTTCATCGGCAGCACCATCGCCACCATTGGCGTGGTGCTCTTCGCGCCGATCCTGGCGAACTGGGCGGTGGCCTTCGGTCCGGCGGAATACTTCATGCTGATGGTCTTCGCTATCGCCTGCCTGGGCGGCATGGTCGGCGACAAGCCGGTCAAGACCCTGCTCTCGGCGCTGATCGGCCTGGGGCTGGCCACCGTCGGCGTGGACGCCACCACCGGTGTCTACCGCTTCACCTTCGACAGCGTCGGGCTGTCCGACGGCATCCAGTTCGTGATCGTGGTCATCGGCCTGTTCAGCGTCAGCGAAGTGCTGTTGATGCTCGAACACACCGCCACCGGCCAGCAGGCGGTGAAGGCCAGCGGGCGCATGCTGTTCAACTTCAAGGAATTCGCCTTCACCTGGTGGAGCAGCGTGCGCAGCTCCCTGGCCGGCTTCGTCATCGGCGTGCTGCCGGGGGCCGGCGCTACCATCGCCAGTGCCATCACCTACATGAGCGAGAAGCGCATGGCCGGAAGCTCCGGCACCTTCGGCAACGGTGACCTGCGCGGCGTGGCAGCGCCCGAGGCGGCCAACAACGCCTCGGCCTGCGGCTCGCTGATCCCGATGCTGACCCTCGGCGTACCCGGCTCGGGTACCACCGCGGTGATGATTGGCGCCCTGACCCTCTACAACATCACCCCCGGCCCGCTGCTGTTCGAGCAGCAGCCCGATGTGGTCTGGGGCCTGATCGCCTCGCTGTTCATCGGCAACGTCATCCTGCTGGTGATGAACATCCCGCTGGTTGGCCTGTTCGCACGCATGCTCAGCGTGCCGACCTGGATCCTGGTGCCGGCCATCACCATCGTCAGCGTGGTGGGGGTATACGCCGTGCACAGCACCACTTTCGACCTGGTGCTGATGGCCGCCCTCGGGGTGTTCGGCTACCTGCTGCGCAAGATGGACTTCCCGCTGTCGTCGCTGATCCTCGGTTTCGTCCTTGGCGAGCTGATGGAATCCAACCTGCGCCGCGCCCTGTCCATCACCAACGGCGACCTTGGCATCCTCTGGAGCAGCCCCATCACCATCGCCCTCTGGGGCCTCACCGCACTGATGCTGGCCCTGCCGGGCATCCGCTGGATGCGCACACGCCGGGCCAAGGCGAAGCTGGCTCATGCCTAAGTGGCTGCTCACGCCGGTGGCGGGCGCCGCCGGGGGTTGGCTGGCCAGCCTGGTGGGCTGGCCGCTGCCCTGGATGGTCGGATCCTTGCTGGCGGTGATCGCCGTGCGTTGCATCGGCAACCTGCCGCTGGCGGAGGTGCCGGGTGGGCGCAAATGCGGCCAGTGGATAGTCGGCGTCGGCATCGGCCTGCACTTCACCCCCGCGGTGATCGAACAGGTGCTGGCGCACGGCGGCATCGTCCTGGTCGGCGCCATCGCCACCACCCTCTCCAGCGTCATCGGCATCAGCCTGATGCTGCGCAGCGGCGAGGATCGCGCCACCGCGTTCTTCTCCAGCATGCCGGGCGGCGCCAGCGAGATGGTCAACCTCGGCCAGCGCAACGGGGCGGTAATCAGCCGTGTTGCCGCCGGCCAGAGCCTGCGCCTGCTGCTGGTCGTGCTCAGCGTACCGGCGCTGTTCCAATGGGTCCTCGGCGCGCCGCCCGCGTCGGCCCATGCCGTGCCCACGGATTGGGGCTGGCTGGCGATCCTGCTGGCCGCTGGAGCCGCGCTGGCCTGGCTCATGCAGCGCTACCACCAACCCAACCCCTGGCTGATCGGCCCGCTGCTGGTCAGCGCCGCCCTGAGCACTGGCTTCGACCTACAGATAGGATTGCCGCCAGGCGGTAGCCAGCTGGGCCAATGGTTGATCGGCAGCGCGCTGGGTTGCCATTTCGACCGCGCCTTCTTTCGCCACGCGCCCTCCTTCATCGCCCGCACCCTGCTCGCCACCTCCCTGGGCATGGCCTTCGCGGCCCTTGCGGCCGAGGCCCTGGGCTGGCTGGACGGCCTCGATCATCGGGCGTTGATGCTGGGCATGATGCCCGGCGGTATCGCCGAACTCTGCCTGACGGCCGAGGCCCTGCAACTCTCGGTACCGCTGGTGACGGCCTTGCAGGTACTGAGGCTGCTGCTGGTGCTGTTCCTCGCCGAGCCGGTATTCCGCCGCTGGCAGAAAATAAAATAGAGACCCACGCTTAGCCCGCCTTGTGCGGGCTCTTTTTTGGGTTCTCGGGGTCATACCCCCCTGAGAACCGATACATTCGCGAATCGACGTATCGTCCCTTCCCGGCGCTCAACCGGGCCTATGCTCTCCCCTATTCGGTCGTCGCCAAGGCTGCCTTCCATGTCCGGACGCATCGCCCCCTTCCGCCTCTTTCTGCTCGCCTTCACTCTACTGCTGGCAGCCTGCAGCCGCCTCGACCTGGCCTACCGCAACCTCGACCTGATCATTCCCTGGTGGATCAGCAACTTCGTCAGCCTCGACGACCAGCAGAAAAGCTGGCTCGAGCCTCGCCTGCAGAAGCACCTGGCCTGGCACTGCAGCACCCAGCTGCCGAGCTATGTCGCCTGGCTGGAGCAGTTCGACCAGATGAGTCGGCAGGCCAGGCTGACCCCGTCGGACGTACTGGGGCAGATGACGCAGATCCGCGACGCCATGCAGGACGTAGCGGTGCAAATCACCCCTACGGTGCTGGGCCTCACGGAAAGCCTGACCCCGACGCAGATGGGCGAGCTCTATGTATCGATGGATGAACGCAACGCGGAACTGCGCGCGGAGCACGCCGCACCGCCGCTGAAAGCCCAGGTGCAGGCACGGGCGCAGCGCATGCGGAAGCGGGTCGAGGATTGGATCGGCCCCTTGCGGCCGACCCAGCAGGCACGCATCGACACCTGGGCCAAAGCCCAGGGCGACTACAACCGGCTATGGGCGGTGAACCGCGAGAACTGGCAGAAGGAGCTGCGCAATACGCTGTATGGCCGCCACACACCGGACTTCTCGCGGCGCCTGACGCTGCTGCTGCAGCAGCCCGAGGCCTTCTGGACTCCGGCCTATCGAAAGGCCTACCCGGCCGTGGAGCAGGCCCTGGCGAGCTTGCTGGCCGATCTGTTCAACAGCACCGACGAACGCCAGCGCACCGTATTGCGCGAGCGTATCGGGGAACTGAGCACAGATCTCAAGGGACTGGGGTGCTATCCGGGCTGAGATCTCAGCCTCTCAGAGCGCCGGCAGGCTCCAGTCGATGGGCTCCAGCCCGTGCTGGGCGAGGAACTTGTTGCAGCGGCTGAAATGACCATTGCCGAGGAAGCCCCGGTAGGCAGAGAGCGGCGACGGGTGCGCCGACTTCAGGATCAGGTGCTTGGTGGGGTCGATCAGCCGCTCCTTGCCCTGGGCATGGGAGCCCCAGAGCAGGAACACCAGGCGTGGGCGCTTCTGGCTGACGACTTCGATCACCTTGTCGGTGAAATGGTGCCAACCGGCAGCAGCATGGGAGCCGGCGCGGGCCTGCTCGACGGTGAGAGACGTGTTGAGCAGCAATACACCCTGCTCCGCCCAGGACTGCAGGTAGCCGTGGGACGGGATCTCGATATTGAGGTCGCGCTTGAGCTCCTTGTAGATGTTCTGCAAGGACGGCGGCGCCGGTACCCCGGGCTGCACCGAGAAGCACAGGCCGTGGGCCTGGCCCGGCCCGTGGTAGGGATCCTGGCCGATGATCACCACCTTCACCTGCTCCAGCGGCGTGGAGTTGAGGGCGTTGAAGATCAACGGCCCCGGCGGGAATATCACCTTGCCGGCGGACTTCTCCTGGCGCAAGAAGTCCCCCAGGGACTTCATGTAGGGCTTCTCGAACTCGTCGCGCAGGGCTTCTTTCCAGCTCGCATCGAGCTTTATCCGATCGTCGTTTTCAGTCATTGCTCATTCTGTTCCGTTGCGGGTGCCGGGGCGCTTCCCGTCCGATGGTCGGGCACCCTAAGAAATGCCCACTACCCTTGTCAATCAAGGACGCCAGGAGCAAGCCTGCATGGAAAATCGCCACGACGCCGTGAAACTCGCGCTCTACGAGCGTTTTCTCAAGGACGCCAGCGCGCTGCCGCCGATGCCGGACAGCTCGCTGCAGCTGCGCCGGCTGCTGGCCGCCGAACACCCCTCGGTCGAAAAGGTCAGCGCCTTGCTGGAACAATCCCCGGACTTGGTCGAACGCCTGATGCAGTTCGCCGCCCTGCCCCTGCTCGGCCATATCCGGCCTAGCACACGGCTGCCGGAAGTGGTGCAACAGCTCGACAGCAAGCGACTGGCCAATCTGGTGCTGGCCTTCGAGCTGCGCCAGCTGTTCGACGGGCAGGAACCGAGCCTGCAGAAGGTCTTCAACAAGCGCTGGAGCCTCAGCCTGCGGCGCGCGGCGTTCAGCGCCGGCCTGGCCCAGCATCTGCCCCACCTGAAGGAGGAGGACGCCCTGCTGGCCGGCCTGGTGCAGGACGTCGGCAGCCTGCCGCTGCTGCAGGAACTGCACCGCTGGCCGCAGGTCTCGCGCCTGGAATGCGATGTGCAGCGCCTCTGCGAACAACTCTCTGCCGAACTGGGCGTATTGCTGCTGAGCGCCTGGAAGCTGCCCTCGGCCCTGGTGGACTGCGCCCGCCTGCGCCGCGACTGGTGCCGCCAGCACAAGGGACCGGCCGACCTGGCGGATGTGGTGCAGGTCGCCGGCCAACTGCTGGAAGAACCCCGCGACGACGTCCGCCTGGCCAGGCTGCCGGCCTATCAGCGGCTGGAACTGCCGACACCGCAGGTGCTGCGGGCGGAGCTGGCGGAAGTGGTGGCGCTCTGGTTGAAACTGCTGGGTGGAAGGCCGCTGGAGGAAGATTGAACGGCGCGATCATCTGTAGGGGCGAATTCATTCGCCAAGGGCGGCGTAGCTGCCCCAGGCAAGCCCCAAGGGCGAACCTGCGGTTCGCTTGGCGATTGAAATCGCCCCTACCCCTGGTGCAATGCCCGGTAGTGACTGGGCGCCATGCCCACCACCTTCCTGAACAGGCGCGAGAAGTAATAGACATCCTCGTACCCCAGCTGCTCGGCAATCTGCCGCACGCCCTGGTCGCCTTCGTCCAGCAGCCGGCAGGCTTGGGCCATTTTCAGCTGGATGAAGTCCTGTATCGGCGCATGGCCGGTCAGGGCGCGGTAGGTCTTGGCGAAGTGGAAGCGCGACAACTTGAACTGCGCCGCCAACTGGTCGAGGTTGAGGCTGTCGTGCAGGTGCGCCCGCATCACCGCCTGCACGGCGTCCACGTCCAGCACCCGGCCGGATTTGAGGTAACCGCGCACCGGCAGCACGGCCAGGGAGGTGAGCAGGGTCTGCAACTGATGAGCGGCATGGATGAAGTGCGGCAGGTTCAGCCCCTGCTTGCGCAACGCCAGCAGGGCATCAAAGTCCGCCAGCAGGCGTGGCTGCACGCCGATACGGCGCAGTGCCGACTGACCGAGGGGACGCAGGTATTCCGCCACCAGCTCGCCCTCGAAGTGCACCCAGTAGATGCTCCAGGGCCGCTGCGCATCGGCGCCGTAGGCATGCAGGCGGCCCTTCGGCAATAGTAGAAGGTCGCCACCACCCACCTCGAATCGTCCATCCTCGCCCTCCAGCCAGCCCTGCCCGGAACGGCAGTAGATCAGCAGGTTGTCCTCCGGCACCTGGCGCTGCATGCGGTGGCCCAGGGCCTCCGGGTAGTAGCCCAGGGCCAGTGGATAACAGGCTGAAGTCAGCGGATGGCGGGCCAGCAGGCGGCGCAGCCGCGGTGGCGTGGTGAAGCGCACGCCATTGGCCGGCAGGGGCCAGTTGGAGGTATCCACAGAGCGGCTCATGAGAGTTCTTGTTGTGATCTGCAATCCCAAGATCGTCCATCCCCCAACCAAGATCGTCAATCCACATCTGGATCGGCGGCCGCTATAAGAGCAAGAAACAACAAGGTCCCGTCTTACGGGTGGAGGACCAGATGGCCAAGGCAATCCCGCAATTGATAGATGGCGAGTGGCGCGAAAGCCGCGCCCGTGAGCTGATCGAGATCACCGACCCGGCGACCCAGGAAGTCCTGGCCCTGGCGCCCAAGGCCACCGCCGAAGAGATCGAGGCCGCCGTCGCCAGCGCCAAGGACGCCTTCCAGAGCTGGCGTGAAGTGCCGGTGCCGGAACGCGCCCGGCTCATGCTGCGCTACCAGCAGCTGCTCAAGGAGCACCACGACGAGCTGGGCGAACTGCTCGCCAGCGACACCGGCAAGACCCTGGCCGATGCCAAGGGCGACGTCTGGCGCGGCATCGAGGTGGTCGAGCACGCGGCCAACGTGGCCAGCCTGATGATGGGCGAGACCATGGAAAACGTCGCCCGCGAGATCGACACCGCCAGCTGGGTCCAGCCACTGGGTGTGTGCGTCGGCGTCACTCCCTTCAATTTCCCGGCAATGATCCCGCTGTGGATGTTTCCGCTGGCCATCGCCTGCGGCAACACCTTCGTCCTCAAGCCCTCCGAGCAGGACCCGCTGACTCCCAACCGCCTCGCCGAACTCTTCATCGAGGCCGGCGCGCCCAAGGGCGTGCTGCAGGTGATCCATGGCGGACGCGAACAGGTCGACGCCCTGCTCACCCATCCGGACGTGCGCGCCATCTCCTTCGTCGGCTCGGTGCCGGTGGGTCAGCATATCTACCGCACCGGCACCGCCCACCTGAAACGGGTGCAGGCCTTCGCCGGCGCCAAGAACCACATGGTGGTTTTGCCCGACGCCCACAAGGACCAGGTGCTGAGCAACCTCGTGGGCGCCAGTTGCGGCGCCGCCGGGCAGCGCTGCATGGCCATCAGCGTGGCGATCTTCGTCGGCGAGGCGCGCCAGTGGATTCCCGAACTGGCCGCACAGATGGCCGAGTTGCGCCCCGGCCACTGGAAGGACGCCCACTCGGCCTTTGGCCCGCTGATCAGCCAACAGGCGCGCCAACGGGTGCTGCGGTTGATCGCCGAGGGCAAGGCTGAAGGCGCCGAATGCCTGCTGGACGGTTCCCAGTGCCAGGTGCCCGGCTACCCGAACGGCAACTGGCTGGGCCCGACCCTGTTCCGCGGCGTGACAGCGAAGATGGGCCTCTACCGCGAGGAAATCTTCGGCCCGGCCCTGGTATGCATGGAGGTGGACAGCCTGGAAGACGCCATCGCCCTGGTCAACGCCAACCCCTACGGCAACGGCACCAGCCTGTTCACGCGCTCCGGCGGCGCCGCGCGGCACTTCCAGCACGCGGTGGAAGTCGGCCAGGTGGGGATCAACGTACCGATCCCGGTGCCCCTGCCCTTCTTCTCCTTCACCGGCTGGAAGGGCTCCTTCTATGGCGACCTGCACGCCTACGGCAAGCAGGCGGTACGCTTCTATACCGAGACCAAGACGGTCACCACGCGCTGGTTCGACGACACGCCGGTCACCGGCCCCAACATGACCATCCAGCTCAAATGAACGGGGACGTCCCATGGATTTCGACCTGAGCGAAGAACAACGCCTGCTGGTGGACAGCGCGCGCGCCTTCGCCAGCCATGAGCTGGCGCCCCATGCAGCGGAATGGGACCGCGGCCACCACTTCCCGCTGGAAGTGATCCGCCGTGCCGCCGAGCAGGGCTACCTAGGCCTCTACATAGCCGAGGAAGACGGCGGGCTTGGGTTGTCCCGGCTCAGCGCCGCGCTGATCTTCGAACAACTGGCCGCCGGCTGCGTGGCCACCACCGCCTACCTGACCATCCACAACATGGCCGCCTGGATGCTCGCCTCCTTCGGCGATGCCGACCTCAAGGCACGCTGGCTGCCCGGCCTGGTGAACGGCGAACGGCTCGCCTCCTACTGCCTGACCGAACCGGACGCCGGCTCCGACGCCGCCCACCTGCGCACCCGCGCCCGCCGCGATGGCGAGGATTACGTGCTGGACGGCAGCAAGTGCTTCATTTCCGGTGCCGGCAGCACCGAGGTGCTGATCGTCATGGCGCGCACGGGAGCGGACGGCGCCAAGGGCATTTCCTGCTTCCTGGTGCCGGCCGATGCCGAGGGTGTCCGCTACGGGCGCAACGAGGACAAGATGGGCTGGCGCGCCCAGCCCACGCGCACCATCACCTTCGAGAACGTGCGCATTCCCGTCGGCAACCGCATCGGCCCCGAGGGCCAGGGATTCGTCTACGCGATGAAGGGCCTGGACGGTGGCCGCCTGAACATCGCCAGTTGCTCCCTCGGCGCCGCCCAGGCGGCCCTGGAGCAGAGCCTGCGCTATGTGGAGGAGCGCAAGCAGTTTGGCAAGCCCCTGGCCGAGTTCCAGGCCCTGCAGTTCAAGCTCGCCGACATGCTCACCGCCCTCACCGCCAGCCGGCAGATGGTGCGCCTGGCCGCCCATCGCCTGGACCAGCGCCACGCCGAAGCCAGCCTCTATTGCGCCATGGCCAAGCGCTTCGCCACCGACCAGTGCTTCGAGCTGTGCAACGAGGCATTGCAGCTGCACGGCGGCTACGGCTATTTGAACGACTATCCTCTGGAACGCTGGGTGCGGGATACCCGGGTGCACCAGATTCTCGAAGGCACCAATGAAATCATGCGCGTCATCGTGGCGCGTCGTTTACTGGAACAAGGCGGCACGCTCGACCGCCTGCTGTAAGGAGATGCACATGACCACTGCCGTTGAACCCTACCAGCCCGGGATCTTCGACCTGACCCACAAACTCACGGTGGAAAAGCACGGGCATACCGCGCTGATCACCATCAACCACCCACCGGCCAACACCTGGGACCGCGAGTCGCTGATCGGCCTCAAGCAGCTGATCGAGCACCTCAACCACGACGACGAGATCTACGCTCTGGTGGTAACCGGCCAGGGGCCGAAGTTCTTCAGTGCCGGCGCCGATCTCAACCTGTTCGCCGATGGCGACAAAGCCCGCGCCCGCGAGATGGCCCGGCGCTTCGGCGAAGCCTTCGAGGCATTGCGGGACTTCCGTGGCGTGTCGATCGCCGCGATCAATGGCTACGCCATGGGCGGCGGCCTGGAATGCGCCCTGGCCTGCGACATCCGTATCGCCGAGCGCCAGGCCCTGATGGCCCTGCCCGAAGCCGCCGTGGGCCTGCTGCCCTGCGCCGGCGGCACCCAGGCCCTGCCCTGGATGGTGGGCGAAGGCTGGGCCAAGCGCATGATTCTCTGTGGCGAACGGGTGGACGCCGAAACCGCCCTGCGCATCGGCCTGGTGGAGCAGGTGGTGGACAGCGGCGAGGCCCGCGGCACCGCCCTGCTGCTGGCGGCCAAGGTGGCGCGGCAGAGCCCGGTGGCAGTGCGCACCATCAAGCCGCTGATCCAGGGCGCCCGGGAGCGCGGACCGAACGGCTGGTTGCCGGAAGAGCGTGAGCGCTTCGTCGACCTGTTCGACGCTGACGACACCCGCGAGGGCGTCAACGCCTTCCTGGAAAAACGCGACCCGCACTGGCGCAACAAATGATCGAGAGCCCGACGAGAACGACCATGAATGTGAGTTTCGAAGAACGCAACGGCCTGCATGGCGCCCGCATCGGCATCGCCAGCCTGGATGCCGAAGCGAGCCTGAATGCCCTGTCCCTGCCGATGATCGAAGCCCTGGATGCGAAATTGCGCGCCTGGGCCAAGGACCCGGAGATCGTCTGCGTGCTGCTGCGCGGCAACGGGCCCAAGGCCTTCTGCGCCGGTGGCGACGTGCGCCATCTGGTGGACGCCTGCCGCGAGCACCCGGGCGTAGTGCCGCCGCTGGCGGGCCGCTTCTTCGCCGACGAATACCGCCTCGACCACCGCATCCACACCTATCCCAAGCCGCTGATCTGCTGGGCCCACGGCCATGTATTGGGCGGCGGCATGGGCCTGATGCAGGGCGCTGCGATCCGCATCGTCACGCCCTCCAGCCGCCTCGGCATGCCGGAAATCAACATCGGCCTCTACCCCGATGTCGGCGGCAGCTGGTTCCTCGCCCGCCTGCCGGGCAAGCTCGGCCTCTTCCTCGGCCTGGGTGCCAGCGCCATCAACGCCCATGACGCCCTGGACCTGGACCTGGCCGACCGCTTCCTCCTGGAAGACCAGCAGGACGCCCTGATCAATGGCCTGGTGCAGCTCAACTGGCAGGACAAGTCCCGGACCCAGCTCAACAGCCTGCTCAAGGCGCTGGAACACGAAGCCCGCGGCCAGTTGCCGGAAGCCCAGTGGCTGCCGCGGCGCAAGCGCATCGACGAGCTGCTGGACGTGGCCGACCTGCCTGCCGCCTGGAAGGCCATGACCGCCTTGCAGCACGACAGCGACGTGCCCCTGGCTCGCGCCGCCAAGACCCTGGCCGCCGGCTGCCCGCTCACTGCCCACCTGGTCTGGGAGCAGATCCGCCGGGCAAAGCACCTTTCGCTGGCCGAAGTCTTCCGCATGGAATACGCCATGAGCCTGAACTGCTGCCGCCATCCGGAATTCCCCGAAGGCGTGCGTGCCCGGCTGATCGACAAGGACAACGCACCGCGCTGGCACTGGCCGGATGTGGCGGCGATTCCGCGGGCGGTGATCGACGCCCATTTCGAGCCGGTGTGGGAAGGCCGGCACCCGCTGGACGATCTCTGACAACCAGCCGGCAGCCGCGCGGCCCCGGCCAAGGAGAAGCACGATGAGCAAGATCGCCTTTATCGGACTCGGCCATATGGGCCTGCCCATGGCCCGCAACCTGCTCAAGGCGGGCCACACGCTCGCGACCTACGACCTGGTGCAGGCGGCCGTCGACGAACTGGCCGCCGAAGGCGCCAGGCCGGCGCGGGATGCGCGGGACGCCGTCAGCAGTGCGCAGGTGGTGATCACCATGCTGCCCGCCAGCAAGCATGTGGAAGGCTTGCTGCTGGGCGAAGGCGGTCTGCTGCAGTCCATCGCTCCGGGCAGCCTGGTGCTGGAGTGCTCCACCATCGCCCCCGAGTCCGCGCGCAAGGTACACGCGGCGGCCAAGGTACGCGGTATCGAGCTGCTGGACGCCCCGGTGTCTGGCGGCACCGCCGGCGCCGCGGCCGGTACCCTGACCTTCATGGTCGGCGGCGAGGCGGCGGCGCTGGAGAAGGCGCGGCCGATATTCGAAGCCATGGGCAAGAACATCTTCCACGCCGGCCCCGACGGCGCTGGACAGGTGGCCAAGGTGTGCAACAACCAGTTGCTGGCGGTGCAGATGATCGGCACCGCCGAATCCATGGCCCTGGGCGTAGCCAATGGCCTGGACCCAACCATCCTCGCCGAAATCATGCGCCAGAGCTCGGGCGGCAACTGGGTGCTGGAGCGCTACAACCCCTGGCCGGGGGTGATGCCCAACGCGCCGGCGAGCAAGGAATACGAAGGCGGCTTCATGGCCGAGCTGATGGCCAAGGACCTTGGCCTCGCCCAGGAAACCGCGCAGAACAGCCTCAGCAGCACCCCCATGGGCGCCCTGGCGCTGCAGCTCTATCGCCTGCTGCTCAAGCAGGGCAAGGGCAAGAAGGATTTCTCGGTGGTGCAGAAGCTGTTCACCGAGTGACGCTGAGTCTCCCGCACCATGCACGATCAGCCGCGCAATTCCCGGATTTCATCCGGGCTTCGGCCGGAACGAGACGGCAAGCGTAGGTTGGGCAGAGCGCAGCGAAGCCCAACAAGGGGCGCGCAGCACTGCCGAGACGCCCTGCCACCCAATGTTGGGCTTCGCAGGCTCAGCACCAACCTACGGGATCAGCGCTCGCGAAGCGCCTCGGCCTTGGCCCGGATGATGGGTTTGAGCAGGTAGCTGAGGATGCTCTTCTTGCCGGTCATGATGTCGACCGAGGCGACCATCCCGGGAATGATCAGCAGCGGGTTCTCGTCGGTGCCCAGGTGGCTCTTCTGGGTACGCAGCTTGATCAGGTAGAAGCTGTTGCCTTCGTCGTCGGTGATGGTGTCGGCGCCGATCTGCTCCAGCTCGCCCGGCAATCCGCCGTAGATGGTGTAGTCGTAGGCGGTGAACTTGACCATGGCGTGCTGCCCCGGATGCAGGAAGGCGATGTCCTGGGGCCTGATCCGTGCTTCCACCAGCAAGGTGTCGTCCAGCGGCACTATCTCCACCAGGTCGCTGCCCGGCTGGATCACTCCGCCAATGGTGTTGACCAGCAGTTGCTTGACGATGCCGCGCACAGGCGAGGTGACCAGGGTGCGCTTGACCCTGTCCTCCAGCGCCCTGCCGGTGGCATTGGCCTTGCTCAGGTCGGTACGCGCCTCGTTGAGCTGGGTCAGCGCCTCGCTGCGGAAGCGCGAGCGGGTCTCGGCGATCTTGCGTTCCACTTCCTTGATCGCCGACTCGGCTCGGGGAATGGCAAGGCCAGTGGCCTCCAGTTCGCCACGGTTCTCCACCTCGGCTCGGCGCAGGCGCAGGACCTCCACCTTGGAAATGGCGCCCTGGGCCACCAGCGGCTCGGAGATGGCGATCTCCTGACGCAGCAGCTGCAGGCTGTTGCGGTACTGGCCCTGCTTGGAGACGAACTCGCGCAGCTCCTGCTGCCGTTGCACCAGTTGCTCTTCAAGGCCGGCCACCTCGTCCTGCAGCTGCTGCTGGCGGCTGCGGTAGAGGGCTTCCTCGCTGGCCGCCTGCTCGGGCACAAGCTTGCGAACTTCTTCCGAGATCCGCAACGCACGATCCTCGACTTCGGCGCTCAGGCGCTCGACTCGCAACAGCATGGCGGTGCGGTCGGCCTCGGTCTCACCGACGTTGGATTGGAAACGGGTTGGGTCCAGGCGCAGCAGCGGGTCGCCTATTTCCACCACCTGCCCCTCGCGGACGAACAGTTCGGAGACGATGCCGCCCTCGAGGTTCTGCACCTTCTGCAACTTGGACGAGGGAATGGCCTTGCCATCGCCACGGGTGACCTCGTCCACCTGAGCGAGATGCGCCCAGACCAGCATGAACAGGGTGAAGCCGATGAGCGTCCAGATGGTCAGGCGCACTACGCGCGGCGCGTCCTCCACCAACGCCTTGTTGACCTCCGGCAGGGGCTGGTCCGACAAAGATTCGCTGCCCTTGAAATACTGGCGAAGCACGCCGAAACCCTTATGCGACACTGATCTGCCCCTTCTTCAGCGCTTCCATTACCGCGTCCTTCGGACCGTCGGCGATGACCCGGCCACGGTCGACGATAAGCAGCCGATCCACCAGCGAGAGCATGGAGGCGCGGTGGGTGACCAGCAGCAGGGTCTTGTTGGCGATCATGGCGGTCAGGCGCTCTTTCAGGCGCTCTTCGCCGGGGTTGTCCATGGAACTGGTGGGCTCGTCTAGCAGCAGTATGGGCGGGTCCAGCAGCAACGCGCGGGCCAGGGCAACGTTCTGCCGCTGACCGCCCGAAAGGTTCTGGCCGCGCTCGCCAACCTGCAGCTCATAACCCTGCGGATGCAGACTGGCGAACTCGTGCACGCCGGAGAGTTCCGCCGCCTGCAGCACCAGTTCGTCCTCGACGTAGCGGGCGCCGGACACCAGGTTGTCGCGCAGGGTGCCGCTGAACAACTGGATGTCCTGGGGCACGTAACCGATGTTGTGGCGCAGCTCGCTGACGTCCAGTTGGCGGATGTCGGTGCCGTCCACCAGCAGGCTGCCCGAGTCGGCCTGGTAGAGCCCGACGATAAGCTTGGCCAGGGAACTCTTACCCGAGCCGCTGCGGCCAATGATGCCGATCTTCTCGCCCGGGCGAATGATCAGGTTGACTTCGCTCAGGGCGGGGGTCTGCTGGTGCGGATAGGTGAAGTTGACCTGGCGCAGCTCGAGGCTGCCCTGCAGCTTGGAGCGGACCAGGGGCTGCTCGCCCTCCTGGCGCTCCTGCGGCAGGTCCATCATCTGGTCCACCGAGTGCATGGTCAGGCGCGCCTGCTGGTAGCGGGTGAACAGGCCGGACAGCTGGGTCAGCGGACCGAGGGCGCGACCGTTGAGCATGTAGCAGGCGATCAGGCCGCCCATACTGAGGTCGCCGGCCATGATCAGGTAGACGCCGGCGACTATCATCACCACGCCCGCCAGCTGCTGGATCATCAGGGTGAGGTTCATCGCCAGGCTGGAGAGCATCTTCACCCGCAGTTCGAGACGGCCGAGGGTGCCGATGGTCTGTTCCCAGAGATATTGGCGGTCGCTCTCGGCGTTGTTGACCTTCACCGCATCGAGGCCGGAAAGGGTTTCGATCAGGCTCGACTGGCGTTCGGCGGCCAGCGCCATGGTGCGGTCCATGGTCGCCACCAGCGGCTTCTGCAACAGCCAACTGATGCCCATGGCCAGGGGGAAGGCCAGCAGCGGCACCCAGACCAGATGTCCGCCGAGCATGCCGATCACCAGGAGGATCAACAGGGTGAAGGGCAGGTCGATGACGCTGGTCAGGGTCAGCGAGGCGAGGAAGTCCCGCAGTGTCTGGAATTCGTGGATGTTCTGGGCAAAGCTGCCGACCCGCATCGGACGGTACTTCATCGCCATGCCGACGATCCGCTCGAACAGGGTGGCGGAGATGATCAGGTCGGTCTTCTTGCCGGCCAGGTCCAGGCACAGACCGCGCATGGTCTTGAGCAGCAGGTCGAAGATGTAGGCGCCGGAAATGCCAATGGCCAGGACCCAGAGGGTGGCGACGGCCTGGTTGGGTACCACGCGGTCGTAGACGTTCATCACGAAGAGCGGCGCACCGAGGCCGATCAGGTTAATCAGCAGGCTGGCGGCGACCGCATCCATGTAGAGCCAGCGGGAACGCTTGAGGGTGTCGCGGAACCAGGATTGGGTACGCGGGATCAGGCTGCCCTGGTGGAGGTCGTACTTGTGCTGGGGCTGGGCGAAGAACACCTGGCCACTGTAATCCTCCTCCAGCAGGTCGCGGGCGACCTTCACTTCGCCGCCATCGCTTTCGCTGAGCAGCAGGCGCGCACCGCCATCGGCGTCCCAGCCGAGGATCACCGCGCAGCGGCTTTCCTTCAGCAGCAGTAGCGCCGGCATGGCGATCTTCGGAATCTGCTCCAGGCGCCGCTGCAACAGGCGCCCTTGCAAGCCGGCCCGAGCCGCCGCGCGGGGGAGCAACTCGACGGTCAGGCGTTGCCTGGGCAGCGGCAGGCCACTGGTGAGCATGGCCCGGTTGGCAGGTTTGCGGTGCAGCTTGCAGAGGGACAGCAGCGAATCCAGCAAGGGATCGTCATGCTGCCCGCGGGGATCGATGTTGACTTGTACGCGACTGACTTCTGGATCCACGCCTGGATACTCTGCTCTGGGTTCGTCGGGAGACAGGGCCTAGGCCGGACCTCGCGGGCGCAGGTGGGACGGGAGCAATCCCACCTCTGCCGTGCAGATCCGAGTCAGGTTCCTAGTTCAAGCCGGGAAGGGTTGCCTGCGGCTTCAGTTCGGTCTGTACGACCGATGCCATCGGTGCCACCACTCCCTGGCTCTTCAGCAACTCGCCTAGGGTTGCTTTGATCCGGTACTGAGTAAACAGCTCGGTGTAGCGCAAATCGACCAGTCGACGGGAAGCGGTGAAAAGCTCGTTCTCGCTGTCCAGCAGGTCGAGCAGGGTGCGCTCGCCGATGCTGAATTGCTTCTGGTAGGACTCGCGCACGCGGGTGCTGTAATCGACGTACTGCTGGGCGATCGGCACCTGCTCGCGGGCGTTGTTCAGCGCGTTCCAGGACAGTCCCAGGTCTTCGTTCAGGACCCGCATGGCGTTGTTGCGGATATCCAGCGCCTCGTTGATCTGGTAGGCCTTGGACTCCAGGTCCGCCTTGTTGCTGCCACCGGCGAACAAGTTGTAACGCATGCGCAACATAGCCTGCCAGTCGTTGGAATGGCCGTTCTCGCCGTCCAGGTCATTGTCCGCCCCACGGGACAATTCGGCGTCGAAGCGGGGATAGAAGAACGACTTGGCCGCCTCGTACTGCTTTTCGGCCGCGGCGACGTCGGACTCCGCGGAACGCAGGATCGGGCTATTGGCCTGGAGCGCCTGCCGGGCCGCCTCGAGGGAGTCCGGAAGCTGTCCCGGCAAGCCCGCCGGTTCGCTCAGGTCGGCCGGGTCCATGCCCACCACGCTGTAGTAGTTGGTGCGGGCGTCGCTGAGGTTGGTCTGCTCGGTGATCAGATTGTTGCGGGCCTGGGCCAGGCGCGCTTCGGCCTGATCCTGGTCCGCCAGGCGCCCTACCCCACGCTCACTGCGCAGGCTGATCTGGTCGAAGATGCGCTCGTGGCTGCGCAGGTTCTCCTGGGCCAGGCGCACCATCTCCTGGCGGCGCAGCACGTCGATATAGACCTGGGCCACATCCAGCGCGGTGCGCTCGGAGGTGCCGAGCAAGGCGTAGGCACGGGAATTCACGGTGGCCTGTTGGCGGCCAACCTCGTTCTTGGTCGCGAAACCGTCGAACACCATCTGCTGCAGGCGCAGGCGGGACTCGCCACGGTTCAGGGTCTCCCAGTGGTCATCGCCTGTAGCGCGAGTCGTGGTGTTGTCGGTGCCTTCACGGCCGTATCCGCCCAATAGGTCCACGGAGGGGAGATAGCCACCCTTGGCAGCCTGCAACTGTTTGTCGGCCGACAGGCGGCTGTTAGCCCCGGCCTGGACCTCCGGGTGGACGTCCATGGCCCGTTGCATGGCCTCGGAGAGGGTCTGGGCTTGGGCTGGAAGGCTTGCGACCAGGGCGAACGGAAGAACCGATGAGAAACGCAAACGCATGTTCTTGGCATCCTTTTCATTGAATTGAAGGCCCGGAAACCTCGCCGGAAACCTGCCGAAAGCGCTTCTCGTTCACCTTCAGACTTCGTGAACCAGGCCACACCGAAGGACCTGAAACGAGGAAGCAAATATCAAAGTGACAGCATTGAATTGATTGTTTAGGATGAGAGTCAATTGGTCAATACTTTGGCATAACCGCAATAACCAAACGTAATAAGCCAATATTCTGGCGCCATCTTTGTGCCACGTACTTAAATCATAGAAGGGAATGTCAGTCCTGCGCTGGGTCGTCGACAACAACGACGCCAGCGACGGCAAGCCAACTGAAAGTCACTCCAGGAGAGTCGCCCCATGAGCAGTGTTATTGCGATCGTCAAAAGCATTGTTGGCCAGGTCTACGCCATGTCGCCGGAGGGGTTCCAACGCTTGATCGTGGAAGGCGATCGCCTCTTCAAGGGCGACCAGTTGCTGACCGGCAATGAAGGCATGGCGACCCTGGAACTGACCGACGGCCGCACCGTCGACCTGGGTCGCGACAGCCAATGGAGTGACGCCGTTGCCGCTGCAGATGCCCCGCCCGCCCAGCTGGCAATCCAGACTCCCGCCGACGACGTAGCGCAGCTGCAGAAGGCGATCGAGGCTGGCGCCGACCCGACCAAGGAACTCGAAGCCACCGCGGCCGGCGCGGGTGCCAGTGGCGCGTCTGGCAGCGGTGGCGCCGGCGGCGGCCACAGCTTCGTCATGCTGGATGCCACCGCCGCGAACGTCGACCCCACGATCGGCTTCGCCACCGACACCGCACCACTGACCACCGAAGCGCTGGACGAGGAAGAGGCGCTGCCGCTTGTCGCCGCCCAGCCTCAGGACTCCCTGCCGAGCGAAACCGTTCCGGTGCCGGATGGCCCGAACAGCTCCCCGCAAGGCCAGGGCGCCAGCATTACCACCGACGAAGACACACCGGTGCAGGGCCAGCTGAGTGCGAACGACCCGGATGGCGACACCCTCACCTACAGCCTGGACAGCGGGCCGCGCAATGGCACCCTGGTGGTCAACCCGGACGGCTCCTACACCTACACGCCGAACGGCGACTTCAACGGCAGCGACAGCTTCACCGCCATTGTCGATGACGGCAAAGGTGGCACTGACACCATCACGGTCACCATAGGCGTGAACCCGGTGAACGACGCTCCGGCCGCAGCCAATGACGGCCCCGTTTCCGCCACCGAAGACACTCCGGCCAGCGGCAATGTGCTGAGCAACGACAGCGATGCCGATGGCGATAGCCTCACCGTTACTCAGTTCAACGTTGGCGGCTCCATCTACCAGGCCGGCCAGACTGCCGTGATCAATGGCGTCGGTTCCCTGGTGATCAATGCCAACGGCAGCTACACCTTCACTCCCGCGGCGAACTACACCGGTACCGTACCGACCGCCACCTACACCGTCAGCGACGGCAACCTTACCGATACCGGCGAGCTGAGCTTTGCTGATGTTTTCCCGGTCAACGATGCCCCCGCCGCCGCCAATGACGGTCCGGTCGCTGTCACCGAAGACACGCCGGCCAGCGGCAATG
>NZ_SSON01000066.1 GCF_029871245.1 Pseudomonas sp. BN102 | reverse complement strand
TTGTCTGGCTAGAGCGACGGAGCTGACCAGGTAGGGTGCGCCGTGCGCACCACGGGTTGAGCGAGGCGCCGGGGCTGATCTTGCGATCGGTGCGCATGGCGCACCCTACGGTGGGGCAAGTGCGGGCAAAAAACTCCACCGTCACTCGTATGAGTTGATGATTTACAAGGCTTGAACGCGCACCGGCATCGGTGATTGCTTGGCGCTCGATGCAGAGCTGCATCCACCGCTGGGCGACTACATACGACTCAAGTTGTCTGGCTAGAGCGACGGAGCTGACCAGGTAGGGTGCGCCGCGCGCACCACGGGTTGAGCGAGGCGCAGGGGCTGATCTTGCGATCGGTGCGCATGGCGCACCCTACGGTGGGGCAAGTGCGGGCAAAAACTCCACCGTCACTCGTATGAGTTGATGATTTACAAGGCTTGAACGCTCAAAAGTATCGGTGATTGCTTGGCGCTCGATGCAGAGCTGCATCCACCGCTGGCCGACTACATACGACTCAAGTTGTCTGGCTAGAGCGACAGAGCTGACCAGGTAGGGTGCGCCGCGCGCACCACGGGATGAGCGAGGCGCAGCGGCTGATCCCGCGAGCGGTGCGCATGGCGCACCCTACGGTGGGGCAAGTGCGGGCAAAACTCCACCATCACTCGTATGAGCTGATGATTTACAAGGTGAACGAGCCCCTTGAAGCACAGGACACCGTTTCCCCCTTACCATAAGGGATAGGCAAACGACTGTGTTTATGACTACCAGCAAAGACAAAACCATCGAAGTGCTCGGCCAGGAGCGGCGCCGCCGCTGGAGCGTCGAGGAGAAACTGGCCATGGTGCGCGAGAGTCTCGAGCCCGGGCAAAGCGTCTCGGTGGTGGCCCGGCGCAACGGCATCAACCCCAACCAACTGTTCCACTGGCGCAAGCTCTATCAGGACGGCAGTCTCTCGGCGGTCAGTGCCGGTGAAGCGGTGGTGCCCGCCTCCGAGTTGGCCGATGCCCTCAAGCAGATCCGCGAACTGCAACGGATGCTGGGCAAGAAGACCATGGAGGCCGAGATCCTCAAGGAAGCGGTGGAGATCGCCCGCTCGCGAAAATGGATTGCGCACTCACCCTTGTTGCCGGGGGACGACCAGTGAAGGCGGTCAGTGAGAGTCTCGGTGTGGCGCGCTCGCAATTGACGGCTCGACTCAAACAACCCGCTCCAGGGCTGCGGCCTCGTCGGCGCCGGGCGTTCAACGATGTGGCCCTGGTCGAGCAGATCCAGCAGGCAGTCGGCGCGTTGCCCAGCTATGGCTATCGTCGGGTCTGGGGTCTGCTGCGTCGACAGCATGAGCAACAGGCCCTGCCACCGGTCAACGTGAAGCGGGTTTACCGTGTCATGCGTGACCACGATCTGTTGCTGGAGCGGCGGCGCAAGCGGCCGGGTGTGGCGCGGCGTCACGAAGGTCGTGTCGCCGTGGATACAAGCAACACCCGCTGGTGTTCGGATGGCTTCGAGTTCCGCTGCGAGGATGGCGACAAACTGCGCGTGACCTTCGCCCTGGACTGCTGCGACCGCGAGGCCATCAGCTGGGTGGCCAGCCCACACGGCTACAGTGGCGACGATGTCCGCGACGTGATGCTGGAGGCCGTCGAGCAACGCTTCGGTCACGAGCTGCCGGCGGCGCCGGTGCAGTGGCTGAGCGATAACGGCTCGGCCTATACCGCCGAACAGACCCGGGCCTTTGCCCGGCAGATCGGCCTGCTGCCGCTGACCACTCCGGTGTGCAGCCCACAGAGCAACGGCATGGCGGAGAGCTTCGTGAAGACCATGAAGCGCGACTATATCCGCCACATGCCCAAGCCGGATCGAGTGACGGCCCTGCGCAACCTGGCCATCGCCTTCGAACATTACAACGAGGAACATCCGCACAGCGCACTGAGCTACCGCTCACCTCGGGAGTTCAGGCGCCTGGCAACCACGTCAACTTAACGGGGTGCCGGTGTCCGGTCTGATAGGGGCAAGTCCACAAGGCTTGAACACGCAAAAGTATCGGTGATTGCTTGGCGCTCGATGCAGAGATGCATCCACCGCTGGGCGACTACATACGACTCAAGTTGTCTGGCTATAGCGACGGCGCTGACCAGGTAGGGTGCGCCGCGCGCACCACGGGTTGAGCGAGGCGCAGGGGCTGATCCCGCGAGCGGTGCCCATGGCGCACCCACGGTGGGGCAAGTGCGGGCAAAACTCCACCATCACTCGTATGAGCTGATGATTTACAAGGCTTGAACACGCAAAAGTATCGGTGATTGCTTGGCGCTCGATGCAGAGATGCATCCACCGCTGGGCGACTACAATTGCTCGTGCGCAGTGCGCTACGGCTTTCCTGAGTGGCGTCCAGCGCTCAACCTCGCTCAGGAGATCAGTTGATGTCTGCCCTCATTGCCCAGCTCGATACGCTTTGGTCCCCGCGCCTGCTCAGTGTGCTACGGATCATCACGGCCTTCCTGTTCCTCCAGCATGGCACCGCCAAGTTGTTCGGATTCCCGCATGTCGCGTTTTTCGATGAGTTGAGCCTGTTTTCCCTGATCGGCTTCGCCGGTCTGCTGGAAGTGGTCGGCGGACTGCTGTTGGTGCTCGGTCTGTTCACGCGCCCGGTGGCCTTTATCCTGTCCGGCGAAATGGCGTTTGCCTATTTCATCGGACATGCCCCCAAGGGGCTGATCCCGCTGCTGAATGGCGGTGAGCCGGCGATCCTGTTCTGCTTCATTTTTCTGTACCTGGCTGCCGCCGGTGGTGGCGCCTGGAGCCTTGACCGTCGGCAGTGACGAGGCCAACCAGGCAGCGATTGGGCTTAGGCAAGTCCTGCCAAACGTCGGAGAGCTGGGGGCTTTTCCTGCTGGAGCCCCCTCGAAGTGCTTTCCATCACAAGCCGGCCAGGAGTCTGCCGCGAGTGCCTGCCCCATCCACAAAAAAGGGGGACAGATTTGAATCTGTCCCCCTTTCCGTCGGAAAGGCCGCTGGTTTCAGCGGCCTCAGAAATCAGGCGTAGAAGGCTTTTCCAAGGCAAGGCGGGGTGGCACTCAGAACCGCCAGGCCTTTCTCCGTCAGGGTCACGCCGTCAAAGCAGGTGTAGTACTCCTGGTTGATCCGGATGTACCCCTCGGCAGCCAGCCAGCGCACGCTGGAGGCGAACAGGAACTCCTCGTTGCTCGGCTTGTGCTCCGCGTTTTCAGATAAGCCACTGCATTCGACGGGTTCGTTCGCGGCGACCTCGTAGCCCGCCACTGCGGCATCGAGACGCACAGGAACCGGGAAGCTCTCCAGCAGACGGCCAAAGACCGCGTGGACAATAACTTCGAACTCTTTGGATTGCTTGATGACCATGCCTGCGCCCTCCAAGTGGTGATTACCGGGTATCGGATGCATCCGATCATACCCCGCCATGAGTGACCACGTGCAACGCCCCTACAGCGCCCCCGTCGGCAAAGTCGGCGGAGCGATTCATCTTTGGCAAAAGGGCCGTCGAAGAGCTGGCCATCTGGATCGAGCAGCGCGGCTCGACGGAAACCAGCGAAGCGGTCCACCGCCACCTCGATACCCGCCAGGCCAACGCCGACTTCATCGGCGAGGGCATTGTGGCGCTCATGTCTGATACCTGGGCTATCCTGAGCTTGCTCATAAGTGCGTTTCCCCTAGCTGCTGCAGTTCGATGAAGGGCTGCAGCAGCGTTTTTAGGAGGATGCCGATGATGCCCCTGCTATCGGAAAATGACCGTCGATTCCTCGTTGCCGCTCAAGCGCTGATGGATGAATACCAAGTCAGCCGCACACAGCTGCTCCAGATTCTGGACCGGGATCTCCCGCACCGCGGCGTAACCGGCCCGACGCCCCAGCCACTGCGTACATACCGCAACCCGAATACCGGCCGCGCCATCCGGGTGCGGGCCGGCAGAAGCCCGACCTATCGGGCCTGGGTCGCACAATACGGGCAGGCGACCGTGGCCACGTGGAGGAGCGAGCCGGAATGAGGAGCTGAACTGTAGCCATCCCTAACTGCTTGCCTTTCTTCTCCGGCCGAGAAACCCGCCATAGAGCGGGCTTTTTTGTGGGCGCTCAGAACGGTGCTGGCTCTTCGGCCGGCTCTTATACTGCCAGCTCGGCCCCCTCCCCCACGCACCAGAGACCCTTGGTCAGCTTTATCGATAAATTCAAGCAATTGCGGACAGGAGGGTAGATAGTGAATATCTACCCACAAACACCTTCAGGCCGAGGCCACCATGAAACGAGACTTCCCCGAGCACGTTGCATGGAGTGAGGCTTGCATGAACGGTGATCACGCCCTGGCATTCGTTGCAGTCAAATCGCGCGCAGCTGACTCGGAACTGCTTTTCCATCTGGTCTACGACGGAATCAGTTTCGCTCGCCTCTCAGAGGCGATTGCGGCCGCTGAGCGGGCGCTCAGCAAAATACTGAGGTTCGACGCCCACGACACGCCGTTATTCAGCTCGACAGAATGTTGATTTACCGGCGCCCGCCGATGCATTACTCAGCGCAAGCATAGTCACGAGGTCACCATGACCAAAGACGTTCTTCCCGTCCTTATCCAGCGCATCTACATGAACCAGATCATGCTCGGTGCCGCCCTCGCGGAGCTGGCAATCTGGGTCGATCACTGCGGCTCTCCTGACGCGTCAGCGCTGATCTGCAAACGACTGGAATCCTTGGAAGCCAACGCCAGTTTCATCAACGAAGCCATTGTGGACCTTATGGCTGACTCTTAGCTGCCGAGGCCACGTTGCCACAGCCCGCCAATGAGCGGGCTTTTTTGCTTCTGGCCCTTCGTCAGTTCCTGAACCGACTTTGGTTGGCTGGGCCATATTGGATATTGTCCAACTGACACGCACCTGCCAGAGGCCGCCATGCACCGACGAGACTTCCCAGGGCATTCCGCCTGGACCGAAACCCGCATCAATGGAGACCACGTGCTGGCCTTCGTCGCCATCCAGCCGCGCGATAGCGAGGCCGAGCCGCACCTCCATCAGGTCTACGACCGTTCCTACTTCATACGCCGCTCGGACGCCATTGAGGCGGCCGAGGATGCGCTGAGCAAGCTGAGGCAGATCGACGAACGCGGCCGGCCGTGGTTCAGTTCGGCAGAGTGCTGAGCGCGGCATAAGGACTCAAGCTTCCAACCAAACTTAGGTCCGGGAGGAGTCCTAGATGAGCACCAACACTGAGAATCGCGATATCGAGCAGCTGTTCGAAGAGGGAATGCCCGGCTACCGATGCATCGTCACGCGGCAGCCTGAGGGGGCGATCAACCTGCAGTTCATAAACCTGTCCACTCAACAAGCTATTACGCTGCCAGCGCCTGCCCCTGAATTGTGGGACACCCCGGAAAAATTGAAGAGGATGTGCGAGCAGATCACGGAGGAGTTCCTGCTGCTCAGCGACGAGTCACCGGTCCCGCCCGAGAGCGCCGTGGCGCGGATAACCAGGGATATCGCCGAGAAGCTGTCTGCGACCCTCCAGGCCCTGGGCAACCGGAAAGAGAACCGCTAATCAGCACCTGCACACGGCCCTATTCCCGATCGGGCGGGGTCTTGTCCAGCTCAGGGGTAGCTACGGCCATGACTTCAAACATGAGTTGGTCGACCAGCGCATCGAGTGCGCCAGGGCCGAGTAGCGACCCCAGCTTCACACCAGTAATCCACATTGCTTCGTGGGTTGCGTGATTGTTTATGAAGATATCGATCACATGTGTAGAAGAAAACTCGCACCTGACGACAAACCCCGGAAGTGTCCTTGATACCTGGTGCTGGAGTCGCTGCTGAAGTCTTTTCCTCATACGTCCTCCAGGCCGCGGGTCAGAGGCTATCTCTTGTCGGTCGCGATCCTCACTCTGCTTGGTGAAAGCTCTAGGTTCTACGTTGCCGTTGTAAGTCGGACCTTGCTGGCGCCCCTTCGTCCGCTGTTCCCGACGAAGGGCATCGAACGATTCCGCCGTAGCAGTGATCGAAATAGGTGAGAGGCAGCGATCAGCGAAGTTCCACTGCTGGAATCATCAGACTAAGTCTGGGGCCCCTGCAACAGCTCACTGACCACTGTCTCTCCGGACCGCGGCGCATCTCAACGATCGTCGCGGTTCGTCGTTTTACCCCATCCGCGCCAGCTCTCGCATCGATCTGCTCGTGCGCCCCCAAGGAAGCAGAGAAACCTGGCGGCCGACGAAAGGTCCTGAACAATTTTGCAGCTGTGCCCCTCGGAATAGGTGTGAGGCGGCTTATCGCGAAGCCCGGTGCAGGTACCACGGTACGGGGTTCCCTGTAACAGCCCGCAGGCCGCCTCCACGAACCGCGGCGCGTCCCCGTACCCGCCGCGGTTCTCTTTCAGCCCATCCGCGCCAGCTCGCGCTTCACCAGGCTCTGGTACTCCGGAGGATGCAGCGCGTCGATTTGCTAGTACGCCCAGTCTTTCCACTTTGCCTTGCGCTTGTCCTTCCCGGCCCAGATGCGGCCTGTGTCGACCTTCGCATTCTCCAGGTGCTGCTCCCAGTACTCGAACAGCCCTGCCTTCTCGTCCTCCTGGACCTGGCGTTCATCCTGGGGCAGCTTGGCGAGAAGGATTCCGGTTCTATTCCAGCCTCGGCAAGGAGGCGCGCTGGCTGCATCCGAACATCTGGAAGCAGAAGCACCCCGACTGGATCGACGTGACCGACCTCTCCGATGACGAGATGGTGGAGTTCTTCACGCAGCCCTGGCCCCTCCCCCACGGCCAGGCCGAATCCGCCAAGGCCCAGCTCGACATCTTCAATGACTCCAAGGAATCAGCAGCAAGATCAAAGCGATCGACTGTTCACCGCCGACGAGTGCCTGGCTGCCATTTCCTTCCCAAGGGACACCCTGCGGCCGGACAACCACCGGCTCACGGTGCACATGGCCGGCAATGCCATGCCGCCGGTAGCTGGGCAGAAGATGATCGAGGCGTTGCTGGAAGCCGCTTAGTCGTCGGCGTCCAACCCGCCACCGCTGGCACCGGTCAACGAATGCTCGTAGTGCTCCTTGAATGTCTCGGCAGCCACGATCGCAGCGCTCTGGAGCTCCCAATAGTCGACCCTTACATCGTCATCGCTCAAGTCGGGGCCAGAACTGAGGAAATCCTCAACTGCGTTGAACGCTTTGGCTGCCTCGTGCGCGAGCCGCTCGGCTTTCTGCCAGTAAGTTTCCGCCATGCTCTGATCCTCCAGGAATAGGGACAAGAGAGTTAGGCACAGCATCCTGTAGTGCGCCACCCGCGGACAATCCTTAGTCCGCCAAGACGAAGCCTGGGGCACCTCCGACCTTCTAAGTTGGTGCTTTCAGCCAACGGACAAGGAGGCATGCATGAACAACAGCGCAACGGAGATCGCCAACCTGCTGTATCGGTACGCAGAGCTACTGGATGGCGGGGACCTGGAAGGTGTCGCCGAGCTCTTCCGGCATGCTCAGTTCAAATTGCAGGACGGCAATGCGGCGGTCGGGGGCATCGAGCTCCTGCGAATCTTTCGTGAACAGGTAAAGATCTATTCCTGCGGAACACCGCGCACAAAGCACCTTGTCACCAACCCGATCATCGAAGTCAATGAGAAATCAGGCCGCGCCACAGCAAGGTCGTACTACACAGTCCTGCAGGGCACTGACGGCCTCCAACTCCAGCCTATCGCTACAGGTCGGTATCACGACGCATTCGAGCGCATCGACGGCGTTTGGCGCTTCTCATTTCGGGACTACTCGATGCTGGATATGGTGGGCGACCTGAGCTGCCACTTGAATGGAGCCGCCTCTCGCTGATAAGCACCTTGCGCAAAAGCGCCACCCTCGCCCTGGTGATCACCGGAACGGAGATCATCGACGGGGTGGCCCATGCGCAGTCGTGGCATTGCAGGGTGGTGTGATTCACTCCCAGATGAAGGCCTTTCCGCCCTTCTCAATCTTCACACGCTTCGATACGTGGCGGCCTTCTTCCTTGATGAAACCACGAACCTTCCAGGCTCTATCGGTAGAAACCTCAATCTTCGCGCCAGCATTTGCGTGGGCGCAGGGGGCGACGAGGCGAATGACGACCTCGAAACCCTGGTCTCGGCCGAGCTGATGAGCAGCCGGCCGGCGCCGGAATTCTGCGACCCGTCCGACGTGGCGTACTACGTCACCGACAAGGGGCGCGGGTTCGCGCTCGCAAAGCTGCCGGAACCGCCGAAGAAGACCCGGTACGACGAGTTTCTGGCCTACGACCTGAAATTCTCCGAGTTACTGCTCGGCGCCAAGGTACCGATGTACGAACAGCGCGGCGGCTACTGCGATCGCGAATACCGGATGTACCGCTGCACCGATTTCTTCGGCGTCTATCGCGAGGTAGAGGGCGAATGGCGGCCTACCATGAAAGAGGCCAAGGCCGGGCGCACCCGGTGAGCAGCAGCATGACTACCCGGCCACCATCCTTGCGCAGTGGAATGGCCGGGAGGTTACGGGAGAGAAGGATCAGGCTGATACGGACCAAGTACCTTGTCGAGGTTCGGCCAAACCATATAGGCGGTCCAATTCTTATTGTCGTTGGAGCAGTGGACGAGAAACTCGCGGCTACTATTTCGGCTCGCGCGATACCGGTAAATGCCACACCCAGAGACGTCAGCAGCGGCCAGTGCTCGAGTGATCTGATTATTGAACTCGTACCTCCATGGTCCAGGGTACTGCCGGTCGACCAACTGACCAGCGCTCGATAAACCTGGCGCAACTGCCGCGAACAACAAAGCGAGCAGACGTTTCATTCCTTCTCCTTGACTCGGCTCAATGCCGAGCCGCCCACAAGTCCCCCACTTCATTCCAGTGCGCCATCAGGCAACTAGCCAACGCACTAGGCCGACGGCGCCCAAATCACGTTCTCGCTATTGATCACAGGGAGCCGCCCAGGATTGATATCGCGCCAGTTATGGAGAAATACCCTGGTTTTCTCGACGTCAAAAGGTCGGTCAAGCCTTTGCCTCAGAACGCTCGCCGAGACACCAAAATGACCGCAATGGGGGCAGTTGATCTCAACGCCATCGAGTTCGGAAGGAATCTGCTGCGCCTCGCACAAGCAGTTCACGCATTTCATATCGCCACTCCTCTGCACCCAATGCCTAACTGTAGCCACTTCATAGGGCAAAGGACTCCACATGCCCACAGAAAACCAGACCCTGAAGGCCTACCAGGTAGGCGAATGCGACATCGTGGCCGCTTACTCACCGGAAGGCGCTTTCAAGGTTTTCTGCGAGTACTGCAGCTATCAGGACGACGAATTTGACCTGGAAGACGTCGACCTCGTGAGCGACCAGATATTCGACAACCTGCAGGCCTACCGCGGGCCGGACAGGGAAGCCATTGCCGCGAACGTCGAGGCCGCCCGGCGCCTGGCGCTCTACGCCTGCACCCTGGGCTGGTTCCCGCTCTGCCCGCACATGAACTCCGCCCACATGGACGCCGACCTGCCCGACCTGGGCGATGCCTTCTGGCTGCGCGGAACCATGGAGCTGATGGAGCGCTGCAATGCCGTGGTGCTTAGGGCAGGGACCGCTCAGCCCGCACCCTGGCCGAGATAGCCCGGGCCGACGAGATGCGCCTCCCGGTCTTCCGCTCGAGCGACCTGCTGCCCAGCGCCGCCGAGTTCATCGACTACCTGTTCGCCAAGGAAGGAGAACCAGCATGGGCCGCGACGTATCCCCCCGCCCAGCAGCGCATCGAAGCCGAACTGGCCGCCAACCGCATCGCCACCCTCGAATCCCTTCTTCGTGACGCCCACAAGTACATGGGCCGCTGCGCCAGCCCTGGCGTCATGGTTTGCAGCGGAAAGATCGTCAGGTACTTCGCCGACTTCCGGCCATTGGAGCAACAGCCATGAGCGACCTGATTTGCAAGAAGACCATGATGCGGTGGATTGGAGTCATGGTCCCGAGTGGGCCACGCGGACCAGATACTGCTCTAGGTTGTGCTCACCATTAAAAAGAAGATCGAAATGCACGCCGCTCTCAATAAATAAGCTCAGGCTAAAGCCCTTCTCTACGGGCACGCGAATATGCAAGAAACCTCCACCGAGACATGGAGCCGGCGGTGGGGATTTCTGACGCTGGAAGTTTCTTAGGCATTCCTCCTGTGAGGCCACCGAGTACCTGAGGCCTTGCTTCTCCAGGAACGCCCTCACCTCCGTGATCGGAGTTCCAGGCACTAGCGCTGGCTGTAGCTGCGCTTCGGCCTCCGCTATGTACTCTTCATTTGATCCGGCCATGAGAGGACTGGCCACCAGAAGTAAGTGCACTGCCGCACTTCGGATTCTCATGGCTGCTGCTCCGCACAACCGGCCCTTGTTGCAATCGCTTGGACACTAGTAGCACGCCATCACCCTGTCCAATGATCACACGCTGGCTGATTGAGCCCTCAGACGCTCACACTCCTTCCCCACCTACCCCACCAGCTCGGAGTGAGGTTTCGCATGTCTGACGAAACCCAGCCTAACCACATCATCGGCGTGGCCGTTCGTCAGGGCGACCTGGTGATCTGCCTGCCCAAGCCTAACCGGCATCACGACTGCATCCAGTACGCGGTGGAAGTCCTCGGACTGAAGCCGCCCATCGGCGCGCCAGCCCGCGACCAGGGCATCTACCCGGCCGACGGGACCTGCGAATCCACGACCTGAAGCACACGTTTGGCAGACGGCTCAGGGCAGCGGATGTAACTGGAGAGGATCGGAAGGCCTTATTGGGCCACAAGAACGGCAGCATCACCAGCCACTACTCGGCGGCTGAGTTGGACTAACTGATTGATGCGGCCAACAGAGTTTCAGTAACTGACAGTCGCGCTCCGACGCTGACAATGCTGAAAAGGAGGCAGGGATAGTTGAAACAAGGGCGTAGTCACTTGAAAAGTCACTGACCCAGAAATAACAAAGCCACCCGAAGGTGGCTATGTCATTGAAGAATATGGTCGGGACGGAGTGATTCGAACACTCGACCCCTTGCACCCATGCCAGTGGTCGACCTCGTAACTCACTGATTTTACTAGCATCATCTAGGGCGCTCGCTGCAACCGATGTCCTACGCAACCTGACGGTTTTCAGCGATTTCCCGCAAAAGTCCCTGACTAGATTGACGCCGTCTGCCTACGAGGTCGCTTATAGCACTTATAAATCGTGGCCGATGAAGTCGCAGACTCACGGCTTACTTGCTGGGTAGACATCCCAATCAGGTCTGGTGTGTTGATATCACCTATGTCCGGGCGCAAGGTCACTGGCATTACCTAGCATCGGTGCTGGATCGTCATACGCGACGAACGATCGGCTGGGCGTGCTCGGCCAAGCCGGATGCCGAGCTGGTGATTGAAGCCCTCGACATGGCCTACGAAAAGCTCCGCCAACCAAAGCAGATGCTCCCGCCGAGGCCTCATCGGGGCTGTCAATGAAACGCTTATGCAGCTCGCCCAGCAGATCACTGGTCCAGCGCAGGCCGACAGCGAAGAGCGCCTGGCCGTCGAGCAGACAGCTCTGCTTCCACTGCTCAACGGCTGCAAAAATGGGGGCCGCATTGTGATGAGGGTTGAAATCGACAGAGCGCTCCTTGCGATT
This sequence comes from Pseudomonas sp. BN102, assembly GCF_029871245.1. GTDB lineage: Bacteria > Pseudomonadota > Gammaproteobacteria > Pseudomonadales > Pseudomonadaceae > Metapseudomonas. Next base: position 36,293 of record NZ_SSON01000066.1, on the reverse strand, counting down.
AAGGCCGGGCTAGAGATAAGAAATTCAACCTCTGAAAAACAAGTTATCGGCTATAGAACCCTGTTAGCACCGGCCTCCCAGGCACATCCCCCGCAGTGACGCGCGCCTTGCCATGCAGTGCGATCAGGCTCTTGCGAGCGCCGCCCAGGGACACAGCGATGCGTGGGAAGTCATCCTCCAGCTCCGGATATTCCTCCCTAAGCCATAGCGGGAAATCAGGAGCATGGATGCGGCGTACTGACTGACCACTGACCTCAATATGTCCGCTCGCCAGTGCCTTCACCATTGGCAGTTTTGCTCCACCACCAGTCAGCACCACTGCCAAACCGCCGCTCCTTTGGGCTACCTGAATCCAGCTAGCGTCAACATTGGCCAGCACTTCCCGGAGACATTGCTCTAGATCCTCTGCAAACTTTAGGACTGTCTTCAGCTCCATGAACTCCTGCAGCGTCACCTCAACAAGCTCACCGTCGAGCAAGCGGACAGTCAGGAAGCCATCATTAAACAGCGCTTCCTTGTAATCGCGCATACGCAGAGAAAGATCACGCTGGATATTCGCGTTCCTAGGGTGATCACTGCCAATACCCGCCTTATTCAGCAACAGGTGAATCAGTGCCTGATCGAGGTAGTTGCCCGCTCTGGTGATACCCCGAGCCGAGCCGTTTACCTCCACAGCCTGACGAACCGGCGTATTCGGATTGGACTGCAACCGGTACAAGCTCATGTCACTGGTTCCTGCCCCCACGTCCACTACCAAGGTCAGGCTGTTGGTGCTACCTGCACTACTCAACAGAGCATTGGCGACACCCAGTGGCTCAGTGAGGTTTTCCGTGACGAACGCATAGTTTCGCCGTTCGGCCTTCAGCAATTGCACTGCAGCAACGAACTCCTCCAGAGGCAAGCCGCGCTGCAGACGCTCGCCAAAGGTGTCAGCCAGCACCTGAGCCTCACCAAGCAGCACGCGAAGCCGAGCAGCCACCGCACGGCTCTTCTCCTGCTCGAAGCAGGGCATGGCAAAACGGCGTTTGAGATTGCGCGGCATATCGTGGCTGGCCAGGCACTCACTGACCACCCAGGTCATGAACGTGAGATATGCCAAAAGCAGATCGCCGAACGCAATGACAATGCCGGTGGGGTTGTAGGCCACAGGCACGGAGCTATGCAACGCATCCTCGGAAAGATAGCGCTTGACGTTGTCGACCCGCATGCGCTCGCCTTCGCCGCCTTCCTCTAGAGAAAAGTCCACGGCGCTCTTACCAAACCTCAATTTTCCATTGTTATCGATATAAACGGAGGAGATCAGCATGGTTTCACTGACCTCCGGCTGATCGCCCGGAATACCGAGATCGAGGACATGAATCTCCTCGTAATCACCTGCATCGATCACCAGCGTTGCCTTGGACATGGCCGTACCGAAGTCCAGGCACAGCCGAGCATCATCTGGAGCTTCGGGCAATGCGAACACGCTCAGATCGAGCTCGATGCTCCTACCGGCTGCCTCCTCCTCGGCGCCCACCGCCAAACCGCCCAGTTCGGCTTCGGCTTCGGCTTCGGCTTCGGCTTCGGCTTCGGCTTCGGCTTCGGCTTCGGCTTCGGGGATGATGACCGAGGTCGCGTGAGCATCACGCATATTGCCGGCTAGCACACCGGGCTGATCCAAAGCTACCTGCGAAGAGTCTTCAAGTAACGCATAGGCATACTTCAGCGCGTCAAGCTCGCCTTCCGTCAGAACCCCTGGCAACTCGAACTGCTGAGACTCCAACGGTTTGATACGCCGAAGCAGGTTTTTCAACAGAATTCGAGCTTCAATACGTTCCATCATGACCCTCCTTGTTCTATGTAATCAGTTGTGCGGCTCCACCCGCGGCTTAATCAGCGTCTTGATGCTGCCGCCAAAGTCCTTCTGAATACCATCGCGAACCACCTTGACCAAGCGAACACCCTGTCGAACGTCGCTCAGTAACTCATGCTGCAAAGGGTTGAACTCGACGACTTCGCCCTTGAGTGTGGTTTTGCTCAAACGACGCATACGCGCCAGCATCAGGGCATTGCGGGCGATATCGGCATAACCGGCAGCGGCCCCCGTTACCTTCTCCGCCGAAATCGGGTCACTGATCTCAAGCAATGGCGCCACCGCATCCCTCAAGGCTTCCATAAATGGCTGGGTGTTGAGCACCTCGATCAGCAGCTCCCCGATCATTTGGTCCTCGGAAATACCTACTTTGTGCACCACCGTACGTGAGCTGCCAGCGACCACACCGGCATTGACCCACCACTGGCGCACTTCCGGATCGAGCTCCTGTGCTTCAGCAAAGTGACGAGCCAGATCCTTCATCAGCTGCGCCTTCGACTGATACAGCGACTGCATCACATCCATCAGCGCCTTGTCGGTCTTGCTCTGGCGGGCCAGTACCAACGCGGCCTCACGTAGGCACAAATTGACCGCCTCGCGGCTACGCGAGTGACCGATAAATTCGATCCAGCGGGCACGGCCAAGCAGGCTGCGAGTCCGCGCTATTACCTGATAAGTGTCCGAAAGCATGGCATGAGAAAAGCGCAGCTCGATCAACCGCAGCAGGAGGTCGAAAGCATCGTCCACGATGCTGAACAACAGGCTCTCATCGACATCCTTATTGTCCCCCTGCAGCAGCGCCGCTACCCACTCGCTCAGCGCCATTCCAGATTGTCCGCCCGGCTCGAACGAACCACCTCGCAGCACATCCAACCAGGCCCTGCTGATGCGGCGCGCGCGGCGCAGACGCGACTCGGGATTGCTGATTCCCCCCAACAACTCCAGCACCTCGGCATGTGCAGACCAAGCCTCGGCAATGCTAGCAAAGCGCTTCAACAGTAATTCGATCAGCAACTTTCTGGGCTTCTCGGCGGTATCCAGCACCACAGACTCGCGTAGCGCATATTCATTCAACCAAGGCGTATCCAGCTGTAGCAGGCATTGCGCGGCATAGGCCTTGTCGTCACTGCCCAGAATTTCAAGGCTAGGCAAATCATCCTCAGGGGCCAGAGCCACAACAGTTTGGTTTACCGTACCCTCTCGCCCCCTAGCAACAGCGGCAAGCCGCCCCAGCACAGCCAACATCTGCAAGCTGGCTACATCATCGTCCTCAAGCTGCGCCAGCTCTTCGACTCGCGCGAGGACCTGGCCCAACCCATCCTCTTTAAGAAGAGCCTGAATCTGCAGTTGGGCCATGCTCTGGGTGAGGATCTTGTCCAGTTCGACCAGCGAAGTGGCTGCAGCGATGGCCCGCATCTGCGCCTTGACTGGATCCATCTCGTTTTTCCCTCGGGCGTTCATCTCAGCCTCACACTCCCTGCCAATACATTGCGACGTAGAACGACCGGAAAACTCAGCGACAAGCTGCTCATACTCCGCAATCACCCGCACCTGCTTGCGGTACTCGCCGAACTCGACCCGTTCCTTACGCTTCAAGTCTGGGAAGGTAACGAAGGGGTAGTCCTCGGGCATAACGCTTTGCGGGTTGAGGATGTTGATACCTCAATCTCACGCGCACTCAACAGGAATGCTTAAGAAACGCCCGATGGGTCACCCGACTTTCGCTTTGCCGTCCCTCCAGCTCTCTTCCGCACACTTGCCTCATCAAAAGCAACAAGCTCGAGCTCCTGAGCCGCGTTCGACAACATCTTTCGCCCAAGGTCTAAATCAAGGTCAAGTCCAAGCTCAAGAGTAAGCCCAACCTCGCCAGCAGACTCTCCTGTGCTGGCTATAACTGGGTACGTGACACCGCTCAGAATCTTCTCAAGTAACTGACGCTGCAGCGCTCCTTTTCCGGCTTGCCGAGTACGATAGGTCAACCTGACAACATCATCTGGAGGCACTCGAAATGCCGACGGCCCAACATGGACCCTTAGCTTTGATGCCTCTCCCGCTACATCGAAAGAAACATCGATGCGACCGTCGCCAGGGTTGATCTCGACTTCATACCCTCTCTCCTTGAGCCGGCCTAATACCTCCGCTAGAGATCGCGACGCCGGCTTGACAACGTCCGCGAGGGTTAAGCCAGAGACCACAAGCTGCTCATGCTCTTCTGCCAACGGCCCCCATTCACGTTGCACGCGAACAGGAACAGCTTCACCAACGGCAATATTCCATCCCACTGCTGTGGCACCAAGGAATGCCTGCCTGCTTATCGCCTTGGTGCTCGCAGGAATTCCTCCCAGACCGCAATAAAATCCGGATAGCGCAAACGCCAAGATCGAAACAGACTCGCCGACATCAGGCCTCGCACCAATCCATCGCATCATCTGCTCAGGAGCCGGCGCCAAGAGAAAGATCATTAGTGCCCGCTGGGCAATCCGTCCACTATCGTCTATCTTCGAGCTGCTCAACTCGATACGGTTATCCAAGACCTTTTGAACGGTTTCCGAAAATATTTTTATTTCTGGCGAGCCATCAACTTCGGTTGCTAGATGTCTTGAGATCTCACTAACGAAATGCTCCACATCAAACCCTTTGCGTGGATCCAGTTCGCCCAGCATCGATGCGGCAGCAATAAATATTCGGCAATCCTCGGAACTGATCTCGTGAGGTCTCAGTACGGAATACATTTGGCTGGCGAACCTCACCACCCCGCTTCCTTGCCCTGCAGGAATATCTAATAGTCTCCTCAGTTGCTCGAGCGGGCGCCCAGTTCGCATTATCTTCCAGGAAAGCAGCGAGACAGCACCAGCCAACTTCTCCAAAGTCGATGCTTCTACGCGTTGAATTTCCGCTTCGGCTTTGGCAGCAAGCTCTTCTCCAGCAATCTCGTTGGCAGCCCCTCTCCCCTCTGAGAATAAAGGAAGTGTCTTCTCTGTGTTAGCGACTCCTACCTTGTCATTTTCGGGGAATAGGGCAGGGTCCACCTTCAACTCCAAAGCATTCACCACCGTATCTTCAAAAGTCTCAAGCCTAGCCTCAAGCTCCACGGCAGCATCTCTTGAGCGCAACCAACATGCCACACAATCGCTAAGTAGAATTGGCTGAAGAAAATAGGCCCGCCCACCCTCATGAGCATGGCCTTTAATATCAACCTCAACCAGAACCACCTCTCCCCAGCTTAACCCCTGGCTTGCATCACTCAGCGCTTCATGACTGACTCTAGACTCCGCAACGAATACTTCATAGGAGTTATCAGTAGCCAAGAAGCCTCTTGCGAATGCTTGCATAAGGCGATCCTGGTGGACCGAAACGAACCACCGCAAGGTGATTTTATTCCGTGATTTGCTCATAAAGTTTTTTATCCGGAAGCCGTTCCGCTAAGTTAGGGGGTTGATTCATAACCAGCAATTCCAAGTAATCTCTTGCCCGAGATGCCATGACATAGAGCTGCATACTTGCATACTGATCGCCTGCGCCCCCCTGATCAGCGAATGGGTTTACGAGGAAAACCGCATCAAACTCCAACCCTTTTGCGCTCTGAAAATTGAGAACCGTGACACATCCACCTATATCAAATATCAAACTCTCAGCAAGATGCCCATCATCGCCACTTGAATAAGTCTGGACAACAATCCCCTTCCCACCAACACGGGATGATAAGCTATTGAAAATCCGCCGCCTTACTGCGTTACCCGAGCATAAAACCCCGACCTCCAACCCAGGATTGTTCGCAACATAGACAGCAATTCTGCTACGCACAACCTCCAATTCAGATGTAATAACAACGCGAGGTTTCGACCTACCAACCCTTTCAGGGAGATCGGGAACCCCGGACGGGAGCCCTACAAAATAATGCCTTGCAAACTCCGCGATCTGCCTAGAATTGCGATAGTTCTTACGCAAGCTATAGACTCGATCATCCTTAAGCGACAACGCATCCTTGATGTCATTAACGGCCGAGTTTTTGTCAGCCGAAAGACGCTGATTCTCATCTGCAAAAACAGTAACCGTGGGACGAGCTGCAGAAGCCCCTCCATTTAACAAACCTGACATCATACAGAGAGCCGAATACATTTCCTTAGGAAAATCTTGCCCCTCATCAATTATCAAGTGCCCCCAATGCCCGCCCCTCCCCTTCCAATTAGTCTCTTTCGCGACCTGAACCAACATCCCTGTCCAATCGTACCTCCAGCGATCCTCAGGCAAGAACGGTGGCTTACGCCGAAAAATCCCCCTCCACCATTCGTAAACCCACGCATGCATAGTAGATGTTTCAACACCACTAGCGACATCCTCCCTCGCACTTGTGTAATTTGAAAGCACCTTGCTATACATAATGACGCGAGGAACAAGACTCTTGTCTTTCTTTTTATTAGCAAGAACTTGAAGAAACGCCGCACGATGAAAAGCCATGACTGTCTTTCCCGTGCCAGGCGGGCCGACAACCAGAATAGAGTCTGTCGGCGGAGCACCATGATAGATCTCTTTTTGCTCTGCATCGAGATCAGTCAACTTTGGGAACCTCATGAGACTGCCCCCCCTAAAGCTCATGCATCAAAAAATCATCGAGTCTAAAGAATGGCTCAATCCCTCCCAGCTCGACCAATGTTCTCCTGTCTAGCAAGCAGTTATTAAACGCACAGCTTGTTTCCGAAACAAGCATACAGGCATGGCAAGATGCAGCGCTCATCCCACCCAGCCCTTGATGTTCGCTTTCCTTGCAAACAGGATCAGCCGAACACCAAGCAATATCCAGAAGCGCCGCCTGCAGGAGAACCCCTAGCCTCTCAGGCTCTCCCATTCGGACCAATCCGCCGAGTGATCCTTCAGAATCACCATCGGCGGTGTACAGCAGAATCCCACAAGTCGTCGAGCCAGATGGACCAGCATAGATTCGCTCTCGTATCGAAGACGCAGAGTATCCTGCATCAAACGACAGCCTTCGCAACACTGCATGGGCAAACGAATGCAATAGTAGGAAACGAGGACTAGCCATTGCTGGTTTCCACCCAAAGCCTGCAGCCTTATCTGCCAGAGCCTTAAGTCGCTGCGAATCGGCCTTGACAACTCGCTGCTCCCAAGACCTGACAGCATCAGCATCCAGTTGAATGAAAACTCCCTCCCCCCAAGCCTCTACTCCTGGATACCAACCGGAGGGGCGAACGCCAAGATCTACCGGAATTACAGGACTTTCTTCGTCCGGAGATATTCGCCTAAACCCCAATATTGCTCGCACTTCACGCAGTCGCTTGACCAACGATATAGACCCTATTGTTCTCAACAGCTCATCAGGCCATTCAGGTGGTCTTTTTGTACGCTTAATTATTAAAGAGTCCGTCTCCACATCATGAACTCCCGACAAAGTTCGCCATTCCTCGTCAAGAATTTCGGCCTGTACATCAGAAAAATCCTCATCTTCTGCTACCACTTCAATCTCATCAACCGCCAGAGCCGCCACCAAGGCTTCTCGAACCACCACCAGATCACAACCATATTTATCAGCAATCGAGACAACAGCCGACTCAGCACTTTGAAGTATCAAGGCAATTGGAACTCCGGCAGAGGACAACGCCTTGAGCCCAGACCAGCTCAAACTTGTTCTCCAGACCTCTTTCAGCCCAAGATCTCTTTCAGTGCTATTAGCATGCAGCAAGTCCAGCGCTGATATTGTGCGCGGGAAGTGCAGATTACTGGCGGCACGCCTATTTACCCACAATGGCTGATTACATTGCGGATGTTCGATTTGCCAGGGCTGCCCCCCTCTGCATCGCATACCATACGGCGCCTCCACCTGAACCAGACCAGTAAAATCTCTTCTCGCCCCACATCCACATCGCACAGAAACGGCAGACCAGTCGCCTCCGGCCTGCCCAGTTGTTTCGAACCACATCCTTGCACCTTGTCGGCTGCATTTCCCCTCATCTGCAGATCTAGATGAATGCGCCCACCAATGCCAGTCAACTTCCGACATGTGTCCATGCTTGCACGCCGCCACGAACCCCATCGGCGTTAATTCACCACCACACTTTCGGTCTGCGCAAGTAGGGATTTTATAATCATTGCTGACATCATCGACCCCCGTAACAAAACGCATCAACCGGCATCGAGGACAGAAATACCAACGAGGAAAACGATGAATAGCAACCGACCTCACACCGTCTTTTGCGATCGGCGCCTTTATTGGCCTCTTAAGCTTTACTTCTAGATTACTATCCGTGATCTGGCGCATTCCATCCGAAGACCAACGACTGATATCAGCCATCACAAAGGACTCCGAACCGATGTCGATGATGGCACCCACCCCAAATGGGCTAATAAGCTGCCCCTGACGAACGACTCGCCTACTTGACATGGTTACTGCCTCCCGACAGGGGTAAGTTCAACATCTGGATCCACGTTGCGAACAGACCTCATGGCCTCGTACATGCCGTACGCAGGTGCCTCACCAAAATCGCGTATAAGCGAAGCAGAGGTTAATACAAACTGCGGACCAGGACATGTATAATATACTGGCCTACCAGATTCACCTTGCTCCTTCCATTTCGCAATGATGTCATCAATTTCGCAATCTACCCTATTCGCCTCACTAGAGTCAGCCATCCGCACATGCGCACGAAAGTTATCTAGAAGCCCAACAACTTCAACCTCATCAAACCTAACACTTCCCGCCTGATTATTTGCAGCATAACCTGTTGCATGCCTAATCATTGCGATAACTGCAGCATGCAAGGTTCGCTTTCTCGCCGGAGGCGCATACGGCGTAACACTGGTTGGCTCGACGAACCGATAGAAAGACTCATGGTATGAAAGAAAGTCTTCGTAATGCGATCGATCGCGCGGTTTGGCCGGGGAATAAAGTGCAATCACGACTCCCGGCGCCGATCTAGACCGACCGACCCTACTTGAAGCCTGAATATACTCCGAGTTAAGTTTTGGCTGACCGTTTATTAGCATCAGACCAAGTCGATCCACATCGACTCCGACTGAGATAATGTTTGTGCATGGAACCAAGTCCACAGCAGGTGTGGACTTGTCGCCCCTGCGTTCTAGATTGCGAATCGCCTCCCCCATATCGGTGGACATTTGCGAGCTAAGTTCCATGACGTTTTCTACCGCACGCACACGATCTCCCACGCTAGCGATGGCTTTCATCCGATCCGGTATTTCTTGTGAAGCAGCGGTCATCGTCCTACCGAGCTCACGCCGACTATTGACATATGCCAATACTGTCCAGTACGAATCGCGGAGTGCATCTGGAAGTCGGAGCTCCGCACTCGCCTGTAATAGTGCAGCGGTTACCCATACCATTGATACGACTGGCGTGGTTGCCCCCTGCCCCATGGCCCCGACATAGAGACGGCCCGGCACTTGAGTTGGATCTTCCAAACGAAAAAAAAACGCATCATCCCAATTCCTGATCGGGGAAGGGAATACAGTTGACTCCCTGCCGTAAATGCCCCTGATTTGTTCTCGTGAGTTTCTTATAGTTGCTGTCGATGCAATAATCTTTGCACCTCTACCCTTACCTCGCGCCCGTATAATTGAATCAATTGCAAGTTCATAAGGTGCGCATATGGAACCCAACGGACCTGAGATTAGGTGCAACTCATCCTGAATAACAAGAGAGGGAGGAGGCGCATTATCATTCACACCACCAAAAAAAACTCTCGGCCGCTCATCCCAACTCAACCCCGCAAATTTATCTAGAGTACCTAGCAAAATGGAAGGAGGCTCCCTATACAATGCCTCATCTACAATCTGCATTGGAATACGTTCGTGAAAGTCACACTTCGGACTTAGACATCTGAACAGGAAGTGTGCCGGCCCACAATCCACACCAACTTCTTTTGTAGCCACATTCACAATAGGAGTGGCACATGCGGGGCAACGATCCAGAAGAAATGGGTTTTTCACGCCTTCTGGAGCTGGGCTCCATTCATCAAAAAGCTCCATTGCCTTCTGGAACTTGTTTGGCGTGAGACTTTTACCAACCCAGAGCCCGACAGAGAAGGGGCGGCTATATAGGACCTCGGGCATGACGCGACGCAATAGCTCCAAAGCACAGACAAGCATTCCGGCTCGCTGGAACTGCTGGGTAGTCAGCATCCTTAGCGTATAGCGACTTAACACAGCCGTAGCCTTATCCGACTCCTTGTATACAAGGCGACGTCGGATAAGCTCAAAGGCAGCTACAAGCAAGTACGCTTCTGTTTTCCCGCCACCCGTGGGGAACCAGATGACGTCCACGAGCTCACGGTCGTCATCTTCGCCGTCCAAAAGTGAAGGAATTACGCCTAGGAAGTAAGCAATCTGGAATGGACGCCATTTGTAACCCCTCCCTCGCTCCAGAGCAGGAACAGTTCCCTTTTCTATTACACAGGCACCAGCCCGCGCTTGCTCCGCCATCAACATCTGCCAATACATTGCACGGTTTGCGAGAGTAAATGCCGCGAAGGTTTCAGGGTTTGATAGTGATTCAATCCCAGCGTTAATTCGCCTTTGCCAGAGTCGACACTTTTCCGCCAAACGTCTTCCCGCATCCTCATTGGACTGACGGCAAAGCGCGTCCTCGGACTCCAACCACTCTCCAAAAGCCTCGCCTAACCCGGTCAGGACGCGCTGCACTTCTAGTACATCATTGCTGAATGCGAGGAACTCAATGTCCCGGAACCTCTCATCAAGTAAATCTCTCGCCCCAATTTCGAATGTTGCCGCACGAACCTCCGCCGTTGGCAAGAACTCTGCCCAAACGCGGGAACAATTGGCTTCCGACCGCGCATCCCACATTGCCGAAGCGCCATGTCCACGAGCGTAGATCGGGGAGTTTCTATAGAGGTAGCGGACTTCTGCTTCCTCTTGATCGCTTACCGCCGCTGAGCGTGGCCTAGGATATGGCAGGAATTCGCCACCAACTACATCGACGGACAAGGCAACCTGGAAAAGAATCTTCTCTGGGTCAAACCCATGCCCCCCCTTTTCCATTGAGTTGACTAGCGTCACAGTCAATAGCTTCGCGCCATCAAGCCAAGGTCTCGATTTAATGTGCAACTCGGCCCTTCCTCCCAGAATCGGAAGCGGACTTACATTTTTTTCCAGACTGACGTCCACGGTCTCCATCGCCGCTGAAGGAACGGCAATACGCCGCCACTTCATTTCACCACGTCGCCTGGAGCGTGATCCTCGCTCGCCTTCTAGTCGCTCATATATAGCAGCGGAAACATTGCACTTAAGGGCTCCGCCTTTCGCGACGAGAAAACTCAACCCGACAGATGAAGGCATTGCACGATGGCTTGCGCCAACAGTCTGGTCTGACTCGTCGTCTGTAGACACACCAACATCTTCAGTACCGTCATCCGCCAAATCTAACGCCCCCTCACGAGGGAACAACATTCCCATCATGTATCTCAAGAGTGGGGAACCATCGAACTCTTCGCAGTCTCCATCAGCCGGGCCAATAAGCCTAGACCGAATGTAGTTAACAAACCCTGCGCGGGAGTCCCTTATAGACTCAATACTCATGATCCGTCTCCTTAAAGTGCCGCTTTGCGTTGGCGGCCATTCGCAGGTGCACTCTATCCAGGATCATCGAATCAGCGATGATCGACAAACCGTAGTTTCCTCTTGTCATACTCAGGTATAACATTCGATCAAGCTCATCGTCGCTTAGAGTTGACTCGAAGATACAGATTATGATGAATCCAGACTCGAGGCCTCTGAAAGACTCGATAGAGGAAACCGCCAGCGCCCCACCAACATGGTCGCCAGATGACCACTCGACCGCAGCAATACCAGCACTGCCCGGAAGCGACTTTATTAATCCACTTTGATTAGGATCATTAGCAAGCAAAGCTATGCTGTGAGGTGGAATATCTTCCGCCATCCAAAGACGCACTTGCCTTCCAGCAGCAGCTATAACCCCCTCCCGACCAGATACTCCCAACATGGTGGGACTTAGACCGCGACCTTTTACCACTGCATGACCTAGTGGGATTCCCGCTGCAAGTTCCGTGGCCAGGATTATCTCCGGTGTATTCCGGCAGTTCTTCGTGAGCCGTGGACGAACGGATGCCGCCTCTTGGAAAAGCTGAAGCGCAGAAGCAAACTGAGTTCCACCAGTAGCCCGCTGGAAGCTCGAGTCACCAAACCAAGCCCACTGACCATATGCAATCCCGCCGACGACCAGCTTGTCCGTCAGCGCAACCCTTTCGGGGGATAGCATTAGCTGCCCTTCGTCTATGAGCAATACTTCTATCTGCTGCTTCATCGAAGTTCCATTTCTCTCAAGCTCTTCGATAGAACAGATATAGGAATCAAGCCCGGTCTTTGAGCGCAAGGCAGAAGCCAGCACATGGCTGCCCACAAGCAATAAGGAGTTTTTTCCAGCCGCCACTGCTCGGCGTAGCATTTCCACCGCAAGAAGCGTCTTGCCACAACCAGCCGGTGAAGAACAAAAGACTCTCTCAGCTCCGTCCCAAAGATCCAGCAAGCTGTACTGCTCTTCTGTAAGCGAAAGTAGTTGCTCTTCAATCTCCTGCCGAGCTAGCCGCAATGGGCGCACCAGTTCGAACTCTGGCCGGAATAGCCCAATCAGGCTTGATACTTCATCCGCACTAAGTCCGCGCCGAGATTTGTTCTTAAGCTGCCAGTAGTCTGCAACTCCTTCGAGAAACCTCTGTAATCTCGCCGGGTTGGCGAGATCATCCCTCGTCCCAATCAAGCCTATAGGAAACTCAGGCCCCCCCAGGATCGCCCCAAGATCCTTCCGGTCCATTCCTGCAAGGATCACGCAGAATCCAGCGGGTACCTCTTGCGCAAAACCGCTCCCCAGCCGAGGATCGACGTAATTCTTCACCAGAGAGAAATAGGCATCCTTAGCTTGAACCAGAGGAGATTTGCCCCGAGTCACCACGCGCCCAAGGCGATCCTCGTACTTCCACTTGCCTCTGGCGCAAGTGACGTTCCCGCCCTTTACCTCGATGGCAATTAGCCCACGCTTGCCAACAAGTAGGAAATCGATCTCACCCCAGCGCTGGTAGACATGCTCGGAGAGATTTAACGAGCTCAATGCTCTTGCCGAAGGGCCACCCCATTCGACACAACGTAGTAGTGAGAGGACCTTGCGCTCCGATCCCGTAGACTCTGGCAAAGGTGTGCTTGGAAGGACCTTCATTTTCAGAACCGCTCCCTCGGAATCTTAGCTTTCAGCTAGGAGTTGCGGCTGCTTTCTTGACGCCGCCCTCCCAACAATAGCAGCAGATATGCCATCAGTTCGCCATTATCACAATCCAACCGTTGGAATCCGCGCTTCCGCCAGGCAGTGAGCCATCGCGCCATGTCGCTGGAAAGGCCATGAAACTGACACCCGGACACTCAGGGGCGGACTACACAAATCCATCCAACCTAACCGAAACGATGAGGAAAGCTGGTAAAATCATGCGGTTATGCAGAAGGCCCAAACGCCTAAAGTGAAGCGCAAAGCGGCGACCATTCAAGTAATTGCCTTTGCGCTTGCCGCACTCCATGCTAGGTGCCACGAGTCATCTGCCCCTTACCATGCCCCTTTAATTGTTGACTTCGCCAAGATCGCTGGGAGTAGGTCTGTATGGAGACGGAAGTTCCCCACGAAGAGCGCTTCTTTGCAGGCAACCAGAATGCACCGTGCCAGGGGCCCCTTCCTCTGGACGCAGACGTCCCCGGGCAGGAGCCCATGAAGAAAATCGAGCATTTTCCACCTCTCCCCGATCTCTCCCAGCCCTTTCAATTTGCCGACCTGTTCGCAGGATGCGGTGGACTATCCCTGGGCCTGTCACTCGCAGGGCTGAATGGCGTTTTCGCCGTAGAACGCGACAAGATGGCGTTCTCGACATTGTCGACGAACCTGATTGAGCGAAAAGATGTTCCCATCACCCCATTCGCCTGGCCCTCCTGGCTAGAGAAGCAAGCCTGGGGAATTGATGACATTCTGGACAAGCACGGCGACGAGCTTGCGTCCCTGCGAGGGAAAGTCCATGTACTCGCGGGTGGGCCCCCCTGCCAAGGATTCAGCTTCGCAGGGAGACGACAGGAGGCCGACCCTCGCAACAAGCTGTTCGAGAAGTACGTGGAGATGGTTAGAGCCATCCAACCAGCAGCGCTTGTCCTGGAGAACGTACCGGGGATGAAAGTCGCACACGCCACAAAGGTATGGAAGCAACTTGGTATCCCGGTCAAGCCCCAGTCTTATTACGACAAGCTGGTCGAAAGCCTGGACAAGATCGACTATCACGTCCTTGGCAGGATTGTCGACTCTTCTACTTTTGGGGTTCCGCAAAAGCGACCACGCCTGATCGTGATCGGTCTCCGAAAGGACCTGGCTTATCATCTCGACAGAGGCACGACTAGTGCCTTTGACTTCTTGGAGAAAGCCCGGGTCGAGCAGCTGCACGAGCTCGGCCTAGACAACGAAATTCCCGCAGAGGATGCAATCTCAGACTTAGAGATAGGGCGTAATGGCACCAAGCCCTGCGAGGATCTCGACTCTCCAAAGGGGTTCCAGGAGATTGACTATGCTGGTCCTCTCACAGCGTTCCAAAGACTGATGCACCAAGGCTGCGATGGCACCCTCGATAGCCTGCGCCTTGCCAGGCACAAGCCAGAGATCAAGGCTAGGTTCCAGAAGATCCTCGATGATCCCAATTGCACCAAGGGCGTGCGCATGAGCGCCGAGCTGCGCGAAGCATATGGGCTCAAAAAACATCGCATCTACCCGATGCAGGCTAGCGCACCGGCCCCCACGATCACCACCTTGCCGGATGACGTCCTCCACTATAACGAACCTAGGATACTGACCGTCCGGGAGTCCGCGCGCCTGCAGTCGTTCCCTGATTGGTTCAGGTTCCGCGGCAAGTTCACTACCGGAGGCAGCCAGCGCACAAAGGAGTGCCCACGCTACACCCAGGTAGGCAACGCTGTGCCTCCCTACCTAGCCCGGGCCATTGGCATGGCTATTAGGGAAATGCTGGAAGAAGCCGTGAAGCGAGCTAAACAGCTTGCGGAGCTCGAGCAAGAAGAAGAAAACATCGCCATCGCATGAATGCATAGGAGTCTAAGGGAATGGAGAGCTCCCAACAGGAAGGCTCGCGCTACCCTGCCGCCCTGGTCGACTGGGCCGGTCATCACTCAGGGGGGGTGAAGCGGCTACTCGACAAGAACAGCGGCCAGCCGAACAAACAACTGCTACGTACAAACCTCCTCTCGCGACTCCAAGCCTGGACCAACGAGCTCCCCACCGGTAATGCCGGCACCCCAAGAATCATCCTACTGGTGGGGGGCCCCGGAAACGGAAAGACCGAGGCCATCGAGTCCACTATCCGCTGGCTAGATGAAAGCCTCCGTTGTGATGGCCGATTGATCGACGAGCTCACGCAGTCCTTCCATCCCCCTGCAGGAACAGCAGTACCGCGTCGAGCAAGAGCCGACGCCGGGAAATTAGCCCGTATTGCCAGCAACCTGGGCCTGGACATCGTTCAGGATGCCTCCGCAACGGCTGGGCACGATGGAAGCAGCGCCCCAGTCCTCCTAATAGAAGAACTCAGCAAGCTTCTGGACGGGGCGTCTTCCCAGGCCTACCTCTGCTGCGTCAATCGCGGCGTCCTTGATGACGCCCTGATCCATGCCATAGACAACGATCTGGACGAATCACGCACCCTGCTCGAAGCTATTACACGGGCCGTTAGCCTGGCACATGATGCCCCTTCATGCTGGCCTCTCGAAGGTTTTCCATCCGTTGCAGTCTGGCCAATGGATGCAGAATCACTTCTGGTCAAGCCTGACGATGACTCGAAGGCGCCCGCGGAGATACTTATCGGACAAGCCACTGCATCGGATATGTGGCCAGCAAAGGGAACATGCCCTGCGGGCGACAAGTGCCCGTTCTGCGCCAGCCAGGCAATACTCTCACGGGACGAACACAGGACAGCTCTTCTGCAGATATTGCGCTGGTATGAGCTAGCCAGTGGCAAGAGATGGAGCTTCCGGGACCTCTTTTCTCTGACGTCGTACTTGCTGGCTGGCCACCATCCCGCAGTCCACGCATCCACCGGAAATCCCCACCAGTCCACTCCGTGCCAATGGGCTGCAAACCTTGTCGAACTCGACCAAAAGGCCCGATCGGCCTCAAGGCATACCAAGCAGTCCCTCACCGCAATCTTCCATCTGGCCACGTCGAGCTACCAGCATGCACTCTTCCACCGATGGGACAGGAGCACGGCTGGCTCGCTCCGCACCGACCTCAAGGAGCTAGGTCTCGAGAAGGAGCTAGGTACGGAGGAGGTACGGACCCTAATGGGTCTTGCCCATTTCCTGGCGGAACGCAAGGGCCACTATCTCCCTGCGACCATCGCCCCCTTGCTGGAGGGATTGGTAGACACGCTGGATCCCGCTTTCGCGAGTCCGGACAGCGAGGTCGCTGTGAGCGGCCGTAGCATGATCATGCTTGGTGACCTAGATATGCGTTTCAGCCGCTCCCTTGCCGGCGGCATCGAGTTTATCCGCAAGTATCAGGTGCTCTCACCAAACGAACTGGAGATACTCAAGCGACTTTCCGCTGCAGACTCCATGCTTTCCCTGCCGATCGTCCGGCGTAAAAAGCCCGCGGCTGCTAGCCGGGTCCAACATATCCTTCGCGACTTTGCCTGCCGTTTGGTTCGCAGAAGCATATGCCCCCGGACAGCTGCTGTGGCGGACTCTTCGATCCTTCATGCTTTCCAGCAGGTCGTCGAGGACAACGACAAGCACCAGCACCTCTATGAGGTGGTCAGGCAGGTAAAGGAGCTGCTGAACACAGGCAAGGAATTCGAGGTGTCGCTAACCACCACCTTTGGCCAGCCGCTTCCTCCTCGACAGCGCCAGGCAACATTGGTCGTGCCGCAGAGTCCGGTAAAGATGTTCGCTCAGGACACTGCCGGGCGCCCTCGCCCACCGATCTGCTACCTCAAGGTAGGTCAAGGCCGTTCAGCCCAACCCGTTCCGCTGACCTATGACCTGTTCAAGGCCGTAAAGGAGCTCGAGAGGGGGCTCTCCCCTGCTTCCCTCCCACGTGCAGTCGTGGCACTGCTCGATACGACTAAGGCTCGTCTATCAGGCCCTATTGTTCGTGACAGGGAGCTACTCGACGACGCCAGGATCCGCGTTGGAGCAGACGGCACGGTCGTAGGACACTCGTGGAGCGGCTTCGTCGCGGACAAGGAGAGGGAAGTATGAGCCTCGCGGAGTTCAGGCAGGCCCCCTGGCGTTTTTCACATGGCAGCTATCAGGACTCAGTCTTCGCAATTAGCCCGGCACCGGAATACGCAAGTTCGGAGGTCCTGCTGGCCTCGCTCTACCGGACCATAGGTTATGCCTCGGCGAGCGAGGGAAGCGTGCCACAGGCCGGACGCGATCTGGACAAGAATATCCAGAAGCTCCGCGAACGGCGCCAGTCGCCACCTAACGGGGCTGTAGTCAACGTGGAGGCCTGGAACACCGTCCTCCATGGAATCCTGGAGAGCCCCAAGCTTCCGAACCAGTCTTCCAAGCGGTTCCTGCAGGTCACACCCATCGTGCCGGGAACGGCACTCTTCTCCGGGTCTGCCCGACTCAGCAGCAATTCTTGGCCTGCGGGTAGCCTGATCCGCCGCATGGTCTGCCTGGGCTCCAAGGACAGAGATTCTGCGCAGCAACTTTGGAAAAGCCTTTTCGCTGCGTTGAGTGTCAACTACGACGACGATGTCTTTGCCCGTTGGCTCGACCAAGAAACATCGGCGTGGAACACAGGGGCAGGCAACTGGGACTGGTCCCCGATCCCAGAGAGTGAATTCGCAACACTGGAGAAACCAGACTTCCAGGAAGTCCCATTCCTGCCTGCTCGGCGATTCACCAGGGACTTGCATGCAATCATGCAGGCGAAGGGATCCATGACCCGCCGGCAATGGACCAGTTTGCTGGAGGCAGTACTTCGCCTGGCGGCGGCGTCCCATGTAACCTGGCTGTGCGATGTCCACGCGAGGATCTGGGCCTGCCTGTCGGCCGCACTTACAGATGGGCCACTCCCTTCCAGCGAGCAGGAAGCAAGGCAAGCTATCTTCCCTGAGGCCCCCCAGTACATGGCATACGGGGGAAAGGCCCTCCAAGGAATCAAGGACAAGGTTTCCAGTTACCTCAATGCCCGGCTCGGGACCAATGCCCTTCTTTGGTCGCTAGAGCAAATAGGTGTCCCCTACAGCGGAAATCTTTCCTCGAGTGCCGGTATTGCCGGGCTTTGCCAGCATGTACGCATGCACAAGGCCGCGCTTGCCAATCTGGGAACCCTAGAAACAATTGCAGACGTACGCGAGCAAGAGGGCCGTGCGCTTCGTTGCAAGAAGGGGATCGGCTCCAATCTATTGGAGTTCGCACGGCACGTCCTTGGACAGCGCCAGGCGGCGGTCCCGCTGCTGAGGGGGTACGACCAGGGGTACATCCTGAAGAAGAAAGGCAGCAGCCCGTCCAGCCCGTGGATCGTCTCCCTTGGCCCCGTCGCCGTGCTTGCCTTGGTCCACTGTTCTCTTGCTGGAATGGGCGGTCCTCGCTCAGTCCACCGACTAGGACAGCACCTCGAAGCCTATGGCATAGCCGTGGACAAGCATGACATCGCCAGGAACGACCTAGGTCACCAGTTGAGAATGCTCGGCCTCGTGCTCGACAGCCCCGATGCCGAGAGCGGCATGTTGCTGTTGCCTCCTTTCCCCGTAAGCCAAGCCATCCAGAGCCCCGAACATGAATAAACTTGCACACTGGCTCGCGACAATTGTCCATGAGAAGGTCCTGGGGGCGACGCAAGGGTACAGCGGTGCCAACCTCGAGTACCGGCTGATCTTCCGTGGCCCGCCTCTCGAGATCCTCGAGCTGGCCTACGACGAATTGGCACAGGATGGAGGAATCCACGTCCAGGGCAGCTTGGACGGTAGCATGGCAACGCTGCCGGTACTGCTCCAGTACCCGGCTAACCAGTTGCAGGGACCCAAGCCCCGGATCGGGCAGTCTGGCAAGTGTGACAACGACCACCTGCTGGATGTCCGCAACGACCCCGTTAATCCCAGCTTCGTCGCTTTGGTCCCACCGGGGCTGCACAACAACTTGTCGATCGAGTCCACGACCGACGAGTTCGGACTGGGGACCGCTACGAGTACGGGGCATGCATCCTCTGAGCAATGGTGGGAGGACGGTTTTGTCCAGCAAGCCGTTAACGAGGCGCTGCTTGTAGCAGGTCTAGATCCATCGCAGCGGGAAGATGCCAAGGCATTGATTCGTGCCGCCGCCGGTTCGGTCGACGAGGTGGACCCAGACAAAGGTGGTCATCGCGCCGCCTGGCGCTTGCTGTCGCGTATCTATTCGATAGCGAACATGGCTCACGGACTTTCCGCAGGACAAGCACTCTCCCTGGCATGTGGCCTTCCCCCAACGGAGGACGGCAGGATCTCGTCAAAGACGCAGACCTACATACTAGGGAGGATATCCGACGAGCTCGCAGATGGTTTCAAGACTGGCATCGAGCGCATGGCACAAAGCGCCCCGCAAGAAGTAACACAGGCCCTGCGCGACTTCCTTGTCCATCTCCAATCGAATTGCGACATACCCACTGCCTTCGAACGCGCAACCGAGGCCTTCTACCTGCCCAGCGCTGATGCAGAATTGACGCCCCCACCCTCCTGGTGGACAACCCTCACAGCCGAATGCTGGACTGAACTGCTTGCCGACGAAGCCGACGAGGCCGTTGGGGAAATAACTATCCAGTGCACCAATGGCATTGTTCCCATGGGAAAGGGAATGCCGGCAGTGGTACGAGACAAGGTCGAGCTGGCTATCTCGACTAGCGAAGGCTACGAACCGCAAGAGTACCAATTGACGGGCGGTTCTTATGGCAAGGCGGCTACGCCATTGCTAGCAAACGGTAGCGACACCACTCTCCAATCCGACCTGTTTCCACCCTCCCACAGGGCCCCGATGGCATACAAAGTCATCGCCGATGGATGCAAGCCAGCAAGTGTCCGGGTGATCTCCCTCATGAGCTGGCGGCCTGGAATACTCGTTACCTGCAGGCTCGCGACGAAGCTTTCACCGCCGAAAAAACCTCGCAAGAAGTCCACGGACCTGGACTGGGAGACCGCCCTGTCGCTACCAGGATCCGGTCGCTATGAACTGCGCATTCACCTGTCGCCAGGAGCATGCATCGGGAAGGTAGAAGGGCTGCCAGACGACGCCACCGAGCTCGAGGCACAGAGGCAGGAGATCGAGGCGAGGCCAGTTGGAGAAGACGAGTATCTGCTGGAAGTCGAGGCCGACGGAAAGTACCAGTTGGACATCGCCTTCACGCTAGCTGGCGAGCAAGGTCCCACGGCCTGCAGGGTCTACTTGGCTTGCGAGGAGGCAAAGGAAGAAGGCTGCCGTAGCGAGTTCGAGCGGCTTATCAAACTAAATCGCCGGCATCTCGAGAAATTCGACACCAAGACCGTGGTCCATCTCGACCGGAACTCCCGCGCATCCAGTTTGCAGTCATGGATGCTGGAGGAACAGAATGCGGCGAACTCTTTCAGGCCGTTGGTGATCGCGGACGACTACGCGTCCCGGTGGGCCCCCCCCGAGTGGGACGCC
Organism: Pseudomonas sp. BN102; assembly: GCF_029871245.1. GTDB lineage: Bacteria > Pseudomonadota > Gammaproteobacteria > Pseudomonadales > Pseudomonadaceae > Metapseudomonas. The sequence goes on along the minus strand of NZ_SSON01000066.1, from coordinate 15,748 downwards.
CCCCATGGTCCCATACTCTCGCAAGGCCGCTTCCTGCATGATCCCCGCCCCCAGGCCACGCGCTTCCAGCCTCCAAGAGGCTTTATCGAGGCACGCCAGGAGATCGCACGGTACATACGGGGCAGTGACGACCAGTCGGGACTCCTCGAATCCGCGTCGCTAGGCGCCTGGCTGTCCGGCGACACTGGGTTCCGCTCTCTTGTCGAAGACTACCTAGATTCATACATGGCATGGGTGAACGCCGATCCATCCATCGCCTGCTGGGTGGATACCATCGTCGTGTGCTCGCTGGAAGCTGATGGCCGCACGCTGGACAGGATCCCGGACGCCATCATTCTTTCCCCCCTGCATCCGTTGCGCCTTGCATGGCACTGCCTTGCCCAGAAAGTATTGCGGGACGAGGTTGAAGGTGACTCCGCCTGTCCGTGCCCTGCAGCCAGTATCCTTGACCCCGATTGTGTCCCCGATCTGCTGACCATGTTCCTGCAGGCACCCGATGGGGAAGACAGCCTGGACTTCCTCTCGGTCGAGTGCAGCTCCGACTACTGGTCCGTGCTTTGGAACGGATCTCGTCTAGGCCAGATTCCCGACCGTGCCCGCCGGGCGCCCTTCGACAACAGTTTTGGCCTTACGGTCGGCGGGATATCGAGTGGATTCAGTCCGGCCCAGGTCTCGCGCGCACTCGATGATGTCACGGACTTGCTGGCGGCCAAGCCCATTGTCAGCCTGGTGGTGTCCAGCGCGGGCGGAACCACCGATGCGTGCAACGAGGGCCTAGCCAACTGGTGTACCAAGCGATTCGGCAACGGGGAGCAGGACATCCCGCGACACAGTGTCGGTGCGAGGATACTGGAGGTATTCGATACCAGGCAGGCAGGAAGGCCCGACCAGGCGACGATCGCCAACCTGTCCGAAGACACCGATAACCATGTCCGCTGGTACGACAAGCAACCAGCCGGGGCCAAGCCTGACCTGGGCATCATTGCGCAGCTGGACTCAGCACAACCCGAGTCCAAGGAAGTCGGCATGCTCTCTCCGATGGGGACTGGCGGCCTGATCAGACACCGAGTCAGGCGCCAACTACAGGCCTCGTTCCTGAGCGAGTCCAGGCAAGGCCTGCAAATGCCACTGTCTGGCGAACGATTCGCCGACAAGGTATCCGCATGCATGCTCATGCTGGAAAAGCTGAGGGACGGCAAGGTCGGCTTGCAGTTTTCCCCAAATGTCCATGCGGTCTCCAGCATGCTTGAGGAAAACAGCGCCGGGTTCGTCGCAGTCTCCTCCTCGGCAATCGACCCCGCCTGCTTCCTGGGAGGCTGGATCCAGGGGACCTACCTATGGGACTACGACCTGCCCTCCTACTCCCACCGCGCAGGCGATACCAGTGGCTACTACCTCTTGTCGCAGGTCAAGCAGGCTGATCGCGATGCGCTCCGGCGGGTCCTGAAGCTCCTGCCAGGCTGCGAAGGTCTAGACGATGATCAGGTCGAGCAAATCCTCCTCGAGGTTGCAAGAAGGGGGATCCCCACCGTGCGCGGCCTTTCCGGGGACGACACCGGGGCCACAGGCGACCTTGGCCTGTTCCTCGCAGTCCGGCTCCTCCAAGACCAGTTCCGCGTGGCAGGCAACCTGGAAAGTCTGCTCCCTGTCCTTGCAGGCACGCCTGACGACTCGACGATAGCCATCATCATTCCCGTCGACCCTTTCCGAGGCTACCTTTCCGACCTTGCCCGCTCCCTCGGCAAGGAACGCAAGGACACGTCCCTATCGCGTCCAGACCTACTTGTCGTCGGGGTACGAGCATGCAACGACAAGGTCCAACTGCACCTTACCCCCATTGAGGTCAAGTGCCGGCAAGGGATTGTCTTCAGTGCAAGCGACTCCGCCGAGGCACTCTCCCAAGCCAAGGCCCTATCGGCACTGCTTCGCGCCATCGAGGAGCGTGCAGGCAGCTCCCTGGCATGGCGACTTGCCTTCCAGCACTTGCTACTTTCCATGATCGGCTTTGGACTGCGTGTCTACAGCCAGCACCAAGCAGTAGAAGGACAAGCCGGGCGGTGGGCTAGCTACCACGAGCGTATCGCTGCAGCCATCCTCAGCCCCGCCCCATCGATCAGCATCGATGCGAGGGGACGACTGATCGTGGTGGATGCATCGACCCAGAGCGGCCCGCACGACCGTGATGGCGACAAGTACGCAGAGACCATCGTCATCTCCAGCCAGGATGCAGGCCGCATCATCGCCGGAAATGACGCACAGTCGTTCTACGATTCTGCGCGCGCGAAGGTCGGCGACTGGGGACTGCTGCCCTCCCGGGCAGATGCAGTTGGCACCCCACTCGCGCAAGTCGAAAGCCCCCCTCCGGACGACAGTCAAACGGGCGAGCCAACGATAGCTCCAGTGGAGGATATCTCCGAGTCCGCCGCCGCGATTGTCGAGGAGCCCTCCGCCGGTGTTGAGGAGCCGGGGCCAATCCCTGCCAGTCAGACCGATGCTCCAGGCAATGGGATCGTCTTGTCCGTTGGCAAGACCGTCGATGGCTTCGAGCCCCGACCATTCTCCCTGAACATATCCGACACTCGGCTCAACCAACTGAATATCGGTGTCGTTGGCGACCTCGGGACAGGCAAGACCCAGTTCCTCAAATCGTTGATCCTGCAGATCTCCAGGGCGCGCGAGGCAAACCGAGGTATCACGCCTCGGTTCCTGATCTTCGACTACAAGCGAGACTACAGCAGCCAGGACTTTGTCGATGCCACAGGCGCCAAGGTGGTAAAGCCCTATCGCCTGCCCCTGAACCTCTTCGACACGACGGGGATGGGAGAGTCCTCCGCTCCATGGCTGGACAGGTTCCGCTTCTTCGCCGATGTCTTGGACAAGGTGTACTCCGGCATCGGTCCCGTACAGCGGGACAAGCTCAAGGGTGCCGTCCGCAACGCCTACGAGACAGCCGGTGCGCAAGGTCGCCAGCCAACGATCTACGACATCCACGTGGAGTATCGCGAGCTACTCGCCGGGAAGTCAGACTCGCCGATGGCTATCATCGACGACCTCGTTGACATGGAAGTCTTCGCGCGCACAGGGGAAACGAAGCCATTCGACGAATTCCTTGATGGCGTCGTGGTGGTCTCCTTGGACTCCATGGGGCAGGACGATCGGAGCAAGAACATGCTCGTCGCCATCATGCTGAACATGTTCTACGAGAATATGCTCCGAACTCCGAAGCGCCCCTTCATTGGCTCTTCCCCACAGCTCCGGGCCATCGACTCGTACTTGTTGGTAGACGAGGCGGACAACATCATGCGTTATGAATTCGACGTGCTCCGCAAGTTGCTACTGCAGGGCCGCGAGTTCGGGACGGGTGTTATCCTAGCCTCGCAGTACCTACGGCACTTCAAGGCCGGGGCAACCGACTACCGGGAACCACTTCTGACCTGGTTCATCCACAAGGTACCCAATGCCACTCCTGCTGAGCTTGGGGTACTTGGATTTACGTCGGATCTGGCAGAGCTATCGGAGCGAGTGAAGACACTTCCCAACCACCATTGCCTCTACAAGTCGTTCGACGTGGCTGGCGAGGTCATACGGGGACTACCTTTCTTCGAACTCACCAACCAAGCCTGACCAAGGCCCGGCCCTGCCACCGCGGGCCGGGCAAAGAGGCCACCAATGACTGACTTCCTTTCCCCCGCAGAACGCTCGGACAGGATGTCACGCATAAGGGGCAAGGACACCCAACCAGAACTTGCGCTACGCAAGGTCCTCCATGGACTTGGACTTCGATACCGGCTACACGGCGCGGGACTACCCGGCAAGCCAGACCTCGTGTTCCCACGCTACAAGGCCGTAGTCTTCGTACATGGTTGCTTCTGGCACCGCCACTCTGGTTGTAAGATTGCTACTACACCCAAGAGCAACACGCCGTTCTGGCTGGAGAAGTTCGAGAAAAATGTTACTCGTGATGCACAAGCAGCAGCAGACCTGCAGGTTCTGGGGTGGACGGTACTTGTCGTGTGGGAGTGCGAACTGGCATCTGCTAAGAAAGCGCAGGCAACTGGCAAACGATTACATGAGGTGATCCGCCAACTCGACCAGAGAAAGGCATTGAATATTAACTGAAATTAGATCAGCACGGTGCCAGATGGGATTCATTGCCATGCGCAGTGTGGCTGCAGCCCCCAAACAGTCACTCGAAATCTATATAGAAAGCTCATTCAACCACGTTACCTCAAGCGATTTCGAACCAATGGCTTACCCCTACAAGCATAGGTAGCAGAACAGGACGAACAGCAAATGACCGAGGGTGTATTCCGAATCAGCTCGTACCTAAAGGATATAATTGGTCGAGATTTAGTAACAAATCAGTTCGTTGCCATTTTCGAGCTTGTAAAAAATTCTTTTGATGCTGGCGCAACAAAAGTAGATATCGAATTTGACCCTGAAGAACAACAAATAGCTATAGTAGACAACGGCCATGGAATGTCGCGGGATGACATCACAAATAAATGGCTTTTTGTTGCCTACTCTGAGAAGGCCATAGCAGAATCAGGGACATACCGAGATAAGATCAAGCCAGCTGGTCAATTTGCAGGAAGCAAAGGTATCGGCCGCTTCGCGTGCGACACCTTAGGGGAACAACTAGAACTATATAGCTTAGCAGAGAGTGAAAAATTCATCTCCAAACTAAAAATAGACTGGACAGAATTTGAGAAAGACAGCACCGAAGAATTTCAAAAAATCCCTGTTCGCTTAGAAAAGGCAAAGTCCTTCCCTGACATCTACAATGCCAATGCGCCATCCCCACATGGCACAGTACTTTTAATCAAGAACACACGACACCACTGGGACGAAGAAAGCATTAGCAGGCTCCGGAGAGACCTCGCCAAGCTAATTGACCCATTCGGCACTACCACTCATGTTTCTGTATCCACCTGGCTGATAGATGGCTCCGACAAGGCCATTGAAAACGTCGACGGCCCTATCGGAAACGAGATTGCAGAGCTCCTGCAAGAAAAGACTAGTCGCATCGTAGTCTCGATCGAGAACTCAATCATTGAGAGTACCCTGATTGACCGCGGAAGAAAAATATACTCGATAAAGGAACCCTCTCCGTATAGCGAGCTCGACGAAAGCCGAGTCACAGGCGAAATTTATTATCTTAATAGATCGGCAAAGCAAACCTTCACCCTCCGAATGGGTGTTAGACCTATCGAATTCGGTAGCGTATTTCTTTTTCTGAACAGATTCCGCATTTATCCCATCGGAGAAGAATATGATGACACGCTGGGACTGAATCGCAGAAAACAACAGGGACAATCGCGCTATCTAGGCACGCGGGATATCATAGGGCGCGTCGACGTAATAGCACGCCCCAAAACATTCCGAGAAGTTTCAAGCAGGGATGCCGGGCTAGTAGAGGACGCACGCAGCCGCGCGCTATTCGAAGCAATACGCCGACACATGATTTTCCGACTAGAACGTTATGTTGTCGGCGTCAACTGGCAAGACAAGATCGATCAGGACAAAGACACCCCTGAGCGCTTGGAAACGGACAGATCACGAGAAAGAATTCTAAATATCATTGGAGCACTCGCGAGATCAAAGGACATCGAAATCCTTTACTACGACAAAGATATTCTTCAAGTCTCGGAAGACCCCGACCAGATCACGGACGAAGTGCTCAAAACGATGTCAGAAGTTGCGGAGAATCAGGGTGACACCTCTCTCCGCGCTCAAATTGACGAAGCTAAAAAGCGAATCGTCGAGCTAAGAGCTTCTAGAGAAGAAGCACGAGAAATTGCGCAGCGCGCAATAGAGGACCGAAATCGCGCAGACGCTCATATCGCAAGGCTAGAGCAACAGGCAGCCTTTCTGGGCAGCAGTCAGGATGTTGATGTAGAGCGCGTTCAACTGCTAATGCACCAGGCAATTATCCATCTTGGGCATATACGCTCTGCAATCGCCAACTCTGCCCATGAGCTTCGAAACATCCTCTCGACAGCAAAAATGCCGGATGAGGGACTAGATAACCCTGACGATATAGAAGATCTACTAGCGTCTATACGCCAATCAACGAAGCGTGCATCCGCATCTATTGCTAGCGCAACTCTTTCGGGTGACAGATTGAGCACAGTTCTATCTTTCGCCCCCAACATTCGGGTAGACCTTCAGACCGATAAAGTCCACGGAGATCTGGTGCAGTTTTTGGATGAGTACTTTGATGTTCGGCTAGCGGGGATGCCGGGAATACCTCGCGCCATTTTCGATGGTTCAGGAGAGTCGTTGTTTAGAGATTTCTCCCCTGTTGATATCGCAGTACTTGTTGACAACCTATTAGATAATGCACGAAAAGCCAAAGCCAGAAAACTAGAATTAAAAGTAGTCAAGAAAACAAAGAGCTCCATAAAAATCCTTGTAAGCGATGATGGGCTAGGTATTGATGAGAGGAAAGTCGATTCCTCCAAGATTTTTGAGCGAGGATATACCGGTTCAGCCAACGGTACAGGTATAGGACTCTATAGTGTAAGCCAGATCATCAAAAACATGGGCGGATCTATCGAGCTCGTGGGTGATGGAAGCCGAGCAGACTTTGAGATTACGATTCCCGGGGAGAAAGAATGAATCTCGATATTGGTGTACTTTGGATTGAAGACTCTTTCAGCAAGGAAGAGGAGGACAGTCTTCGTCGACGCATCCTTGACGCAGGTTTTGTGGCACGCATAGAAACAATCCCCAATAGTGCGGGGATAAAAGAGCTAGCCCAAAACCACGAGCTCTATCATTGTTTCGACATTATTTTACTTGACTACAAATTGCAGGACGAAGATGGTGATGAAATAGCACCAACGGTCCGAAGACTATTTCCCTCCACCACGATACTTTTCTACTCAGGAAGCCTTGAGGAAAACGAGCTTCGCCAGAAAATGGCAGCCAAGGAAATAGAAGGTGTCTACTGCAGCGCTCGCCGGCGGTTCATTGAGCGAGCCGGATCCCTAATAGATCAAACAGCGCGATCTCTTAACCGGCTTTCGGGAATGAGGGGTTTAGCAATGAGGGTGGTAGCAGAATGCGACGAGATAATGAAACAAGCTATCCTTTCAATGTCAGCTCGTAGTCAAAAGTGCGCCGAAAAGAAAACCGATCTCGACAACGACGTAATTGAATTTATAGAACAATCAAGAGAAAGATATACAGCCGCAATCGATGGAAACATCGAGAATCGCTTTGCAACCTTCGCAGTAGATAGCACGAAACTATTCAAGCACTTTCGCCGGCTAACCCAAATAGCCGCCAATAGCGCAGAGGTTTTCGGACTGGATGAGGACCAAACTGATCGACTTAGGGAATTGAGACGATCTAGCGCCGATTACGACAGGGAGGTCCTGAAAAGACGGAACATACTCGGTCATGTCTTTGAAACTCAGGACACATCCGGCTGGACCCTAAGAGGAAGCGACGAAATCAAGGTCGGAGATTTCCCTGATATAAGAAGAGGTTTCGCTAGGCACATCGAAATCCTACGAGAGATGAGTGAACTAGTTACCTTTCTAGATGGAAAACTACCCTAATTTCCCTAATACCAACCCCGCCCGCGTCGCTCCGCAAGCATCACGAATATTACGAGCCATTTGAGTTGTCGAGAGCCAAATGGCCCGCCCCTGAGCCGATCTCAGTCATCTCGCGTTCAGTTGCTTATTCCAGATTGACGAAATCCTTGCCCTACAACGATTCGCTGCTCTAGGAGGGTAACTCGCTCTTGAAGGATACGACCGAACTCCTTCCGGTCAGAGGAGTAATGGGCACGACGATGACAATTCGGGCAGAGGGCCGCGACGTTGGCGGGCATGTCGGGACCATCATCGGCAAGTCGGGTCATGTGGTGCACTTCCAGAAAGGCCCGACCATCAGGGCGAGAGAAAGGAGCAGGCAGGTTACAGCCCTCACACTGGCCATTGGCCCGTAGAGTCGCGTAGAGGTGCACCGCAGCACTACGCTGCCGGTACTCCTGCAAGCTACTGCCGAGCTCAGTTCCAATGGGACCCGTGCTTAGACGTCGCTGCATTTCCTGCAGGTCGATATCGCCATCCTTGTGCATATCGTCCTGTCCAGCCCAGTAGTCGCCGTCACCTCCAACAGGAGCCAGGCGGAACCGCCATAGCCTGTCCCCCTTTCGACTGCCATCACTGGGTACGAACGGCTCGAAACCGACGACGTTGAATTCCCCCCGAAATGAGAAAAGCTTTCCGTATCCGCCTCGGGCCGCAACCTCTCGTGCCGTAGGCTCCCGTGTCGTGAAGAACAGCACAGACAGTTTCCCAGATGAAATCTTTGCATTGGCTGCATTTGTCAGTGACTGGTCTCCTACCAGCCCTTGCCCGAAATACCACCAGCTCCCATCGGCTAGCAGTTCATCCGAGTATCCCGCCCTTTTGCCTCCCTTCCCGCCGGATGTACAAACCAGGCATCCTGGCTCTTTGCTTCCCCATAGGACACCTGATTGCATTTGGCGACTGCCAATGAATTCAAGTAGACGAGACCTTTCATACTCCTGCCCAAAAACAAACAGATGCATCTCTTTTCCTTATTCGCGAGCCTTCCACAGGCCCTTCCATGGATGATTGGCACGAAGCCGCCTATCCCGAGATTGCCATATGAGCAAAAACCATAGGCACCTGACCGACGCAGAACAAGCCATTGCCCAGCAGTTATGCTCCTTCCAAGAAAAAGCTGCCAGGATGTGGCATGGCCACGAAAGAGAAGCGGTCATTGCCCTGATTCGAGCGCTCGATACCTCTGTAGAGATTCACTTGCAGGGTATCGGTAAAAATCGTTACATATCGCTGGGTACGGCCGCTGCATTGCGTCCATTTCTTTCAAGGCTCGGAAATCAACCAGGCGCTCTCGCATGGAAACCGATGCCCGCTGAAGTCGCCCGGTTTGCCTACTCGTACCTCGAATCCTGCGGGCAACTTACCCACCTATCCCGAATGGCAGCGCTGGAGCGCCAGGCGTTGGCAATGACGTCGCGTCCCAGTGCCAGCCACGTAGTCATCAAAGTCCCATACAGCGTCCCCGAACTTTCCCTGCAATACGCGATGAAGGCCCGGAAAAGACGTGCATTGGCCGAAAGTCCAGAGGACAGCCTGGAAGAGCTTAGGTGGCGGCGACTACGCGAGCGCATGAAGTCCTACGTCGATGCTCCCGGTGGGTGGTTCATTCACTACGAGAGTGACATGGAGATCGTGTCAGCCTACCAGGAAAGAGCCCGGCTCTATGGCAAAGGTTTTCTCGAAGCGGAGGCCTTCCCGGATGACGTCATGCTTGGCGACAGGACTTTCGGCGAATGGAAGCAAGCCTGCGATCAGGAACTGGGACGCATCTTGTGCCACATCGATTTTGTCGGACTACTGCAGAGGAAGAGACCAGGAATCAATGCGAGTAATGTGTTGACCCGTTATGGCAGGAGGGACAGCGTAGAAAACGCCTGGCAAGAGGCCGGCCTGCCGCCAAGCCGGCTTTCATCGACTATGCAGGCGCTAACGCTCGATAGTGGAAACCTGGAGGACTGGGAAAAGGCACACGAAGTCCCCTGCGCCTTCTACGTCGACCTCGGGAGAGAGCACTTACTGCTTCCGTGCTTCGGGGCCCTGACCAACCCCTACTTCGCCCTCTTCCGCCATCTACGCAATGCGTACAAGCCTGACTGGGATCGGGGTGTCGATCGAAGAGAGGCGATTTTCCGGTCCGACCTAGCCAAAGCATTTCCAGAGCCCGGTTTCCTGGTCCCTCCCCATGGCTTTCAGCTGCGGCGTCCTGATGGCTCGAAGCTGACGGACGTGGACGCCATCATCGTCGACAGATGGCATGGCTCGTTAGCGCTGGTCCAGCTGAAGTGGCACGACATCTTTGGGTTCTCTCTATCGGAGCGAGAGAGCCGCAGGCGGAACATTGCCAAGGCAAACGAATGGATTGAGCGTGTCATTTCCTGGGTCGGCGGGCGCAGCTCCGCCGAGTTGGCCAGGACGCTGGGACTTAACGTCAGGGCCTCCGATGCGCCGCCTATCCTCTATGTCGTTGCACGGTATGCAGCACGCTTTACCGGAGAGCAAGGCCAGGATCCTCGCGCCTCGTGGCTCGGCTGGCCAGAGATTTTGAATGTCCTCGACGAGCAGCCCAAGGGAGACGTTCTGTCAATAATCCCCCGGCGGGTGTTGGAGCAAGAGGCTCGGTTCACCGCCTTGGAGGAGCAGCGATTGGAATTCCGCTTTCCGAACCTAGCTATCGATCTCCATGTTACGCAGGACTCCTGAGCTCCAAGAAAGCCAACAGAGTCCAGCGCCCCACGCCGCACACCTGAGCACCTCGCCCAGCAACGCATGCACTGGAGACTTCTCTATAGGGATGACCGTTTGAAGCCAAAAAGTTCTTCAGCTCGTAGACCAAAAATGACGAGGTAGGTACTCCCTCAACCTACCTCGCAGTCGCGTTGGCTTTTCGATCAGCTGGCATTAACCACAATACGCCGCAGTAGGTTGCCATCCTGAAACCTGCAGGCTAGAGTGCGCCCGTCGTGGTAAATCCCACGGCCGGGTGTGGTAGCCCGAATACACGAAGGCGCGGTTGCGTCATACACGAGTGCAGTCTCAATCGAGACCTGCGGCATTCTCGTGCTCCTATGGCGGCCGTGCGAGGCGGGCTTCGGCCTGTCCGGCTGCCCTTCGTGAGCCGGTCTACCACCCTTGCACGGTCCGCCTCCATTCGTGTGGTAGCGAATGGCGCGCGGCTCCTTAATGTCACGAAGGAGCATAAGGAAAATGCGCTACCCACCTTTTACCCAAGAGCTCCGCCTTGGGGTTTTGGTCTTGTCCACCTCTGTTCTGGAGGTGCGCCATGGCTGAGTTCGAAACCTGCGTTATCCCCTTTCCACGGCGGCCGAGTCCGCTGCACGAATCCGAACGCTCTCCCCTACCCGTCGAGGCTGCGGCCGAACTGCGCGCCACCATGCTCGGCAACTTGCTGGATCAATTGGCCGAGCCGGATGGATTCCAGCCGGAAAACCTGCGCCTACGGCTTGTGGTCTACTCGGCCCAGGATCTGCTCGACGAGATGGTCGTGCTGTTCCGTCGTGCGCTTTCTGAAGCACGAGGAGGTGCCCGATGAGCGAGGGCGTCATGACTTGCCTCCCGCCACACGATGGCCATCCAGGCATGGAGATCATCTGGGCCGCGGACTGCCGACAGGCATTCAATCAAGGTGTGAGGCTTGCCCAGTCTTGGCTCGACAACGCTCGCAGCGGCTGGCTCTGGGCGATCATGATCGCGGAGCGTGATCTTCTGCCCTGCGCAATGGAAAGGCGCGCTTTCGAGGTCGGTTTCCTGAGCCGTATTCACCAGCGGCTGAGTTCGCTGCAGCGCAATGAGCAGCGGATCAGGGATCTGCCTTTGACGCTGTAGGCAAGTAGCTCGAGCCGGTTCAGCCGACTCGAGCTTCCAGCCTAGCGATAGGCTTTCTTGAGAGACGCGCATGTCCTCTCCGGCCCCTTGGGCCTGCGCGCTTCGCTTGCCGTCAAGGGCTGCGCGTGCGGGGCACGCTTGCGGCCAGGCCGGCTTTCGCCCCCTGACTGCTGCGCTGCGTCGTGCTGGTCCGGGATCGGGCAATTCCGCCCGAGTAACCGGAGAACGACCATGTCGCAACCTATCCCAGCTATCGCCGCTACCCTGCTCGTGCGCGACGACCAAGGGTGCTATCTGCCGGCATCAGCCGATCAGATCCTTGAAGCCGCACGCCAGGCCATTGATTACAAGCTGCAGCGTGGTGCCAGCTTCACTTCCCCCGGATGTGGTCAAGGACTATCTTCGCGCCAAACTGGCCGGCTACGAGCGCGAGGTGTTCGCGGTATTGTTCCTGGACGCCAAGCATCGACTGATCCAGTACGTCGAGCTTTTCCAGGGCACCATCGACAGCACAGCGGTCTATCCACGTGAGGTCGTCAAAGAAGCTCTGCACCTGAATGCAGCCGCGGCGATCATCGCTCACAACCATCCCAGCGGTAATCCAGAGCCCAGCGAAGCGGACAAGTCGATCACCCGGCGAATCAAGGAAGCACTAGCGCTGGTGGACGTGCGTACGCTGGATCACATCATCATCGCAGGAACCCGGTCAGTCTCCTTCGCGGAGCACGGGCTCATTTGAGCCAAGGGGGCCTAGCCCCCTTTTTTGCAAGATGCGGATCAATTGATCACTTCGGGCGCGGCTTCTTCGCGGGCGGCCAGGCTCACGCTCCAGTGCCCACCGCTTTCTTGGACAAGCTGCAGCAGGTCATAGGTTTTGATCATGTCGAGCAGGCCCGAGTGGCCGAATGCGCTGGGCGAAAAAGCAGGATCAGTTCGTTTAAGGTATTGCCCCAGGGCGCTCAAGGTGACCTTGCCCTCGCTGGTTCTGGCAGCGAGCAAGGACACTGCATCCAAGACGAACCTCGGTCTGCGTTTGACGGCAGGCTTTGCGGGGTCGGGCTTGGCGGGGTCGGTCTTCAGGTTGGCGTCAGGCTTGGCGGCAGTCTTCTCGGTCTGCTCCGCGGGTTCTTCGGCGTGCTCGTCACGACTCCATTCGAAGAACTGATCGCTGGCGTTGCGAAGTGCGGCAGGTGTCTTGGACTCACCGACAATGCAGACCGTGGCGCCCCGCTCACGAAGCTTGCGGCAGAGGTAGGCAAAGTCCGAGTCGCTGGTGACCAGGCAGAAAGTGTCGACTCGATGGTCGAAGAGCGCTTCGAGGGCATCGAGCGCCAACGCAATATCCGAAGTGTTCTTACCCGCTGCGTACTGGTACTGAAGGCATGGCGTGAAGGCCAAGCGCACTAGTGCCTCCTGCCATTTGTTGGCCAGTGTTCCGTGGTTGCCATATCCCCGGCGGAGCACCACACGTCCAAACTGGGCAACGACACGCAGCGCGTGTTCCAGAATCTCGGGAGATACGTTGTCGCAGTCGACCAGGACCGCGACACGTGTTTCTCCGGCGGGAGTGAATACGCCCATCCCTGCTCCTTCTGCTGCCCATCCCTTTTCAGGATTTGTGATTGTTGTAGAGGACACGGGCCATTCTTGGCGATCCTCAGGCCAATCGAGTATGCCCAATAGCGTGAGTGTCGGTACATCAGCTGTTGCTTGAGCTACGAGCTTGCCATTTAACCGAGTGGCTAGCCGCATCGATCGCTGTGGCCGGCCACCACTAGATGTCGGCACTTTTCTTCGTCCGGAGCAGAGGGTCTTGACCCCTCAAAGCCAACAAAGACGGTTTCCATTTGGCCGCCGCGCTGGGTGGAGGCCCCGCGAGCCTTCCTGTAAAAAAGCCCCGCCCATTGTCAGACGAGGCCCTGCACCAGACCAACCCGCCCGAAGGTAGGACAATGAGCTGGCCGCCTACTGCAGCGTCTTGGGGAAGTCCTTAAACATCCGCTCATCATAGGCGAAGTTGTAGACCTCTCTGATTCGGACCATGCCCATCGCGGGATGAGCTGGGTTCAACACGAGATTCCTTTCCAGTGGCATCACGACCGAAGGAACGATCAGGCCGAGATGACTCGTTGACCTCAGCCAGCGGGTACCGAAATCCATACTTGGCCGATCGGCCGGCACCGCATTCCAGCCCATTGGCAAGTCTTTAAACCCGGGCTCCCAATACAAACCAGGGTCATCTGGCAGCTCGATCAGGGCAATCTTGAGCGGTGGCTGGACCCTGCTCGTGGTATGGACAAACGTCTCGAGGCTGCAAATGCCAGGCGAGAGGCCCAGGTAGACCGCTGGTACGTCGACGTCGTTCCAACGACCACCAGCAATAGCCGCACCCGCGCCTGTAAGGTCATTGATGCGCTTTTCCTTTGCGACCCTCCATCCCTGCATTACGCGGCTCCGCCCCACTCAATGGCATGAAGGACCCGGCGCACTTGATTGGCGCCAATCTCCGTGTCGCACAAGCTCAGCGGTTGCCGTCCTCCCAGGGACTGGTTGGGCTCGGACATCCAGTCTGCGGCCGCCTGCTTGTCCTCAAAGACCTCTTCGGCCAGTAGCGCTACAGAGGCCAGACGATCCAGCCGCTCTGAAGCCACCTGATCCAGCGGCAGGTTGCCCTTCTTCCGACGCTCCAGCGTCGAGGCAGATGCATTGGCAAAAGTCAGCAGTAGCTGGGTCGAAACATGAAAGGCTTCCTTCATGCTGACGACCCATTCCGTGCCCAGCCCAGCCTTGATTTCGGCCAACCGCTGGTTCTCGGTGAGCTTCGCGCGAGCATGAACCAGGGTCCAGAAGGCGGCGGGCTTTGCCATCCCCTTCCTCTCCTCGTGATTTCTGATTGCACTCATGACATGCTCCAAATGAAGAAAAAAAACCTTCAAATGAAGGATATCGCGTTTCGGATAACGGAGAAAGCGAGCATTCGATTGGATACTTCGGCGCTAGCACTCAACCTCTCGGGGCCTGGATCGTTGATGGCGAATAGCCACTAGCCATCATCCCTTGCAACAGTAATGCCGTTACCATGGGACGAGCAGCGCACGAAGCTAGCGGCATACTCCAAGCTGCACTCGAACGAGCACGAATGTGAATCTTCAGGACGCCACCCTTGCCCATTTCCTTGCTGCCCGTATCCACGGTACCGACAGCGCCATCAAGGCAACGGCTAAACGCTGCGCCAATCGCCTTCCCGTAGTAAGCGCAATCTGCTGGAGCGAGTCGCCTTGCTTCCAGCGATCCCACATCAATGCCTTCTGGCTCTCGGTGTAATGGATGCGGAGTCTTTGCTGCATCTGTAACACTCCTCCTGGCTACCCAGAATCTAGTGTGTTGCATCCACCGGTTGAATCCACAGCCGAAAGCGGACACCTTGAATCGGTGTCCGCCACTTAGGCCCTAGCTATACCTCACCAGATTGAGAGCCGGCAGCGGCCCACCGGGGAACTGCGCAAGGCGTCCCTCGGCAAGACCGCCCAGGTCGATGCCAGCAAAGCCCAGACGCTCGATCAGCGCCGCGACCTCGGCCTTTGCCGCTGCATCCTCGCCGGAATAGAACAGCACGCGGCGTCCGCCCTCGGCTTGCGGGTCGCCAGCCAGCAGCGCCGGTGCCAGGTGGTTGAAGGCCTTAACCAGGCGAGCTCCCGGTAGCAGCTGCGCTACCACTTCGCTGGAACTCTGGGCGCCCAGGTCGAACGGCCGGAAGGTCGGCGCTTCGATAGGGTTGTTGGCATCCACCACGATGCGCCCGTTCCAGGGGCCGAGCCCGTCCAGCGCGGCGGGGATCTTCGACCAGTTCACCGCGAGGAAGACGATATCCGCCCGGGCGGCCTCCTCGCGGCTGACCGGCCTGACCTTCGGCCCCAGTTCATTGGCCAGCGCCTGCAGGCTCTCGGGCCCACGGCTATTGGCGATGACGACTTCGAGGCCCGCGTTGCTCAGGGCGCGGGCGATGGCGCTGCCGATGGCTCCGGCGCCGATGATGCCTATCTGCATGTCCCGTTCCTCCCTCAGGCGGTGAAGCCGCCATCGACCAGCAGTTCGGCACCGCTGACGAAGGCCGCCTCGGGGCTGGCCAGCCAGGCCACGGCGGCGGCAATGTCGCGAGCCTCGCCATAGCGGCCGACAGCGATGTTGGGGCGGACGAAGTCAGCCACCGGGCCGTCCGCCGGGTTCATGTCGCTGTCGGTCGGGCCGGGATGCACGGTGTTGACCGTGATGCCACGCGGGCCGAGGTCGCGCAC
>NZ_SSON01000065.1 GCF_029871245.1 Pseudomonas sp. BN102 | reverse complement strand
ACCGAATTGCTTGACGATCATAGAGCGTTGGAACCACCTGATCCCATCCCGAACTCAGTAGTGAAACGACGCATCGCCGATGGTAGTGTGGAGCTTCTCCATGTGAGAGTAGGTCATCGTCAAGCTCCTATCCCAAACCCCCGATACGCCCAGGCGTGTCGGGGGTTTGTCTTTGCGCGCAGGAAAGTTGTGGGCAGGAGCCTGAGGCCGGTAGCGCCTCGAAACGCTTGGGTCGCGACCGCGCAGGCCCGCTCGTCTAAAATACCCGCGTTACCCTGAGAGCCATGCCGCCATGCCTGAACAGGCTGATCAACGCCCGTTATCCGAATTACCCTTGCACGATCTGATTGCCTGCCACGAGTGCGACCTGCTGATGCGTCGCCCCGACCTTGGCGAAGAGCAGAAGGCCTGCTGTCCCCGTTGCGGTTACGAGATGGTGGTGCACCGCTCGCAGATGGAGCGACGCGCCCTGGCCCTGGTGGTCACCGCACTGCTGTTGTTCGTCCCGGCCAACTTCCTGCCCATCATGAAGCTCAACCTGCTGGGGCAGACGACCCATGACACCGTCTGGACGGGTGTCCTCGGGCTGTATGACTCCGGCATGGCAAGCGTGGCCATAGTGGTGTTCCTCTGCAGCATGGTCATTCCCCTGATCAAGCTGCTCTGCCAACTGGTGGTGCTGCTCTGCATCAACACCGGCCGTGCCCGGGGCCTGGGCATACTGCTCTATCGCCTGTACCACCACCTGCGGGAGTGGGGGATGCTCGAGGTCTACCTCATGGGCATCCTTGTTTCCATCGTCAAGCTGATCGACCTGGCCGACCTGCACCTGGGTATCGGGCTCGCCTGTTTCATCGGGCTGCTGCTGTCCCAGGTCTGGCTGGAGGTCACCATGTCGCCGCACCAGGTCTGGGATGCGCTGGATGCGGAGGGAGAGTCCCATGCGCGCCATTGATGCCGGCATTGTCGTCTGCGACGAGTGCCACCAACTGAACCGTCCCGAATCGGATGAGGACCACGGCGCCTGCACGCGTTGTGGTTCCCGCCTGCACCCGCGGCGCCCGAACAGCCTGATCCGTACCTGGGCGCTGCTGATCACCGCCGCAATCCTCTACATACCCGCCAATGTGCTGCCGATCATGACGGTGAACTTCTTCGGCAATGGCGCGCCCTCTACCATCATGGGCGGCGTGCTCGAGCTGATCCATGCCGAGATGGTGCCCATTGCCCTGGTGGTCTTCATCGCCAGCATCCTGGTGCCGACTTTCAAGCTTGTAGGCATCGCCCTGCTGCTTTACTCAGTACAGCGGCGACTGCCCATGTCGCCGCGACAACGCATCCTGATGTACCGCTTCATCGAATGGATAGGCCGCTGGTCCATGCTGGATATCTTCGTCATCGCCATCCTGGTGGCGCTGGTGAACTTCGGCAATCTGGCCAGCATCGAAGCCAACCTGGGAGCGGCCGCCTTTGCCAGCGTCGTGATCATCACCATGACCGCGGCGGTGACTTTCGACCCCAGACTGATCTGGGACAACACCGATATGGACGACGAGAATGCCTGAGCTGCCAACGCCCAAAACCCGCAAAACCACGAGTTGGTCCGCCATCTGGGTGCTACCGCTGGTGGCGCTGCTCATCGGCCTCTGGCTGGCCTGGAAGGCCATGAGCGAGGCGGGTATCGAAATCCAGATCCGCTTCGAGAACGGCGACGGCATCCAGGCTGGCAAGACCCAACTGATGTACAAGGGCATCCAGGTGGGCAAGGTGACCGACCTGCACGTCAGTGAGGACATCAAGGGCGTGGTCGCCACGGTCGAGGTGCTCAAAGAAGCCGCCCCCTACCTCAGCGAGGAGACCCGCTTCTGGCTGGTTCGCCCGCGGGTGTCCCTGGCCGGCGTCACCGGCCTGGAAACCCTGGTCTCCGGCATCTACATCGCCATAGACCCGGTGAAGGGCGAGCCGGCGCGGAAATACACCGCCCTGACTGAACCCCCGCCACTCTCCGACTCGCTGCCTGGCTTGCACCTCACCCTCAAGGCCGAACGCCTCGGCTCCCTGGAACAGGGCAGTCCGGTCTACTACCGACAGATCCAGGTCGGCCAGGTGAAGAGCTACCAATTGGCCGAGGATCAGCGCACGGTCGAGATCAAGGTGCATGTCGAGCAGCCCTACGCCCACCTTGTGCGCAAGCACACGCGCTTCTGGAACGCCAGCGGGCTCAATGTCACTGCCGGTCTCTCGGGGGTGAAGATTCGAACTGAGTCCTTGCTCAGCATGGCGGCCGGCGGTATTGCCTTCGCCACCCCGGAGCACCGCCAGGACAGCCCGCCCACCGATCCGAGCATCCCCTTCCGCCTCTACGACGGCTTCGAGTCCGCCGAGGCGGGCCTGCGGGTGCTGCTGCGCATGGACGACGTCAGTGGCCTCAGCCCGGGCAACACGCCGGTGATGTACAACGGCGTGCAGGTCGGCACCTTGAAAAAGCTGGATATGGACAAGGACTTCACTGGCGCCACCGCCGAGCTGACCATGGAGCCGCGTACCGAGGACTACCTGGTGGAGGGCACCGAGTTCTGGACGGTCAAGCCGTCGATTTCCCTGGCGGGCATCACCGGTATCGAAGCCCTGGTGAAGGGCAACTACATTGCCGTGCGCTTCGCCAAGGAGGGGACCCCGACCCGCGAGTTCAACGTTCGGCCCAAGGCGCCTCCGCTGAATACCGACGCCCCCGGTCTGCACCTGGTGCTGACCAGCGACCGCCTGGGTTCCCTGGAGGTCGGCAGCCCCGTGCTGTTCCGCCAGATGCGCGTGGGCAGCGTGCAGAGCTACCAGCTGTCCCGTGATCAGCAGCGCGTGGTCATCGGCGTGCACATCGAGCCCGAGTTCACCAAGCTGGTGAACGAGTCCACGCGCTTCTGGAACTCCAGCGGCGTGACCCTCAAGGGCGGGTTGTCGGGTGTCGAAGTGAAGAGCGAATCCCTGCAGACCCTGCTGGCGGGAGGCATCACCTTCAGCACCCCGGACCCCAAGGCCAAGCCGGTGACCCGTCCACGCCGCTTCACCCTGTACCAGGACGAAGACCTGGCCATCGCCAAGGGCACCCTGATCGAAATTTCCGTACCCCATGCCGACGGCCTCAAGGAAGGTACACCGATACGTTACAAGGGCATCGATGTCGGCGAGGTAGAGTCCGTCAGCCTCGCCAACGACCTTTCCGGTGTGTTGGTCAAGGCGCGCATCATGCAGGCGCCGGATCGCATCGCCCGCGCCGGCAGCCAATTCTGGGTGGTGCGCCCCGAACTCGGCCTGCTGCGCACCGCCAACCTGGAAACCCTGGTCAGCGGCCAGTACCTGGAAGTGCTGCCGGCCAACAAGCCGGGGGCGGCCCAGACCCGCTTCACCGCGCTGGCTGAGGCGCCGGACTCCCTGGCGCGCCAGGAGGGCCTGCGCATCACCCTGAGCGCGCCACGCCGAGGTTCCATCAAGCCCGGCGTGATCGTCAGCTACCGCGAAGTGCCGGTGGGCAAGGTACTGTCCTTCGAACTGGGCAAGACCGCTGACCGCGTGTTCATCCACGCGTTGATCGAGCCGCGCTATGCGCCCCTGGTGCACAGCGGTAGCCGCTTCTGGCACACCAGCGGTGTCGGCGTGGACGCCAGCCTGTTCAAGGGGGTCAAGGTGCGCACCGAATCCCTGGAGTCGCTGATGGAAGGCGGTATCTCCTTCGCGACGCCGAACGAAGCGCAGATGGGCAATCGCGCCCTCGATGGCCAGACCTTCGCCCTGCATGACGACGCCGAGGACGAGTGGCTGACCTGGGCGCCGAAGATTCCGCTGGGCAATTAAAGCTGACTTGCCTCGGCAGCGGTGGAAATTCGCCTCGCGGATTTTCACCCTACGCCGCCCCTCAGCAGGGTGGATCACGCTTTACCGGTTGATTGATTCCAGACCAAAAAAAAGGGCCGCAATTGCGGCCCTTTTGCTTTGCCAGGAAGGTACCTAGGCCGGCTCGGCCGCCGTCTCCGGCTCGTTCGCATCGCTGGCGGCCTTGGCCACCTCGCGGCGCTTGATGAACTTCCAGTCCGCTTCGTCGATGTAGATGCCGTTCGGACCGCTGCCGCCTTCCAGGTCGATGGCGACGTTGGCCGATACCTGCGGCTTCACCGACGCCAGGATGGGTGTGAAGCCCAGTTGCTGGCTGGTCTCGATCAGCGCCTGCTGGTTGCGCTCGTCGATGTCCGCCGCCTCGTCGAGGTAGTAGGGCAGGCGGATGCGCCCAGCCTGCTCGCGGTCCATCAGGTGCAGCAGCAGGTACATGTTGGTCAGCGCCTTGATGGTCATGGTGGTGCCGTTGGAGGCGGCGCCATCGATGTCCGTGTGGATCACCGGCTGGCCGTGCACCTTGGTGATCTCGAAGGCCAACTCGAACAGGTCCTTCAGGCCCAGCTGGTTGCCGTTGGCCGCCACCAGGCGGGCCAGGTACTCCTTGGCTTCCTCGTTCTTCGCATCCTGGTCGGTCGAGTTGGTCAGGTCGAAGACCGAAAGGGTCTCGCCTTCCTCGTACTGGCCGGCGCTGTGGATGATCTGGTCGATGTGCCGCAGGGCTTCCTTGTTCGGCGCCAGGACGATGCGGAAGCTTTGCAGGTTGGAGACCTGGCGCTTGTTGATCTCGCGGTTGAACAGGGCCAGCTGGTGTTCCAGGTTGTCGTAGTCGCTGCGGATATTGCGCAGGGTCCGGGCGATGTCGGTGACCGCTGCGCGGCGCGCCTTGGCCAGGGTCAGGGCTTCGTCCTGGCGGTGCGCGTAGGCGTTTATCAAGAGCTGCAGGCGGCGTTCGGTGTCATCCTCGCTGTCGAACTTGGCCACGCCCTTGAGGCGTACCTGGGCGTAGAGCGCCTCGATCTGGCCGTCGATGCGCTGCAGCGCCTGCCAGGTGTCCTGGTAGTCGTTGAGCAGCGGCAGCAGGTTGTCCAGGCTGTCGTCCACCGGGTCCATGAACGGCTTGCCGAATGGCAGGTCGGCGGGCAGCAGTTGGCGACGGCGCAGGGAGTCTTCGAGGGTGCGATCCTTGGCTTCCAGGTCGGCCAGCTGACGGCCCACCAGCTGCAGCTTGGCGGACAGCTGCTGAACGCGCTCGGTGAAGGCGTCCGCCGAGCGCTTGAGTTCGTCCTGGGTGGCTTCCAGCTGCGCCAGCTCTTCCAGCTTGGCCGGTTCTTCGGCAGCGAGGGTCTGGGTCCTGCGGAAGTCTTCCAGGGCCTTCTGGGCGTCCAGTACGGCCTGGTACAGCTGCTCGGCCTGGGCCTTGCTCGCGGCGCGGTCGGCGGCCACGGATTGCTGGGTCTTGAGCTGCTTCAGCTCGCGTTCCAGGCGGTCCTTCTGGTCGCGCAGGGCGGCGCGGTCGGCCAGGGCCTGCAGGGCCGGCGGCTCGATATGGGACAGGTCGATGGACAGGCCGGGCACCTCGAACTGGCTGCCCTTGAACTGGTCGAGCACGGTTTCCAGGGTCTTCACCCAGGCTTCGCCGTCGTCCAGCTGGATGCCCTTTTCGCCCAGCGGCAGACTGAACAGCTGGCCGTTGAACAGGCGCATCAGGCGGTCCACGTCGGCCTGGGAGAATTCTTCTCGCAGGCGCGAGTAGCTGTTGTTGTCGGCATGGTCGAGCTGCTGCTTGACCGCCTTCAGGCGTTTTTCCAGGTCGCGCAGGCGCTCGTCCAGGTCCTCGGCGGAGAACTGGCGGGACTGCGCGAGCGCACCGGCCAGCTCGTCGTGGGCGTCCTTGGCGGCGAGCAGTTGCTGCTCCAGCACCTTGGCATCGTCCACCAGGGCGAAGCGGTTCTTCAGCACTGCCAGCTCGCCCAGCCAGCGCTGGCTTTCGGTGATGGCGCGTTCCAGGCGCATCATTTCCTGGGTGCCGCCACGTTGTTCGTTCTGCAGGCCGTCCTGCTCGCCGCGGTAGTGCTCGGCCTGGATCACCAGCTCCTCGCGGCGGGCGGTGGAGTAGTCCTGCCAGGTGCCCAGCAGGGTATCCAGCAGCGGCGAAATCCGGTGCAGCTTGCCGCGCAGCACTTCGCGCTGGGTCACGCCCGAGGCCAGGGCTTCCACCAGCGGGCCGGCGGCTACCAGGGCCTGGTAGTCCTGCTCCATGCGGCGCACGTCGCGGAAGGCCTCTTCGCAGGCAGCGATGTAGTCCACGCTGCCGGAGCGCAGGCTGTGCTCGAAGGCGTCGAGGAACAGCTGCTTGAGCTTGGCCGCGGTGATCTCGCGCATGTGTAGCAGGTTGATGAACAGCGAGCGGAAGGTCTTCAGGCTCTGTTCGCTGGTGGAGCGCAGCGGGATCAGGGTCAGGTCCAGCGGGATAGAGGTATGGCCACCCACCAGCAGGCGCCGCAGCTCATCGGGCTTGAGCTCGTAGGCCTTGATGCCCTCGCGCTCCAGGCTGTTGAACAGTTCGCGCTGGCGCAGGCAGGTGCCGTCACGCTGGTAATGCTCCAGGTTCAGCTCGCCGCGGTAGGCGAAGAACTGGTGGCCGAAGCCGCCGCCCGGGCCGCGACCGGCTACGCCGATCACATGGGGGCCGTGGGGCAGGGAGACTTCGACCAGGATGTAGCTGGTGTCGGTGGCGAAGTAGAACTTGCGCGACTGCTCCAGGCTGTACTTGCCGAAGCTCATGTCTGACATGCGCGCCAGGATGGGGAACTGCAGCGCGTTGATCGATGCCGACTTGCCGAGGTTGTTGGCGCCGTATATCGACAGCGGGGTTTCCAGCGGGAACAGACCGAGGCTGTAACCGGCGGTGTTCAGCAGGGCGAAGCGGCGGATGCCGTAGCGTTCCTGGCTCATGCGTCCTCCTCCTGGGCTGCGCGTTCTTCGGCCATGGCGCGGGCCAGGGCGTCTTCTTCGGATACTTCGACTTCGCCAGGGATGTCGATGGGGACGATGGTGTCGCCGCTGTCGTCGTCCATCAGCACCGGGGTGTGCAGTTCCAGGTCGGTGCTGTGCAGGCTGGCGGCGAGGTCGCGGTCGTGCTGCACGGCCAGGCACACGTCGAGGAAACGGTGCATGGGCGGCAGGAAGCGGTACACGCCGTTGCTGTCCTCGGCGAAGCCGAGCTGGGTAAGGCGGCGGATGACCTTCTCTTCCAGTTCTTCATGGGTGGTCACCTCGGCCTGGTGGAACAGGTCGCGGTACTTCTCCAGCAGGGCCGGCAGCTCGTCGCGGCCGATGCTGCCGCCGTCGAGCACCGAGAGCGGGTCGCGGCCCTGGTCGGCCAGGTGCTCGACCAGGATGAAGGTGAACAGCGCCAGACGCTGGGCGGTCTTGTTCACCTGGGCGCCCATCTGTTCCGGCACGAAGTAGTAGAAACCGCGCGGGTCGCAGACCAGCTCGAAACCGAGGCCCTTGAATAGGGCGCGGTACTGGTCCTGCATGGTGGACAGCTGGGCGTAGCACTCCGGCTCGCTGCGGGAGAGGTGGTAGCCCTTGAACAGCTCGCGGAAGATGGGCGCCAGCTGGGTCATTTCTTTCAGGTCGATATTCATCAGGAAGTCTTCTCGGCCGCGGCGGGTTGGCTCTTGATCAGGGCGTAGGAGCTCAGACTGACCTGGTGCTCGGCGGTCAGGTATTCACGGCGCTCCAGGCGATCGCGCGAAAAGCGCGCATCGCGGGACAGGCGCGAGAACCAGTAGAGCAGCTCGTCGGTGGCGCCTTCGGGTTCCTGTTCCAGCAGCCAGACCATCAGGTCCGGCAGCGGCAGGGCCTGCTCGCAGCGGTCGAGCATTTCCCGCGCGGTCTTCGGCGAGCGTGGGGCGCTGGCCTTGCGCTGGCTGCCGGATTTGGGGAAGTGCGCCGGCTTGGGCTGGAAGCGCGCCAAGGCGTAGACATAGGCTTCCACCTGGGAGCCGCTGCCGAGGAAGGTGCTCTGCGGCCGGGTGAAAAGCGGCAGGGCCGCCTGGGGCACGGCGTCCAGGCCCTTCTTGCGGATCACCGACAGCGCCAGGGCGGCGCCGCGGGTCACGGCGTTGTGCCGTCGGGCTTCCTCGCGCAGCGGCAGCAGCAGCTCGCGGGCCTTGCGCAGGGTCAGCTGGGCGCTGGTCTGCATTTCCAGGATGCGCGCGTGGGTCCGCAGCAGCAGGTCGTCGTCCACCAGTTGGCCGAGGCGCTGCTGTTCGCCCAACAGGCGCAGCAGCACCTGCTCGACGCGGCGCACGCCCTGTTCGAAGGCGCCGTCGGCGGCCACCAGCTGGATCATCGGCTCGACGTACTCGTCCCAGGTGGCCAGCACTTCGGCATAGCGCTGGCGCAGGGGAATCTGCCGGTCACTGGTCTTGGCCCGGTCGGCCACGGCGACCAGCGCCTGCTCGTCGTTGTCGAGCTTCTTCAGTACGTCGCGCACGCGCATGTCGAGCAGGCGCAGCTGGCGCGCCAGGTCGTTGCCGTCGCGGATCTCGAAGGCTTCCTGGATATAGCCGGCGAGGCGTTCCAGGTGGCGCAAGTAGGCTTCGATCTCCAGGCACAGCCCGAGGCGGTGTTCGCGCCGCAGGTAGGCGAGGAAGTCGTGGATCTGCGCGTTCAGCTCGAAGCGGTTCGGGCTCTTGGCCACGGGAACGAGGATGTCCAGGCGCACCCAGAGGTCGAGCAGGGCGGTCACGTCGGTGGGCGTGCCCTCCGGCAACTGGGCGGCGAGCTGCACGCGCAGTTCGACCAGACTCAGGGTGCCGGTATCGAAACGCTCGCAGAGCGGTTCGAGCAACGTCCAGTGTTCGGCTAGGGCGCGCAGTACGCGCTTGGGATCGATCATCGATTGGCCGGGTTCGCTGAAAAAAGAGGCGATTGTACTTCAGGTTGCCGGTGGCGATTCAGCTTCAACCGATCAGAGGAGCGACGCGCGCCCGAGACTGACGTTTTTCGGCAGTTTGCGACTGGCATCGTGCTATCAGATGCCGCGAAAAGGGCCAAAAGCCCCGTTCAAGTGCTTGAATTCCTTGGCATGTTTTCTGCGTTGTCGAACCATTCGCTGTTCGATCGCAGGAACCATGAGCCCCGAACCCGCCCTATTCGCCGATGCCCGCTGGGCCGAGCTGGAATGCCAGACCGACCTGGACTGGGACCTCGACGCCATCACCAATCGGCAGGAGGCCATTGCCTTCCTGATGCGCTTCGAGAGCCGCCTCTGCGTCTACTCGCCCTACGTCGAGAAGCTCTACAGCAGCTACAGCTTCGTGGTGCCGGAGGAGGAGCACGGCAGCATCACCATCCTCCCCGACGAGCGCGCCTGGCACGACATCTTCCACGAGGTCGCCGCCGACGCTGTGCTGCCCACCGGCATCCATATCCTGCCCGGAGAGGTACTGGGCAGCACCGGGCTCTACCTGAAGATTCCCGGCGAGCATCGCCTGAGCCCCTCCCTCGAACTGCCTTTCCAGGCTGGCCTCAAATTGCTGATCCGGCGTTACCAGGCGCGCGGCGAGCAGTTCCTGCCGGTGCTGGCGAAAGGCGATCTGCGCGAATACGAGGCGCGCATGCCCTCGCTGCACCTGCACCGCATCGACCCGTGCCGCCTGGGACGCATCTCCCGGCTGGACGTGGAGGTCATCAAGGGCACCATAGCCGAGCACCTGATCGGCCTGTTCCGCCAGGGCTGAAGCCGGCGTTACCCGCTGTGGCGATGGGTAACAGCCGACCATCGGCCGGCAAATAGCCATCGCCCATTGACTCGACTATGGGTCGGGACGCTTCGCGGCGGGGCTCCTTATAGTGGTCGGAAAGGGGGCGAGCCGGCAGCGCGTCTCCATACAAGAACAACCAGGGAAGTCGCCATGGGTTCGATACTGCTTCCAGCCTGGCAGCTGATGGCTGTTTGCTTTGCGGGGCTGTTCTGCGCATCCGTCGCCCAGGCGCGGATGGAGGAAATGGGGGACGACGAACTCTCCGAAGTCACCGGCCAGGCCTTCATCAACCTCACCACCGACGCCAATGCCGGGATCAACTACACTCGGGTCAACTTCGGCGTAAATGTCGACACCCAGCTCAATATCAAGAAGCTCCAGCTCGGCCAGTACGACGACCTGCTGACCCGGACCGGCGAGGCCGCCGGCTCGTCCGACATCCTGATCAACAACTTCGCCCTGGGCACGGTCAACGCCGATGGCTCGGTGAACCCCTTCAAGATCGCCAATCCCTTCGTCGAGCTGGCGTACTCCGGCAGCAAGGTGGTGGGCGTGCGCATCGGCTTCGGCGAGTCCAAGGGTGTACTCTCAGGCGACATCCAGAGCCTGACCGGCAGTATCCCGGTGCATATCAAGGGCACCGGCAACGCCATCTACGACAAGTCCAACTTCCTTCAGCAGAGCGCCCTGTTCCTGGCCGGCGTGTACCGCAGCAGCATAGTCGAGGCCGACGCCGAACTGGTGACCGCCCAGGGTGTGGCGGACCCGATTCGCGCCGGCATGTCCGGCATCAAGAACGGCGATGGCATGACCTGCACTTCGGGCTGCGCCGGAGGCTGGACCGATGCCCTGCTGGGCGCCTTCGCCTCGCAGAACTGCAGCATCCTCGGCATCTCCACCTGCTTCCCGCTGTCGCAGTTCCAGTCCCTGCCGGTGGGCAACGTCAGCAACATGAGCAATATGGAAGGTGCGGCCCGGGGCTTCTTCATCTCCTTCCAGACCCAGGACCTGGCCTGGAAGGACATGGACCGCAACGCCTTCATCACCGCCCTCAAGGGCGCCTTCATGAACATGCCCAAGTACAAGGATGCCAACGGCAACCTGGTGGCGCCGATCAACATCAACTTCGACCAGGCATTCAATGGCATTCCGCGCCAGGACACCTGCCTCGGAACGGCCACGGCGGGGTGCTGAAGATGCCGAGATCGCTGCCTTTGCTGGGCTTCGCCCTGCTCGCAAGCCTGGCGCGGGCCGAACTCCAGGCCCTGGACGACCAGGAGTTGTCCGGCGTGCAGGGGGCGGGGATCGGCTTCGTGCTGGACAGCGTGCTGATGGATGCCGGCAACGCCACCATCACCATCAACGACATCACCAATGGTAGCGGGCAGAACGTGCCTATCGCGGTGAAGGAGTTCTACCTCGGCGCCGCCGGCAGCAACAAAGGCGCAAACCTCAGCCCGGTGACCATCGGCCGGCTCAGCCAACCCTTCGCCCTCAACCTGGCCAAGGGCGAAGCCATGCTTACCCTGCGCGACGACGGGCAGTGGGTGCAGACCACCCCCAGCAACGTCACCGTCCTCGAATTCGTGTTCCCCGAGCGCCTCACCGGTGCCGCCGGCCAGCCCTGCATCACCGGTTTCGCCGCGGCAGGCAACAACTGCTCCAGCCGGGCCAGCGAGAAGGTCGACCTGGGGATACGCTTCGACTTCCAGGTGGCCGCCGGGCGCACCGATATCCTCAATCTGGACTTCGCCGAGCTGGCGATGGACGGCTCCTACCTGCGCCTGTGGGGTGACAGCAGCCGCAACCAGATGGTCGGCGAGGCACGCATCAACCTATTCACCAAGAGCCTGCAGATCATGAGCTGCGCGGCCAACACCAGCGGCTGCACCACCGCCACTGAGCAGCGCGACCGCACCATCTTCCTCAACAACGCCTACGCCAACATTTCCCTCGGCTACGGCAAGACCCAGCCGTTGCTGTTCGACGTGAGCAGCAACGGCCAGTTCGTGCTCGAACTGCCCAACCCCACTGCCTCCGGCACCACCCAGGCACAGAAGGACGCCCTGGCCGCCGACTTCTACGCCAATGCCCCGCGTACCAACATCGTCATCAACAGCCTTCAGGCCGGCAGCGGCAGCTTCAGCAGTGGCGGCTACAACTTCGGCTACAACGCCATCCAGGGCCTCGGCATCAACTACCTGAGGGTGACCAGTCATGACCTCTAAGGTGCTCTACCTGACGGCGCTGCTGATGCTGCCGAGCCTGGCACGGGCCGAGCTGCAGGCGCTGGAAGACGCCGACCTGAGCCAACTGAGCGGGCAGGGCGGGGTCTACCTCTCCGGCGAGTTCAGCATCAACAAGAACGGCGGCGTGCTGTGGAACACCCCGGCCTCCAACGACGCCGCCACCTGGACGGTCAATCAGCGCAGCTGCGCCACCGCCGGCAGCGCCACTCCGGAAACTTGCGGCCTGCGCATCGCCATCCGTACCGAGGCCAACGGCGGCTGGTACGTGCTGGACAACCTCAAGGGCATCTTCAGCTTCGAGGGCCTGACCCTGAATACCCGCACCATCACCAGTGGCTTCGGCGGCGATGGTGCGGCTTTCAACCAGGACGTGCTGGCATTCGGACTGCCTAACGAGGTGCGTTTCAAGGACGGCAGCTTCGCCTTCGGCGTGGCCAACCAGGGCGGCTGGCAGAACAAGGCCGGTACCCTCGCCAACGGCGGCAATCCCGGTTACCAGCAGACCAACATCTTCTCGGCGAAGATCGACGGCACCATCCGCATGCAGGGCAGCGTGCTGATCTTTCCGAAGAACTGAGGAACCGACCATGCGCCCAGCCCCCTTGCTGCTCGGTATGCTCCTCGCCTCCCAGGCCCAGGCCATGGAAGCGCTGGACGACTCCGCCATGTCCTCGGTCAGCGGCCAGGGCGGTATCAGCCTGGAAACCTCCAGCCAGGGCTGGTCGGCCGACAGCGTCAGCTACAGCGAGGACGGCCGCAGCCTGAACCTGCGGGACGTGAGCAACCGCGCTGCCAACGGCGGGGCCAGCACGTCCAGTTCCACCCTCGACGTGGAGGACGGCCAACTGCAGATCGAGCACGCCGCAAGCCCCCAGGTACTGGCGGTGAACAACATCGAAATGGACGGTAGCAGCAAGAGCTTCGGCGCCTTCCGCGCCTTCTATACGCTTGGCGCGACCCTGCACCTCAAGGGCGGCGGGGCCAGTGGCGTCAGCGGCGTTTCCATCGACGACAGCCGGCTGTCCCTCACCGATGTGACCTTCTACTACCGAGACAACGGCTTCGACCTGATCGTCAAAGGCCTGTCCTTCGACACCTACCTGGACAACGCCTACCTGGACATTGTCAATGGTGGCAGCGGCCAGGAGGTCAAGCTGAACCTGGGGGATGCGCGCTTCATCGGCACAGTGGGCGGCATCGGCCTCGACCTCGCCCATGGCGACCCCGCCGCCTCGCCCGTGACCCCGAATGCGCCGGACCTGCGCGACGCCGGCGCCAGCCGCAGCTTCGGCAGGCTGAGCATGGACTTGCGCCTGGGCGGCAGCCTCAGCATCGCCAGCGGGGGCGCCAGTGGCGACGGCATCCGCATCCGCCCCGACCTGAATATCGGCAGCAGCCTGTTCCAGTACCAGGATGAAGGTATCCTGCGCGCCGAGAACTTCTCCGGCACCCTGCGCAGCCTCGGCGGCCTGACGCTCGACCTGGCCCAGGACGTGGGCGGCAGTTATGCACAGGTGGCGTTCCAGGACCTCAAGCTGAACGCCACACTGGGTGGGCTGATCATCGGCAACCCGACCAATCAGAAGCTCGGCAGCTTGGCCATCGACCTCAACTTCGCCGACGACGGCGCCAGGCAGAACTGGCTCAAGCTGCGGCCGGGCGGCGATCCCAACTCTGGGGCCAAGGGGCTGACCGCCGATATCAGCTGGAACATGGCCAACAGCTCGGTTTCCCTCACCGATAACGGCAACAGCATGTGGTTCAGCGGCCTGCGCACCCACGGCACCGGCCAGCTCACCCTGGACCTGACCAAGAGCTGCGCGGGCGGGGCGAGCACCGGCTGCTATGCCGGTACCCAGAGCGACATGAGTAAGGGCAACTACAACGGCCATTTCGACGGCCTGCGCCTGGGCCTTGCCAACATCAAGGGCGGCTACAGTTTCGACGGCCTGCGGGTGGGCTCGTCCACCGCACCGCTGCAGGGCGGTACCGAACTGCTGGTGCTGATGGAAATCTTCCCGGCCTACGACTTCACCCTGAACGGCCAGATCACCCTGCTGCCGGGTGGCAAGAGCGGCGACGGCCTGCGCTACAGCGCCGACTTCTACTTCACCGACGCCCGCGCCGCGATCACGGTGGACGAAAACGGCAAGGGCCTGTGGCTGGCCGGCACCAATTACGACATGCACTTTCGCGATGGCTCGGTGGACGTGAGCAACAACGGCGTGGAGCTGAGCAAAGGCTCCTACTGGTCCAAGCTGGACGTCGCCGACCTGCGCTGGGGCGACCGCAGCACTGGCACCAGCCTCGGCCGGTTGGTGCTCAAGCGCTTTGAACAGGGCTCCACCCTGGCGCTAAGCTCCGGCGGTGCTGGCGCCCTTTGCGTCGGCGGCAGCGGCGCCAATGCCGGCGCCTGCTCGGCCGGCGGCGGGCGCTGGGAAGACCGGGGCAACGAAGGGGTGTCGGTGAAGCTGAAGAACGTCTTCGTCCGCGACACGGCCGTGGAAAGCAGCAGCAATGGCGTGGCTACCGACGAGAAGCGCAACCAGATCGTCTGGGAAACCAACCGCGTCAACGGCGCGGCCGGCAGCGGCAGCCAACTGGTTGTGGATAATTTCTACACCTCGGACGGCAACCCCAGTGACCCCAACGCCAACAGCTATGGCTTCAATGCCGATATCAACCTTGACGTGGCGCCAACCAAGGTCTGCACGAACAGTGGTGGCAGCTGCACGACGGTTACCCCCGATCCCCTGGGCTTCGCGGTGAACGGCCGTATCCACTTCAAGGAAGTCAACGTCGAGCGCCTGCAACACGTCCATCCCACCGGCGGCGCTGTCACTTCCATGTACGGCATCAAGGTGCAGAACGCCGATATCGGCACCAACCTCACGGCTACGCCGATCAACTGAGGTCGGCTGTTCGCTTTTCGTGGGGGCGAATTTATTCGCTAACCGGACCGTAGGTTCGGCCAGGGGGGCACCGGGGCTGCTGCGCAGCCCTTAGCGAATGAATTCGCCTCCACAGTAAAAGCTCCGCCAAAGGTTTCCCCCTCGCCGCCACCCGCCCACCGACCTTTCCGCCCACCGCTTTTCACGCCACAATTCCCTGATCTGGAGCCGTCGCCACAAGCAGTCCGGCGCCATCAGCCTGAGCCCCGGCCGCACGCACGGTGGGGCCGTGAGGAGCAAGACATGAGCAGCAACGATCGCGTCATCATCTTCGATACCACCTTGCGGGACGGCGAGCAGAGCCCTGGTGCCTCCATGACCAAGGAAGAGAAGCTGCGCATTGCCAAGGCCCTGGAACGCATGCGGGTGGACGTGATCGAGGCCGGCTTCGCCATCGCCAGCCCCGGCGACTTCGAGGCGGTCAAGGCCATCGCCGGCAGCATCAGGGACAGCACCGTGTGCAGCCTGTCGCGGGCGGTGGACGCCGATATCGACCGCGCCGCCGAGGCCCTGGTCGGTGCCAACTCCGCGCGCATCCACACCTTCATCGCCACCAGCCCCATCCACATGCAGTACAAGCTGCGCATGCAGCCGGACCAGGTGGTGGAACAGGCGGTCCGCGCGGTCAAGCGCGCGCGCAACCTCTGCGAGGACGTGGAGTTCTCCTGCGAGGACGCCGGCCGCTCCGAGATCGACTTCCTCTGCCGCATAATCGAGGCCGCCATTGATGCCGGCGCCCGCACCATCAACATTCCCGATACGGTCGGCTACGCCATCCCCCACCAGTACGCGGAAACCATCCGCCAGCTGCTGCAGCGCATCCCCAATGCCGACAAGGCGATCTTCTCGGTGCACTGCCACAACGACCTGGGTCTGGCCGTGGCCAACTCCCTGGCTGCGGTGGCCGTCGGCGCCCGCCAGGTGGAATGCACCATCAACGGCCTGGGCGAGCGCGCTGGCAACGCCGCGCTGGAAGAAATCGTCATGGCCATCAAGACTCGCCAGGACGTCCTTGGCGTCTACACCAACATCGACACCCCGCACATCCTCAGCACCTCGCGCCTGGTCTCCGGTATCACCGGTTTCCCGGTGCAGCCGAACAAGGCCATCGTCGGCGCCAACGCCTTCGCCCACGAATCTGGCATCCACCAGGACGGCGTGCTCAAGCACCGCGAGACCTACGAGATCATGTCCGCCCAGTCCGTCGGCTGGAACACCAACAAGATGGTGCTGGGCAAGCTCTCCGGGCGTAATGCCTTCCGCACCCGCCTCGACGAGCTGGGCATTGCGCTTGCCAGCGAGGCCGAGCTGAACGCCGCCTTCACCCGCTTCAAGGAGCTGGCGGACAAGAAGCACGAGATCTTCGACGAGGACCTGCAGGCACTGGTCTCCGACACCCTGGGCGACGAAGCCCCGGAACACTTCAAGCTGGTCTACCTGGAAGTGGCGTCCAAGACGGGCGAGGTACCGCACGCCAAGCTGGTGCTGGCCATCGACGGCGTCGAGCAGGGCTCCAGCGCCGAGGGTTCCGGCCCGGTGGACGCCACCTTCAAGGCCATCGAAAGCCTGGCTTCCTCCGAGGCCAGCCTGCAGCTCTACTCGGTCAATGCCATCACCGAGGGCACCGATTCCCAGGGCGAAGTGACTGTGCGCCTGGAAAAAGCCGGACGAATCGTCAACGGCAATGGCGCCGATACCGATATAGTGGTGGCCTCCGCCAAGGCCTACCTCAATGCGCTGAACCTGATGCAGGCAGGTGTGCGCAGGGCTCATCCACAGGTTGCTGACGTTTGATAGCTGAACTCCGTCGTCGCGCGTATCTCAATGCCATGCAGGTAGCCACCTGGCTGCCGCGCGTGGCATTGCCCTTTGCCGCGCCCTCCCGCCCCGAACTGCTCGCCCCGGCTCCGGAAGTCCCCCTCGAGGACGCACCAAAGCCGGTCGCCGAGACCACTCCGGCCAGCCCGGTCGCCGAAGCGCGCCCGGCCTCCACCCGGCCGAAGATCGAGATCCCCCGGCCCGGCAGCACGCCGCGCCAGGCCGTGCAGCTCGAGGCCAGCGCCGAGCCCGAGGCCACGCCGGCCAAGGTCGAAGTGCTGCCTCCGCCGCGCTTCTCCATGCAATTGCTGCGCGCCGGCAACTGCATGCTGCTGGTGGAGTTGCCCACCGGTGAGCCCTTCCAGAGCCGCGACCCGGCCTACCTGCTGCTGAAAGACCTGCTGCGCGCCGCCGGCCTGCCCGACAGCCCGCAACTGATCGGCGAGCCGGTACGCTGGCCGCTGCTCAGCCGCGGCAGCATGGACCAGGGCCCCGACGCGGCCCGCGACTTCGTCCAGGGCTTCGTCGGTGTACGCCTGGAAGAGCAGGGCGAGTGCGCCTGCCTCTGGCTGGTGGGATTGCCGGCGGTGCGCTTTGCCGGCGAAGCCGATAGCGAGGCCTTCAACCGCGAACTGCAGGTCGAAGGCCTGGGCGCCGCCTGGGCACTGCCGGGCCTCGAACTGTTGATGGACGAGCCTCAGCGCAAGGCCGAACTCTGGCAAGCCATGCGCCGTGTGATGCGCCGCTGGAAGAACACCGAATGACCGATGCTGTTTCCTTCCGCCCGATGACCGAGGCGGACCTCGATGCCGTACTGAAAATCGAATTTGCCGCTTTCAGCCACCCCTGGACCCGCGGCATCTTTAACGACAGCCTCAAGTCCTACGACTGCTGGCTGATGTTCGAAGGTGGCCAGCAGGTCGGCCACGGCGTGATCAACGTGATAGTCGGCGAAGCCCATTTGCTGAACATCACCGTCAAGCCGGAAAGCCAGGGCCGCGGCCTCGGCCTGCGCCTGCTGGAGCACCTGATGGAGCGCGCCCGCGAACTCCAGGCCGGGGAATGCTTCCTCGAAGTGCGCGCGAGCAACCAGTCCGCCTACCGGCTGTATGAGCGTTACGGCTTCAACGAGATCGGCCGCCGGCGCGACTACTACCCGGCCGTGGGCGGGCGTGAAGACGCCTTGGTGATGGCCTGCACCCTGATCGACTGAGCCCGACGCCGGCCATTGCCAAAGCTCCCGGCGCTCCGTAAGGTGCGCCAGCCAGAAAAGGAGAAGAAGCATGAGCGACCTGCAACAGCTGATCGACAACAACGCGCGCTGGGCCGAAAACATCAAGCAGCGCGACCCGGACTTCTTCTCCAAGCTCGCCAAGCAGCAGGTGCCGGAATTCCTCTGGATTGGCTGCTCCGACGCCCGCGTGCCGGCCAACGAGATCGTCGGCATGCTGCCCGGCGACCTCTTCGTCCACCGCAATGTGGCCAACGTGGTGCTGCACACCGACCTCAACTGCCTGTCGGTCATCCAGTACGCCGTGGACGTGCTCAAGGTGAAACACATACTGGTGACCGGCCACTACGGCTGCGGTGGCGTCCGCGCCGCCATGCGCGACACCCAGTACGGCCTGATCGACGGCTGGCTGCGCACCATCCGCGACCTCTACTACGAGCAGCGCGACCACCTGGCGACGTTTGCCACCGAGGAAGAGCGGGTGGACCGCCTCTGCGAGCTGAACGTCATCCAGCAGGTGGCCAACGTCAGCCACACCACCATCGTCCAGAATGCCTGGCACCGTGGCCAGGAGCTTTCCGTCCACGGCTGCATCTACGGCATCAAGGACGGCATCTGGAAGAACCTCAACGTTACCGTCAGCGGCATGGAGCAACTGCCGCCGCAGTACCGCCTGCGCCCACTCGGACAGAACTGAACCATGCCACAACAAAGCAGCCGGGCCGTCGGCCTGGCTTGGCTCGGCCTGCTCGTGGCCAGCCTCTTCTGGGCAGGCAACGCCCTGGTGGCCCGCGCCTTCCACGACGCCATCCCGCCCTTCACCCTGGCCTTCTGGCGCTGGAGCCTGGCCCTCGCCATCCTCCTGCCCTTCGTTGCACGACCCATGTGGGAACACCGCAGCCAGCTGCGCCGTGCCGGCTGGCGCCTGCTGCTGGTGGCTGCCCTTGGGATCAGCACCTTCAGCGTGCTGCTCTACTTCGCCGCGCGCACCACGGTGGCCATCAACCTGACCCTGCTCAACACCTGCCTGCCGCTGGCTACCTTCATCGGCGCCGGGGTGCTGCTCAACGAATGGCCACCCAGGCGCGCCTGGCTCGGCCTTGTGGTGGCGACCGTCGGCCTGCTGGTGCTGATCGCCCAGGGGCGGTTGGCGCAACTGGCCGCGCTGTCGTTCAACCCCGGCGACCTGATCATGCTCGTTGCGGTGCTCGACTGGGCCCTCTACACCCTGTTGTTGCGCCGCTGGAGCCACTACTTCCAGTTTCCGCCGCTGGTGTTGCTGGGGGCGCTGGTGCTCTGCGGCGTGCCCCTGCTGTTGCCCTTCTACCTGCTGGAACTGGCCAGCGGGCAGACCTTCGAACGCTCTGTGGATAACCTCGCCGCCATTGTCTACACCGGCATCTGCGCCTCGCTGCTGGCCTACCTGCTGTGGAACCAGGGCATCCGCGTGCTGGGCGTGGCCAAGGCCGTGCTCACCAATTACCTGATGCCAGTTTTCACCGCCTTGCTCGGCTACCTGCTGTTGGGCGAGGGACTGCAGGCTTACCATTGGTTCGGTGGGGCGCTGATCTTTGCCGGCCTGTTGTTGGCGACGCGACCCTCCCTGAGGTGAGCCCATGTACAAGCTTGTCGTGATTCCCGGGGACGGCATTGGCCGCGAGGTGGTGCCGGTGGCCGTGCAAGTGCTGGAGAAACTCCTGCCCGACCTGCAGACGGTGGAAGCCGAAGCAGGCTGGGACTGCTTCCAGCGCCACGGCAGCGCCGTGCCGGATGCTACCTTCCAGGCCCTGCTCGAGTGCGGGGCCGGCCTGTTCGGCGCCGTCTCGTCTCTCACCGGTCAACGGGTCGTCGGCTACCGCAGTGCCATCCTGCAATTGCGCCAACAGCTCAAGCTCAACACCAACCTGCGCCCGGTGCGCAGCTGGCCCAGCATTTCCCCCAGGCCGGGGGTCGACCTCATCCTCCTCTGCGAGAACAGCGAAGGCCTCTACTGCGGCCGCGAACACTGGGAATCCGAAGGCGTGGCCATCGCCGAATGGGTCATCAGCCGCGACGCCACCCAGGCCCTGGCCCTGCGCGCGCTGGAAGTGGCCAAGGCACGCAAGGCCCGACGCATCACCCTGGTCCACAAGGCCAATGTCCTGCCCGTCACCTGCGGCCTGTTCCGCGACACCTGCCGCGAAGTGCTGGAAGGCGAAGGCTGGGCCGCCGAACTCGACGAACGCCTGGTGGATCTCGCTGCCCTGCAACTGGTGGAGCAGCCCGAAGCCTTCGACCTGATCGTTACCAGCAACCTCTTCGGCGACATCCTCTCCGACCTCGCCTGCCACTGGAGCGGCGGTCTTGGCCTCGCGCCTTCCCTCAACTGGGGCCAGGACATAGCCCTGGCCGAACCCATCCACGGCAGCGCCCCCGACATCGCCGGCAGCGGCCGCGCCAACCCCCTGGCCGCGATCCTCAGCACCGCCTTGTTGCTGCGCTACCACTGGCAGAAACCCGCCCTGGCCAAGCGCCTGGAGAAGGCTGTGGAAAACTTCCTGCTGGAAGAAGGCAAGGCTGACTTCGGCTTCGAAACCACCCGAGTGGTGGGCCAGGGCATCCTCGCCGCGTTGTAGCCGGCCAGCTCCAGGCGAATTCCAATAGATTCCCTCTCAGCTCCTACTCGCCTGGCACGGACAGCTCCCTCTCACTCCGGGAGAGGGCCAGGGTGAGGGAAGTTGGACATCGCAGGGGGCCTCGCCCCCCAAAAGAAAACCCCGCCGAAGCGGGGTCCACGGAGTCAACTGGAGTCGAGTGCCAGGGACTCCGGCATCGGCAGGGCACGCTCCTCCAATACCAGCATCCGCTTTGGCGCCCGCAACTCGATCCGCGCCGTGCCATTGGCTATCGGCCCGACCAGGATCTCGATGCCTTCCGCCTTCAGCATCTCCATCAACACTGATTCGCTGACTCCTTCCAGAACCCTCAATGTCAGAACGTCACCTTCCCTGCGCTCGCCAACATGAATCTGCATGTGGATTGCCTCGCATGGATGACTGCGCAACGTCATCACGAAGCGTGAGTCCGGGTCTATGCGATGAAGAAGCTTTCAGAATTTTCCTAATTGTTGACGGGATAGGGGGAGTGGAAGCGGCCCGATTGCCGACCGGCATCGGCGTCGGCCTTTTCCTCGGTTCGGTCAAGGCGATCCAGATGGCCGGTCCGGCTATCATGCTCTCCTACATCATCGGCGGCCTCGCCATCCTGGTGATCATGCGCGCCCTCGGCGAGATGGCCGTGCACAACCCCGTGGCCGGCTCCTTCAGCCGCTACGCCCAGGGCTACCTCGGCCCGCTGGCCGGTTTCCTCACCGGCTGGAACTACTGGTTCCTCTGGCTGGTGACCTGCGTGGCGGAAATCACCGCCGTGGCCATCTACATGGGCGTCTGGTTCCCCGAGGTGCCGCGCTGGATCTGGGCACTGATCCTGCTCGCGCAGCTGAAATTCCGCAGCGGCCTGAGCCAGACCGAGCGGGACAAGCTGCAATTCAGGATGTGGCTGTTCCCGGTGAGTTCCTACCTGGCTCTGGCGTTCCTGGTGCTGGTGGTGGTGCTCATGGCCTTCTTCGAAGACACCCGCATCGCCCTCTATATCGGCCCGGCCTTCCTAGTGCTGCTCACCGTGCAGTTCAAGGTGCTGAACCTCGGCACCCGTGAAGAAACCCGCGGCGCAGTAGTCGGCAACGCCGCCTCCTGATCCGCGCTGTAAAGCAAAACACCCCGACTCGTCGGGGTGTTTTTGTTTGGGGCAAGGCTGGTTCCGTATGCTGGCGCTGAGCGCAGCGAAGCCCAACGGCCCAAAAGAACATCTCGCCTCGCCGGATCATTTGGAGTCGGCGCTGAGGTTGTCACCTCTCGCGCAGAGTCGTCATTCGGTGGTGGCACTGTGCGGTAGCGTGGGTTAGTATTGTTTAACGCTTAACGTTAAGGATTAAAGCGTGATTCTGAGCTTTCGATGTCAGGAAACCCAAGCTCTGTTTGAAACGGGCGATTCGCGGCGCTGGCGGAACATTCTGAATGTCGTCACCCGCAAGCTGGCGATGCTAAATGCAGCCACCGAGCTCCGAGATTTGCGATCTCCACCGGGCAATCGGTTGGAGCAGTTGGCTGGGAACAGGGCTGGGCAATACAGCATCAGGATCAACGATCAGTGGCGAATCTGCTTTGAGTGGACTGGGGCGGGCCCTGAAAACGTTGAGATAGTCGATTACCACTGAGGAGGAGGCATCATGGCAATCAATGGCATGCGCCCCATTCACCCTGGAGAGATTCTGCGGGAGGAGTTCCTGGAGCCCCTGGGCATCGCTCCGGCCGCACTCGCTCGTGCGCTACATGTGTCCGCACCGACCGTGAACGATATTGTGCGTGAGCGTCGTGGGATCACGGCTGATATGGCCCTTCGCCTGGGCCGCTACTTCGACACGTCCGCCCAGTTCTGGATGAACCTGCAGACTGAGTATGCTTTGGCGACCACCTACGCTGAGGCAGGCGAAGAGATTGAGCATGAGATAGAGCCGCTGCGAGCGGTCGGATAGTTACCCTCACCTAGGAAACTGAAATGGAATTCAGCCTTTTAGGCTTCAAGGCTTTTGACATAGGGCTTCTTATCGCCTGTACCTTTGGCGCAGTCTTCGGGAGCATAGTTCAGGCTATTCTCGCCACGATTGACCACGATGGCCCGCCAAAAAACCGCGATGAGCTGAAGATTGCCCCGCCTGATCTCCAGGTCACTAGAGGTCTCTGGATAAGCATGCGGCTGTTTGTGGGCGGGGTTCTTGGCTTCGTTTTTGGCCTTTATTTCATCGGCATGCTTAACGAATCTCCAGCTACGTTTGCACGTATCTGGGCGCTTTCGTTCGTTGTTGGCTATGCCGCTCCCAAGATCTGGTCGCTCAAGAGTGATCGTCTGGTGAGGCAGTTAAAGGCGGAGGATGTTTCGTCGTAGACAGGGTGTAGTCACTTTGTAGTCACTACCCCAGAAAACACAAAGGGTTAGCTTTCGCTAACCCTTTGTTTTGTATGGTGGCTACACCGGGACTTGAACCTGGGACATCAGCATTATGAATGCTGCGCTCTAACCGACTGAGCTATGTAGCCGAGTGGCGCGCATTTTCCGTATCTCTCAGGGCGATGTCAACCCCTTCGCTTAGATAATTTTGTGATCTTTCAATCGTTTAGGCGGCGGGTTCGTCTTCAGGGGCGCGCGACGGGTTGGCGTGCTCGTTTGGCGGGAGAGGGGGGAAGGACGGGGACATGTCTGGGATGGGGCGATGGGTATCGCTTCGCTCGCGGATCGCCGCCCGACCCATTCTTGGGATGCCGGTTGGGGCAGATGTCGGGCGCGGGGTTGCGGGTTGGGCTGAGTTGGTCAAGCCCGGCAGCGGAGTCGTTGGGTTTGTTGGCTTTGCGGAGCTCAGCCGCAACCTACGGGTTGCGCTGCAAAGAAAAGCCCCGGAGGTCCGGGGCTATTTCGTGGATCAGACGTTGAAGCGGAAGTGCATCACGTCGCCGTCCTTGACGATGTAGTCCTTGCCTTCCAGGCGCCATTTGCCGGCTTCCTTGGCACCGTTTTCACCCTTGTACTGGATGAAGTCGTCATAGGCGACCACTTCAGCGCGGATGAAGCCTTTCTCGAAGTCGGTGTGGATAACTGCGGCGGCTTGCGGGGCGGTGGCGCCAACACGGACGGTCCAGGCGCGTACTTCCTTCACGCCGGCGGTGAAGTAGGTCTGCAGGTTGAGCAGGTCGTAGCCGGCACGGATCACGCGGTTCAGGCCCGGCTCTTCGAGGCCGAGGGCTTCGAGGAACATGTCCTTCTCTTCGCCGTCGTCGAGTTCGGCGATCTCGGCTTCGATCTTGTTGCAGACCGGTACCACGATTGCGCCTTCTTCTTCGGCGATGGCTCTCACCACGTCCAGGTGCGGGTTGTTGTCGAAGCCGTCCTCGGCGACGTTGGCGATGTACATCACCGGCTTGCTGGTAAGCAGATGGAAGCCGCGAACGAGGCGCTTCTCCTCGTCACCCAGGTTCTTCAGCAGAGAGCGCGCCGGCTTGCCTTCGCTGAAGTGGGGGATGAGTTTTTCCAGCAGGGCTTTCTGCGCCAGGGCGTCCTTGTCGCCACCCTTGGCGTTGCGGGCGACCTTCTGCAATTGCTTCTCGCAGCTATCGAGGTCGGCGAAGATCAGTTCGAGCTCGATGATCTCGATGTCGCGCTTGGGGTCGACGCTGTTGGAAACGTGGATGACGTTGTCGTCTTCGAAGCAGCGCACCACGTGGGCGATGGCGTCGGTCTCGCGGATGTTGGCGAGGAACTTGTTGCCCAGGCCTTCGCCTTTGGAGGCGCCCGCCACCAGGCCGGCGATGTCGACGAATTCCATGGTGGTGGGGATCACACGCTCGGGCTTGACGATCTCGGCCAGGGCGTTGAGGCGCTGGTCGGGCATCGGCACGATGCCGCTGTTCGGCTCGATGGTGCAGAAGGGGAAGTTCTCCGCAGCGATGCCGGACTTGGTCAGGGCGTTGAACAGGGTGGACTTGCCGACGTTGGGCAGGCCTACGATGCCGCAATTGAATCCCATGGTATGTGCCTCTGCGCGGAGTGGGGTCAAGCCTTCTGGCTGTGCAGCTTCTGCATCGCTTTGGTCCAATCACCGGCGAGCATTTCCGGCAGCACGCCGAGGGCGAAGTCGATGCTGGTGTCCAGGAGTTCCTGCTCGCTGCGCGGAGCGCGGCTGAGTACGAAACCGGAAACCAGGCTGCTGTGCCCCGGATGGCCGATGCCAAGCCGCAGGCGATGGAACGAATTCTGGTTGCCGAGCTGGGCGATGATGTCGCGCAACCCGTTGTGGCCGCCGTGGCCGCCGCCGGTCTTGAGCTTGGCGACGCCGGGGGGCATGTCGAGTTCGTCGTGGGCCACCAGGATGGCCTCGGGGGGAATGCGGAAGAACCCAGCCAGGGCCGCTACGGACTGGCCGCTGCGGTTCATGTAGGTGGTGGGGATCAACAGACGAACGTCGCGGCCTTGATGGGAGAATTTCCCGACCAGGCCGAAATACTTCTTGTCGAGGCTCAGGTTGGCGCGTTCGCGGTCCGCCAGGCGCTCAACGAAAAGGGCCCCCGCGTTATGCCGGGTCTGGTCGTATTCAGGGCCGGGGTTACCCAGGCCGACGATCAGTTGGATGGCAGTCACTACAGGGGCCCTTTATCAGGCTATGCAGAGTAAGAAATTACTCGGCGGCGCCTTCCTCGTCTTCCTTCACCACGCGGGAAGCGTGGATGTTGGCAACTGCCAGGTCGTTGCCGTGGGCCAGGGCCACCAGCTCAACGCCTTTCGGTGCCTTGATGTCGGACAGGTGAATGGTCTGACCGACTTCGACCTTGGCCAGGTCGACTTCGATGAACTCCGGCAGGTCTTTCGGCAGGCAGGAGACTTCGACTTCGGAGATGGTGTGGGAAACTTCGCCGCCGCCTTGCTTCACGCCAACGGAGGTAGCTTCGTTGATGAAGTGCAGGGGTACGTGGGCGGTCAGTTTCTGGCCGGCAACTACGCGCTGGAAGTCAGCATGCAGTACGAAGCCTTTGGCCGGATGACGCTGCAGGGCCTTGATCAGAACGGTTTCGGTAGCGCCGGAAACGTTCAGGGCGATCACGTGGCTGAAGGCAGCTTCGTTTTCCAGCAGCTTGGCCAGGTCTTTGGCCAGCAGGCTTACGGATTGCGGGGCTTTCTCGCCGCCGTATACAACAGCGGGAACCAGGTTGGCGTTACGACGCAGGCGGCGGCTCGCACCTTTCCCCAGGTCAGAACGCGCTTCGGCATTCAGGGCAAACTCGGACATTGCATTTCTCCAAAATAACCAAAACGCCCGTAATGCTTGCGACCAGCATCCGGGCGGTTGGGCAAAAAGCCCCGCCGTAGCGGGGCGCGTATCGTCAGGGATGCCCGCTTAGCGGAACATCGCGCTGATCGATTCCTCATTGCTGATGCGGCGAACCGCTTCAGCCACAACCGGTGCGATATCCAGCTGGCGGATACGCGAACAGGCTTGCGCCGCGGCGGACAGGGGGATGGTGTTGGTCACCACCAACTCGTCCAGCACGGAATTTTCGATGTTCTCGATGGCACGGCCGGACAGCACCGGGTGGGTGCAGTAGGCGTACACCTTGGCGGCGCCGTGGTCCTTCAGGGCCTTGGCGGCGTGGCCGAGGGTGCCAGCGGTGTCGACCATGTCGTCGACCAGCACGCAGGTGCGGCCTTCGACATCGCCGATGATGTGCATGACTTCGGACTGGTTGGCCTTGGGACGACGCTTGTCGATGATGGCAAGGTCGACGCCCAGGGACTTGGCCACGGCACGGGCGCGAACCACGCCGCCGATGTCCGGAGAGACGATCATCAGGTTTTCGAAGCGCTGGTCTTCGATGTCATCGACCAGGACCGGGGAGCCGTAGATGTTGTCCACGGGGATATCGAAGAAGCCCTGGATCTGGTCGGCGTGCAGGTCGACG
This sequence comes from Pseudomonas sp. BN102, assembly GCF_029871245.1. Lineage (GTDB taxonomy): Bacteria > Pseudomonadota > Gammaproteobacteria > Pseudomonadales > Pseudomonadaceae > Metapseudomonas. The sequence goes on along the minus strand of NZ_SSON01000065.1, from coordinate 199,085 downwards.
GTGAGCACGCGGTCGATACCGACCACGGTCAGCATGTCGGCCACTACCTTGGCGCTGATTGCCACGCGGGCGGAGCGCGGACGGCGGTCCTGGCGGGCATAGCCGAAGTAGGGGATGACTGCAGTGATGCGGGACGCCGAGGAACGGCGGAAGGCGTCGGCCATCACCACCAGTTCCATCAGGTTATCGTTGGTCGGTGCGCAAGTCGGCTGGATCAGGAAGACGTCCTTGCCGCGGACGTTCTCGTTGATTTCAGCACTGATTTCGCCGTCGGAGAACTTGCCTACGGAGGCATCGCCGAGGGGGATATGCAGTTGACGAACGACGCGACGCGCCAGATCGGGGTTGGCATTCCCCGTGAAGACCATCATCTTGGACACGCGCAGTACCTGCCGGCTGAGGGTAGACCTGATGAATCAAAAAGCCGTTCAAAGGCCGTGGGCTTTTGAACAGCTTTTCAAGTGTATGGCAGGGGCGGCTGGATTCGAACCAACGCATGGCAGGATCAAAACCTGCTGCCTTACCGCTTGGCGACGCCCCTATGTGTATAACTTGCTCTGCAGGACTTTCGTTTCGTTGTGCGCATAACCTGGTGGGTTAATGGCAGGGGCGGCTGGATTCGAACCAACGCATGGCAGGATCAAAACCTGCTGCCTTACCGCTTGGCGACGCCCCTGTATCGTACAACCGAATGCCTTGCATTCCTTCTCAAGCCAGCCTTTGCAGCTTGCGGTGCAACATCGAGATGTTACGCCCCTGAGCGACAAAGCTCGGCAGAGTGGCCGGAAGTTGGCGGCGAACTTTATCAGCATCGCCCTTGTTTGGGAAGCTCCCAAACACACAAGCTCCAGTGCCGGTCAATCTAGCTGAAGTAAATTTACTCAACAAGATCAGCGCGTTACGTACATCCGGGTAACGCTTTTCGACCACCGGCTGGCAGTCGTTTCGACCGCCCCCCTCAAGAAGGCTGCGAACTTTAATGGGCGGCGTATTTCGTGTCAACTCGGGATCGGAGAAAACTTCTGCTGTGCTGACAAAGACTTGCGGTACGGCGACGAGAAACCAGGGTTCCGGCAGCTCCACCGGCGTCAGCTGCTCGCCGACTCCCTCGGCAAAGGCCGCGCGGCCGCGCACGAAAACCGGCACGTCGGCGCCCAGGGAAAGGCCCAGTTCGGCCAGGCGGTCCTCGCTCCAGCCCAGGTTCCACAGGTGGTCCAGGCCGAGCAGGGTGGTGGCGGCGTCGGAGCTGCCGCCGCCGATGCCGCCGCCCATGGGCAGGCGCTTGTCCAGCCAGATGTCAGCGCCGAGCCGGCAGCCGGATTCGGCCTGCAGCTTGCGCGCGGCGCGGACGATCAGGTTGCTGTCGTGGGGAACGCCGGGCACCTCGGTGCGCAGGTGGATTTCACCATCCTGGCGCAGGGAGAAGCCCAGTTCGTCGCCATGGTCGAGGAACTGGAAGAGGGTCTGCAGCTCGTGATAGCCGTCGGCGCGGCGGCCGAGGATGTGCAGCATCAGGTTGAGCTTGGCCGGGGCCGGCAGGATGAGTTGCGCGTCCTGCATCACTGGCCGAGCTGGCGCGGCTGCCAGTCCTTGATCACCAGGGTGATGTCGAGGTCCTCGCCCTGCAGCTTGATGCGTTCGGGCAGGGAGTAGCCGTTCTGCTGGACGTAGCTGAGGTACTGCACCTGCCAGCCGTCCTGCTCCAGGCGGGACAGGTGGCTGGCGCCGTCGAGCGTCAGGTGGCTGCGGGTTTCCGGGGCGGGCAGGCCGCGCACCCACCAGAGCAGGTGGGAAACCGGCAGGCGCCAGCCGAGTTGTTCTTCCAGCAGGGCCTCGGGGGATTCGGCCTGGTAGCGGCCCTGGTTGGCCACTTCCAGGACGATTTCGCCGGGGCGCCCGGTCAGGCGCGCGGCGCCGCGGCCCAGCGGGCCCGAGAGGCGGATGTCGTAGTAGTCCTGGCGCTGCAGCCAGAACAGGGTGCCGCTGCCGGAGTCCTTGGGCGCGCGAATGCCCACCTTGCCACTGATCTGCCAGCCATCGAGGGCACTGATCTGGGCCTTGTGGGCTTTCCAGGTGGCCTGGTCACCCTGGCCTTCCAGGGTTTCGTGGGGAGCGAGGGCGGCACAGCCGCTGAGCAGGACCAGCGCAGCGGCGGCCAGGAGCTTAGGTAAACGCATGGATCAGAGGGTTCCGGCGCCGGTCAGGCGTTGCATGGTGTCACGGAGAATGGCGCTATCGGGCTGCTTCTGCAGGGCTTCGGCCCAGACCTTGCGGGCTTCGGCCTGCTTGCCGCGGGCCCAGAGCACTTCGCCCAGATGGGCGGCCACTTCATGGTCGGGGAACTCCTGGAGGGCCTGGCGCAGGAACCGTTCGGCCTCGTCCAGGTTGCCCATGCGGTAGTTCACCCAGCCGAGGCTGTCGAGGATGGCCGGGTCCTCAGGGTTGAGCTTGTGGGCTTGTTCCACCAGCTTCTTGGCTTCGTCGTAGCGCGTGGTGCGGTCGGCCAGGGTGTAGCCCAGGGCGTTCAGCGCCATGGCGTTTTCCGGCTCGCGCTCGATGATGAAGCGCAGGTCTTTCTCCAGCTGGGCCAGGTCGTTGCGCTTCTCGGCCAGCATGGCGCGGGTGTAGAGCAGGTTCAGGTCGTCGGGGAACTGCTGCAGGCCTTGGTGGATGACCTTCCAGGCGCGCTGCGGCTGCTGGCGCTTGGCCAGGCTCTCGGCCTCGATCAGGTAAAGCTGGATGGCATAGTCGGGCTGGGTGTCCCGGGCCTTGGCCAGGCGCGCCTCGGCTTCATCGGCTCGGCCACTATCCAGGAGGATTTCCGCCTGGCGGATCTGCGCCGGCAGGTAGTCGTTGCCGGGCCCGACCAGGGCGTACTCGATCAGCGCGCTGTCCTTGTCGCCGCGCTTTTCATAGACCTGGCCGAGGTTGTAGTGGGCCGAGTCGACGTGGCTGCCGCGGTCCACCAGCTCTTCCAGGTAGACCTGGGCTTCGTCCCAGGCCTCGCCTTCCAGGCACACCAGGGCCAGGGAGTAGCGCAGGTCGTCGTCATCGGGGAACTGCTGGACCAGTCCGGCGAACTCGGACTTGGCCTCGTCCAGGCGGTCCTGCTCCACCAGCATACGGGCGTAGGTGAGGCGCAGGCGTTTGTCATTCGGGTGCTGCTTGATGGCCTTCTGCAGCAGCGGCAGGGCCTCGTCGCCACGCTCCAGGCTCTGCAGCAGGCGGGCGCGGAGCAGAATAGGGGCGATTTCCTTGTCGTCGGACGGCACGCCTTCGAGCAGGGTCAGGGCTTCTTCGGTGCGGCCGTCCTGTTGCAGCAGCACGGCCTTGCCGAACACCAGTTGGCTGTTATGCGGGTGCTTGGCCAGCAGGCGGTCGAAGCTCTGCAGCAGGCCGGCACGGGTATCGGCGTCGGTTTCCACGGCGGAGAGGGCGAGGAAATCGAAATGGGTGTCGCCCTGGCCCTGGAGCACTTTCTCCATATAGGCCATGGCTTCGTCGTAGCGGCCGGCGCGGGCCAGCTGCACGGCGGCGGCGCGCTGGGCGTCGAGGTTGTCGGGTGCGTTCTTGGCCCAGATCAGGGCGGTATCCAGTGCAGCCTGGTCGGCGCCGAGGTACTCGGCTATGCGGAAGGCGCGCTCGGCGACTGCCGGGTCCTGGGTTGCATTGGCCTGCTGTACGTAGTTGCCCAGGGCGATATCGAAGCGATTGCGTTGCCCGGCCAGTTCGGCGGCGAGCAGGGCATAGAGGGTTTCGCGGCTGAACGAGCCATAGACCTCGGGCTTGGCGGGCGCGGAGGCCTTGCTGCCTTCCTCGACCGACGGGGCGCCGTCCGGGGACTTGTGGGTCAAGCTCTGACAGCCGCCGAGGAACAGCAGGGCGGTCAGCAACGCGAGGGATCTATTCATAGAGACGGAGGGCGACTAACCAGCGGTGGCTCATCATGACACAAGCCTTCCGGCAAGCACATGGGGCTCGGCCCGACCGGCAGCGGGCAAAAACCTGTTCGGTGAGACAATTATCGGCGGTGGTTGTCGTCGTACGGGTGAAGTAGGACAATTGCGCGCCCTCCTGATTCAGTTAGCGACCCTGCATGGCCTTCATTGCTCTAGGTATCAACCACAAGACCGCCTCGGTAGATGTCCGCGAACGCGTGGCCTTCACCCCCGAGCAGTTGGTGGAGGCCCTGCAGCAGCTGTGTCGCATCACGCCCAGCCGCGAGGCGGCCATCCTCTCCACCTGCAACCGCAGCGAGCTCTACCTGGAGCAGGACCACCCCAGCGCCGATGAAGTGCTCGCCTGGCTGGCCGGCTACCACAACCTTAGCCTGGAAGAACTGCGCGCCTGTGCCTATGTGCACACCGACGACGACGCGGTCCGCCACATGATGCGCGTCGCCTCCGGGCTGGACTCCATGGTCCTTGGCGAGCCGCAGATCCTCGGCCAGATGAAGTCCGCCTACGCCGTGGCGCGCGAGGCCGGCACCGTCGGCCCGCTGCTCGGCCGCCTGTTCCAGGCTACCTTCAGCACCGCCAAGACGGTGCGCACCGATACCGCCATCGGCGAGAACCCGGTTTCCGTGGCGTTCGCCGCCGTCAGCCTGGCCAAGCAGATATTCTCCGACCTGCACCGCAGCCAGGCGCTGCTGATCGGCGCCGGCGAGACCATCACCCTGGTCGCCCGTCACCTGCACGAGCAGGGCGTGAAGCGCATCGTGGTCGCCAACCGCACCCTGGAGCGCGCCAGCATCCTGGCCGAGGAGTTCGGCGCCCACGCCGTGCTGCTGGCCGACATGCCCCAGGAACTGGTCAACAGCGACATCGTCATCAGCTCCACCGCCAGCCAGCTGCCGATCCTCGGCAAGGGCGCCGTGGAGCGCGCGCTGAAGCAGCGCCGGCACAAGCCGATCTTCATGGTCGACATCGCCGTGCCGCGCGACATCGAACCCGAAGTGGGCGAGTTGGATGATGTCTACCTCTATACCGTGGATGACCTGCATGAGGTGGTCGCGGAAAACCTCAAGAGTCGCCAGGGTGCCGCCCAGGCCGCGGAGGAGCTGGTCGGCGCCGGGGTCGAGGACTTCATGCAGCGCCTGCGCGAGCTGGCCGCGGTGGACGTGCTGCGCGCCTACCGCCAGCAGGCCGAGCGCCAGCGCGACGACGAGCTGGCCCGGGCCCTGCGCCTGTTACAGAACGGCACGTCCGCCGAGGAAGCGCTGGCCCAGCTCGCCCGTGGCCTCACCAACAAGCTGCTGCATGCTCCCAGCGTGCAACTGAAGAAACTCTCCGCCGACGGGCGCTTCGATGCGCTGGCCGTGGCCCAGGAACTCTTCGCCCTCGACGAGGGCTCGGATAAACGTTCGCAATGAAAGCTTCCCTGCTGAACAAGCTTGACCTCCTCCAGGATCGCTACGAGGAACTCACCGCCCTGCTCGGCGATGCCGAAGTCATCAGTGACCAAGGCAAGTTCCGCGCCTATTCCAAGGAGTTCGCCGAGGTCGAACCGGTGATCCTGGCCTTCCGTGAGTTCCGCAAGGTGCAGGGCGACCTCGAAGGTGCCCAGGCCCTGCTCAAGGACAGCGACCCGGACCTGCGCGAGATGGCCGAGGAGGAAGTGGCCGATGCCCGCGAGCGGCTGGTGGAGCTGGAAGACCGCCTGCAGCGCATGCTGCTGCCCAAGGACCCGAATGACGGGCGCAACGTCTTCCTCGAAGTTCGTGCCGGCACCGGCGGCGACGAGGCGGCGATCTTCTCCGGCGACCTGTTCCGCATGTACTCGCGCTACGCCGAGCGCCAGGGCTGGCGTGTCGAGATCCTCTCCGAGAACGAGGGCGAGCACGGCGGATATAAAGAAGTGATCGCCCGGGTCGAGGGTGACAACGTCTATTCCAAGCTCAAGTTCGAGTCTGGCGCGCACCGCGTGCAGCGGGTGCCGGAAACCGAATCCCAGGGCCGTATCCATACCTCCGCCTGCACCGTGGCGGTGCTGCCGGAGCCGGACGAGCAGGCCGCCATCGAGATCAACCCCGCCGACCTGCGGGTGGACACCTACCGCGCTTCCGGCGCCGGTGGCCAGCACGTGAACAAGACCGACTCGGCCGTGCGCATCACCCACATTCCCTCGGGCATCGTGGTCGAGTGCCAGGAAGAGCGTTCCCAGCACAAGAACCGCGCCAAGGCCATGGCCTGGCTCGCGGCCAAGCTGAACGACCAGCAGGAAGCCGCCGCGCACAAGGAAATGTCCGATACCCGCCGCCTGCTGGTGGGCTCCGGCGACCGCTCCGAGCGCATCCGCACCTACAACTTCCCGCAGGGCCGGGTCACCGACCACCGCATCAACCTCACGCTCTACGCGCTGGACGACATCATGGCCGGCGGCGTGGACGCGGTGATCGAGCCGCTGCTCGCCGAATACCAGGCCGACCAGCTGGCGGCCCTGGGAGACTGAGCGTGACCATCATCGCCAGCCTCCTCAGCCAGGCCAACCTACCGGATTCGCCCACTCCGCGCCTCGACGCCGAACTGCTGCTCGCCGCTGCCCTGGGCAAGCCGCGCAGCTTCCTGCACACCTGGCCGGAGCGGGTGGTTTCCACTGAAGTGGCCGACCGTTACTCCGCATTCCTGGAGCGCCGCCGCAGCGGTGAGCCGGTGGCTTACATCCTCGGTCACCAGGGCTTCTGGAGCCTGGACCTGGAAGTGGCGCCGGATACCCTGATCCCGCGCCCCGACACCGAATTGCTGGTGGAAACCGCCCTGGCCCTGCTGCCGGCGAGCTCTGCCGAGGTGCTCGACCTCGGCACCGGTACCGGCGCCATCGCCCTGGCACTGGCCTGCGAACGCCTCGGCTGGAAGGTCACGGGCGTGGACCGGGTATCCGCTGCCGTGCAGCTCGCCGAACGCAACCGCGCCCGGATCAAGCTGGACAATGCCCGCTTCGTCGAGAGCCACTGGTTCTCTGCCCTGGGCGAGCAGCGTTTCGCCCTGATCGTCAGCAACCCGCCCTATATCGCCGCCCAGGACCCGCACCTGGCCGAAGGCGATGTGCGCTTCGAGCCCGTCAGTGCCCTGGTGGCCGGTGCCGACGGCCTGGACGACATCCGCCAGATCATCCAGGACGCGCCCCGGCACCTGCTGCCCGGTGGCTGGCTGCTGCTGGAACACGGTTTCGACCAGGCCGCCGCAGTGCGCGAACTGTTGACCCGCCAGGGCTTCAAGCGGGTCGAAAGCCGCTGCGACCTCGGCGGCCATGAACGCATCTCCCTTGGACAATGGCCATGCTGAGCGACCAGGAACTCCTCCGCTACAGCCGGCAGATCCTCTTGCCGCAGATCGACATCGACGGCCAGCTGCGGCTGAAACAGGCCCGCGCTCTGATCGTCGGGCTCGGCGGCTTGGGTTCTCCGGTTTCCCTCTACCTGGCCGCTGCCGGCGTCGGCGAGCTGCACCTGGCGGATTTCGACACGGTCGACATGACCAACCTGCAGCGGCAGATCGTCCACGACAGCCAGAGCGTCGGGCGCAGCAAGGTCGACTCGGCCATGGCCCGTCTCGCCGCGCTGAACCCGGAAGTGCGCCTGGTACCCCATTCCCGTGCACTGGATGAGGATTCCCTGGCCGCCGCCGTGGCCGCCGTGGACCTGGTGCTGGACTGCACCGACAATTTCGGCACCCGCGAAGCGGTCAATGCCGCCTGCGTGGCTGCCGGCAAGCCGCTGGTGTCCGGCGCCGCCATCCGCCTCGAAGGCCAGCTTTCGGTGTTCGATCCACGCCGCCCGGAAAGCCCCTGCTACCACTGCCTCTACGGCCATGGCAGCGAAGCCGAGCTGACCTGCAGCGAAGCCGGCGTAGTCGGCCCGCTGGTGGGGCTGGTGGGCTGCCTGCAGGCGCTGGAAGCGCTCAAGCTGCTGGCCGGCTTCGGCGAACCCATGGTGGGGCGCCTGCTGCTGGTGGATGCCCTCGGCAGCCGTTTCCGCGAACTGCGGGTCAAGCGCGATCCGGCCTGCGAAGTCTGCGGGGTTCGGCATGCCTGAGGTGGCCACGGTCGGGGTCTTCGACTCGGGCGTTGGCGGCCTTTCGGTATTGCGGGAAATCCGCGCACTGCTACCCCGTGAATCATTGCTCTATGTCGCTGACAGCGGCCATGTGCCCTATGGCGAGAAGAGCGCCGACTTCATCCGCGAACGCAGCCATCGGATCGCCGAGTTCCTTCTCGGCCAGGGCGCCAAGGCGCTGGTGCTGGCCTGCAACACCGCCACGGTCGCGGCTGTGGCCGACCTGCGCGAGCGTTATCCACAGCTGCCGATCGTGGGCATGGAACCGGCGGTAAAACCCGCAGCCGCCGCCACCCGCAGCGGTGTGGTGGGCGTACTGGCGACCACCGGCACCTTGAAGAGCGCCAAGTTTGCCGCGCTGCTGGACCGTTTCGCCGGTGATGTGCGGGTGATCACCCAGCCCTGCCCGGGACTGGTGGAACGCATCGAGGCCGGTGACCTGATGGGGCCGGATACCCGCCAGTTGCTGGCCGGCTACGTCAAGCCCCTGCTGGCCGAAGGCTGCGACACGCTGATCCTCGGCTGCACCCATTACCCCTTCCTGCGCCCGCTGCTGCACCAGCTGGTGCCGGACTCGGTCAGCCTGATCGACACCGGTGCCGCGGTGGCCCGACAACTGCAGCGCCTGCTGGATGCGCGTGGTCTGCTGGCGGCGGGACAGGCCGAGCGCTGCCGCTTCTGGTCCAGCGGCGCCCCGGCGGCGATGCAGGAAGTACTGCCGATTCTCTGGGGCGACTCTGCCCGAGTGGACAAGTTCCCAGACTGAGGCGAAAGTGGCCTAGATTGCTTTCCCCGATTAAAAAGCTATCTATAATCGCTGACAGGTATTAACACTTTCTGTCAGCGCTTCAGAAAAAGGACTGTTTTGAATGAAGAAGTTTTTCTGCTGGGCCGCAGTTGCAGCCATTTCTCTCGGTCAGGCCGTCTCCGCCCAGGCAGCAGGCGTCTCCCTGGACATCGGCCAGACCGGTGAATCCACCATGACCTACCGGCTGGGCACTCAGTTCGACTTCTCCAGCAGCTGGTTCCAAAGCGACGTAGGACGCCTGACCGGTTACTGGGATGCTGCCTACACCTACTGGGATGGCGACGAGACCGCCAGTAACCACAGCCTGTCCTTCTCCCCCGTATTCGTCTACGAATTCGCTGGCGAGACCGTAAAGCCCTATGTCGAAGCCGGTATCGGCGTCGCCGTGTTCGACAGCACCGAGCTGGAAGACAACGACCTGAGTTCCTCCTTCCAGTTCGAAGATCGCCTGGGCCTGGGCCTGCGCTTCGCCAATCAGGAAGTCGGCATTCGCGCCATGCACTACTCCAACGCCGGCATCAAGCAGCCGAACGATGGCATCGAGACCTACAACCTGCACTATCGCCTGTCCTTCTGAGGTATAGCTGCAAGACCATAAACCGGGCCTGACGCCCGGTTTTTTATTGGCAGCCGACTGGGCGCCGGTCGTAGGTTGGGCTGAGTTCAGCGAAGCCCAACAGGCGGAGCAGCAGCAACCTGCTCAGAGCGCTCCGCCAGGTTCCTGAAGGCCGCCAGGGCTCGTTCGCGGCTGAGGGAAAGGTCCACCAGCGGCGCGGGATAGCCATCCACACCGAAGAGCCCGCCGAGGCCTGCGGGGTTGTGGATATCTCGCTCGTCCAGGTGCTCCAGCTCCGGCAGCCAGCGGCGCAGGAAGCGGCCGTCCGGATCGAAGCGTCGGGACTGGCTGATAGGGTTGAAGATGCGGAAATAGGGCACGGCGTCGGTACCGGTGGAGGCGCTCCACTGCCAGCCGCCATTGTTCGCCGCCAAGTCGCCGTCGATCAGGTGGCGCATGAACCAGCGTTCGCCCTCGCGCCAGTCGATCAGCAGGTTCTTGGTGAGGAACATGGCTACCACCATGCGCAGGCGGTTGTGCATCCAGCCGGTGGCCAGCAATTGGCGCATGGCGGCGTCGATTATCGGGATGCCAGTGCGGCCCTGCTGCCACGCCGCCAGTTCGTCCGGGGCGTGGCGCCAGGCCAGGTTCTCGGTTTCCTGGCGGAAAGCGCGGTGGCGGGAGACCCGCGGGTAGCCCACCAGGATGTGCTTGTAGAACTCGCGCCAGAGCAGTTCGTTGATCCAGCAGACGGCACCGGGGTTGCCGCTGTCGAATTCACCCTGATTTCCCTGCAGGGCCGCGTGCAGGCACTGGCGGGGTGAGAGCACGCCGGCCGCGAGGTAGGGGGAGAGCTGGCTGGTGCCGGGCTGGGCGGGGAAGTCGCGGCGCTCTTCATAGCACCAGAGCTCTTCCAGGGCGAAGGTGTCCAGCCGGTCGCGGGCCACATCCTCGCCCGCCGGCCAGAGCTGGCGCAGGCTGTCCGGCGGGGTAGGAAACCCCTCCACCCTGGTGGGCGGGACGTCGCTGACGATCCCCAGGTCGGCCTGGGGACGCGGGGCGGGAAGGCAACTCGGCAGGGCGCTGTGCAGGCGCTGGTAGCAAAGCTTGCGGAACTGGCTGTAGACCTGGAAATAGCCGCCCGACCGGGTAAGCAGGCTGCCGGGGCGGAAGAACAGCTGGTCAAGGTGGCTTTCCAGGTGGATGCCGTCCGCGGCCAGTGTGGCGGCCACCTGTTGGTCGCGTCGACTTTCGTTGACGCCGTATTCCTCGTTGACCCGCACCGTGCCCAGGTCGAGCTCGTGGCACAGTTCCCGGACCAGCTGCGGTGCCTCTGCCCAGGTGTCGGTGTGGCGGACCAGCAGCGGCACATTCAGCTGGCGCAGGGACTTGGCCAGCTCGGCGAGGTTGCGCAGCCAGAAGTCCACCTTGGCCGGGGCGTCTTCGTGGGCTCGCCACTGGCTGGGGCTGATGATGTACATGGCGAGCGTGGGGCCGGCCTGAAGAGCAGCGAGCAGGGCGCTGTTGTCCAGCACCCGCAGGTCGGTGCGGAACCACATGAGTTGGCGCATGAGTCTTTCCTTTATCGGTCATGCAGCAGGCCGAGGTCGAGCAGGGCCTGGAGTGCGTCCAGCGGGGATTCGACCAGCGTGGTGCCGGGCTCGACTCCGGTCTGGTGGATGGCCGCTGCAGGGCCACCCAGCAGGCAGGGGCATGGGTGGCCGTTGAGCAGCCTGAGCAATTGGTCCGGGCGCAGCGGCTGGCTGGAGTAGAGCAGCAGGGCGCGAGGCTGGATGCGCGCCACCGCCAGGCTCAGCTCGACCGCGGGCACCGGCCAGTCGAGCACTTCCACGGAGCAATCGGCGCTGCTGACGAGCCAGGCGGTGAGCCAGAGGCCCGGCTCCATTGGCAGGTCGGAGCCGTTTACCAGCAGCAGCGGGGCTCCGCCGCATTGGCGGTTGTTGTGGTAGATGCGCGCGCCCAGCTTGGTGCGCAGCCAGGAGTGGAGAAATACGCGCTCGACCTGACCGCCGAACTGGCCGCGCCAGCGTTGCTCCAGCTCATCCAGCAGGGGCTGCAGTAGCTGGCGGTAGACGGCCAGGGGCGGGTAGAGCGCCATGGCGGCATTGAAGCGCTCGTCCAACTGGCGCTCGGCCAGGTTGGCGATGGCCTGCATCAGGTAGCGGCGCTGCTCTTCCCAGAGTGAAGCCGGCGAGGTGTCCGCTGCAGTTGGTGCCTGCGGGGTGTTGAGCAAGCCCTTGACCTGGCCTACCGCAATGCCGCGTTCCATCCAGGTGAGGATCAGGCGGATGCGCGCCACATCCTCTGTGCTGTAGAGGCGGTGCCCCGAGCCAGTACGCAGCGGCACAATCAGGCCGTAGCGGCGTTCCCAGGCGCGCAGCGTCACCGGGTTGACGCCAGTCTGCCGCGCAACTTCGCGAATCGGCAGCAGACCCTTGGCCAGGGCGGCCTGGTAGTCGCTCTCCCGTGGGCTATCGGAAGTGTTGTCCATGGCTAGAGGGCGTTGCGCAGGCCGAGTTCTTCCGGATGCGGCTGCAGGTAGACCTGCTGGGCGATGTAGCTATCCGGGTGGTCGTTGAAGTGGTGCTTGAGCAAGGTGAGAGGGACTACCAGCGGGACTATGCCGGAGCGGTACTGCACAATCAGGCGCTGGATCTCGGCCTTCTCGTCGCGGTCCAGATGGCGTTTGAGGTAACCGCAGAGGTGCTGCAGCACGTTGCTGTGGGTGCGGCGGGTGGCGCACCTCTTCAGCGCCGCCATCAGCATCGAGAAGTAGCGCGGGGCGATGTCTTGCAGCGGATGCTGGCCGATGCTGCCGAGCAGGCGGCCCAAGGCCTTGTACTGCCGTGGGTCGTTGGCCATCAGCTGGTACTTGTAGCGGGAATGGAAGTCGATGATCGCCCTGGGGCTGAGGCCCTGGCGGCAGAGCTCCTGCCATTGCGCATAGGCGTAGACGCGGGTGAGGAAGTTTTCCCGTAGCGCCGGGTCGTTGAGGCGGCCCGCTTCTTCTACCGGCAGGTCGGGGAAGTAGTGCGACAGACTATGGCTGCCCAAGCGTGACTCTTTGTGCCCTGCGTTGTAGCGCACGGGTTCGCCGAGCAGGCAGGCGCTGATACCTAGTTTGGGGCGCTGTGGCAGATCGAAGGGCGTGGGCATGGGGCGCTACCTGGACATGAGTTGTACAGGGTAATTTGCATGTACAGTTTTTTTGTAATCATAGGCAAAAAGTTGTACGGGTCAAACGACTTGTACAGGATTGGACGGGAGGCGAGCGGCTGAGGTAGGTGGGTTCAGCGTTGGACGGCCGCCCGGCCGTCCATCTTGATAGCAGCAACTTGTCGCACGGGCGGCGGTGCGGTCACAGGTGCTCGAGCAGGCGGCGGGCAGCTTCCTGGCCGCTTAGCCAGGCACCCTCCACTCGGCCGGACAGGCACCAGTCGCCACAGGCGTAGAGGCCCAGATCGGCATCGGCCAGGGTACCCCACTGGTGCGCCTGGCTCGGCCGGGCGTAGAGCCAGCGGTGGGCGAGGCTGAAGTTCGGTGCCGGTACGGCGCAGCCGATCATTTCCGCGAAGGCGCCGTGGAGATGCTCGATCACCGCTTCCTTGGGCATGTCCAGGTGCTGCCTGCTCCAGGCGCTGCTGGCATGCAGGACCCAAGTGTCCAGGCCGGCCTCGCGACCGGGCTTGGAGCGGTTGCGCGCTACCCAGTCCAGCGGATTGCCCTGCACGAAGCAGCCCTCGACACGCGTATCCAGCGGCGTGGCGAAGCCCAGCGCCACCGCCCAGGTGGGCTCCATGGCGACGCTGGCGGCAGCACCGGCGAGCTTGGGTGCCGAGGCGAGCAAAGCCGTGGCCTGTGGGGCAGGGGTCGCGACTATGACATGACTGAATGGGCCGTGGCTGAGACCCTCGGCATCCTGCAGGCCCCAGTGGCGTTCGCCGCGGAAGACTTCGGTGATTCGGCAGGCGAAATTCACCGGCAGGGCGCCAAGCATGGCGCGGGTAATCGCACTCATGCGCGGCGTGCCGACCCAGCGGATCTGCTCATCCGGCGAGGGGTGCAGTCGGCCGTCGCTGAAGTTGTAGAGGCTGGGCGACCACTCCGCGACCCAGCCCCGGTCGCGCCATTGCTGCACCACTTCGGCGAAGCGGCGATCGCGGGCGGTGAAGTATTGCGCGCCAAGGTCCAGCGAGCCGGCATCGCTGCGCTTGCTGGCCATGCGCCCGCCACTGCCGCGGCTCTTGTCGAAGAGCTCCACGTTCTGCCCAGCCGCATGTAGCGCCTGGGCGGCGGAAAGGCCGGCTATGCCGGTTCCGATGATGGCGATAGGTGCACTCATGGTCTACCTCGTTACCTATGGCTACAGGCTACGCTTTAGACAAGACCTGTACAACATTCAAACTCTGTACAGGTTGATCGGTTCCAATCGCGGTCTTCTGCAATTCTGACGGTGCGTGGCTCAATCCAGGGCACGTCTGAACGTCATAATCCAGACTAGGGCGATATCCGTACTTAGCGCCATGCGAGGAGGATGCCATGCACATATTGCTGACCGGCGGTACTGGTCTGATAGGTCGCGCGCTCTGCCAGCGCTGGTTGGACGACGGTCACCAGCTCACCGTGCTCAGCCGCCGGCCGCAGAGTGTCGCCAGCCTGTGCGGTCGCACGGTGCGTGGAATCGGCGGTTTTTCCGACTATGGCGACGAGCCCCTGGACGCCATCGTCAACCTGGCCGGCGAGCCCATCGCCGATCGGCCTTGGAGCAACAAGCGCAAGGCGCAGCTTTGGGGCAGCCGCATCACCCTTACCGAGCAACTGCTGGAGTGGCTGGAGAAGCGCGAACAGAAGCCGCGGGTGCTGCTCAACGGCTCGGCCGTGGGCTGGTACGGCGATGGCGGCGAACGCGAGCTGACCGAGGACTCGCCGCCGGTGACCGACGACTTCGCCAGCCAGCTCTGCGTGGCCTGGGAGGAAACCGCGCAGCGTGCGGAGAAATTCGGCATCCGTGTGGTGCTGGTACGCACCGGATTGGTGCTGGCGCGGGACGGCGGTTTCCTCAAGCGCCTGGTCCCGCCATTCAAGCTAGGGCTCGGCGGGGCGCTCGGCAATGGCCGGCAATGGATGTCCTGGGTGCACCTGGACGATCAAATCTCCCTGATGGATTTTCTCTTGCGGCGAGAAGATGCGCGCGGTCCCTATAATGCGTGCTCGCCGCAGCCGGTGCGCAATCGCGATTTCGCCGGTAGCCTCGGGCGCGCCCTGGGGCGGCCGGCCTTCATGCCGGCGCCAGCCTTCGTCCTGCGCCTTATGTTGGGCGAGCTGGCCGGCCTGCTGCTGGGTGGCCAGCGAGCGATGCCGGCGCGCCTGCGGGCGGCGGGATTCACCTTTGCATTCACCGATCTGGACACGGCGCTCGGCGACTTGCTGAAGCCTAAGGATGTTTGATGACTGATCACGCGCTGCTGCTGGTCAACCTGGGATCCCCGGCTTCCACCAACGTGGAGGATGTGCGGAGCTACCTCGACCAGTTCCTCATGGACCCTTACGTGGTCGACCTGCCCTGGCCGCTGCGGCGCCTGCTGGTTTCGCTGATCCTGATCAAGCGGCCGGCGCAGTCGGCCCATGCCTATTCGTCCATCTGGTGGCCGGACGGCTCGCCGCTGATCGTCCTCAGCCGCCAGCTCCAGGAGGCCATGGCTCCGCACTGGCCCCACGGGCCGGTGGAACTGGCGATGCGATACGGCGAGCCCTCGATCGAGGGCGCCCTGCGCAAGCTCGCCGGACAGGGTGTCAAGCGCGTGACCCTTGCCCCGCTTTATCCACAGTTCGCCGAGAGCACCACTACCACCGCCATCGAAGAAGCCCGCCGGGTGGTCCGCGAGCTGGGCCTGCAACTGCAGGTTTCGGTGCTCGAGCCGTTCTTCGCCGAACCCGATTACCTGGACGCCCTGGTGGCCAGCGCGAAGCCCTATCTGGAGCAGGACTTCGACCACCTGCTGCTGAGCTTCCACGGCCTGCCCGAGCGGCATATTCGCAAGTTGGTCAAGGGAATCGACCCGCAGCATGACCTGCGCGCCAGGGACAGCAGCGGTGTCAGCGACGAGGTGTTGGCGGTCTGTTACCGCAGCCAGTGCCAGCGCACCGCCGAGGCCTTCGCCGAGCGCGCCGGGCTGCAGCCCGGGCAATGGTCGGTGTCCTTCCAGTCGCGCCTGGGCCGGGACAAATGGATCGAACCCTATACCGAAACCCGTCTCGAGGAACTGGCCCGCCAGGGTGTGAAGAAGCTGCTGGTGATGTGCCCGGCCTTCGTCGCCGACTGCATCGAGACGCTCGAGGAAATCGGCCAGCGTGGCAGCGAGCAGTTCCAGGGGGCCGGTGGCCAGGAGCTGGTGCTGGTGCCCTGCCTGAACAGCCACCCGCAATGGGTCGCGAGCCTCGCGCGGTTGTGCGAGACGGCGGTGCGCCCGCTCTGATGTCGATCACCTCTAGTCGGACCATCAGTTGCAGGACACGCCGCGCATTCATGTCGCCTATATGGCGCGCTCTCCGGTATTCAGGCTGTCCATGGCCACCTAAGCTGGAATCTCCTACCACCGTCGTGCGCCGCACCGCGGCGCCGAGGAGAGCCCAGTGCAGAACAAGAACAACGGCTACCCCTCGAGTCTGTATGCCTGGACCACAGTCGCCATCCTGATGGTGGCCTATGTGTTGTCCTTCATCGACAGGCAAATCCTCAACCTGCTGGTGGAGCCCATCCGCCGCGACCTTGCCATCAACGATACGCAGATGAGCCTGTTGATGGGCCTGTCCTTCGCGCTCTTCTACACCGTCTGCGGCATTCCCCTCGGGCGCCTGGCCGACAGTCGTAGCCGGCGCGGCCTGATCGCAGTCGGTGTGCTGTTCTGGAGCGCTGCCACCGCGGCCTGTGGCCTGGCCAGGCTGTACTGGCAGTTCCTGCTCTGCCGCATCGGTGTCGGCGTGGGCGAGGCGGCGCTGTCGCCGGCGGCCTTCTCGCTGATCGCCGACAGCTTTCCCAAGGAGCGCCGCGCCACCGCCATCAGCGTCTATTCCATGGGCGTCTACCTCGGCTCCGGGCTGGCCTTCCTCCTCGGCGGCCTGGTGATCAAGTTCGCTTCGGCCCAGGGCGAAGTTACCCTGCCGCTGCTGGGCGAGGTGCGGCCCTGGCAACTGATCTTCCTCGCCCTGGGCGCGGCCGGGGTGCTCTTCACCCTGCTCATGTTGGCGGTGCGCGAACCGCAGCGGCGCGGTGTCGGTGCCGGGGTCGTGGTGCCCCTGGCCGAAGTCGGGCGCTACCTGCGCAGCAACAGGCGCACGGTGATCTGCCACAACTTCGGCTTTGCCGGCCTGGCCTTCGCCGGTTATGGCAGCGCCGCCTGGATTCCCACTTTCTACATCCGCACCTATGGCTGGGACGCCGGCCAGGTGGGCGTGGTCTACGGCAGCGTGGTGGCAGTATTCGGCTGCCTGGGCATCGTCTTCGGCGGACGCCTGGCGGACTGGATGGCCAAGCACGGACGCAGCGATGCCAACATGCGCGTCGGCCTCTTCGCCGCCCTCGGCGCGCTGCCGCTGGTGGTGCTCTTCCCGCTGCTGGATGATGCCTTCTGGGTCACGGTGCTGATGGCGCCCACGGTGTTCTGCCTGAGCATGCCCTTCGGCGTCGCGCCGGCGGCCATCCAGGAGATCATGCCCAACTCCATGCGCGGCCAGGCCTCGGCCATCTACCTCTTCGTCATCACCCTGATCGGCCTGGGCCTCGGGCCGACGGCGGTCGCGCTGTTCACGGACTACGTATTCGGCGACGACGCCGCGCTGCGCTACTCCCTGCTGATCGTCACCTCCCTCGCGGTGACCAGTTCGGTGGTGCTGCTGTGGATGGGGCTCAAGCCCTATCGGGAAAGCCTGAAGCGACTGCAGCAGTGGAGCGTGGAGGTACAGGACGACGCCACGCTCCGCGATGCACAGCCTTCGTAGGTTGTGGCTGAGCAAAGCGAAGCCCAACGATTCCAGGAACTCCGCTGTTGGGCTTCGTCGAACTCAGCCCAACCTACGGAAGCTTCGTAGGGTTGAGCGAAGCGATACCCATCGACCATTAGCCATGAAAAAGCCCCGCGGATGCGGGGCTTTTCATTGGAGCCGGTTCAGATATGCGGCGCGTCGTCCTGGCGGCTGTGCTTCCAGGTTTCATGGCCCGGCAGCAGCAGGTTGAGGGCGATGGCGACTATGGCGCAGAGGGCGATGCCCTTCAGGCCGAAGTCGTCCTGGCCGGTGCCGCTGCCCACCAGCATCCCACCGATGCCGAATACCAGGGTCACCGAGACGATCACCAGGTTGCGTGCTTCGGCCAGGTCGATCTTGTGGCGGATCATGGTGTTCATGCCCACCGCGGCGATCGAGCCGAACAGCAGGCAGAGGATGCCGCCCATGACCGGCACCGGGATGCTCTGCAGGATGGCGCCGAACTTGCCGATGAAGGCCAGGCCGATGGCGAAGACCGCCGCCCAGGTCATGATCTTCGGGTTGTAGTTCTTGGTCAGCATCACTGCGCCGGTCACTTCGGCGTAGGTAGTGTTCGGCGGGCCGCCGAACAGGCCGGCAGCCGAGGTGGCCAGGCCGTCGCCCAGCAGGGTGCGGTGCAGACCGGGCTTTTTCAGGTAGTCACGACCGGTCACGCTGCCAACCGCGATCACCCCGCCGATGTGCTCGATGGCCGGCGCCAGCGCCACGGGCACGATGAACAGGATGGCCTGCCAGTTGAATTCGGGGGCGACGAAGTTGGGCAGCTCGAGCCAGGGGGCGGCGGCGATCTTCGCGGTGTCCACCACGCCGAACCAGAAGGACAGGGCGAAGCCCACCAGCACGCCGGAGATGATTGGCACCAGGCGGAAGATGCCCTTGCCGAATACCGCGACTATCAGGGTGGTCAGCAGCGCCGGCATGGAGATCCACATGGCGGTGGCGTAAGGGATCAGCTCGGTGCCGTCACCGGCCTTGCCCATGGCCATGTTGGCGGCGATGGGGGCCATGGCCAGGCCGATGGAGATGATCACCGGGCCGATCACCACCGGCGGCAGCAGGCGGTCGATGAAGCCGGTGCCCTTGATCTTCACAGCCAGGCCCAGGAAGGTGTAGACGAAACCGGCCGCCACCACGCCGCCCATGGTCGCGGCCAGGCCGAACTGGCCCTTGGCGAGGATGATCGGGGTGATGAAGGCGAAGCTGGAGGCCAGGAACACCGGCACCTGGCGGCCGGTGACCAGTTGGAAGAGGAGGGTGCCCATGCCTGCGGTGAAGAGCGCCACGTTGGGGTCCAACCCGGTGATCAACGGCATCAGCACCAGGGCGCCGAAGGCCACGAAGAGCATCTGGGCGCCGGATATCACCTGGCGCCAGAGCGGGTCCCTGAATTCGTCGCTCATCGATCAGTTTTCCTTCTGCTTGGTGCCGAAGATCTTGTCGCCGGCATCGCCAAGGCCCGGAATGATGTAGCCGTGTTCGTTGAGCTTCTGGTCGATGGACGCGGTGAAGATCATCACGTCTGGATGGGTGTCGTTGACCACCTTGATGCCCTCGGGCGCGGCCACCAGCACCATGGCGCGGATTTCCTTGCAGCCGGCGCGCTTGAGCAGGTCGATGGTGGCGACCATGGAGCCGCCGGTGGCCAGCATCGGATCGATGATCAGCGCCAGGCGTTCGTCGATCTCCGGAGCCAGCTTCTCCAGGTAGGTGTGGGCTTCGAGGGTTTCCTCGTTGCGTGCAACACCCACGGCGCTGACCTTGGCGCCCGGAATCAGGCTGAGCACGCCATCGAGCATGCCGATGCCGGCGCGCAGGATCGGCACCACGGTGATCTTCTTGCCGGCGATCTTCTCAACCTGCACGGTGCCGGCCCAGCCCTGGATCTCGTAGCTTTCCAGGGGCAGGTCGTTGGTCGCTTCGTAAGTCAGCAGGGCGCCGACTTCCTGTGCCAGTTCGCGAAAGTTCTTGGTGCTGATGTCGGCGCGGCGCATCAGGCCGAGCTTGTGGCGGATCAGCGGATGGCGGATCTCACGGATGGGCATGGGAGGGTTCTCCGGCGGGCTGGCAAAAAAATTGCGTTAGCTTAATCCATTGGCTACAGGCTGCGCTGCACTGACTGGCCGGTCTCCCGCGAGATGTCGCGGGGAGGAAAGGAACTGTCCGACAGCGGCGCCTCTGCAGTATGGTCGACGCTCATCCGTCGGGACTTGCTCCGAGGCAGTCGGATGAGTACCTTTGCCGACTTTTATCTTGACGCCCCGTTCAAGTTTCCCTGCGGGAGCCCTGTGCGGCTCCCGTCGAACCCAGAGGAATTGCCATGTCCGCCGATCTCGCACACATCCGCCAGGTGATGGCCGAAGCCGACTGCCTGTACACCGAAGCCCAGGTCGAGACGGCCATCGCCCAGGTCGCCGACGCCATCAACGGCGAACTGGCCGAGCGCAACCCGGTGGTCTTCTGCGTGATGAACGGCGGCCTGATCTTCGCCGGCAAGCTGCTGCCCAAGCTGGGCTTCCCGTTGGAGCTGTCCTACCTGCACGCCACCCGTTACCGCAACGAAACCAGCGGTGGCGAGCTGTTCTGGAAGGCCAAGCCGGAGATTTCCTTCATCGACCGCGACGTGCTGATCATCGACGACATCCTCGACGAGGGGCACACCCTGGCGGCCATCATCGACTTCTGCAAGCACGCCGGCGCCGCCCACGTGCACACCGCCGTGCTGATCGACAAGACCCACGACCGCAAGGCGCGTCCTGATCTGAAGGCCAACTATGTGGGCCTGGACTGCGAAGACCGCTACATCTTCGGCTACGGCATGGACTACAAGGGCTACTGGCGCAACGCCGCCGGCATCTTCGCGGTCAAGGGGCTCTGAACCATGCGCACGCCGCGTTTCCTCGATCAGGCCCTGTTCGCTGAACTGGCCGGCCAGGCCGCGGCGAGCCCGCGCAAGCGCCAGCACCACAATTTCCATGAGATGGAAGAGCCCTGCCACCGCCTGGCGGTGGGGCTGCAGCCCGAGACCTACATCCCGCCGCATCGTCACCTGTCCGCCGACAAGGCGGAGGGGCTGCTGGTGCTCAAGGGCCGCCTGGGCCTGTTGATCTTTGACGAGAATGGCGAGGTCACCGACAAGCGCGAGCTGGTCGCCGGCGGCGATTGCGTCGGTGTAGACCTGCCGCCGGGCGTGTTCCACGCCCTGGTGGTGCTGGAGCCGGACAGCATCCTGTTCGAATGCAAGGCCGGTCCCTATCGTCCGCTGGGCGAGGGCGAGCATCCCGCCTGGGCGCCCCGCGAAGGGGAAGAGGGCGTTGCCGCTTACCTGGCCTGGATGACGTCGCTGTTCAACTGAGGCGCATCCGGCTCCAGCCAGCGCAAGGCCTTGGCGCGCGCCTGATCCAGGGTCTTCACGTAAGCCAGCCGGCCCGTTTCTCGGTGCACGCCGGCGCGGCGCAGTTTCAGTCGCACGCGTGGTGAAGTGCCCACCAGCACTAGGCCGATGCCCTGGCGGCTGTAGTCGTGCAGCAGATTCTCCAGGGCCGCCAGCGCCGTCATGTCCAGCAGCGGGACGGCGCTCATCTCCACAATCACCACCTTCACTTCCGGGTTGAAGCGGCGCAGCACGCTGAGGGCCTTTTCCGCCGCGCCGAAGAACAGCGGGCCGCGAATGGCGTAGACCAGCACTTGCTCGGGCAGCTCGTGCAGGGCTTCGTGGAAGTGCCGGGGCAGCGGTTCGGTGTCGGTGAGGTCGCTCATGCGCTTGATGAAGAGACCGGCGGCCAGCAGCAGGCCGACGCCCACCGCCAGCACCATGTCGAAGAGCACGGTCAGCACCAGGCACACCAGCAGCACCACGACATCGTTGCGCGGCGCAATGCGCAGGGTGTGTGCCACATGCCGCGCTTCGCTCATATTCCAGGCCACCATCAGCAACAGGGCCGCCAGGGCGGCCATCGGCAAGTAGCTGAACAACGGCGCCAGGAGCAGCATGGCCAGCAGCACGACGCCGGCATGGACCATGGCGGCGACCGGGGAGCGCGCGCCTGCGCGCACGTTGGCGGCACTGCGGGCGATGGCGGCGGTCGCGGTGATGCCGCCGAACAGCGGCGCCAGCAGGTTACCCAGGCCCTGTCCGAGCAGCTCGGCATTGGGATCATGGCGGGTACCGGCCATGCCGTCGGCCACCACGGCGCACAGCAGCGACTCGATGGCGCCGAGCATGGCGATGGCGAAGGCCGGCGCCAGCAGCTGGCGGACCAGCTCGAAGGTCAGCCCCAGGGGCTGGCCATCCGGGCCGGGCAGTTGCCAGGGCCAGGCGAAGCTCGGCAGGAAGGGCGGGATGCCGGGGTGGCTGACGCCGTCCACCACATAGCTGAAGCGCTCGCCCAGGGTGGCCACGGGAATCTGCAGCGCTTCCAGCAGCAGGCCGAGCAGGGCGCCCAGGGCGAGGGCCACCAGATGCCCCGGCACCTTGGGCGCCAGGCGCGGCCAGACCAGCAGCGCCGCCAGGCAGGTGGCGGCGACCAGGGCATCACCCAGGTGCACCGTGGGCAACGCCCCGGCCAGCAGGCGCAGTTGCTCCACATAGTTCTGCGGCGCTGCGGCCAGTTGCAGGCCGAGCAGATCCTTGACCTGCAGGGTGGCGATGACGATGCCGATGCCGGCGGTGAAGCCCAGGGTGACCGGATAGGGGATGAACTGGATCAGCCGGCCGAGGCGCGCCAGGCCCATGACGATCAGGATCAGCCCGGCCATCAGGGTGCAGAGCAGCAATCCGCCCAGGCCGAACTGCTGGGTGATGGGCAGCAGTATCACCACGAAGGCAGCCGTGGGACCTGAGACGTTGAAGCGTGAGCCGCCGGTGAGGGCGATCAGCGGCGCCGCCACCAGCACCGTGTACAGGCCGTGCTGCGGCGCCACGCCTACCGCAATGGCCAGCGCCATCGCCAGGGGGATGGCGATGATGCCGATCGTCAGCCCGGCCGCCAGGTCGCCACGCAGCGCGGCCAAGGTGTAGCCCTCGCGCCAGGTATGGCGCATGGCCGCGAAGAGGGGAGGCAGGTATCCGGACATGGTCACTCCATTGGCAGAAGCCCCGAGTATAGGGGCTGGCGGCGCGGCGAGATGCCGACCTGAGTCGAATGCCCCTGTCCGAAAAGCCCGTGCTAGAGTGGTGCGCCTGTCTGACTCCGGAGTTGCCGATGCCCGTTTTCCTGCGTCTCGGGGCCTGCCTGGCCCTGTCGTTGAGCCTGCCCCTGGGGGCTGCCGAGCTGGCGCCGATGCACGCCCAGTTCCTGCCGCCGGACGACCTCTCCCTGCGCCAGGAAACGCCCGAACAGCAGCAACTGATCCAGATCAGCGAGTACTCGGTGGTGCTCGGCAGCCAGCGCCAGTCCAACCAGCAGCCGATCCCCATCACCTCGTCCACCGTGCTGCGCCTGAAGGGCAAGCCGCTGAGCAAGGGCGCTGACGTGCGCCAGGTGGTGATCCAGTTCGACGCCGAGGGCAAGAGCCTGAAGAAGCCGAGCTACGACACCGAAAAACGCATCCTTCAGCTGAACTACCCGCTGGCGCAGTACGCCGCGGTGCTCGACTTGCTGCGCAACGGGCCGGTCTATTGCCGGTTCCTCAGTTATCCCAACGGACATGTCTGGGCCGACCTGCACAGCGGCGCGGTGCGCCTGCGTTGAGCCCGAAGGCCGGCCGGGGGTAAACTGCCAGCCCCGTGATACCCGGCCTGAGAGATGTGAGCGATGCGTAAAGACAAGAAGCAGGTGATTGGCGAAGAGATCACCGATGACTCGATCAAGCTGTTCCTCGCGGTAGAGCCGGCCGATTCCACGCCGCCGTCGCTGCACAAGCTGATCAAGGCCTACCGCGGCCTTCGCATCGACGACTTCGAACGCTTCGTCGGCTTCTTCGTCGAGGCCGGTTACGACCTCGATGCCAAGGACGAGCAGGGCAACGACTTCATCGCCCTGATCCAGGACCAGCGCCAGGCCGAGCCCTATATCGAAGTGATCAAGGCCGCCCGCGGCTGATCCCGTCGCTGATGAGAAAGAGCCCGCCACAGTGCGGGCTTTTTTGTGGGGTGTAGAAAGTGCACCCTCGGGGTTCGTGATCGATTGCAGGCCAGGCAGGCATAAAAAAACCGCCCCGAAGGGCGGTTTCTCGTTCAACTCACGACGGCGGCTCAGGCGATGCTCTGGGTCGCGGTGTCGGCGCTGGCCAGGCCCAGGCGCTCGTCGGAGCGGGAGCTGACTTCGCGATACAGCGCCGCATCGCTTTCCAGGGCCTTTTCGCGCGCCGGGAAGATTTCCTTCAGCTTGGCCGTCCACTGCTCGGAGCGGGCCTGCTCGGCGAAGCAGCGCTCGATCAGGTTGAGCATGATGGAAACAGTCACCGAAGCACCCGGGGAGGCGCCCAGCAGGGCGGCGATGCTGCCGTCGGCGGAGGAGACCAGCTCGGTGCCGAACTGCAGGATGCCGCCCTTCTTGTTGTCCTTCTTGATGATCTGCACGCGCTGACCGGCCACTTCCAGGCGCCAGTCGGCCGGGTTCAGGTCCGGGTAGAACTTGCGCAGGGCATCCAGGCGCTGGTCCTGGGACTGCATCACTTCCTTGATCAGGTAGCGGGTCAGGTCCATGTTGTCGCGGGCCACGGAAAGCATCGGCAGCAGGTTGCTCGGGCGCACCGAGAGCGGCAAGTCCATGAAGGAGCCGTGCTTGAGGAACTTGGTGGTGAAACCGGCGTAGGGCCCGAACAGCAGGGACTTCTTGCCGTCGACCACGCGGGTATCCAGGTGCGGCACGGACATCGGCGGGGCGCCGACTTCGGCCTGGCTGTAGACCTTGGCCTGGTGCTGCTTGACCACTTCGGGATTGTCGCAGCGCAGCCACTGGCCGCTCACCGGGAAGCCGCCGAAGCCCTTGCTTTCCTCGATGCCGGAGAGTTGCAGCAGCGGCAGCGCGCCCCCGCCCGCGCCGAGGAACACGAAGCGCGCGGAGACCTCGCGGTTGGCGCCGGTCTCGGTGTTCTTGATGCTGACCTTCCAGCCCTTGTCGCTGCGGCTGAGGTCGGTGACCTTCTGGAAGTAGCTGACGCGGGTATCCGAGAGGCTGGCGAGGTACTGCAGCAGCTGGTTGGTGACCGCGCCGAAATTGACGTCGGTGCCGTTCATGGCGCGGGTCGCGGCGATTTTCTCGGCCGGATCGCGGCCCTTCATCATCAGCGGCGTCCATTTGGCCATGGTGGCGCGGTCTTCGGTGTATTCCATCCCGCTGAAGGCATGGTGCTGGCGGAGCAGCTCATGGCGCTTCTTGAGGAAGGCGATGTCCTTCTCGCCGCGCACGAAGGAGAGGTGCGGGACCGGATTGATGAAGCTCCTGGGCGAGCCGAAGGCGCTCTTGCCGCTCATGTAGGCCCAGAACTGCTTGGAGACCTCGAACTGGGCATTGATGTTCACGGCCTTCTTGATGTCGATGGAGCCATCAGCCGCCTGGGGCGTGTAGTTCAGCTCGCAGAGGCCTGCGTGGCCGGTACCCGCGTTGTTCCAGGGGTTGGAGCTCTCGATGGCCCCGGATTCGCGAAGTTCCGCGATCTCCAGCTTGATGCCTGGATCGAGCTCTTTAAGCAGTACCGCCAGCGTAGCGCTCATGATGCCGGCCCCGACCAGCAACACGTCCACTGCTTGGTAATCGTCTTGCGCCATTTGCTCGCCACTCTCTCGTGAAGTAGTGAAAAACCGTCTTCTCACGCTCTTTTGGAGACGTGAACCTCAAAAGGATCGCCTACCCCCGGGCAGGCCGCTTCCGTCTGCGCGCGCGTTTACGCATGCGTCCCTGCAAAAGCGTTTGCAATTCGGGCGAAAGGATGCGGCGAGCCAACGAGTGGCAGCGCGAAAAGTGGACGGCTCTCTGTGGGGCTGTGCGGATGCCCAAGCGGGTGCGAGGAGCGGTGTTGCGAGGCCCGATCAGGAGACGACCTTATAATCGGGGGGCGATTATAACGATGAAATGGGGGGAATAGGGCGGTTGGTGTGACTTTTCTTCTTCCGCCGGTCAGGCTGCCAACGCGCGGCGGCGCGCAGGCTGTCCGACGACCGGCATGACCCGGGCGCTGGCGGGGAGGGGTTGGTCGATCCAGGCCAGGCGGGTTTCATGCACTTCCACCCAGTGGCCGCTGGCCGGGCATTCGGCTGCTTGGTGCAGGCCACGGCAGATGCCGGCGGCATCCAGCAGGGCGAAGCAGCGGCGTTGCGGGCGGCGGGCGAACAGCGACCAGAGGTAGATCATCGGGATTGCTCCGTTAAGTGCAGCGCCTTTATCCCACAGGGGCGTGACAGGGGCATGACAGGAACCGCGTTCTTGCGCGGATGTCTGACTTTGCATGGGTACTGGCGCTCTGTCAGTACCCATGCCGGATGGTTATACTGCCGGCCGTTTTTCCTTCATTCCTGGAGAGATCAAGCATGCTGAAACGCCCGTTGCTCGGCCTGCTGGCCGCCCTCAGCCTGACCCTCGTCGGCTGTGCCCTCAGCCCGCAACAACTCAGCCCGCAACCCAAACTCACCGGCCCGCTGACTCCGGTCGGCCAGGGCCAGCCCGTTGTTGTGCGTGTCGCCGACGGCCGTCCTTCGCCCGTACTCGGCACCCGCGGTGGCATCTACGCGGAAACCAGCGCCATCAGCGTGCAGAGCCAGGACCTCCTGCCGCGCCTGCAGGCCGAGGCCGAAGCGGCTGTGCGCCTGCTGGGCTTCACCCCGTCGCCCAACGCCTACAACGCGCCTCAGCTGACCCTGACCCTGGCCGACCTCAAGTACCAGTCGCCGAAGGAAGGCGTCTATGTGACCGAGGCCACTATTAGCGCCAGCTTCCGTGTCGACGTGCAGAACAGCACCCGCCGCTACAGTGGCAAGTACGGCGCGTCGCTGAACCAGCGTTTCGGTACGGCGCCCAACCAGCAGACCAACACCAAGCTGGTGACCGATGTACTGAGCGACGCCCTGACCCGCGCCTTCAAGGACCCGACCATCGGCCAGCTGCTGGCCCAGTGAGTCCTCTGATGTGTGCAGAAGCCCGGCCTCGTGCTGGGCTTTTTCATTCCTGCGAGAGTGAATTCATTCGCCAACTGGGGACGATCGTGCAGCGGCATTCGTCGGAACGACCGCCCGGTCACACCCCCTTTCGGTAGACTCTGCACCTTCGAACCACCGTCCAGACCCGGGCGGATAGATCCTTGTCTTGCAGGTTGAGTGCACGGTCGCGCCGCCTGAAGCGGAGTTTGAGATGTCGCTGCAGGCGCTTTGGGGCCTTTTTCTCGCCCACCCCGCACAGGTCGTGAATGGCCTGGCCCTTTTCTTTGCTTTTGCTGGCGCCTGGGTGCTGCTGGCCACCCGGCTGCGCGAGCAGCGTTCCGTCGCCCGCCTGGCGGCCGAGAGCGAGCTGGACGAACCCGCCTCGGTGCAGGACGAATCGGCCCAGCGCCTGAATCGCTTCTTCTACGCCTTCGGCTACTTCAGCCTGACCGTGGCCTTTGGCGTGTCCTGGGCCAGTACCCGGCTCTGATCCGAACAGTCCAACATGAAAAACGGCGACCTCAGGGTCGCCGTTTTGCATTCCAGGGGCCGATCAGAGCGGCAGGCCGGCCTTGATCCGGTACTGATTGCGCACTGGGGTCGCGTACTGCTGGATCAGGTAGGGGCGTTGTTCTGCCGCGCAGGCGTCGAGGCGCTTCTGCCACTCCGCCTTGGCGCGGGCCAGTTCGTCGGCGCCGAAGATTTCAGCCGCGGTCGGTACCGTCAGCTCGGGGTCGCGCTCGCTCCACAGGGCGTAGGCCAGGTAGTGCACCGGGAACAGGCGGTAGCCGCCGAGTATCTGCTTGTCGATCTCCTGGGCCAGCTGCTTGGCGTCTTCGCTGGCGCTACCGATCTCACTGCCGAAATTGATGTGCACCCGGCCCTTGTAGCCGGTGATGCCCAAGGCGATGCTGGCATCGTCCTCCCCCGGTGCCTTGGCGTAGCTGCCGGTGCTGGCGCGAATCTGCAGCTCGCGGGCCTTGGCCTGGTCGCAGGGGTCGTATTCGTAGCTGATGGACACCGGGATCAGGTGCAGATCGCGAATCACATCGGCGAAGGGCTCGTCCTTGCGGCTCATGTGGAACATCTTGAGGATCGCCGAATCGGTGCGGTCGTCACCGTCCTTGGCGCGGCCCTCGGCCTGGGCGATCCAGATCGACTGGCCGTCCACCTGGATCGAATGGTTGATGTAGGCCGACAGCAGCTGGAAGGCCGCCAACTTCTCGCGGCGGCCGGCCAGGTTGCGGTGCACGATGAAGCTCTTGTTCAGGCGCATCAGGTCGCTGACGAAGGGCTTCTGCAGCAGGTTGTCGCCAATGGCGATGCGCGGCGTTGGCAGGCCGGCGTGATAGACGGCGTAGTTGACGAAGGCCGGGTCCATCACGATGTCGCGGTGGTTGGCCAGGAACAGGTAGGCGGTGCCCGGCTTGAGGCGCTCCACTCCCGAATAGGTCACGCCGTCGGTGGCGCGCTCGATGGTGTTGTCGACGTAGGGCTCGATCTTGTCCTGCAGCGCGGCCACCGAGGCGATGCTGGCGAACTCGCCGCGCAGCCGATGAGCTATAACAGGCTTGAGGAGCCAGCCCAGTGGCCCCGCCAGCTTCGGGAATCGATAGCGGGTGAGGGTGCCGAGGAAGGCGTCGTCGGCGAACAGGCGCGCCAGCACTGCCGGCACTTCGGCATCGTCATAGGGTCGGATGGCTTCGAATTCGCCCATTGGTCACTCTTGTTCTGGAATCGGCTGGGTAGTAATTGGAGGCCCTGCAATACGGGGCCTGAAGTAGACCGGCGATTATACAGGCAAGTCACAGGGGAAACGGTGATGCTGGAGACAGAGGACTATCAATGCCCCTACTGCGGCGAACCGGTCTCGGCCGTGCTCGATCTCTCGGGCGGTGATCAGCAGTACATCGAGGACTGCCCGGTCTGTTGCCGGCCCATCCTGTTCCTGCTCTGGACGGACGGGCAAGACTTCCGCCTGGAGGTTCGCCGGGAGGACGAATGATGCAGCGCATCTACGAGCCCCAGGACCTGATCGAGGCGGAACTGCTGGTGGGCATGCTGGCCAGCGAAGGCGTGGAGGCCCACCTGGCCGGCGGCCATCTGCTCGGCGCCATCGGCGAACTGCCGGCGTGCGGGTTGCTCGGCCTGCTGGTGGAGGACGAGGACGCCGAACGGGCAAGCCGACTGATCGCCGCGTACAATACCGCGCAACCCTTGCCGGGCGATGAGCCCGTTAGCTACCCCGGCATCCTGCTCTGCTGAGCCCCGCCTCGAACTGGCCGCCCCATGTCTGGACGTTTCGCCCTGTTCCGCTGGTCGCCCACGCTGGCGGCTCTTCCCGGTTTTCCTGCCGACCTGCAACCGCACTGGAACCTGGCCCCTGGCGGGCGCGTGTTGATGCTGCGCGAGCTCGGCGGCCAGCGCCGCGCCGACATGGCCCGCTGGGGCCTGACCCCGGCCTGGCTCACCGACCTGTCCAAGACTCCGGCCCACGCCCGGGTCGAAACCCTGGCCGACCAGCCGATGTTCCGCGAGGCCTTCCGCGCCCGCCGCTGCCTGATGCTGGCCAACGGCTTCTACGAGTGGCGCGGAGTGCGCAAGCGGCCCTACTGGATCAGCGCCGAGGGCGGGATCATGCATTTCGCCGCGCTCTGGGAGTCCTACCCGGCCGGCGATGTGGAATACCTCAGCCTGGCCATGATTACCCAGGCCGCCGCCGACATGCGCCGGCCCCTGGTGCTGGATGAGGAAGGTCAGCGCATCTGGCTGGATGCCGAATCGACTCCGCTGCAACTGCTGGAGCTGCTGGCCGGGCCAAGCCCGCAGCTGCGCGAGCGCGCCCTGGCGACCCTGGTGAACGACCCGAAGCTGGATGGGCCGGAGTGCCTGACGCCGGCGTGAGGGCCGCTCTCCGCCTGTAGGGGCGAATTCATTCGCCAAGCCGGCCGAAGGGCTGCCTTGCAAGTCTCGTGGGGACAGCTGCGCTGTCCTTGGCGATTGAAATCGCCCCTACAAACAAGAAGCCCCTCCAGGGAGGGGCTTTTGCTTTACACCTTGAACTGATTGATCAGCCGCCGCTGTTGCTCGGCCAGTTTGGTCAGCTCGGCGCTGGCCTGGGAGGCTTCGTCGGCGCCGCCGGCGACTTCGCTGGCCACCTGGCCGATGTTGATCACGTTGCGGTTGATGTCCTCGGCCACCGCGCTTTGCTCCTCGGCGGCGCTGGCGATCTGGGTGTTCATGTCGTTGATCACCGACACCGCCTGGGTGATGGATTCCAGCGCGTGGGCGGCCTCGTTGGCGTGCTGCACGCTGGTGTCGGTCTTCTCCTGGCTGTCCTGCATCACCTTGACCACTTCACGGGTGCCGTGCTGCAGCTGCTGGATCATGGTCTGAATTTCTTCGGTGGCCTTCTGGGTCTTCTGCGCCAGGTTGCGCACCTCGTCCGCCACCACGGCGAATCCGCGGCCCTGTTCGCCGGCCCGCGCGGCCTCGATGGCGGCGTTCAGCGCCAGCAGATTGGTCTGCTCGGCGATGCCGCGGATGGCGACCAGGATCGCGTTGATGTTCTCGCTATCCTTGGCCAAGGCCTGCACCACGCCCACGGCGCGACCGATTTCGCTGGCCAGGGCGCTGATGGCCTCGGCCGTGCTGTGGACGATGCGTTTGCCGTGATTGGCCGCCTGGTCGGCGTGGCTGGCGGCTTCCGCCGCGTGGGTGGCGTTGCGCGCCACGTCCTGGGCGGTGGCGGTCATCTCGTGTACCGCGGTGGCCACCAGTTCGATCTCCGCCAGCTGCTTCTGCACGCCCTGGTTGGTGCGGATCGCGATATCGGCGGTGTGCTCGGAAGAATCGCTGACCTTCTGCACCGAGGCCACCACCTGGCTGATCATCGATTGCAGCTTGCCGAGGAAGGTATTGAAGCCGCCGGCGATGGCGCCCATCTCGTCGGCGCGGTTGTTGTGCAGGCGCTGGGTCAGGTCGCCGTCACCCTTGGCGATGTCGTCGAGCATGCCGACCATCTGGCGCAGCGGACGGGCGATGCCGTAGCCGACGAACCAGATCACCAGCAGGCCGAGGCCGGCGATCAGCAGGCCCACCAGGGACATGCCGAAGATGTCGGCGTCGCGCTGGGCGTGCAGGTCGCTTTGCAGCTGGGTCAACTCCTTCATCACCGCCTGCATCGGCAGCTGGATCAGCAGCGTCCAGCGGGCGTCCGTGTCGCCGATGCCGAAGGGCACCATCAGCTCGATGCGCTGGCTGGCCCGGTCGATGCGGTAGCTCGGCTGGTCGCCGCGCAGATCGCGCAGACGCTCGAGGGTGCTGGTGTCGAACACCTTGGCAGCTTCTTCGCCGAGCTTGGAGCTGTCCCGGGAATAGGCCACCAGGCGATTGTTGGTGGCGATCAGGGCCAGGTCGCCGGCGCCTTCATAGAGCTGCTGGTCAGCCTTGGTGAGCAGGTCCTGGATGAAGTTCAGGGAGAAGTCGGCGCCGCTGATGCCGCGGAACTCGCCCTTGACCAGGATGGGCGCGGTGAAGGAGGAGAGGATCATGATCTTGCCGCCCACGTCATAAGGCGCGGGGTCGATGGCGCAGGGTTTCTTGCGTTCCTTCGGGCAGAGGTAGTACTCGCCTTCGCGAACGCCGGTGTTGAGCATCTTCTCGCTTTCCATGAAGCCGATAGCGTCCTGGCCCAGGCTGCCGTCGGCGTTGTGGAACCACCAGGGCAGGAAGCGTCCGCTGCCGTCGTAGCCATTGCCCTTCTGACCGGCATGGCTGGCATCCAGGCCGTCGATGGCGTTGGGCTCCCAGCCGATGTAGCTGCCGTTGAGCTTGGGGTTGCGCTCGGTGGTCTGGCGCACCAGGTTGTTCAGCTGCTCGCGGCTGATGGTCAGCCTGGGGCTGCCGCTCTCATCCGTTTCGCCCAGCAGCCCGTTGAGGTTGGCCATGTTCCTGGCGATGCCCAGCGGCAGCTCCAGCTCGCGCTGGATCTGGCTGACCTGGGAACCTGCCAGGGCCACCAGGCGCTGATTGATCACCTGTTCGAGCAGCGCCTGGGTGCGTTGCTGCACCAGTTCCTGGGTGCGCGCACCGGAGAACAGTGCATAGAGCACCAGGGCTGCGACCACCGCCAGTACGCTGGCGCCTGCCAACGCTGCGATGGAGAATTGGATGGACCTGAACTTCATGTGGGCTCCGGAAAAAAGAGGATTACGCCTGGCTCCTGTATCGGCAGCGAAGTGAAATTTCCTGAGTCGAGAGTGCAGATAAAAGCGTCGCGCACTGGTCTACATGCGACGTGGTTGCCCGGGTTTCGGGCCAGCCGTAGCATTACCGACCTTGCAAAGATGGAGAGCCAACATGGCCAAGCTGTTTTACCTGTCCGGGCTGACTGCGGCCCTGCTCCTGGCAGGATGCCAGGCCGTCGATACCACCAGCGGCGGGGCAGTGGGCGTCGAGCGCAAACAGTACATGTTCAGCATGCTGTCGACCTCCGAACTCAACCAGATGTACGCCCAGTCCTACCAGCAGACGCTGAGCGAGGCGTCGCAGAAGGGCGTGCTGGACAAGAGCAGCGCCGATGCGCGTCGCGTCGACGCCATCGCCCGACGCCTGATCGCCCAGACTTCGGCATTCCGTCCGGATGCCGCGCAGTGGGCCTGGGAAGCCAACGTGATCGACAGCGACGAGCTCAACGCCAACTGCGGCCCGGGCGGCAAGATCATCGTTTACAGCGGCCTGATCGATAAGCTCAAGCTCACCGACGACGAACTGGCGGCGGTCATGGGTCACGAGATCGCCCACGCCCTGCGCGAGCACAGCCGTGAAGCCATGTCCAAGGCCTATGGGGTGCAGATGGCCAGCCAGATCGGCTCGGCTCTCGGCGTCGGCCAGTTGGGCCTGGGCGTGGCCAATACCGGTGTCGAGTACCTGATGACCCTGCCCAACAGCCGTTCCAACGAGAACGAAGCCGATCTGATCGGCCTGGAGCTGGCGGCCCGCGCCGGCTACGACCCGAACGCCGCCATCACGCTCTGGCAGAAGATGGCCCAGGCCGGCGGCGGCGCACCGCCGGAGTTCATGAGCACTCACCCCTCGTCCAGCACGCGCATGTCGGCGCTGAAGGCGGCCATTCCGAAGGTGATGCCGCTGTACGAGCAGGCCAAAGGGCAGCGATAGGCCCTCTGTGGTTGTCATTCCTGGCATCCCGGCAACCCGCGTTCTAGACTGCTCGCCGCCGCCCCGCGCTTTCCGGGGTGGCGTTTCTCCAACGGATGAGGAGTTGCAGTGAAAATCGCCGTACTAGGAGCAACCGGCCTGCTCGGCCATCACACGGCTCGAGCGGTGAAGGCCGCGGGGCACCAGCTGGTGCTGATCCACCGGCCGTCGTCACGGATCGAACGACTGGCTTACCTGGAGGCCGAGAGCCGGCCCGTCGAACTGCTCGACCATGCTGGTCTCACCCGCGCCCTCGACGGCCTGGATGGCGTGATCTTCTGCGCCGCCGGCTACCCGAAGCGGCCGCGCCGCTGGCAGGAGGAAGTGTCCAGCGCCCTCGACCAGACCAACCATTTCTATGCCGCCTGCCTGGCCGCCCATGTGCCGCGCATCCTCTACGTCGGTGCCGCCATCGCCCTGCCGCGCCATCCCGAAGGCCTGCCCGGCCACGAGGGGCTGTTCTACGAAGGCATGCCGCGCTGGAAGAATGCCTACCTGCTGAGCAAGTGGGCACTGGATGAGCAAGCCCGCGAGCAGGCCCGAAGTGGTCTGCCGGTGGTCATCGGGATTCCCGGCATGTGCCTGGGCGAATTCGATGCCGTGCCCAGCACCGGGCGCCTGGTCACCGCCATCGCCGGCGGCTGGATGACCCACTACGTACCCGGGCAGCGCAACCTGCTGGACGCGGCCGATGCCGGGCGCGGGCTGTTGCTGGCGCTGGAGAAGGGGCGGGTGGGGGAGCGCTACCTGCTGACCGGGCATAACATCGAGATGGCCGAGCTGACCGAGCGTATCGCCGGGCTGCTCGGCATGCCGCCGCCGCAGCCCATTCCGTTGGCAATGGCCAAGGGCATGGCGGCCCTGGGGCGGCTGCGTTACCGCCTGTCTGGCGAGATGCCGAAGCTGGACGATACGGCCATCGCGGTGATGGCCGGTGGTCAGTTCCTCGACGGCAGCAAGGCGCGCCGCGAACTGGGTTTCGTTGTGGAGACGCCGCTGGAGGTCACCTTGGCGCGCACCATCGGCTGGTTCAGGGCCAACGGGTATCTCTGATCAGGGCAGCGCCTTCTCGGCCAGGTGCTGGGTCGAAAGGCCCAGCTGGGCGCGGAAGGTCTCCATGTCGAACATGGTGCAGATCTCCTGCACTTCGCCCAGGCTGTTGAAGGTCCAGAAGGCCATGGCCGAGATGCTGAGGATCTTGTCGCTGGGCGGATAGCCCAGGGCGGGCTTCTGGATGCTGCCGATCAGGGTGCACCAGGTCACCACCTTGTTGCCTTCGGCGATGCATTCCTCCACCACCACTTCCAGGTCGGGCATGGCTTCGCGGATGTTCTGCACCATCTGGCAGTAGGTCGCGCTGTTGAAGGGGCGGCTGATGAACGAACTCTTGTAGAGGAAATCCTTGCTCTGCAGTTGTTCCGCCAGGGCCAGCCGGCCCTTGTTCCACGACAGGTCTATGTGCTGGCGAACCAGCCGTTTCATATCGTCCAGTGACATGATGCGCTCCCGTGCGCCTTGATCTGGCGTGCCACTTTAGCAGTACGAACGTTCCAGCCATTGGCCGAAGCGCCGTTGGCCGGGGAATTGCTGCCAGGCCGAGCGTGTGGATGAGGCGTGCGGCGCTCCAGCGGAACGCCGCCCGCCCCATCCTACGGTTCAGAGCAGGCTGCTGAGTTGCAGCGCCTGGTACACGGCATAGGCGGCCAGGGCGGCGAAGGCTGCAGCGGCCAGGCGACGGATGAGCGTCAGCGGCAGGCGGTCGGCGGCGAAGTTGCCGGCCAGCACCACGGGCACGTTGGCGATCAGCATGCCGAGGGTGGTGCCCATCACCACCAGCACGAAGTGCGGGTACTGGGCGGCCAACATCACGGTGGCGACCTGGGTCTTGTCGCCCATCTCGGCGAGGAAGAACGCCACCAGCGTGGTGACGAAGGGGCCGTACTTCTTCAGCCCGGATTCTTCGTCGTCGTCCAGCTTGTCCGGCACCAGGGTCCAGAGGGCCACGGCGGCGAAGGACGCGGCGAGAGTCCAGCTCAGGGTGGTGGCGGAGAAGAAACTGGCGACCCAGGAGCCCACGGCGCCGGCGGCGAAATGATTGGCCAGGGTGGCGGCGACTATGCCCCAGATGATCGGCCAGGGCTTGCGGAACCGCGCCGCCAGCAGCAGGGCGAGCAGCTGCGTCTTGTCGCCAATTTCGGCGAGGGCGACGATCAGGGTCGGGACGAAGAGGGATTCCAGCATCAGGGTTCCTACGGGGGCGGGTCGACTAATCACCATGACACGTACAGCCTGCCCGCCCCGGGTCAGGTTGTTCGTGTCATAGGTCTTGTCAAACCGCTGGCCTGTCTGAGCAGGCTGGGGGTCGCATGCGCCATGGTCTGCGGACCAAGTGTGTTGACGCATGCCGGGCGAGCAGGGCGCTCGCGGGAGACTACTCCCCTAGGACGGGGCGCATTGTGCACAAGCCGGGTTGCCCCGGCAAGCCCGAATTGGCGGTCAGCTGTCGACGGCGCGCACGTCCATTTCCGAATAGCGCACCAGACGGCTGCCTTTCTTGAATCGATAACCAAGCCAGATGGCAAGGAACAGCGGCAGGCTGATGTAGGTGGCGACCAGCCCGGCCCAGTCGATGCGCTCGCCGAAGAATGCCTGGTAATTCTGCCCCAGGGTGATCAGCAGGCAGAGGCAGAAGGCGAACAACGGGCCGAAGGGGAACAGCTTGGCGCGGTAGGGCAGGTCCTCGAGGCGTCCGCCCTGGGCCAGATAGCCCTTGCGGAAGCGGTAGTGGGAGATGGCGATTCCCAGCCAGGCGATGAAGCCGCACATGCCCGAGGTGTTCAGTAGCCAGGTGTAGAGGGTCGAATCACCGACGATCGAGGTGAAGAAGCACAGCGCACCTACCAGGGTGGTGGCGTACAGGGCGTTGCGCGGCACGCCGCTGGCGGACAGGCGGGCGAAGAGTTTCGGCGCCTTGCCCGCAAGCGCCAGGTTGTAAAGCATGCGGGTGGAGGCGTACATGCCCGAGTTGCCGGCGGAGAGGATGGCGGTAAGGATCACCGCGTTCATCACGCTGGCCGCGGCGGCAAAGCCGGCGCGTTCGAAGAGCAGGGTAAAGGGCGAGACACTGATGTCGCTGGCGTCATTTTTCAGCAGGTTCGGATCGGTGTAGGGAATCAGCATGCCGATCACGAAGATGGCCAGGACGTAGAACATCAGGATGCGCCAGAACACCTGGCGGATGGCGATGGGGATGTTCTTCTTCGGATTCTCCGACTCGCCGGCGGCGATGCCGATCAGCTCGGTGCCCTGGAAGGAGAAACCGGCGATCATCGCCACCCCGACCATGGTCTGCAGGCCACCGACGAAGGGGGCGTCGCCCTGGGTGAAGTTGCTGAAGCCGGGGGCTTCGACGCCACCCATGATGCCGAAGATGGTGGCCAGGCCGATGGCGATGAACACGACTACGGCTATCACCTTGATCAGAGCGAACCAGAACTCGCTCTCGCCGAAGCCCTTCACCGATATCACGTTGAGCAGGAACATCAGGCCGAGGAACAGACCGCTCCAGTAGATGCCCGGCACCTCCGGCAGCCAGAAGCTCATGATCAGCTGTGCCGCCACCAGCTCGGCGGCGATGGTCACCGCCCAGTTGTACCAGTAGTTCCAGCCCAGGGCGAAGCCGAAGCCATCGTCTACGAAGCGGCTGCCATAGGTGCTGAACGAGCCGGAAACCGGAATGTGCGCGGCCATTTCGCCGAGGCTGGTCATGAGGAAGTAGACCATCAGCCCGATCAGCGCATAGGCCAGCAGGGCGCCGCCCGGGCCGGCGGTGGCCACTGTGGCGCCGGAGGCGACGAAGAGGCCGGTGCCGATGGAGCCGCCGATGGCGATCATGTTCAGGTGGCGGGGCTTCAGCGAGCGGTGCAGGCCGTCGCTGGCGGCCCGGGTGTTGGCAGTGTTGAGGTCAGTCAAGAAAAACTCCAGGTTGCCCGGCCTCTACCGGGCATGGTGCGGCTTCTGGCGTGCCGCTTGAGTATGGATGGGGCGCGGGCGCCCGCCGGTCATTTGCGGCGGGCGCTGTAGATGCGGAAGCCATCCCCTTCGGCGAGGGTGCGGCAACCGCCCAGGTGCTGTTCGATCAGGGGCTGGTACTTGAGGAAGCTGTTGGCCACCAGGCGCAGCTCGCCGCCCACCAGCAGGTGCCGGCCGGCTTCGCGCAGCAGCGTCTCGCTGGCCTGGTAATCGGTTTGCACGCCCTGGTGGAACGGCGGGTTGCTGACGATGGCCGAGAGCAGCTTCGGCGCAGCGTGGATGCCGTCGCCAGCGATCACCGTTGCCTCCAGGCCATTGGCGGCCAGGGTCAGGCGGCTGCTGGCGACGGCGAAGGCGTCGACGTCGAGCAGGGTCAGCCGGCTCTGCGGATAGCGGCGCTTGAGGGCGGCGCCGAGCACGCCGGCGCCGCAGCCGAAATCCAGCACTTCGCCGGTTGGCAGCTTCGCCAGGTTGTCCAGGAGCAGGGCGCTGCCGCGATCCAGGCGGCCATGGCTGAACACGCCGGGCAGGCTGATCACCTGCAGCGGGCCGTCTTCGAGGTCAAGGCTGTAGCGCTGGGCGAGTCGTTCGAGGTCGGGCACCGCGGGCGCCTGCTCGACATCGATCTTCCACAGCTGGCAATGGCGGGCGCTGTCGAGCTTTCGCGGCGTGCCGAAGGGGACGAGTTGCTTGGCGGCACGTTCGATGCCGGCGCGTTTCTCGCCGACCAGGTACAGCGCCTTGCCGGGCAGGAGCGCGGCGAGGGCGGCCAGCAGGTAGTCGGTCAGTTCGCGGGATTTCGGCAGGAACACCACGGCGCTGTCGAAGGGCGTTTCGGGCGGCGTCACGTCGAACCGGGTACGTCCGGCAAAGCGGGCTTCCAGGGTTGCATGCTCACCGGCATGCCAGCTCCAGCCGCTGGCCTGGGGCAGTTGGCCCAGCAGGTCGTCAGCGGGCAGGCCGGCCAGAAGCAGCGCGCCCTGGAACAGTTCGGCCTGTCGAAGCAGTACTTCGCTGCGCGGGTCCATGGGGTAGATCCTGATAAAAACCGCGAATTTTATCAGAATCTCATAGGGCCTAGCTGACCATGCGGCGAGGCATTTCCTTCAACCAGGCTTCGGCGTTCTCGGTCATCTGCAACACGATGCGCTGCCGCGCCTCGCGGCTGCCCCAGGCGTTGTGCGGGGTGACGATCAGTCGGGGGATGTCGGAGGCCAGCAGCGGGTTGCCGTCCTTCGGCGGCTCCTGGGTCAGCACGTCGGTGGCGGCGCCGCCGAGGTGGCCACGGCGCAGGGCGTCGGCAAGGGCGCGCTCGTTGACCAGGCCGCCACGGGCGGTGTTGATCAGGAAGGCGCCGGGCTTCATCAGCGCCAGCTCCTCGGCGTCGATCAGGTTGCGGGTGTGTTCGTTGAGCGGGCAGTGCAGGGACAGGGCATCGACCTGCGGCAGCAATTCGGCCAGGGGCAGGCGGTCATCCCGCGGTGGCCGGCCGGGCAGGGCGCCGAGCAGCACGTGCATGCCGAAGGCTTCGGCCAGGCGGCCCACCGCGCTGCCCAGTTCGCCGTGGCCGAGCAGGCCAAGGGTCTTGCCCTGCAGTTCGACTATGGGGAAGTCCAGCAGGCAGAACTGGCTCGCCCTCTGCCAGCGGTCATGGCGTACGGCGTCGCGGTAGTCGGCGAAGCGGGTGGCCAGGTTGAGCAGCAGCATCAGGGTGTGCTGGGCCACGGCAGGGGTGCCGTAGCCCTGGCAGTTGCATACGGTCACGCCATGGGCGCGGGCGGCTGCGAGGTCGACGTTGTTGGTGCCGGTGGCGCTGACCAGGATCAGCTTCAGATCCGGCAGGGCGGCGATGGCAGCGGCGTCGATCAGCACCTTGTTGGTGATGGCCACCTGCGCGCCCCGGAGACGCTCCACCACATCCCGGTGGCTGGTCTGGTCGTGCAGTTCAAGTTCGCCGAAGACCTGGCGAAGCGGATCCAGGTCGAGGTCCCCGAGGTCGAGGGAGGCATGGTCGAGGAAGACGGCGCGGGTGCAGTTCGTCATCAGCTGTACCTTTTTTCCGAATCGATTGAAGGCGTAAGGTTGTCAGCCTATCAGAGCCCGTCACATCCATCGGAGGTCCAATGTACTGGACGGAATTCCTCACCGTTGCCCTGATCCACCTGCTGGCCGTGGCCAGCCCAGGGCCGGACTTCGCCATCGTGGTGCGCGAGAGCGTGGCCCACGGCCGACGCGCCGGCACCTGGACAGCCCTGGGCGTGGGCGCCGGGATCTTCGTGCATGTGGCCTATTCGCTGCTGGGCATCGGCCTGATCGTCTCCCAGTCGATCATGCTGTTCAACGCGTTGAAATGGGCGGCGGCCGCCTACCTGCTGTACATCGGCATCAAGGCCTTGCGCGCCAAGCCGGCCGATCCGGTGGCCGCCGAGGTGGCGCTGATGGCCGGCGAACGCAGCCCGCGCGGGGCCTTCGTCACCGGCTTCGTCACCAACGGCCTGAACCCCAAGGCGACGCTGTTCTTCCTGTCGCTGTTCACCGTGGTCATCGATCCGCATACGCCGCTGACGGTGCAGGCCGGTTATGGCGTCTACCTGGCCTGCGCGACCGCCGCCTGGTTCAGCCTGGTGGCCCTGCTGTTCAGCCAGCGACGCGTGCGCGCCGGCTTCGCCCGCATGGGCCACTGGTTCGACCGGTTGATGGGCGCCGTACTGGTGGGGCTGGGGATCAAGCTGGCTTTCACCGAGCTCAAGTAGCCGGCCCGTCCCTACCGGAGAGCAAGCCGGCGGCGGGTCAGCAGGGTAGGGTGCGCTGTGCGCACCGGCTTTCGCGGATGGTACGGACTTCGAGCCCGGACCCGGTGCGCATGGCACACCCTACGGTAGAGAGGGTGCCGGAGCATTGGTCCGGTGTGAGTTGCTATCAAGTGTTCTCCAGCGTGGCCAGCCGTCCCAGGTTGGCCATGTACTCCCTCGGGTTCTCCCCCAGCAGGCGCCGAAACATGGCGCTGAAGGCTCGTCCGCTGCCGTAGCCCAGATCGATTGCCACCTGCTGCACGCTCTGTCCGGCGAGCAGCCGGGGCAGGGCTTGGGTCAGGCGCAGTTGCTGGCGCCACTCGTTGAAGCCCATAGCCAGTTCGCGGGCGAAAAGCCGGGCCAGGGTGCGGCTGCTGGCGCCCACTTCCAGCCCCCAGTCTTCCAGCGTCCGGTCCTGCTCCGGGGTCTGTAGCAGGGCCAGGCAGATGGCGCGCAGGCGGCGGTCTTCCGGCATCGGCAGGTGCAGCGGCATGCGCTCCAGGGCGGCGATCTCGTGGAGGATCAGCCGCTGGGTCAGGTTGCGGTGTTCTTCGGCGTCAGCGGCCTCTTCCAACTGGATCGCGCGCAGTATCAGCTCCCGCAACAGCGGCGACACGGCTAGCACGCAGCAGTCGTCCAGCGAGGTGGGCGCGGCTTCGGCGCTAATGAACAGTGTGCGCATCTGCACCTGGCCGGACATGAAGATCTGGTGCTCGACCCCGGGCGGAATCCACACCGCACGCGTCGGCGGGATCACCCAGGCACCCGCGGCGGTGACCAGGCGCATCAGGCCCTGGGCGGCGTAGAGGAACTGGGCTTCGTCATGACGGTGTCGTTCGACCAGGGCTCCGTCCTGGTAGTCGCGGGCCACGGCACTCATGCGCCCCTGGCGATGCAGTTTGAGCAGCATGTCTGATTTGATGACTTTTATGGCAGGTTGGATATTTGCCGCCAACCTAGCATGGGGGCATTCCAACCGCCAATGCCGCTGCCATGAATCGACCTCGAACCGTTATCCGCTTCATCAATGCCGCCCATGTGATCGACCACATGTTCATGCTGATCTTCCCGGCCGCCGTACTGGGCATGGGCCGCGATTTCGGCCTTGGCTACGGCGAGCTGATCGGACTGTCCCTGGGCGGCTTCATCGCCTTCGGTGCCTGCTCGCTACCTGCCGGCTGGCTCGGCGACCGCTGGAGCCGGCGGCAGATGCTGTTGCTGTTCTTCCTCGGTATTGGCGCCGCCGCCATCTTCACCGGCCTGAGTTCATCGGTACCGACCCTGGTGGCCGGCCTGACCCTGGTGGGCGTGTTCGCCGCCATCTACCACCCGGTGGGCACTGCCATGCTGGTGGCCCATGCCGAAAATCGCGGACGGGAGATCGGCATCAACGGCATGTGGGGCAATCTCGGCGTGGCCTTCGCCGCCTTGCTCACCGGCTTCCTCACCGCGCACTTCGGCTGGCGCGCGGCATTCATCCTGCCGGGAACCGTGGCGCTGCTGCTGGGTTTCTGGTTCGCCCGTTGCGTGCGCGATGGAGCACCGCCGCCGGCTGTCGCCGGGGCCCGGCGTGCGGGGGCCGGGGGAGGGGGTTCGATGCCACTGGTATTCGGTGTGCTGGCGCTGGTGACCGCCACCGGCGGGGTGGTGTTCAACACTTCCACCGTGACCTATCCGAAGTTGTTCCAGGAGCGCCTGCAGGACCTGTTCGCCGCGCCCGAAACCCTCGGCCTGGTGGTCAGTCTGGCCTATGCCTTCGGTGCCGTTGCTCAGCTGCTGATCGGCCGGGTGATCGACCGAGTCAGTCTGAAGCTGCCCTTCGTGCTGCTCACTTTCTGTCAGGCACCCTTGCTGCTGGCCATGGCCTGGGCTGATGGCTGGGTGGTGATACTGCTGGGAGCAGCCTTCATGTTCGCCGTGTTCGGCCAGGTGACGGTGAACGACTCGATGGTCGCCAACTTCGTCGCGCCGCAGTGGCAGGCAAGGGTCTTCGCCCTGCGTTACTTCCTGTCCTTCGGCGCCAGCGCGGCGGCTATTCCGATGATTGCTTTCATCGAGCCGAGGCAGGGGCTGACGGGGCTTTATCTGGTGCTGACGGGGTTTGCAGCGCTGACCTTCGCGGCGGCGCTGGTGTTTCCGAGGACGCCGGCGCATGCGCCGGGGCCGGTGGTGGCCTGAGGCAAACCGGAAAAATCAAAGGCTCTGTCTGTGTTGACCAGTAGGGTGCGTCGTGCGCACCAGCGATCCTGTGCCCAAGTTTCGGTGCGCACAGCGCACCCTGCGCGAAATTGCCGTCCGAGTCGGTTTCCTGGCAACTGCCGACACAGCCAAAAACAAAAGGCGCGGTCGAGACCGCGCCTTTTGCATGTCTGCCAAGCCTTACAGCAGTTCGATCGCCACCGCAGTCGCTTCACCGCCACCGATGCACAGCGAGGCCACGCCGCGCTTGCCGCCCTTGTTACGCAGGGCGTTGATCAGGGTGATGATGATCCGCGAGCCGGTGGAGCCCACCGGGTGGCCCTGGGCGCAGGCGCCGCCGTAGACGTTGACCTTGGCGTGGTCCAGGCCGTGTTCGCGCATGGCCAGCATGGTCACCATGGCGAAGGCTTCGTTGATCTCGAACAGGTCCACGTCGTCCTTGTTCCAGCCGGTCTTCTTGAACAGGTTGGTCATGGCGCCGATGGGGGCCAGGGTGAACTCGCTCGGGTCCTGGCTCTGGGTGGCGTGGCCGACGATCTTTGCCAGGGGCTTGAGGCCACGGCGGGCGGCTTCTTCCGCAGTCATCAGGACCAGAGCGCTGGCGCCGTCGGAGATGGAGCTGGCGTTGGCGGCGGTGATGGTGCCGTCCTTGCGGAACGCCGGCTTGAGGCTGGGGATCTTGTCCAGGTTGGCGGTCAGCGGCTGCTCGTCGTCCTTGACCAGGACTTCACCCTTACGGGTGACCACGGTGACCGGGACGATCTCGGCGTTCAGGGAGCCATCGGCGATGGCGGCCTGGGCGCGTTTCAGGGATTCGATGGCGTAGGCGTCCATCTCTTCGCGAGTGACGCCGTACTTGTCAGCGGTTTCCTGGGCGAAGGAACCCATCAGGCGGCCGGTACGGGCATCTTCCAGGCCGTCGAGGAACATGTGGTCCTTGATCTCGCCGTGGCCCATGCGCAGGCCGGTGCGGGCCTTTTCCAGCACGTAGGGAGCGTTGGACATGCTTTCCATGCCGCCGGCCACCATCACGCTGTTGCTGCCCGCCTTGAGCAGGTCGTGGGCCAGCATCACGGCCTTCATGCCGGAGCCGCAGAGCTTGTTGATGGTGGTGCAGCCGGTAGCGGCGGGCAGGCCGGCGTTCAGTGCCGCCTGGCGCGCCGGGCCTTGCTTGAGGCCGGCGGGCAGCACGTTGCCCATGATCACTTCCTGCACGTCGGCGGGCGCA
Organism: Pseudomonas sp. BN102; assembly: GCF_029871245.1. GTDB lineage: Bacteria > Pseudomonadota > Gammaproteobacteria > Pseudomonadales > Pseudomonadaceae > Metapseudomonas. The sequence goes on along the minus strand of NZ_SSON01000065.1, from coordinate 156,058 downwards.
ATGCCCGCGCGGCTGACGGCCTCGCGTATGGCCAGCGCCCCCAGGTCCACGGCGGAAACGCCGGACAGGCTGCCCTGGAAGCCGCCCATGGGAGTACGGGCGCCACTGACGATAACGATTTCGGACATCTCGAACCTACCTTTGTGGATGACGGGCCGCGACCGGCCGGAGCCTGCGATTCTATCTCGTGACCGAAAAGAGCCAAAGGGTCACCGATCAAATCACTCTTTTGACTGATTTGCGCAGGGGCGAAGCGACCTAAAGTCGGGAACAACAATAAATTCTCTTCAACCTCACCAGGTGTGCCCATGCTCCAGACCCGCATCATCAAGCCCGCCGACAACGCCTACGTCTATCCCTTGCTGGTAAAGCGCCTGCTGATGTCCGGCAGCCGTTACGAGAAGACCCGCGAGATCGTCTACCGCGACCGCATCCGCTACAGCTACGCCACCTTCAACGAGCGCGTGGCGCGCCTGGCCAACGTCCTCACCCAGGCCGGGGTCAAGGCCGGCGACACCGTGGCGGTGATGGATTGGGACAGCCACCGCTACCTGGAGTGCATGTTCGCCATCCCGATGATCGGCGCGGTGCTGCACACCATCAACATCCGTCTCTCGCCGGACCAGATCCTCTACACCATGAACCACGCCGAGGACCGCTTCGTGCTGGTCAACAGCGAGTTCCTGCCGATCTACCAGGCCATCGGCAACCAGCTGACCACCGTGGAAAAGACCCTGCTGCTCACCGACGGCACGGACCACAACGCGGACCTGCCGAACCTGGTAGGCGAGTACGAAACCCTGCTGGCGGCGGCCAGCCCGACGTACGACTTCCCCGATTTCGACGAGAACTCGGTGGCCACCACCTTCTATACCACCGGCACCACCGGCAATCCCAAGGGCGTCTACTTCACCCACCGCCAGCTGGTGCTGCACACCCTGTCCATGGCCTCCACCATCGGGTCCCTGGACAGCATCCGGCTGATGGGCACCGACGACGTCTACATGCCCATCACCCCGATGTTCCACGTGCATGCCTGGGGTGTGCCCTACGTGGCCACCATGCTCGGGGTGAAGCAGGTCTACCCCGGCCGCTACGAGCCGGACATGCTTTGCCGGCTGATTCGTGAAGAGAAGGTCACCTTCTCCCACTGCGTACCCACCATCCTGCAGATGGTGATGAACGCGCCAACCGCCCAGGGCCACGATTTCGGCGGCCTGAAGATGATCATCGGCGGCAGCGCCCTGAACCGCGCCCTCTACGAAGCGGCCAAGGCCCGTGGCATCCAGCTCACGGCCGCCTACGGCATGTCCGAGACCTGCCCGCTGATCTCGGTGGCGTACCTCAACGAGGAGCTGCTTGCCGGCAGCGAGGACGAGCGCACCACTTACCGCATCAAGGCCGGCGTGCCGGTGCCGCTGGTGGAGGCGGCCCTCATGGACGCCGACGGCAAGTTCCAGCCGGTGGACGGTGAGTCCCAGGGCGAGCTGGTGCTGCGCGCGCCTTGGCTGACCTTCGGTTACTTCAACGAAGAGCAGAAGAGCGAGGAGCTCTGGGAGCACGGCTGGCTGCACACCGGTGACGTGGCGACCCTGGATGGCATGGGCTTCGTCGATATCCGCGATCGCATCAAGGACGTGATCAAGACCGGCGGCGAGTGGATTTCTTCCCTGGAGCTGGAGGACCTGATCAGCCGTCACCCGGCCGTGAAGGAAGTGGCGGTGGTGGGGGTGCCCGATCCGCAGTGGGGCGAGCGTCCCTTCGCCCTGGTGGTGGTTCGTGACAACCAGGCCCTGGATGCCAAGGCCCTGAAGGAACACCTCAAGCCCTTCGTCGAGCAAGGTCACATCAATAAGTGGGCCATTCCCAGCCAGATCGCGCTTGTTACTGAAATTCCCAAGACCAGTGTCGGCAAGCTGGACAAGAAGCGCATTCGTGTCGACATCGCCCAATGGCAGGCCGCCGGCAGCACTTTCCTCTCCGCACTCTGAGCAGCACGGGCCGCGCCTTTGGGGGGCGTGGCCCGGCAACCAAGCAAACGCTTGGCTTGTTATTTGCTGCTTTCTGCCAATAACTGGCTATCTTTCCTACCGAAGGATCGGACTAGTCCGTCGGAAGGTGCGAGCCAGAGTGCTTGGGGGTTCCAAATCACACTTTCGAGGGATCAAGCGCTAATACCTGCTGGCTATAGTCCGCAAGCATCAATAACAAAAAACACATGGAGTAGCGTCGATGACAACAACCACAACGTTCTGGCGCCTGGCAAAACTGCCACTGGCCGTCAGCCTCGCTTCCACGCTCGCCGCTCCGGCATTCGGCGTGAACTTCAACATCGGTGAGATCGAGGGGCAGTTCGATTCCTCTCTGTCGGTGGGGGCGAGTTGGTCCATGCGCGGGGCCGACAAGGACCTGATCGGTTTCAACAACGGTGGTGACGGGTTGTCGCAGACCTCCGACGACTCCCACCTGAACTTCAAGAAGGGCGAAACCTTCTCGAAGATCTTCAAGGGCATCCATGACCTCGAACTCAAGTACGGCGACACCGGCGTCTTCGTCCGTGGAAAGTACTGGTACGACTTCGAGCTGAAGGACGAGAGCCGCCTGTTCAAGGACATCGACGACAGCGGTCGCAAGGAAGGCGCCAAGTCCTCCGGCGCCGAGCTGCTCGACGCTTTCGTCTATCACAACTACAACATCGCCGACCTGCCGGGCAGCGTGCGCCTGGGCAAGCAGGTGGTGAGCTGGGGTGAAAGCACCTTCATCGGCAACAGCATCAACTCGATCAACCCGATCGACGTGTCCGCCTTCCGCCGTCCGGGCGCCGAGATCAAGGAAGGCCTGATCCCGGTCAACATGTTCTATGTGTCCCAGAGCCTGACCGACAACCTCTCGGCCGAAGCCTTCTACCAGCTGGAGTGGGACCAGACCGTCGTCGACAACTGCGGCACCTTCTTCGCCCAGCCGGACGTGATCGCCGATGGTTGTGACCAGAACCTGGCCGTCCTGCGCACCCAGGCCCAACTGGCCAATTCGCTGGGGCGTGTCTCGCCCGTCGTGCAGGGTGTGCTGCGCAATAACGGCGTTACCTGGGGCAATCCGGACGAGGGCGTGATCGTCCGTCGCGGGGCCGACCGTGATGCCGATGACGATGGCCAGTACGGCATGGCGTTCCGCTATTTCGCCGAGGAACTGGACACCGAGTTCGGCGCCTATTACCTGAACTACCACAGCCGTACTCCGATCTTCAGCGGATCGGCTGCTCCCGCCAGTACCTTCGGCCTGTTCGCACCCGGCAATCCGCGTGGCTTCGGCCCGCAACTGGCCCAGGCCTTGGCCCAGGCTGGGGTACCTGGTGCGGCCGCGATTGCCGGGCAGCTGACCCCACAGCTGGCGCCCCTGGTCGTAGCGGGCAATTCCCAGTACTTCGTCGAGTACCCGGAAGACATCCACCTCTTCGGCCTGAGCTTCTCCACCACCCTGCCCACTGGCACGGCCTGGAGCGGCGAGGTCAGCTACAGGCCCAATGCGCCGGTGCAGCTGAACACCACCGATATCCTGTTCGCTGGCCTGACCCCGCTGAACCCCAGCGTTTCGGTGCTGCGCGGCGCCCCGGGCACTGATCTGCACGGCTATCGCCGCAAGGAGATCAGCCAGTTCCAGACCACCTTCACCCATTTCTTCGATCAGGTCATGGGCGCCAGCCGCCTGACCCTGGTGGGCGAGATCGGTGTGGTGCACACCGGCGGCCTGGAAAGCACCAGCAAGGCGCGCTATGGCCGCGACCCGGTCTTCGGCCCTGGCCCGCTGCCGAACAACCAGTGCGTGGCCCTCAACACCGGCACCCTGGGCAACAACGCCAATGCCGAGAACGTCAGCAAGTACTGCGAAGACGACGGCTTCGTCACCAGCACCGCCTGGGGTTACCGCATGCGCGCGGTGTGGGACTACAACGACGTGTTCGCCGGCATCAACCTGAAGCCGAGCGTGGCCTGGTCCCATGACGTCGACGGCTACGGCCCCAACGGCCTGTTCACCGAAGACGCCAAGGCCGTCAGCCTGGGCCTGGATGCCGAGTACCAGAACACCTACACCGCGAACGTGTCCTACACCGACTTCTTCGGCGGCAAGTACAACACCTTGATCGATCGCGATTTCCTTGCACTCAGCTTCGGCGTGAACTTCTAAGCGGACTGCAATCTTGAGGAAGACAATGCACATGAAAACAACAAAGAGTCTGCTGCAAACCGGCGTCCTGGCGCTGTCCCTGCTGGCCTCCAGCGTGATGGCCGCGGTTTCCGCCGATGAAGCCGCCAAACTGGGCGCAAGCCTGACCCCGCTGGGTGCGGAGAAGGCTGGCAACGCCGATGGCAGCATCCCCGAGTGGACCGGCGGCCTGCCGCAGAACGCCGGCACCGCCGATTCCAAGGGCTTCCTGTCGGACCCCTTCGCCAGCGAGCAGCCGCTGTTCACCATCACCGCGCAGAACGTCGACCAGTACAAGGACAAGCTGACCCCCGGCCAGCTGGCGATGTTCAAGCGTTACCCCGACACCTACAAGATGCCGGTGTACAAGACCCACCGCTCGGCCTCCGTTCCGGCGAAGGTGATCGAAGCCACCCAGAACAACGCCACCAATACCAAGCTGGTGGAGGGCGGCAACGGCCTGGAGAACTTCCGCACTGCCAACCCCTTCCCGATTCCGCAGAACGGTCTGGAAGCCATCTGGAACCACATCACCCGCTATCGCGGCGGCAGCGTCCGTCGTCTGGTGACCCAGGCAACCCCGCAGCCGAACGGCTCCTACAGCCTGGTGTACTTCCAGGACGAGTTCACCTTCCGCGACCAGCTGAAGGACTACGATCCGAACAAGCCGAGCAACATACTGTTCTACTTCAAGCAGCGCGTGACCGCGCCTTCCCGCCTGGCCGGTAACGTGCTGCTGGTGCACGAAACCCTCAACCAGGTGAAGGAGCCGCGCCTGGCGTGGCTCTACAACGCCGGCCAGCGCCGCGTGCGCCGCGCCCCGCAGGTGTCCTACGACGGTCCGGGCACCGCCGCCGACGGCCTGCGTACTTCCGACAACTTCGACATGTACAACGGTGCGCCGGACCGTTACGACTGGAAGCTGGAAGGCAAGAAGGAGATCTACATCCCCTACAACAGCTACAAGCTGGATAATCCGAAGCTGAAGTACAGCGACATCATCAAGGCCGGCCACATCAACCAGGACCTGACCCGCTACGAGCTGCACCGCGTCTGGCACGTGGTGGCCACCCTGAAGGCGGGCGAGCGCCACATCTATGCCAAGCGTGACTTCTACATCGACGAAGACACCTGGCAGGCCGCCGCCATCGACCACTACGACGGTCGCGGCACCCTGTGGCGCGTGGCCGAGGCCCATGCCCAGTACTACTACAACCACCAGGTGCCCTGGTACACCCTGGAAAGCCTCTACGACCTGCTGTCCGGGCGCTACCTGGCCCTGGGCATGAAGAACGAGGAGAAGCAGTCCTACGACTACGGCTACACCGCTGGCGAAAGCGACTACACCCCGGCGGCCCTGCGCCAGGCGGGCGTTCGCTAAGGTCTTGCAACACCTTGTATGGAAGCCGGCCTTCGGGCCGGCTTTTTCTTGCCGGTACTTTCCGCTTGGGGCTTCTATTGGGTCACCTGAACGGCTAGGCTCGTCCAGGTTCGCGCCCCTGCAAGCACATTCCTAGAAGCTGGGTAATGACCGTCCTGACCAGTTCGCGATCCATGACAACGGCCGCCGCGCAGATGGCGGACGCGCGCTTTTTCCGCCCGCCGCAGCCCGCTGGCCATGTCCCGCGTCCGCGCCTGTGCGAACGGCTCGCCGCCGGCCTCGACGGCCGCCTGCTGATGCTCAGTGCGCCGGCCGGCTTCGGCAAGAGCTCGCTGGCCATCGAGTTCTGCGAAAGCCTGCCGTCCGGCTGGCAGAGCCTCTGGCTCAGCCTCAGCGTGCGCGACAGCGACCCCGGGCGCTTCCTCGAGCGGCTGCTGGATGGCCTTCGGCAGTTCTACCCGGGCCTTGGCGACGAGGCCATGGGCCACCTGAAGATGCGCCAGCGCCACCAGCCCTTCGCCTTCGAGCAGTGGCTGGACGGCCTGCTCGATGAAGTCGCCGAACGCGACGAATCCGGCCAGCCCCTGCTGCTGGTGCTGGATGACTATCACCTGGCGCAGAACGCGGTGCTCGACCGCTGCCTGCAATTCCTCCTCAACCACCTGCCCGATGGCTGGGTGCTGCTGGTCACCAGCCGCCAGCGCCCGGACTGGCACCTGGCACGACTGCGCCTGTCGCGGCACCTGCTGGAGCTGAACGAGCAGGACCTGCGCCTCACCGAAGAAGAATGCGTGGCGCTGCTGCAGAGCCAGGGGGCCAGGCTCGACGGCGAAAACCTGGAAGGCCTGCTGCAGCGCAGCGAAGGCTGGGTGGCCGGGCTGCGCCTGTGGCTGTTGGCCGGGCAGGACGCACCGGTCAGCGGTGAGCCCGAGCAGGCCGCCCATGGCGACGAGAGCCTGATCCGTGAATACCTGCTGGAGGAGGTGATCGAGCTCCAGGGGCCCGACGTTCAGGCCTTCCTCTATGAAACCGCCCGGTTCGAGCGCTTCTGCGCCGAGCTCTGCGACGCCGTCCGCGAGAGCCACGACAGCGCCGCCATCCTCCGTCACCTGCAAGCCCACCAGGTGTTCCTGGTGCCCCTGGACGAGCAGGGTCGCTGGTTCCGCTATCACCACCTGTTTTCCGACCTGCTGCGCGCCCGCGCAGCCACCAGCCTGACGCCATCCGGCATGCACCTGCGTGCCTGCCGCTGGTTCAGTGCCCAGGGATTGCTGGACGAGGCCGTGGAGCAGGCCCTGCGCGCCGGCCAGCCGGATGTGGCGGCCTCGCTGGTGCAGAACTTGTCCGAAGAACAGCTGCTGGCCAATCAGAACATTGCCATGCTGCTGCGCTGGAAGATGGACCTGCCCGACAGCCTGTTGTCCAGCACGCCACGGCTGATCGTGCTCTACAGCCTGGCCCTTGGCCTGGCCTGCCAGCTGGACGCAGCGGAAGAGCTGGCCGCCAACCTCGCGCGCTTCCTGCCAGCGCCGGATGCCCCGCAGCAGCGCAACCTGCTGGTGCAGTGGCAGGCCATAAGCGCCCTGATCGCCCGGGGCCGTGGCGATATCCAGCGCGCCGAACATTTCTGCAGCGAAGCCCTGGCCACCCTGCCGGTGGAGAACTACGGTCTCCGTCATCTCTGCCTGTCCCTGCTGGGCAATGTCTCCGTGGTGCGCGGTGACCTCTGGCGCGCCCGTGGCCTCAATCGCGAGGCGCTGGAGCTGGCCCAGCGCGGCGCCAACCCACTGTTCGAATCGCTGGTCCATTACGACCGTGCCCGGGTGTTGCAGGCGCGTGGCGAGATCCTGCGTTCCCAGTGCGAAGTGCAACAAGGCCTGGAGCGCCTGCGCGGCGCGGCAACGCCGCGGGCTTTCGTCGCGCGGGCGCGATTGATGCTCTACCAGGGCTACCTGCTCTGCGTGCGCATGCAGCCCCAGGCGGCGCGGGTCAGCCTGCAGGCGGGCATCGCCGAAGCCCGTGCCTGCCGCGATATCAGCCTGCTGATCGGCCACTGCGCCCTGGCCGGTCTGGAAGGGCGCGACGGGCGCTTTGCCGCCGCCTTCGCGCAGCTGGCCGAGGCCGAGCGCCTGATGCATATCTGGGACGTGCCGCCGATCTATTACCTGGCCATGATCACCCTGTCCAAATGCGAGCTCTGGCTGGCCCAGGGACAGGTGGATCTGGCCGAGGCCTGGTTGCCGCGCCTGGCGGAAACCTACGCCGGCGAAGCCGCCGCAGCGGCCCCCGAATTCCATCCCCAGCTGCCGCTCTACATCGACCTGCAGCTGGCCGCCCTGGACCGTGCCCAGGACAAGCCGGCGGAGGCCGAAAGCCGCCTGCGCGGGCTGCTGCAGAAAGCCGAAGGCCAGGGTGCCCACCATGTGGCGCTGATGGCCCGGCTGCAACTGGTGCAGCTGCTGCGCAGCGGCCGCGAGCGTGATGCCGTGGCCATGCTCGATCGCGCCCTGGAGTCCTTGCCAGGTGGTGCCCTGCTGCCTTATCGACAACTGCTGGAGCAGCATCCCCAGTGGTTGCGCGAGCAGTTGTCGACCCGCCCGCCGGAAGCCGTGCGCGAGCTCTTCGACTTGCTGCCAGGGGCGGAGGCTGCGTTGCCGGCGGACGCCGGGCCCGCGGAGGCGCTCAGTTCGCGGGAGCTGGCGGTGCTGCAGTTGATCGCCCAGGGCTGCTCCAACCAGGAAATCAGCGAGCGCCTGTTCATCTCCCTGCACACGGTGAAAAGCCACGCCCGCCACATCAACAGCAAGCTGGGCGTGGAGCGTCGTACCCAGGCGGTGGCCCGGGCCAAGGCGCTCGGGTTACTTCGCTGAGGCCGGCGGCGAGAGGTCCAGCTTTGCCGCGGCCGCATTGGCCGGCGCTGGTTTGCTCAGCTGGGCATCCACATCCTGCTGGATGCCGGCCAGCACCGGCAGCAGGTCGGCCATGTTGCTGCGTACTTCGCCGTAGGGATGCTTCTCCGCCAGGTCGGCGACCCGCGCTAGCAATTGCCCGCGCACATCGCCCTGCAGGTGCACGAAAAGCTCGGGCAGCTGCTTGGCCAGCTCGGCGCTGTAGAGCACCAGGTCCTCGCGATTGAACTGGCGGGTCAGCCCCAGATAGTCGAGGGCGCTGGACGTCAGCATGGCCGCGGCCGCCTTGGTTTCCTGCAGCCCCTGCAGGCGGATCGCGCTGCTCTGTTCCTTTGCCGAGAGGGTCATCCAGAACTCCACCGTCAGGGTGAAGAGGATGGCCTGCTGGCGCAGGGAATAGGTCATCAGGCCAAGGGCCACGGCACCGTAGGGCTGCTGCGCGGCCTTGAAGTCGAAGTACAGGCGCATCAGCTCCTTGAGCTGGAAGAGCACCTCGCGCGCCTCGTTCTGGCGCAGCTCCAGGGGCGCATAGATATTCAGCTGCGGTTTGAAGTTCTCCTCGCTGACCATGCGCGTGTAGATGGGGCCGGTGAACTCGCCGCTGCGCCGTGGCAGGGCGTTCACCTGGGTGGTGTCGATCTTTGCCAGGGCCTGGATCAGTTGGTGGTAGTCGGCGCTGTTCCAGGGGCGCTGGATGTCGGGGATCTTCTGCCCCAGGTAAAAGAGTTCGGCGGCCGGCGCGCGCAGGGCGAAAACCAGCAAAAGGATGGCCAGCGGCCAGAGCAGGGAGCGTGTTAGCGTCATCGACCAGGACAATCCTGCGGGGGAGGGCCGGCCAAGAGTAGCGAGGCCGGGATGCGCCGTCACCCGCGCCTTGGTTGGGAGCGCTGCAATGGAAACGAGCGAGCAGGGCGCCGTGCGCGCGGTGTTCGAGGATCTGGGCGGGTTCAACGCCGTGCGCCAGCAGGGTGAGGGGGAAGGCCCTCTGGTCGGCCACCTGCTGCGCGCCAATATCCAGCTGGCGGCGATACCGGTATTCGCCCGCAAGGGCATAGCCGAGACCACGGTGAACGATCTGCTGGACGCGGCCAGTGTCTCCCGCCGCACCTTCTACAAGTACTTCGCTAACAAGATGGACGTGCTGGAAAGCATCTACCGCACTGCCGTGGTGCTCCTGCTGGCACGCTTTCGCGAGATGCAGGGCGACGCTGGCAGTCCCGAGGCCTGGCTGCGCGGGATGGTGTCGCGCTTCTTCGACTACCACCTCGCGGTCGGTCCGATCATCCGCCTGATGCAGGAGGAAGCCCTGCGTGCTGATTCGCCCCTGGCCGCCCACCGCCAGTGTGCGCACCTGGAAATGGGCCGCCTGCTCGCCGAACGCCTGCATGGCGATGGCGATGGCGAGGAGCGCGAGCCGCTGACCTACCGTGCGCTGCTCTGGGCCATGGAGGCGGCGTCCCTCGACCTGCTGGCCAGTGCGGCCAGTGCGGCAGAAATAGAGCGGGCCAAGGCGGTGCTGGGAGATTTGCTGATTTCGGCGCTCTGCTCACGCTCAACCTAGGTTGGGCGCGGCTGTCCTGACCGCATGCTCTGATAGGCCCTCGACAACAACAATCACGAGGTGCCCCGCATGTCTGCATCCAGTTTGCCGCTGTCGCCGCCGCTCGCCGCCGGCTTCGCCCGCCTGGGCTTCGGCTCCCTGCCGCTCGACCGCCTCAAGGCGCGCTACGCCAGCGCCGACAGCGGTTCGCGCTTCATCGAGCTGGATGGTTTCAATGTCCACTACCGCGACGAAGGCAGCCGTGACAAGCCGGCGCTGGTGATGATCCATGGGGTGGTCGCCTCCTTGCACACCTGGGACGGCTGGGTCGAGGCCTTCGCCCCGCATTACCGGATCATCCGTTTCGACGTGCCCGGATTCGGACTCACCGGGCCCAAGCGCAGCGGCGATTACTCCGCCGAACGGATGATCGGCATCCTCGGCCTGCTGCTGGATTACCTGGGCGTGGCCAGTGCATCCATCGCCGGCAACTCCCTGGGCGGCTACATCGCCTGGAACTTCGCCTTGATCCAGCCGCATCGGGTGGACAAGCTGGTGCTGATCGACCCGGCCGGTTACCCGATGCGCAAGGTGCCCTGGATGATCGCCTCCGCCGCCCTGCCCGGCGCCACCCTGGCCATGCCGCTGTGGATGCCGCGGGCACTGATCGCCCAGGGCATCAAGGAGGTCTACGGCGAGCCGGGACGGATAAAGCCTGGTGTGGTGGACCGCTACTACGACCTTTCCCGCCGGCCGGGGAACCGGCGGGCCATGATGGATATCTTCCGCGTGCTGCTGAAGGTCAATAGCACCGAGCTGGAGCGCAGCGGCCAACGGGTGGCGCAGATCAAGGCGCCGACCCTGCTGCTGTGGGGCGAGAAGGACCGCTGGATTTCACCCAAGCACGTGCCGCTCTGGCAGCGTGACCTGCCGGGAATCCAGGTGAAGACCTACCCGGGGGTGGGGCATATCCCGATGGAGGAAATTCCGCAGCAGAGCGCGGCGGATGCGATGCGGTTCTTGTTGGGCTGACCGCTCGAACTTCACCGTAGGGTGCGCTGAGTGTTCACCGAAACGCCTGCGCGGAGCATCCGGTGCGCACAGCGCGCCCTACGAAGGTAAAAGAAAGCGGCCCCGAAGGGCCGTTTTCTTATCCGGGCAATGTTCAAGCCGCACTCGCCTGCGGCACATCGAACTCTTCCCGCGTCTTGTACAGCAGCTCCAGGTTGTCGTGCTGCCAGGGGTGGAAGCCCTTCCTGAAGAAGTCCAGGTAGGTCCGGATCAGCGGCCGGAAGATGCCATTGCGGCCCCACATCCAGCTCAGGCCGTCGCGCCAGACGCGCCAGTTCCACAAGAGACCGTCGCGCTTGAGCATGTGCGCCAGACCGCGGGTGGTGTCGAGGACGAAGAAGAAGGTGCCCATCAGCATCGCCCGGCGCAGCAGGCGGTGGCTGCCGCAGACCTGGTTGTAGACGTCGAAGGCCACCGCCTTGTGCTCGGTCTCCTCCAGCGCATGCCAGCGCCAGAGGCGCGCCATGGTGGGGTGGGCGCCGGCCATGTATTCGGGATTCTTCAGCAGGCCGTCGGCCATGATCGCGGTGATGTGCTCAAGGGCAGCGGTGGCGGCCAACTGGCGGTAGACGGAGAACTTCTTCTGGGTGAAGCGGATCCGCGCCTGGGCGCGGCGCTCGATGGTGCCGATGTCATAGCCCAGTTCGCGCAGGCGGTTGCTGTACTCCAGATGCTCGCGGCTGTGGTGGCCTTCCTGGCCGATGAAGCCGCGTATCTGCTCCTTCAGCACCGGGTCATCGATCCGGTCGCGGAAGTGGCGCACCGAATCGATGAAGAAGCGTTCGCCATCGGGGAACAGCACTGACATCGCATCGAACAGGTGGCTCTTGAAGGCGTCTCCGCTGTGCCAGTGGCGCGGCAGCGGAGTGGGCAGATCGAAATCCATGTGGCGCGGACGGATAACCAATCCTTCGGGGGTGGTGCTGGCCATGGGGGCTCCTTGAGTCTGTCTGGACCATGGTCCCAATATCCGCTTGCCGGGTTTTGTCGGACAAGGTTATCTTCTGCCAACCTTCGGGTCATATCCGGCCAAATCCCAGAACAAGAAGCCAATATGAAACAACCGCTGACCTTCTCCGCCGAACTGGTACCCGTCGCCTATGCCGAAGCCCTGCTGTCCCTGGCAGAGGAACTGGGCATTGCGCGCGCGGCGCTGCTGGCCGGCGCCAGGGTCAAGCCGGAAATCCTCGGCAATCCCAATGGCCGGCTGTCTTTCCTGGACTTCAACCAGCTCGCCAGCGTGGCCCTGCAGCTGTGCCGCGAGCCGGCCCTGGGACTGGTGCTGGGGCAGCGGCTGAACGTTTCCACCCACGGCATCCTCGGCTACGCGGTGCTGTCCAGCGCCAATCTCGGGTACGCGCTGCAGTTCGCCATGAAGTATTACCGGGTGCTCGGCCTGGCCTATGAGCTGGAGCTGGTGGAGCAGGGCGATTGCCTGCAGCTGCGCGCCACCGAATCCTTTCCCATGGGGCCGCTGGGGCGCTTCGCCGGCGAAGGGCTGCTGGCCAGCTTCTTCAGCATCGCGCGGTTCCTGGTGGGCGAGGAGCTGCGCGGCCAGCAAGTGGGGTTCGCCCATCCGGCGCCGGCCTATGCGGCGCGTTACGCGGAGGTGTTCGGCGTGGCGCCGCTGTTCGAGCAGCCCTGCCACTGGCTGAGCCTGCCCAAGGCCTACCTGGACCGGCCCATGGCCCTGGCGAATCCGGCAACGGTGCAGATGTGCGAGCAGCAGTGCGAGGCCCTGCTGGCCAGCCTGGACGTGCAGGACGCCCTGCTCACCCGTGTGCGCCGTCTGTTGCTGGCACGCCCCGGCGACTTCCCCGACCTCGACAGCGCCGCCCGCGCCCTGCACACCAGCGGCCGCAGCCTGCGCCGGCACCTGGCGGCCATGGGCACCAGTTATCAACAGGTGCTGGACGAGATGCGCAAGGGCCTGGCCCTGCAATACCTCAGCACCACCCATCTGCCGTTGTTCGAGATCGCCAGCCTGCTGGGCTTCAGCGACCCGTCCAACTTTCGCCGCGCCTTCCGCAAATGGACGGGGAGGCTGCCGAGCGATTATCGTGCCGGGCCGTGAAGTCCATTTGCCAAGCGCCGCAGAGCGCTGCCGTACCGGAGATGCCCGATGACCCAGTCCACCGCCCTGATCCGCGAAACCTTCCCCGTCGGCCCCTTGCAGTGCAACTGCACCCTGATCGGCGACCCGATCAGCAAGAAAGCCATCGTGGTGGACCCGGGTGGTAATCCTGAGCTGATCCTCGCGCGCCTGGAGGCCCATGGCCTGAAGCTGGTCAGCATCATCCACACCCATGCCCACCTTGATCACTTCCTCGCCTCCGGTGAGCTGAAAAAGGCCACCGGCGCCACCCTGCACCTGCACAAGGAAGACCAGTTCCTCTGGGACAACCTGGAAATGCAGTGCCGCATGTTCGGCGTGCCCTACAAGCCGGTGCCGGCGCCCGACCAGTGGCTGGCGGACGACGAGGAGCTCGCCTGCGGCTGCGGCGTGGCCCTGCACACGCCGGGACACACCCCGGGTTCCATGAGCTTTTGGTTCCCCCAGGCCAAGCTGCTGATCGCTGGCGATACCCTGTTCCGCCGCGGCATCGGCCGTACCGACCTCTGGGGCGGCGACTACGGCACCATCGAGCGCTCCATCAAGCAGCGTCTCTACAGCCTGGACGAGGAGGCGACTGTGGTCACCGGCCACGGCCCGGATACCCGGCTGGGCGACGAGATGCGGGAAAATCCCTTCGTGCGGGCCTGACCCAGGGAATTTCTGCGGAGTTTGATGTCTAATTGCCCGCAGCCACACCGGCTAAACGATTTCTCAGGAGTAATGAGTCCATGTTCACCCCGCGTCGCCTGATCATCGCCGCCACCGCTTTCGCCATGCTGTCGGGCTGTGCCGCACAGGGCCCCTACGACACTCAAGGCCAGGCCCCGAGCCAGGGCGGCATGAGCAAGACCGCCAAGTACGGCGCCCTGGGTGCCCTCGCCGGCGCCGTAGCAGGGGCCGCGATCAACCACGACAACCGTGGCAAGGGCGCGCTGATCGGTGCCGCAGTGGCCGGCGCGGCTAGCGCGGGCTACGGCTACTACGTCGACAAGCAGGAAGCCGAACTGCGCCGCAGCATGGAAGGCACCGGCGTGCAGGTGGAGCGCCAGGGCGACAATCTCAACCTGATCATGCCCGGTAACATCACTTTCGCCACCAACTCCGCGAATATCGCCAGCAACTTCTACAGCCCGCTGAACAACCTGGCGACTTCCTTCAAGCAGTACGACCAGAACAACATCGAGGTGGTCGGCCACACTGACAGCACCGGCAGCCACCAGTACAACCAGAACCTGTCGCAGCAGCGCGCCCAGAGCGTGGCCAACTACCTGATGGCCCAGGGCGTCAATGGTGCCCGCGTGACCTCCCGCGGCATGGGTCCGGACCAGCCGGTCGCCAGCAATGCCAACGAGACCGGCCGTTCGCAGAACCGCCGCGTGGAGATCAAGCTGACTCCCATCCCCGGCGCCCAGGTTTCGCAGCAGTAAGGAACCGCTCCACCCCGCACAAGGCCCGCATTCGCGGGCCTTGTCGCTTCTGCCGCTCGTCGTTCGATTATTGGCGCAACGCCAGTTCCCGCATTCCTGTCTAGACTGCGCAGCAGGGCTCCGTTGAGCCCAGCCTGAACCGTCGGCCCAGTGCCCCCCAAGAGGCGCGGCCGCGGCCATGGAGTGGACAGGAGTCTGCATGGACGACCGACAGTTTTCCCTACCCAACAAGTACCTGTTGCCGCTGCTGGTGACCCTCGCCCTGATGCTCGTCCTTGGCGGCCTGGTGCTCTGGCAGTGGCTGGCTCTGGAAGCGCGCAACAGCAGCGAACACGAGCTGCGCTTCAAGATCGAGGCCGAGGAGATCGCCCAACGCGTCAACGCCCGCATGCACGCCTATGAAATGGTCCTGCGCGGCATGTCCGGCCTGATGGTCGGCAGCACCCTGGTTTCCGCCGAGGAGTGGGCGCGGGCCAGCGACCAGCTGCAGCTGCAGGATCGCTATCCGGGCATTCAGGCCCTGGCCTGGGCGCCCTACCTGAAGAAGGACGAACTCAACGAGTTCGTCGGCGAGATCTGGGACCAGGGCCGCCGCGACTTCCGCGTCTTCCCCCAGGGCCCGCGGGACGAATACATCCTGGTGCAGTACAGCAGCCCCCTGGACTGGCGCAACCGCCGCACCCTGGGCTTCGACATGCTCACCGAAGAGGTACGCAGGCAGGCCCTTGACATGGCGCGGGATACGGGCGAGGCCAGCCTCACCGGGCCGATCAGGCTCCGGCAGGAAACCGACCAGGAAGTCCAGAGTGGCCTGCTGCTTTACATGCCGGTGTACCGCCCGGAGGCGCCCGTCATCACAACCGAGGAGCGCCGTGCGGCCCTGCTCGGCATGGTTTGCGGCGCCTTCCGCGTTCACGACCTGATGGACGGCATCCTCGGCACACAGAACACGCTCTACAGCATCGACCTCAAGGACCTCGGCAACCCCGGCGCCCCTCTGCTGGAGCCGACTGGCAGCACCCGCCAGCCACGTTTCCACCAGGTCGAGGAGATCAAGCTGTTCGGCCGCACCTGGGCCCTGGGCGTGGGCAGCACGGCGGAGTACGAAGCGATGCTGGGCACCAGCCGGATCGCCTTCAGTCTCTGGACCGGCCTGGCTGCCGCGCTGCTGCTCTCGCTGCTGGTGGGCGGTTATCTCTACCACCGCGAGCGGCAATTGCAGCTCAGCCAGTTCGCCACCGCCGAACTCGCCGAGCGGGAAGAGCGCTTCCGTCTGCTCTTGCAGCACCTGCCGGTGGCAACCCTGATCTGCGACGCCCAGGGGCGGATCGAAATGGCCAATGCCAGCGCGGGCGATCTGCTGGCCTGCGACGCCAATCACCTCCCGGGGCAGCGTCTGCAGCGCTTCGTGCCTAAAGTCGCCGGCCTCCAACCGGGCGAAGGTGACCAGGCCCCCACTCAGCTGACGGAAGTCGAGGCATTGCAGGAGAGCGGCGAGCGCATCCCGGTGGCGCTGACCCTGAGCAGCCTGCGCCATGGCGTGGGCCGGCGCTTCCTGATCAACCTGGTGGACCTGCAGGCGCGCAAGAGCGCGGAGGAGCGGTTTCGCCTGGTGGTCGAGGCCTCGCCCAACGCCGTCGTCCTGGTGGACACCAGCGGGCGGATCGCCATGGTCAACCGCCAGACCGAACTCCTGTTCGGCTACGGCCGCGAGGAATTGCTCGAGTCCCCTGTGGAGCTGCTCCTGCCCGACGCCCTGCGCGACGCTCATGTGGCGCTGCGCGAAAGCTTCCAGCGCAAGCCCGAGCAACGGCGCATGGGCAGCAACCGCGAGCTTTTTGGCCAGCACCGCGACGGCCGCATGATTCCGCTGGAGGTGGGGCTGTCGCCGATCCGCGCCGGTCGCGAAATGCTGGTGCAGGCGGTGATCATCGACATCAGCGAGCGCAAGGCGGCCGAGCAGCGCCTCCGTGACCAGGCCGAGCAGTTGATGTTGGCCAACCGCTACAAATCCGAGTTCCTCGCCAACATGTCCCATGAGCTGCGCACGCCGCTGAACAGCATCCTCATCCTCAGCGACCAGCTGCGGCAGAACATGGTCGGCAACCTCACCGAGAAGCAGATCCGCCACGCCGATATCGTCCACCGCGCCGGTAGTGACCTCTTGCAGCTGATCAACGATGTGCTCGACCTGGCCAAGGTCGAGGCCGGGCGCATGCAGCTCAAGCTGGAACCGCTGAATGTCCAGGACATGCTCGCCGAGCTGGACGGCAGCCTGCGACCCATGGCCGAGATCAAGGGCCTGCGGCTGATCACTCAGGTCCAGGCCGGCGTGCCGCGGGTTATCCACAGCGACCGGGTGCGCCTGCATCAGATACTGCGCAACCTGCTGTCCAACGCACTGAAGTTCACCGAGCAGGGCGAGGTGGAGGTCTCGGTCGAACTGGACCCGACGGCAGCCACCGACGAGCGCGAGGCGCTGCGCTTCGCCGTCCGCGATACCGGCATCGGCATCCCCGAAGACCAGCACGAGCGCATTTTCCAGGCCTTCCAGCAGATAGACGGCTCCACCAGCAGGCGCTTCGGTGGCACCGGACTGGGGCTGGCCATCACCCGCCAACTGGTACTCGCCCTGGATGGTGAAATCAGCCTGGAGAGCGTGCCTGGGCGCGGCTCGCGCTTCATTGTCCGGTTGCCGGTGGCGGTGGCCGCCACCCAGCCGAAGGACGAAGAGGAACCGGAACAACCGCTGCGCAGTGGCCAGGGGCCTGCGGTGCTGATAGTCGAGGACGACGTCAACTTCGCCTCGGTGATAGCGGAGGAGGCCCAGGCCCATGGCTTCTCCAGCGTCCACTGCCGCAGCGGCAAGCAGGCGATCGGCCTGCTCCAGCACGAGCGTTTCGCCGCGGTCATCCTCGACATCCTGCTGCCCGATGCCAGCGGCTGGCAAATCTACCGCCGCCTGCGCAGCCAGGCGAACCACCGCGCCACCCCGGTAAACATCATTTCCTGCGTGCCCCAGCCCCAGGACTGGAACGAGGACGACACCCGCTACCTGGTCAAGCCGATCGCCCGCGAGGACCTGGAGCAGGTGTTCCAGGACCTGGAGGGCGGCAGCTCGCAGGCGGAGCGCAACCTGTTGCTGGTCGAGGACGTCGACGTGGAGCGCGAGCATTACCGCGAGCACCTGGAACGACTCGGCTTCAAGGTGGTGGCCAGCGCCAGCGGCGAGGGGGCCCGCCGTGCCTATGCCGAGAAGGATTTCTCCGCGCTGGTGATCGACCTCGACCTGCCCGACCAGGACGGCTTCGAGCTGCTCGATAACCTTGACCGGCAACGCTCCCTGAATGGCTCGCGGGTGGTGATCAACACCGGCGTCGACGTCAATCAGCAGAACCTGCAGCGCCTGCGCCGTTACTCGGCGGTGGTGGTGCGCAAGGAGGGCGAGGACCTGGGCAACCTCAGCTCGGCGGTCCAGGGGTTCCTCGCCAGCGTGCGCCAGCCGCAGACGCTGCCGGACAAGGTCAAGGGGATGGACCCGCTGGAAGGCAGCCGAGTGCTGCTGGTGGACGACGATGTGCGCAATATCTACGCCCTCAGCGCCCTGCTCGACGAGGTGGGCCTGAAGGTTACCGCCGCCGGCGACGGCCTGGAAGCCATCGCCTGCTTCCAGCGCGAACCATTCGACCTGATCCTGATGGACATAGCGATGCCCAATATGGACGGCTACACCGCCACCCGCGTACTCAAGCAGGAACACGGCTGCGGCATCCCGGTGATCGCCCTGACCGCCCACGCCATGAAAGGTGACCGCGAAAAATGCATAACCGCCGGCGCCGACGACTACCTGGCCAAGCCGGTGAGCCGCCAGGAGCTGCTGGACATGCTCTACCGCTGGCTGGAAAAACCTGGAGGTCGCCATGGCGCGCCTGCAGCCTAAGAAGGCCCCTGCGGCCAACATCCTGCTGGTGGTGGACGACCGCCAGGAAAACCTTGCCGCCATGGAGGCGCTGCTGGACGACGGCGAATGGCAGGTACGCACCGTGGATTCCGGCGAGGCTGCGCTGAAATGCCTGCTGGAGGAAGAAGTCGGCCTGGTCCTGCTGGACGTGCAGATGCCGCGCATGGACGGCTTCGAAGTCGCCCGTCTGATGCGCAGCAGCCCGCTGACCCGCTACACGCCGATCATCTTCATCTCCGCCATCGCCCACACCCAGGACGCCGTGCTGCAGGGTTACTCCTCCGGCGCAGTGGACTTCATCCTCAAGCCCTTCGATCCCCAGGTGCTGCGGCACAAGATCCAGACGCTGCTGGCCCACGAACGCAATCGCCGCGACCTTCTGCTGCTCAGCCAGCAGCTGGACAGCGCCCGCGCCTTCAATGCGTCGGTTCTTGAGAACGCTGCTGAAGGAATACTGGTCGTCGGCGAGGACGGCATCATCAGCTTCGCCAACCCGGCCATGGCGCAGATGCTCCAGGGCACGGTGGAGGACCTGGAAGGCCAGCCGCTGCTGAGGCTGATCAGTCACCCGGAAATGGAAGGAGACTGGCGCGACTCGGATTTCTTCCGCCACTGGAAGCGCAACGAGACCTACCGCCTGCACGACGCCAGCCTCAAGACCCTGGTCGGCGAATGCCTGCCGGTGGCGCTTTCGTCCTCGCCGCTGCCGCGCCTGCAGCGGTCGATGGTGGTGATCGCCCTGGACATGTCGGTGGTGCGCCAGCTGCATGCCCAGCTGGAGTCCCAGGCCATCACCGACGCCTTGACCGGACTGCTCAACCGCCGCGGTTTCCACAAGGCGCTGGAGGCTTCCCTGGCGCGCGTCGAGCGCAACGGCAAGCGCATGGCGGTGCTCTATCTGGACCTGGACGGTTTCAAACTGATCAATGACTCCCTCGGCCACGATGCCGGCGACGGCATCCTGCGGCGGGTGGCCGAGCAATTGAAGAGCTGCCTGCGCCCGTACGACATCCTCGCGCGCATGGGCGGCGACGAGTTCACCGCCTTGCTCGATACCCTGGACCACCCCGAGGACGCCGCGCGAGTGGCGGAGAAGCTGATCGAGCTGATCTCGGTGCGCCACCGCATCGACGGCATAGACGTCACCCTCGGCGCCAGCGTCGGCATCGCCTGCTTCCCGGAATGCGGGCAGAGCGTCGACGGCCTGTTGCGCGCCGCGGATATCGCCATGTACGAGGCCAAGCGCGCCGGTCGCCAGCAGTACCGCTTCTACTCGCCGGAGATGAACGGGCGGGCCCGCTCCAGGCTGATGCTGGAGGAAAGCCTGCGCAACGCCATCGAGCAGAAGGACTTCCACCTGGTCTACCAGCCGCAGATCCATATCGAGACCGGTCGCCTTCGCGGCTTCGAGGCCCTCCTGCGCTGGGAACACCGGGTCGCCGGCACGGTGGCGCCCAATGTGTTCATCCCGCTGCTGGAGGAAACCCGGCTGATCAACCGCCTGGGCGGCTGGGTCCTGCGAGAGGGGGCGAACCAGTGCCGTGCCTGGGGACCGGGCTTCGGCGATGGCCTGATCGTCAGCCTCAACGTCAGCCCGGTGCAGTTCGGCATGCCGCAGCTGGTGGACGACCTGCGCCGCGTGCTGGGCGAGTTCAGCCTGCGACCCGCGCAGCTGGAAGTGGAGGTCACCGAAAGCGCGCTGATGCAGGATCTCGAACTGACCCGCGAACAGTTGCGGCAGTTACGCGCCCTGGGCGTACGGATCGCCATCGACGACTTCGGCACCGGCTACTCGTCCCTGGCCTACCTGCGCCATTTCGAGCTGGATACCCTGAAGATCGACCGCCTGTTCATCTCCAACATGCTGGAGTCGCGGCGCGACGCCGCGGTGGTCAGCACCATCATCGACCTCAGTCGCCACCTGGGCCTGGAAGTCATCGCCGAAGGGGTGGAAACCATGGCCCAGCGCGACTGGCTGCGGGAGCATGGCTGCACCTTCATGCAGGGTTTCCTGGTGGCACCGGGCCTGCCGGTGGCCAAGGCCGAGGCGCTGCCGCGGGTGGTGGACTGGAATGCCTTGCGGGAGGCTGCCGACAGCCTTGCTCCCACCCCGTCTCCCTGAAGAGGCAACGGCACGCCCGGATGCGAGGCTGCCGCCTGTGGGGGCGATTTCAATGGCTCTGTTCCCGTCACGTGTTGCAGCAGGCCGGAGTCCTTGCAGGAGCCAGCAAGGACTCCGGCTCGTCGATTGATACCTGGCCAACGCAGGCACAGCCACTTCAATTGCCAGGCAGACGCACTCCAGTACCACGCATACCCCAGCCACCGGGCCTACACTTCACCTGTCGGGGCATTCAGGATCGCGCCCCCGGCATACCGCGATAAGGAGGCTCCATGTACTGCTTCGTTGTGGCGTACCCCAATGCACCGGGCGCCAAGTTCGATTTCACCTACTACTGCGAGGAACACATCCCACTCCTGACTCGCCTGATCGGCGAAAACCTGGTGAAGGTCGAAGTGCGCAAGGGTCTGGCCTCAGTCGATGGCGCCGTAGCGCCGTTCATCTGCATGGCCAACATCTGGGTACTGTCTGTGGAGGAACTGCGCAGCACGCTGGACCTGAACGGCGACGAGATAAGCGCCGATATCCCCAACTACACCAACCTGGCGCCCCTGCTCCAGGTGGACGAGGTGTTACAAACGGCATAGAGAACCCAATGAAAAGCCCGCAATTTGCGGGCTTTTTCGTTTCCTGGCGATTCAGGCCGGCGGGAACTGCTGGTGCAGGCGCTCCAGGCGGGCATCCTTGGCTTCCCATAGGCGGTTCACCCACTGCTGGAAGGCCAGGCGGTACCGCTCGTCCTGGTCGTAACTCCGGCCGATGAATTCCTGGGGTATTTCCAGCGTTTCGATACGCACCACCACCTTGCGCAGTTTTCCGGTCAGCAGGGTCCAGAAGCTCGGGCTGCCGTCCGGGTAGTGGATGGTGACGTTGATCAGCGAATGCAGTTGCTCGCCCATGGCGTCGAGCACGAAGGCGATGCCGCCAGCCTTGGGCTTGAGCAGGTATTTGAAGGGCGAGCCCTGCTGGTTGTGCTTGGTGCGGGTGAAGCGGGTGCCTTCGAGGAAGTTGAAGATGCCCACCGGGTTTTCGCGGAACTTGGCGCAGGTGCGGCGCGTGGTTTCCAGGTCCTTGCCCTGCTTCTCGGGGTGCTTGGCCAGGTAGGCCTTGGAGTAGCGCTTCATGAAGGGGAAATCCAGCGCCCACCAGCACAGGCCGATCACCGGAACCCAGATCAGCTCCTGCTTGAGGAAAAAGCGCAGCAGGCGGATGCGGCGATTGAGCAGGTGCTGCAGCACCAGGATGTCGACCCAACTCTGATGGTTGCTGGTGACCAGGTAGCTGCGCTGGTAATCCAGCTCGGCCAGGCCGTCCACGTCCCAGTGGGTGTCGCGCACCAGGCGCATCCATAGTTTGTTGCAACTGATCCAGGCCTCGGCGATGAAGCTGGCCGCCCAGTTCAGGGCGCGCCTGGTGGCGCGGAAGGGCAGCAGCAACTTCAAGAGGGTGACGGCGAACAGCGGAATGCAGCAGAGCAGGGTGTTGAGGGTCAGCAGCAGCGCCGCCAGCACGCCGCGCAGGGGGGAGGGGATAAAACTCAGCATGAAGGGATGCAGCCTCACCGTGGGGTGGTCATGGCCACCTCGTTATGGTCGGGCCCGCAGCATTCCCTGGCTGCGGGCAGAATGGTGGCCAAGGTTAACGGTTGTTCACTGGACTGCAAGCGCGAAGGGTGACCGGGCGGTCGGGAGCGAGTCTGATTCGGAGGCTCAGTTGTAGGAGCGAATTCATTCGCCAAGGGCTGCGCAGCAGCCCCTGTCGAGTCCGCCGGCAGACCTTCGGCCTGCTTGGCGAATGAATTCGCCCCTACAGAGGAAGTACCCAGCAAGGTGCGGGTCTGTCAGCCCTCGTTTCCACAGGCTGCCTGGATCGCCGTCAGGGCGATGGTGTGGATGATGTCGTCCACCAGCACATTGCGGGGCAGGTCATTCACCGGCTTGCGCAGCCCCTGCAGCATCAGGCCGCCGCTGGCCACGTAGTTGCCCTGTTGCGCTTCCTTGTAGGCCGCGTCGCCGCTGGCGAGGTCGGGGAATACGAACACCGTGGTGCGGCCATCGCGGGTGGCGGTGGAATAGGGCAGTGGACCGTCGATGGACAGGTCGGGGCGGGCCGCGCGGGCCTGCTTGAGTGCCTCGCGGACCTTGGTCTCTTCCGCCGTGTCGCCGGAATCGCTGATCAGCGCCACCCGCGGGATGATGCCCAGGGCTTCGGCCGAGTCGGCGCTCTGCAGGGCGATTTCCGCCAGGTCGCCGGCATCCGGCTCGGGGTTCACCGCGCAGTCGCCGTAGACCACCACCTGCTCCGGCAGCAGCATCAGGTAGACCGACGACGCCAGGCGGTAGCCGGGGGCCGACTTGATCAGCTGCAGGGCCGGCCGGATGGTGTTGGCAGTGGGGTGGATGGCGCCGGAGACCAGGCCGTCCACCTCGTCCAGGGCCAGCATCATGGTGCCCAGCACCACGTTGTCCTCCAGCTGGGCGGTGGCCATGGGCGCGTTCAGGCTCTTGTTCTGGCGCAGCTCCACCATGGGCTGCACATAGCGCTCGCGGACCAGGTCCGGGTCGAGGATTTCCAGGCCCTCCGGCAAGGTGATGCCCTGGGCGCTGGCCACGGCGCGCACGTCCTCCGGCTTGGCCAGCAGCACGCAGTGGGCGATGCCGCGGGCCTGGCAAGCCGCGGCCGCCTGGACGGTGCGCGGCTCGCTGCCTTCGGGCAGGACGATGCGCTTGCCGGCCAGTTGGGCCTGCTGGATCAGGCGGTGACGGAATGCCGGCGGCGACAGGCGCTGCGCGCTCGGCGCGCCGCAGCGTGCGCGCAGCCAATCGAGGTCGAGGTTGCGGGCGACGAACTCGGTGACCTTCTCCGCGCGCTCGCGGTCGTCCACCGGGATTTCCCGGTTCATCCTGTTCAGGTTGGTGGCGGTGTCGTAGGTGCCGGTGGCCACGCCCAGCACCGGCAGGCCCCCTTGCAGGGCGCCGCGGCAGAGTTCCAGGGTGCGCGGGTCGGGCTGGATGTCGCTGGAGAGCAGCAGGCCGGCCAGGGGCACGCCGTTCATGGAGGCCAGGCTGGCGGCGAGGATGATGTCGTCGCGATCCCCGGGTGTCACTACCAGCACGCCGGGCTTGAGCTGCTGCACGGTGTTGGGCACGGTGCGCGCGCATACCACTATCTTCTGCACCCGGCGCTGGTCGTAGTCGCCGGCGTGGATCACCTGCGCGCCCAGCAGGTCGGCGACGTCGCGGGTACGCGGGGCGTTCAGCTCATCCAGCCAGGGCACGCTGCCGAGCAGGCGGAAGTCGTTTCCGCGCAGCAGTGGCGACTGTTCCTTGAGGCGTTTGGTGAAGTTCTCTTCACGCACCTTGTTGAGGATCACCCCGAGCACCTTGGGGTCGCGCGGACCGCCGAACTGCTGGGCCTGGATCTCCAGGCGGTCGGACAGCTCGGACAGGCTCTCGTCTTCCGGCGCCGAGACCAGGATGACGTCGGCATCCAGGCTCTTGGCGAGGTGGAAGTTGATCCGCGCGGCGTAGCTGGCGTGGCGGGTCGGCACCATGCCCTCGACTATCACCACGTCCTTGCCTTGGGCCGCTTGCTGGTAGAGGCGGGTTATCTCATCCAGCAGCTCGTCGAGCTGGCCGTCGGCGAGCATCCGCTCCACCTGGGACTGGCCCAGCGGCATGGGCGGTTTGAGGCCGTGGGTGCGGGCCACCAGTTCGGTGGAGCGTTCCGGGCCGAGGTCGCCGGGGTGTGGCTGGGCCACGGGCTTGAGGAAGCCGACCTGCAGGCCGGCCAGCTCGAGGGCACGCACCAGGCCGAGGCTGGTGGAAGTAAGGCCGACGCCGAAGCCGGTCGGGGCGATGAAAAAGCAGTGCATGGGGCTCCTTGGCTAAAGCGGTTCAGGCGAGCAGGGCCAGGGTGTCGAAGGCGATCTGGCGTTCTTCGTTGGTCGGCACCACCAGCACGCGCGGATGGCCGCGCTTGTGGATCGGGCCGGCGACGCCGCGCACACAGCGGGCGTTGGCTTCGCGGTCGATGGCCAGGTTGAGCAGCTTCAGGTGGTCCACCGTCTTGCTGCGCACAAGGGGCGAATTCTCGCCGATTTCGCCGGTGAAGATCAGCCCGTCCAGCTGCGGCAGGGCGCAGCCCACGGCGGCCAGGGTCTTGGCCAGGCGGTAGCAGTAGACCTCGATGGCCAGGGTGGCGCCGGCATGACCCTGGTCGCGGGCCTTTTCCAGGCTGCGCATGTCGCTGGCCAGCTCCGAAAGACCGAGCAGGCCGCTTTCCTGGCGCAGCACCTGGTCGATCTTCTCCAGGCTCCAGCCCAGGCTGCGGTGCAATTGGGTGTAGAGGTGCGGATCGATGTCGCCGCTGCGGGTGGCCATCACCAGGTTCATGCTGGCGTCGCGGCTCTGGCCATTGACGATGGCGCAGGCGGAACCATGGGCGCCCAGGTGGGCGGAGAGCCAGCAGCTGTCGCCGATGGACAGCCCGGCCAGCTCGGCGGCGCGATGACTGACGTAGCGGTGGCTGCTGCCGTGGAAGGCGTACCGGCGCAGGCCGTGGTCGCGGTATACCGCATCCGGCAGGGCCAGGCGGTAGACGTGCTCGGGCATGGTCTGGTGGAAGGCGGTGTCGAACACCGCCACGTGGGGCAGGTTCGGCAAGAGGTGCATCGCCGCCTCGATGCCCGCGAGGCTGGCCGGCATCTGCTGCGGCGCCAGCGGGGCGAGGGCCTGCAGGCGCCGGATCACTTGCGGTTCCAGGCGGCAGGCCGAGCTGAAGAATTCGCCACCGTGCAGCACATGGTGGCCGACCCCGTGCAGCTTGCCGCCGGCGGCGCCCTGGACCAGGGGCATGAGTTGGGACAGCGCCGCGCGATGGTCGGCATTGGGGATCATCAGGCTGTCTCTCTCGCCGCCGCGCTGCCAGCGCAGTTCGGCATCGCGGCTGCCCAGGCCCTCGGCGAGGCCGTGGAGGGTGAACTGGCTGTGGGCTTCGTTGACCAGGGCGAAGCGCACAGAGGTCTTGCGGGCGTGGATCACCAGGATATTGCGTGCGGGCATCAGCTTTTCTCGATGGAGTCGGGCGCCAGGCCCTGGGCGCACCAGCCGCAGGGGAAGAAGCGGCCCAGCTGGCCAGCGCGCTGAGCAGGGTCGAGTACCCAGGCGCGCGACTGCCAGGGTGGCTGGTGCCGCAGGTGTTGAGTATGGCCGCAAGAGAGCAGGGCTACCCAGTGACCGTCCTCGTCCTGTCTATAGCCGACCAGCCGGGGCCGCCCGTCAGTGTTCGGGTCGCAATCGTCTAAATGGGCGGTTAAACTTGCTCGTTCATCATTCATTTGCAGAAGGTCTCGCACCATGCTGATCGCCGCCAACAAGGCTGTGTCCATCGACTATACCCTTACCAACGACGCCGGTGAGGTGATCGACAGCTCCGCTGGCGGCGCGCCGCTGGTGTACCTGCACGGCGCCGGCAACATCATCATCGGCCTGGAGCGGGCACTGGAAGGGAAGCAGGCCGGTGACGAGCTGAGCGTCGCCGTCGAGCCGGAAGACGGCTACGGCGAGTACAGCGCCGAGCTGGTCGCCACCCTGGACCGCGCGATGTTCGAAGGCGTGGATCAACTGGAAGTCGGCATGCAGTTTCACGCTTCCGGCCCGGACGGCAGCATGCAGATCGTCACCATCCGCGACATCGACGGCGACGACGTGACCGTCGACGGCAACCACCCGCTGGCCGGCCAGCGCCTGAACTTCAAGGTCAAGGTAGTCAACGTGCGTGACGCCAACGCCGAAGAGATCGCCCACGGTCACATCCACGGCGAAGGCGGTCACCACCACTGACCGTTCGCCGGCGATTGCCGACCCGGCAAATCGCCATACGGCTGCTAAGCTGAAAAAACCGAAAAGGCGCCCCGGGGCGCCTTTTTTGTCTGCTGTGAAATCCCTGTGATTTTCGAGGAGTCAGTCATGAGTGCCTTTCACGACCTCAATCTGCGTGCGCTCGACGGTCAGGACTTGCCGTTGGCGCCGTTCAAGGGCCAGGTGGTGCTGGTGGTGAATGTCGCCTCCAAGTGCGGCCTGACCCCGCAGTACGCCGGCCTGGAAAAGCTCTACCAGCAATACCGCGACAAGGGCTTTACCGTGCTGGGCCTGCCGTGCAACCAGTTCGCCGCCCAGGAGCCGGGCAGCGAGGAGGAAATCCGTGAGTTCTGCAGCCTCAACTATGGGGTGACCTTCCCCCTGGGCAGCAAGCTCGAGGTCAACGGCTCGGCCCGCCATCCGCTGTACCGCCTGCTGGCGGGCGAGGGCGCCGAGTTTCCCGGCGACATTACCTGGAACTTCGAGAAGTTCCTGGTGGGCAAGGACGGCCGCGTGCTGGCGCGCTTCTCGCCGCGTACCGCCCCGGAAGATCCCGCGCTGATCCAGGCCGTCGAAAAGGCCCTGGCCTGATCCACCCCCGCTCATGACAACCGGGGCGGAAGGAACCGCCCCGCGTTCGCGCTCCATCTCCTCCATTCCCGCCAGGCCTGTGGCCGCCAATCACGCTGATCAATAGTGCTGGGCAGGGCGAGACGACCGGTCATATGCTCGCCGCCATGGCCAGTATCCGACTCGACAAACGCGACCTCATCCTCGCCAGGGGCTCCCAGGTGATGACCCGCCGTGGCTACCACGGCACCGGCGTGCAGGAGATCGTCCAGGCCGCGGGCATTCCCAAGGGCTCCTTCTATCACTACTTCGCCAGCAAGGAAGACTTCGCCCTGCAGGCCCTGGAGTACCTCTACCGGCCGCGCCTGGAACGTTATGCCCAGGCCCTGGCCAATCCGGCGCTGAGCCCGTGCCAGCGTATCCTCGGCTACTACCGCGACCTGCTGGCGCGTTTCGCCAGCCGCGAGAAACCGGAATACCACTGCTTCATCGGCAGCCTCAGCTTCGAGATGGCCGAGCTGTCGCCCGCCATCGGCGAGCAGGTGGACGGCATTCTGCAAGGCTCCGCAGACATCCTCCAGGCCTGCCTGGAAGAGGCCGTGGCCGCCGGCGAACTGCCCGCCGGTGAAGACTGCGCCAACCTCGCCGCCTTCATCGCCAACGCCTGGCAGGGCGTGCTCACACGCCTGAAGGTGGGCGGCGGGACCGCCCCCCTGCATGCATTCGTGGACCGCCTGGAACTGCTGCTCCGGGCCTGATTTTTCAATGCCTTGAAACCGAGACGACCGGTCATCTGGCCGGCCACAGGAGACCCCATGACCGCTCTGGTAAACGCCCTCTTCGAACCCTTCCGCCTCGGCGGACTGGAACTGCCCACCCGCGTGGTGATGGCGCCGATGACCCGCTCCTTCTCCCCCGGCGGCGTGCCCAATGCCAAGGTGGTGGAGTACTACCGCCGCCGTGCAGCTGCCGGTGTCGGCCTGATCATCACCGAGGGCACTACGGTCGGCCACAAGGCCTCCAACGGTTATCCCCATGTGCCGCGCTTCCATGGCGAGGACGCCCTGGCCGGCTGGAAAGAAGTGGTGGACGCCGTGCATGCCGAAGGCGGGCGCATCGTGCCGCAGCTCTGGCATGTGGGCAGTGTCCGCCGCCTGGGCACCGAGCCGGACGCCAGTGTCCCCGGCTACGGCCCCAGCGAGAAAGTGAAGGACGGCCAGGTAGTGGTCCATGGCATGACCACGGATGACATCCAGAACGTCATCGCCGCCTTCGCCCAGGCCGCCCGCGACGCCCAGGCCATCGGCATGGACGGCGTGGAAATCCACGGCGCCCACGGCTACCTGATCGACCAGTTCTTCTGGGAAGGCAGCAACCAGCGCACCGACGAATACGGCGGCAGCCTGGCCAACCGTTCGCGCTTTGCCATTGAGTTGGTCCAAGCCGTACGTGCCGCTGTCGGGCCGGATTTCCCGATCATCTTCCGCTTCTCCCAGTGGAAGCAGCAGGACTACACCGCGCGCCTGGTGCAGACCTCCGAAGCCCTGGGAGAATTCCTCAAGCCCCTGGCCGACGCCGGTGTGGATATCTTCCACTGCTCCACCCGCCGATTCTGGGAGCCGGAGTTCGAGGGCTCCGACCTCAACCTCGCCGGCTGGACCCGCCAGCTCACCGGCAAGCCGACCATTACCGTCGGCAGCGTTGGCCTGGACGGCGAATTCCTGCAGTTCATGGTCAAGACCGACAAGGTCGCCCAGCCGGCCAACATCGAAGGCCTGCTGGAGCGCCTGAACAAGGAAGAGTTCGACCTGGTGGCCGTGGGCCGTGCCCTGCTGGTGGACCCGGATTGGGCGGTGAAAGTACGTGAAGGGCGGATGCAGGACATCCTGCCGTTCAGCCGGGATGCCCTGGGTAGCCTGGTGTAAGACGTGAAGGAAGCCCCGCTCAGGCGGGGCTTCTGCGTTCTGGAGGCGCCAGTTTGCTTTTCGTAGGTTGGCGCTGAGCCTGCGAAGCCCAACATTGGGTGGCAGGACATTCTGGGAGTGCTGCGCAAGCCTTGTTGGGCTTCGCTCCGCTCAGCGCCAACCTACCTGTGAAGCCATCGACCACCCTCCGCGAAACCCTCAATCAGTTGGGCTGACACCATCCCTTCCGCCCGGCACTGTGCGCGCACCACAACAAGCGCCGGACACCGGCCGAAGGAGTATTCCATGCGCATTGGCCTGGTAGTGGACGCCAGCTGTGACCTGCCCCAGGACTTTCTCCTCAAGCACCGCATCCCGGTGCTGCCCATCCGCATCCGGCTCGGCGAGCAGTCACTGATCGACCGCCGGGTGCCGCAGGCCACCCAGGCTTTCTACAGCGAGCTGTTGCCCATGGTCGGGCCGGGGGACGGCAGCGAGCCGCTGCAGGTCGCGGAAATGCAGGAATGGTTTCTCGAGGAACTGGTGACCCGCTACGACCAGGTCATTTGCCTGACCATCTCCGCCCAGCGCAGCGCGATCTTCGAGCACGCTACCCAGGCCTCCTTCGACCTGCTCCAGCGTTACCGTGAGCGGCGTGCAGCGGCCGGGGTGGCTGGACATTTCGCCATGCGGGTGGTCGATGGGTGCAGCATCTTCGCCGGCAGCGCCGTGCTGGCCGCCGAGGCGGTGCGGCTGATCGGCGATGGCGCCCATCCCAATGCGGTGCGCACGCGGCTGGAGCAACTGGCCGGGCAGGTCCGCACCTTTCTCGTCGCCGACGACCTCGGCCACCTGCGCCGGCGCGGCTTCCAGAAAGGTGAGCGCGGTGGCCTGCTCGACCGCTTGCGCGGGGCCGCCCTGGGGCTGGGTTCGTTGCTCGACGTGAAGCCGGTGATCAGCGTGCAGCAGGGTGAGGACAAACCCGTTGCCCTGGCGCCCAGCTTCGACAAGGCGGCGGAGAAGCTGCTGGCCCACGCGCGGTTGCGGGTGCTGGCCGGCGAGTTGCTGGCGCCGCAGCTGTGCATCAGCTTCGCGGGAGAACTGTCCCTGGTGCGCGACCTGCCGGGTTTCGTCGAACTGAATGCGGCCTGCACGGAACGTGGCGTGACCCTGCAGCTGGCCATGCTCAGTCCTACCGGGGCTATCAACCTGGGCCGTGGCGCCCTCAGCCTGGCATTCGCCGCACCAACTGCCGCCTTCGCCTAGACGCGTGGCGGCAGGCCGCCACTGATGGGGTTTTCGAGCTCGGGACGGCGGGCATGCAGCAGATACTGCTCGAACTGCTGGACTATGGCCTCCCAGCCCTGGCGGCCGGCATGCATGCGCGCATTGAGGCGTACCCGGCGCAAGTTCTCCGGGTCCTCCAGCAGCCAGGCGGCAGCCTCGAGGAAGCTGGCCGGCTCGTCCGGCAGCGCCAGGGCGCCGTTGTGGCCATGGCGGATGTGCTGTGCTGCGGCGGCCTGGTCGAAGGCCACTACCGCCAGGCCCGCGGCCAGGGCTTCCAGCACCACGTTGCCGAAGGTTTCCGACAGGCTGGGGAAGAGAAAGAGGTCGCCCGACGCGTAATGCCGGGCCAGCTCCTCGCCTCGCTGCACGCCGCAGAAGAGAGCGTCCGGCAGCGCGCGCTGGAGCGAGGTGCGTTGCGGGCCGTCGCCCACTACCACCAGCTTCAGGCTCAGCTGTGGATAACGTCGCTGCAGGTGATGGAAGGTGTCGCCGAGCAGGCCGAGGTTCTTTTCCGCGGCCAGGCGGCCGACGTGAATCACCGCGATGTCCTGCTCGCCGAGGCCCCATTGTGAGCGCAACTCCGGGCAGCGGCGGGCGGGGTTGAAGAGCTGGCCGTCGACGCCCCGGGAGAGCAGCTGCAGGCGCTCGAAGCCGCGTCGGGTCAGGTCTTGCAGCTGGCTGACGCTGGGCACCAGAGTTAGCCGGGTGGCGTTGTGGAACCAGCGCAAGTAGTTGGTCAGCAGGCGCGTCAGCAGTCCCGCGCCGTAGTGCCCGGTGTATTGCTGGAAGTTGGTGTGGAAGCCGCTCACCACCGGAATCCCCAGGCGCCGCGCGGCGCGCAGGGCGGAGAAGCCCAGCGGGCCCTCGGTGGCGATATAGAGCACATCCGGTTTGCGCTGGCGCCAGCGACGCAGCAGCTTGTGCAGGCAGGACTGGCCCCATTGCAGGCCGGGATAGCCCGGCAGCGGCCAACCGCGGATCAGCAGCAGTTCATCGTCGCTCCTGCGGCCCTGGTCGCAGGACTGGCGCGGGCGCACCAGTTGCAGCCGGTGGCCGGCGGTGCGCAAGCCGTCGCAAAGGCGGCCAAGGGTATTGGCCACGCCGTTGACTTCGGGCAGGAAGGTTTCGCTGATCAGCGAGATGTACAGGGGCGCTATGGTCATGACGCCAGTGTCGACACGGGCCATGTAGCCCGTGTGACAGTGGAATGACGTCTGTGTGACCGGACTCCGGAGTGTGACTCAGGCCCTGGGGGCGAGTTGTCGGTCACCACCCTCGCGGACCCAGAACAGCGTCGCCCCGGCCACGGCGGCGGGCATCATCAGGACGTTGACGAAGGGAATCATCAACGCCAGGTAGGTGATGCCGCCGAAGCCCAGGCTCTGCCAGCGCTTCTCCCGCAGCCAGGCGAGCATCTCGTTCCAGCCCAGCTTGTGGTTGTCCGCCGGGTAGTCGATGTACTGCACCGCCATCATCCAGATGCCGAAAAGTATCCACAGGGGCGCGGCCACCAGGTTGACCACCGGGATGAAAGAGAGAATCAACAGGGCCCCGGCGCGCGGCAGGAAGTAGGCCAGCTTGCGCAGCTCGCGGCCCACCGTGCGCGGGATCATGGCCATCAGCTCGGCCCAGCTGAAGGCCGGGAAGTCGTCCTGGCCACGTACCACCACTTCCACCTTCTCGGCGAGGAAGCCGTTGAAGGGGGCGGCGATGATATTGGCCAGCATGGTGAAGCTGAAGAACACCAGTACCACAACCAGCAGCACGAACAGCGGCCAGAGGATGTACTCGAGGAAGCTCAGCCAGTCGGGGAGGCTGGGCATGAAGGCGTCGACCCAGCCGCTGAATTCCTGCACCGCGAAGCCGATCAGGGCGCCGAACAGCAGCAGGTTGACGGTCAGCGGCAGCAGGACGAACAGGCGCAGTCCGGGGCTCAGGACCAGTTTCAGTCCTTCGCCGAGGTATTGCGGTCCGGTAAGAGCGGGTGCAGGCATGAGTGGTCCCCCAGGGTTGCAAACGCGCCGACCTTAACGGCTTTGCCGGCGGAGTGGAAAGCCTGGAAACGGCTCGGAACAAATTTGGTGGGCGTTTTACCAATAGGTGTCGCCTATGGCCGGGATTGATAGCGGGTATTTCCGCTATCAAGGGCCCTCAGTTACCTTGCGCCCATTCCTGACCGCTCCGTAGCGGCCAGACCCTGTTCAACGGGGCCACTGCATCCAAAGCCTTCCCCAAGTGCAGCAGTGGCCCCTTTTTATGCCCCAAGGGGCGGGAGTCAGTCATGTCCGAAGCACGCCATTCGCGGGTCATCATCCTCGGTTCCGGCCCCGCGGGTTACTCCGCGGCCGTCTACGCCGCCCGCGCCAACCTCAAGCCGCTGCTGATCACCGGCATGCAGGCTGGCGGCCAGCTGACCACCACCACCGAAGTCGACAACTGGCCGGGCGATCCCCATGGCCTGACGGGGCCGGCCCTGATGCAACGCATGCAGGAGCATGCCGAGCGCTTCGAAACCGAAATCGTCTTCGACCACATCAATGCCGTCGACCTGGCCGGCAAGCCCTTCACCCTGGTGGGTGACAGTGGCACCTACACCTGCGACGCGCTGATCATCGCCACCGGCGCCAGCGCCCGCTACCTGGGGCTGCCATCCGAGCAGGCCTTCATGGGCAAGGGCGTCTCCGCCTGCGCCACCTGCGACGGTTTCTTCTACCGCAACCGCGAAGTGGCGGTGGTGGGTGGCGGCAACACGGCCGTGGAAGAGGCGCTCTACCTGGCCAATATCGCCAGCAAGGTCACTCTGGTGCATCGCCGTGAAACCTTCCGCGCCGAGAAGATCCTGCAGGACAAGCTGAAGGCGCGCGTCGCCGAAGGCAAGATCGAGCTCAAGCTGAACTTCGAGGTGGATGAGGTGCTGGGCGACGACATGGGCGTCACCGGCGTGCGACTGAAGCGCCAGGATGGCAGCAGCGACGAGCTGAAGGTGGACGGCCTGTTCGTCGCCATCGGCCACACGCCGAACACCTCGCTGTTCGAAGGCCAACTGGCCCTCAAGGACGGTTACCTGGTGGTCAGCGGCAGCCGTGATGGCAATGCCACCGCTACCAGCGTGCCGGGCGTGTTCGCCGCCGGCGACGTGGCCGACCATGTCTATCGCCAGGCCATTACCTCGGCCGGTGCCGGCTGCATGGCGGCCCTGGACGTCGAGCGTTACCTCGACGCGCAGTGAGCAGCGTCCTTTGAAAGAAAAGCCCCGCACTTGCGGGGCTTTTCCTTTGGGGGCGGATCGCGAATGAATTCGCTACGGGGATGGGGTTCTTCGTAGGAAACCGTGCCTACACCCAGGCATTGAGCGACAGGGTGCGGGCGCTCATGCGCTGGTACAGCCCGTGGGCTTCCAGCAACAGGGATTGGCGGTCCACGGTCAGCTCGATCGGCTTGCGACCTTCCGCCTCGCAGCGATAGAGGGTGTGCTGGCGGTGCTGGCGCAGGCACTGGTAGCGCAGCAGGCGGGCGTCGACCCGCAGGCTCGGCAGGTCGACGTAGGCGACCCGCAGCTGCTCGCTCTGGCCTATCTCCAGGGCACAGCGTTGCAGTGCCGGGGTATGGGTGAAGGGGGTGGCCGAGAGCATCACCAGCTGGCAGTCGTCCAGGTCACGGCGGTGTTGACCATCGAGGAACCAGCGCCCGCGGACGTCGCGGTCCAGGCGCAGGCTCCGCTGGCCGTGGTTCTCGACCTTCAGCCAGAGGTGGCGGAAGCGCCAGCGCGGATCGCTGTCCAGCACATAGGTGGCGGCGATGCTCTGGCCGTTGCGATTCTGGATCAGGTGGCTGCTGGCGTGAATGCCCTGTTCGTCCATGGAGAGCCGCAGGCTCTCGACTCCGGGCGTGGTCAGCGGTTTCCACACGAGGGTTTGCTGCATCCGTGCGCTCCGGGAGAGGGGCAGTGGCTGGGTGTAGCGCTCTTGTAGGGGTGAATTCATTCGCCAAGGGTCGCAACGCGGCCCCCACGGACTCTGCAGGGCAGGCCTTCGGCCTGCTTGGCGAATGAATTCGCCCGTACAGGCAATGGGCTGCTTCGTACCGCCTAAATAGCTGACAGTTGCGAAGAATACGTGTTTGCGTGGGAAAAGGCTGTCAGATATTGCTGACAGAAAACGGAAGCCAAAGCGCAAGGAAACCGCCCCGACGGGGCGGTGGGGCGGGGTCAGGCCTTGCGTTGCAGCGGCTGGTGCTCGAAGCGCACGCCGGCGAGGCCGGTGCTCATCAGGGCGCGAATATTGCCGTGGTCATTGCCGTCCGGGGTGGCCAGCACGGCACGGTAGTGCTCGCCGAAGGCCAGCAGGGTCTCCTCGAGGCTGAAGCCTTCCAGCAGTGCCAGGCCGAGGGTCTTGCAGGAGCCTTCGTTCTGCCCGGCGGCGTTCTCGACGTTGCCGTTGGTAAAGGCGCTCTGCTGGTAGTCGTAACCCCGAGCGATGAAATCGAGGGTTTCGGCAAAGACGTGCTGGTCGCTGTGCAGGCGGGCGCGGAAGTCGTTCAGGTCGCTCATTCTTTGTTCGCTTTGTTGAAGGCCGCTTGTTGGCTGGCGCTGGCTTCTTTCTGGTACTTGGCCTTCCAGTCGGCGTAGGGCATGCCGTAGATCTCTTCGCGTGCCTGGTCGGGGGTGACGTCCAGGCCGAGGTCGTCGGCGGCGGCCTTGTACCATTTGGACAGGCAGTTGCGGCAGAAGCCGGCAAGGTTCATCAGGTCGATGTTCTGCACATCGGGGCGGCTACGCAGGTGTTGCACCAGACTGCGGAAAGCGGCGGCTTCGAGTTCGAGGCGTTCTTGCTCGGTCATGGCAGGATTCTCCTGGGGCTTGCGGGAGGAAGTGGCCGGGATGATAAGAGCCCTTCTCGGCTCCGGCAAATGGCTCGCGATATCCTGTACAGGCTTTCAGCGATGGCTGGCGAGGGTGATGGACACCGACTCGGCGAAGCGCAGCGCGTGGGGTTTGTCCACTTCCACCTCGGCGTAGCGCACGCTGGGGTTGGCCATGACCAGGTCGAGGATTTCCTGGGTCAGGCGCTCCAACAGGGCGAAGCGGTTCTCTTCGACGTGCTGGATGATCGCCTTGGTGATGGTGCGGTAGTTCAGCGCCTGTTCGATGTCGTTGCCCTGCACCGCTTCCTCGGCCG
The DNA here is from genome assembly GCF_029871245.1 of Pseudomonas sp. BN102. Taxonomy (GTDB): domain Bacteria; phylum Pseudomonadota; class Gammaproteobacteria; order Pseudomonadales; family Pseudomonadaceae; genus Metapseudomonas. The sequence continues at coordinate 120,529 of NZ_SSON01000065.1, read as the reverse complement.
GGTAGAGGATGGTGAGGTTGATCAGCACATCCTGCTTGTTGAGGATCTCCTCCTCCTTGATGCCGATGAAGGTGCGCAGGCGCAGGTCCTTGACGCGGATACGCGCCATTCCGGGTTCCAGTCGCGGCATTGTCTAATTGCTCCGCTTGATCAGTTTCAGGAATTCGTGGCGGGTGTTCTGGGATTCCCTGAAGGCCCCGAGCATCACCGAGGTGCTCATCACCGAGTTCTGCTTCTCCACGCCGCGCATCATCATGCACATGTGCTGGGCTTCGATCACCACCGCCACGCCGGCGGCGTCGGTCACCCGCTGCACCGCGTCGGCGATCTCGCGGGTGAGGTTCTCCTGGATCTGCAGCCGCCGCGCAAACATGTCGACGATGCGCGCGATCTTCGACAGCCCCAGCACCTTGCCGGTGGGAATGTACGCTACATGGGCCTTGCCGATGAAGGGCAACAGATGGTGTTCGCAGAGGGAATAGAGCTCGATGTCCTTGACCATCACCATTTCGTCGTTGTCCGAGTCGAACAGGGCGCCATTGACGATCTCCTCCAGGCTCTGCGCGTAGCCATGACAGAGGTAGCGCATGGCCTTGGCGGCGCGCTTGGGGGTCTCGCGCAGGCCCTCGCGGTCCGGATCCTCGCCCAGGCCCAGGAGAATCGCCCGATAATTCCGGCTCAGCTCGTCGTTCATGGTCGAAGTCCTTGCGATCGCTTCACTTGAGGTGGCGGCCGCCGTTCAGGATGAGCGTCGTTCCGGTGACGTAGGGGTTGTCCAGCAGGTAGCGCAGTCCCTGGTAGACCACCTGCGGGCCGGGCTCGATGCCCAGCGCTGACTTGGCCAGGGTCTTCTTGCGATAGGTCTCATCGTCGCCCTCGTTGAACATCACCAGCGCCGGGGCGATGCAGTTGACCTTGATGTGCGGGGCGAAGCGCGCAGCGAACGACAGGGTCAGGTTGTCCAGCCCGGCCTTGCTGGCGCAGTAGGCGATGCGCTTCTCGCTGCCCCTGCGCGCCACGTCGTCGCTGAGGTGGACGATATCCGCCGGGCTGCTGCGGCGCAGCAGGTCCTCGCAGTGCAGGTTGATCAGGTAGGGCGCCAGCATGTGCACGCTGAACATGCGCTTGAAGGTCTCGGCTTCGTGCCCAGGGGTTTCGGTCAGCCAGTCCGAGGCGTTGTGGACGATCGCCCGCAGGCTGTCGGTGCAGCCCTTGAGTTCATCGATGAAGGCGAGGATACCGGCTTCGCTCGAGAAGTCCGCCTGCAGCGCCAGGGCGCCTCGTTCGCGCAGGTGCTGCACGCTGTCGCGTTCGTTGCGGTAGCTGATGATCACCGGCTGGCCATCGTCCAGCAGGCGTTCGGCGCAGTGCAGGCCGACGCGTTGGCTGGCGCCGGTGATCAGGATGGGGGCGGCGGGTCGGCTCATGTACACCTCGAAGTCTGAGGAGTGGGGCCGGCGAAAAAGGTGGTGCAGGCCGAATCTGCACCACGTTATACCAGGGGTGGGACATGTACAAATCCGCGGGACGCGCCTCGAACAGGGTGCCCTCAGTGCGGTTGTGCCGCCGCTTCGCCGCGGTCGAGGGCAGGGCGGCCGCCTTGCAGCCAGGGAGCGAGCAGGCGAGTGGAGAGCGGGATGAACCAGTAGGTCATCAGCGGCGTCAGCGCCAGGGTGCTGAGGAAGATCCGCAGCGCGAGCGGCAGGTCGCCCAGCCAGCCACCGAACAGCAGGTTGAAGGCCAGCGACACCGGGAAGAAGGCCAGCCAGATGGCCACGCTCTGCTTCCAGCGCGGCGGCCGCGATTCCGCCTTGCCGAACCAGGCGTCCAGCCCCAGGGCGCGATGCTCGTGGGGCTGCTCGAACAGCCCGCGGCCACGGTCGAGCCAGGCACGACGCGAGGCGGAGTGCTCCCAGGCGGCCATGGTCGGCTCGTCGGCGAAGCGGAAGATCATCTGGAATTCGTCGTCATCCGGCGGTGGCGCCAGCACGCCGGAGCCGAGATAGCCGGGGAAGTCGGCGGCCAGTTGCTCGCCTTCACGCAGCCAGGCCATGAAGTCGTGGTAGCGCTCGCGCGCCACGCGGCGGGCCACCATCAGGGTGACGGGATCGGCAGACATCGTGTATCTCCTCGCAACCGGGCGACCACCCGGGTAGGGCGGTGCGCATCACGCAGCGCCGGGGTGATGGGCTGCGGTGAAAAAAGAGGCAAGGATTATTCCGTTTTTTCCGCAAAGCGCCAGCGGTAAGGATGACCGCCGGGTCGCGCCGCGCCTGCCGGCCAATTGGATTCCCCGGAACTAGGTTTAAACTGCGTGAATATTTCCCCTGACGATTTCCCACCATGACCGAACCCGGTGCATCCCCCGCTTCCGGCGCCCTGAAAAGGGAAGAGCTCTTCCCCATCCGCGAAGTCTCGCGCCTGACCGGCGTCAATCCGGTCACCCTGCGGGCCTGGGAGCGGCGTTACGGTCTGATCCAGCCTACCCGCACCGACAGCGGCCACCGGCTCTATTCCCTCGCCGATGTCGAGTCGGTGCGCAGCATCCTGGCCTGGATCGAGCGCGGTGTATCGGTGAGCAAGGTGGGCAAGCTCCTGGCACGCAGCAATGCGGCCAAGACGCCGTTGACGCCGGTCTACCAGGAGGTGGTGGCCGGGGAATGGAGCGAGTGGCGCACCCAGGTGCGCAACGCCGTGAGCGCCCTGGACGAATCCGGGCTGGAGCGGGTCTACGGCCAGGTGTTCTCCAGTTACCCCGTGCATGTGGTGTTCGCCGATGTGCTGATGCCGGTGTGGCAGGAGCTGCTGCTGCGCCAGGACGAATTCGGTCGCGGCAGCGAATGGGTATTCTTCGACAGCTTCCTCCGCGCCCGCGTCCTGCAGCGCCTGCAACTGGCTCGTTGCGGCCAGCAGGAACGGGTGATCCTGGCGCCCTTGCCCGGCCAGGGCCGTGAACTCGAGTTGCTGGTGGCCGGCCTGTTGCTGGGCAGCAGTGAAGTGGCGGTCAGCGTGCTTGGCCTCGGCCAGCCCCTGGAAGAACTGACGCTGGTCTGCGGCAAGCTGCAGCCCCAGGCGCTGGTGCTCTTCTCCAATCACCCGCCGGCTGACGACCTCGGCCGCCAGCTCAGCCGCCTGGCCCTGGGCCTGGATTGCCCCCTGGCCCTGGCCGGAGAAACGGCCGACCTCATGGGCGAGGACCTCGACGGTACCCCGGTGGCCTGCCTGGGCAGCGAAGGGCGGTTGATGCAGCGGCGCCTGCGGCAGTTCCTCGCCGGTCACCTGGATACCTGAGCCATCGCAGGGCGGTGCATCTTGTAGGCCAGGTCCCTCAGCTCTTGAGTTCGGCCAGCTCGGCCTTGAGGCTGGCCAGTTCAGCCTCCAGTTCGCGCACCCGCTGGCGGGCCTCCACCTGTTCGGTCACGTCCTTCTGAATGCCGATGAAGTAGGTGAGCTGGTCGGACTCGTTGAACGCCGGGGTAATCGACAGCTCGTTCCAGAAGGCGCTGCCGTCCTTGCGGTAGTTGCGCAGGATCTGCCGACACGGCTGGCGATTGCGGAGCGCCTGGCGGATCGCGGCGAGGCCCAGCTGGTTGCGGTCCTCGCCCTGGAGGAAGCGGCAATCCTGGTAGAGGATCTCGTCGCGGGGATAACCGGTGAGGCGTTCGAAGGCGGCATTGGCATAGATGAGGATATTGTCCTCGCCCTCCTGTTCGGCGACCACGATGCCGTCGTTGGAGGCGTCTATCACCAGTTGCAGCAGCTTGGCATTGATCATGGCGGGGGCTCTTGCGGTCCGACCGTTGCAGTCTAAGGCATCATGCCGGCCTTGCCAGTTGCGGCATAATGCGCGGCATTTCGTTCCAGAATCGGAGTCACCATGAAAGTCGCCATCCTGTCCGGCTCGGTCTACGGCACCGCCGAAGAAGTCGCCCGTCACGCGGAAAAGCTGCTCAAGGCCGCCGGCCTGGACGCCCATTACCTGCAACGGGTGAGCCTGGATGAGCTCATCGCCTTCGACCCCGAAGCGCTGCTGACCGTCACCGCTACCACCGGCATGGGCGAATTGCCCGACAACCTGCTGCCGCTCTATTCCGAGCTGCGCGACCGCCTGCCCGATTGGCGCGGCCGCCCTGGCGCCGTGCTGGCCCTGGGGGATTCCAGCTATGACGTGTACTGCGGCGGCGGCGAGCTGATTCGCGAACTCTATGCCGAACTCGGCCTGCGCGAGGTAGTGGAGATGCTGCGCCTGGACGCCAGCGAAACCGTCACCCCGGAACTCGATGCCGAGCCCTGGCTGGCCAGCTTCATCGCGGCGCTGAAAGCCTGATGCACCCTCGCGCCGAGTACCTGATCCGCGAACTGCAACTGGCGCCGCATCCGGAGGGTGGCTTCTACCGCCGGGTGTTCGAGTCGAGCATGGCTCTGCCGGGTGGCCGTGCGGCGTCCTCGGCCATCCTCTTCCTGTTGCCGGGAGGTGGGCTAAGCCGTTGGCACCGGGTGGATGCCGACGAGCTCTGGCACTTCTATGAGGGCGACCCGCTGGAACTGCTGATCGCCGAATCCCCCCGCGAGGTTCGCCGCGAAGTCCTGGGCCCGGTGGCCGAGGGCAGCCTGCCCCTGCGCGCTGTGCCCGCCCACGCCTGGCAGGCCGCCCGTGCCCTGGGCGCCTACAGCCTGGTGGGCTGCAGCGTGGCGCCCGGCTTCGAGTTCGCCGGCTTCCGCCTGCTGGCCGACGACCCGCAGGCGCAGAAGGACTGGCCGTTGCTGGATCCCGTGCTGCTCTGATCTTTTCGCGTAGGATTCTTTCTTGTGGGAGCGAATTCATTCGCTCAGAGGGGGCATGTCTTCAGCGGTGAACACTTGCGCAGTCTGTAGGTTGGGCTGAGTTCCGCGAAGCCCAACATTTCGTGCGCCCATCGTTGGGCTTCGCTGCGCTCAGCGCCAACCTACCTCAGGAGTTCTTGCCCTGGTTCAACGGCGAATACTCCCGCAACAACTCCAGCCAGGCCTGGGCCGCTCGCGACAGATAGGCGCCGCGGCGCCAGACGAAAGCGATGTCCCAGCGCAGGTCCGGTTCACGCAGGGGCACCAGGCGAAGGCCCGGGCGTTGCAGCGGGCGGGCGACTATCCGGGGCAGCAGCGCCACACCCTGGCCGGCGGCCACCAGGGCGGCGAGGAAGTCCGCCTGGCCGCTGCGGCCCACCTCGCGCGGGGTGAAGCCGGCCTGGCGGCAGGCCAGCAGCAAGCGGTCGTTGAGGGTGAAACTCTGCTGGTAGAGCAGGAAAGGCGAGTCGGCCAGTTGCGCCAGGGCCAGGCTGGGCTCGGCGGCAAGGGGATGGTCCTCGGGCACCAGGATATCCAGCGGCTCGTTGCAGAAGGGCTGGTAGTCCAGCGACGGGGCGTTTGGGGTCAGGCTGCCACCGAGTTCCAGCTCGCCCTGTAGCAGCGCTTCCTCCATCAGCTTGCTGCCGCCTTCGAACAGCCGCACCACGATGTTCGGGTAGCGCCGCCGGTATTCGGCGAAGAGCTCGGCGAACAGCACCTCGCCGCCCAGCAGCGGCAACCCCAGTCGCAGCTCGCCACGGCGCAAGTGGCTGAGGTCGTCCAGTTCGCTGTGCAGGTCCTGGCGCTGGCGCAGCATGTCTTCGGCATGGCGCAGCACTACGGCGCCGGCGTCGGTCAGGCGCAGGTGTGGGCCGCTGCGCTCCAGCAACTGCACGCCGAGGCGCTGCTCCAGCTGGGCCACCTGCTTGCTGACGGTGGACTGGGTGGCGTGCAGGGTCTTGCCGGCCTGTGTGAAGCCGCCCTGGCGGACCACTTCGACGAAGCTGCGTAGCTGGCGAAATTCCATGGGTATTCCAATCTCGAATGGCTGCAAGTCGAACAATTCGCTTTTGGGATGATAGGCGCGGACCTAAGCTGGCCACCAGTACCGAGGGTCACCGCCATGAACCGTTCCCGCCTGCTCCACCTCAGCCGTCTTGCCGCCGAACTCGCCGTCCTGCTGGGCCTCTACGCCCTCGGCTGCAAGCTGGCGGTGCTGCTCGGCTGGCCGATTCCCGGCGGCGTGATCGGTCTCGGCCTGTTGCTGGCCGCTTTCGCCAGCGGCTGGGTGAAACCGGCAGCGCTGCAGCTGGGCGCCGGCCTGCTGATGGCCGAGATGCTGCTGTTCTTCATCCCCGCCCTGATGAGCCTGCTGGACTATGGCGCGCTGCTGCGCCAGGACGGCTGGCGCATCCTGCTGGTGATCGGCGCCAGCACCCTGCTGGTGATGCTCGCCACGGCCCTGACCGTGGAGTGGGTGTGCCGCTGGAGCATGCGCCATGAACATTGAACCCATGTCCTGGTTCTGGCTGGCGCTGACCCTGGCCGGCTACCTGGCCAGCCGCTGGATGTACCGGCGCAGCGGGCGCTACTTGCTGTCGCCGCTGATCTTCGTCCCTGCGCTGCTGCTCGCCGTGGCCGTGCCCTTGCACACCGCTTATGCCGAGTACGCCGGCGCCACCCATTGGCTGATGCTGCTGCTCGGCCCGGCCACCGTGGCCTTCGCCGTGCCCATCTGGCAGCAGCGCGCGTTGCTCGTCAGGCACTGGCCTGCGCTGCTGCTGGGCATGCTGGCCGGAAGCGGAGTGGCCATCGCCAGCTCCTGGGGCCTGGCCAATGCCCTGGCGCTGGAGTCCCAGGTGAGCCTGTCGCTGGTGCCGCGCTCCATCACCACCCCCTTCGCCATGCCGGTGGCCCAGGACCTGGGTGGCGTGCCCGAGCTGGCGGCGGTATTCGTCATGCTCACCGGGGTGTTCGGCGCCCTGGCCGGCAGCCTGCTGATCCGTTGGCTGCCCCTGCGCAGTGCCCTGGCCCGTGGCGCGCTGTTCGGCGTCGGCGCCCATGGTGCGGGCGTCAGCCGCGCCCAGGAGGTGGGTCGCGAGGAAGGCACGGTGGCCGGCCTGGTCATGGTGCTGATGGGCCTGCTCAACCTCTTCGCCGCGCCGCTGGTGGCCGCGCTGATCTGACCCGCAAAGCCATCAAGCTGGCTGCCAAGGCGACTATCGCCGAGGCGGCCCCTGGCTAGACTCCTCGCACCGACAACAAGAACGAGGATTCGCCATGACCGCCGCTCACGCCCTCCCATCGCTCGACCTCAAGGACAAGGTCTCCGCCGCCGAATGGCAGACCCGTGTCGACCTCGCCGCCTGCTACCGGCTGATCGCCCTGCACGGCTGGGACGACCTGATCTTCACCCACATCTCCGCCAAGGTCCCCGGCACCGAGGACTTCCTGATCAACCCCTTCGGCCTGATGTTCCACGAGATCACCGCCTCCAGCCTGGTGAAGATCGACCTGGCCGGCAACAAGCTGATGGACAGCCCCTACGACATCAACCCGGCCGGCTACACCATCCACAGCGCCGTGCACGAGGTGCGTCCGGACGTCGGCTGCGTGCTGCATATCCACACCGCCGCCGGGGTGGCGGTCTCCGCTCAGAAGCAGGGCTTGCTGCCGATCTCCCAGCAATCGCTGTTCGTCCTCTCCAGCCTCGCCTATCACAGCTACGAAGGCGTGGCGCTGAACCACGAGGAGAAGGGCCGTTTGCAGGCCGACCTCGGCCAGGCGAATTTCATGATCCTGCCCAACCATGGCCTGCTCACCGCCTTTGGCAGCGTCGCCGATGCCTTCCTCGGCATGTTCACTTTGCAGCGCGCCTGCGAAATCCAGGTGATGGCTCAGGCCGGCGGCGGCGAACTGATCCAGATCCCGCAGCAGATCCTCGACGGCGCCAAGGCGATGATCGCCGGTGTGATGAAGAGCTCCCAGGGCATGGGCGGCGCTCTGCCTTGGCCGGCCCTGCTGCGCAAGCTCGACCAGCAGAACCCCGGGTACGCCCAGTGAAGGCCCTGGCCGGCATTCCCCTGGGCGATTGGCGCGCCCAGGGCCGGGACATGCTGTTTCGCGGCCAGCGCATCCGTTACTGGGCGGCAGGGGAGGGCGAGCCGTTGCTGCTGATCCACGGCTTTCCGACCGCCTCCTGGGACTGGCACTACCTCTGGGAGCCCCTGGCCCGGCGCTTCCGCGTCATTGCCTGCGACCTGCTCGGCTTCGGCTACTCCGACAAGCCACGGGGCCATGACTACCGGCTGCTGGAACAGGCGGACCTGAAACAGGCCCTGCTCGCCCACCTGGGCATCGAAGGGCCGGTGCACGTGCTGGCCCACGATTACGGCGACAGCGTCGCCCAGGAACTGCTGGCGCGACACCACGAAGGCCGCATCCAACTGGCCAGCTGCGTCTTCCTCAATGGCGGCCTGTTCCCGGAAACCCATCGGCCGGTGCTGGTGCAGAAGCTGCTGCTCAGCCCCATCGGCGGCCTGGTGGGGCGGCTGTTCTCGCGGCGCAAGCTGGCGACCAGTTTCGCCCAGGTCTTTGGCCCGCACACCCAGCCCAGTGAAATGGAGCTGGACGACTTCTGGCGCCTGATCGCCGAGCAGAACGGCCCTGCCGTGATGCACCGTCTGATCCACTACATGCCCGAGCGCCGTCAGCAGCGCGACCGTTGGGTGGCAGCCATGCAGCGCGGTGGCGTGCCGCTGCGGGTGATCGACGGCGCGGTGGACCCCATCTCCGGTGCGCATATGGTGGCGCGCTACCGCGAGCTGATCCCGGACGCGGACTGCGTGCTGCTCGAGGGGATCGGCCACTACCCGCAGACCGAAGCCCCGGAACAGGTGTTGGCGCACTACCTGGCCTTTCGTGACCGGCACGGATAGCTGAAATTTCGACAGGCGAATCGGACCTCTGCGCCTCCTGCAACGGGAGGTGCGGCACTAGCATCTCCGGCCTGATCCATTGGCCGGGCGATGTCAGCCCGGCGACTCCGAGGCCTGACCATGCTGTTCCGCATCCTGGTGTTTCTCTACCCCGTCATCCGCACCTTGGGCCCATCTGTGGCCGCCCTGCTGCTTATCATCGGCCTCAGCCTCGCGGGCTACGCCTGGGTCCGCGAGCCGGGCGCATGGAGCTGGCTGGCCGCCGTCGGCTGCCTGCTGGCCGCGGCGTTGCTCGCCCTGCTCTGTCACAGCTATCACTGGTGGCTGTTCAAACTGCGCCCGCGCGGCTGTCTGTTCCTTCCCTTGAAGTAGCGTCGGCGTTATCGGGCACCATTCATGGCGGCTCGCATTCTTGTGGGACGGGGGTGGGCTGCCGGAGACTCGGCGAATACCCAGGCCTGCCAAGGAGCCCAGCCATGAGCGATGCAATCCGCTTCGAAGACAAAGTCGTGATAGTCACGGGCGCCGGTGGCGGCCTTGGCCGCGCCCACGCCCTGCTGTTCGCCCGCCATGGCGCCAATGTGGTGGTCAACGATCTCGGCGGCAGCACCCATGGCGAAGGTGCCAACGCCTCGGCGGCCGACCGGGTGGTGGCGGAAATCCGCGAAGCCGGCGGCACGGCAGTCGCCAGCCACGACTCGGTGACCGATGGCGAGAAGATCGTCCAGGCCGCGCTCGACAGCTTCGGCCGCGTCGACGTGGTGGTGAACAACGCCGGCATCCTGCGCGACAAGACCTTCCACAAGATGGAAGACGCCGACTGGGACCTGGTCTACAAGGTCCACGTCGAAGGTGCCTACAAGGTCACTCGCGCCGCCTGGCCGCACCTGCGCGAGCAGAACTACGGCCGCGTCATCTTCACCTCGTCCACCTCGGGCATCTACGGTAACTTCGGCCAGTCCAACTACGGCATGGCCAAGCTCGGCCTCTACGGCCTGACCCGCAACCTGGCCATCGAAGGCCGCAAGAACAACATCCTGGTCAATGCCATCGCCCCCACCGGCGGCACCCGCATGACCGAAGGCCTGATCCCGCCCCAGGTGTTCGAACAGCTCAAGCCTGAACTGGTCAGCCCGCTGGTGGTGTTCCTCGGCAGCGAACAGTGCCAGGACACCTCCGGCCTCTTCGAAGTGGGCGGCGGCTGGATCGGCAAGGTGCGCTGGGAGCGCAGCCTGGGCGCCGGTTTCGACCCCAAGGCCGGCTTCGATGCCGAAGACGTGGCCGCTCAGTGGCAGCGCGTCTGTGATTTCGAGAATGCCGCCCATCCGGCGGACAACGTCGAGGCACTCAAGGAAATGATGGCCAACCTGCAGAAGTACGCCCTCTGATCGCGCCAGCCCCGCGGGGAATTCGGCCAGCGGGCTGAACATTTTCCGGGGGAAGCACTATGTTGAAGGCCGGCAGTGTTGCCGGCCTTTTTCATTGCTGTTGTGGATCAATACCTTGTGGGGGCGAATTCATTCGCTAAGGGCTGCGCAGCAGCCCCATCAACCCCAGGGGCAGGCCTGTGGCCTGCATAGCGATTGAAATCGCCCCCACAAAAAAGCCGCCCCACTTTCTGCCACCCCAGGAGCCCCCATGAACATCAGAGTCGAGAAGAACGGCCCGGTCACCACCCTGATCATCGACCGTCCAGAGGTGCGCAATGCCGTCGACCGGCCCACAGCCGATGCCCTGGCAGGGGCCCTGCGGGCCTTCGAAATGGACGAGGAGGCGCGGGTGGCGGTGCTCACCGGGGCCGGCGGCACCTTCTGCGCCGGCGCCGACCTGGGCGCGGTGGCTGAGGATGGCGTGCGGCGCAATCGGCTGGATGCCGAGGGCGATGGCCCCATGGGGCCGAGCCGGATGCAGTTGCTTAAGCCGATGATCGCCGCCGTCGAAGGCCATGCGGTGGCTGGCGGCCTGGAGCTGGCGCTGCTGGCGGATATCCGGGTGATGGCCGAAGACGCGGTGTTCGGCGTGTTCTGCCGGCGCTTTGGCGTGCCGCTGATCGACGGCGGCACCGTACGCTTGCCGCGTATTGTCGGCCAGGGCCGGGCGCTGGACCTGATCCTCACCGGTCGCCCGGTCAAGGCCCAGGAGGCCCTGGCCATGGGCCTGGCCAACCGGGTGGTGGCCAAGGGCGAAGCCCGCGCCGCGGCCGAGGAGATGGCCCATGCCATCGCCGCTTTCCCGCAGCGCTGCATGCTGGCCGACCGCGCCAGCGCCTACGCCCAGTGGGAGCTGCCCTTCGAGGCGGCCATCGCCAACGAATTCAACGGTGGGATGAAGGTGATCCGCAGCGGCGAGACGCTGGCCGGCGCACGCTCCTTCAAGGCGGGGCAAGGGCGGCATGGGCGTTTCGACGATTGATTCCGTAGGTTGCGGAGTGCGATCAAACGCGGACGGAGTGGACGTAGGTTGTGGTAGAGCGAAGCGAAACCCAACGTTCGGATTCGAAACGTTGGGTCTCGTTCCTCGAACCTGCGCGGCCCGCACCAACCTACGGCAGAACTTCGTTCTGCGTGGCGAATGAATTCGCCCCTGCAGGGCATTCAGCGACTAATGATCACGTAGGTCTTGCGCAGGGTTTCCTTCACATCCCACACGCCCAGGCTGTTGGCCGGCAGCAGCAGGGCGTCGCCAGCGCTGATCTCGATCGGCTCGCCGCCATCCGGGGTGAAGGTGCAGCGGCCGTGGGTGAAGTGGCAGAACTCCTGCTCGAGGATCTGCCGGCGGAAGCGGCCGGGGCTGCATTCCCAGACGCCGGTTTCCACCTGGTCGGTGCGCTCCACCGAATGCACGCGGGTATGCGGCACCGGCTCGCCGATGGGCACCGCCACCGGGCTCGGCTCGGACAGGGGATGTTCGTGGGTGTTTTTCAGCAGGGTGGCTTTCATGGTATGGCTCCCGAAGTGACTGGATTGTAGGAGCGAGCTTGCTCGCGAATCGGTGCGCAAAGCTTCGCGAGCAAGCTCGCTCCTACGCTGTTGTGTGGGGTTCAGCGCATCAGGCCTTCCATCAGGTCGGCCAATTTCAGTGCCATGGCGCGGCGCCAGGGCGCGCTGTGGGGATTGGCCAGGACCCGGTCTTCATGGACGAAACTGCGGATAATGGCGTTGTAGCCAAGCCAGCGGCAGGGTTCGGGCTCCCAGGCACTGAGGCGGTTCAGCGGGCCATCGCCCAATACCCAGGGCTGGTGGGTGAGCAGGCTTTCCTTGCCGAGGATCAGGTCGGCCAGGGTGCGCCCGCCCAGGTTGCTCGCGCCGACGCCTTCGCCGCCGTAACCGCCGGAAAGGGCGATGCCATTCCGGCGGTCAACCAGCATGTGCGGGCGGAAGCGCCGCGCCATGCCCAGGTTGCCGCCCCAGCTATGGCTGATACGCACGTTGCGCAGTTGCGGGAACAGCTCGCCGAGCAGGTAGCGGCGCAGGCCGATTTCTTCTTCGCTGAGCTGGAAGTCTTCCCGCAGCTTGCCGCCGAAGCGGTAGCCGCCGCGTGCACCGAAGGCCAGGCGGTTGTCGGCGGTGCGCTGGCCATAGGTGACCTGGCGGCTGCTTTCGCTGAAGGCCTGGCCGTGCTCCAGGCCGATCTCCGCCCACTGCGCCTCGCTCAGCGGTTCGGTGGCGATCAGCAGGCTCTGCACCGGCAACTGGTAGCGTCCCAGCGGCGGCAGGCTGGCGGCATAACCCTCGATGGCCGGCACCACCCAGTGGGCCTTGAGCTGGCCCTGGGCGGTGGTGACCAGGCCCGGCTGCCAATCAATGGCAGGACTCTGTTCGAGCAGCTGTACGCCCATGCGCTCCACCGTCCGCGCCAGGCCACGCACCAGCTTCGCCGGCTGGATGGTGGCGCAGTGCGGCGTGTGGATGCCGCCGTAGGGATTGGCCACCCGCAGCTGGCCGTTCAGCTCATCAGGGTTGAGCCAGCGGTAGTCGGCTTCGCTCAGACCTTCTGCGTGCAGGGCCGCCAGTTGGTCGCGCAGGCGCTTCTCCTGCTCCGGGTAGCGTGCGGCGCAATAGAGGATGCCGGCCTTGCGGTAATGGCAATCGATACCTTCGCGTTGCAGCACCTCGGCGACTTCGTCGGGGATGCCATGCAGCAGGTCGAAGGAGGCCTTGCGTTGTTCGGCCGGTAGTGGCGCCAGGGCGCGATCCTCGCCCAGCAGGTTGCCCATCAGCCAGCCGCCATTGCGGCCGCTGGCGCCGAAGCCGGCGAACTGCGCCTCGATGATCGCGATCTTCAGTTCAGGTGCCTGGTGCTTGAGGTAGTAGGCCGTCCACAGCCCGGTGTAACCAGCGCCGATGATCGCCACATCCACCTCCAGCGAGCCGGACAGCGCCGGTCGCGGCGCAATGTCTTCATCGAGCTGGTCCATCCACAGGCTGATCGAGCGCCAGTGCTGCATAGGCAGGTCCCCGTTAACAGGTTGTCGTGGCTGGCAAGGCTAGAGGCTGGCATTGCGCTTGTCGTGTGCGCGGGCACGCTGGGAATGTGGGGCGACGATGGTCCCGGTGAGGGACGGGTTGTAGGGGCGAATTCATTCGCCAAGGGCAGCGCAGCTGCCCCATCGGCTGGGCAGGGCAGGCCTTCGGCCTGCTTGGCGATTGAAATCGCCCCTACAGGCTTTTGTGCAGGTGCTTGAGATAGGCCTTGGGCGACATCCCGGTGTGCTGGCGGAAGCAGCGGTAGAAGGCGGAGAGGGAATTGAAGCCGGCGTTGAAGGCCAGTTCGTCGATGCGCACCGGCGGCACGGCGGTCTCCAGCAGCTGGATCAGGTGCTGCAGGCGCGTCTGGTTGACGTACTGGTAGAAGCTCTGGCCGAGCATCTGATTCAGCAGGTAGGAAATCTGGTTGCGGGTATAGCCGGTGGCGCTGGCCACCTGGTGCAGGTCCAGGGCAGGGTCGAGATAGGGCTGGGAGCGCTGGAAGTACTCTTCCAGGTCCCGCGCCAGCATGCCCAGCTGGCGAGCGGAAAGACCCAGGCGGCTGGCTGCCGGGCGCTGAGCAGAGTCCTTGGTCCGGTTCACGGGCTGGACCAGCAGGGCGTATTCGTTGATCCGCCAGATCAGCCCGTCGCGCACGGTGATCGCCTCGCTGGCGCGAAAGGTGCCGCCGCCGCTGACGCGGATGGCGTACTGGATGAAGGCGGTGTCGCCATCGATGCGGATGCGGTCACTGTGCTCGAGGAAGTCATCCGGCCCGCAGGGCATGGTGGCGCGGATGTAGTCACCCAGCTCATCGAAGCCCATGCAGCGGTTCTGGAAAAAGTCGTTGTACTCCACCTCAGGGTGGTAGAGCGCCAGTACCGCCTCGATGTCGCGGGCCTTCCAGCTCAGGTGGTAGCGCATCACCACGTCGCGGGTGGCTGCGGTCTGCGGGTCGGAAGCGTGGTCTGGTGAGCTCATGGGGCGGTCACGGCGGCGAGAGGGCGACAGCATGCCCGACCGGACCCGGCGTATTCAATGCAGCGCCTGGCTGCGTCCGAGCCGACTCAGGCGCTGGGCCAGTTGCAGGTGCTGTGCTGCATCGTCGCAGAGCAGCAGGGCGCGCTCCAGGTCATAGCGCTCGGCCTGGGGGCAGTCCAGGCGCTGGTAGATGTCGGCACGGGCGAGGTGGTCCTGCATGGTTGGCGGGCCGAGTAGCAGGACCCGCTCGGCGTCCTTCAGGGCGGCCAGCGGCTCGCTGGCTTCCATGTGCAGCACGCGCAGGTTGCGCGACAGGCGCTGGATCATTTCCTGGGCGCTGGCGGTCCGCAGGTGGGTGGCCTGGAGTTCGGCCTGCGGGCCATATACCCGTACCAACAGGTCGCGACAGTCGCGGGTATAGAGACGTCGACCGCTGCAAGGGTCGAGCAGATGGTCGGCACCCGGCACGCGCAGCAGGAAATGGCCGGGGAAGCTGACCCCGGCCAGGGGAGTGCCGAGGCGAGCGGCCAGTTCCAGGGCGATCAGCGCCAGGGACAGCGGCTGGCCGCGTCGCCGCGTCAGTACCTCGGGCAGCAGGGCGGCGCGTGGGCGCAGGGGCGTGTCGTCGTCCTCATGGAAGTCCAGCTCGTTCAGGCGCCGCAGCAGGGGCTGCGCCAGTTCGGCCGGCGGCAGCTGCGGCAGGCCCGCGGCCACCTGCTGGAGCAGCCCGCCGAATTCCCGCAACACCTGGTCGGGCCGCAGCCGAGGTTTATGCTCGGCGGCTATCCACAGGGCCGCCTCCAGCATCGCCGGTGGGTCGCGTTCGAGGCAGGCGAGACAGTGTTGGCGCGCGTCCATGGGACATCTCCGAAGGGCTGATTCCTTGTAGCCAACTGGTCGATTTTCGTCCAGTGCTGGCCGATTGCCCGGTTATCTCGGCGAGCAGGCTTATGTCCGGATGCCAGGGGGCGTACGGCCAAGCTCGTCCTATACTGGCCCTAACGTCAGGAAGGGAGCCCGCCATGTTCGCCATGATGGAAACCGCCCGGCTGGAGGCGCTGCACCTCGCCAACGACCCCGTCACCGGACTCAAGGCCATCATCGCCATTCACAACACTCGCCTCGGTCCGGCCCTGGGAGGATGCCGCTACCTCGCCTACCCCGATGATGAAAGCGCCATCCGCGACGCCATCCGCCTCGCCCAGGGTATGAGCTACAAGGCTGCCCTGGCCGGCCTCGACCAGGGCGGCGGCAAGGCAGTGATCATCCGCTCGGCCCATGTGAATGACCGCGCCGCATTGTTCGAAGCCTTCGGGCGCATGATCGAATCCCTCAACGGCCGCTACATCACCGCGGTGGACAGCGGCACTTCCAGCGCCGACATGGACTGCATCGCCCAGCAGACCCGCCATGTCACCAGCACCACGGCCGCCGGCGATCCCTCGCCGCACACCGCACTCGGCGTCTTCGCCGGCATCCGCGCCACCGCCCATGCTCGCCTCGGCAGCGATGACCTGGAAGGTCTGCGCGTCGCCGTGCAGGGCCTTGGCCATGTGGGCTACGCCCTGGCCGAACAGCTTCATGCGGTGGGTGCGGAACTGCTGGTCAGCGACCTGGACGCCGGTCGCGTGCAACTGGCGGTGGAGCAGTTGGGCGCCCACCCTGTGGCCAGCGAGGCGCTGCTCACCACACCCTGCGACATTCTCGCGCCCTGCGGCCTGGGCGGTGTGCTCAACAACCAGACCGTGGGCCAACTGCGCTGCGCGGCGGTGGCCGGGGCGGCCAACAACCAGTTGGCCAGCACCGAGATCGCCGACGAGATGGAAGCGCGCGGCATCCTCTTTGCGCCGGACTACGTGATCAATTCCGGCGGGCTCATCTACGTCGCCCTCAAGCACAAGGGCGAAGGGCTGTCGGCGATCACCGCGCACATGTCGCGGATCAGCCAGCGCCTCACCGAGATCTACGCGCACGCCCAGGCCGACAAGCGTTCCCCCGCGCGGGTCGCCGACGCCCTGGCCGAGCGCCTGCTGTTCGGCTGACCGGTCGCCAACCAGCGGCCCGGCCCTCAAGCTCCCGGGGCCACAAGCCCCGGGCTCTGCACAGGCACCCACAAGGTGTAAGGAGAGATGCCATGTCCAACAGGATCGAAGTGCCCTATACGCGCGTCCTCGACCCCGAGGGACGCCTGGTCGGCGAGCTGCCGGCCTGGGCCGACGATTTCAACCTGCTCACCGATCTCTACCGACGCATGGTCCTGACCCGCCTCTTCGACCAGAAGGCGGTGGCACTGCAGCGCACCGGGCGCATCGGCACCTACGCCCCGACCCTGGGTCAGGAAGCAATAGGCGTCGCCATCGGCAGCCTGATGCAGGGCGACGACGTACTGGTGCCCTATTACCGCGACACCGCCGTGCAATTGATGCGCGGTGTGCGCATGGAGGAAATCCTCCTCTACTGGGGCGGCGACGAGCGCGGCAGCGACTTCCTCGACCCGCGTTCGCGGGAAGACTTCCCCATCTGCGTACCCATCGCCACCCAGGCCTTGCACGCCTGCGGGGTCGCCACGGCGATCAAGATTCGCGGCCAGCACCGGGCGGTGGTGACCACCTGCGGCGACGGCGCCACCAGCAAGGGCGACTTCCTCGAAGCCCTCAACGTGGCCGGTGCCTGGCAGTTGCCTGTGGTGTTCGTGGTGAACAACAACCAGTGGGCCATCTCGGTGCCCCGCCGCATCCAGAGCGGCGCCCCGACCTTGGCCCAGAAGGCGATTGGCGCCGGCTTCCATGGCGAACAGGTGGACGGCAACGACGTGCTCGCCGTCTATGATCGCGTGCAATGGGCACTGGAGCGGGCCCGCCACGGCAAGGGCCCGGTGCTGCTCGAATGCGTCAGCTACCGCCTGGGCGACCACACCACCGCCGATGACGCCACCCGCTACCGCAGCGCCGAGGAGGTCAAGGCGGCCTGGCTGGAGGAACCCATCAAGCGCCTGCAGGCCTTCCTTGCCGGGCACAAGGTCTGGGACGAGGGCCGCGAACAGGCACTGGTCGCCGATTGCCAGCGCCAGGTGCAGGTGGCGGTGGACAACTTCGAAGCCGCCGGCACCCAGCCGGCGGAGTCCGTCCTCGACCACGTCTACGCGCGTTGGCCAGCGGCATTGGGGGATCAGCGCGAAATGCTGATGGAACGGATCTCCCGTCGGGAGGAGCCCTCTCCCGACGCTGCGCGCCACCCTCTCCCGCAAGCGGTAGAAGGGAAGCAGATGTGCTCTTCGAGCAGCGGAGGTCGCCATGAGTAACCTCAATGCCACCACGGAAAAGCGCGCCCTGCTGGAGGCCGTCAACCTGGCCTTGCACCGCGCCATGCAGGAAGACGAGAACGTCGTGGTCCTGGGCGAGGACGTCGGTGTCAACGGCGGCGTGTTCCGCGCCACCCTCGGCCTGCGCGACCGCTTCGGCTTCAAGCGGGTGATCGACACGCCGCTGGCGGAAACCATGATCGCTGGCCTGGCCGTGGGGATGGCCGCCCAGGGCCTCAAGCCGGTGATGGAAATCCAGTTCCTCGGCTTCATCTACGCGGCCATGGAGCACCTGGTCTCCCACGCCAGCCGCATCCGCTTCCGTACCCGTGGCCGGCTGAGCTGCCCCATGGTGCTGCGCAGCCCCATGGGCGCCGGCATTCGCGCGCCGGAGCATCACAGCGAAAGCACCGAGGCATTGTTCGCGCATATCCCCGGCCTGCGCGTCGTCATCCCGTCCTCCCCGGCGCGGGCCTACGGCCTGCTGCTCGCCGCCATCGACGACCCGGACCCGGTGATCTTTCTCGAACCCACCCGGCTCTACCGGATGAACCCGCAGCCGATCATCGACGACGGCAAGCGCCTGCCGCTTGACAGCTGCTTCACCCTCCGCGAGGGCTCGGATATCACCCTGGTCAGTTGGGGCGCCAGCATCCATGAAACCCTGCAGGCCGCAGCAAGGCTGGAGGAGCAGGGTGTCTCCGCTGAAGTCATCGATGTCGCCAGCATCAAGCCGCTGGACCTGGATACCCTGGAAGCCTCGGTGCGCAAGACCGGCCGCTGCGTGATCATCCACGAGGCACCTCGCAGCTGCGGGGTGGGCGCGGAGATTGCCGCCAGCCTCTACGAGCGTGCGCTGCTGGATCTGCAGGCGCCGATCCAGCGGGTCACCGCGCCGGACATCCCGCCACCGTTGTACCGCCTCGAGCAGCTCTACATCCCCGGCCCGGAAGACATTCTCGCGGCCTGCGAGCTGGTGCTGAACTACGCCTGAGACGAGGAACGCACAATGAAATTCTTCAAACTGCCCGACCTGGGCGAGGGCCTGCAGGAAGCGGAAATCGTCCAGTGGCACGTGAAGGCGGGGGACAGCGTCAGGGCCGACCAGTTGCTGGTCTCGGTGGAAACCGCCAAGGCCCTGGTGGATATCCCGGCGCCCTACGACGGCGTGGTGGCCAGGACCTTCGGTAAGGAAGGCGACATCCTCCATGTGGGCGAACCTCTGCTCGGCTACGAAGGCGAAGACACCGACGCCGGCACCGTGGTCGGTCGCCTGGAAGGCGGCGGCAACGCCCAGGCTGACAGCTTCTTCGTCGGCGCTGCACCCTCCACCCGCGAACACATGGCGCCCCGCGCCACCCCGGCGGTGCGCCAGCTGGCCCGGCAGATGGGCGTGGAGCTGGCCGCCCTGGCCGGCAGCGGCCCGGATGGCCTGGTGACTCGCGCCGATGTGGAGCAGGCCGCACAAAGCGCCCGCGACAGCTTCGGTGGCGAGCGGCTGCGCGGCGTGCGCCGCAGCATGGCGATCAACATGGCGCGCTCCCATGCCGAAGTGGTGCCTGTGACCATAGTCGGGGATGCCGACCTGCACCGCTGGCCGGAAGCCCGCGACCCGCTGATTCGCCTGGGCAAGGCCATCGCCGCCGCCTGCGAGGTGGAACCCATACTCAACAGCTGGTTCGACGGCCGCACCTTGTCGATCCGCCAGCACCAGAAGCTCGACCTCGGCATAGCCGTGGACACCCAGGACGGCCTCTTCGTACCGGTGCTGCGGGACGTGGGCGGGCGCAGCGCCGACGACCTCCAGGAGGGCGTGGCGCGCCTGCGTGCCGACGTCAGGGCACGCTCCATCCCGCCCCAGGAAATGATGGGCGCTACCATCACCCTGTCCAACTTCGGCACCCTTTTCGGGCGCTACGCGAACCCGGTGGTGGTGCCGCCGCAGGTGGCGATCATCGGTGCCGGTGGCATCCGCGAAGAGCCGGTGGCCTGGCAGGGCAAGGTGGAAATCCACCCGGTGCTGCCCCTGTCCCTGACCTTCGATCACCGCGCCGTCACCGGCGGCGAAGCGGCGCGCTTCCTCAAGGCGTTGGTGCAGGCATTGGAGCAGCCGTAGGGTGCGTCTTTTGTAGGGGCGAATTCATTCGCAAAGCAGGCCGCAGGCCTGCCCTGTGGAGTCTGCCGGGGCTGCTGCGCAGCCCTTAGCGAATGAATTCGCCCCCACAGGTTCATTGCATCCTGCTTGTCACGCGCTCCGCCCACTGAACACCAGCACCAACCCCGCCAGTATCCCGCCCATCCCGGCCAGGCCCGGCGGTGCCAGGGTGTTGCCGAGGAAGAGGTAATCCATCCCCGCCGTCACCACCGGCACCAGGTAGAACAGACTGGTGACATTCACCAGGTTGCCTGCCTGCATCAGCTTGTAGAGCAGCAACTGCGCCACCACCGAAATCACCAGCGCCAGCCAGATCAGGGGAATGGCGAAGTCCAGCGTGGTCTCGAAGTGGAAGGGCTTGTAGGGCACCAGCAGCAGGCAGGCCAGCAGGCTGGCGCCGTACTGCAGAGGCAGGAGCTGCATGGGAGACTGCTTGAGGCCTTTCTGCAGGATGGCTCCCAGGGTCATGCTGCCCAGGGAGGCGAAGCCATACACCAGGCCGAGGGCGGAAACCCGTGCCTGGTCGATGCTCTGCCACACCAGCAGTACCAGGCCGCCCAGAGCCAAGCCCAGGCCCAGCAGGCGCGCCAGGGGGTAACGCCGTTCCAGCAGCACCAGGGTGAGGATCGGCTGCACTCCGAGCAGCGCGGCCAGCACCCCGGGAGTGATGCCGCTGTCCAGCGCCAGCAGGTAGCAGATGGTGTAGCCGCCGATCAGCAGCAGGCCGATGCCCGCCACCTTCAGGCGGCTGCCGCGCTCCGGTAGTCCTTGGCCACGCCAGCCGCAGACCAGCAGCAGGATGGCGAATGCCAGGGCGAAGCGCAGGGTGAGGAAGGCGAAGGGCGAGGCATGGTCCAGGCCCAGTCGGGCGAAGATCGCGCCACTGCTCCACAGCAGCACGAACAGCGAAGTCTAGGCGAAGGCGCCCCAGACGGATTTTTCCAACGTCATGAAATTTCACCTGTCAGTGAACGACAACAGGCTCCGGCGCGTGCGAACGCCGACCAGGTGCGGTCAGTGCCGGAGCGGCATCAGTGGCTGGTGATCAGCCGAGCAGCGTGTGCGGAGGCGGCGGCGGAAAGCCGGCCCGTACGGCAGGCGGCGGTGCGACAGGTGGGGACATCGGCGACAGGCAGGCGCGCAGGCGGGCACCGAGGGGATCGGTGGACGACGCGATTTGGGCGCTTGCGCTGGACATCATGGGATTCGCCGAAGGTGGTGGGCCCCGGATGGGGCCCGCGGAAAACTAGACCTTCTTCGCAGGGGCGTCAATTACCGCTCGGGGGCACGGCGAAGCTGGAGCAGATGTAGGGGGGACTACGCTTTACCGGCCCGCCTTTCGCGGCTCGGCCGGACTCCGAATGGTGGAAATGAAAAGCGATTTCCACCCTACGGCGGAGTGAGATTGCCCCTCGTCTTCGGTATCTTGCACATCATGACTGACTCCCGCTGGCAGGGCGTGCTCTGGCTGGCCCGCGATTTTTGCCTGATCGCCGGTGCCAGTGGCGCCACCCGACCCCACGCCCACTATGCTCACCAGGCCCTGTTGGCCTTGGATGAGCCCCTGCGCCTGCTGGTGGATGGGCAGCCGGTGAGTGGGCGTGTGGTGCTGGTCGAGTCGATGCGTACGCATGCGCTGGAAGACGCCAGCCAACCCATGGTGGCGGTCTATGCCGAGCCATTGGCATTCAGCCTCGATAGCCTGCGTGCTGCGCTTGATCAGGCCGGACCGGATCTTCAGAGGTTGGCTGCCTGCCTGCAAGCCGCCCCCAGGCAGGCGCTGGACCCGCGCATCGCCAGGGCGCTCCAGGCCGTGGACCAGTTGCTGGCGGAAAAGGTCAGCGCCGCTACCCTGGCGCGAACGGCCTGCCTTTCCCTCAGCCAGCTCGAGCGGTTGTTCGGCGAACAGGTCGGCCTTTCGGTATGGCGCCTGGTGCTCTGGCGCCGGCTGCGCCTCGCCCTCGCGTTGGCCATGGCCGGGGAGCCGCTGACCCATGCGGCCCATGCGGCGGGGTTCGCCGACGCCGCCCACTTTTCACGGACGGTGCGCAGCACTTTCGGCGTTCGCGCCGACCGCACCTTCGGCAATCTGCAGCTAAGGCTGTTGGAGTAGCGAGTCCGGCGGCGTCGGACATGGCGCCACCGGGCCTTGTGGCCGGAAGGGGGCGGCCAACTGGGCCAGGTAGCCGTCGGGGTAGTCGGGTCGGCTGCCGATGCCGAGGTCGTCGCTGCCCATGCGGTAATGCGGGTGGTAGAAGGACGTCCCGAGCAGCCTGTCCCAGAAACTGAAGAACAGGGCGAAGTTCACGTCTCCCGCCTTGCCGTACTTCATGTGATGGAAGCGGTGCATGGGAGCCCAGGCGAAGAGGTGGCGCAATCCACCGATGCGCATATCGACATTGCTGTGCTGGAGCAGGAGCTGGATGGCGATGGCGAAGGCCAGCAGGGAGGCGACCTGTTCCGGCATGCCAAGGATCAGCAGCGGGGCTGTGCCTGCCAGGGCTTCCAGGGTCTGGTGGAGCGGATGTTTCATCAGGCCGTTGAAACCGTACATCCGCCGCACACTGTGATGCACCGCATGCAGGCGCCAGAGCATTGGCAGGCGGTGACTGAGCAGGTGCATGAGGGTCATTCCCAGATCCGCCACCGCCACCGCCATCAGCAACTGCAGCCACAGGGGCCAGGCATCCGGCCACATGCCTGAAGTTGGGAGCAGCGTCGCCGTGAATGGGATGACCAGCAGACCGAGGTTGCCCAGCCCTTCATTGACGGCTGCGTGGAGGGCGTCCCGCTGGCGGTCGCGATGGTCCCGGTTCCATGCCGGGCAATAGGGCAAACAGGCTTCGGCCAGGAAGGAGAGGGCGATCGCAAGCGCGAGCAGCGCCAGCAGCCATCCGGGCTGCTGCGGATACCCACTGCTCAGCCATAGCGCGAGCGCGATGAAGCCGAAGAAAAAGGTCGGGGCATAGAGTCGGGATATGAGGATACGCATGGGGCACTCCTGATAGAGGGTGCCCCAGCATCGGTTCGTTGCCGCGTGGGGGCTTGAAGAAACGACGCAAAGAATAGCCGGTGTTGCACTGAGCCGCGTCTGAACAGGACTTCGGGCGGTATTACTCGTCTCCGCCCGGCAGCTCCAGCTCGGCCAGTGCATCCGGCTGGTTCTTGAAGGCACGGGCGAAGGTGTCGCGGTGCTTGGCCATGAAGATGCCGATGTCTTCCACCTGCTGTTCGCTCAGGGACGGTACCGCCTTGTGCAGGACCTCGGCCAGGGACTCGGCCAGTTCGAGCATCTTGTCGTAACGATCGGCTTCGGCCTTATCCATGAACAGGCGCTCCGGATCGCGGCTGCTGCGGTACACCACTTCGACGGCCATTCATCACCCCTCACCTTTGGTCAATTGGTTTGAAAATACTGGATGCGCATACAGTATATGGAATGATGGCAATTGGGAATATCCCGTAGGAAGTTTCCAACTGCCTACCCTCAGCGATCGTTGCGGATCGGACCGTATTCCGCTGGCACCCAAGCATAGCCCTTGCCTTCGTTGCGCATGTGGCCGAGGCGCCTCCACCAAGGGATCAACCAGCAGCCGGCTTCATCCTGGCAGACGAATACGGCGGCGTTGGTGAAAGCCGGCTTGGCTTCGGCATCCGGCCGTCAGCAGGCGTGTCCGAGTGCAGGTGGGTGAGCAGCACGCTGTCCACGCACTTGCGGGCAAGGACTGCGACAACCTGTCCCGTGGCGCGACGCCCGCTCGGGCCCCCATCCTGCATCACCCCAATGTCACCTTGTCCCGTCAAGATCGGGATCGTCGTACCGAGGAGCTTTATCGTGAAGATCAACTGGGCTGAAGAGCTGCGCGAAAACGTGCATGGCCTGGCCGAATCGCTGGGCAACCTGCTGGTGGAAAGCTTCCACTACCTGGCGCTATTCGCTATCGGCGGGATCACCGCCTGGGCCGCGGTGGTGGCCTTTCTGGGGATGGTGGAGAAGGGACACATCACGGTCGATGACATCCTCCTGCTGTTCATCTACCTGGAACTGGGCGCCATGGTCGGCATCTACTTCAAGACCAACCACATGCCGGTGCGCTTCCTGATCTACGTGGCGATCACGGCGCTGACGCGCCTGCTGATCTCCGACGTGTCGCACCACCACCGGCCGGACATGGGCGTGGTCTTCGTCTCCGGCGCGATCCTGCTGCTGGCCCTGGCGATACTCGTGGTGCGGTTCGCGTCCTCGCGTTTCCCTTCGGTGCAGAGCGAATCCTCGCCGCGCCGGCAGCGCCTGCGGCGTCAGGTCGAGGTGGAAGAGGAGGCCTGAGCCGACGCACCGGATGCGGGCATCAGCTGCCCGCTACCTGTGCGGCGTTGACTCTGCCGGCGCGCACCGGGGCGACATGGCCGCCGGTCATGGAGGTGAGCATCTCGCCCACCTTGTGTCCGTTCTCGATGGCGATCCCCAGGCGAATGCTCTCGATCACCCGCTGCAGCCGCACCGGGTCGTTGCGCTGGGCTGGGCTGATCATGCGCCGCACGGCCACGCCGTGCTCGTTGGTCAGGGTCAGCATGATGTTGCCGTCCAGCCGTTCCAGGCTGAGGTTGACCCGGTATTCGGCCTGGAAGGCGTCGGTCAGAATCTGGAAGGGGTTGTACATGGCCTGTCACCTGGTTGATCGAGCGATGAGTCGATGGACTGCCAGGAAGACTGCAAAGTTCGAACCGCTATGACCGGCGGCGCAGCCGGAAATCGACAAGGTGTCGCATATGGCCAGAAGCAAGCCGCGCCAGCTCTGTTGATACAAATTACCGGTTGCAATAAAAGCGCGCATGTAAATAATTCTCAAGTTTGTTTCCGAACTATCTGATCACTCTGGCCGTGGCGGGATACAGTCCGGTCGGCACGCCCGCGGCCAGGGTCGCCCTCGACGAAGGTAGCAACGTGAGTAAAGCCAAGACCTCCACGCGCTGGGAGGTGACCGCGCGGGTGTTGGCGGCGATCCTCGGCGGATACGCGATGGCCTATGCGGCCACCGCATTCCTGTCCGTCTATCTGCCGCTGGTGCGCAGTGAAAGGGTGGTATTCGCCAGCCTGGCCTGCTTCGCCGTCTACACGATCGCCATCATCTACGCCTTCGCCGCGCGCTCGGCCCTGCGCGCCTGGCTGGTGCTGGTGGGGTTCACCGCCCTGATGGCCCTGGCGGCCTACCTACCCAACGACTTCGGAGTACGCCCATGAGCCTGCGGCAATCCATGGCGGGGCTGCATACTTGGGGCGGGCTGCTGCCGTCCTGGCTGCTCTTCGTCATCTTCTTCGCCGGCAGCATCGCCTGCTTCGACAAGGAGCTGGAACGCTGGATGCGCCCGGCGCTGCATGAACCCTCCAGCCACAGCCTGACCCTGGACCAGGTTCGCGAGGCCATGCTGGCCAAGGCGCCGGACGCCCATGCCATCTGGATTCGCCCGCCGAGCGAACGCGAGCCGTTCTACTGGGCAGGCTATGAGCCGGCCGACGAGAGCGAGTTCGTGCGCTTCGCCCTGGACCCGGCCACCGGCGAACCCATGCCGGAAACCGTCGGTGGGTTGTTTTTCTTCACCCTGCACTACGACCTCAACGCCGGCATGATCGGCATGTACATAGTGGCGATCGCCGCCATGTTCATGCTGGTGGCGCTGGTCAGCGGCATCATCATCCACCGCCGCATCTTCAAGGACTTCTTCACCCTGCGCCCGGACGCCAACGGCCAGCGCGCCTGGCTGGACGCCCACAACCTGTTCGGCGTGGTGGGGCTGCCCTTCCACCTGGTCATCGCCTACACGGGCTTGGCCATCTTCGTGACCTTCTACATGCCCGCCGGCATCCAGCTGGCCTACAAGGGCGATGCCGAAGCCTTCTTCAACGACACCATGGGCGCCTACCACCGCGAGGAGGTGAAGCAGCCGGCGCCGACAGCCGCGTCCCTCGACAGCCTGCTGGCCGACGCCCACCGTCGCTGGGGAGGTTCGGAGACCGGCTGGATCAGCGTTCACCATCCTGGCGATGCAGCGGCGGTGGTGGATATCCGTCGCTACGACCGCACCGGCATAGTCGACTTCCAGTGGACGATGTCCTACGACGCCGCCAGTGGCGAGCTGCTCCATGAACAGAAGCCCTACAGCCCCGGCTACAACAGCTACGCCTGGCTGACCAACCTGCATATGGCGCAGTTCGGTGGCCAGATCGTCCGCGCGCTATACCTGCTGCTCGGCCTGATGGGCTGCGCCATGCTGGTGGCCGGCCTGCAGGTGTGGCTGCGCAAGCGCGAGGCGCGCAGCAGCCGTGGCATCGGCCTGGTCCGTGCCCTCAACGGCGCGGTGATCGGCGGCCTGCCTGTCGCCAGCCTGGGCCTGCTCTATGGCAACCGCCTGCTGCCGGCCAGCATGGCCGAGCGCGCCAGCGCGGAAACCTGGACCTTCGTCGGCGTCTGGCTGCTGGTGGCGGTCTGGGCCATCCTGCGTCGCAACAGCGGCAAGGTCGCCCGCGACGTGCTGGCCACTGTCGCCGTGCTGGCGCTCGGGCTGCCGGTGTTGAACGTTCTGGTCACGTCTGAGGGCAGCCTCCTGGCGACCCTCGGCCGCGGTGATTGGGACATGGCCGGCATCGACCTGGTGCTGCTCGCTTCCGGAGCGCTCTGCGGCCTGCTGGCCTGGCGCCGCTCGCAACCGCAGGTTGAAAGGGCCGTGCGGGTCCGCCACCGCCTGGTGGAGGAGAGCGCCTGATGCTGGTCCTGAGCTTTGCCTTATGTTACCTGGCCATGACTGGCCTGGCCCTGGCCATGTCGCGCCAGCACAAGCTGGTCCTCACTGGCGCTCCCAGCGAAAGCCGCAGCCGCCTGCTGCGGATCGGCGCGGTGCTGGCGATGATCCTTGCGCTGGCGCTCACTATCACTGAACTGGGTGGGGAAATCGGCGGCGTGATCTGGCTGCTGCAACTGATGCTCGCGGGCCTCCTGCTGGTCGTCCTGCTGGCGTGGAAAGCTCGCTGGGTCGTGCCTCTGGTGGCCTTGCTGCCGGTGGGCGGAGGCCTCCTGGCGCTGGTGGGATGAAGCGCGAAGGGCGGGTCGGAAGATCCGCCCTTCGACCTCCTGCGGCAGTGCCTTGCCGTCCGACTGAAGCCGCTTCCCGTTCGCATCGCCAAGCGTAAACTGGTGCTGGCGGTGAGCCAGTCGTCACCGTCAGGAGGCGTTCCATGCGAGCCACGCTGCCCCTCGTCGTACTGGCCCTGGTGATCCTTTCCCCCACCGTGCTGGCATCCTCCACCGAGGTCAGTTTCACCCATCCGGAGAAGTACAGCGACGCGCGCCTGAACCGTGATTACGGGCGCGGCGCGGATGACTTCGTGCTCAAGGATCTCAAGGCCCATATCGAGAAGCTGGGCCAGCGCTACCTGCAGCCCGGGCAGAGTCTCAAGATGGAAATCCTCGATATCGACCTGGCCGGCCGGTACGAACCCTGGCGGATCGACTTCCGGGACGTGCGCTTCATGCGTGAGGTGACCTGGCCGCGGATCAAGCTGCACTACAGCCTGGAACAGGACGGCAAGACCCTGGTCAGCCGTGATGTCACGGTGATCGACCAGTCCTACCTGCAACACGGCAACTACTACTTCAGCAACGACCGCCTGCGCTACGAGAAGACCATGCTGGACGACTGGTTCCGCTGGAACATCGGGCGGAAGGACAAGACGGTTTCCTACTGAGCGGCCTTGCAGCCACAGAACCCTGTAGGTTGTGGCTGAGCTACGCGAAGCCCAACATGTGCCAACGCTGAGGCTGCATCGTTGGGCTTCGCTTCGCTCAGCGCCAACCTACGGGGCTGCTGCGCAGCCCTTGGCACTGGTCTCAGCCTCAGAACTCCACGCTGTAGCTCAGGCTGTAGGTGCGGCCGCGACCGTGGTAGTCGAACAGCTCGGCGGGGATGTTGGCGCTGTAGAACACCTGCGCGCGCTGGCCCCAGACGGTGGTGTAGTCCTTGTCCAGCAGATTCTGGATGCCGAAGTTGAGGGTGCCCACTGGCAAGGCCTGGCTGCCCAGCAGGTCGAACACGGCGTAGCCGTCGATCTTGTGGTCCTTGCCGTCGAGCTGGCCGTTGGCGAGCACGTTGCCATCGTCGGAGAGGTTGAAGGTGCGCACGCCCTGCAGGCGCAGGCTGGTGTCGCCGTCCTGCCAGCCGACGAAGGCGGTCAGCTTGGATGGGCTGGCGGCGGTCACGTCCTGCTTTTCCCAACGGCCATCGATCTTCTGCTGGGAGCGGATGGCCAGGGCGCTGGTGCCGACCTGCCAGTTGTCGGTCAGCCAGTAGTTGGCCTGACCTTCCAGGCCGTAGTTGCGCTTCTTGCTGTCCAACTGCTCCACCAGCAGGGTGGTGCGGTTGTAGGTGATGCTCTTGTCGGACCAGGCGTAGAAGGCCGCCAGCTGGGCATCCAGGCTACCGTCGTAGTGGCGCCAGCCGAGTTCCACCTGCTTGGTCTTGATCCCGTCCAGGGCCGAGTCTTCGACGTTCACGCCCTTCTGCAGCACCCAATGGCCGTTGACCGGCGCTGCGGAGTAGGTGCCCTGGCCGTAGTACTTGGCGGGGTCGGGCAGCTCGAAGCCTTCGGAGTAGTTGGCCCAAACCTGCTGGGCCTTGCTCAGCTTGTAGACGGCACCGAAGTTGTAGAGGTCGACCTGGTAGTCCTTCTCGCCGCCGGGGATGGCGTCGGCGCTGGTGCCGTTGCCTTTGCTGATCTGGATCTGCTGGGCAGCCGCGACGAAGTCACCGACCTCGTTGTTGGTGCGCTGGCGGCGCACGCCGCCGGACAGGGTGAGGGCGTCGGTAGCCTTCCAGCTGCCCTGGGCGAAGAGCGAATCGCTGTCGGTGTCGATGCCCGGGTAGCGGCCTACTTTGGCGTATTTGGAGGCCACCAGGCCGCCGGTCTGGGCGGCGGTATCGAGGTCGAACAGGGCTTGGTCGGAGTCGAAGCTCTCGCGCTCGATGTCGGCGCCGTAGGTCAGGGTGAAGCGGTCCCACTCCTTCACCAGCACGGCTTTCAGGCCGTAGTAATCGGTGTCCTGCTGGGACGCGGAATAGTAGGAACGGCCCGGATTGATCGCGCCGCTACCGGTGAAGGCGACGCTCGGATAGGGCTGGAAGGCCATTTCCTCGCTGCGGTAGTAGGCCTGCAGGTAGAGGTTGTGGCCCAGCACTTCCGGCGCGTGGTAGGTGGCGTTGAACTGGCTGCGTTCGGTGCGCGGTTCGCGGTCGAAGCTGGCGCCGCCCTCGATCTCGAAGGGCTCCTGGCCGCGCAGGGCACTGAAGTTGCGACCGAGGTCGACGCCCTTGTCGCCGTCATAGCCGGAGTCGTACCACTGGGCGCCGAGGCTCAGGCTGTGGCCATTGGCGAAGTTGAAGTCGAGGCTGCCCATTACATCCACCGACTGGTTGTACTGCAGGTCGGTCTGGGTGATGTCGAGCATCACCTGGTCGCCGCTGCCGTCATAGGCGGCGCCGTTCTTCTGGTAGGCCACCGAGGCGCGGCCCTTGATCTGCTCGTTGCCGCCGCTGACCGATTGGGCTGCGCGCCAGTCGTGGTCCTGGCTGGTTTCGAAGCCGCTGCGCAGGCCGACTTCGCTGTTGAAGCGCGCCGCGCCGGCTTCGCCCCTCTTGGTGACGATGTTGATGATGCCGCCGGTGGCGCCGCCGCCGTAGACCGCGCTGGCGCCGGAGAGCACTTCGATGCGCTCGACGTTGAACGGGTCGATGGAGTCGAACTGGCGGCTGATGCCACGGGAGCTGTTCAGGGATACGCCGTCGATCATCACCAGGGCGCTACGGCCGCGCATGTTCTGGCCGTAGTTGGTGCGGCCCTGGGGGCCGACGTCGAGGCCGGGGATGAGCTGGCCCAGGGCTTCCTTGAAGGGCACGCCGCCCTTGGTCTGCTCCTGCAGTTGGGCGCTCTCGATGATCCACACCGTGCCTGGCAATTCACTGATGCTGGTGGGCGCGCGGGAGCCAACCACCACTTGGCGGTCCACTTCCAGCGCGGCTCCGGATGATTGCAGGCTGTAGCCGCCATCCTGGGCCACCGCATGCAGGCCGCTCCCAGCCAGCAGCTGTTGCAGGCCTTCATCCACGCCGTACTGGCCGTGCAGGCCCTGGGTCTGGCGGCCGGTGGTCAGCTCGGGACTGAAGGAGAGCAGCACGCCCGCTTCGCGGCCGAACTGGTTCAGTGCGGCTTCCAGCGAACCGGCGGGAATGTCGAAGCTCTGCCGGCGGCTTTCTGCGCCGACTTCCAGGCTGGCCGCGCTGACCAGGGAGGGGACAGCGGCCGTCAGGCCGAGGCTCAGCAAGAGCGGCTGCATGGTGCGGACCAGGGGCTTGCGGGTGAAGCGGCGGAGGCTGAACGGGGACTGCATGGGGGCGACTCGTTGGTGAATTGGAAGGTCTATGCCTGCCTTGTCACGCGAGATCGGAAAAAAGGCTCAGCTTTCGCAAAAAAATGAGGTCACCGATGGGTATCGCCATGACACGGGGTACTCCTCCGTAGGTTGGGCTGAGCGGAGCGAAGCCCAACGCAGAAGCCCGGCCTGCCTCCTCAACCCGTGGCGCGCGGATGCACCTTGACCCAATAGCGGGTCAGGCTGTGCACCTCCACCGGCAGGGCCTTGGGCAGCATGGCGAGGATGCGTTCGGTGTTGTCCAGCGGGTAGCTGCCGGAAATCAGCAATCCAGCCACCTGCGGGTCACAGCTGAGGTGGCCACGGCGGTAGCGGCCGAGTTCGGCGAGGAAGTCGTCCAGGCGCATGCCACTGGCCACCAGCATGCCCTGCGTCCAGGCCACGCTGTCTTCGCTTGCGCCCTGGGGCGCTTCGATGCGCGCAGGCGTGAAGCTCGCCTGCTGGCCGGGCAGCAGCGACTGGCGCTGGCCCTCGGCAAGCAGGTCGGCGCTGCCGGCGAACAGGCTGACCCGGCTGCTGCGCTCGAGAATACGGACATTGAGGCGGCCGCCCTGACTCTCGATCAGCCCCTGGGGAGTGTGGATGCGCAGCGGGCGTGCATCGGCGATGCCGTCGAGGAGGATTTCTCCCCGGCGCATCTCGATCAGCCGTTGGCCGGCATCGAAGCGGATATCCACGGCGCTGGCGGTGTTCAGTTCCAGGCGCGAGCCATCGGCCAGTTTCAGCGCGCGGCGCTCGCCCACCCCCGTGGCTTCGTCGCTGCGCAGGGCCAGCAGGGGGGCGCTGCCCTGCAGGCCCGCCACGCCGCCGCCAACCAGAGCGAAGAGCATCAGCACCTTCAACGCATCGCGGCGGCTGCGACGGCAGGGGGCGTCGAGAGCGGTGAGGGCCAGCGGTGTGTCCAGCCCGCGCAGGCCGAGGTTGACCGTCTCGATGCGCTGCCAGGCGCGCTCGTGTTCGGCATCCGCGGCGCGCCAGGCTTGCCAGGCCAGGCGACGCTGTTCGCTGATATCGCCAGCCTGGAGTTCCACCAGCCACTCCACCGCCTGTTCGGCGACGGCCGGGGCGATGCGGCGGCGATCCACTGCGTGCAGGCCCATTTCAGAAGCTCTCCGCGAAGTAGCAGCGCTGGGCGGCCTTGACCATGTGGCGCTTGACGGTGGAGAGGGAAATATCGAGCTGGGCGGCAATCTCGGCGTAGGTCATGCCGTCCACCTGGGCCAGCAGGAAGACCCTTTTCGCCAGCGGGGGCAGGCCGTCCAGCAAGCGGTCCAGTTCCACCAGGGTTTCCAGGATGATGGCGCGCTCTTCCTCGCTCGGCGCTTCGGCTTCCGGCAGCGCGGCCAAGGCCTGGAGGTAGGCGCGTTCGATGT
Organism: Pseudomonas sp. BN102; assembly: GCF_029871245.1. GTDB lineage: Bacteria > Pseudomonadota > Gammaproteobacteria > Pseudomonadales > Pseudomonadaceae > Metapseudomonas. Next base: position 89,013 of record NZ_SSON01000065.1, on the reverse strand, counting down.
CCTGGCGGCGGTAGTGGTTGGCCAATACGCGTTTGGCCACCGTGGTGAGGAAGGCGCGGGGCTCGAGGATGGTCGGCTTTTCCCGGGCCAGGAGCACACGGAGGAAGGTGTCCTGGGCCAGGTCCGCGGCATTCTGCGGGCAGCCCAGGCGGCGGCGCAGCCAGCCGGTCAGCCAACCGTGGTGGTCGCTGTACAGCTGGTGCAGGGATTCGGCCGGCGGGGGTGGAAGAGCGTCGGCGCCGTGATTCAAGGGCTGGATCCGGAAGCAAATGGGAATGTTTCGCATTCTATCGTTGCCAGCCGGATTTCAGCAATAATCTGAAAATCGCGATGAAGTCTGCATTCTTAGTGTAGGAATGTAGGAACCGCGAAAACCGACGTGTGGTCAATTGGTAACAATCCTTGGAGAAACCCCCCATGCTTTCGCGTCCCTGCAACCGTCGTCTGGCTTCCGTCCTGATTGCCAGCCAGTTCGCTTTCCTCGCCCAGATGCCCCTGGCCCAGGCCGCCATGATCGGCACGCCTCAGGCTATGCAGGAGCAACAGCTGCCGCAGCACCAGCCGGTCGACCGCGAACAGTTGCGCGCCATGCTCGACGACCAGCAGGTCCAGCAGAAACTCGAATCCCTCGGCGTACCGCGCGAGCAGGTGGAAGCCCGGATCGCCAGCCTGACCCCGGCGGAACTGCAGCAGTTCAACCAGCGCCTGGAGCAGGAACCGGTTGGTGGCTGGGTCGGCATCATCGTGCTGTTCCTGGTGATCTTCATCATCACCGACATGCTCTGCGCCACTGACATCTTCAGCTTCATCAAGTGCATCAACTGATGCGCCCCTGGCTGGCCGTGGTGATCCTGGCCCTGGCCGGCTGCGCGGGGCAGCAACCCATGCTGCCCCCGCAGAGCGACCGCCTGCCGCAACGGGTGGAGCTCACCCAGACGCCTTTCTACCCGCAGGAAATCTACCAGTGCGGTCCTGCCGCGCTGGCCACCGTACTGGTGCAGCGTGGGGTGAGGACCTCACCCGAAGTGCTGGCCCCCAAGGTCTACCTGCCGACCCGGCAGGGCAGCCTGAAGCTGGAGCTGGTGGCTGCCGCGCGCCAGCACGGCATGCTGGTCTACCCGCTGGAGCCGAACCTGGACGCATTGCTGGCCCAGGTAGCGGCGGGCAACCCGGTGCTGGTGATGCAGAACCTCGGCCTGGACTGGCTGCCGCGCTGGCACTTCGCGGTGGTGGTGGGCTTCGACCGGGACCGGGATGAGCTGGTACTGCGTTCCGGCACCGAGAAGCGCTGGGTGACCGACCTGCGCAGCTTCGACCGCACCTGGGAACGCGCCGAACGCTGGGCCGTGGTGACCTTGCCGGCGGAGCAGCTGCCGGCGGAGGCGCGCCTGGAACCCTGGATCAAGGCAGCCAGCGACCTGGAGGAAACCTCCCAGCGCCCGGTGGCCGAACGCGCTTACCGCACGGCCGCCGAGCATTGGCCGCAGGAAGCCTTGCCGTTCTTCGCCCTCGCCAACGCGCGCTATGCCGATGGCGACCGCGACGGTGCGGAACAGGCCCTGCGCGAAAGCCTGAAGCGCAAGCCGGACTACGCCCTGGGCTGGTTCAACCTGTCCGAGGTGCTCAACGAGAAGGGCTGCGCCAGCCAGGCCAGCCAGGCCAGGGCCTGCGCCCGGCAACTGGCGCCCAATGACCCGCGCCTGGCAGCGCCGCTGGCGGGCGCCGGGGGCAAAGGGCAGTGCGGTGCGCTGCCAGCGTGCGGGGAGGGCGCGGCGACTCGCCAATAAAAAGGACCTGTAGGGGCGATTTCAATCGCCAAGCAGGCCGAAGGTCTGCCCGGCTGTGTCCGACAGGGCAACTGCGTTGCCCTTGGCGAATGAATTCGCCCCTACAGGATTCCGTCCATCCGGATCGCGTATTCGACAAGCCTGCCTTATCTCTGAAACGAAAAAGCCCCGCGAATGCGGGGCTTTTCATCAGGCCAAGGGCCTTACAGGCGCAGGCCGCCGTCCAGTTCCAGGATGCGACCGGTGTAGTAGTCGTTCTCCAGGATGTAGGCCACCGAGTGGGCGATTTCCAGCGGCTTGCCCAGGCGCTTGAGCGGGATGCCGGAGGTCATCTTATCCAGGGCTTCCGGCTTCATGCTGGCGACCATGTCGGTCTCGATGAAGCCCGGGGCCACGCCGGCCACGCGGATGCCGTAGCGAGCCAGTTCCTTGGCCCAGACCACGGTGTCGGCAGCCACACCGGCCTTGGCGGCGGAGTAGTTGGCCTGGCCCATGTTGCCGGCGCGGGAGATGGAAGAGATGTTGATGATCGCGCCTTCGTTGTTCAGTTCGATCATCTTGGCGGCGACTTCGCGGGTGCAGAGGAAGACGCCGGTCAGGTTGACGTCGATCACCGACTGCCACTGGGCCAGGCTCATCTTGGTCATTTCGCCGTCCTTGACCTTGATGGTCAGGCCGTCGCGCAGGATGCCGGCGTTGTTCACCAGGCCGTTGATGGCGCCGAAGTCTTCGGCCACCTGGGCGACCATGTGGGTCACCTGCTCTTCGTTGGCCACGTTGCACAGGTAGGCGCGGGCGTCGCCGCCGGCAGCCTTGCAGGCGGCCACGGCCTCATCGAGTTTCTCCTGGTTGAGGTCCACCAGGGCCAGCTTCGCGCCCTTGGCCGCCAGGTACTCACCCATGGCGCGGCCGAGGCCCTGGCAACCACCGGTGATGATGATGACCTTGTCTTTCAGTTGCATGTGATTCCCCTCGAATAACTGTCGCTTTGCCCCCGCTTGCGACCTGAAACCGCTATTCTGGTCGCTCGTCCGTTTTCGACGGATTCTTTGCGAGGAGTCATAAGGTGAGCGTGAAAGCCGCAAAGCATGCACGAGAATTGCTGCTCAAGGAATACCGTGGCGTGCTGTCCACCCATTCCAAGGCCATGCCGGGCTTTCCTTTCGGATCAGTGGTGCCCTATTGCCTGGATGTTGAAGGCCGCCCGCTGATCCTGATCAGCCGCATCGCCCAGCACACCCATAACCTGCAGAAGGACGCCAAATGTTCGTTGCTGGTGGGCGAGCGCGGCGCCGAAGATGTACAGGCCGCCGGGCGCCTGACCCTGCTGGCCGAAGCACGGCAGATCACCGAGGCTGCCGAGGTGGAAGCCGCAGCAACCCGCTATTACCGTTACTTCCCCCAGGCGGTGGACTACCACCGCACCCACGATTTCGGCTTCTGGCGCCTGGAGCCGGTACGCGCGCGTTTCATCGGCGGCTTCGGCGCCATCCACTGGGTCGACCAGCTGGTGCTGGCCAATGCCTTCGCCGGTGAGGCGGAAATCGGCATGCTGGAGCACATGAACAGCGACCACGCCAATGCCATCGCCCACTATGTGGCGTTGGCCGGGCTGCCCGCGGAACCGGCGGCGGAGATGGTCGGAATCGACACTGAGGGCTTCCACCTACGTATTGGTCAGACGCTTCACTGGTTGCCCTTCCCAACATCCTGTAACAACCCAGGTGCGGTCCGTCAGGCCTTGGTACAGCTGGCTCGCGCCGAATCCTGGCCGATCGGCGGAGCGCGCGAGGCTTGAATTGGCGGAAGGCTGGCTTCATCTAGGGGGATATCGGAAGCTGTTCTTCCAGCAAGGAAACCCTGATGCGCGCTTTTCTCTTCCTGTTCCTGCTCTTCCCGCTGATCGAGCTGGCCGTCCTGATCCAGGTCGGCAGCGTGATCGGCGTCCTGCCGACCCTGCTGTTGGTCATCGGCACCGCCGTGCTCGGCAGCGTGCTGTTGCGGGTGGCCGGGGTCGCAACCGCGTGGCGCGCCCGTGAGCGCCTGGCTCGCGGCGAAGTGCCCGAGCAGGAAATGCTCGAGGGTCTGTTGATCGCCGTCGGTGGTGGCCTGCTGCTGCTGCCGGGCTTCATCAGCGATGTGTTCGGCCTGCTCTGCCTGATTCCTTTCACCCGTCGCCTGTTCATCCGCAAGCTGCTCCAGCGTGCTCAGGAACAAGCCATGCGTCAGCGCGCCTTCGCCGATGACCTGGCCGCCCGCAGCGGCCAGACCCGCCCCAACGTGATCGAAGGCGAGTACGAGCGCCGCGACCGATAAAAACTGAATTTTTTTGCCCGTGACCCTTGAAATGCCTCCGCACGCCCCTATGTATCGGTCACCGCAAGGTTTCCTGCCGGATGGCAGGTCAGAATCCAGCGGCGCGCCTGATGCGCCGCAACCGGCCCCGCCGGACATTAGCAACCCGCCGGTGCCCGCACCGGTAGCAAGTAACAACATTATTGGGAGAGATCGACAATGAAGCTTCGTCCTCTGCATGACCGCGTCGTCATCCGTCGCAGCGAAGAAGAGACCAAAACCGCCGGCGGTATCGTGCTGCCGGGTTCGGCTGCCGAGAAGCCGAACCGTGGCGAAGTCGTCGCTGTAGGCACCGGTCGCCTGCTGGACAACGGCGAAGTGCGTCCGCTGGCCGTCAAGGTCGGTGACCAGGTGGTATTCGGCCCCTACTCGGGCAGCAACACCATCAAGGTCGATGGCGAAGAACTGCTGGTGATGGGCGAGAGCGAAATCCTCGCCGTCGTCGAAGCCTGAGTTCCGCGAATCTCCGTTTAAACATCCAAGAATTGAGGATCAATCAACATGGCTGCTAAAGAAGTCAAATTCGGCGATTCCGCTCGCAAGAAAATGCTGGTCGGCGTGAACGTACTGGCCGACGCCGTCAAGGCCACCCTGGGCCCGAAAGGCCGCAACGTGGTTCTGGACAAGAGCTTCGGCGCTCCGACCATCACCAAGGATGGCGTTTCCGTTGCCAAGGAAATCGAGCTGAAAGACAAGTTCGAGAACATGGGCGCCCAGCTGGTGAAAGACGTTGCCTCCAAGGCCAACGACGCTGCCGGTGACGGCACCACCACCGCCACCGTCCTGGCCCAGGCCATCGTCAACGAAGGCCTGAAGGCCGTTGCTGCCGGCATGAACCCGATGGACCTGAAGCGCGGCATCGACAAGGCCACCGTTGCCATCGTTGCCCAGCTGAAAGAGCTGGCCAAGCCCTGCGCCGACACCAAGGCCATCGCCCAGGTAGGCACCATCTCCGCCAACTCCGATGAGTCCATCGGCAACATCATTGCCGAAGCCATGGAAAAAGTCGGCAAGGAAGGCGTGATCACCGTTGAAGAAGGCTCGGGCCTGGAAAACGAACTGTCCGTTGTAGAAGGCATGCAGTTCGACCGCGGCTACCTGTCCCCCTACTTCATCAACAAGCCGGACACCATGGTCGCCGAGCTGGAAAGCCCGCTGATCCTGCTGGTCGACAAGAAGATCTCCAACATCCGCGAAATGCTGCCGGTGCTGGAATCGGTCGCCAAGGCCGGTCGTCCGCTGCTGATCGTCGCCGAGGACGTCGAGGGCGAAGCCCTCGCCACCCTGGTGGTGAACAACATGCGTGGCATCGTCAAGGTCGCGGCCGTCAAGGCTCCGGGCTTCGGCGACCGCCGCAAGGCCATGCTGCAGGACATCGCCATCCTGACCGGCGGCACCGTGATTTCCGAAGAAGTCGGCCTCTCCCTGGAAAGCGCCTCCCTGGAGCACCTGGGTAACGCCAAGCGCGTTGTGCTGAGCAAGGAAAACACCACCATCATCGACGGCGCCGGCGCCCAGGCTGATATCGAAGCCCGCGTTGCGCAGATCCGCAAGCAAGTCGAGGAAACCACCTCCGACTACGACCGCGAGAAGCTGCAAGAGCGCCTGGCCAAGCTGGCTGGTGGTGTTGCCGTGGTCAAGGTTGGTGCCGCGACCGAAGTCGAGATGAAAGAGAAGAAAGCCCGCGTTGAAGACGCCCTGCACGCTACCCGTGCAGCGGTGGAAGAAGGCGTGGTGCCCGGCGGTGGCGTTGCCCTGGTACGCGCTCTGCTGGCCATCGAAGGCCTGAAGGGCGACAACGAAGACCAGAACGTCGGTATCGCCCTGCTGCGTCGCGCTGTCGAAGCGCCGCTGCGCCAGATCGTCGCCAACGCCGGTGACGAGCCGAGCGTGGTGGTCGACAAGATCAAGCAAGGCTCCGGCAACTTCGGCTTCAACGCTGCTACCGGTGAGTACGGCGACATGATCGAGATGGGTATCCTCGATCCGGCCAAGGTCACCCGTTCCGCACTGCAAGCTGCTGCTTCCATCGGCGGCCTGATGGTCACCACCGAGGCCATGGTTGCCGAAGTGGCTGACGACAAGGCTGGCCCGGCCATGCCTGACATGGGCGGCATGGGCGGCATGGGCGGCATGATGTAAGCTACCCGGCCATCCGGTCCGAAGAAGCCCCGCCCCGTGCGGGGCTTTTTCTTGTCCGGAGAAATGTACCGACCGGGCGGGATGGGTATGATCCAGCGATACCTCGACGATCGGAACTCCAGCGGGATTGCCGGTCGAAGGTGCGCTGGCCGGCAACTGGCCGTCAGTGGATTGACGAATGGAGTTGAGCCGATGCGGATCCTGCTAGTCGAAGACAACCACGACATCCTGGCCAACATGGTCGATTTCCTCGAGCTCAAGGGCTACAGCGTCGACTGCGCGCGTGACGGCCTGTCCGGGCTGCACCTGGCCAGCAGCGAGCACTACGACCTGATCGTGCTGGACATCATGTTGCCGGGGCTGGACGGCTACAATCTGTGCCGCCGCCTGCGCGAGGAGGCGCGACGCGATACCCCGGTGATCATGCTCACCGCCCGCGACGCTCTGGACGACCGCCTGCAGGGCTTCAAGTCCGGGGCCGACGACTACCTGCTGAAACCCTTCGCCCTTTCCGAACTGGCCGCCCGCATCGAGGCGGTGCTGCGCCGCTCCCAGGGCGGCGGCAAGCGCAGCCTGCAGGTGGCCGACCTCAGTTACGACCTCGACACCCTGGAGGTCAGCCGCGCGGGCAAGTCGCTCAAGCTCAACCCGATCGGCCTCAAGCTGCTCGCCGTGCTGATGCAGAAGAGTCCCCACCTGGTGCGGCGCGAGGCGCTGGAGGAAGCTCTCTGGGGCGACGACTGCCCTGACAGCGATGCCCTGCGCAGCCATATACACCAACTGCGCCAGGTGGTCGACAAGCCGTTCGGCAAGCCGTTGCTGCACACCTTGCACGGCCTCGGCTATCGCCTGGCGGAGTCCACCGATGGAGTTTAAGCAGAGCCTGGCGCGGCGGATCCTTATCGCCTTCGTGCTGATGACCACCCTGGTGGGCGGCACCTTCGCGGTGGGCATCATCGAGGTCGTGCACCTGATCGAGGAGCAACTGATCTCCCGTGACCTGAACAACGAGCTGAACCGCGTTCTCACCCAGAACATCGCCAGGGGCCGGCCGCCGAGCCTGGACAGCGATACGCGCTTCTACAGCAGTGCCGGGCCCGTGCCCTACGCCATCCCCGAGAATCTGGCCAACCTGGAGCTGGGCTTCCACGAAGTCTTCGAGGGCGAGAACTCCTACCATGCACTGGTCCGCGAGATCGAAGGCCGCCGCTACGTGATGCTGCAGGACCAGAGCGACTTCGAGGCCCGCGAGCAGGTGCTCTACCAGGTGGTAATGGTCGGCTTCGGCCTCAGCGTGCTGCTCTCCCTGTTGCTGGGCTGGGTACTGGCGCGCAAGGTGATCAAGCCGGTGGTGCGCCTGGCCCGCCAGGTGCGCCACCGCGACCAGTTGCTGGGCATGGCGCCGCCGCTGGCGCCGGACTATGCCGCCGATGAGGTGGGCCAGCTGGCCCAGGCCTTCGACGACACCCTTGGCCGCCTTCGCGAGGTGCTCAATCGCGAGCGGCTGTTCACCAGCGATGTCAGCCATGAACTGCGTACCCCGCTCATGGTGCTGGCCAGCTCATGCGAGCTGCTGGCGGACAATCCCAACCTCGACCCGCGCGGCCGCGCCCAGCTGCAGCGGATCACCCGTGCCACTGAGGAGATGCGCGACCTGGTGCAGACCTTCCTGATGCTCGCGCGCGCCCAGCACGACGAAGCCCGCCTGGCGCCCCGGGCGAGCCTGCGCAGCGTGGCCGATGACCTGGCCAACCAGTGGCGCGAACCCATCGAAAACAAGGGGCTGCGCTTCGAATACCAGCCCGGCGATCCTCATGAACAACGCTTCAACGCATCATTCCTGCGCTCGGTGCTGGGCAACCTGCTGCGCAACGCCCTGCACTACACCGACAGCGGCAGTATCCGCCTGGTGCTGGGGGAGTGCGGCTTCGTGGTGGAGGACAGCGGCGTCGGCATTCCGGAAGAGGAGCGCGAGGCCATGTTCCGTCCCTTCGTCCGTGGCGCGGCGCGGCGTGGTGACGGCGTTGGGCTGGGATTGTCCCTGGTGCAGCGGATCTGCGACAACCAGGGCTGGACGGTCAGCCTGAGCGCAGTGGAGCCTACCGGCTGCCGCTTCCAGGTGGATCTCAAAGGGCATCCTGACGTTGCGTCTTGACGTTTTTTTCACCTGCGCGTGACCACTTCTTGACCAGGGGACGAGTACGCTGGGGACTGTCATTCCGGCCAATCGCTGCCCTGAGCGCTGGCTTGGGGAAGCGCGCCGACGACCTCTTTCTGCAACATTTGCCGGCTAACCTCCACCGCCTGCATCCGGGCGGTGGGGGAGGGCGACCGGCCCGCGATGGCCCCGCCGGAACTGGTGCCGACTGTCGATCAAACGAGCGATTCCGCGCGAGCTGTGGCAGTTTAGGCGCCATTCGTCACTGGATGAGGCGGAACGGCAGATACTGATCTAGGGTTATGAAGCAGCGTTTGGCAGCGCTATCAAGGGGTTGCGATCATGAAGTTAGAAGTCACGCGAGCTTTATTTCTCGTCGGCGCCTTGGGGATAGCCTCTTTGGCGGTGGCTGCCTGGCATGAGCCTTCGCCCTCAGTGGTCAGTGCCAACGGGCTGGGCTATTGCCCATTACCGCCCAACGTCCGGCTGAAAGATCAGGTCCGGGCTGACCAGAACCTGCTGCTGTTCATGTTCGGCCTGTCCCAGGGCTTGCGCGGCCAGGAGTGAGGCAGGATCGAAAGCAAACCCCGCGAAAGCGGGGTTTTTTGTTGGTTCGGAAATGCACGGACTTTTCGTAGGTTGGTGCTGAGCCTGCGAAGCCCAACATTGCCAAGCACTGGTCCCGCACGTTGGGCTTCGCGTAGCTCAGCCACAACCTGCAAAAGCATCCGGCCCACCTCGCCAGCAAAAGAAAGCCCCGCAATTGCGGGGCTTTTTCCATCCGTCGCCGGCTCAGTGGCTGGCCGCCACCTGACTCGCCGGATGCAGGTCCTTCTTAGCCAGCAGCGTATAGACGCAGGGCAGGACGAAGAGGGTGAACAGCGTGCCGATGGACATGCCGGTGGCGATCACCAGGCCGATGTCGAAGCGGCTGACCGCGCCGGCGCCGGTGGCGAGGATCAGCGGCACCATGCCGAAGACCATGGCCGCTGTGGTCATCAGCACCGGGCGCAAGCGGATGGCAGCGGCTTCTTCCACCGCCTCGCGGGCGGAGAGGCCTTTGTCCCGTCGCAGCTGGTTGGCGAACTCGACGATCAGGATGCCGTGCTTGCTGATCAGGCCGATCAGGGTCACCAGGCCCACCTGGGTGTAGATGTTCATGCTCGACCAGCCGAGGAAAAGCGGGATCAGCGCGCCGCAGATGGACAGCGGCACGGTCACGAGGATCACCAGCGGGTCGCGGAAGCTCTCGAACTGCGCCGCCAGCACCAGGAAGATGATCGCCAGCGCCAGGCCGAAGGTGACGTAGAGCGCGCTGCCCTCTTGCACGTACTGGCGCGAGGCGCCGGCGTGGTCGAAGGCGTAGCCGCGCGGGGCTTCCTCGCGGGCGATCTGGGTCACCGTGTCGATGGCCTCGCCCATGCTGACCATGGGAACGCCTTCGATGATCGCCGCATTGAGCTGCTGGAACTGCTTGAGGCGGGTCGGCCGGGCGCTGTCGTGCACGCTGATCAGGCTCGACAGGGGCACCATGGCGCCGCCTTCGCTCTTCACGTAGTAGTTGCTCAGCCAGCCCGGATTGTCGCGGTAGGCACGTTCCACCTGGGCGATCACCTTGTAGCTGCGACCGTCGATGGTGAATCGGTTGATCTCGCCTTCGCCCAGCAGGATGGCCAGGGTCGAGCCCAGGTCTTCCATGGATACGCCCATCTGTGCGGCCTTGGCGCGGTCGATATCCACCACCACTTCCGGCTTGTCGAAGGCCAGGTCGACGTTGAGGAAAGCGAACTTGCCGGACTCCAGGGCGCGCTGCTTGATGCGCTCGGTCACCTGCAACAGCGACTCGTAGTCGTTGGGGGTGTTGACCACGAACTGGAAGGGCAGGCCTTCACCGGTACCGGGCAGCGACGGCAGGTTGAAGCCGAAGATCTGCAGGCCGGGAATCTGGTTGAGCTTGCCCTGGACCTCGTGAAGCAGCTCCATCTGGGTGCGCTCGCGCTCGTTCCAGGGTTTCAGCAGGAAGCCGCCGATGCCCGACTGCACGCCGTCGAAGCCGTTGATCTGGAACGACGAGAAGTACTCGGGGAAGGCCTTGAATATCTCGACGAACTGCTGGGTATAGGCGTTCAGGTAGTCCAGGTTGGTCGGCTGCGGGGCCTTGGACATGATGAAGACGATGCCCTGGTCCTCGTCCGGCGCCAACTCGCTCTTGGTGAACTTCAGCAGCACCGGGATCAGGCACAGCACGATCACGGCGAACACCACCACCACGGGGCGGGTGTTCAGGGTGCCGTGCAGGGCGTGCTGGTAGCGCTGCTTGAGGCGTTCGAAGATCAGGTCCAGCCGATGCGCCAGGCCTGTGGGATTCTCGTCGTGGCGCAGGAGCCTGGAGCACATCATCGGCGACAGGGTCAGGGCGACTACGCCGGAGATGATCACCGCGCCCGCCAGGGTCAGGGCGAATTCGCGGAACAGCGCGCCGGTCAGGCCTTCGAGGAAGCCGATGGGCGCATAGACCGCCGCCAGGGTGATGGTCATGGAGACCACCGGCACGGCGATCTCGCGGGTGCCTTCGATGGCCGCGTCAAAGGGCGTCTTGCCCTCTTCGATGTGCCGGTGGATGTTCTCCACGACCACGATGGCGTCGTCCACCACCAGGCCGATGGCGAGCACCATCGCCAGCAGCGTCAGCAGGTTGATGGAGTAGCCCATCAGCTGCATGAAGAAGAGCACGCCGATCATCGACAGCGGGATGGTGATCACCGGGATCAGTACCGAGCGGAAGGCACCGAGGAAGAGGAACACGACGACGATCACGATCAGCACCGCTTCGCCCAGGGTCTTCACCACCTCGTCGATGGACGCCTGGATGAAGCGGGTGGCGTCATAGGCGATGGACGCCTTGAGGTTCGGCGGCAGCTGGGATTCCAGCTCGGGCATGATGGCGCGCACGTGCTTGATTACGTCCAGCGGGTTGGCACTGGGGGTGCCCTTGATGCCGATGTAGACCGAGGGGATGCCATCGAAGGAGCTGATGGAGTCGTAGTTCTCCGCGCCCATTTCCACCCGCGCGATGTCCCGCAGCAGCACGCGGCTGTCGCCCACCGTCTTGACCGGGATGGCGCCGAAGGCCTCCGGTGACTTGAGGTCGGTGGCGGCGTTGATACTGGTCACCACGTACTGGCCCTTCACTTCGCCGGCGGCGGAGAGGAAGTTGTACTTGCGCACGGCGTCGCTGACATCGGTGGCGGTGATGCCGTACGCGGCCATGCGCACGGGGTCCATCCAGAGGCGCATGGCGAAGACCTGGTTGCCGAGGATTTCCGCTTCGGCCATGCCCGGCAGGGTGGCCAGCTTGGGCTGGATCACGCGGGACAGGTAGTCGGTGATCTGGGGGTTGGACAACTCGTCGCTGTAGAAGCTGATGTACATCAGCGCCGTCGAGTCGGCGGCCTCCTTGGACAGCACCGGGTCCTCGGCGTCCTGGGGCAGCTGGTTCTTCACCTCGTTGGCCTTGGCCAGCAGTTCGGTGAAGAGGCGGTCGGAGTTGGCGCCGATGCGTGCGTAGATCTGGATGACCGACATATTCTGCTGGCTCGACGACGTCATGTAGTCGATGCCTTCGGCACTGGCCAGGCTCTGCTGCAGCGGCTGGGTGATGTAGCCCTGGATGGTCTCGGCGTTGGCGCCCGGGTAGGCGGTGGTCACCGTGATCAGGGCGTTCTCCATCTGCGGGTACTGGCGGATCACCAGCTTGCTGAAGGCCTGCATGCCCAGCAGCACGATCAGCAGGCTGATCACTGTCGCCAGTACCGGGCGACGGATGAAAGGATCTGTGAAAGCCATGTTCCGTTCCTTCGCGCGAGCGCTTATTGCGGGGCGCGGGCTTGGTTGTCCGGCTTGGTGGCCAGGGACTGGTCGGGTACGACGGCGACGTGGGAGCCGTTATCCAGCTTGAGTTGGCCGGACGTCACCACCCGCTCGCCGGGCTCGAGGCCCTTCTGCACCACTACCTTGCCGTCGCGGCGCTCGCCGGTCTCGACGAAGCGGCGCTCCACCACCAGCTGAGGCTGACCATCCTGGCCTTTCTCGGGCTGGCCCTCGGCGTTCTTCTTCTCGGAGATCACGTACACCGAGTTGCCGTAGAGGGTGTAGGTGATGGCGCTCTCCGGCACCACCACGCGCTCCTGCTCGCCCGGCAGCAGTACGTCGAGGTTGGCGAACATGCCTGGCAGGAGCTTGCCGTCGGGGTTCTGCAGCATGGCGCGCACCTGCAGGTTGCGGGTGCTTTCCTCGACCTTGGGGTTCAGCGCAGCAACGTCGCCCTCGAAGAATTCGCCCGGGAAGGCGGCGACGCTGATGCGCACCTTTTGCCCGACGGCCAGCAGAGGAGCGGCCTGCTCGGGCAGGAAGAAGTCGACGAACAGGGTGTTCAGGTCCTGCAGGGTGGCGATGGTGGTACCGGAAGAGAGGAAGTCGCCCACGTCCACCTGGCGGATGCCGATGGTGCCGGAGAAGGGCGCGATGATGCGCTTCTTGTCCAGCATGGCCTTGAGCTGGCCGACCCTGCCGGTGGCGGCCTGGAGTTCCGAGGCCAGGCGGTCGAATTCGCTCTTGGAGATGTTCTGCCGGCTGACCAGGCTGCGGCCGCGCTCGAACTCTACGCGCGCCAGGCTCAACTCGGCCTCGGCCGTCGCCAGGGTGGCGCGTTCCACGTCACTGTCCATCTGGATCAGCGGCTGGCCCACTTTGACCTTCTCGCCGGAGAGGAAGAGCACGTCCTGAACGGTGCCACTGGCTTCCACGGTCAGGTCGACGCCCTGGAAGGCCTTCAGTGTGCCGATGGCGGGTAGGCGGCTCTGCCAAGGCAGTTCGACGGCCTTCTCGGCGGAGACGTTGATGGGCGGCTGAGGCGCAGAGAACTGCTGGATCTGCTGGTAGATCGAGAAGCCTTTGTAGGCGGCTAGGGCGAGCACCACGAGGATAACCACGCCCAGCATGATGAGCATGCGGCGGAGCAACATATTCCGGTTCCTTGGCAGGGAAAAAGAGGCCTGGGAATAGGCGAGGGAAGCACCTTAGTACCAGAGTTAGACCAAGTCAAAGACAAGAAATTGCAGAACGTTGCTTCCGGGGATGTAGTTGGTTATGACGTGCGTAGATCGCCGAAGATCGAGTCAGTTCGTGTCGGTTAACTGTGTAGGAACTCGTCCTTTCCTGATCAATGGGGCAGGACTGTGCGGCACCTCCCTGTGCCGTTCTTCCATCAGGCGTGGAGGCGCGCCGTCAGCTGGGAGAGGTCGCCGGACAGGCCGTGGAGGTGTTGGCTGGCGCCGTGGGTGCGCTGCACGTTCTGTTCGTTGGTGCTGGCGATGGCAGTGATCTCGGTGAGGTTGCGTGAGATGCCGCTGGAGAGAAAGTGGAAACAGCCGAGGGTGATCAGCAGGGGCAGCAATAGGCTGCCACCGAGCATGGTGAGGATCTGGCCGCGCAGGGAGCGTCGCAGGGACATGATGGTGCGCTTCAAGGAGAAAGGGGGTGATGTCGGCTCTCTACCAGACGGATATTGCAGTACGTCGGGCGCTATGCCGGCGCCAGCGCGGGGACCGCCAGGCGGGCCCCTACTCGATCGGCAAGGTAGAGGGGCGCTGAAGGCCGGATGTCGGGAGTTTGTGGGGTACGAAAGCGCCACGGGACCCTTGGTAGAGGGGCTTGCGTAGGGTGGACCACGCTTCATCGGTCCACCATCGGTGATGAGCATGGCGCCGCTGGTGGACATGAAAAACGATGTCCACCCTTGTGAGGTCAGGCCAGGTGGAGGTGGTTGTCCCAGAAGCTCGCCGGCAGTTGCAGCGGGGTGGCGGTGAACTCTGTGCCCCGGCAGTCGTAAAGGCGGCAGCGGCCCTGGCCGGAGGTGACCACGAAGCCGTCTTTCACCGCGCCGACGCCGGCACAGTCCGGCAGGGGCGCGTCCAGGCGCACGGCGCCGCTGTCCAGGTCCCAGATGAAGAAGCGATTGCCGCGCGGCGCGGTCAGGGCCACCAGGCGGAGCTCGTCGTGGATGGCGACGCTGGCGGTGTACTGGGTCATCGCCAGGCGCTGTTCCTCGTCCAGCGGGAAGGGCTGGAAGGGCTGGCCCGGACGCTTGATGGCGAGCAGGTCGGCGTGGTCGCTGGCCTCGCCCATGTACTGCTGTCCGGAGACTATGGTGCCGTCGGCGCCCACCGCCAAGTGGCGAATGCTGTTCATCTGTTGCGGCAGGGTTTCCTTCGACAGCAGGCTGCCATCGCGGCGCATCAGTACCAGGCTCGGCTCCATGGCGTCGAGGTTCATCTCCACTCGGCTTTCCGCCTCGGTGCGGATACCGCCGTTGGCCACCACCAGAGTCTCGCCGTCGGGCAACCATGCCGCCTGGTGCGGGCCCAGGCCGTGGGTGGGGACTTCGCCGGCATGGTGCAGCTGGCCGTCCTGGTAGTGGTACTGCCCGAGCACGCCACGGCCGGGGTCAGTGGTGTCGTTCTCGGTGGCGTAGAGCCATTCGCCCTCGCGGTGGAACACCCCGTGGCCGTAGAAGTGGCGGTTGGCCTGCGACTTGAGCGTCTGCAGCAGGCGGCCGTCGCGCAGGTCGACCAGGTAGCTCTCGGTGCCCGGCCGGCGGGCGACGAAGAGTGCCACCGGTTCGCTGGGGTGCTCGACTATGTCATGACAGCGCTGGGCGACCCGGGTGGCGAACACCTGGCTGCCGTCCAGGCGATAGCCCACGGCGTAGTGATGGCCGTCGGCATCGTCGCGAGCGGAGAGCAACAGGGGCGAGCCGTCGCCCCTGCGGCTGAGGGTCCAGCCGCCCAGGCCGACGGCGCCGAGCAGCAGGCTGGCAAGGGTGAGGACCTGGCGACGGAGCATCTCAGTCACCGTCGTTGGCGTTGAAGCCGAGCTGCACGCCGAGGGCCTTGGCCAGCTCGCCGGAATGCAGGCGCTGGACGCGGTCCAGGCTGTCGTAGAAGTCGTTCAGCTGTTTCAGGCCTTCTTCGCTGGCCAGCAGCTTGCCCAGAGGCTGCCCGAGGGCGTCGAGCTTGCCGCGGGATTCGGCGTAGGCCGCGTCGATCTTCTCGGCCAGGGCTTTCTGGTCATCGCCCAGCAGGCTGCGGATACCGTGCTGGTCGACGCCTTTCCACAAGCTTTCGGCACTGGCCAGGCTGGCGCCCAGGCTTTCCAGGGAGGAGTCGCTGCGCCAGCCGTCCGCCTGCATCGGCTGGGGCAGGCTCTTGGTCTGGCGGCCCATGGGGGTGCCGAGCTTTTTCTTCAGGGTGTCCAGGGCGGTGACCTGGACCCGCAGCAGTTCGGAGATGGCCTCGTGGGAGTCGGCGTAGCGCTGGTTGGGGAACTTGCTCAACTGGTCGAGCATGCCGTCCTTGCTGTTCCAGCGCGCGAGGATTTCCTCGGCCAGGCCCTTCTGGCGCTCGCCGATGGCCTCCAACAGCGGGCAGTAGCGGGCCTTCTGGGCGCTGTCGGCCATGTCCAGGTTGCTGTCGAAGAGGATGTATTCGTAGGCGGAGAGACCCTGCACGACCACGCTGGCCTTGGCCAGGGCGGCGGCGTCGACCTGAGGCTGGGCCTTGATTAGCTGCTCCACCTGGCGCCCGACCAGGTTCTTCTTGTCCGGCCAGAACTGCACCTGCCAGGCGCGGTTGCCTTCGGCCAGCGGGCCGACCATCAGCGGCTGCAACTCGGCCCAGGCTTTTTGCGCGGCGCGGAAATCGGCGCGCGCCTTGGCCAGGTCTTCCTTGCCGGAGCAGAAGGCCAGGGCGCTGCTGGCCAACTGGCGGTCCGCTTCGACCCAGCGGCTGTAGGTCGGCAGTATCACCTGCTTGGCCAGGGCGGCGGCGGTCTGCGCCTGCGGATCCTGCGGGGCGCAGGCCCCCAGGGCCAGGGCGGCGAGGCTGGTGAACAGCAGTTTCGGGCGGAACATGCGGAGCTCCTTATAGGGAATTCAGGAAGGCCAGCAGCGCGGCACGCTGCTGGGCGTCGTATTTCAGGACCTTCTGCTTCGCCGCCTCCGCTTCGCCGCCGTGCCAGAGGATGGCTTCCAGCAGGTCGCGCGCGCGGCCGTCGTGGAGGAACTGGGTATGGCCGTTCACCGTCTGGGTCAGGCCGATGCCCCAGAGCGGCGGGGTGCGCCAGTCGCGGCCGCCGGCCTGGAACTCGGCGCGGCCGTCGGCCAGGCCTTCGCCCATGTCATGGAGCAGCAGGTCGCTGTAGGGGCGGATCACCTGGTTGGCCAACTCGGGTTCGGCGGCGTCCGCCGCAGTGGTGAAACTGGGGGTATGGCAGGACTGGCAGCCGGCCTGGTGGAACAGGCCCTTGCCTTCCAGCACCTGCGGGTCTTCCACCTGGCGCCGCGCCGGCACGGCCAGGTTGCGGGTGTAGAAGAGCACCAGGGACAGGATGTTGTCGCTGACTTCCGGTTCGCCGCCATGCACCGCGGCCTTGCAGGCGGTCTGCGTCGCCGTGCAATCGTCCTGGGTCAGGTGCGTGGTAGTCAGGCCCATATCACCAGAGAAGGCGTGAAAATTCTGTTGATTCAGGTTCGGCTGGCCAGCCTTCCAACCGAAGCGGCCAAGCACCGTCTTGCCGGCGACATCGTCCCAGACCCAGTTGGCACGGCCGCGGATGCCGTTGCCATTGGCGTCGTCCGGGTCGGCATTGGCCAGCAGGGCGGCCTCGGGAATGGCTTCCAGCAGGCCCAGGCCGATCATGGGCGGGGCGATGCGGGCCGAGAACAGGGCGTTTGGGTGCATCTGGCCATAGCCGAGCTGGCTGATTTCCAGGCGCGGCTTGCGCAGCTCGACCCTGGTGCCATCGGCGAAGGTCATCGGTACTGGCTGGTAACTGACCCGCACCTTGCCTTCGGGAGCGACGCCGGGGATGGAGACATCCTGCAGCTGGCCGCCGTAAACCGGCTCCGGCACCACGCCCAGGCGCTCCAGCAGGCGCGCATGCTCGGCCGAGGCGTCGGCGGGAATCGACAGGCGCACCAGCATGGACACGGCATTGTTCGCCCCAGGCGCCGGCGGATGGCCGCGACCATCCTTCACGTGGCAGTTCTGGCAGGCGTTGGTGTTGAACAGTGGGCCCAGGCCATCGCGTGCAGTCGTGGTGGCGGGGGCGATCACCCAGGGGTTGCGGAAGAAACTGTTGCCGACGCTGAAGTCCAGCCGGCGCATCGGCGTGAGATTGGCCGAGGGCATGGAAAAGGCGTTCTGGTCGAACTGGCGTACGGTCGCCGCACCGCCGGACAGGTGTTCGCCGGGTTCGGCCTGGGTGAACCGCGGCGCGTCGTCACAGGCACTGAGGCCGAGGGCCAGCAGCAGGGGAGACAGGCGGCGAATGGCCGATGGAGCGAGCATTGGCGGGTTCCGGACGGCTGGAAAACAGGCGCGCAAGCTTATCAGGACGGGGGCGTTTGAATAAGAGGGATTTGCGTTTGGCTGTAGGGGCGAATTCATTCGCCAAGGGGTGCGAAGCGCCCCCATCAGGATGTCAGGGCAGGCCTGCGGCCTGCTTGGCGAATGAATTCGCCCCTACAAGGCATCAGCCCACAAAAAAGCGGATGCGGCACTAGGCCGCATCCGCTTCGTCCAACGCAGCGTTGATCAGAACTGGTGATCGGCGTTGTCCGGCTTCAGGTCGGTGATGCCGAGCTTGCCGGCGGCTTGCTCGATGGCACCGGTCTGCTTGACCAAGGAGGCGATGGCATCCCGCACCAGTTGCTGGCCGGCGGTGTTGTCGGCGGCTATCAGCTGGTCGAAGTGCATGTCCTTGTTGGCGCTGTCCACAAGGGCCTGCAGCTTGCCTTCGGTGGCTTCCAGGTCGGCCTTCAGGGTGGTGTCGGTCTGGGCGTCGACCTTGGTCACCAGGGAGGACAGGCTCGGGCCGGTCAGGGTGGTGCCGTCGACCTTCTTGTACTCGCCCAGGTAGACGTTGCGGATGCCCTTGCCGTTATAGAAGTGCGAGTTGTGGGTGTTGTCGCTGAAGCAGTCGTGCTCGTCTTCGGTGGAGTTGGCTTCCAGGGCGACCTTCATGCGCTCGCCAGCCAGTTCGCCGAGGGACAGGCTGCCCATGCCGAAGAGCATCTTGCGCAGGCCAGCGTCGGCCGGTTCGGCTTCCAGCTTGGCGCGGTAGTTGTCGGCAACGCCGGCTTTCCACTGGCCGACCATGTATTCCAGGTCGCTCACCAGCAGGTCGGTGGCGGCCTTCAGGTAGGCGCGACGGCGCTCGGTGTGACCACCCGTGGCGCCTTCGCCGACCACGAAGTCGGTGGCGGGACGATTGCCGGCGCCCGGGCCGGTGCCGTTCAGGTCCTGGCCCCAGAGGAGGAATTCGATGGCGTGGTAGCCAGTGGCGACGTTGGCTTCGGAACCGCCCAGCTCGTTCAGGCTGGCCAGTTTCTCGCCGGTAATCTCGGTGATGTCGATCTTGTCTTCGCCGACCTGGATGGTGGTGTTGGCGATGATGTTGGCAGTGGCGCCGGGGTTGCCCAGGGCATGCTGGTAGTCGCCCGCGACGTAGTCGATCAGGCCTTCGTCCAGCGGCCACGCGTTCTGCTGGCCTTCCCAGTCGTCGACCACCGGGTTGCCGAAGCGGAACACTTCGGTCTGCATGTAGGGCGCACGAGCGGCCAGCCAGGCTTCGCGGGCGGCCTTCAGGGTGTCGGCATCGGGCTTGGCGAGGAAGGCGTCAACGGCCTTTTGCAGGTTCACGGCGGTGCTGTGGGCATCGGTGAAGACCGCCAGGGCGAGGTCGGCGTAATGGGCGACGACCTTCTTGGCCTCGGCCTCGTCGACCTTGGCGGTTGCAGCCGGAGCCGGCGCAGTGCTGGTGGCGGCCGGGGCGGCGGCTTGCTGTGCGGCTTCTTTCTTGTCGTCACCGCAACCGGCGAGGGAGATGGCGACGGCGAGCAGGCTGGCGGTGGCCAGGGGCATACGAATCATGTGCGAGGTCCTTTGCTTCTGGGTGATGGCAATGTGAAGTTGCGCAACGTAAAACCGCGACATAATGCGAAAGATTTTCATTTTTGGAAAGCCGTTTTCGGGCGTTTTGCAGCAGCTGTGTGCAAGGTCTCCGCGGCATCGGCAAATTGCCATTAGAATCGCCAGGGCCCTTATGACCCGCAGCCTGAAGGAGAAGCCTGCATGAGTCTGACCAGCGTTGCCCTGATCGTGGTCCTGCTCCTCGTCGCCGCCTATGCGGTGGTCCTCTATAACGCTCTGGTGCGCCTCAAGCATGGAGTGGGCAAGGCCTGGTCGAACATCGAGGTGCTGCTCAAGCAGCGGCATGACGAGCTGCCCAAGCTGGTGGAGACCTGCAAGCAGTACATGCAGCACGAACGCACCACCCTGGAGCGGGTGATCGCCGCGCGCAACGCCGTGGCCAGTGCCCGCGAGAAAGGTGACATCGGTGCCCTCGGCCAGGCCGAGAGCGGCCTGCGTGCCGGCCTCGGGCAGCTCTTCGCCCTGGCGGAGAACTACCCGCAGCTCAAGGCCAATGAAAGCTTCCAGTTCCTCCAGCAGCGCATCAGCGGCCTGGAGAACGGTATCGCCGATCGCCGCGAGCTGTACAACGAGGCGGTGAACCTGAACAACGTGCGCATCGAACAGTTCCCGGACGTCATCATCGCGGGCCTGTTCGGCTTCAAGGCTGGGGAGCTGCTGGAGTTCAGCGAGGCCGAGAAGGCCGACGTCGATCTCAAGAGCCTGTTCGGCTGAGATGGCCGTGGACGTGGCCGGGCTGGCCATCAGCCTGGGGTTCAGCCTCGGCGCCTTTGCCGGCGGCGGCTGGTGGTGCCTGCGCCGCCTGGCCCAGGCGCGGCTGCTCCTGGATACCCCGACATCGAAGATCCGCTCGGCGGCCCAGGGCTATGTCGAGCTCTACGGCATGCTCCACCTGCATGGCGACGCACCCCTGGCCGCGCCGCTGACGGGTAAACCCTGCCTCTGGTGGCGCTACCGCATCGAGGAGTACAGCGAGAACGGCAAGAGCAAGAGCTGGCGGGTGGTGGACAGCGGCGTCAGCGATACCTGGCTGCGCCTGGCCGATGCAACCGGCGAATGCCTGATCGATCCGCGCGGCGCCGAGGTGCGTCCGGCCACCCGGGAAGTCTGGAAGGGCAGCTCGCGCCATCCGCGCGGGCTGGGCAGGAGCGGTTTGGGCTCCTGGATCGGCGGCGGCGAATACCGCTACACCGAGGAGCGCCTGCAGGCCGGGGAGCCGCTCTACGCCATCGGTGATTTCCACACCAGTGGCGGCGGCCGCCAGGGGTTGGACCTGGTGGCGGCCCAGGGCGCCGTGATCCGCGAATGGAAAGGTGATTTCTCCGGCCTGCTGACGCGCTTCGACAGCAATGGCGATGGTCAGCTGGACGAGGCCGAGTGGGGTCGCGTGCGCCTGGCCGCGCAGCTGGAAGCCGAAGACCGTCATCGCCGTACCAGCTCGGCGCCCGCCATGAACCATATGCGCCGCCCAGCCGAGTCCCAGCCTTTCCTCTTGGCCAGCCATGGTGAGGATGTGCTGGCCCGGCAGTTCCGCTGGCAGGCCCTGTTCGGCGCCGTGCTCTGCGTGGGTGGGGCGGTGGCGACCGTGTACCTGCTTCGGGCGACTGGGCTCTTGTAGGGTGGATCACGCTCCACCGATCCACCATCCTACGAGGACCTCAGGGTTTCAAAGCGTGGCGGGGTTCGAGGCCGCGTTGCTCAGGCGCCGGGCCTGCTTGAGGTAGAGGGTGAGTTCGCGGGCCGGGAGCGGCTTGCTGTAGAGGTAGCCCTGACCCTCGTTGCAGCCCTGGGCGATGATGTAGGCCTCCTGCTCGGCGGTTTCCACGCCTTCGGCTATTACCTGCATGTCCAGGTTGCGCGCCAGCTGGATGATGGCGCGGACTATGGTGGCGTCGTCCACGTCTTCCAGCACGTCCTGGACGAAGCTCTTGTCGATCTTGATCTTGTCCAGCGGCAGGCTCTTCAGGTAGCTCAGGGACGAGTAGCCGGTCCCGAAGTCATCGATCGCGATCAGCGCGCCGGAGCGGCGCAGGCTCAGCAGGTGCTGGGCGGCGGTGGAGATGTCTTCCATCAGGCCGGTTTCGGTGACTTCCATCTCCAGGCTGCGCTGGGGCAGGCGGTATACCTGCAGCAGGTTGTTCACTACCCGAGGCAGCTCGGCGTGATGCAGTTGCACGGTGGAGAGGTTGATGGCCATGCGCAGCTCGCTGAATCCCTGGTCGTGCCATTCGCGCAGCTGGCGGCAGGCCTGGTCGAGCACCCATTCACCGATGGGGATGATGGAGCCGTTCTGTTCGGCCAAGGGGATGAACAGGTCTGGCGGGACGAAGCCATGCTGCGGGTGCTGCCAGCGCAGCAGCGCCTCGACGCCCACCACGCGGTGGTCGCGATAGTCGACCTGCGGCTGGTAGACCAGGTGCATCTCGCCACGGTTGAGGGCTTCGCGCAGGTCCTTTTCCAGTTCGCGGCGGCGGCGCATCTCGCTGTCGACGCTGGCAATGTAGAACTGGTAGCGATTGCGCGAGCGGCTCTTGGCCAGGGTCATGGTCTGCTCGGCTTTCTGCAGCAGCTTCTCGGTGCTGTCGCCGTCCTCGGGGAAGAGGGTGATGCCGATGGTGGCGCGCAGGCGCACTTCCTGCTGTTCCAGGGAGAAGGGCACTTCCAGGTCGTCCAGGACGCTCTGGGCCAGTTCGGCGGCCTCGTAGGGCTGCTCGATATCGGCCTGGACCAGGGCGAACTGGTCGCCACCCAGGCGCGCCAGTGCACCCAGGCGGCCGCTGTGGCTGCGCAGGCGGTCGGCCAGGGCGATCAGCAGCTGGTCGCCGGTCTGGTAGCTGAACTGTTCGTTGACACCCTTGAAGTCGTCCAGGCCGACGCAGAGTACCGCCACGCGGCGCTGCAGGCGGCCGGCGTCTTCGAGGATCTGGTCGAGCTGCTGTTGCAGCTGCTGGCGATTGGGCAGGCCGGTGAGAAAGTCGTACTGGGCCATGCGCAGCAGGCTGTTCTCGGCTTCGCGGCGCAGGTGGGTGTTGCGTTCGATGGAGGCCAGCAGATCGTTGGCGGTGGTTATCCACAGGCCCAGCTCGTTCTTCTCGTTGCCCTTGAGCATGGGCAGCTTGTGTTCGCTGGGACGGTCGGGGTTGATGCTGGTCAGGTGCTCGATGATCTTCGACAGCGGCTTGGTCAGCAGCCAGTGGTAGACGAGATAGAGCACCAGGCCCATGGCCAGGGCGCGCAGCACGCCGGAGATGAAGATGATCACCGAGCTGGTGACGAAGTCTTCGCCATAGGGGGCGGTGTCGAGGGTGATGCTGAGGTCGCCGTAGTACTCGCTGTAGGGGCTGCGGCCGACCAGTTGGGTGGTGAACGTCTGCTCTTTGCCGAGGATGGGGTCAGTCAGCCAACGCGTGGGGAGCTCCATCAGCGGCCGGTCCTTCTCCGCCAGCATGGGCTCGTTGGGATGGCCGATGGAGGCCTGGCGCACCGATTCGTGCTGGAACAGGCCTTC
The DNA here is from genome assembly GCF_029871245.1 of Pseudomonas sp. BN102. GTDB lineage: Bacteria > Pseudomonadota > Gammaproteobacteria > Pseudomonadales > Pseudomonadaceae > Metapseudomonas. Next base: position 66,012 of record NZ_SSON01000065.1, on the reverse strand, counting down.
GATCACCTGCATGCCCATCTCGCGGTCCAGGCTGTAGACGGCCTGGGTGGACGGGTCGCGGAACATGCCGAGGATCCGGTTGGCGTCGTTGGAAACGGCCTGACGGGTCTTGTAGATGTCGAACACGATCTGCGCACAGCTCAGCACCACCCCGACCACCAGAGCGGACAGCAGCACCACGCGCAGCAGCTTCAGTGACAAGCTGTGTTTGAGATCCAGCTTCAAATGGAGATTCCTTGTTCGATGCCGCCAGGCGTCAGACGGGTGTGAGTATTGGCAAACAGGCCTTGGCCGTCAAAGGGCCAGTATGTGAATGCCACTATTCATGGCGCCAGTTTTCCATCGTCACCCACGCTGCCAGCGCTTTCCTCCTTTCTATGTCGGTGCGAACCAGGCCGAGCTTGAGGGGTGTCCGACTATTTTTCCCGTATCGCGACAAGGCGACGAATGACGCCCAGAAATGAAGAAACCCGGCAATTGCCGGGTTTCCATGAAGCGCTGGAGCAGGTCTCAGGCTGCGTAGTTCTTGGCTACGAAGTCCCAGTTGACCAGGTTCCAGAAGGCCTCTACGTACTTCGGACGCAGGTTGCGGTAGTCGATGTAGTAGGCGTGTTCCCAGACGTCGCAGGTCAGCAGCGGGGTGTCGCCGCTGGTCAGCGGGCAGCCGGCGCCGATGGTGCTGGCCAGGGCCAGGGAGCCGTCAGCCTTCTTCACCAGCCAGGCCCAGCCGGAGCCGAAGGTGCCGATGGCGGTCTTGGTGAACTCTTCCTTGAACTTGTCGAAGGAACCGAAGGCGGCGTTGATGGCGTCAGCCAGGGCGCCGGTGGGTTGGCCACCGCCGTTGGGCTTCAGGCCATTCCAGTAGAAGGTGTGGTTCCAGATCTGGGCTGCGTTGTTGAAGATGCCGCCGGAGGAGGTCTTGATGATCTCTTCCAGGGTTTTACCTTCGAATTCGGTGCCCGGAACCAGGTTGTTCAGGTTCACCACATAGGCGTTGTGGTGCTTGCCGTAGTGGTATTCCAGGGTCTCGGCGGACAGGTGCGGCTCGAGAGCGTTCTTCTCGTAAGGCAGCGGCGGCAATTCGAAAGCCATGTCTATCTCCTTCATCAGGTCGGGATTTTTGCGCCAGGCGCGGGGCCGTTCACGGTCGGCCGAATGTGCGGCTGCGAGTTTGTACTCTTTATGGCCGCGAACTCCGGATCATAGCACCGGGGAGGGGGCATAACCACGCAGCAACTGTGTGGAAATGCCTGCGCCAGGGGCTCTGGCGCATCCCTGAAGATGGACCCGAGGAAGTCAGATTCCGTTCACCAATTGCGCTGCCATGCCGAACATCATCAGCGCTACCGCCAGGTCGAGCAGGCGCCAGGTAGCCGGCCGGGCCAGCCAGGGGGCGAGCCAGGCAGCACCCAGGGCGAGGGCGAAGAACCACACCAGCGACGCGCTGGCCGCGCCCAGGGCGTAGGCGCCGGGCACCGTCTGCTGGGCGCCGAGGGAGCCGATCAGCAGTACCGTGTCGAGGTAGACATGGGGATTGAGCAGGGTCACTGCCAGGGCTGCCAGCAGCACCGTCCGGCGCGAGCGCGGCCCGGTCTCGGCGGACTGGTCCAGGGTGCTCGGGCTCAGGGCGCGGCGCAGGGCCTGGACGCCGTACCAGAGCAGGAAGGCCACGCCGCCCCAGCGGGCGATGCCCAGCAACGTCGGGTTCTGCGCCAGGAGGGTAGCCAGGCCGAAGACCCCGGCGCTGACCAGAAGCGCGTCGCACAGCACGCAGAGCGCGGCCACCGGCAGGTGGTGTTCGCGGCGCAGGCTCTGGGCGAGAACGAAGGCGTTCTGTGCGCCGATGGCGATGATCAGGCCGGCGGCCATCAGCAGTCCGTTCAGGTAGCTCTGCCACATGGCCTTCACTCCGCCTGGGCGTTGGCCGCGAGGGCACGCAGGGTGGACAGGGCGCGCTCGGCATCCTTGCTGGCGACGAACAGGTGGTCGTGGAAATAGCCGGCGACCACATTGCAGCTGAGGCCCGCCTGCGCCAGGGCGCCGGCGAAGGTGGCGGTAAGGCCCACGGCGCTGAGGGATGAATGCACCTCCAGGGTGATCCAGGCGGCGCTGTAGTCGTAGGAAAGACCGAGGCGATCGGCCTCGCCGCGTTCCAGTATCACCGTCAGCCCCTCACGCTCACGGAAGCTGCCGAGGGGCGCGCTGCCTTCGAGCCGGGTCGCATCATCCAGGGTGCAGAACACGTATTCGCCGGGATTGAGCTGCGGCGACATGTTGCGGATCAGGGTGGAAAGGGTGGTTTCGCCGGCCATGGTGTTTCCTTCGGGATGATCGGTGGGATGTGGCGAGTCTGGGGCGCGACGATGTATAAGGAAAACGAATCATGCTGATCTCTCATTAGGAAAACTGATTTGTTCGACTACAAGTTGCTGTCCGCCCTGGCGGCGGTGGTGGAGCAGGGTGGTTTCGAGCGTGCGGCGCAGATCCTCGGGCTGTCACAGTCGGCGGTGTCACAGCGCATCAAGCTGCTGGAAGCGCGGGTCGGCCAGCCGGTGCTGGTGCGCGCCACGCCACCGGCGCCCACCGAGGTCGGCACCCGCCTGCTCAACCATGTGCAGCAGGTGCGCCTGCTGGAGCGGGACCTGCAGCGCCAGGTACCGGCCCTGGAAGAGGGCGGCATGCCGGAGCGCCTGCGCATCGCCCTCAACGCCGACAGCCTGGCCACCTGGTGGGCCGCCGCGGTGGGGGACTTCTGCGCCGAGCAGCAGGTGCAGATGGAGTTGGTGGTGGAAGACCAGGAGGTGGGGCTCAAGCGCATGCGGGCTGGCGAGGTGGCGGCCTGCGTCTGCGGCGCCGAGCGCCCGGTGGCCGGCGCCCGCAGCCTGCCCCTGGGCGCCATGCGCTACCGCGCCCTGGCCAGCCCGGCTTTTATCGAGCGGCACTTTCCACGGGGAGTGACGGCGGCGGCCCTGGCCCGCTCGCCGGCGATCGTCTTCGGCCCGGATGACCTCCTGCAGCATCGTTATCTGGCGGAGTTGGGTGTCGAGGGTGGCTTCATCCACCACCTCTGCCCCTCGTCCGAAGGCTTCGTGCGTTTGACCGAAGGCGGCCTGGGCTGGGGCCTGGTGCCCGAGCAGCAGGTCGGTGCCCAGCTGGCGCGGGGTGAACTCCAGGAACTGATCCCCGACCATCCCATCGACGTGCCGCTCTACTGGCACCACTGGCGTCACGGGGGTGAATTGCTGGGCCTGCTCACCGACCAGCTGGCTCGGGCCGCCGGCCGCTGGCTGGTGCCGTTGCCGCGCTGAAGCGGGCCTGGACCGGGGGTGCGCCGGCGCACCCTACTGGCTGATGCGAATCGACCCCGAGCCCGGCAACTGCTCCACGCAACGCTCGCCCAGCAGGCGCGACGGCGTGAAGTAGCCACCTTCACCCTGGTAGTCGAGTAGATGGCGCACCGTGAACAGCACGCCGTGCACGGTCACCTGATAGCCATTGGCGGTCTCCAGGTGCGCGGTGCGCCGATCGCCGGCGGCGTTGCGCGCCTCGCCCCAGACCCAGGTGGGTCGGCGGGCGCGCATCGTCTCGTCAGGTCCGCCTAGGTGCCTTGCGGCCAGTCCCTTCAGCCAGTCCTGCGCCCAGGTAGCGGCCAGCAGAGCGCGCAGCGGATCGGCCAGGCGCATGCCCAATGCCAAGGGCACAGGGGCCGGCAGGTAGACCTCGATATTGGGTATGCCGGTGGAATAGAAGGCGGTGGCCACATCCCCCCAGGGAATGGTCATGGCGGATTTCAGGCCGCGGCCGAAGTCGATCTCGCGGCGCCTGTGACCCAGGGGCACCGGGCGCAGGCGGCCGTTCTCACGCACCTGTCCACCCATGGCCAGGGCTTCGACGCTGGTCTTGGCGGTGCCCGGCGAGAGCCCGCTGTCGGAGTCGAACCCCAGCGCCAGGTGCGTGGCGTCGGGCAGGGCCGCCTTGAGGCAAGCGGCCAGGCAATCGGTCGGGATGACGTCGAAACCCGCGCCGGGGCAGATCACGATGCCGGCACGCCGGGCTGCCGCGTCCTGGGCATGGGCGAGGGCGAACACCGTGATCTCGCCGGTGATGTCCAGGTAGTGGGTTCCGCTCGCCAGGCAGGCCTGGATCATCGGCGTGCTGGTTGCGGAGAAGGGGCCGGCGCAGTGGGCGACCACATCGATGCCGTCGAGGCGTTCGGCGACGTGCGCGGGGTCGTGCAGGTCGAAGACCCGCGTCGGCAGGCCGAGGCGGCTGCCCAGGGCTTCGACCTTGGCCGGGTCGCGCCCGGCGAGGACCGGCAGCATTCCTTGTCGCAGGGCTTCCTCGGCCACCAGCTGGCCGGTGTAGCCGTAGGCGCCATAGATCATCCAGGTGTTCTTGCTCACTGCGCCTTCCTTCGGTTGTGCATGAGCTGACAAAGGTAGCCCATGCGCTCGGGCCTGGCGGGAACGATGGCGGGGGATAGCGTTCAGAGTCGTTCTATTGGCTCGCGATGCCACCCCGTGAAAGCAGAGGTGCTGCTAGAGTCGCGGGCATCACGAGGCGTACCGAGGGGCTATTGATGAAGATTCTGGTGACGGGGGCGAGTGGGTTCATCGGTGGGCGTTTCGCCCGCTTCGCCCTGGAGCAGGGGCTGGCCGTGCGCGTCAACGGCCGCCGTCCCGAGGGGGTGGAGCATCTGGTGAAGCGTGGCGCCGACTTCGTCCAGGGCGACCTGTCCGATCCCGAGCTGACGCAGCGCCTCTGCCAGGATGTCGAAGCCGTGGTGCATTGCGCCGGAGCCGTGGGCGTGTGGGGCAAGTACGAGCACTTCCACCAGGCTAATGTGCAGGTCACCGAAAATGTGGTCGAAGCCTGCCTGAAGCAGCGAGTGCGACGCCTGCTGCACTTGTCGTCGCCTTCCATCTATTTCGACGGCAATTCCCATGTCGGCGTGACTGAGGAACAGGTGCCCAAGCGCTTTTCCGATCACTACGGCGCGACCAAGTACCTGGCCGAGCAGAAGGTCTTCGCGGCGGCGGAGTTCGGCCTCGAAGTCATGGCCTTTCGCCCGCGCTTCGTCACCGGCGCCGGCGATACCAGCATCTTCCCGCGGCTGATCGCCATGCAGCGCAAGGGCCGCCTGAAGATCATCGGCAACGGCCTGAACAAGGTCGACTTCACCAGCGTGCAGAACCTCAACGACGCTCTCTTCAGCGGGCTGCTGGCCGCCAGCCCGGCGCTGGGGCAGGTCTACAACATCAGCAATGGCCGGCCGGTGCCGATCTGGGACGTGATCAACTACGTGTTTCGCAAACTCGGCGAGCCCCAGGTGACCCGACACGTCCCCTATGGGCTGGCCTACACTGCCGCATTGCTCAACGAGTCGGCCTGCAAGCTGCTGCCCGGACGGCCGGAGCCTTCGCTCTACCGCCTGGCCGTGGCGGTGATGGCCAAGGACTTCTCCCTGGATATCAGCCGCGCGCGACAGTACCTGGACTACGACCCGCAGGTGAGCGTCTGGACGGCGCTGGACGAGTTCTGTGCCTGGTGGGGCGCACAGAATCCTTAGCCGCGCAGGGGACCGGCGTACTGGGTGTACTTGCGCACCAGTTCCTCTTCGCTGAGCACCGGCGGTTTCAGGCGCACGCCGGTCAAGGTGCTGAGGTGCTCGCCCAGCTCGCGGGTCGCATCGCACTGCGACCCGGCGCAGGCGTTGAGCATGGACAGGATGGCGTCGGGCTGGCTGAGGCGGATATCCACAGCCTGTTCGTCACGCAGCTGGCGCCGCAGGGACTGCATGCAATCCAGCACAGCCTTGGTCAGTTCCACTCCTTCTTCCCCCATGGTCGAAGAGCGCACCGTTCCCTTCGTCCTGAAGGGCTCGGAGCTTGCCGGAGCCAAATGCTCCGCCTTGTGTCTTCCTGGCATGGCCCCGTACCGGGGCTGGCAACTGGCTAGCAAGCCTCGTACCAAGCTCTGACCCCCGGAACCGCTGGGCTTCAGCGAGGTCAATCGAGAGGTATCGCTCCCGTCCGGTGCAACCCGCACCGCCTTGGCGCGACGCTGAAGAGCGCCGTGCGAACCGGTATACTGCCGGCCATCAGCGGTTCTGTTTTCTCTCCAAAGGTTCCCCAATGCGCAACGATGCTCTCGACGAAGTGGATGACGTTCCCAGCTTGACCACCGATTCCCGCGATCGCGACGAGTTCGGCCATCACCCGGCTCCCGAGCCCGTGTTGCGGCACAACGGCAACGGCTATGCCACGGTCGCCCCCAAAGTCCGCAATGTCAGCACCGGTCCGCTCTGGGCGCTGGTGGTGGCGCTCCTGGTCGCCCTTTGTGGCCTGGGCTGGTGGAGCTTCCAGCAGATCAACCTGATGGAGCAGCAACTGGTAGCGACCCAGGAAAGCTTTGCCCGTATCAGCGAAGAGGCCGCCGGCCGCATCCAGGATATCAGCGGCAAGGTGGTGGCCACCGAATCCAATGTCACCAGCGGCAGCGAGTCCATGAAGCTGCAGATCAAGCAGCTGCAGGCCAGGGTGGCCGAGCTGGGCAAACAACAGCAGAACGCCAGCGCGCAATTGGGTAGCCAGGGCAAGCGCGTCGACCAGTTGGCCACCGACCTCAAGGCCCAGCAGGGCGCTGCCAGCCAGCTGGGCGGCAAGCTCGACGGACTGGGCGGCAAGATCGATGGCCTGGCTGCCGAGCAGGCCAGATTGAAGGCCGGCCAAGGCGACATCGCCCAGTTCGACAGCCGTCTGAAGGGGCTGGCTAGTGATATCGAGGCGCTGAAGAAGCAGGGCAATCCGAATCAGGCGATCCGGAGCCTGGAGCAGGACCTGCTGGTGCTGCGCAGCGAACTGGACAATCGCCCGGCGGCCAGCACCAACACCGCCGAATTCGACGCCTTCCGCGCCCAGATGACCCGCAACATCAGCACCCTGCAGAGCCAGATGCAGAACCTGCAGCAGCAGCTCGACATGCGCTGAGGTATCGAGGCTGGACGAGAAGCCCCCAGGCTGTGATGGCCCGGGGGCTTTTTCGTTATGGGCCAGCCTGCCTTACACCCAGGCGCCATTCCCGTACATGCGGACGCCCGGCCCTTGCGGCTCTGTACTGTAAAGTCCAAGATGGACATATTGTTTATTTCCTGCCCAGGGAGCGTCTCCATGTCCAGCACCCCGCCTCTCATCATCCAGCACGCCGAAGCCCGCCGTCTGCTCCAGCAGGTGGACGTGCATCAGGCCATGCGCCGCATGTTTCTGGACCTCGCCGCAGGCGAAGCCCTGCAGCCGGCCCAGCAACTGGTGGAGTTTCCCCACGCCGCCGGCGACTTCATCAACTACCTCGGCGTGCTGGCCAAGGAGCATGTCTACGGGGTCAAGACCTCGCCCTATATCAAGACGCCCGATGACGCCCTGGTCACCGCCTGGACCCTGTTGATGTCCATGGACAGCGGCCAGCCGCTGCTGCTTTGCGATGCCGGCGAGCTAACCACCGCCCGCACCGCCGCCACCACGGCCGTGGCGGTCGAGGTCCTGGCACCCGAGCAGGCGCGCACCCTCGCCGTGATTGGCAGCGGCCCGGTGGCCCGCGCCCACCTGCATTACGTGAAAGGCCTGCGCGACTGGCAGCGCATCGCCGTCTTCTCGCCAGCCCTCGTCGCGGATGCCGAGACCCAGGCCCAGTTGCGCGCCCAGGACCCGCGCGTCGAGATCGCCTCCAGCCTGGAAACAGCGGTGAACGATGCAGACGTGGTGATGCTTTGCACCTCTTCCGCCGGCCCGGTGCTGGACCCGCGCAGCCTGGCCAGGCCGGCGCTGGTCACCTCCATCAGCACCAACGCCCCGCGCGCCCATGAAGTCCCGCCCGAGGCCCTGGGCGAGATGGATGTCTATTGCGACTACCGCGCCACTACGCCGGGCTCAGCCGGTGAGATGGTGCTGGCCGCCGAACGCCACGGCTGGAGCCGAGAGGCCATCCGTGGCGACTTGCCCGGACTGGTCAGCGGCAGCGCCCCGCGCCCGGACTACCGCCGTCCGGTATTCTTCCGCTCCATCGGTCTCGGCCTGGAAGACATGGCCCTGGCCAACGCCCTCTATCAACTGCTGCGCCAAGGACAGTGAGGCATTCCATGAACCAGGCTGACTTCATCATCATCGGCGCCGGAATCGCCGGCGCCTCCACCGGTTACTGGCTGTCGCGCCACGGTCGCGTGCTGGTGCTGGAACGCGAAGAGCACGCCGGCTACCACTCCACCGGGCGCTCCGCCGCACTCTATACCGTGGCCTACGGCACGCCCCAGGTACGCGCCCTGACCGCCGCCAGCCGCGCATTCTTCGACGCGCCTCCGGAGGGATTCAGCGAACACCCGCTGCTCACCCCGCGCGGCGAGATGGTGGTGGACTTCACCGGCGACCCCGAAGAGCTGCAACGCCAGTTCGACAGCGCCCTCGAAAGTGTGGCCAACATGCAGATGCTTAGCGCCGATGAAGCCTGCGCGCTGGTGCCGGTACTGCGCCGCGACAAGGTCCAGGGCGCCATGCTCGATCCCAGCGCCGCCGACATCGACACCGACGCCCTGCACCAGGGATACCTGCGCGGCATTCGTCGCAACGGTGGACAGGTACAGCTCAGCTGCGAAGTCACCGCCATCCAGCGCCAGGGCGAGCAATGGCAGGTCAGCACCAGCCAGGGCGTATTCCAGGCGCCGGTGCTGGTCAATTCCGCCGGCGCCTGGTGCGATCAACTCGCCGGCCTGGCTGGTGTTCGCCCCCTGGGCCTGCAGCCCAAGCGCCGCGCCGCCTTTATCTTCGCGCCGCCGGAAGGTGTGGATGTGCACCAGTGGCCGGCGCTGGTGAGCCTGGACGAATCCTTCTACTTCAAGCCCGACGCCGGCATGCTGCTGGGATCGCCGGCCAATGCCGATCCGGTGGAGTCCCATGACGTGCAGCCCGAAGAGCTGGATATCGCGCTGGGCATCTATCAGATCGAAGAGCACACCAGCATGAGCATCCGCCGCCCCGCGCGGGTGTGGGCCGGGCTGCGCTCCTTCTTCCCCGATGGCGACCTGGTCTCCGGCTACGACCCGCGCACACCGGGCTTCTACTGGGTCGCGGGGCAGGGCGGCTACGGCATTCAGACCTCCGCCGCCATGGGCGAGGCCAGCGCCTGCCTGATCCTGCACCAGCCGCTGCCGGAGCACCTCACCCGCTTCGGCCTGAACGAGGCCATGCTTTCCCCCGTGCGGCTGGGGTGACGACGCAGGTGCTTTGCGCCAAACTCGCAGCGCCGGTGCCTACGCCCGGCGCTGATTCTTCTGCTCCAGGAGCCGCCCTCATGACGCCCCGCCCAGATCCAGTCCTGGACAATTACCGGGCCATCGCCGATGCCATCGCCACCCTGTTCTTCCCCCACGCCGAGGTGGTGTTGCACGACCTGCGCACGCAGAAGATCGACTACATCGCCAACAACATCTCCAAGCGCTGCATAGGCGACGACGCCGCGCTGGAGGACCTGCTCGGCGAAGAGGTGGGCGAGCGGAACATCGGCCCCTACGAGAAGCTCAACTGGGACGGCCAGAAGATCCGCTCGATGAGCACCGTGCTGCGCGACGCCCAGGGCGCGCCGATGGCCGTGCTCTGCGTCAACCTGAATATCTCCATGTTCGAAGCGGCCAAGGCCGCGCTGGACCTCTTCCTGTCCTCCAGCAAGCTCATCCCCCAGCCCGACGCCCTGTTCCGCGACGACTGGCAGGAGCGCATCAACACCTTCCTGCACAACTGGCTGCGCCAGCGTCAGCTCGGCCTCAACCTGCTGACCCGCGAACACAAGCGCGAACTGGTCCTGGCCCTGCACGCCGAAGGCGCCTTCAAGGGCAAGAGCGCCGCCAACTACGTGGCCAACGTCCTCAACATGGGCCGCGCCACCGTCTACAAGCACCTCAAGGAACTCAAGGAAGAGTCGGTCTGACGAGGCTCTCGTAACACAGAACCACTCAGGGGGTGTTGTCGGCCTCCGGCATCAATCGGCAACCCTGGTGCGGGCCGACCCATGCGGCGGTGTTGCTGCGGCCGAGGCCGCTGGCGGTCACGCGCTTGCGTTCGGCGTCGTCGAGGAAGCCGCTGGTGGGCACGTACTGCTTCACATAGCCCTGGCAATAGTCGGCCTCATTGCCCATCACATATCGGCAGGAGCAGTACTCCTTGGCGGTGTAGGCGCTGATGATGCCGGGGAAGGCGGCCAGGTGGGCGCGGTTCTGCCAGGCGAGGCCGGCAAGCAGGATCAGGGCCAGTACCAGCAGGCTGAGAGCGGGGCGGCGGGCGATCATGGCTGCACCTCCGGGGCGAACGCGGCCAGGGCCAGCTTGAGGAAGTCGTTGTGGCGGTAGCTGCCATCGCGATCATCGGCGTAGCGCACGATCACCAGCTTCTCGCTGGGCAGCACATAGAGCGCCTGGCCCCAGTGCCCAAGCGCGGCGAAGGCGTCTTCCGGCGCATCTGGCCAGGGCTTGGCGGCGCCCCGCACCTGAGCGTTCAGCCACCAATGGCCGCCGGGTACGGCGTCGCCCGGCTTGGTCGGATCGGGCTGGTAGTCGGAGAAGGGGGTGCGGTTGAAGGCCACCCAGTCCGTCGGCAGCAGCTGGCGATCACCCCAGCGGCCGCCGCGCTGCATCAGAAGGCCGACGCGGGCCAGGTCACGGGCGGTCAGGTAGCTGTAGGAGGAGCCCACGTAGGTGCCGGCCGCATCGGCTTCCCACACCGCCGAGCGGATGCCCAGGGGTTCGAACAACGCGGTCCAGGGATAGTCCGCGTAGGCCTGCTCGCCCATCATGCCGCGGAGGGCGGCGGAGAGCACATTGGTGTCGCCGCTCGAGTAGCGGAAACGTTTGCCGGGCACGGCGTCCAGCGGGTGCTCGGCGGCGAAGGCGGCCATGTCGCCGCGGCCGCGGGTGTAGAGCATGGCCACTACCGAGGACTTCAGCGGCGCGTACTCATAGTCCTCCTGCCAGGCCAGGCCCGAGGCCCAGTGCAGCAGATGGTCCAGCTGGACGTTGGGATGGCCGGCGAAGGCCGGGTAGTAGCGTGCCGCCGGCTCGTCCAGCTTGAATCGGCTCTCGCCATAGGCGACGCCGAGGACGCTGGCGAGCAGGCTCTTGCTCACCGACCAGCTCAGGTGCGGCGTCTCGGCGCGGGTTGGCCCAGCGTAGTGTTCGTAGATGAGTTCGCCGTCGCGGATCACCACCACCGCATCGCTGCGCACGCCCTTGCGCCCGGCGTCGTCGCGCGGGGGAAAGGCATAGGCCTCGAAGGCATGCACGACAGCGCCGGCGGGCTTGTCGCCCTGCTGCCAGTCGGCGGCGGGCCAGGTTTCGGCCTGGGCCAGGCCAGCGCAGAAGGCTAGGGCCAGACTCAGTCGGCGCAGCAGCGGGGAGGGCATCGGCGGGCCTCTTCTGATTATGAAAAGGCGCAACCTAGCACGGGCTTCATGACGGTAAAAAGCGCCGAACGCGCCGGCTCCTACGGCTGTTCGGCGCGATTGGTCAGTTCAGCGCGGCAGCCGGTAGTCGTCCGGGCCCATCAGGTCGATGCCGCACTCCAGGTTCTCGATCCAGTAAAGGAAGGCGCTGATCATTTCCTTGCCCACGAAGGGCCGGCCGTGCTGCGGCACGATCATCTCCACGTCCATGCCGCGCACCATCTCCGCCCAAAGGCGGCAGATCTTGTTGCTGGCCATGTAGCGCCGGTGGAAGCTCTCCATGTTCGGCACATGGTTGACGAAGTCGCGCACCGGGGTGGCGTCGTCCACCAGGGAGGCGCCCATGTCACCGGAGAAGAGGATGCGGCTCACGGGGTCGTAGAGCTGGAAATTGCCCACTGAGTGGAGGAAGTGCGCCGGCACCGCCTTGAGCTGGCAGCGACCGAGGGTGATGGAGTCGCCGCGGTCCGGCAGGGCGATGATGCGGTCGTAGGTGGAGATGCCGTGGCTGATGGCCAGGTAGTTGGCGGTCAGGTGCGGCAGGAAGCGCGCCCAGAGCTTGGAGCAGATCACCCGCGCGCGGGTGTGCAGCAGCCACTTGTCCAGGGAGGCGATGATGTCCGGGTCCTGGTGGGAGGCGAAGATGTAGGTCAGGTCCTGCACCGGCATGTGCTTGGACAGCTCCAGCGACAGCGGGGTGTACGTCAGGTCGCCGCCGGGGTCCAGCAGCAGGTACTGCTCATGGTCGGTGATCAGGAACTGGTTGGACTGCACGCCGTCGCCGCTGACCAGATCGTCGAACATCAGGCATTGATGGGTGCCGTTATCGAACAGCACGATGGGCTCGCGACGCATGGAAACCTCGAGTTGAAATGCGACGCGCAGATGTAAGGCATTTCCGATAGAGGCGTGCTGATCTGGGTCAAGAGGCACGGTCTGACTGTAGGTTGGGCTGAGCTACGCGAAGCCCAACACGCAAGGTCGGCGCGGGCAATCGTTGGGCTTCGCTGCGCTCAGCCCAACCTACGGGTGAGTCAGGCCATTCCCAGAGCGGACAACGCCTTCTCCAGGCGCTTGGCGCGAGGGCCGCTGGCGATATCCAGTACGCCCTGGTCGCGCTGCCACAGAGTCGCCCATTCGGCGGGGCCGGCGGCGAAGGCGGCGTCCAGTTCGGGCTTCACGGTCTTGAACTCGGCGAACAGCGCCGCCAGCAGCAGGTGCATGGCGGGTGCGGTGGCGCACTGGCGGCAAACTTCCGCGGCGCCGGTGAGCAGGGCCAGCAGGCGCAACTGCAGCGCCTGAGGCCAGGCGCTGTCGCGGCCCACGCCGTAGAACCAGGCGCAGAGCGCGCTCAGCACATGGAGGTCCTCGATGCTGCGGAAGGGCTTCACGTAGGCATCCCAGCCGTCGCCGGCCAGGCGTTCGCAATGGGCGCCGTCCAGGTGCAGGCGCGCATGGGGCACGTCGGGCATCAGCGGCAGCGGCTTGAGGGTTTCGATGCGCACGCCGGGGTCCCCATTGCGCACCACGGTCAGGGCCAGGCGCGGCGGTTGTCCTTCAGCCTCCTCGCGGGCCGCTACCAGAAGCCAGTCGGCGGCATCGGCGGCGGTGACGAAATCCTTGCGTCCAGAGAGGCTGAGACCGCTGAGGCGGGTCTGCATGTCCGCCGGGCGCACGCTGCGGTTCTCGGTGACGCACAAGGCCCCTAGGCTCAGCGGCGCCGACGGCCAGAGCAGGCGCAGGGCGCCCTGGTAACCGGCGAGGAAGGCCAGCCCCGGCGTGGGGGCCAGCTTGCCGCCGAGCACCGCCAGTTCGAAGGGCGTGACCTCGCCCAGGCGGTCGAGCAGGGCGCCGTACCAATCGTCCAGGGGTTGGCCGGAAGGCAGGCGGGCTGTGGCTTCGAGCAGGCGTTGCCAGGGCATGGAAGGCTCCTTGGGGGCTGTCATACAAGCATCATGGGACCGTCACGGTGGTGACACCGGGTCTACCTAGCCTGAGCTTGCACAACAAGATCGTCCGGCTGCAACCGGGATCTAGCCGGCCTACGGAGGCTTATTCATGACCCAGATCGCCATGACCCGCGACAGCGTCGCACCCCACGGGAAGAGCCCTCGCCGCCTGCGGGCCGAGCGCCTGGAAGGCATAGCCGCGATGCGCGAGGCGCAAGCCCTGCGCTTTGCCGTGTTCAGCGCCGAGTTCGACGCCAAGCTGAAAGGCGCCGAGTTCGGTCTCGACATGGATGACTACGATCCGCACTGCCAGCACATCGGCGTGCGCGACCTGGACAGCGGCGAACTGGTCGCCACCACCCGCCTGCTCGATCACCAGGCCGCCCGCGACCTAGGCCGCTTCTACAGCGAAGAGGAGTTCCGCCTCCACGGCCTTCGCGAGCTGCAGGGCCCGGTACTGGAGATCGGCCGCACCTGTGTCGCCCCGACCTACCGCAACGGCGCCACCATCGCCGTGCTCTGGGGTGAGCTGGCCGAAGTGCTGAACCAGGGCGGCTACAGCTACCTGATGGGCTGCGCCAGCATTCCCATGCAGGATGGCGGCATCCAGGCCAGGGCCATCATGCAGCGCCTGCGCGAGCGCCACCTCTGCACCGAGCACCTGCGTGCCGAGCCGAAGAACCCGCTGCCGGCGCTGGAATTGCCGGGCAACGTGATCGCCGAGCTGCCGCCGCTGCTCAAGGCCTACATGCGCCTGGGCGCGAAGATCTGCGGCGAACCCTGTTGGGACCCGGACTTCCAGGTGGCCGACGTGTTCATCCTGCTCAAGCGCGACGAGCTCTGCCCGCGCTACGCCCGTCACTTCAAGGCCGCGGTCTGAGGCTGTCCATGCTGAATTCCGCGCGCTTCTACGGGCGTGTCGCCCGCCTGCTCGCCGTGATCGGCCTGGGCCTCTCGCTGGCGGTCTGGGTCGGCCTGCTGGAGCGTTTCGCCCGCGGCGACCAGATGGCCACCCGGCAACGCCTGACCCGCTGGTTCCTCGCCCGCCTGGCCGGCGCCTTGCCGTTCCGCGTCAGCATCAACGGTCGCCTGCCCGAGGAACCGATGCTCTGGGTCAGCAACCATGTGTCCTGGACCGATATCCCGCTGCTCGGCGCCTTGGCGCCGCTGTCGTTCCTGTCCAAGGCCGAGGTGCGCACCTGGCCCGTCGCCGGCTGGCTGGCGCACAAGGCCGGTACCCTGTTCATCCGCCGCGGTTCGGGCGATAGCGGCCTGGTGGGGCAGCAACTCGGCCGTCACTTGGGTGAGGGGCGTCACCTGCTGATCTTCCCGGAAGGCACGACCACCGACGGTAGCCTGCTGAAGACCTTCCACAGCCGCCTGCTGACCAGCGCGGTGGAAACCGAAGTGCCGGTGCAGCCGGTAGCCATCCGCTACCTGCGTGATGGCGAGCGCGATGGGGTCGCGCCTTTCATAGGCGAGGACGACCTGCTGTCGCATCTGGTACGGCTGCTGCGCAGTGACCTGGCGGAGGTGCAGATCCAGCTGCTCGAGCCCATCCCCAGCCAGGGCCTCAGTCGTACTGTGTTGAGCCAGAAGGCGAAGAGCGCCGTGCAACGGGCGCTCTTCGGCGAGGAAGAAGAGGCGCTGGCGGCCTGAAGGGGCCCCAGCGTCGCTATTACCGATCAGCCCTGGCCGCTCGACCGCCAGTGGATCGGCGGCACCGTGAGGATGTCGCAGCCCAGCTCGCGCAGGGCTGCGTCGGCCACGCTGCCGATCAGCAGGCGTTTCATCCCCGTGAGCCCGCGCGTGCCCGTCACCAGCAGGTCGATGGCGTCACGCTCCACTACCCGGCGCAGGGCCGTCATCGGTTGGCCTTCCTCGACCAGGCGCTGGTCGACGAAGGCCTCCAGTTCTTCGCGAAGCAGGAATTCGTCCAGCGCCGCCCCGGCGCGACGGCGCTCATCGGCCGCATAGTCGCCTGGAATCGAGCCGGCTCCGGCGCCAGTCGCCAGCAGCATGGCGCCGCCGAGCGGGTCGAAGGCATGCAACGCCTTGGCGCCGGCCCTGGGCAGCAGGCCCAGCTCATGGGCGACGCGCGCGGCCTGGGCGGAAGCAGGGGAGCAGTCCAGCGCCAGGAGGGGCATTTTGTAGTCGGCGTCGGCTGCCTGGTTCGCTAATAGCACCGGCACATGGCTGGTGCGCACCAGGCGTTCCAGGGTGGTGCCGACGATGACGTCGCGCAGCGGGTTCTTGCGATGGCTGCCGACCACCAGCAGGTCAACGTCGGCAAAGCGGGTGCAGTCGGCGATGTGCTTGGCCGGGTCGCCGACTTCCACCCAGATTTCCGGGGCACGCCCGGCCAGTTCGGTGAAGAAGTCCAGCTGCTCATTCAGATAGCGACGGACCTGCTCGACTTCCAACTCGATCCGCAGCTGCGGCTGGTCTTCGTCGACCACATGGAGGATGAACCAAGGGCAGTCGAACTGCCGGGCCAGGCGAGCCGCTCGCCGCAGGGCGCGGTCGGAGCGGTTGGAAAGGTCTGTCGCCAACATCAGCGCTTTCATCGTGCACCTCCGGAATCGGGCTTCTGACCCCATTCCACTGCAGGTGTAGGAATTTTCCCTTGATGCAGGTCAAACGATGTTCGGCTGGCTGCCTGCGAATTGCTGGAGCTGTGGATAGAAACGGCGGAAATCTTCGCTCAAGGGCTGGTACAGGGCTTCCAGCTCGTCCATGGCCCCGGCCAGCGCCTCGGGACGCGAAAGGCGTCGCGCCATGCCGGCAATCACCAGCTCCAGGGTCTCGAAATCGCGATAGCTGCCCAGCCAGTCCTGGGCGGCCATGCGCGGGGCGATCAGCGCCAGGCGGCCGGGCAGCTGCGGTTCCGCGACCAGCACCTGATAGACGTGGCGGGTGAAGTCGTCCAGCGGCTCAGCGGCGTATTGCCCCCAGTCGCGGGCCAGACAGTGGTCGAAGAAGACGTCCATCAGAATGCCGGCGAAGCGTCGCCGTTCGGCGGGGAAACGCTGCTTGGCGAGGGTGATTAGGGGATGGCTGTCGGTGAACGCATCGATGCGCCGATGCAGGCGAATGGCGGCTTCGATGTCCGCCGGCCAGCGCCCGTCCAGCGGCCCTTTGACGAAGTCGCCATAGAGGCTGCCAAGCAGTTGCGCGGGCTGCGAGCCGCCGAGGTGGAGGTGGGCGAGGTAGTTCATTGGCCGAGCTTAACCCAAGGGCGTTCTATCATGACGGTCGATGATGACTATCGGCACAAACGATCTGCGTATCGTCTTTCATCGATATAAAGTTCGCTCCATCTCGATATACGAACCCGACCATGAGCACGTCCATAGACCTCGACGAAATCATCAAGGCGCTGGCCCACCCGGTGCGGCGGGAGATGCTGCAGTGGCTCAAGGACCCGGAGAAGTATTTCGTCGAACAGGACCACCCCTTCGAGATCGGCGTCTGCGCCGGCAAGTTCGACCAGCGCTGCGGGCTTTCCCAGTCAACCGTGTCGGCGCATCTGGCGACCTTGCAGCGCGCTGGGCTGGTTACGAGCCGCAAGGTGGGCCAATGGAACTTCTTCAAGCGCAATGAAGCCGTCATCGCTGAATTTCTTCGCCAGATGAGCGACGAGCTGTAACTGCAGCACCTGCCTACAACCCGAAATTTCCAAGGAGCAGGCCCATGCCTACTGCGCTTCTCGTCCTCGCCTTGTCCGCGTTTGCGATAGGCACCACCGAATTCGTCATCATGGGCCTGTTGCCCGAGGTGGCCTTTGATCTCGGCGTATCCATTCCGGGTGCCGGCTGGCTGGTTACCGGTTATGCACTGGGCGTGGCCATCGGCGCGCCGATCATGGCCATGGCCACCGCCAGGCTGCCACGCCGCAAGGCGCTACTGGTGCTGATGGGCGTGTTCATCATCGGCAATCTGCTCTGCGCCATCGCGGCCGACTACGGTCTGCTGATGCTGGCGCGGGTCGTTACCGCGCTCTGCCATGGTGCCTTCTTCGGTATCGGTTCGGTGGTGGCCGCCAGCCTTGTGCCGGCCAACCGCAAGGCCTCCGCCGTAGCCCTGATGTTCACCGGCCTGACCCTGGCCAACGTGCTCGGCGTGCCGCTCGGCACCGCCCTGGGCCAGGCCGCGGGTTGGCGCTCCACCTTCTGGGCGGTGACCCTGATCGGTGTGGTCGCGCTGATCGGTCTCTGGCGCGTGCTGCCCCGCCAGCATGACGAGGAGGCCACCGATATCCGTGCCGAGTTCGCCGCCCTGCGCGGTGCCGGGCTCTGGCTGGCACTGTCCACCACCGTGCTGTTCTCCGCGGCGGTGTTCTGCATCTTCACCTATGTCGCACCGCTGCTGGGCGAGGTGACCGGCGTCTCGCCCCGTGGGGTGACCTGGAGCCTGCTGCTGATCGGCCTGGGCCTGACCCTGGGCAATGTGATCGGCGGCCGCCTGGCTGACTGGAAGCTGGCGCAGACCCTGATGGGCGTGTTCGTTGCCCTGGCCATCGCCTCCAGCGTGCTGACCTGGACCATCGCCGCGCTGATCCCCACGGAAATCACCCTGTTCCTCTGGGCCACGGCCGCCTTCGCCGCGGTGCCGGCCCTGCAGGTCAATGTGGTGGCCTTCGGCAGCGCCGCGCCGAACCTGGTTTCCACCCTGAACATCGGTGCCTTCAACGTGGGTAACGCCCTCGGCGCCTGGATCGGCGGCCTGGTCATCAGCCAGGGCTTCGGCCTCACCACTGTTCCCCTGGCCGCTGCCGTGCTGGCGATCCTCGCCCTGATAGCGACCCTGCTCACCTTCAGCAACCGTACTCCCGAGCTGCAAGCAGCTCTCGACTGACCCGAGGTAACTGACATGACCACGCTCTTCGACCCGATCAAGATCGGCGACCTGGAACTCGCCAACCGCATCATCATGGCGCCGCTGACTCGCTGCCGCGCCGACGAGGGCCGCGTGCCCAACGCGTTGATGGCCGAGTACTACACCCAGCGTGCTTCCGCCGGGTTGATCATCAGCGAAGCCACTTCCGTGACCCCGCTGGGCGTCGGCTACCCGGATACCCCCGGCATCTGGTCCGACGACCAGGTGAAGGGCTGGAGCAACATTACCAAGGCGGTGCATGCCAACGGCGGCAAGATCGTCCTGCAGCTTTGGCACGTCGGTCGCATCTCCGACCCCAGCTACCTGGACGGCGAAGTGCCGGTGGCACCCAGTGCCATCGCCGCCAAGGGCCACGTTAGCCTGCTGCGCCCGCTGCGTGACTATCCGGTGCCGCGCGCCCTGGAAACAGAAGAGATCGCCGACATAGTCGAGGCCTACCGCGTGGGTGCCGAGAACGCCCAGGCCGCCGGCTTCGACGGGGTGGAGATCCACGCCGCCAACGGCTACCTGCTGGACCAGTTCCTCCAGGACAGCACCAACCAGCGCAACGACCAGTACGGCGGCTCCCTCGAAAACCGCGCGCGCCTGCTACTGGAAGTGACCGATGCGGCGATCAAGGTCTGGGGTGCCGGCCGCGTCGGCGTGCACCTGGCCCCACGTGCGGATTCCCACGACATGGGCGATTCCGACCTGGGTGGCACCTTCAGCTACGTCGCCCGCGAACTGGGCAAGCGTGGCGTGGCCTTCATCTGCGCCCGCGAGAAGGAAGGCGAGGACAGCCTGTCGCCGCAGCTCAAGGAAGCCTTTGGCGGCGTGTTCATCGCCAACGAACGCTTCACCAAGGGCAGCGCCGAAGCCTGGCTGGAAAGCGGCAAGGCCGATGCCGTGGCTTTCGGTGTCCCCTTCATCGCCAACCCGGACCTGCCCGAGCGCCTGCGCCTGGACGCGCCGCTGAACGAGCCGCGCCCCGAGCTCTTCTACGCCAAGGGCCCGGTGGGCTACATCGACTATCCGCGCCTGTAAACGTCAGTTGTCCAGCAAAGCCCCGTGCCGCAAGGCCGGGGCTTTTTTGTTCAGGGACAGATCTGGGGTCGGGCGTTGTGGGGGCGAATTCATTCGCCAAGGACCGCGCAGCGGTCCCGAGACATTTCCGCACGCGCAGACCTTCCGCCTGCCTGGCGAATGAATTCGCCCCTACAGGAGTTGTGCTGCGCACGAATCCGTCATCCTCTGGTAGCTTTGCACCCATCGCCTGCCAACCCGGCTGGATTTTCGCCGGCCTGCGGCGGAACCCAGCCGCGATCCGTGTGACCAATGGAGTCCGGCCGGAGTCTCTCCGCCGTCAGCGACATGCCAAAGGAAGCCCGCATGCACAGATCGATACGCCCCCTCATTGCCCTGCTCGGCGCCCTGGCCCTGCCGGTACAGGCCAGCTGGTACCTGGACAACGAGTCGTCGCGGATCTCCTTCATCTCCACCAAGGCCGGCAGCATCTCCGAGGTGCACCGTTTCCTCACCCTGCACGGCAAGATCGACAACGGCGGCAAGGCGCATATCAGCGTCGAGCTGGAGTCGGTCAGTACTGGAGTGCCCCTGCGCGACCAGCGCCTGCGCGAGCAGTTCTTCGAGATCGGCAAGTACCCCGAGGCCGAGGTCAGCGCCCAGCTCGACCTGCGTCCCATCACCGACCTGGCCCCCGGCGCCCAGCTGGAGCTCGGCCTGCCCTTGAAGGTGAAGCTCAGGGACCAGGAGCACGAGTACCGAGCGGAGCTGCTGGCCACGCGCCTGGATGACCGTCGCTTCCAGGTGGTGACCCTCGCGCCGCTGGTGCTGCAGGTGGAGGACTTCGGCCTGACCGCAGCGCTGGATGGCCTGCGCAAGTTGGCCGGCCTGCCGGGCATCAGCCTGTCGGTGCCGGTGGGCGCCGTGCTGATCTTCACGGCGCGCTGATGGGGCAGATCTTCCCCTGGAAGTCCGGCAACCGCTTCGAGCTGTTGATCGACGGCCCGCAGTTCTTCCCGACCATGCTCACGGCCATCGCCCGTGCCGAGTATCAGGTCGCGCTGGAGCTTTACCTGGTGGAAGACGGCAAGTGCAGCGATGCCCTGGTGGACGCTCTCTGCGTCGCCGCGGTGCGTGGCGTGCGGGTGCGTTGCCTGTTCGACGGCTTCGGCTGCCTGCGCCTGGGCGCGGGGCTGCGCGAGCGCCTGACCGAGTCCGGGGTGCTGTTGCAGTACTACAACCCCCTTCGCTGGCGGCGCGGGCTGAGCAACCTGTACCGCGACCACCGCAAGATCCTGGTGGTGGACGACCGCCTGGCCTTCATCGGCGGCACCGGCTCCACCGACGAATTCTGGGACCCCAGCCAGGAGACCAGTCGCTGGCATGAGGTGATGGTGGCCATCGAAGGACCGCTGGTGGCGCACTGGCAGCTGATCTTCGACTACCAGTGGCTGGCCAACCTCGGCCGCCGTCCCTGGAAACCGAGCGAAGCCCCGGGCCTGGCGCACCTGCCGCCTTACCCTGCGGTGGGCGAGGGCCTGGGCCGGCTGGCCTACGCCGATGCCAGCCAACACCGCGACATCGTCCAGTCGCTGGTGCGCAGCATCCGCACGGCGCGCAATCGCGTGTGGCTGGCGACCCCCTATTTCCTGCCGAGCTGGAAGGTCCGTCGCGCCCTGATCAAGGCCGCTCGACGCGGCGTCGAAGTGCGCCTGTTGCTCACCAGCCGGCACACCGACCATCCGCCCGTGCGCTTCGCCGGCCAGCGCTACTACCCACGCTTGCTGCGCGCCGGGGTGCGGATCTTCGAATACCAGCAGCGCTTCCTGCATCTGAAGCTGGTGGTGGTGGACGACTGGGTCAGCGTCGGCTCCTGCAACTTCGATCACTGGAACCTGCGCTTCAACCTGGAAGCCAACCTCGAAGCACTGGACCCGCAGTTCACCCAGGCGGTGGATGCCTGCATGCGCCAGGACTTCTCCGATAGCCGCGAAATCACCATGGATGACTGGCATGCCAGGCCCCTGATCAAGCGCCTGCGCCAACGGCTCTGGGGATGGTTGGACCGGCTGGTGGTGAACCTGCTCGACCGCCGCCGCTAGGCGCTCGGAAGCAGGGGCCGCACTTTCGTCGGGTGTGCGCAGGTCGACGCCGGGCTAGGCTTGCTCCACCACAACGAGAGGGAGTGGCTGCATGGGCCGCCGATACCTGCCGATCCTGCTGCTTTGTGCCGTGCTCGGCGGCTGTTCAACGCCGGGTGCGTTCTTCGGTGCCACTGAAGGGCCGCAGTTCCAGACGGCGGTGCCCAGTGACGGCGAGCAAGCGCTGGTCTACCTCTATCGGCCTCAGAGCGAATGGGCGGACCAGGAGCTGGAAGCCCCCGGCATTTTCCTCGACAACGAGCTGATTGGCAGTCTGCCGAGCAATGGCTACCTGGTGTTGGAGTTCGATGCTGCCAGCTACCAGCTGGAGATGCGCCGGCCGCTCTTCGGCAGCTACTGGACCCTGCTTGCCGACGGCCCGCTGGACTTCACCCTGATCACCTCCTTTGCCCTGGATGCGACGGCAGGACGCACCTACTACCTGCGCTACGACGAACTGGATCCGCCGCCGAAGAACAGCGAGCAGCCCGCTGCCGGCAACGGTCCGTTGCGGCTGGTGGATAAATCGCTGGGTGGCGATGAGATCACCGCCACCCGCCAGGTGCAGCCGAACGAGCGCATCGCCGCCAGCGGCCAGCGGGCGCGACCGCAACAGGGCTTCTGGCGCGGCGTCGGCCGGGCCCTGGACAAGATCGGCATCTGAAGCACCGCCCGTCCCTGTAGTAGGGGCCTATTACCCCGGTCCGAATGAGCCCGGGGATAATTGGCTAACCTTTGAAGCCCAGGGCTTCCAATCCAGGAGGAGGATGCGACATGGCCGCGAAGAAGATTCTGATGCTGGTAGGCGACTACGCCGAAGACTACGAAACCATGGTGCCCTTCCAGGCCCTGTCGATGGTCGGCCACACGGTGCATGCCGTATGCCCGGACAAGATCGCCGGGCAGAGTGTGCGCACCGCCATCCATGACTTCGAAGGTGACCAGACCTACAGCGAGAAGCCTGGCCACAACTTCGCCCTCAACTTCGACTTCGCCACGGTCAAGGCGGCGGACTACGACGCCCTGCTGATCCCGGGCGGCCGCGCGCCGGAGTACCTGCGCCTGAATGCCCGGGTACTGGAACTGGTCAAGGAGTTCGACAAGGCCGGCAAGCCCATCGCCGCCGTCTGCCATGGCGCTCAGCTGCTGGCCGCGGCGGGTGTGCTGGAAGGGCGCGAGTGCAGCGCCTACCCGGCCTGCGCGCCGGAAGTGCGCCTGGCCGGTGGCACCTTCGTGGATATCCCGGTGGATGCCGCCCACACCCAGGGCAATCTGGTGACCGCCCCGGCCTGGCCAGCCCATCCCGCCTGGCTGGCGGGCTTCCTCAAGCTGCTGGGGACGAAGATCGAACTGTAAAGCGCGTGGGTGGAAACCGCTCTTTGTCTCGACCGTCGATGTCATGCCGGACTCCGGTGGTGGATCGATGAAGCGTGATCCACCCTACACAAAGTTCATCGGCTGCGTTGCGGCAAACCGTCATCCAGGAGGCGCGCCATGTGCGAGCTGTACGTCAAGGCCGACCCGATCCTCTACGAGTCCCGCTCGCGCTCGTTGCGCATCCGCGGGGTGGTGACCACCCTGCGCCTGGAGAACCAGTTCTGGGACATCCTGCGGGAGATCGCCGAGCTGGAGGGCATGACCACCAACCAACTGATCACCAAGCTCTACGAAGAGGTGATGGACTACCGCGGCGAGGTGGTCAACTTCGCTTCCTTCCTGCGCGTCAGCTGCACCCGCTACCTGGCCCAGCGCCGCGCCACGGTCGTCGAACTGCCGAAGGCGCGGAGCGCGTCCTGATCAGCAGACCTGCTCCACCCAGTCGTTCAGGTTGTAGTAGTTGGTCACGCGGGCGATCTTGCCAACGTGGATATGGAAGAAGGCCCCGGCCGGCAGCACGTAGGTCTGGCCCTTGGCCGGCGGCAGCCCTTCGTCGTCGGCCAGGTACTGGCCGTGCACCACGAACTCGGCGGCGGCGCGACTGCCGTCGGCGTTCTGCATGATCACGATGTCGGAAAGCCGTTCCTTGTAGCAGCGGTTCATCTTGTCCATGAAGGCGGCGAAGGCGGCCTTGCCCATCTGCCGTTCACCCTGGTTGATGTCGTGCACCACGTCCTCGCTGAGCAGGGCGAGAAAGGCCGGCATGTTCCCGGCGTTGAAGGCATCGTAATAGGCTTGCACCAGTTCGGTAGCGGTCATGGTTGGGTTCCTGTCGCAATGGGGTCAGTCGGTCCGTGCCGGGCATGATAGGTTCTTGGCCCATACCCGGCTTAGCCAGGGGCGTCACCCACATCGCCAGAACGACCGCTTCCATGCATATCCGCCTGCTCCAGGGCGCCGCGATCGCGCCCCATATCGATGACCTCGCACGTCTGCGTCTTACGGTGTTCCGCGAATATCCCTACCTCTACGACGGCTCGCTGGAATACGAAGCACGTTACCTGGCCACCTATGCCGAGTCCCCAGAAAGCCTGTTCGTCCTGGCTCAGGACGGCGAGCGGGTGGTGGGAGCCTCCACCGGCCTGCCCATGGCGGACGAGACCGAGGAGTTCCAGCGCCCCTTCCGCGAGAAGGGCTGGGACCCGCAGCGAATCTTCTACTTCGGCGAGTCGGTGTTGTTGCCTGAATACCGTGGCAGTGGCCTCGGTGTGCGCTTCTTCGCCGAGCGCGAAGCCTATGCGCGACATCTGGGACGCTTCGGGCATTGCGCCTTCTGTGCGGTGGAGCGGCCGGCCGACCACCCGCGGCGCCCACCCGGCTACCAGCCGCTCAATGAGTTCTGGGCGCGGCGTGGTTATCGCCACCACCCGGAACTGCGCACCGAGTACCACTGGCGCGACCTGGACGAGCAAAGCGAATCGGCCAAACCCATGTCCTTCTGGCTCAAGGAGCTCACCCCATGATCAGGATCGCCGCCTGCCAGTACGCCATCGAGCTCCACGAAAGCTGGGAGGCCTATGCCGCCCACCTGGAAGGCCTCTGCGCTGAAGCGGCGGCTCGGGGCGCGAAGCTGCTGGTGCTACCGGAATACGCTGGCCTGGTTCTGGCGGGGCAGCTGCCGCAGGCGGAGCGCGGTGATCTGCAGGCGTCCATCGCCGGCATCCAACCGTTGTTGCAGGATTGGCGGGCCCTGTGCACCGGTATCGCGGCCAGGCTCGGCGTCTACCTGCAACCTGGCAGCCTGCCGGTGCGCGATGCCGATGGGCGCTACCGCAACCGCGCCTGGCTGTTCGGTCCGGGCGGCGAACTGGGCTTCCAGGACAAGCTGATCATGACCCGCTTCGAGCGCGAGCAATGGGGCATTGCGGCGGGGGAGGGGCTCAAGGTGTTCGACACGACCCTGGGACGCCTCGGCATCCTGATCTGCTATGACAACGAATTCCCACTGCTGGCGCACACCCTGGCCGAGGGGGGCGCCGACCTGATCCTCGCGCCCAGCTGCACCGACACCGAGGCTGGCTACCACCGGGTGCGCATTGGCGCCCAGGCCCGCGCTCTGGAAAACCAGATCGCCGTGCTGCAGGCGCCCACCGTGGGCCTGGCGCCTTGGTCGCCGGCCCTGGACGAAAATATCGGCCGCGCCGGCCTCTACGTGCCGCCGGACTACGGCATGCCGAGCGACGGGGTGATCGCCGAGAGCGCCGAGCTCTGTCCGGCCACCAGCCGCTGGCTGGTCTGCGACCTGGATCTGGAGGCGGTCCGCCGGGTGCGCGCCGAAGGCCAGGTATTCACCCGCCGCGATTGGCCGGAGCAGTTCGAGCAGGCGCGCCCAATTGCAGGCTGATCTCCCGTGCTGCCGCGCCTTCCGGGCTGGCGCGACAGCTTGCAGTCAGAAGTCCCGGAAGAAGGGGGCCGCCAGTTCGGCGTAGCGACGCGCACCGGTTTCGTTCAGGTGGTGCTTGTCGTAGTAGATGAGGGTGTTGTCGAAGAACGGCGCCGAGGAAAACAGCGGCGCTGCGGAAAGGTCGAGGAAACGTGCGGACGGGTGCCTGGCGACAATGTCCGCGATTGTGCGGTTGGCTGCCTGCCATTGGTCGTTGAGCTTGCGGCTGATCGGCAGGTGCAGTTGGGCGAACCGGTCCATGCGCTGCATGTCCGAGTCGAACATCGGTAGCTGAGCCATCACAAGCACCTTCTGGTCCCTGGCGTCGGTAGCTTCGAGGAATTGCTCGAAGGCCTGCAGGAATGCCGGGCTCTGGACCTGGTACTGCCACATTGCTGCGATCACGATTTTGTCCGCACTGCGGATCAAGGGCGCCGCAGCGGCGATCTGGGCGGTGCACGCTGGCTGGGCCCAGTCGGGCAGGCGTGCGAAGTCGAATCCCTGGATAGTCACGCAGCTGCTGCCAGTAATGATCCGGGCAGCGGAGTGGTTGATCCTGCCTAACTGGTCGAAGAATAGATTCAATTGCGCTGCGTGGCTGTCGCCGAGGACCAGGAGCGTCTCCTTGCCCGCCCGGTCACCCCGGATGCAGTCGCCGACTATCTTGCCGTGGCAGATTTCCGCATCCACCGCATAGCGCGTCTGTTCGACGGGGAGCGGCGCGACCATGGAGCGATTGACTTTGCTGGAGGTGGCGATCAGTGGAACCGCCACGATGCCCAGCACCAGGACCCGCGCCAGCGTGGCGCGACGATCGCGGGCGGAGCGGAAAGGCCGCTCGATCCAGCGGTAGGACAGGTAGGATAAGCCGAGGGTGAGCAGCGCGAACCACAGCAACTCGACAGGCAGGAGCTCATACCGTCCGGTGTAGTAGCGGATCCCCGCCAGGACTGGCCAGTGCCAGAGGTAGAGCGAGTAGGAGAGGCCACCGATCCAGACCATGGGGCGCGTGGACAGGAAACGGCTGACCGGCCCGTGCCGCGAGGCCATCATCAGCGCCGCGCCCAGGCAGGGCAGAAGCGCTATCCAGCCCGGGAAGGCGCGGGATTCGTCGATCCAAACCAGGCTGCCGATCACGGCCGCCAGGCCGAGCCAGGCCAGGGCGCTGGCAAGGCGGGGGGAAGACAGGCCGCCGGGCCGCAATACCGTAAGGCAGGAGCCGACGAGGAATTCGGGGATGCGCGCCAGGAGGGAAAAGTAAGTGGCCTGGCGGTTTGCGGCATCGGCGAGGCGGTAACTCACGTAGGCCGTCACCAGCACTGCCAGGGTGGGTAGCAACCACTTGTACAGGCGTGCCGGGATCAGGACCAGAAACAGCGGCAGGATCAGGTAGAACTGCATCTCCACGGCCAGGGACCAGATGTGCAGCAGGGGAAGCTCATGGGCACTGGGGGCGAAGTAGTCGCCGAAGCCGGCGAAATAATGGTTGCTGTTGAAGTAGAGCGCCGCGTTGAGGCTCTTCTTGAAGTAACTGAAATCGGCTGGAGTCAGCAGTGCGGACATCACGCCAGCCACCACCGTCAGCAGCACCAGGTAGGCAGGGACGATGCGCCTTAACCGGCCCAGGTAGAAATCCTTGAAGCTGAAGCGGCCGTCCGCCCGCTGGCGCAGGATGATGGAGGTAATCAGAAAGCCGGAAATCACCAGGAAGATATCGACGCCGATGAATCCGCCCGGGAGCCAGGCCTTGTTCGCATGGAAGATGATCACCGCCAGCACGGCGATGGCGCGTAGCCCCTGGATGTCACTGCGCATCGAGAGATCGGCCAGTGGCAGGTTGCCAGGATTGGAGGCCGCGGCGCCCTTGCGGACAGTTGAGCCGACATAGGTGTTCATGCTGGGCAGATCATCCTGGAAATTCGGTAGTCATTCGCGCCGGCAGGTTTCCGGGGTGGCCGGGAAGTGCATGGCAAATGAAATGCCCGGCATTGTGCCGGGCATTTTTTCTTGCGTCAGTGGATCATTTCACTTCCACCGCCAGGTTCTCGGCGATCTTCTTCTGCCAGATCGCCGGGCCGGTGATGTGCACCGACTCGCCGTTGGTGTCGACCGCAACGGTCACCGGCATGTCTTTCACGTCGAACTCGTAAATGGCTTCCATACCCAGTTCGGCGAAGGCCAGGACCTTGGACTTCTTGATCGCCTGGGCCACCAGGTAGGCAGCACCGCCGACGGCCATCAGGTACACGGCCTTGTTGTCCTTGATCGCGTCGATGGCGATGGGGCCGCGCTCGGACTTGCCGATCATGCCCAGCAGGCCTGTGCTCTCGAGGATCTGGCGGGTGAACTTGTCCATCCGGGTCGCGGTGGTCGGGCCAGCCGGACCAACCACTTCGTCACCGACCGGATCGACCGGGCCGACGTAGTAGATGAAGCGGCCCTTCAGGTCCACCGGCAGTTCTTCACCCTTGTTCAGCATGTCGACCATGCGCTTGTGCGCGGCGTCGCGGCCGGTGAGCATCTTGCCGTTGAGCAGGATGGTCTCGCCCGGCTTCCAGCTCTGCACTTCTTCCGGGGTGATGCTGTTCAGGTCGACGCGGCGCGCGGACGGGCCGGCTTCCCAGACGATTTCCGGGTAGGCGTCCATCGGCGGTGCTTCCAGCTCAGCCGGGCCGGAGCCGTCGA
This sequence comes from Pseudomonas sp. BN102, assembly GCF_029871245.1. GTDB lineage: Bacteria > Pseudomonadota > Gammaproteobacteria > Pseudomonadales > Pseudomonadaceae > Metapseudomonas. Next base: position 38,038 of record NZ_SSON01000065.1, on the reverse strand, counting down.
GCACGAAGTGGGCGTGACGGGTGGCGGCGCAGTTGGGGATCATGCACACCGGCAGCGAGGCGGCGTGGGTCGGGTAGTCCATGATCTTGACGTCGAGCACGGTGGTCAGGCCGCCCAGGCCCTGGGCGCCGATGCCCAGCTGGTTGACCTTCTCGAACAGCTCGAGGCGCATTTCCTCGATCTTGTTCTGCGGGCCGCGGGCTTTCAGCTCATGGATGTCGATGGATTCCATCAGCACTTCCTTGGCCATCACCGCGGCTTTCTCGGCGGTGCCGCCGATGCCGATACCGAGCATGCCCGGCGGGCACCAGCCGGCGCCCATGGTCGGGACGGTCTTCAGCACCCAGTCGACGATGGAGTCGGACGGGTTGAGCATGGCCATCTTCGACTTGTTCTCGGAGCCGCCGCCCTTGGCTGCGACGTCCACTTCCACTGTGTTGCCGGGGACGATGGAGTAGTGGATGACCGCCGGGGTGTTGTCCTTGGTGTTCTTACGGGCGCCGGCCGGGTCGGCCAGGATGGACGCGCGCAGGACGTTCTCGGGCAGGTTGTAGGCGCGACGCACGCCCTCGTTGATCATGTCGTCGACGCTCATGGTGGCGCCGTCCCAGCGCACGTCCATGCCGACGCGGACGAACACGGTGACGATACCGGTGTCCTGGCAGATCGGGCGGTGGCCGGTGGCGCACATGCGCGAGTTGATCAGGATCTGCGCCATGGAATCGCGCGCGGCGGGCGACTCTTCGCGCAGGTAGGCCTCGTGCATGGCCTGGATGAAATCCACGGGGTGGTAGTAGGAGATGAACTGCAGGGCGTCGGCGACACTCTGGATCAGATCGTCTTGCTTGATCACGGTCATGGGTGCGCTCCTCTTAGAACGGGAACATCAGGGAAGCGCCGGACCACGACCCGGCGCGCGAGGCTAAAAAGGCGCGGCAGTATAGCGCGTGGTACCGGCCGGGCACAGTCGTCGGTAGTCGACCTTGGTCGGTTGTCGGACACTTCCTACGCACTATGAAATTTGTGATCACAAGGGTACATTGAAGGCATGGTGCCATCACGGGAGGGAGCCCATGAGCCCATCCAGCCAGCGGATAAGCCATAGAGCCTTGCAGAGTCTGCTGCTGAAGCGCTTTGGCATGGCCGTGGCCACCTACACGATGATTCTGCTGCTGTGCTCGGTGGCCCTGCTGGGCGGCCTGTTCCGAGTCCCGGCATCCACCGCCATGCTTGGCGTCGGTCTGGTGGCCCTCTCCCAGCTCGTGCTGTTCTGGCTGTTCAGCAGCGGGCGCAACCTGCAGTTCAGCGACCCCAGCCTGACCGAGCTACAGGTCCTGCTCGCCCTCGGCTGGCATACCTGGCTGATGTCCATGGTCGACAGCGCCCGCGGTGCGCTGGTAGTGATCTACGTGCTGATCATGCTGTTCGGCATATTCCAGCTCAAACCGAGGGTCTTCACCCGCTGCGCGGCGTTCGCCTTCTTCGCCTTCGCCGGCCTCAACCTGTTCGAAGCCTATCGGATGCAACTGGCCGAGCCGGCACTGGCACTGCTGCAGGTCTGTGTGCTGTTCGTGCTGATGGTCTGGCTGAGCCTGTTCGCCAGCTATGTTCAGGCCCTGCGTCAGCGCATGCGCCAGCGCCGCTTCGCGTTGCAGGCGCACCAGGACACCCTGCGGGGCATGATGCGCCAGTTGGAGGACCTGGTGGCCACCGACGAGCTGACCGGGCTGTTCAACCGCCGCCACTTCCTGCGTCTGGCCAGTCGCGAGCTGGACAGCCTGGCGCCGAACCGCCAGCACGGCCTGGCGCTGATCGACCTCGACCATTTCAAGCGGATCAACGATGTCCACGGCCACGCCGCCGGTGACCGGGTGCTGCAGACCTTCGCCGCGGTAGCGCGGGCCTGCCTGCGCGACGGTGATGTACTGGCGCGCTACGGCGGCGAGGAGTTCGTGCTGCTCTTGCCCAACGGCGACGCGGACCGCCTCACCGCCTGCTGCGAGCGCCTGCGCGAAGCTTTTGCCTGCGCCGAGCCGGTGGGCGTGCAGGTCGAGCGGTTGAGCCTCTCGGCGGGCATGACCCTGCTGGTCGCCGGGGAAGATCTGGATGATGCGCTGCAGCGTGCGGATCAGGCACTCTATCGGGCAAAGCGCGGCGGACGTAACCGCTGCGACGCCGCCTGGGAGGGGCAGGGTGCCTGAACTCGAAGTTGCCGGAAAACGCTGGACCGTGGCGCCTGCCAGCAACCTGCTGGATGCACTCAATGCAGGGGGCTGCAAGGTGCCCTACAGTTGCCGTGCGGGCAGTTGCCATGCCTGCCTGGTCCGTTGCCTGTCCGGCGAGCCGGCGGACGCCAAGCCGGAAGCCCTCGACCGCCTCCAGCGCGCCGAAGGTTGGCGGTTGTCCTGCCAGTGCCTGGTGGTGCAGGACCTGGTGGTGGAAGTGTTCGACCCGGCCCGCGATGGCATCGAGGCGCAGGTGGCGAGCCTCGACTGGCCAGCCCCGGATGTCCTGCGCCTGCGTCTCGCACCTTCCCGGCCGCTGCGTTACAGCGCGGGCCAGCACCTGCTGCTGTGGAACGATGAGGGCATCGCCCGGCCCTATTCCCTGGCCAGCCTGCCCGGCGTCGAGGACTGGCTGGAATTCCACCTGGATTGCCGAAGTCCCGGCCTGTTCAGCGACCGCGCGCGGCGCCTGGCGCCGGGCGACCGGCTGCGCCTCGGCGAGCTGCATGGCGGCGCGCTTCACTACGACCCGGCCTGGGACACGCGACCCCTGCTGTTCCTCGCTTCGGGCACTGGCCTGGCGCCGCTCTGGGGCTTGTTGCGCGAAGCCCTGCGGCACCATCACCAGGGGCCTATCCGCGTCATTCACCTGGCCCATGGGCCCAGCGGGCATTACCTGGCCGAGCCCTTGGCGGAGCTGACCGCAGCCCACCCCGGCCTGGCATTGCAGCTGATTACTCCGGCCGAGCTGCCGGAGGTTTTGGCGCAATTCCGCCTTGTTTCCCGCCAGACCATCGCCTTACTCTGCGGCGATCCCGCCAGCGTCGAGGATTTCGCGCGCCGGCTCTACTTGGCCGGCCTGCCGCGCAACCAGTTGCTGGCCGATACCTTCCTGACCCGCGAAGTCTGAGCGGGCACTAGAACATCGAGGATTTCCATGAGCGAGCACATTCTGGTCGAGCGCGAGCAGGGCCTGCTGACACTGCGTATGAATCGTCCGGACAAGAAGAACGCCCTGACCCGCGCGATGTATAGCCGCATGGCCGAGGTGCTGGATGCGGCGCAGGAGGATCGAGAGGTCCGCGCGGTGCTGATCACCGGTAGTGAAGAGTGCTTCACCAGCGGCAACGACATTGTCGACTTCCTTCAGGAGCCGCCGTCGAGCATGGACAGCCCGGTGTTCCAGTTCATGCGCGCGCTGTTCGATTTCCGCAAGCCGGTGGTGGCAGCGGTCAGCGGTCCGGCGGTGGGCATCGGCACCACCCTGCTGTTGCACTGCGACCTGGTCTACGTCAGTTGCGACGCCAAGCTGAAAATGCCCTTCGTCAACCTCGGCCTGTGCCCCGAGTTCGGCTCCAGCCTGATCCTGCCGCGCCTGCTCGGCCATGCGAAGGCGGCAGAGCTGCTGCTGCTGGGCGAGGGGTTCACCGGCGAGCAGGCGGCCAGTTGGGGCATCGCCAACTCCGCCCTGGAAAATGGCGCCGTGACCTTTGCTCGTGCCAAGGAAGCAGCGCTGCGCTTCCTCGATCTGGCGCCTTCGGCACTGGAGGACAGCAAGCGCCTGATGCAGGCGCCGGGACGCGAGGAGCTGCGCCGGGTGATCAGCGAGGAGGGCGAGCTGTTCGGCCAGCGCTTGCGTTCGCCGGAAGCGGTGGAGGCGCTGTCGGCCTTCACCCAGCGGCGCAAGCCGGATTTCTCGAAGTTCGTGTGAACCTGAAGGGCCTGCCGGGGCGAACCTGGCTTGTAGGGGCGAATTCATTCGCCAAGGGCAGCTCCGCTGCCCCCCTCGGCTTTGCGGGGCAGACCTTCGGCCTGCTTGGCGAATGAATTCGCCCCTACAGGGTTTCAGTCCACACCATGAAAAAAGCCGCCCCGAAGGGCGGCTTTTTCGTTCCAGTCCGGGTCAGACCAACAGGTCGCCGACGTGGAGGATCTTCATGGTGTTGGTGCCGCCTTGGGTGGTGTAGCTGTCGCCCTTGGTCAGGATCACCCAGTCGCCCTTGGTCACCACGCCGCGCTGCAGCAATTCGTCCACGGCCATCTGGCTGACCTTTTCCGGGGGCAGTGCAGCAGCGTCGAAGGGGATGGTCTCGACGCCACGGAACAGCGCCACGCGGGCCTGGGTCTCGCGGTGCGGAGAGTAGGCGTAGATCGGCACCGAGGAGCGGATGCGCGACATGATCAGCGGGGTGTAGCCGCTTTCGGTCAGACAGATGATGGCTTTGATGCCGGGGAAATGGTTGGCGGTGTACATCGACGCCAGGGCGATGCTCTCGTCGCAGCGCTCGAAGGTATTGCCGATGCGGTGGCCGGAGCGGCGGGTGTCCGGGTGCTTCTCGGCGCCCTGGCAGATGCGCGCCATGGCCTGCACGGCTTCCACCGGGTATTCGCCGGCGGCGCTTTCGGCCGAGAGCATCACGGCGTCTGTGTAGTCGAGCACGGCGTTGGCTACGTCCGAGACTTCCGCGCGGGTCGGCATCGGGCTGTGGATCATCGACTCCATCATCTGGGTCGCGGTGATCACGGCTTTGTTGTAGCGGCGGGCGTGCAGGATGATCTTCTTCTGGATGCCCACCAGCTCGGCATCGCCGATTTCCACGCCGAGGTCGCCACGGGCCACCATCACCGCGTCGCTGGCGCGGATCAGGCCGTCGAGGGCTTCGTCGTCGGCCACGGCTTCGGCGCGTTCGATCTTGGCGACCAGCCAGGCCTTGCCACCGGCCTCGTCGCGCAGGCGGCGGGCCAGTTCCATGTCGGCGGCATCACGGGGGAAGGACACGGCCAGGTAGTCCAGTTCCATTTCCGCAGCCAGCTTGATGTCGGCCTTGTCCTTGGCGGTCAGGGCCGGGGCGGTGAGGCCGCCGCCGCGACGGTTGATGCCCTTGTGGTCGGACAGCGGGCCGCCGATCAGTACGCGGCAGTGCAGTTCGTCGGCGCTGGTGCCTTCCACACGCATGACCACGCGGCCGTCGTCCAGCAGCAGTTCATCGCCCACGCCGCAGTCCCTGACCAGGTCCGGGTAGTCGATGCCCACCACTTCCTGGTTGCCGGCGTCGCGCGGATGGGTGACGGAGAAGCGGAACGTGTCGCCTTCCTTCAGTTCGATGCGCTTGTTGGTGAACTTGGCGATGCGGATCTTCGGCCCCTGCAGGTCGCCGAGCAGGGCGACGAAGCGGCCGTGCTTGGCGGCCAGCTCGCGGACCAGTCGGGCGCGTGCCTTGTGTTCCTCGGGGCTGCCGTGGGAGAAGTTCAGGCGGGCGACGTTCAGCCCGGCGATGATCAGTTGCTCCAGGACCTCCGGGGAGTTGCTGGCCGGGCCGAGGGTGGCGACGATTTTGGTGCGGCGGAAGGGCATGCGAAGACTCCATTTTTCAAGCAGAGCCCGAGGCTACTACGCGAGGAAACTGTAGTCATTGTTACTTTTCACTACCCGCTGAATTGTTTCAGGTGGCCCGCCAGACGGTGTCAGGGACGGTCCTGGTTGAGTGCCTGGTCGAGGTGTCGCGAGGCCTTGCCGGCCAGGTCGCTGGCGGGGAACTGCACCAGCAATCGGCGCAGGTAGCCGATGGCCTTGTCGCGGTTGGCATGGGGATTGTCCGGCGCCAGGTACATCAGCCCCAGCTGGTAGAGCGCCTTCTCCTTGATATCCGGCTGCACATGGGCGTCGGAGAGGGCCAGCAGGTAGAGTTCTTCGGCTTCGGCGACGCGGTCCTTGAGCACGGCGCGGCGGGACAGCAGGGTCATGTCGGGGTCCAGGCCCGCCTGGTAGAGGTCCAGGTTGTCGCTCGGCTGCCAGCTTGCGAGCAGCTCGCGGGAGCTTTTCTGCACCGGCTCCCTTGCCCGCTGGCCGATGATCAGGATGCGCGCCGCGGCCCGTTCGGCGGCGCGGCTGGTGGGGAATTCGTTCAGTACCCGCTCCAGGTAGGCCAGCGCCTTGGCATCGTCGCGCTGGTCGTTGTAGCGGCTCATGTAGATCAGACCGATCTGGTAGAGGGCGATGGCGCGGACGTCATCGCTGAACTTGTCGTCGCGGTAGCCCACCAGGTAGAGCTCTTCCGCCTCAGGGCTCTTGGCGTCGCGTATGGCAATGGCGCTGTAGGTGAGCAGGTCGCCTTCCTCCTCCACCGCGGCGGCCATGCGCTTGCTCTTCATGGCCTTGTATTCCACCACTTCGTTGGTAGTGACCTGGGCGATGAACAGCGGGGTGGTGGGTGAACAGGCGCCCAGCAGGAGGCAGAGGGCGAGCAGGGCAGGACGCTTGGAATGCATGGCTGGACCGGGGCCGTTGGCGACCCCGGCAGTCTAGCAGTGGCCGGTCGCCACCTGCGGTAGGAGCCGGCAGGACCAATCGGAGGTTATGCTTGGCGACGGCTTTTGCCCGGCGGCCTGAAGAAGCGGCGCGCCTGGCCGATATCCTCGTGGACGGAGGAATTACCCATGCGAACCCTGATCATCCTCACCCTGCTGGCGGCCACGGCGGGCTGCACCCGCTGGTCCCTCGACCATCACCTGAACAATGCCTATAGCTCCTATGAGGATGGCGATTGCGCGGACGTGATGCTCGAGCTGTCCAAGGCCGAGCGCAAGAGCCGTTCCCGTCAGTACCTGCAGCCGGAAATCTCGCTGCTGCGCGGGCAGTGCCTGGAGCGCCAGAAACTCTTCGTCGATGCGGCGCAGACCTACCAGTTCATCATCGCCCGTTACCCGACCAGCGAGTACGCTTACCGGGCCAAGGCGCGCCTGGAGACACTGCAGCAGCTCGGCCGCCTGGGTAGCAGCACGGCAAGGACCCATTCTGCGCCGCTCTGACCTCCCGCAAGGCCGTCGGTCGTTGCCGGCTTGAGCCGCGCCTGGCCATGGCTAAGCTGACCCTCTACCCAAGGAGACATGGAATGCGTCACCTGTTGTGTTGCCTGCTGCTGGCTCCCGCGGTTGCCAGTGCCGAGATCTATCGCTGGACCGATGCCCAGGGGCAAGTGCATTTCAGCGAAAAGCCCCGGGCCGGGGCCGAGCAGGTGACGGTGAAACCCCAGGTGGTGGAGCGGGACCAGGCCACCCGGGAGCGCGAGGAGCGCGCAGCGAAATTCTACGACGCGCGTCGCGACGAGCAGGCGGTCGCCGCCACCCGGGCCGCACAGGCGCGCGAGCAGCTGCAGAAAAGGTGCGGCGAACTGCGCGAGCAACAGGATCAGCTGAGCGACGGCGGGCCTTTCTATCGGCTCGACGAGCGGGGCGAGCGACACTACTACACTGATGGGCAGATCGAGACCATCCGTCGCCAGCTCGCACAGAGCATGGCGCGCGAATGCCAGTGAAGGTTGGTCCAGGCCGGCAATGAGTCCATACTGAAGTGCCATTAATAGCGATTTGATATCATGCCTACCAAGCGCCGTATCGAACGCCATCAGCTGCCTTACTACCTGAAGGTGTTCAATCGCTTCACAGACAAGCCCATGGGGTACCTGGGCAATGTCTCCATGGACGGCCTGATGCTGATCAGCCAGTTGCCCATGCTGGTGGGTGCCCGTTTCGATATGCGCCTGAAGATTCCAGGCCAGGACGGGCAGTTGCACTTCATCGATTTCTACGCCACTTGCCAGTGGTGCCACGAGGATGTGACCCCCGGAAACTACGATTCGGGATTCTCCCTGGTGGCCCCGCCGACGGAATACGCCGATCTCATCGATGCCTTGCGTTTCTATTTCAGCTTTCGCCCTTTGGCCGCCTCGGCCTAAATCTGCCTGAAAAACGCGAATTCTTCGCCGAGGCATCCCGTAGGGTGCGCCGCGCGCACCGGGCAGTCTGCGCAAGTACATCGGCGCGCGCAGCGCACCCTACCAGGACGCTTCGCTCCCACTTGCAAGAAAAAAGGCGCCAGAAGGCGCCTTTTTTCGTAGCAGTTGGGCTCAGGGGCGGATCTCGATCAACGTGCCGTCCCTCACCAGGCTCCAGATTTCGCGCATGTCTGAGTTCTTCATGGCGATGCAGCCCTCGGTCCAGTCCAGGGAATGGAAATACCACTCCGGGTATTCCTCATCCAGCGGGGTGCCGTGGATCATGATCATGCCGCCGGGCAGCACGCCCTTTTCCCGGGCCTTGGCGGCGTCGCGGGCATTGGGGTAGGAGATGTGCAGGGCCAGGTTGAACTTGTCGCTGGTCTTGCGCCAGTCGATCCAGTAGAAGCCTTCCGGGGTGCGCTGGTCGCCCTCGCGAATCTTGGGCCCGCTGGGCTGCTTGCCGAGGGAGATGCGATAGGACTTGAGCACGTCGCCACGGTTCATCAGCAGCAGCGAGCGCTCCGATTTCACCACCAGGACCTTGTCGATGGATTTGCCGCCCAGCGACGGCGTAGTGCTGGCCTGGGCGAGAGCGGCGAGGCTCATGGAAAGTACGACTAGCAACCAGCGCATCGGCACAACATCCCCACAGTGTTCTAGTAAGCAGATTAGCGGTCAGGCTTTTTTGTAATAGGCCAGCAACGGTGCGATCGGCTCGTTGCGCACCGGGAAGACCTGGCCGGCGCGGTCGGCGAAGTAGCATTCTAAGGTACGGCCCACTGTCGGAAAAGCCAGCTCGGACCAGGGAATCTCCCGTTCGTGAAAAAGTCGCACTTCCAGGCTCTCGTTGCCGGCGGCGAAGTCCAGGTCCACCAGTTCGGCGCGGAAGAAGGTGTACACCTGGCTGATGTGCGGCAGATCGAACAGGGTATAGAGGCTGAGGTTGCGCACGCGCGCGCAGGCTTCCTCGAGGGTTTCCCGGCTGGCCGCCTGCTGCATGGTCTCGCCGTTCTCCATGAAACCGGCGGGCAGCGTCCAGTAGCCCTTGCGCGGGTCGATGGCGCGGCGGCAGAGCAACACCTGCTCGCCCCATATCGGCAGGCAGCCGGCGACGATGCGCGGGTTCTGGTAATGGATGGTGTGGCAGCTTTCGCACACATGGCGCAGCCGGTTGTCGCCATCGGGGATGCGCTGGACGACCGGGCCGCCGCACTGGCTGCAGAATTTCATCAAAGTTCCTCAAGGTCGGGCATCCATCTTGGCGCGGCATGGTGTCGCACGGCAAGCCACGGGCGGGGCCAACCAAAGGTGGTGAATGGTGCGACCTGTCGGTACGGGGGTTGGGCGGCCCAATGGTTCATGCCATGATGCCGGGCAGTCGAGAACAATGAGAAAGTCCATGCTGGATGACCTGCTCCGTCGTGTGCAGAGCTACTCCCCGAAAACCCTGGAGACCGATCGCGACTTCCCTGAAGCTGCGGTGCTGGTGCCGATTACCCGCAGCGACGAGCCCGAGCTGATCCTGACCCTGCGCGCCAGCGGCCTGTCCACCCATGGCGGCGAAGTGGCTTTCCCCGGCGGCCGTCGCGATCCCGAAGACGCGGACCTGATCCGCACCGCCCTGCGCGAGGCGGAAGAAGAAGTCGGCCTGCCGCCCGGCCTGGTGGAAGTCATAGGCCCGCTCAGCACCCTGGTCTCCCGCCATGGCATCAAGGTCACGCCCTATGTGGGGCTGGTTCCGGATTTCGTCCAGTACAAGGCCAACGACGGCGAGATCGACTCGGTGTTCAGCGTGCCGCTGGAGTTCTTCCGCGACGATCCGCGGCAGATGACCCACCGCATCGACTACCTCGGCCGCAGCTGGTACGTGCCCAGCTATCAGTACGGCGAATTCAAGATCTGGGGCCTGACCGCGATCATGGTCGTCGAGCTGGTCAACCTGGTCTACGACGCCGGGATCGAGATGACCCGCGCGCCCGCCAGCTTCATAAAACTCAAATAAGCCCCGTTCGAGGAGCGCCTGATGAAATACCGCCTTGGAACCGCCCAGGTCGAAGCCCATCCCGATAGCTGGGCCGCCCCCACCGCCACCCTGGTGGGCAAGGTGCGGCTCGACGCCGGTGCCAGCGTCTGGTTCGGCGCCGTGCTGCGCGGCGACAACGAGCTGATCCACATCGGCGAGAACAGCAATGTCCAGGACGGCACCGTGATGCACACCGACATGGGCTACCCGCTGAACATCGGCCGCTCGGTCACCATTGGCCACAACGCCATGCTCCACGGCTGCTCGGTGGGCGACTACAGCCTGATCGGCATCAACGCCGTGGTGCTCAACGGTGCCAAGATTGGCAAGTACTGCATCATTGGCGCCAATGCGCTGATCCCCGAAGGCAAGGAAATTCCCGACGGCTCGTTGGTCATGGGCTCCCCCGGCAAGGTGGTGCGCGAGCTGAGCGAGCAGCAGAAGAAGATGCTCGAGGCCAGCGCCGCCCACTATGTGCACAACGCCCAGCGTTACGCCCGCGACCTGGCAGAGCAGGACGACTGATGGATGCCGAACGCCCCGTCCGCTCGCCCTGCGTGCAGGTCTGCGTGCTGGACGACCATGACATCTGCAGCGGCTGCCAGCGCAGCGCCGACGAAATCACCCGCTGGGGTCGCATGGACAACGCCGAGCGCCGCGAGGTGCTGGTCCGCTGTTTCGAGCGCGCCAAGGCCAGCGGCCTGTTCATCACGCCCCCGACCCAGGCTTCTTGACCCCCGAGGAAACGCCATGCCCCGTATTGGAACCCCCTTGTCGCCCAGCGCGACCCGTGTACTGCTGTGCGGCTCCGGCGAGCTCGGCAAGGAGGTGGTGATCGAACTGCAGCGCCTCGGCTGTGAAGTGATCGCCGTCGACCGCTACGCCGATGCCCCAGCCATGCAGGTGGCCCATCGCAGCCACGTCATCAGCATGCTCGACGGCGCCGCGCTGCGGGCGGTGATCGAGCAGGAGAAGCCGCACTACATCGTGCCGGAGATCGAGGCCATCGCCACCGCCACCCTGGTGGAGCTGGAAGCCGAAGGCTTCACCGTGGTGCCGACCGCCCGCGCCGCCCAATTGACCATGAACCGCGAGGGCATCCGCCGTCTCGCGGCCGAAGAGCTGGGCGTTCCCACCTCGCCCTACCACTTCGCCGACAGCTTCGAGGACTACAGCGCCGCCGTGGCCAGCGTCGGCTACCCCTGCGTGGTCAAGCCGATCATGAGCTCCTCCGGCAAGGGCCAATCGGTGCTTAAGTCCGACGCCGACCTCAAGACTGCCTGGGACTATGCCCAGGAAGGCGGCCGCGCCGGCAAGGGGCGGGTGATTGTCGAAGGCTTCATCGATTTCGACTACGAGATCACCCTGCTCACCGTGCGCCATGTCGGCGGCACCAGCTTCTGCGCCCCCATCGGCCACCGCCAGGTGAAGGGCGATTACCACGAGTCCTGGCAGCCCCAGGCCATGAGCCCGAAGGCCCTGGCCGAATCCGAACGCATCGCCCAGGCGGTTACCGAGGCCCTGGGCGGTCGTGGCCTGTTCGGCGTCGAGCTGTTCATCAAGGGCGACCAGGTGTGGTTCAGCGAAGTCTCGCCGCGTCCCCACGATACCGGTCTGGTCACCCTGATCTCCCAGGACCTGTCCGAGTTCGCCCTGCATGCTCGCGCCATCCTCGGCCTGCCAATCCCGGCCATTCGCCAGCAGGGGCCGTCGGCTTCGGCGGTGATACTGGTAGAAGGCACGTCCAGCCAGGTCAGCTTCGGCAATCTCGGCGCGGCCCTCAGCGAACCGGACACTGCCCTGCGCTTGTTCGGCAAACCGGAAGTGGACGGCCAGCGCCGCATGGGCGTGGCCCTGGCGCGGGACGAGTCCACCGACCTGGCGCGAGCCAAGGCGACCCGTTCAGCTCAGGCCGTCGACGTCCAGCTGTGAGCCGCCTGGCCGGGCTGTGCTGGTGGGTGGCGGCGCTGCCGCTGCTGCCGCTGGTCCTGCCAATGGCCGTGCATACCCGCCGTACCGCCCTGCGCCTGACGCCTGCCGCCGGGCCGGGGCAGGGCCTTGCCGGCGCAGGGTTCGATGGCGAGCCGCTGCGCCTTCTATTGATAGGTGAATCCACCGTGGCCGGGGTCGGCACCTCCTGCCTGGAGTTCGCCTTGGCCGGGCAGCTGGCCGGCGCCCTGGCGGCCCGCCTGGGCCGGCCCGTGGCCTGGCGTGCTTGCGGCGAGAACGGGATTACCGCCGGCGGTGCCCTGGAACGCCTGCTGCCCCTGGTGGCGGAAGAACCTGCCGACCTGGTGCTGCTGGTCTTCGGCGTCAACGACACCACCCACTTCAGTTCCAGCCGCCGCTGGCGGAAGTCCCTCGAAGGCCTGGCGCGGCACTTTGCTGGTCGCGGCGCGCGGGTCCTCCTGGCCGGGGTCCCGCCCTTGCAGCACTTCAGCGCCTTGCCCTGGCTGCTGCGCCAGTTGCTTGGCTGGCGCGCGCAGTTGCTGGACCGGCAGCTGCATGACCTGGCCAAGCGGGAAGGGGTGGGCTGTTGCGCCACGCGCCTGGAGATGCGCGCGGAGTTCCTGGCGCTGGATGGCTACCATCCGTCGTCCCTGGGCTACCGGGTCTGGGGCGAGTCGCTGGCGGACTGGTTCGTCGCCGCGGCCTCGCCGCCCCGGGAGGCGGAGGGCCTGGCACTCGGACTCAGCGCGTGAGGCTGAGGTCGCTGTCGCGGGTTTCCTTCAGGCAGAGCACCGCCAGCAGGCTGATTGCCGCTGCCGCCGATACATAGCCGCCGACCCAGGAGAGTCCACCCATGGCCACCAGCTTCTGGGCTAAGAAGGGCGCAACCGAGGCGCCGACTATGCCGCCCAGGTTGTAGGCCGCCGAAGCCCCGGTGTAGCGCACGCGGGTGGGGAAGAGCTCCGGTAGCAGCGCGCCCATGGGGGCGAAGGTCACGCCCATCAGGAACAGCTCGATGCAGAGGAACAGGGCGACGCCGTAGGCCGTGCCCTGGGTCAGCAGCGGTTCCATGGTGAAGCCGGACAGGATCGCCAGGATGCTGCCGCCGATCAGCACCGGCTTGCGCCCGAGGCGGTCGCTGAGCCAGGCCGAGATTGGCGTCGCCAGGGCCATGAAGAGCACCGCGAAGCAGAGCAGGGCGAGGAAGGTCTCGCGGCTGTACCCCAGGCTGGTCACCCCGTAGCTCAGGGAAAACACCGTGGAGATATAGAACAGCGCGTAGCACACCACCATCGCCAGGGCGCCCAGCAGCGTGGGTTTCCAGTGGCTGCCGAAAGTTTCCACCAGCGGCACCCGGGCCCGCTCCTGGCGCGCCATGGCCTGGGCGAAGACCGGCGTTTCCTCCAGCTTCAGGCGTACATACAGGCCCACCAGCACCAGGACGGCGCTGAGCAGGAAGGGGATGCGCCAGCCCCAGTCGCGGAACTGTTCGTCGCTGAGCAGCATGGCCAGGCTGAGGAACAGACCGTTGGCGGCGAGGAAGCCGATGGATGGGCCGAGTTGCGGGAACATGCCGTACCAGGCGCGTTTGCCGGGCGGGGCGTTCTCCGTGGCGAGCAGCGCCGCGCCGCCCCATTCGCCGCCCAGCCCCAGGCCCTGGCCGAAGCGCAGCACGCAGAGCAGCATGGGCGCCCAGGCGCCGATGCTGTCGTGGCCGGGCAGCACGCCGATCAGGGTGGTGGAGACGCCCATCAACAACAGCGAGGCGACCAGTGTCGACTTGCGCCCGACGCGATCGCCGAAGTGGCCGAACAGCGCCGAGCCCAGCGGGCGGGCGAGGAACGCGATGCCGAAGGTGAGGAAGGCGGAGAGCATCTGCGCGGTGCTGGACGTCTGCGGGAAGAACACCGGGCCTATCACCAGCGCGGCGGCAGTGGCGTAGACGTAGAAGTCGTAGAACTCGATGGCGGTGCCGATGAAACTGGCGGTGGCCACGTGCGCGGGGGAGTTGGCGGGCGTGCTGCTGGACGAGTCGCTCAAGGTGGCGCTGGTCATCTGTGGAATTCCCTTTGCATGGGCCGGGCGTGCTCCCTGCGGAATGCCCGGCGGGTCATTGGTGCGGTCGGATGCTGAGGGATGCGGAGGGTTGCCGGCATCAGGACCCAGACTGGCGGCGGGGGTGGCCGCTACAGGTGGTTCTCAGGTGGCCGCGAGGTGCGGCGAATGGCATGGCGTCGCGGGTGGCGACTGGGGCCGGGGGAGGGCAGGTAAGCCTCGGCCGATTATAGGAAGGGGGCCGAGCCCCGGCCACTAGGCCTTTGGTGTAAGGCCGGCGCGCCAGGCGAGCACGCGCTGTACGCGGTTTTCGCCGGACTGGAGGATTTCCAGGCGGTAGGGGCCGACCTTGAGGCACACGCTGCAGTCGGGAATCTGTTCCAGGGCTTCGGTGACCAGGCCGTTGAGGGTCTTGGGGCCGTCGCAGGGCAGGTGCCAGCCGAGCACCCGGTTCAGTTCGCGCAGGTGCAGGGATCCGTCCAGCTCGTAGCGGCCGTCGTCGCGGGCCTGGATGCCGGGATTGGGGGCGAAGTCTTCCAGGCTGCCGAACTCGCCCACCAGTTCCTGGAAGATGTCCTCCAGGCTGACCAGGCCGACCACGTCGCCGTATTCGTCCACCACGATGCCGAGGCGGCGCTTCTGTTTCTGGAAATTGACCAGTTGGGTCAGCAGCGGCGTGCTTTCCGGCACGAAGTAGGTGTCCCGGCTCACCGTCATCAAGGTCTCGGCGCTCGGCAGGCCTTCGGTCAGCAGCCGCGGCAACTGGCGCAAGTGGAGGATGCCTTCGATCTGGTTGATGTCTTCGCGGTAGAGCGGCAGGCGGGTGTGGGTGGCGTTCTGCAACTGGGCGAGGAGTTCCTCCGGCGAGGCATTCAGGTCGATGCCCTGGATCTCGCTGCGGGGAATCATGATGGAGCTGATGGTGACCCGTTGCAGCGCATCGGCCACTGCCACCGGCAGGCGCGATTGTGGCTGGATCTCCACCCCGTGGCGGCGCCGGGTCGCCAGCCAGGCGACTATCGCGCCGGCAACCAGGGAGAGGGTGATGCCAAGGAGGAGGCCGGCGAGCAATCCGTGCATGTGCGGCTCAGACGTGAAGGATGAATTCGCGGACCAGCTTGCTGCCGAAATAGGCCAGCATCAGCAGGCAGAAGCCCGCCAGGGTCCAGCGTATGGCCTTGTGCCCGCGCCAGCCGAGCTGGTGGCGGCCCCAGAGCAGCACGCCGAATACGACCCAGGCGATGCAGGAAAGGATGGTCTTGTGCGCCAGGTGCTGGGCGAACAGGTTGTCGACGAACAGCCAGCCTGACAGCAGCGACAGCGAAAGCAGGCCCCAGCCGGCCCAGAGGAAGCCGAACAGCAGGCTTTCCATGGTCTGCAGCGCGGGGAAGTTCTTGATCAGCCCGGACGGGTGCTTGTGTTTGAGCTGGTGGTCCTGCAGGAGCAGCAGCAGGGCCTGGAACACCGCCATGGTCAACAGGCCATAGGCCAGGATCGACAGCAGTATGTGCGCCAGGATTCCCGGCCCTTCGTTGATGGCCTGGACGGTGCCGCCGGGCACCAGGGCTGCGGCCAGCACCGTCAGGGCGCCGAGGGGCAGCAGCAGGAGTAGCAGGTTTTCCACCGGTATGCGCAGGCAGGACAGCAGGGTCAGCAGGATCACCGCGGCGGCGATCAGGCTGGCCGCATTGAAGAAGTCCAGCACCAGTCCGGCAGGGGTCAGCAGCTGCTGGGACAGGCAGGCGGCCTGGGTCGCCAGCGCCAGGGCGGCGAGCAGCAGCAGCAGGGGTTTGCTCGGCGAGGTGCGCCTGGCCAGGTTGAAGCTCTGGTAGGTGGTGGCGCCGAGGTAGAGAACAGCAGCGATGAGGCTGGGCAGCAGGGGATGCATAAGTCCTTGTAATCGCGGGCCCGAAAGTCGGTGAGTGTGGCACAGACCGCGCCCAGCTTAAAGACGTCGCGCCCGCTTGGACCGAGCGAGCGCACCGGCGCCGGTCCGCGCAGGGCGGGTCGGCCAGAGCGAGGGTGCTAGTCGAGGTCCTTGCCGGCGGTTTCCGGGGCGAGCCGCAAGCCGACCAGGGCGAGCAGGCTGGCCGCGAAGATGTACCAGGCCGGCGGCGAAGCACTGCGCGAAGCCGGGCGACAAGTCGGTGATCTGGCTGCGTGACCAGGCGCTGGACCAGGCTTCGCTGTGCTTCATCGATTGCCTGCGGCGCACGCTGAAGGCCTGCGTGCGCTCGCCGCAGGCCGAGAATCGACGCCTGGCGGACATGCTCCGCCTGCAGTTCTGATCCGGGCCGACGGGCGGCGGGATTTCCCCCGCACCAGAAAATACCTAGAATGACGCGCTATTCAGCCGCTGCCTCGCGGCCTCCGCAAATCCTCCGATGTCCGCATCGAGCCGAATAGGTCCGCGCATGTTCGAAAACCTAACAGATCGCCTCTCACAGACGCTGCGCCATGTCACCGGCAAGGCCAAGCTGACCGAGGACAATATCAAGGACACCCTGCGCGAGGTGCGCATGGCCCTGCTCGAGGCCGACGTCGCCCTGCCGGTGGTGAAGGACTTCGTCAACAAGATCAAGGAACGCGCGGTCGGTACCGAGGTTTCCAAGAGCCTGACCCCCGGCCAGGCCTTCGTGAAGATCGTCCAGGCCGAGCTGGTGGAGCTGATGGGCGCCGCCAACGAAGACCTGGCGCTGAACGCCGCGCCGCCGGCGGTGATCCTGATGGCCGGCCTGCAGGGCGCGGGCAAGACCACCACCGTCGGCAAGCTGGCGCGCTTCCTCAAGGAGCGCAAGAAGAAGTCGGTGCTGGTGGTCTCGGCGGACGTCTACCGCCCGGCGGCGATCAAGCAGCTGGAAACCCTGGCCACTGACATCGGCGTCACCTTCTTCCCCTCCGACACCAGCCAGAAGCCGGTGGATATCGCCCAGTCGGCGATCCGCGAGGCCAAGCTGAAGTTCATCGACGTCGTCATCGTCGACACCGCCGGTCGCCTGCACATCGACGCCGAGATGATGGGCGAGATCCAGCAGGTCCACGCCGCCATCAAGCCGGTCGAGACCCTGTTCGTGGTCGACGCCATGACCGGCCAGGACGCTGCCAACACCGCCAAGGCCTTCAACGACGCACTGCCGCTGACCGGCGTGGTGCTGACCAAGGTCGATGGTGATGCCCGTGGCGGCGCCGCGCTCTCGGTGCGTGCCATCACCGGCAAGCCGATCAAGTTCCTCGGCATGGGCGAGAAGACCGAAGCCCTCGACCCCTTCCACCCGGACCGCGTGGCCTCGCGCATCCTCGGCATGGGCGACGTGCTCAGCCTGATCGAGCAGGCCGAGCAGACCATGGATCGGGAGAAGGCCGAGAAGCTCGCGAAGAAGATCAAGAAGGGCAAGGGCTTCGACCTTGAAGACTTCCGCGACCAGCTGCAACAGATGAAGAACATGGGCGGCCTCGGTGGCCTGATGGACAAGCTGCCGATGCTCGGCGGCGTCAACCTCGCGCAGATGGGCAATGCCCAGGGCGCGGCGGAGAAGCAGTTCAAGCAGATGGAGGCGATCATCAACTCCATGACCCCGGGCGAGCGCCGCGACCCGGAAATGATCAGCGGCTCGCGCAAGCGCCGCATCGCGCTGGGCTCCGGCACCCAGGTGCAGGATGTCGGCCGTCTCATCAAGCAGCACAAGCAGATGCAGAAGATGATGAAGAAGGTCACCGCCAAGGGCGGCATGGCCAAGATGATGCGCGGCATGGGCAGCATGTTCCCCGGCGGCATGCCGAAGATGTGAGATTCGGGCTCCTGATACCGCCACCGACAGGTGGCCCATAAAAGAGATTTGCAATCGGCCGGATAATCCTTAGAATATGCGGCCTTTCGGGCCCATGGCCCATGTGTGTGCACAGCTTGAAAAGCACCGACTATAGGAACGAAGTTCAATGGTAACCATCCGTCTTGCCCGTGGCGGCTCCAAGAAGCGCCCCTTCTACCACCTGACCGTGACCAACAGCCGCAATGCGCGCGACGGTCGCTTCGTAGAGCGCATCGGCTTCTTCAACCCGGTCGCCACCGGTTCGGAAGTGAAGCTCTCCGTGAACCAGGAGCGCGTCAGCTACTGGCTGAGCCAGGGCGCCCAGCCGTCTGAGCGCGTTGCTCAGCTGCTGAAGGAAGCTGCCAAGGCTGCTGCCTAAGCATCCTTATGAGCACGACGCCGGCTCCCGCCGATGAACTCATCGTTCTCGGCAAGATTTTCTCGGTGCATGGCGTACGTGGCGAGGTGAAGGTCTACTCCTTCACCGATCCGCTGGATAACGTGCTCGATTACCGCCGTTGGACGCTCAAGCGTGACAACGAGGTAAAGCAGGTCGAAGTCGTCAGCGGACGCGTGCACGGCAAGGTCCTGGTAGTAAGGCTGAAGGGGTTGGACGACCGCGAAGTCGCCCGTACCTACGCAGGTTTCGAAGTCTGCGTTCCCGTCAGCGAACTGCCGGAGCTCGACGATGACGAGTTCTACTGGCACCAGTTGGAAGGTCTCAACGTGATCAACCAGGACGGGCAATTGCTCGGCCGGATCGATCATTTGCTGGAGACCGGTGCCAACGATGTGATGGTGGTCAAGCCCTGTGCTGGCAGCCTCGACGATCGTGAACGCCTGCTGCCCTACACGGAGCAGTGCGTGCTGTCGATCGATCTGGATGTCGGTGAGATGCGGGTGGAATGGGACGTTGATTTCTGAGGGCCTGACATGAAGAGCATGCAGGTCGAAGTCATCAGCATCTTTCCCGAGATGTTCGCCGCCATCAGCGAATACGGCATCACCAGCCGTGCGGTGAAGCAGGGGCTGCTCAAGCTCAACTGCTGGAATCCGCGGAGCTTCACCGAGGACCGCCACCAGACAGTGGACGACCGGCCCTTCGGCGGTGGCCCCGGCATGGTGATGAAGATCCAGCCCCTGGAACGGGCCCTGGCGGCAGCCAAGGCAGCGGCGGGGGAACGGGCGAAGGTGATCTACCTCTCGCCGCAAGGGCGCCAGCTGAAGCAGGCGGCCGTGCGCGAGCTGGCGAACGAGGAAGCATTGATCCTCATTGCCGGGCGCTACGAAGGTATCGACGAACGCTTCATCGAGGAGCACGTCGATGAGGAATGGTCGATTGGCGATTACGTCCTGTCCGGCGGTGAGCTGCCGGCCATGGTGCTGATCGATGCGGTGACGCGGTTGCTGCCCGGCGCGCTGGGCCACGCGGACTCCGCCGAGGAGGACTCCTTCACGGATGGCCTGCTCGATTGCCCGCACTACACCCGACCGGAGTTGTATGCAGGCAAGCGTGTTCCTGAGGTGCTGCTCAGCGGCAACCACGAACACATCCGGCGATGGCGTTTGCAGCAGGCGCTTGGGCGCACCTGGGAACGTCGGGTCGATCTTCTGGATTGCCGCTCGCTTTCTGGAGAAGAGAAAAAGCTGCTGGAGGAATACATCCGCCAGCGGAACGATAGTTAACGTATCGATGGCACGCCCAGAAGGCCTGTCTTAGGAGCATAGCGATGACCAACAAGATCATTCAGCAGATCGAAGCTGAACAAATGAACAAAGAGATTCCGGCTTTCGCCCCGGGCGACACCGTAATCGTTCAAGTGAAAGTGAAGGAAGGCGACCGTGCTCGTCTGCAGGCCTTCGAAGGTGTGGTCATCGCCAAGCGTAACCGCGGCCTGAACAGCGCCTTCACCGTGCGCAAGATCTCCAACGGCGTAGGCGTTGAGCGTACCTTCCAGACCTACTCCCCGCTGGTCGACAGCCTGAGCGTCAAGCGCCGCGGCGACGTGCGCAAGGCCAAGCTGTACTACCTCCGCGACCTGTCCGGCAAGGCAGCTCGTATCAAGGAGAAGCTGGCCTAATCGGCTCAGCTTTCCGGAAAAACCCGCCCAGGTTCGCCTCGGCGGGTTTTTTCTTGCCTGCGCGCGGAGGATGATCCGCGCCCGCACGCCTCCACTGGCGTGCCAAGTTCCTGCCCGATCCGGCAGCGCACAACAACGACAAGAGTCGCCGCAAGAATGGCAGCCACATAGAGTCGATTCAGGTAGTAGTGGCATGACCCCGAGAGAGCAAGAAATCGCCCGCCGGACCGCGCTGTCCGAAAGCCGGGTGACCAAGGCGGTATTCCCGCCCAGCACCAACCATCACAACACCCTGTTCGGCGGCACCGCCCTGGCCTGGATGGACGAAGTGTCCTTCATCACCGCCACGCGCTTCTGCCGCCTGCCGCTGGTGACGGTGTCCAGCGACCGCATCGACTTCAAGCACCCGATCCCGGCCGGCTCCATAGTCGAGTTGGTGGGGCGCGTGGTGAAGGTGGGCAACACCAGCCTCAAGGTGGAGGTCGAGGTGTTCGTCGAGGAGATGTACAACGCCACCCGCGAGAAGGCCATCAGCGGCCTGTTCAGCTTCGTCGCCATCGACGACGACAAGCGCCCCGTACGGGTCCTGCCGGAGTTTCCCCAGGCGGCCGAGGCAGCGAACTGATCGCGGGCAACAGTGGGAGCGAATTGCTTCGCGAATGAATTCGCTCCACGAGTAGCTTCCTGTCAGTTGCGCATGCTGATCTTCAGCGACGCCTGGGTCAGAT
Organism: Pseudomonas sp. BN102; assembly: GCF_029871245.1. GTDB lineage: Bacteria > Pseudomonadota > Gammaproteobacteria > Pseudomonadales > Pseudomonadaceae > Metapseudomonas. The sequence continues at coordinate 17,390 of NZ_SSON01000065.1, read as the reverse complement.
CGATGTTGTTCAGCGTCAGGCTGCCGAAGCTCTGGTTTTGCGCTGAACCGGCCACGCGGATGTTCTCCAGGCGCAGTTCGCCGATGGAGCTGGGCAGGCGCAGGTTCACCGAGCCGTCCGGGTTGACCACCGAGGTCATCCTGCTGGTGTCGTAGACCACGTCCTGCATCGAAGTCTCAGCGTCGAGGCTGTCCAGCACCGGCATTACCAGTTTCGCGAGTTGCTTCACTGCGCCCAGGCCATCGCCGCTCTCCGATTGCAGGAACAGGCCCTGCAGCACTTCGTCCAGTCCCTGAGCACTGACACGGCTCATTTCCAGGTCGCTCAGCGGACGCAGGCCGCGAGGGGTTTCCTGGCGGCTGATGCTGGTAGGGGGCTGCATGCGCTGGATGTCGGCGCCGGCCATCTGGAAGGGGCTCATAAACGCGGCCACGAGGGTGGCCGCCAGACGCAGGTTGCTCTGCTTCTTGAGGGCCTTGGTCAGTTGCTTCTGGGTCAGCAGGCCTTGCGCTATCAGTACTTCACCCAGTCGCATCCTGCTGGTGAGCTGCATCTTGATTGCGGCGTCCAGCTGTTGGGTTGTGATCAGACCCTTGCTGACGAGGATCTGTCCCAGGCGGGAGTTCTGTTGGTTGGCCATGGTCCGATACCGGCGGTGATGTGATATCAAGGTGAAATCATCCGCTGCCGGCCCGACCCTGTCACCAGACTAAGGATAGGCTGGCCTTGCCGCCTGTCAGTGTGATTGGGCCAGGACACGATCGGCGGTAACACCGGGTTCCATTTCGGTTTCCATCAGAGACACCAGGGTCCGGTCCTTCTCGGGATGGTGTTCGCTCATCAGGACTCCATGTCAGGGATGAAATGCAATGCAGCGCTATGAAAGACTAGCGCGTCGCCTATTTGAAGCAGTCATCCATGCCCGCGCTAGACCATCCCCTGATCGACCGTTTCCTCGACGCCCTGTGGCTGGAGAAAGGCCTGTCCGCCCACACCCGCTCGGCTTACCGCAGCGACCTCGCGCATTTCAACGGCTGGCTCCATGAGCGTGGCCTGGAACTGGACAAGGCCGGTCGCGACCTCATTCTCGACCACTTGGCCTGGCGCCTGGGCGAGGGCTACCAGGCCCGTTCCACGGCACGTTTTCTTTCCGGGCTGCGCGGCTTCTACCGCTTCCTGCTGCGCGAGAACCTGATAACCGAAGACCCCACCCTGCAGGTGGACCTGCCGCAGCTGGGGCGGCCGCTGCCCAAGTCGCTGTCCGAGGCGGATGTCGAAGCCCTGCTGGAAGCCCCCGACCTGGAAGACCCCATCGGCCTGCGCGATCGCGCCATGCTCGAGGTGCTCTACGCCTGCGGCCTGAGGGTCAGCGAACTGGTGGGCCTGACCCTGGAGCAGGTCAACCTGCGCCAGGGCGTGCTCAAGGTGTTCGGCAAGGGCAGCAAGGAGCGCCTGGTACCCCTGGGTGAGGAAGCCATCGCCTGGATCGAGCGTTACCAGCGCGAAGCGCGGCCCTTCCTCCTCGATGGCAAGCCCAGCGATGTGCTCTTCCCCAGCCTGCGCGGCGAGCAGATGACCCGCCAGACCTTCTGGCACCGGATCAAGCACCAGGCCCAGGTGGCTGGTATCGCCAGATCCCTGTCGCCGCACACCCTGCGCCACGCCTTCGCCACCCACCTGCTCAACCATGGCGCCGACCTGCGCGTGGTGCAGATGCTGCTCGGCCACAGCGACCTTTCCACGACCCAGATCTATACCCACATTGCCCAGGCGCGCCTGCAGGAGCTGCACGCTCGCCATCATCCCCGTGGGTGAGCCGGAAAAGGCGACGCATGCGTCGCGCCGGCGAACGCCCGGCCATGGATCGCCGGGCCGGGGGCGAGTCCTGCGATTAAGCGGCGGCAGGGATGCCGAGAAGGAAGATGTCGGGAAGGAAGCTGACCTTGACTCTGCGTCGCCCTGCGAACCACCGATAGCGCCCGCCGGGCATCCGGCGGCTGCGCCCACGGCCTTCTGTGGTAGGCTTGGCCGATTCCCTTACGTCCGCCGCTCGACAGGAGTACCCATGCGCGTGACCCGTCTTATCGCCGGTCTGGCCCTCGGCCTGGCCAGCACCTTCAGCCTCGCCGACGACCCGGACCAGGCCATCCGCAAGACTCTTGCCGCCCTGGAGCTTGGCCTGCCCATCGAATCCATCGGCGAAAGCCCGATGACCGGCGTCTATCAGGTCCAGCTCAAGGGCGGCCGCATGCTGTACACCAGCGCCGACGGCCAGTACCTGATGCAGGGCTATCTCTACCAGGTCAAGGACGGGAAGCCGGTGAACCTCACTGAGCAGGCCGAAAGCCGCTCCATCGCCAAGGAGATCAATGCCATCCCCGCCAGCGAGATGGTGGTGTTCTCGCCCAAGGAGCCGGCCAAGGCCCATATCACTGTGTTCACCGACACCGATTGCGGTTACTGCCAGAAGCTGCACAGCGAAGTGCCCGAGCTGAACCGTCGTGGCATCGAAGTGCGCTATGTCGCCTTCCCGCGCCAGGGCATCGGCAGCCACGGCTATAACAGCCTGGTCAGCGTCTGGTGCAGCAAGGACCGCCAGGCCGCCATGAACAAGGCCAAGTCCCGCGGAGAACTGCCGGCCGCCACCTGTGAAAACCCGGTAGCCAAGCAGTTCCAGCTGGGCCAGATGATCGGCGTCAACGGCACCCCGGCCATCGTGCTCGGCAATGGCCAGATGATCCCCGGTTACCAGCCGGCACCGCAGCTGGCCAAACTTGCCCTCGAAGCCAAGTAATCCGGGTATCCAGCTTGATTGACCAATAAACAGCCGCTTCGTAAAGTGCGGCTCTTTTCCTCGGCCGGGACACTCCCGGCCGTTTTCGCAGTGATGATGGGGAGTTCAGCGTGAAGCCGGTAAAAGTAGGCATCTGTGGCCTGGGGACCGTCGGTGGCGGCACCTTCAACGTACTCAATCGCAACGCCGAGGAGATTGCCCGCCGTGCCGGGCGTGGAATCGAGGTTGCGCAGATTGCCGCCCGTCGTCCGAACCCGAAATGCGATACCGGTGCCACCCCCATCACCGCGGACATTTTCGAGCTGGTCGACAACCCGGAAATCGACATCATCATCGAGCTGATCGGTGGCTACACCCAGGCCCGCGAGCTGGTCCTGAGAGCCATCGAGAACGGCAAGCATGTGGTCACCGCCAACAAGGCGCTGATCGCCGTGCACGGCAACGAGATCTTCGCCAAGGCCCGCGAGAAAGGCGTCATGGTCGCCTTCGAGGCCGCCGTAGCCGGCGGCATCCCGGTGATCAAGGCAATCCGCGAAGGCCTCTCGGCCAACCGCATCAACTGGCTGGCCGGCATCATCAACGGCACCGGCAACTTCATCCTCACCGAAATGCGCGAAAAAGGCCGCGCCTTCGAAGACGTGCTGAAGGAAGCCCAGGCCCTGGGTTACGCCGAGGCCGATCCGACCTTCGATGTCGAAGGCATCGATGCCGCCCACAAGCTGACCATCCTGGCATCCATCGCCTTCGGCATCCCGCTGCAGTTCGACAAGGCCTACACCGAAGGCATCTCGAAACTGACCAGCGCCGACGTCAACTACGCCGAAGCCCTGGGCTACCGCATCAAGCACCTGGGCGTCGCCCGCCGTACCGACAGCGGCATCGAGTTGCGCGTGCATCCGACCCTCATCCCGGCCGACCGCCTGATCGCCAACGTCAACGGCGTGATGAACGCGGTGATGGTCAATGGCGACGCCGCTGGCAGCACCCTGTACTACGGCGCCGGCGCCGGCATGGAAGCCACCGCTTCCGCCGTGGTCGCCGACGTGGTGGACGTGGTCCGTGCCCTGACCACCGACCCGGAAAACCACGTGCCGCACCTGGCCTTCCAGCCGGACTCCCTGTCCGACCACCCGATCCTTTCGATCGAGGCCTGCGAGAGCGCCTACTACCTGCGTATCCAGGCCAAGGACCACCCGGGCGTGCTGGCGCAGGTCGCGACCATCCTCTCCGAGCGCGGCATCAACATCGAATCGATCATGCAGAAAGAAGTCGAAGAGCACGACGGCCTGGTGCCGATGATCCTGGTTACCCACCGGGTCGTCGAAGCGCGCGTCAACGACGCCATCGCCGCGCTGGAAGCTCTGGATGACGTGGTAGGCAGCGTAGTGCGCATCCGCGTCGAGCAACTGAACTAAGCAGCCGCCAGGCAGTGGCGGGGCGACGCCGGGGCGATCCCTCGAGCGACCCGCCGCTGCCGGCAGCTCGAAACCAAGGTTTTAAGACATGCGCTATATCAGTACTCGCGGCCAGGCACCTGCCCTGAATTTCGAAGACGTGCTGCTGGCTGGCCTGGCCAGCGACGGCGGCCTCTACGTACCAGAAAACCTGCCGCGCTTCACCCAGGAAGAAATCGCCTCTTGGGCCGGTCTGCCCTACTTTGAGCTGGCCTTCCGTGTGATGCGCCCCTTCGTCGCCGGCAGCATCGATGACGCCGCCTTCAAGAAGATCCTCGAAGAAACCTACGGCGCCTTCGACCACAACGCCGTGGCGCCGCTGCGCCAGCTGAACGGCAACGAGTGGGTGCTGGAACTGTTCCACGGCCCGACCCTGGCCTTCAAGGACTTCGCCCTGCAGCTGCTCGGCCGCCTGCTCGACCACGTGCTGGTCAAGCGCGGCGAGCGCGTGGTAATCCTGGGCGCCACCTCCGGCGACACCGGTTCGGCTGCCATCGAAGGCTGCCGCCGCTGCGAGAACGTCGACATCTTCATCCTGCACCCGCACAACCGCGTGTCCGAAGTGCAGCGCCGGCAGATGACCACCATCCTCGGCGACAACATCCACAACATCGCGGTCGAGGGTAACTTCGACGACTGCCAGGAGATGGTCAAGGCCAGCTTCGCCGACCAGGGCTTCCTCAAGGGCACCCGGCTGGTGGCGGTCAACTCGATCAACTGGGCGCGGATCATGGCCCAGATCGTCTACTACTTCCACGCGGCCATCCAGCTCGGCGGCCCGGCCCGTTCCGTGGCGTTTTCGGTACCGACCGGCAACTTCGGCGACATCTTCGCCGGCTACCTGGCGCGCAACATGGGCCTGCCCATCAGCCAACTGATCGTCGCCACCAACCGCAACGACATCCTGCACCGCTTCATGAGCGGCAACCAGTACGTCAAAGACACCCTGCACCCGACCCTGTCGCCATCCATGGACATCATGGTGTCGTCCAACTTCGAGCGCCTCTTGTTCGACCTGCACGGCCGCAACGGTGCCGCCATCGCCAGCCTGATGGATACCTTCAAGCAGGGCGGCGGCTTCAGCGTCGAGGCAGACCGCTGGACCGAAGCGCGCAAGCTGTTCGATTCCCTGGCCGTGGATGACGAAGCCACCTGCGAGACCATCGCCGAGGTGTTCAACGAGTGTGGCGAGCTGCTCGACCCGCACACCGCCATCGGTGTCCGCGCCGCCCGCGAATGTCGCCGCAGCCTGGCCACCCCGATGGTCACCCTGGGCACCGCCCACCCGGTGAAATTCCCGGAAGCCGTGGAGAAGGCCGGCGTCGGCCAGTCTCCGGCGCTGCCGCCGCACCTCGCCGACCTGTTCCAGCGCGAGGAACGCTGCACCGTGCTGCCGAACGACCTGAAGCAGATTCAGGCCTTCGTCAGCCAGCATGGCAACCGCGGCAAGCCGCTGTAAGCCTGGCTTCAGAAACGAAAAGGCCGGCTCCCGCAAGGGGCCGGCCTTTTTTGTGCGTGTGAGGAGATTCCTTGTAGGGGCGAATTCATTCACCAAGGGACGCGCAGCTGCCCCGTAGGTTGTGGCTGAGCTACGCGAAGCCCAACGGTGCTCTGTAGGTTGGGCTTCGCTGCGCTCAGCCCAACCTACAGAGCGATCAGATCGCCCCGTCGGCCTTCAGCGCCGCCACTTGCTCGGCGCTGTAGCCCAGGGCCCCGAGCACCTCGGCATTGTGCTCGCCCAGCTCCGGGCCTATCCATTCGCTGGAGCCTGGGGTCTCGGAGAGCTTGGGCACTATGCCCGGCATCTTGAAGGGCTTGCCGTCCGGCAGCTTTGCCGAGACGAACATCTCCCGGGCGAGGAATTGCGGGTCGTTGAACATGTCTTCGGCGGAGAAGATGCGGCTGGCCGGCACTTCTGCGCGGTTCAGCACCGCCAGCACGTCTTCCAGGGGCAGCGATGCCACCCAGCGGTCGATCACGCCGTAGAGCTCGTCGCGGCGTGCGTCGCGGCCATCGTTGCTGGCAAGCGTCGGGTCATTGGCCAGGTCATCGCGGCCTATGGCCTGCATGAAGCGCTTGAAGATGGCATCGCCATTGGCGCCGATCTGCACATGCCGGCCGTCGGCGGCGGTGTGGATGGATGAGGGCGTGATGCCCGGCATGATGTTGCCGCTGCGCTCGCGGATGAAGCCGAACACGTCGAACTCCGGGACCATGCTTTCCATCATGGCGAACACCGCCTCGTAGAGCGCCACGTCCACCACCTGGCCAGTGCCGCCGTTGACTTCCCGGTGGCGCAGCGCCATCAGCGCGCCGATCACGCCCCAGAGGGCGGCGATGGAGTCGCCGATGGAGATGCCGGTGCGCACGGGCGGGCGGTCCTCGAAACCGGTGATGTAGCGCAACCCGCCCATGGATTCACCGACCGCGCCAAAGCCCGGCTGGTCCTTGTAGGGACCGCTCTGGCCGAATCCGGAAAGGCGCACCATCACCAGTTTCGGGTTCAGGGCGTGGATCACCTCCCAGCCCAGGCCCAGCTTCTCCAGCACGCCGGGGCGGAAGTTCTCGATCAGGATGTCCGCCTCGCTCAGCAGCTTCTTGAGGATGTCCTGGCCCTCGGGATGCTTGAGGTTCAGCGTCAGGGACTTCTTGTTGCGGGCCTGCACGAACCACCAGAGCGAGGTGCCTTCGTAGAGCTTGCGCCACTTGCGCAGCGGGTCGCCGCCGTCGGGCGACTCGATCTTGATCACCTCGGCACCGAATTCGGCGCACAGGCGCGAGGCGAAGGGGCCGGCGATCAGCGTGCCGAGTTCGATCACTTTGAGACCGGCGAGGGGTTTGGCAGGGGCGTTCATCGGAATTTCCATGGGCCAGGCGATGGCGGCGACTCTACCCCGTGGGGCCGACAGCGAACAGCCCGGATTGCCGCTGGCGCCCCCTTCCAGGCCGACTTAAAGTTCTTGCAGGACCCTCATTCGCGCGCGCCGACCGCCATGCCAACCCGCCGTGCAATGCCCTGCCACTTGTCGCCCGGTCCGCACTGGGAGGAGGGCACATGCAACTGAACATCCCCACCCTGGTGCTTGTGGATATCTACATCCTCGCCCTGGTGGGCATCCTCATGCTCCACGCCTGGCGCCGTGGCCGCCGCGAGCCGACCCTCGGCTACCTGTCCGCCATGCTGTTGCTCGGCGCGCTGGCCACGGTGCTCGGCAGCCTGCGCGGCATCGGCATGGACTTCGTGCCCCTGGTCATCGGCAACGTGGCGCTGCAGCTCTGCGGGGCGATGAACTGGACCGCCATGCGCGTGTTCGCCGGGCGCCAGCCGCACCTCCCGGGCATCTGCGCCGGCGCGGCGATCTGGGTACTGCTCTGCCTCAACCCGGCCTTCTACGAGTCACTGACAGTGCGGGTGGTGCTCGGCTCGATGATGACCGTCACCTACGCCGGGCTCAGCGCCTTCGAACTCTGGCGCAGCCGCAAGAGCCTGGAAGTGGCCTATATGCCGGCCCTGGTGCTGACGCTCTTTCACACGGCCTTCTACTGCGTGCGCATAGTGGTCGACCGCGGCATGCCCTTCGACCAGGCGGTGGCCAGCGCCGGGCAGGGCACCAGCTTCTTCTCCCTGTTGGTGTTCGAGACCCTGCTCTACGCCATCGGCATCGCCTTCGTCACCCTGGCCATGGTCAAGGAGCGCGCCGAGCTGAAGTTCCGCGCGGCCGCCTATTGCGATCCGCTGACGGGCGTCGGCAACCGCCGCGCCTTCATGACCTCCGGCGAGTACCTGCTGGAAAGCTGCGAGCACCGCGGCGAGCCCGTCGCCCTGATGCTCTGCGACCTCGACCACTTCAAGCGCCTCAACGACAACTATGGCCATGCCACCGGCGACGAAGCCCTGGTGGCCTTCAGCCGCATCGCGGTCGGCAGCATGCGCAAGCAGGACGTGTTCGGCCGCATCGGCGGCGAGGAGTTCGCCTGCCTGCTGGCCGACGCCGACGACGAGGCCGGCGCCCAGGTGGCCGAGCGCATCCGCCGGGAGTTCGCCGAGCTGCCGTTCCAGGAACCGGGCGAGCTCAGCGTCAGCATCGGCATCGTCAGCTCCAGTGACGCCGGATACGACCTGTTCCGCCTGCTCTCCATGGCCGACGACGCGCTCTACGTAGCCAAGGACAAGGGCCGCAACCGCATCCAGCGATATCCTGCCGAATAGCCGAATAGCCGGATGGCCCAGCCAAGGTGGTGGATTCAAGGTAGACTTGCCGCCCTCCGCTGATCATCAAGAAGCCCGCCATGGCCCTCCAAGCGACCCCCTACAAAGTCGAACTCAACCTCACCGACCTCGATCGCAGCGTCTACGAGAACCTGCGCTTCACCGTCGCCAAGCACCCGTCGGAAACCGAGGAGCGTCTGGCCGTGCGCCTGATCGCCTACGTCCTCTGGTACCACGAGCAACTGGCTTTCGGCCGTGGCCTGTCGGATGTGGACGAGCCGGCGCTGTGGGAAAAGAGCCTGGACGACCGCGTGCTGCACTGGATCGAAGTGGGCCAGCCGGACGCTGAGCGCATCACCTGGTGTTCGCGCCGTACCGAGCGCTTCAGCCTGGTGACCTACGGCAACCTGCGGGTCTGGCAGACCAAGGTGCTGGACGGCGTGCGCAGCCTGAAGAACATCAACGTCGTTGCCGTGCAGCAGGAAGCCCTGGAAGAGCTGGCCCGCGACCTGCCGCGTTCGGTCAGCTGGAGCGTGATGATCAGCGACGGTTCGCTGTTCATCACCGATGAGCGCGGCCAGCACGAAATTCCCCTGGAGTGGCTGGCCGGGGAACGCTGAGCGGAAATCCGGAGGATTTCCGGGCAAGGGCCCAGGTCCTTGCCCTAGGCCCTTTCCCGGGAGGGAGAGGGGAAGTCGAGTCAACGATTGGATCGTCCATGCGTATCGAACACCGCGCCCTGCCCGATGTCCTGCCCGACCTGGGCGACCTGCCGCCGCTGCTGGCCCGCCTCTACGCCTCCCGTGGTGTGCAGTCCGCGGCCGAACTGGACAAGAGCCTGGCGCGGTTGATCCCCTACCAGCTGCTCAAGGGCATCGAGGGCGCGGTGGCCCTGCTGGTGGAGGCCCTGGAGCAGCGCCAGCGCATTCTCTATGTCGGCGACTTCGATGCCGACGGCGCCACCGCCAGCACCGTGGGCGTGCTCGGCCTGCGCATGCTCGGCGCAGCCCATGTGGATTACCTGGTCCCCAACCGTTTCGAGTACGGCTACGGCCTGACCCCGGAAATCGTCGCCGTCGCCCTGACGCGCCAACCCGACCTGCTGGTGACCGTGGACAACGGCATCTCCAGCGTCGAAGGTGTGGCCGCGGCCAAGGCCGCCGGGCTCAAGGTGCTGGTCACCGACCACCACCTGCCGGGCCACGAGCTCCCCGCGGCGGACGCCATCGTCAATCCCAACCAGCCAGGCTGCGAGTTCCCCAGCAAGGCGATGGCCGGCGTCGGCGTCATCTTCTACGTGCTGCTGGCCCTGCGTGCGCGCCTGCGCGAGTTGGACTGGTTCGCCCGTGCCGGCCTCAAGGAGCCCAACCTGGGCGAATTGCTCGACCTGGTCGCCCTCGGCAGCGTCGCCGACGTGGTGCCGCTGGACGCCAACAACCGCATCCTGGTCCACCAGGGCCTGGCGCGCATCCGCGCCGGTCGTGCGCGGCCGGGTCTCAAGGCGATCCTTGAAGTCGCCGGGCGGCCGGCCGGGCGCATCACCTCCACCGACCTCGGCTTCATCCTCGGCCCGCGCCTCAACGCCGCCGGCCGCCTGGACGACATGAGCCTGGGCATCGAATGCCTGCTCTGCGAGGACGAAGCCCTGGCCCGCGACATGGCGGTGCAGCTGGACCAGCTCAACCAGGACCGCAAGGCCATCGAGCAGGGCATGCAGCGCGAGGCCCTGGCCCAACTGAAGAACCTGCCCATCGAGGACATGCCCTTCGGCCTATGCGTGTTCGAGCCGGACTGGCACCAGGGCGTGATCGGCATCCTCGCCTCGCGCCTGAAGGAGCGTTATCACCGCCCGACCATCGCCTTCGCCGATGCCGGCGACGGCCTGCTCAAGGGCTCGGCGCGTTCGGTACCGGGATTCCATATCCGCGACGCGCTGGACGCGGTGGCCGCGCGCCATCCGGGCCTGATCAGCAAGTTCGGCGGCCATGCCATGGCCGCCGGCCTGTCTCTGCCTGTGGAAAACTTCGGCGCCTTCGCCGCCGCCTTCGACGCCGAGACCCGCCGCCAGCTCTGTGAGGACGACCTCACCGGCCGCCTGCTTTCCGATGGCCAGCTGAGCATCCAGGAGTTTCACCTGGAACTGGCCCGCGCCCTGCGCCTGGCCGGCCCCTGGGGCCAGCACTTCCCCGAGCCGCTGTTCCACGGCGTGTTCCAGATCGTCCAGCAACGTCTCGTCGGCGAACGCCACCTCAAGCTGGTGCTGAAAAGCGAATGCGGCTCCCTGCAGCTGGATGGCATCGCCTTCAACATCGACCGCGAGCTGTGGCCCAACCCCACCGTGCGCTGGGCCGAACTGGCCTACAAGCTGGACGTCAACGAGTACCGCGGCCAGGAAAGCGTGCAGCTGATGGTGGCGCACATAGCCCCGCGTTGATCCCGCGCCAGCTGTTCTCCTGTAGGAGCGAATTCGTTCGCGAAGCTCTTGTAGGTTGGCGCTGAGCGAAGCGAAGCCCAACGAAGCCCTGCCAGAGAATGTTGGGCTTCGCAGGCTCAGCACCAACCTACGACGCGCCGTAGCCCGGACGGAAGCTGGGACCCCGCTGGCTCCGTCCATTCGATCACCCCGCCTCCGTTCACCCGTCACCCCGTCCTCGCATCCTCCCCGTCAGGGTCTACGCTGATCCAGTCCCGCGCCCCCGAATAAATTTTCGGGTTGCTGTCGATCCCGTCGTTTCCCCAACGACCAATACGCACAGCCAGCAGGAAAGGGCCTCAGTCTGGCGTTCATGCCACCCGACAGGAGAACAACAATGCGCTTCATGGTGATAGTCAAAGCCACAAAGGAATCCGAAGCCGGCGAGATGCCCAGCACCGAGCTGCTCGCGGCCATGGGCCAGTACAACGAAGAGTTGGTGAATGCCGGCATCCTTCTTGCTGGCGAGGGTCTGCACCCCAGCTCCAAAGGGGCGAGGGTCGTGTTCAAGGGCAAGGACCGCAGCGTGATTGACGGCCCCTTTGCCGAAACCAAGGAACTGATCGCCGGCTTCTGGCTGTTCAAGGTCAACTCCCTGGAAGAGTGCATCGAATGGGTCAAGCGCTGCCCCAACCCCATGCCGACCGAGTCGGAAATAGAAATCCGCCAGGTGTTCGAAGCCGAGGACTTCGGTGAAGAATTCACCCCCGAGCTGCGCGAGCAGGAAAAGCGCGTCTTCGAGAAAGCCAAACAGCAGTGACCGCTGTAACCCGACGACAGGAGACAGTCATGAAAATCGATCCCTACCTGACCTTCGATGGCCAATGCGGCCCCGCCTTTCAGTTCTACGCCAAGGTGCTGAACGGCACCCTGGAAGCCTTCCTGACCTTCGCTGAAAGCCCGGCCTGCAATGAGGTGCCCGAGGCGTTCCGCGACAAGATCATGCATGCCCGCCTGGCGGTGGGCGACCAGGTGATCATGGGTTCTGACTGCCCGCCCCAGGCGCCGTTCGAGGGCATCAGTGGCATCAGCATTTCGATCAACGTCGACCGCATTGCCGAGGCCGAGCGGGTGTTCAACGCCCTGGCCGAGGGTGGCCAGGTGCAGATGCCCCTGGAGAAGACCTTCTGGGCTGCACGCTTCGGCATGCTGATGGACCAGTTCGGAGTGCCCTGGATGATCAACTGCGAGAAGGATCAATAATTCTCAAAAGTGAGCGCGGCGCCGGGAAAATCCCGGCGCCGTTGATAAGCTTTTCAGGATCGAACCGCCCAAGGACCGATCCGATGCGACCGCTTCAACGGCTGCGCAAGCGCGCCAGCAATTTCCAGTATCGTCGCGACTGGTTGCGGGCCGACCTCACTGCCGGCCTGTCGGTCGCCGCCGTGCAGATTCCGACCGCCATCGCCTACGCCCAGATCATCGGTTTTCCGGCCCAGGTCGGGCTCTACGCCTGCATCCTGCCGATGCTGATCTACGCCTTGGTCGGCGGCTCCCGGCAGCTCATGGTCGGGCCCGATGCCGCCACTGCGGCCATGGTGGCCGCCGCCATCACTCCACTGGCGGCCGGTGATCCGCAACGGCTGATGCACCTGTCGATGATTGTCGCGGTGATGGTCGGCCTGTTGTCGATCCTCGCCGGCTTCATCCGCGCCGGCTTCATCGCCAGCTTCCTGTCGCGGCCGATCCTGGTCGGCTACCTCAACGGCATCGGCCTCAGCCTGCTGGCCGGCCAGTTGGGCAAGCTGCTGGGCTACCAGAGCGAGACCAGCGGCTTCATCGCCGGTCTGCTGGCGATGATCCGCAATCTGGCCAGCACCCACCTCCCGACGCTCGCCCTGGGCGCCGCCACCCTGTTGCTGATGATCCTGCTGCCGCGGCGCTGGCCGAGGCTGCCGACGGCCCTGGTGGCGATAGTGCTGGCTTCCGTGGCTGCCGCCTGGCTGCAACTGGACCGCCACGGCGTGGCGCTGCTGGGCGAGGTCCCGGCCGGCCTGCCGGAGCTGAGCTGGCCGCGCACCAACTACCAGGAGCTGCTCGGCCTGCTGCGCGACGCCACCGGCATCACTATCGTCAGTTTCTGCAGCGCCATGCTCACCGCTCGTAGCTTCGCCGCCCGCCACGGCTACGCCATCGACGCCAACCACGAATTCTTCGCCCTGGGCCTGGCCAACGTCGGCGCCGGGGTGTCCCAGGCCTTCGTCATCAGCGGCGCCGACTCGCGCACCGCGGTGAACGACCTGGTGGGCGGCAAGACCCAGATGGTCAGCGTGGTGGTGGCGCTGGTGATAGTCGCGGTGCTGGTGTTCCTCCACGAGCCCCTCGGCTGGGTACCCATCGCCGCACTGGGCGCGGTGCTGATGCTGGCGGGCTGGGGGCTGATCGACGTCGGCGCGATGAAGGCGTTCTGGCGTCTCAGCCGCTTCGAGTGCGGCCTTTGCCTGCTGACCACGGTGGGTGTGCTGGGCGTCGGCGTGCTGCCCGGCATCTTCGTCGCCGTGGCACTGGCCCTGCTGCGCATGCTGTATTTCACCTACCGCCCCAGCGACGCGTTGCTTGGCTGGATGGAGGGAGTGGACGGGCAGGTGGAGCTGGGGCGTTTCCCACAGGCCAGCACCTTGCCGGGCCTCCTGATCTACCGCTTCGATGCGCCCTTGCTGTTCTTCAACGCCGACTACTTCAAGCAGCGCCTGCTGCGCCTGGTGGAGCAGACAGACCACCCCCGCGCCGTGCTGATCAACGCCGAAACCATGATCAACCTCGACCTCACGGGGTTGGCCACCCTGTATGAGGTGCAGCAGACCCTGGCGGCCAAGGGCGTCTACCTGGGTTTCGCCCGGCTGCTGGGGCCGACCTACGACCTGCTGCAGCGCTCGGGGCAGCTGGGCGAGCTGAAACCGCCGCTGGTGTTCAGCTCGGTGCGGGCGGGGATCAACGCCTATCGGATCTGGTTGGCGAAGCAGGGCGGGCAAGCCTTGCAGGAGCCCGATCCGGTCGCGTAAACAGGACAACAGGCAATTCACACAAGGAATGACCATGGACCCCTTCATGCAAGCCGCCATCGAAGAAGCCCGTCAGGGCCTGGCCGAGGGCGGGATTCCCATCGGCTCGGTGATCGTCCACAAGGGCCGCATCATCGGCCACGGCCACAACCGCCGCATCCAGGAGGGCAGTGCGATCAAGCACGGCGAGATGGACGCCTTCGAGAACGCCGGGCGCCAGCCTGCCAGCGTCTATCGCGAGGCGGTGCTCTACACCACGCTTTCGCCCTGCTCCATGTGCAGTGGCGCCATCCTGCTCTACGGCATCCCCAGGGTGGTGATAGGCGAGAACCGTACCTTCCTGGGCGAGGAAGAACTGCTGCGCTCCCGTGGCGTGCAACTGGAGGTTCTGCAGGACGCCGAGTGCGTGAAGCTGATGGAGGATTTCATCGCGGCCCGGCCGGAGTTGTGGAACGAAGACATCGGGGAGTGAGAGGAGGGTGGGGTCTAGACTGAAACTGTTCGTCCCCATGCGACTTCCCGGAGGTGCGGCATGGCGATCCGCGACGGTTTTATCGGCAGCGTCGGCAACACGCCGCTACTGCGTCTCGGCCGGCTCTGTGACGAGACCGGCTGCGAGATCCTGGCCAAGGCCGAATTCCTCAACCCCGGCGGCTCGGTCAAGGACCGCGCCGCCCGCTTCATCCTCGAAGACGCCGAGCGCCAGGGCCGCCTGGCACCGGGCGGCACAGTAGTCGAAGGCACTGCCGGCAATACCGGTATCGGCCTGGCGCACATCTGCGCGGCGCGAGGCTACCGCTGCATCATCGTGATCCCGGACAACCAGTCTCCGGAAAAGCTCGACCTGCTGCGCACCCTGGGTGCCGAGGTGCGGCCAGTGCCGCCCAAGCCCTACAAGGACCCGGACAACTACCAGAAGATCGCCGGCCGGCTGGCCGACGAACTGCCGGGCGCCATCTGGGCCAACCAGTTCGACAACATCGCCAACCGCCAGGCCCACTATGCGACCACTGGTCCGGAAATCTGGGCCGAGACCGGCGGCCGCGTGGATGCCTTCGTCTGCGCCACCGGCACCGGCGGCACCCTGGCCGGCGTGGCGCGCTACCTCAAGGAGCGTGATTCCAAGGTGCGCATCGTCCTCGCCGACCCCATGGGCAGCGCGCTGTACAACTGGGTGAAAACGGGCGAACTGCTGGCCGAGGGCAGCTCCATCACCGAAGGCATCGGCACTACCCGGGTCACCGCCAACCTCGAAGGCACGCCGATAGACGACGCGGTGCAGGTGGACGACCCGGCCTGCGTGGCCATGGTCTACCGCCTGCTGCGAGAGGAGGGGCTGTTCGTCGGCGGCTCCTCCGGCATCAACCTGGCGGCTGCCGTGCAGGTGGCCCGCGAGCTGGGGCCGGGGCACACCATCGTCACGCTGTTGTGCGACCGTGGCGGGCTCTATGCGGGGCGCCTGTTCAATTCGCAGTGGTTGCAGGAGAAGGGATTGGCGGAAGCCGCCGGTATTGCCGTCGGGTAGGGTGCACCGTACGCACCGATAGTCCGCGCGGAAGTTCTGGTGCGCGCAGCGCACCCTACGAAAGGCCCCCCTCTCCCGTCAGGGAGAAGGGGGAAGACCTTACCAGCCGAGTTGCTTGTTGAAACCGAGGGCGTCGTAGTAGTCGCCCTGGTAGGTGATCTTGCCGTTCTTGACCCGCACGAAGCTGACACCTTCGAATTTCAGCGGCTTGTTGGTGGCCGGGGTCTCGGCACTCCACGCGCCGCTGTTGGTGCCGGCGAACTCCCACTGGAAGGCGATGCCATCGGCGCTGACGATGGGCTGGCTGGTCATCTTCCACTTGAGGTCCGGCACGGCCGTGATGAACACCTTGATCACATTGTCGCGCGCGGCCGCGCGGCCCTGCTGCGGGGTGCCGACCGTGGCGTCGAAGTAGACGGCGTCCTCGGCCAGGAAGCTGGCGGCCTTGTCGACGTCGTGGGCGTTCCAGGCGGCCATGTAGCCGTCGACTATGGCCTTGGCATCGTCGGCCGCCTGGGCCATCCCGGCCATGGCGCAAAGCAGGATGAAGCTGAAATTACGCAAGGTGTTACGCATTGATCGTTCTCCTGGTGAGTGATGGTGCCGGTGAAGCGAATCTGTTCTTCCTGTGGGGGCGAATTCATTCGCGAAGGGCGACGCAGCTGCCCCCTGGTTGCTCCCAGGGCAGGCCTGCGGCCTGCTTAGCGACTGAAGTCGCCCCCACAAGGAAGAGCGAACAGCCGATTAATGCTTGAACATCACATGACGCACGGCGGTGTAGTCCTCCAGGCCGTACATGGACATGTCCTTGCCGTAGCCGGAGTGCTTGACCCCGCCATGGGGCATTTCGCTGACCAACATGAAATGAGTGTTGACCCAGGTGCAGCCGTACTGCAGGCGCGCGGACAGGCGGTGGGCGCGACCGACATCGGCGGTCCACAGCGAGGAGGCCAGGCCGTAGTCGGAGTCGTTGGCCCAGGCCAGTACCTGCTCCTCGTCGTCGAAGGCGGTGACCGAGACCACCGGGCCGAACACCTCGCGGCGGACGATCTCGTCGTCCTGGCGGGCGCCAGCCAGCACCGTGGGCTGGAAGAAGAAGCCGGGGCCGGCGACGCGCGCACCGCCGGTGACCACCTGGATGTGCGGCACGGCGCTGGCGCGCTGGACGAAGCCTTCGACGCGCGCGAGGTGCTGCTCGGTGATCAGCGGGCCGAGTTCGGTGGCCGGGTCGTCCTGCAGGCCGGTCTGGATGCTGCCCACGGCCTCGCCGAGCTTGGCCACAAACTTGTCGTAGATGCCCTGCTGCGCGTAGATGCGGCAGGCGGCGGTGCAGTCTTGCCCAGCGTTGTAGAAACCGAAGGTGCGGATGCCTTCCACGGCGGCGTCGATGTCGGCATCGTCGAAGATGATCACCGGGGCCTTGCCGCCCAGTTCCATGTGCATGCGTTTCACGCTGTCGGCGGTGCCGGCGATGATCCGCGAGCCGGTGGCGACCGAGCCGGTGAGGGAGACCATGCGCACTTTCGGGTGGGTGGTCAGCGGTTCGCCGACGCTCGGGCCGCGGCCGAAGACCAGGTTCACCACGCCGGCGGGGAAGAGCTCGTTGATGAATTCGGCGAGCTTGAGGGCGGTCAGTGGAGTCTGCTCGGAGGGTTTCAGCACCACGGTGTTGCCGGCGGCCAGGGCCGGGCCGAGTTTCCAGGCGGCCATCATCAGCGGGTAGTTCCACGGCGCGATGGAGGCGACCACGCCGATCGGATCGCGGCGGATCATCGAGGTGTGGCCGGGCAGGTATTCACCAGCGGCGGAACCGCTCATGCAGCGGCTGGCGCCGGCGAAGAAGCGGAACACATCGGCGATGGCCGGCAGCTCGTCGTTCAGCGCGGCGGTGTAGGGCTTGCCGCAGTTCTGCGATTCCAGGCGGGCGAGTTC
>NZ_SSON01000064.1 GCF_029871245.1 Pseudomonas sp. BN102 | reverse complement strand
CGCTTGGCCACGTCGTCGACGCTGATGCCGCTGCTCTCCTTGAGCGGGCGCAGGTCGAGGATGCACTCGTGGGCCACCAGGCCGTTCTCGCCGGTGTAGAGCACCGGGTAGTGCTCCTCCAGGCGGCGGGCGATGTAGTTGGCGCTGAGGATCGCCAGCTGCGAGGCACGCTTGAGGCCTTCGCCGCCCATCATGCGGATGTACATCCAGGTGATGGGCAGGATGCTGGCGCTGCCGAAGGGCGCGGCGCTGACGGCGCCTTCCTTGCGTGCCATGTGCGCGTGGCCGGGCAGGAAGGGCGCGAGGTGGGCTTTCACGCCGATCGGGCCGACGCCGGGGCCGCCGCCGCCGTGGGGGATGCAGAAGGTCTTGTGCAGGTTGAGGTGGGACACGTCACCGCCGAACTGGCCCGGGGCGCAGAGGCCGACCATGGCGTTCATGTTGGCGCCGTCGATGTACACCTGGCCGCCGTTGGCATGGATGATGTCGCAGATTTCGCGGATGCCTTCCTCGAACACGCCGTGGGTGGACGGGTAGGTGATCATCAGTGCGGCGAGGCGGTCCTTGTGCTCCTCGGCCTTTGCCTTGAGGTCGGCGATGTCCACGTTGCCACGGGCGTCGCAGGCGGTCACCACCACGCGCATGCCGGCCATCTGGGCGGTGGCGGGGTTGGTGCCGTGGGCCGATTGCGGGATCAGGCAGATGTCACGCTGCCCTTCCCCACGGCTGGCGTGGTAGGCGCGGATCGCCAGCAGACCGGCGTATTCGCCCTGGGAGCCGGCGTTGGGCTGGAGGGACACGGCGTCATAGCCGGTGGCCTTGCACAGCATGGCTTCCAGTTCGCTGGTCAGCTCCAGGTAGCCGGCGCTCTGTTCGGCGGGAGCGAAGGGGTGCAGGGCACCGAACTCGGCCCAGGTCACCGGGATCATCTCGCTGGCGGCGTTCAGCTTCATGGTGCAGGAACCCAGCGGGATCATGCTGCGGTCCAGCGCCAGGTCCTTGTCCGCCAGCTTGCGCAGGTAGCGCATCAGCTCGGTTTCCGAGTGGTAGCGGTTGAACACCGGGTGGCTGAGGATCGCGGATTGGCGCAGCAGGGCGGCCGGCAGGCGGCTGGCGACGCTGGCGGCCAGTTCGGAGAAGGCGGGCAGCGCCTGACCCTCGGCGAAGATCGCCCAGAGCGCCTCGACGTCGGCTTGGGTGGTGGTTTCGTCCAGGGACAGGCCGATGCGGCTGTCGTCCACTTCACGCAGGTTGATGCGCTGGGCGCGGGCTTTGGCGTGCAGATCGGCGGTCTTGGCGCCGGTGGCCAGGGTCAGGGTGTCGAAGAAGGACTCCTGCAGGACGGCGATGCCCAGCTTGGCCAGGCCCTGGGCCAGGATGGCGGTCAGCTGGTGCACACGCTGGGCTATGCGGGTCAGGCCCTGCGGGCCGTGGTAGACGGCGTACATGCTGGCGATGTTGGCCAGCAGTACCTGGGCGGTGCAGATGTTGCTGGTGGCCTTCTCGCGGCGGATGTGCTGCTCGCGAGTCTGCATGGCCAGGCGCAGGGCCGGCTTGCCGTGGCGGTCGATGGACACGCCGACCAGGCGGCCCGGCATGTCGCGCTTGAAGGCGTCGCGGGTGGCGAAGTAGGCCGCGTGCGGGCCGCCGAAGCCCAGCGGCACGCCGAAGCGCTGGGCGCTACCCAGGGCAACGTCGGCGCCGAATTCGCCGGGCGGGGTCAGCAGGGTCAGGGCCAGCAGGTCGGCGGCCACCGCTACCAGGGCGTTGGCGGCGTGGAAGCGCTCCACCAGTTCGCGGTAGTCGAAGATATCGCCGTTGGCGGCTGGGTACTGCAGCAGGGCGCCGAAGTAGGCGCTGGCGTCGCCGATTTCACGCTCGTCGCCGATCACCACTTCGATGCCCAGGGGCTCGGCACGGGTGACCAGCACGTCGAGCGTCTGCGGGTGGCAGTGTTTGGAGGCGAAGAAGGCGTTGCTGCCCTTGTTCTTGCTCAGGCGCTTGCAGAAGGTCATGGCTTCGGCGGCGGCGGTGCCTTCGTCGAGCAGGGAGGCGTTGGCCACGGGCAGGCCGGACAGGTCGCTGACCAGGGTCTGGAAGTTCAGCAGCGCCTCCAGGCGCCCCTGGGAGATTTCCGGCTGGTAGGGGGTGTAGGCGGTGTACCAGGCCGGGTTTTCCAGCAGGTTGCGCAGGATCGGGCTGGGGGTATGGCAGGGGTAGTAGCCCTGGCCGATATGGCTCTTGAACAGCTGGTTCTTCGCGGCGATGGCTTTGATCGCGGCCAGGGCTTCAGCCTCGCCTTGGCCGGCTGGCAGATCGAGCACGCTGGTGCCCTTGATGCTGTCCGGGATGACGCTGGCGGTCAGGGCTTCGATGTCGTCGAAGCCGAGCAGGGCGAGCATGGCCTTGGTGTCAGACTCGCGTGGGCCGATATGGCGGGCGATGAATTCGTTGCTGGTGCCGAGGAAGGGGGTTTCGATGCTCATGGTCACTCCTCAGCCGTTGGCTTTCAGCAGGTTTTCGTAGCCGGCCTGGTCCAGGAGGCTATCGAGGACACTGGCGTCCGCCAGTTGCATGCGGAAGAACCAGCCCTTGCCCAGGGGCTCTTCGTTGACCAGTTCGGGGCTGTCCACCAGATCCTGGTTGATTTCCACCACTTCGCCGTCCAGCGGCATCACGATGTTGCTGGCGGCCTTTACCGACTCCAGTACGGCGACTTCCGCGCCCTTGGCGTAGGCCTGCAGTTCCGGGAGTTGAACGAAGACCACATCGCCCAGCGCGTCCTGCGCGTATTCGGTAATACCGACGGTGACGCGACCGTCTTCTTCAAGGCGCAGCCATTCGTGGTCGGCGGTGAAACGCAATACGCTCATCTTTGGTCCTCAACTCGTATGACGCGCCTGTTTCTTCTGCCAGGCGCTTAGCCCCGCGCGCGGTCTTCGCCACGCGCTGTTGCTCGCCCTTTAGCAAGGAGGGTGCCAGATGGGTGAAATACAGATAAATCAATGCTTTGAGGGTGTTTCAGGAGAATTGACCTGAGTGCGGCTGTAGTGAAAACGCTACAGCGTTGGCGGGCTTGTGCAGAGAGAGGAGGTGAGGGCTCGACGTGGTGCGGGCTTCAGTGGGTTGTAGCGAAATCATTACGCTGTAGTGATTTCGCTACGGTCTTGACTTGCTCATGCGTTTATTTGTTATTAATCAATATCTTATGAATGCTATCTGACGCATTAAATAAGGTTTGAACTTGCTGCCTTACCCTGTGGGGGCGAATTCATTCGCTAAGGGCTGCGCAGCGGCCCCTTGGGAGCTGAACGGCAGGCCTGCGGCCTGCTCAGCGAATGAATTCATCCCCGAAAGGGTAGATGATTTCCTAGATATTTATGATTACTTTCAAATAGATACGGATTTTTTCTAGAAAAATAATCAGGTTCTTCCCGGAATGCCGTACTTGCGCAGCCGGTGCGCAATCGCTGTATGGGAGGTCTGCAGGCGCGCCGCCAGCTGGCGGGTCGAGGGGTAGGTGACGAAGAGTTTCTCCAGCAGCGCCCGCTCGAAGTTCTCCACGGCCTCTTCCAGGCTGTTTACTTCGCCATCGCTCTGCCGCGCCACGGCGGTGCCGGCGATGTCCAGGTCGCCGATCTCCACCAGGTTGCTTTCGCAGATGGCGGCGGCACGGAAGATCACGTTCTGCAACTGACGCACGTTGCCCGGCCAGCGGTTGCCGAGCAGGGCCGGGTAGGTGCCGGGCGCCAGTCGACAGGCCGGACGTTGGATCTGGGTGCAGGCCTGCTGCATGAAGAAGCGCGCGAGCAGCAGGATATCCTGGCCGCGCTCGCGCAGGGGCGGCACTTCCAGGTTGAGCACGTTGAGGCGGTAGAAGAGGTCCTCGCGGAAGGCGCCTTCGCCGACCATCTTCTCCAGGTCGCGGTGGGTGGCGCTGAGGATGCGCACATCCACCTTGATCTCGCGGTCGCCACCCACCCGGCGGAAGCTGCCGTCGCTGAGGAAACGCAACAGCTTGGCCTGCAGGTAAGGCGACATTTCGCCGATCTCGTCGAGGAATACCGTGCCCTGGTGCGCCAGTTCCAGCAGGCCGGGCTTGCCGCCGCGCTGGGCGCCGGTGAAGGCGCCCGGGGCGTAGCCGAACAGCTCGCTCTCGGCCAGGTTCTCCGGCAGCGCGGCGCAGTTCAGCGCCAGGAAGGGCTGGTTGCGGCGAGTGCTGGCCGCGTGGCAGGCGCGGGCCACCAGTTCCTTGCCGGTACCGGTCTCGCCACGGATCAGCAGTGGCGCATCCAGGGCCGCCACGCGCTGGGCGCGGGCCTTTAGGGTGCCGATGGGGGCCGACTCGCCGAGCAGCGCGTCGAAGCCCTCGGCGGCATGGTCATGGTGCAGGGCCGACAGGCGTTCGCCGATGCGGTTGGGCAGGTAAAAGGTGAGTAGAGCGCCCGCCAGGTGGTCGCCTTCGGTGATGGGTACGGCATCCAGCAACAGTGCCTGGCCTTTGAGCGTGACCTCGCGCAGGGGCAGGCGGAAGCCTTGTTCCAGCAGGGCGCTATGCAGGCTGTCGTCACCGAACAGTTGCGCGAGGAGCCGTCCCTCCGGCTCTGCGCCGTACAGAGTGATCAGCGCCGGGTTGGCCAGGAGGATGCGGCCATCGCCATCTACCGCCAGCACCGGGTCGCTCATGGCGGCCAGCAGCGCATCGAGCTGCAGGCGTCGGCGCTGGCCGGGGAGGATGTCCACCACCGTCACTTCCTGCACGCCCTGTACCGCATGCAGGGCCTCGCGCAGTTCGTCGAGCACGGCGGGACTGAGGGTGGGGGCGTCGATATAGACGTTGGGCGGCACCATCTCCACCGCATCCAGGTTGAGGTTGCGGCCGCCGAGCAGAGCCAGGACCTCCTGGGTGATGCCGACGCGGTCGATGAAGGTGACGTGAATTCGCATGGAAACGCAGGGCTGGCGAAATGAGGGGGCGAATTATGCCCGGTCTGTCGTGCTTAGGTAACAGGCCGTCGCAGTCCTACCGCGTCCCGGATTCGCCGAGGGGGCACGGCCAGGGAAATCGGGGTATTCCGTCGCCCACGAAAAAGCCCCGCAAGTGCGGGGCTTTTCGTGTTGCTGCTCATCAGCAGGTCAGGGCTTTCTGTGCCCGGTCGATCACGTGCTGGAGGTGGCCGGCATCGCCGTAGTGCTCCGGATACAGACGCTCGCTGTGACGGGCGACACCATACTCGTTGACGATGGTGAAGCTGAAGTTGCCGTTGCGAGCGGCGGTGATGTGGCAGGTGAACGGCGCAAATGCGCGGGTCAGGGTGCTGATTGCAGCTTGGGCTTGATGATGGATGCTCATCGTGTTGCTTCCTTCGTTGTGCGGCCAACGGGCCGCCAGACAAATAGCTCCGAATCCGCCGAGCAACGGGCTCTGGTCGGATGATCCTTATCGGAGCAAGAGTGCCGGCATGAAGTTCCCCCGATAGGGATCAAGCTCTGGCAGCTGGTACGTGGGATGCCAGGTGCTGCGCCGGGCAAGGGTCTGGCCTGGCTGGCAGTCCTGGTCAATCTACCGTGCATTCATGACAGCTTTGCTGCATCACCCTGGGGGGTGGGAGCTGCTGTTTTCGAGGCGGCGGGGCTGGCCATGTCCCTTTGGCGTGGCCGTTCGGAATCGAAGGGCGAGGGATCGGAAGGCCGGATTGACTTACAACTTGGTACTAACGGCGGCGACCCTAGCGGAACGCCAGGAGAAATGCAAGCACTTCAATGACTTTTGGGTAGCTGGCTGATGTCGATCTCGGTGACCAGGGAGGTCCGTGCCGGCGGGGTGCGGGCGAGCAGGGGGCAGAAACGGTCAAGAGACTGGATCAGGTCCCATTGCAGTTCCAGGTCGCTGCCGAGGTCGGTGATCTTGTCCAGCAGGTTCACCGAAAACACCTGCAGGTTGCTGTCGGTGGAGCTGGCCAGGTTGGCGGTGACCTGGGCCAGCAGCGTGGTGATGGCCGTCATGTTGCGCGTGGTGAGGGCCAGGATATTGGCCAGCAACGCGATTTCGCTTTGCGGTACTTGCTGCGGGGGAGTGTCGTCCATGCTCGCTCCGGTAAGGCCATTGGTTGGCGTGGCATTGCGCCATTATCCGTTTGAGATGCCACTGCCCACGATGGAGTCACGCCCATCCTCAGGCCGGCAAATATCTGATTGGCTTGTAGGAAATTCGCTATATGCCAGAAGAACTGGCTGTTAGCACTAGAGGACTAGGCCCAAAGCAGCATTGCCGACCCTTTGGTCGGGATCGAAGCTACGGGCGTATCCCTCCGCGTGCGTGGCGTGCCATGTCCACCTTAGTCGAAGCCGCAGAACCGCAATTGTCCCTGGATTTCCGCCTGGCCAATGGCTTGCGGGTGCGCCTCGTACGGCAACCGTGCGCCAGTCTGGCTGCCGCGCTGGTGGAGGTGGGGGGCGGCAGTCACGATGAACCGGCCGAGTATCCGGGGCTGGCACACTTCCTCGAACACCTGGTGTTTCTCGGCAGTCGCGACTTTCCCGACGGCGAGGGGCTGATCCCCTTCGTCCAGGACCTGGGTGGCCGGGTCAATGCCAGCACCCGCCCGCACAGCACGCGCTTCTTTTGCGAGGTGCCGGCGCAACGCCTGGATGATGCCTTGGCGCGGCTACTGGACATGCTCGCCAACCCGTTGCTGGAGCCTGATGCCCTGAAGCGCGAGCGTGATGTGCTCGAGGCTGAATACAGCGCCCGCGCGCGGGATCCGCAAACCCTCTGCGAAGCCGCCTTGGCCTGGGCGTTGGCCCCTGGTCACCCGTTGGCGGACTTCCATGCCGGCAATGCCGCCAGCCTGAAGCTGGAGGAAGCGGACTTCTTCCCGGCGCTGCGGGGCTTCCATCAGGCCCACTATCAGCCCGGCCGCATGCGCCTGACCCTGGTGGCGCCGCAGTCCCTGGCCGAGCTGATGGATCTGGCGCGACGCCTGGGTGGTCGCCTTCCAGCGGGCAGGGCGCTGCCGGAGCCCGCCGTGCGGCCCATGCTGCCCCTGCGCGCGGGCCGGCTCCGCCTCGGTCTTCCCAGTGGCCGCGCGCGACTGCTGCTGGCCTTTGCACTGGAGGGGCAGGTGGGCGGGGCGGAGTCCGCCCTGGGTTACCTTCAAAGCCTGATGACCGATGAATCCGCCGATGGCTTGCTGGCGCGGCTGTTCGCCCTCGACCTGAGCGATGCGGTGCAGCTGCGGCTGCCTTATGTGTACGGCGGGCAGGGCCTGCTGCTGATGGACTTCGACCTGGTAACCGGAGCCGATTGCGCGCTCCTGGAGGCGGAGTTGCTGGATTGGCTGGCTTTTCTACGCGCCGCTTCGCCCTGGCCAGGCACCTGGGAGGAGCGGCTGGAAATCATGCGGCGCAAGGCTGCGTTGCAGGCGCCGCTGGAGGCCGCACTGGCCGCGCCTGCGCCGACGCAGGCGGATGTCCGAGCGCTGCTCGAGCAACTGCTCCCCGAGCGCCTGATTCGGCTGGAGACCGGCGAATCCACCGCAGCGCCGACCCTGCAAGCGTCCGGTTTCCCCCTGTGCCTGGAGCGACTCGAAGTCCCGCCCGCAGCATCGGCCACTGGCGATTGGTGCCTGCCGGCCGCCAATCCCTATCTGCGCCCGACAGTACCTGGGGTTATGGCAATTTCACCGGTGCCGCTACTACCAGGCCTGGCGAGCGCTCCCGGACAGGCCGCCCTGTTCCTGCGCTGGAAGCCTGGGCAGATGGGCTTGCCGCGTGGTCTTGCCCATGGCCTGCAACGGGCGTTGCGTCCCATGCTGGGGGCGGCTGCCCAGGCCGGGCTGGAGGGGCGCATCCAGACGGAGCAGGGCTGCCTGGCGCTGACCCTGCAGGGCAACGCTGCGCTGCTGAGCCGGGTCGCCGGCGATCTGTTACCGGCTTTGCAGGTGCCTTCGCTCCGGGCCCTGGCCCAGGGGGAGCGCCTGCAGCAGGAGGAACTGCGCAGACTGGCCGGCGAATTGCCGATCCGCCAGCTGCTGCAATGTTTGCCCGAGCGGCTGGACGGCCCACATACCGAAACGCCCGCCGTGCTCGCCCCAGAAGCCCTGGCGCGCTTCTGGTGGCAGGCGCGTTGGCAGGGACTGGGCGTGGGCGAGCTGGCCCTGGGTGCGGAGCTGCCCGGCCTGCCAGGGTCGGTAATGGCGCCGGCCGGGAAGGGTGGGCGCGTATGGCGGCAGCTGGAGATGCCCGGCAGTGAAGCGGCGTTGCTGCTGTTCTACCCCCTCGCGCACCCCACGCCTGAGGAAGAGGCCTGCTGGCGCTTGCTGGCCTGCGGCCTGGAACGCGCCTTCCACCAGCGCCTGCGCGGCGAGCTGCAGGTGGGCTACGCGCTGGCCTGCGGTTTCCGCCAGTTGGGCCCGCACCGTGGCCTGCTGTTCGCCGTGCAGTCGCCGCGCAGCCCGGTGGCCAGCCTCCTCGAGCATATGCAGGACTTCCTCGCACGCCAGTACGCCAGCCTGGCGCGGCTGGACCAGGGTCGCCTGCAGGCGTTGGTCGGTGGCCTGGACCTGCAACTGCAACGGCAGGCCGCGAGCTTTACCGACCACGCCCGGCAATGCTGGCTCGACCGTCTCGCCGGCCTGCCGCCAGGCCATGCCGGCCGGGTGCGCCAGGCCCTGGGCACGTTACAACCGGTGCACCTGCTGGAGCAGCAGGGCCGCCTGATCGCCGGGCTTTCCTGCCATGCCCTGGCCAACGCTGCGGCGCCTTCGCCGGACTGGCACATTTCCGCTTGACCCTTCCTGCCTATCGATCCCCTGCGTCGAGCCATCCTGGCCTCGTTCTTTGGTGCCTGAGCGTCCGCCCAGCGGCCTACGACCTGAGTCTCGTCCGGTCGTAAGCCTTGCTGGCGCGGCTTCCAGCCCGCGGCCAAAGCAGCGCTGAAACCCCGCCAAGGCAGCGTATGGCGGCCCGGGCGGCGTTTCGATAATCGCCTCCGACACGACTGACCTGCCCGGTCGTCCACCCACAGCGGAGAGCGTCATGCACAACAAGAAGATCGCCCAAGCCCGTATGTCCCGCCTTGCCCTGGCGGCGGCGGTTGCCCTGGCCACCCAGCAGGCCGCCGCCGAGATCGTCCTTTACGACAAGGACCAGACCACCTTCTCCACCGACGGCTATATCAACGCTTTCTACGTCAACAGTGACGTGGACCGCGACGGCGAACAGTTCGACCGCCGCCAGGCGCGGGTCAAGATGGGTTTCCTGCCCAACTGGATCGGCTTCAACATGGGCAAGCAGGTGGACGACCTGAAACTCGGCGCCCGTTCTTCCTTCTGGGTCACCATCAACGACAGCGAAACCAACGGCACCGCCACCGCCATCGACGTACGCCAGTTCTACGGCACCGCCGGCGCTGAATGGGGCGAGGTGCTGGTGGGCAAGGACTTCGGCCTGTTCGCCCGCTCCAACATCCTGCTCGACGAGTTGCTCGCCGGTTATGGCCAGGTCAGCGACACGCTGGGCCTGGTGGATGGCGGTGGCGTGTCCTTCGGCAACATCGGCAGCGGCTACCCCTATCCTTTCCCGACCTCGCAGATCACCTACCGCAGCCCGAAGAGCGACGGCCTGCGCGCCGCCGTGGGCATCATGGACCCGGTGGACACCAACGACGACAGCCCCACCGGCAAGGCCTACCAGGAAAACCCGCGCTTCGAGAGCGAGATCACCTACGAATTCGACCTGGTCGGCGCGCAGATCTACTCCTGGGTCAACGGCGCCTACCAGACCTCGGAGAACACCGACCCCAATGTCGACAGCGTGACGTCCAAGGGCCTGGGCTACGGCGTGCAGGCCAAGATGGGCGCCTTCACCCTGGTGGGCTCCGGCTTCCAGGCCAAGGGCATCAACCCCTTCTTCACCAACAACGCCGGCGAGCCGACCCTGCGCGAAGTGGACAGCGACGGTTACCTGATGCAGGGCTCCTACCGCTTCGGCAAGAACCGCCTGGCGCTGTCCTACGGCAAGACCAAGGACGACGGCAATGGTGTGGTCAACACCGGCGCCGACTACGAGACCCGTGGCGTCGCGCTGTTCCACGACATCAACGACAACCTCAAGCTGGTGGCCGAGTACAACCAGTTCGAGATCGATGGTCATGAAGGCGATGCGCAGAACGAAGACACCGACACCTTCGCCGTGGGTGCCGTGTTGACCTGGTAATCGACTAGCTCCGGTTGCTCCGGTTTTGGCGGGAGGGACAGTGGTCCTCCCGCTTTTTTTGTTGGCAGGCCATGGGCCGGCTCGGATAGCCCCCTCTCCCTCCGGGAGAGGGCTGGGGTGAGGGGTGCCTCCTGCCGCGCCGGGCCTCCCTCTCCCCCGGCCCCTCTCCCAAAGGGAGAGGGGAGAAAGGCTGCCCCCTACCTTCGAACTAACCCGCCGCTACCCAAGAAGGATGGGGGACACCAAGGCCCCTCCGTAGAATTCCCCCATCGACAGCAGGCTTATTGGGTGGGAACCGGGATGCTCGAGGAACCGGCAGAGGGCGTAGTCACCGCCATGTCCCTGGCCAGCGAGGCCGAGGCCGTGGCCCAGGACCTGGCGCGTCAACTCATTCACCCGCACCTCGGCTTTGTGCTGTTCTTCTGTTCCGCCGAATATGACCTCGAAGCCCTGGGCCTGGCCCTGGAGCAGTACTTCGGCGGTGTGCGCCTGGTGGGCTGCACCAGTGCCGGCGAGATTACCGCCCAGGGCTACGGCCGCAATTGCGTCAGCGCGGTGGGCTTCGACCACCGCAGTTTCTCCATTGCCAGCGCCCTGGTGGACGAGATGGACCGCTTCGGCCTGATCGACGCCCAGCAAGTGGTGGAGCGCCTGGTGCAGGACTGCCGGGCCAACTCCCTGGCGCCGATCAAGGGCCACAGCTTCGCCCTGACCCTGCTGGACGGCCTTTCCAGCCGCGAGGAAGTGGTGCTCGCCGCCCTTGGCGCGGCCTTCGGCAGCATCCCGCATTTCGGCGGTTCGGCCGCCGACGACAACCACCTCAAGCACACCCACGTCTATTACGAAGGCCGTTTCCACGCCGGCGCAGCCGTAGTGGTGCTGGTCAATACCGGGCTGGACTTCGAAGTGTTCAGCACCCACCACATCCTCCCCGAGGCGGAAAAGCTGGTGGTCACCCGTGCCGACAATGCCAGCCGGCGGGTCTTCGAACTCAATGCCGAGCCGGCGGCGCAGGTCTACGCCCAACTGATGGGCGTGCCCCTGGAGCGCCTCGACCACCGGGTATTCGCCGCCCACCCGCTGGCGGTACGCCTGGGCGAGCAGTACTACGTGCGCTCCATCCAGCGGGTCAATCCGGACCTCAGCCTGAGTTTCTACTGCGCGGTGGAGAACGGCATCGTCCTCACCGCCATGCGCCCTGGTCCCTTGCTGCCGAACCTGGAGGGGCTCTTTGCGCGCCTGGGCGAGCGCCTCGGTCCGCCCTTGCTGACCATCGGCTGCGACTGCTTCCTGCGCCGCCTGGAACTGGAGGACGACCCGGAGACGCTGGCGCTCACCTCCGAAGTCCTGCGCCAACAACGGGTGATTGGCTTCAACTCCTATGGAGAGCAGTTCAATGGCATGCACATCAACCAGACCTTCACCGGAGTCGCCATCGGCCGCCGGGGTCGCAATGGCTGCCGCTGACCCGCAGGCGCGGCTGGCCGCCCTGGAGGAGGAGAACCGCAAGCTCCGGCGGATCAATGCGGCGTTGATCGAGCGGGTGGAATCCAGCGCCTCTCGGCCTGACGACAGCTATGCCGCCTTCCAGCATTCGGTGGTGCTGGCCGAGCAGGTGCGCGAGCGCACCGACGCGTTGAACCAGGCCATGGCTGAACTCAAGGCCAGCAACCGGCTGCTCAGCGACGCCAGGCTGCGGGCGGAAACCGCCCACCAGCACCTGATCGACGCCATCGAAAGCATCTCGGACGCCTTCGTGCTGTTCGACTGCGACCAGCGCATCGTCCTCTTCAACAGTCGCTTCAAGTCCTTCTGGGCGCACACCCGCGCGCGCATCGGCAGCGGTACGCGGCTGTCGGAGATCCGCCGGCTGGCCGAGAGCACCGGCCTGATAGTGGAGGAGCACCGCGGCAGCGACGACAACATCCTCTACCGCCTGCACGACGGTCGTTGGGTGCAGGTCAGCGAGCGGCCCACCCGGGAGGGCGGGCTGGTGATCCTCTATACCGACATCACCGAGGTGAAACAGAGCGAGACTGACCGCCGCGAACAGGCCCTCGCACAGAAGTCGCGACTGCTGCAGCGCGCGGTGGACAACCTGTCCCAGGGCGTGGCCATGGTCAGCGCCGAGGGCATCCTCGAACTCTGGAACCACCGCTTCCTCGAACTCTGCGGCCTGGCACCGGTGGAGACGCACCGCTCCTTCGCCGGGGTCATGGCCGACAGCGAGCTGCCGCTGCTCAGCCCCGATACCCGCGATGCCAACGGCCGGCCCATTCGCGAGATGGAGCAGCGCCTGTACAACGGCCGGGTGCTGGAAGTGCGTACCCACCCACTGCCTACCGGCGGCTTCGTCAACACCTTCACCGATATCACCGAGCGTTACCGCCATGCCGAGGCCCTGGCCGAGAGCGAGCGCTGGATCCGCCTGATCACTGACCATGTGCCGGCGCTGATCGCCTACCTTAGCGCCGACCTGGTCTACGAGTTCACCAATAAGGTCTACGAGGAGTGGTACCGCTGGCCGCGCGGCGCCATGCTCGGCCAGAGCCTGCGCGAGGTGCACAGCGACGAGCACTGGCGCCGCCTGGAGCCCTATGTCGAGAGGGTGCTGGCCGGGGAAAGCTTGTCCTTCGAAGTCAGCGAGACCAACCTCAACGGTCAGGAGCGCTGCATGCTGCGCTCCTATGTGCCGAACCGCCTGGCCAATGGCGAGGTGGTGGGCATCTTCGTGCTGATCCGCGATATCACTGAACGCCGCCGTACCGCCGAAGCCCTGCACCAGGCCTACCAGAACCTGGAACAGCGGGTACGTGAACGTACCGCTGAACTGACCTCATTGAACAACCAGCTGCGCCGTGAAATCGACGAACGCAGCCAGGTGGAGCTGCGCCTGCGCGAGGCCAAGTCCGAGGCGGAAAGGGCCAACCTGTCCAAGACCAAGTTCCTCGCCGCCGTCAGCCACGACCTGTTGCAACCCCTGAACGCCGCGCGGCTGTTCACCAGCGCGCTGCTGGAGCAGCGCAGCCAGGCCTGCAACCTGGCACTGGTGCGCAATGTCAGCAACTCGCTGGAGGACGTGGAGAGCCTGCTGGGCACCCTGGTGGACATCTCCAAGCTGGACGCCGGGGTGATCAAGCCGGATATCGCGCCCTTCGCCCTCAGCGAGCTGATCGACAACCTCGCCGTGGAATACCGCCAGATCGCCGCCAGCGAAGGCCTGCAACTGGACTTCGTGCCCAGTTCGGCGCTGGTGCGCAGCGACCTGCAGCTGCTCGCACGGATCCTGCGCAACCTGCTCAGCAACGCCATCCGCTACACCCCCAGGGGGCGCATCCTCCTGGGCTGCCGGCGCCAGCGCCAGAGCCTGTGGATCGAGGTGCATGACACCGGAATCGGCATCGCCCGGGACAAGCTCGGCGAGGTTTTCCAGGAGTTCAAGCGCGGCGAAGTGGTGCGCGAGAAGCAGGACCGCGGCCTGGGCCTGGGCCTGGCGATAGTCGAGAAGATCGCCCGCATGCTCGGCCACCGAATACGTGTCGCCTCGGAGCTGGGCAAGGGCTCGCTGTTCGCTGTGGAAGTTCCCCTGGCCCGCCGCGTGCCCCGGCAGAAGCCGGAGCGGGACGAGCCCCAGGCCGTGCTGGAGCGCCTGCAGGGGGCGCGGGTCTGGGTGCTGGACAACGACGCGGCCATCTGCGCCGGCATGCGCACCCTGCTAGAAGGCTGGGGCTGCCAGGTGACCACCGCACTCTCGGAAGAAGACCTGGCGCGCCAGGTGGACAACTTCCACGCCGAGGCCGACCTGCTGATTGCCGATTACCACCTGGACGACGGCTATAACGGCGTAGACGCCGTCGCCACTATCAACGCCCGGCGCAGCGCGCCGCTACCGGCCCTGATGATCACCGCCAACTACAGCAACGAGCTGAAACAGCAGATGCGTGAACTCGGCCACACCCTGATGCACAAGCCCGTGCGGCCGATGAAGCTGAAGACGGCGATGAGTCATTTGCTGGAGCGCTGATGCAGGGTGGCGGTAGGTTGGTGCAGAGCGCAGCGAAGCCCGACATTCCCAGCTTCGGAGCCGGGGTCGTTGGGCTTCGCGGAGCTCAGCCCAACCTACGGGCCTGATGCACAGAGCCTGTGCGGCTGAAGGCCGCCATGAGTCACCTGCTGGAGCGCTGATGCAGGGTGGCGGTAGGTTGGTGCAGAGCGCAGCGAAGCCCAACATTCCCAGCTTCGGAGCCGGGGTCGTTGGGCTTCACGGAGCTCAGCCCAACCTACGGGCCTGATGCACAGAGCCTGTGCGGCTGAAGGCCGCCATGAGTCACCTGCTGGAGCGCTGATGCAGGGTGGCGGTAGGTTGGTGCAGAGCGCAGCGAAGCCCAACATTGGGTGGGCTCGTGAGCACGCTTCAGGCGTTCTGCGGCACCGCCCGGAACTTCGCCCGCAGCACCAGGGCGATGCCGCCCAGCACCGCCACCGATACCAGCGCCAGGCGCAGGCTGATGGTTTCGCCGAGCAGCAGGGCACCGCCCAGAGCGGCGAGGACGGGGACGCTCAGTTGCACGCTGGCGGCCTGCAGGGCGCCGAGGCCGGGGAGGGCGCTGTACCAGATGGCGTAGCCGACGCCGGAGGTGAGGGCACCGGAGATCAGGGAATAGACCAGCCCCGGCAGGTCCCA
This sequence comes from Pseudomonas sp. BN102, assembly GCF_029871245.1. Taxonomy (GTDB): domain Bacteria; phylum Pseudomonadota; class Gammaproteobacteria; order Pseudomonadales; family Pseudomonadaceae; genus Metapseudomonas. The sequence continues at coordinate 16,438 of NZ_SSON01000064.1, read as the reverse complement.
GCGCAGCTGGTCGAGGAAGGGCAGCAGGAGCAGGGCGGCGAAGGGTAGGGCGCGGATGAAGTTGCCCGCCGTGGCGGCGAGCGGCGGGCCGGCCTGGCGGCCGAGCAGGGTGTAGGCGCCCCAGGCCAGCCCCGAGAGCAGCATCAGCAGGCCACCGACCAGGGGCGGCGCGCTGGCGCCAGGCAGCAGCAGGACCACCAGTCCGCCCGTGGCCAGGGCGAAGCCCAGCGCCTGCTGGGGGTTAAGGCGTTCTCCGCGCAACAGGCCGAAGACCACCATGCATAGCTGTACGGCGCCGAACAGCAGCAGCGCACCGGTGCCGGCGTCCAGTTGCAGGTAGGCGTATGAGAAGGCTGCGGCGTAGACGAAGAGCGCAGCCGCCGCGCGCCAGTTGCCGGTGGCCGCCAGGGGCTCGCGGCGCAGGCGCAGCAGCAGCCAGAGCATCAGCGCGCCCGAGGCCAGGCGGATGGCGGTGAAACTCACCGCGTCGATGGCGGTTTCCTTCAGGGCCACGCGGCAGAGCAGGGAATTGCCGGCAAAGGCCAGCATGGCCAGGGCCGTGAGCAGCAGGGTACGGGCGGCAGGCATGGTCGTCCTTGGGGAGTGGCTGTGGGATCAGCGGCGCAGGTAGGCGGTGAAGTCGATGTCGCTGGCCGAGAGGATGGCCTGTACCCGGTTGTGCACGTTGAGCTTGCGCAGAATGGCCGAGACATGGGCCTTGACCGTGGTTTCGGCGATGTCGAGGTTGTAGGCGATCTGCTTGTTCGACTCGCCCTTGGTCATGCGCTCGAGCACCAGCAGCTGCTTGCGCGTCAGGGCCTGCAACAGCTCCGGCGGGATTCCGGATTCCTCGTGGTGGCGGCGCGGCGAGGTCTTCTGGGTGCGGATGATGTCGGAGGGCAAGTAGACGTTGCCATTGAGGATCTGCTCGATGGCGTCGGTCATCTGCGCCCGTGGCGAGGACTTGGTGATGAAGCCCACGGCGCCGTAGGTGATGGCCTGCAGCACCACCTGCTTGTCCTGCTCGGCGGAGACTATGACCACGGGCACCGTGGGCGCCTCGTTGCGCAGATTGATCAGGCCGTTCAGGCCATGCATGCCGGGCATGTTCAGGTCGAGGAGGATGAGGTCCAGGTCGTCGTGTTCCTGGGTCAGGGCCAGGGCGCTGTCCAGGTCGGCGGTCTCCATCACTTCGCTGTCCGGGAAGCCGTCGCTGATGACGTTGTGGATGGCTTCGCGGAAGAGCGGGTGGTCATCGGCAATCAGGATCTTGTACACGGCCTTTCACCTCGTTGTTTTCATTATGGTGCGGCATGCCCGGCGCTGCCGGGTCAGGGGAATTCCACGGGACGAGCGGGCTGCAGGGGTAGGCCGGCCTGTTCCCAGGCGTCGATGCCGTCACGGTACCAGTAGAGGCTGGTGTAGCCCAGCGCGGCGGCGCGCCTGACTGCGTTCCAGCTCAGCCAGCAATCGGAACGGCAGTAGAACACCAGCGGGCGGTCCTGCCGGCCCTGGCTGGCCTTGCGCAGGTTCTGGGTGAAGTAGGCCTGCCATTCGGACGACAGCTGGCCGTCGCCGGTATTGGCCAGCCAGAGGCTGCCCGGCAGGTTGGCATGGGGCTCATCTTCGACGAAGCGACCGTGCAGCCACTGGCGGCGGTAGACATCGATCAGCAGGGTGTCGGGCCGCTGCTTCAGCAGCGCCTGCAGTTTTGCGGTATCCAGGGTACGGGCCGGCTCGGCCTGCTCGGGCGTTGGGCTGCGATAGCGGCTCGTGCGGAAGCCGTCGGCGGAGAACAACGGCGCTTCGGTTGCCACATCGGCAAGGGCGGGCAGCGCCAGGGCAAGGCAGGTCAGGCAGGCGAGAAGGCGCTTCATGGCGGGCTCTCTGTTCTTTTTATGGAGACATTACAGGCCAGTGCCGCTGCTTTTGGAATTCGACAATGAGAGGGGGGAAGCAGTACCAAAGTAGTAGATTCCCCCGCCCGGGAGCGTTCAGCCCGCTTTGCGCAATGCCGCATGCTGGGGGTTGAAGGTCAGCAGCGCGGCCGCCGCGAGTACCACCGTCAGGCCCAGGCATACGCCGATCGCCATCCCGTTGAAGCGTTCGTACAGGGCGAAGCGCACCATCTCCACCGCATGGCTGAAGGGGTTCAGTGCACAGAGCCAGTACAACCACTCGCTGGCCTCGCGCATCTTCCACAGCGGGTAGAGGGCGGACGAGAGGAAGAACAGTGGGAAGATCACGAAATTCATCACCCCGGCGAAGTTCTCCAACTGGCGGATGCCGTTGGAGAGCAGCAAACCCAGGGCGCTGAGCAGCAGGGCCGCCAGCAGCAGCGCGGGCAGGGCGGCCAGGAGCCCCGTCACCGGCGGCTGCACCCCGTAGAGCCAGGCGATGCCGAGGAAGGCATAAACCTGCAGCAGGGATACCAGGGAAGTCGCCAGCAACTTGGCCGCCAACAGGAAGGCCCGGGGCAGGGGGCTAGTGAGCAGCAGGCGCATGCTGCCCATCTCGCGGTCGTAGACCATGGACAGCGAGCCCTGCATGCCGTTGAACAGCAGGATCATGCAGGCCAGGCCCGGGACTATGTAGGTCTCGTAGGTGATGTAGGTGTCGTAGGGCTCGATGATGGCGATCCCCAAGGCCGCGCGGAAGCCGGCGGCGAACACCAGCAGCCAGAGCAGCGGGCGCACCAGGGCGCTGAGGAATCGCGTGCGCTGCAGCACGAAGCGCAGCCATTCGCGCAGCAGGATGCCGCGCAGGCATTGCCAGTAGGCGGTCAGCATGGGCATCGCTCCGGGATCGCGACATGGGGAGACGGTAGGGTGCGCCGTGCGCACCGAGGATTCCGCGAGGAAATGGTGCGCACGGCGCACCCTACGGATGAGTTCATGCCGTCAGCCGCTCAAAGGCGCCGGCAAGGCCTCCTTCATGGCGCGCCCCCAGGCTGCAGGCGCTGTCATTGGCGATCAGTCGGCCCTGGTGCAACAGGAGCAGGCGGTCCTCGGCCTGGACTTCATCCAGCAGATGGGTGGTCCAGAGCACCGCCATACCCCGGTCGCGGCAGAGTTGGCGCACGTGCTGGTTGAGGCCGTCGCGGCTGGCCGGATCCAGGCCGCTGCTGGCTTCGTCGAGCAGCAGCAGGCGCGGTTCGTGAAGCAGCGCGCGGGCGATTTCCACCCGGCGCCGGTGGCCGCCATTGAGCAGGCGCACCTTGTCGCGCCGGCGTGGGCCCAGCTGCTGGCGCTCCAGTTCGCGTTCGATGCGCTGGGTCGCCACTCTGCCCGGCAGGCCGTGCAGGGCGGCGTGGTAGCGCAGGTTCTGTTCGACGGAGAGGTCCAGGTCCAGGGTGCTCTGCTGGAACACCACGCCGAGCCGCGCCAGGGCGGCGCGCGGCTCGCGGCGCAGGGAATGGCCGCAGACACTGATCTCGCCCTGCTGCAGGTCGTAGAGGCGGGTGAGCAGGGCGATCAGGGTGGATTTGCCGGCGCCGTTGGGGCCGAGCAGCGCGGTGAAGCTGCCCGGCGCAAGACGAAAGTCCACCTGATCCAAGGCGCGGCGCGGGCCGTAGGCGAAGCCCACACCTGCCAGCTCCAGGGCACTCATGGGGTCACCACCACGCCCCAGGGGTAGCGGCCGACCTTGATCGACTTGCTCACCTTGAGGCTGTCCACGTCTATCACCGAGACATCGCCGCTGATGCCGTTGGTGGCCAGCAGGCGTTTCTCGTCCGGGGTGAAGGCCAGATGCCAGACACGCCGGCCCACCAGCAGGTAGTCGAGGATTTCGTAGGTCTTGGCGTCCAGCACCGCCACATGATTGGCCGGGCCGAGGGCGACGAACGCGTACTTGCCGTCGCGGGTCAGCTTGACCCCCACCGGCTGCACCTTGTCCGGATGCACGCCCTTGATCCGGAATTTCAGCACCTTCTGCACCTGGCGGCTGGCCACGTCCACCACCGTGACCGTGCCGCCGATTTCGGCCGAGGCCCAGAGCAGCTTGCCGTCCGGGCTGAACTCCACATGGCGCGGGCGCTGGTCCACCAGGGTGTTGTCCACCAGTTGCTGGGTGGCGGTGTCGATCCAGTGCAGCATGTTGGTGGTTTCGCTGGTGTTCACTGCCCACTTGCCGTCCGGGCTCACCGCCATGCCCTCGGGCTCTACGCCTACCTGTATCTGCGCCAGCACCTGGTCGCTCTGGGTGTCGACCACGGTCACCAGGGCATCGTCCTCGTTGGAGATGTACAGCCAGCGGTCGTTGGGATGCAGGGCGAACTGCTCGGGGTCGGCGCCGGAGGGTAGCTCCTTGATGATCTTGCGGCTGGCGAGGTCCATTACCTGAACGGTGTCCGAATCGCTGGCGCAGATGTAGAGCAGCTTGTTGTCACTGGACAGCGCCAGGCCTCGGGGGCGAGCGCCGACAGCCAGACTCGCGGTGACTTCCAGGCTTTCCAGGTCGATAAGGCTGACGCTGTCGTCCTTTTCATTGGACACGTAGGCGGTGGCGGCCAGTGCCTGGCCGACGAAGACCAGCAGGGCGGAGGCGATGGCAGCGGCAAATGGCGTGGGCATGGCGATTGTCCTTGTTGTCTTGGTCAGTTGGCTGCGGCGAATTGCCGGCAGGCGCTTTCCGGACGGTCGAAGCCCAGGCTGTCCAGCTCGCTCACCGGGTGCAGGAAACCGTCCTGGGGCGAGGTGCTGACCAGGGCGCGGGGGTGGACGAGGGGGATGGGCTGGCGCAGCTGGCCGTCCCAGTCGCGGTAGCTGAGCTTGCGGCCCTTGAAACCGTCCAGGGGCAGGTCGGCGGACAGCGCCAGGGTACGGATAGTGGTGGGGTCGGTGCTCCTCAGGCGGGTAACGGCGCTAGCGATGCTGCGCACGGCGATCCAGGCGGCGAAGTCGCGGTCGTTCATCCAGCGCCCGGCCAGGGCTTCGAAGCGCTTCTGCAACTGGGCGGCGCCGTAGGTTTCCACTGTCTTGTGCCAGCCGGTCGGGGTCAGGCCCTGGGTGCCGACCACCGGGCGCGGGTACCAGGTGTTGTAGGGCAGGTACTCGCCGAAGTCGCCGCGCTCGTCGGCCACCAGCACCACGTCGTACTCGCTGGCCTGGGTGAACAGCGGCATCTCCGCCTGGGCGCTGCGGCGCTGGTCGTTGTCGAAGCTCCAGGGTTTCTCCTCGACGATCTTGGCGCCGAAGCGGCCGGCGGCGCGACGCAAGGCGGCGGCATAGGCCAGATCGTCCGGATGCTGGCCGCTCACCAGCAGCCAGTGCTGCCATCTGCGCGTGGCGAGGAATTGCGCCAGGGCGTCGGCGAGCATGGCGCGGCTGGGCAGGCTGTGCAGCAGGTTGGCCCGGCACTGGGCGCCCCGCAGCGCGTCGTCGGCGCTGCCAGCGTTGAACAGCAGGCTGTCGGGCAGGGCGTCGGCCAGCTGCAGCACCTGCTCGGCCGGCGCGTTGACCACGAACAGGCGCAGGCCCTCGCCGTGCAGGGTGCGGGCCTTGTCCAGCAGTTCCGCGGGGGCGGCGGTGCGGGTCGCGCTCAGTTCATAGCGGTGCTTGAGGAAGCGCCCGGTGCTGTTGCTGTCGGTGATGGCCAGCTCAGCGCCGCGCAGGCCGGCGTCCTCCGGCTCGGGAATGACATTGGACAGCAGCGGGCCGCGGGCCGGCTCCCAGGCCAGGTAGCCGATGCGTACCTCAAGCCCGCCGTCTTCGGCGCGGACGTGGGTGGCGACCAGGGCGGCGCTGGACAGGGCCAGAAGGTAGGCCAGGCCATGGAGCAGGTAGTGGCGCATCGGGCGGCTCCTTTGAAGGTGGAGCCAGCATAAGAAGGGGCAGGGTCCCGGGAAATATGCAGAAAGTACCGGTCGGACGGTACCAAGGTAGGAGAAACCGGTTCGCGATTCGGCCCTAGCATGGCCGCACAAGAACCAGAGTGAGGTCGGCCCATGCACATCCTCAAACACCTGCTGTTGCCTTTGCTGTTGATCCTCAGCCTGCTCGGTTTCGACCGCGCCGGGCCCGCCGATCTCCGCGACCAGGGCGGCGCTCCGGTGCTGCCGGTGATCTGGCTGGAGGAGTGAAGTCCGTCATGTCCGCGCTGTCGATGGATGCGGGTCATCTCCTGGCCCGGTGTCTCGAATGGTGGGGTTTGCGCCTTCTTCCTGATTCGGAAAAGCACCCGCGCATGCCGAGAAATCCTCCCAGTGCGGCCATGACTTGGGTTTGCTGCCAAAGCCCCTGTCGCCACCTCCCGACGGGCTACTCCCAAGGGAGGCCGGTGCGACTGCCACGAAGGTACTGCCCGGACGGTACCAAGGTACAAGAGCCTCCCACGGCGCCCGGCCCTAACCTGACAGCCAGAGGAACCTGCAAGAGGATTCCGTAATGGCCATCATCAAGCATCTGCTGCTCCCCCTGCTGGTCATCTGTTGCCTGCTCGAGTTCGAAACGGCCAGGGCCTCCGACAACATGGCCCGCTGCAGCTTCTCCCTGTCAGGCCAGACCCTTTCCCTCCCGACAGCGCAATTCGTGACCGACTGAACGGCCCGATCCCTCCCGCTTCCCCAGCAGCCAGCTCGCTGGCGAATGGTCTCCCTCCCGTCGCCGGCGAGTTGGCGCCTTTGCGTTCGATTCCGCCTGGCAGCCCATTAAACCGCCTCCGCTCGCACTACTACCAAGGGAGGAGGAGCTGGCCACCAAAGCAGGATGGGGAGGATGCCCGGGGCTTCTTACCATTTGCTCACAGCGCTCCGACCGGGGCGCCGCCTTGCACAGCTCAATGAGGATGTACGTGATGAACAAGAACAGCGCACTGCGCGGCCTCGCATTCCTGGCCGGTCTGACCCTCAGCGGATTTGCCATGGCCCACGGCGACGTGGTGCCCCAGGCGGTCAACACCGAAGGCCTGGAGCAGTTGGGCAAGGAGTGGCGCGACGAGAACCCCTACCGCAAGCCCTACGCCAATAACGCCCTGGCGGTGGAGATCGGCGCCTCGGCGTACAACCAGAACTGCGCCCGTTGCCACGGCCTGGAAGCCAAGTCCGGCGGCATCGCCCCCGACCTGCGTTACCTGGAAGCCGACGCCAGTGGCGATGAGTGGTTCAAGGAGCGGGTGATCAATGGCGCCGTGCGCGACGGCGCGGTCTACATGCCGAAGATGGCCGACTACCTCAGCCAGGAAGCCCTCTGGGCCATCCGCACCTACCTGGATAGCGTCGCCGTGAGCGAGTGACCGCCATGCGCCTGCTCGCCTTCCTGGTCTGTCTGCTGTGCCTGCCCGTGGCACAGGCACAGGTGCGGCCCTATGACGACATCCTCGACTCGGGGGTGCTCAAGGTGGCCGTCTACGAGAACTTCGCCCCCTACAGCTTCCAGGAAGAAGGCCGCGCCCGCGGCGTCGACGTCGACCTGGCGCGCGCCCTCGCCGATGGCCTGGGCCTGAAGCTGGAGCTGCTCTGGGTCGTCCCCGGCGAGAAACTCGACGACGACCTGCGCAACTTCATCTGGAAGGGGCACTATCTGCGCCCCGGTGTGCTCGCCGACGTGATGCTGCGAGTGCCCTACGACCGCGACTTCTCGCAGAAGCGCAACGATGTGGGTGAGCTGGCCAACGAGCAGGTGGTGATGTTCGGCCCCTACCAGCGCGAGCGCTGGCAGGTGGCCTATGACAGTCGCCGGTTGCACGAGGTGCCGAGCATCGGCGTGTTCCAGTTCCACCCCATCGGCGTCGAGCTGGAGAGCGTGCCGTCCTTCTACCTGACCTCGGTGTTCGCCGGGCGCCTCGCGCGCAATACCCATCATTACCCCGGGCCGGCGGCGGCCTTCGAGGGCATGCGCAAGGGCGAGGTGGACGCGGTGATGGCCCTGCGCGGCGAGCTGGACTGGCTCGAACACCGGGCCCACGACCCGCAGATCAGGAATGCCGACAGCACCTACCCCAACCTCGGCGAACCCGACTGGGACATCGGCATGGCGGTGCACGAAAGCAACCGCCAGTTGGCCAATGCCCTAGAGGGAACCATCGACGGCATGATCCGCGATGGGCGCATGGAAAAGCTCTATGCCGGCTATGGCCTGCAGTACGAGCTGCCGGGACTCTACCAGGACGTTCAATAGCCGGAGGTGCGGGATGCACAGGCGTTCGTTGTTGCTCTTGGGCATGCTGGGTTGCGCAGCCCCTCTCTGGGCCGCGCAGGACCCGGTGGAATCGGTGATGTGGGATTACTTCCACCAGCGTCTTCTCGGCGGTCAGCCCTTCGTCCATGACCCGGGTGTGGTGCTGGAGGCGCCGCCCTTCGCCGAGGACTCGCGCCAGGTGCCGATCCAGGTGGATGCCAGCGCCTTCACCGGAGAGGTGGTGAAGATCATGGCCTGGGCCGAGCTCAATCCCATTCCGCAGATATTCGTCTTTCACCCCGGCGAGCGGGTGGCGCCGCTGCTTGCCATCCGCATCCGCGTCGAGCAGGCCACACCCATCCGCGCCGCCGTGCTAACCCGCGACGGCCTCTGGCACATCGGCTCGACCCGCATCGACGCCGCCGGGGGCGGTTGCACCGCGCCGAGCCTGGTGCGTGCCCAGGCCGGCTGGGAGGATCGACTCGGCCAGGTGCATGGCGGCCGCTTTCCCCTGGGCGACGGCAGCCGCCTGCGCTTGCGCATCGACCACCCGATGGACAACGGCCTCACCGGCGGCATTCCCGAATTCTTCCTCAACCAGGCCGAGCTGCGCGATGCCGATGGCCAGCCCCTGGCGACCCTGGAGCTGTTCCCGGCGGTCAGCGAGAACCCCACCATCAGCCTGGAAGTGCAGGGCCGGGAGCAGGCGCAGTTGTGGCTGCGGGACAACAACGGCAACGAGTTCGAGGCCAGTTTCTGAAGGAGAGCCCATGCGCTTGATCGCCCTGCTGGTGGCCTGCCTGGCGTTCACCGCCCAGGCCAGCCAGGACTATTCGCTGAAACCCCGGCAGATTGCCGATGGCACTTGGCTGCTGGAAGGCAGCACCGACAACTTCGACGCGGCCAACGGTGGCAACATCGTCAACACCGCCTTCATCGTCACGGGCGATGGCGTGGTGGTGATCGACAGCGGCCCCTCGAAGGCCTATGGCGAGGCCATGCGCCGGGCAATAGCCGAAGTCACCGACCAGCCGGTGGTCCTGGTGCTGCTCACCCACCATCACCCGGATCATGTGCTGGGCAACCAGGCCTTCGCCGATTCGCCCATCGCCGCCCTGACCGGCACCCGCACGCTGCTGCAGGAGCAGGGCGAGGCCATGGCGGAAAACATGTACCGCCTGGTGGGCGACTGGATGCGCGGCACCGAGGTACTGCTGCCCACCGAGACGGTCGAGCCCGGTATTCGCCAGGTCGGTGGCCACCGCTTGCGCCTGCTTGGCTTGCATGGCCACACAAGCGCGGACCTGGCCGTGCTGGATGAAAGCACCGGCGTGCTCTTCGCCGGCGACCTGGTGTTCTACCAACGAGCCCTGACCACGCCCAACAGCCCCGGCCTGGATGCCTGGCTGGCCGACCTGGATCGCCTGGAGGTCCTGCCCTGGAAGCTGCTGGTGCCCGGCCACGGGCCCATCAGCCGGGACAAGGCGCCATTCGTGCAGATGCGCGATTACCTGGGCTGGCTGGATGCCTTGCTGAAGGACGCGGCGGCGAAGGGGGAGGAGATGAACGCGGTAATCCGCGCGCCGATTCCCGAACGCTTCGCTTCGGTGAACCTGAGCCGCTATGAGCTGATCCGCAGTGTCAGCCACCTCTATCCGAAGTACGAGATGGAGCGTTTGCCGAGGGTGGATAGCGCGGCGGAGTGAATGGGCTCATTGGTGCGCGCGGCGCACCCTACGGTCGAACCCGAGTGCTGGGTGTACCTCGTAGGGTGCGCTGTGCGCACCGTTCCGAGCTCTGGCGCTATACCAGCTCAGCATGCTTCAGTTCGCTCTTCAGGTAGGCGTAGTAGATCGGCGCCGCCACCAGTCCCTGCAGGCCGAAGATCGACTCGAATGCCAGCATCGCCAGCAGCAGCTCCCAGGCCCTGGCGCTGATCTGGCCGCCGACGATGCGCGCGTTGAGGAAGTATTCCAGCTTGTGGATGGCGATCAGGTAGCCCAGGGCGCCGACCGCCACCCAGAGGGATACCGAGAATCCGGCGATGAAGATCAGGGTGTTGGACATCAGGTTGCCGATCACCGGCAGCAGTCCGAGGATGAACGTCAGCAGGATCAGCACCTTGGTCAGCGGCAGGTGGATGTCCATCAACGGCAGCACCACGGCGAGGAAGATGCCGGTGAGTGTGGTGTTGACCAGGGAAATCTTGATCTGCGCGAAGACGATGTTGCGGAACGCGGTCACCAGCAGGGCCATGCGCTCAAGCAGCAGGCGGCTGAGCGGGCGCACTGTCTCGAAATTGGGAATGGGCTGCAGGGCGATGATGGCGCCCAGGATCATGCCGATCAGCATGGTCACGAAGGTATGCGCTGCGCCCTTGCCCAACAGTTGCAGCTGGCCGACGTGGTCCCGCAGCCAGTCCATCAGTTCGCGGCGCAGCTCATCGGCGCTGGCCGGCAGGTAGTTCTCGATGGAGGCCGGCAACTGCGCCCGGGCCTGTTCAGTCAGGACGATGAATTTTTCAAGCAACTGGCCGGGGTTGCGCAATTCCTGCGTCACCACACCGCCGATCCAGACGAAGAACAGCGACAGCATGCTCACCACCAGGGTGCCCAGCAGCGCCACCGCCAGCCAGCGGGCGCGGCGCCCCCCGGGGATCACCGGCTGCAGGCGCGGGGCCAGGTTGATCACCAGTTCATAGACCAGCAGTCCTGACAGCAGGGATGGCAGCAGATGGAAGGGCAGCACCAGCAGCAGGCCGATGAGGACGATGGCCCAACTGGCCAGTAGCAGTTGACGATCAGTGAAGAGTTGCATAGGTCCCGGGAGCGATGAAGTGCGGAGCAGGGCGGCAGTCTGCCAGCGCCGGGTGAGGTTGCACAATCGGCAGCTGAAGTATGCAGGGACGGTTCGGTATTGCTACCAACGGAGGAGGAAAATCCGCACTGCGTCCAATTGTTGGCCATCGGCGGCAAACCAAGAATTTGCGGCAGACCGGGAAATTTTCCCGGGTCACAACAACAAGCCCGCAGAGGTAGCCGCAATGAAGCTCGCCACACCCTACCAGCCTTTCGCCCGGACGCTGCTGTGCGTCGCCGTGGCGCTGTCCAGCAGCCTGGCCCAGGCCGGCGTCACCGACGAAGAAATCCTCGACGACGCCAAGTCCACCGGCGAAGTGGTCACCAACGGCCTGGGCCTGCAGGGACAGCGCTACAGCACCCTGGCCGCCCTCAACAGCGACAACGTGCAGCAGCTGCGCCCGGTCTGGGCGCTGTCCTTCGGCGGCGAGAAGCAGCGCGGCCAGCAGGCCCAGCCCCTGGTCAAGGACGGCGTGATCTATGTCACCGGTTCCTACTCACGGGTATTCGCGGTGGATGCGCGCACCGGCAAGAAGCTCTGGCAGTACGATGCGCGCCTGCCCGACGGCATCATGCCCTGCTGCGACGTGATCAACCGCGGCGTTGCCCTCTACGGCGACCTGGTGATCTTCGGCACACTGGACGCCAAGCTGGTGGCGCTGAACAAGGACACCGGCAAGGTGGTCTGGCGCAAGACCGTGGCCGACTACAAGGCCGGCTACTCCATCTCCGCCGCACCGCTGGTGGTCAAGGGCAAGCTGATCACCGGGGTCGCCGGCGGCGAGTTCGGCGTGGTGGGCAAGATCGAGGCCTACGACCCGAACAATGGCGAGCTGCTCTGGACCCGCCCCACCGTGGAAGGCCACATGGGCTACGTCTACAAGGACGGCAAGAAGGTCGAGAGCGGCATCTCCGGCGGCGAGGCAGGCAAGACCTGGCCCGGCGACCTGTGGAAGACCGGCGGTGCCGCGCCCTGGCTGGGCGGTTACTACGACCCTGAGACCGACTCGCTGCTGTTCGGCACCGGCAACCCCTCGCCGTGGAACTCCCACCTGCGCCCGGGCGACAACCTGTATTCGTCCTCGCGCCTGGCCCTCAATCCGGACGACGGCTCGATCAAGTGGCACTTCCAGACCACCCCGCACGATGGCTGGGACTTCGACGGCGTCAACGAACTGGTGTCCTTCAACTACCAGGACGGCGGCAAGACGGTGAAGGCCGCGGCCACCGCCGACCGCAACGGCTTCTTCTATGTGCTGGACCGCACCAACGGCAAGTTCATCCGCGGTTTCCCCTTCGTCGATGAAGTGACCTGGGCCAAGGGCTTGGACAAGGACGGCCGGCCGATCTACGACGATGCCAAGCGCCCCGGCGCGCCCGCTGCCGACGGCAAGCACGGCAGTTCGGTGTTCGTCGCGCCGTCCTTCCTTGGCGGCAAGAACTGGATGCCCATGGCCTACAGCCAGGACACCGGCCTGTTCTACGTCCCGTCCAACGAGTGGGGCATGGACATGTGGAACGAGAACATCGCCTACAAGAAGGGCGCTGCCTACCTCGGCGCGGGCTTTACCATCAAGCCGCTGAACGAGGACTACATCGGTGTGCTGCGCGCCATCGACCCGAAGAGCGGCAAGGAAGTCTGGCGCTACAAGAACTACGCGCCGCTCTGGGGCGGGGTGCTCGCCACCAAGGGCAACCTGGTGTTCACCGGCAACCCCGAGGGTTACCTGATGGCGTTCGACGCCAAGTCCGGCAAGAAGCTCTATGAGTTCAACACCGGTTCCGGCGTGATCGGTTCGCCCATCACCTGGGAGATGGACGGCGAACAGTACGTGTCGGTGCTTTCCGGCTGGGGTGGCGCCGTGCCGCTCTGGGGCGGCGAGGTGGCCAAGCGCATCAAGGACCTGAACCAGGGCGGCATGCTCTGGACCTTCAAGCTGCCGAAGGCGGAGGCGGTGGCCAAGCGCTGATCCCCCGGCAAGGCCCGCTCCGGCGGGCCTTTGCTTTTCGTAGGTTGGTGCAGAGCGAAGCGAAGCCCAACGAGCCGCGTCGGATAGATCCGTGTGGCCACCGTTGGGCTTCGCAGGCTCAGCACCAACCTACCTGCCCATTTCTACGACCAAGGAATCATGGCCTTGTACTGGCCAGAGGCCGCTTAATACCCGCAGAACAATGACAAGGCGCCCGGCGCCAAGCATCAAGGGGTATGAAATGCGCAACTGCCTGTTCCAAAGCCTGCTGATCCTCCTTCTCGCCGGCACCGTGGCGCTGGCGGGATTGCCGCCCTGGCTCGGCATCGCCCTGTGCCTGGCGGTGCCCTGGCTGTTCTGGCGCAAGGGCGCAACCGCTCCGCCGACGGCCACGGGGGAGGGCACCGATGTGGCGCGGCTCACCCGCGACCTGTCCCGCAGCACCAGTCACAATGCGCTCTCCGCCGCTGGGGTGGCCTACTCGGTGGACCGCCTGGCCGAGCGCCTGCAATCCCAGCTGCAAGCCGCCGAGCGCATTGTCGGCAGCGCGGAGGCGATGATCGCCACCGAGGCGGCCACCTCGGAACTCAGCCAGCAGGCCTTCGCCGCCGCCCATGACGCCCGCCGCAGCAGCGACGAAGGCCGCGAGGTGCTGCGCCAGGCCATCGACCTGATGCACCAGTTGAGCGCCAGGGCTGGCGCCAGCCGCGAGCTGATCGCCTCCCTCAGCCAGCGCAGCGAGGAAATCCAGCAGGTGGCCCAGGTCATCCAGTCCATCGCCAGCCAGACCAACCTGCTGGCCCTGAATGCCGCCATCGAAGCCGCGCGGGCCGGCGAGCATGGCCGGGGCTTCGCCGTGGTGGCGGATGAAGTACGCGGCCTGGCCGGGCGAACCGCTAGCGCCACAGGCGAGGTGGGCCAGATGGTGGCCGATATCCAGCGTCAGACCATGGATGTGGTGGAACAGATCAGCCAGCTCTCCGCCGACCTCGACGCCGGCGTCGGCCAGGTGGAACTGACCGGCTTCCAGTTGGAGAAGATCGCCGGCCTTGCCGCAGCCGTGGAAGGCCAGGTGGACGAGATCGCCCGGGGCGCGCGGACCAATCGGGACCAGCTGGCCCACTTGTTCGAGGCGGTGGGGCAGGTGCGCAGCGACCTGGGCGTCGGCGATGAACAGACCCGCCGCCTGGCCGAGGCTGCCGGCCAGTTGGAAGGGCAGGCCGAGACCATCAGCGAACGTCTGGCCGAAGTGGGCCTGGACGATTACCACCAGCGGGTCTACGACCTCGCTCGACGGGGTGTGGCGGCCATCGCCGACCGCTTCGAGCGAGACGTGCGCGACGGTCGCATCAGCCTCGATGACCTGTTCGACCGTCGCTTCCAGGTTGTGCCCGGTACCTACCCGCAGAAATACGGCTCGCGCTTCGACCGCTACACCGACCAGGTGCTGCCGGCCATTCAGGAACCGCTGCTCAAGGACCACGAAGGACTGGTGTTCGCCATCGCCTGTACGGCGGAGGGCTATGTGCCCACCCATAACCAGGCGTTCAGCGCGGCGCCCAGCGGCGATCCGGAACGGGACATGGCCCGCAGCCGCAGCAAGCGCATGTTCAACGACCGCACCGGTATCCGCTGCGGCAGCCACCAGCAACCGCTGCTGTTGCAGACCTACACCCGCGATACCGGCGAGCTGATGCACGACCTGTCGGTGCCGATCTTCGTCCAGGGCCGCCACTGGGGCGGACTGCGCCTGGGCTACCGGCCGGAACAGGCCGCCGCGCCGGTGCCGCGAGCCAGCCGCCGGGAGGCCCTGGCCAAGGTCTGAAGGGCCGGCCCAGAGCGGTCGGCCATCTACTACCAAATGACGAGGGGGCCTGTGCCATGGGCGCATACCGGCCCCCCGCGGCGGCTGACTAAGATCGGTCCACAACCTGCCCACCCGGGCGGGCCCCGACCAGAGAGAGCAACGCCATGATCTATGCACAACCAGGCACTCCGGGCGCCGTCGTCAGTTTCAAGCCGCGTTATGGCAACTTCATCGGGGGCGAGTTCGTGCCGCCGGCGGGCGGCGAATACTTCACCAATACCTCCCCGGTGAATGGCGAAGTGATCGCCGAATTCCCCCGCTCCGGTGCCGAAGATGTCGAGAGGGCCCTGGATGCCGCCCATGCCGCCGCCAATGCCTGGGGCAAGACCTCGGTCCAGGACCGCACGCTGATCCTGCTGAAGATCGCTGACCGCATCGAACAGAACCTGGAAGTCCTCGCCGTCACCGAGACCTGGGACAACGGCAAGGCCGTACGCGAGACCCTGAACGCCGACATCCCGCTGGCCGTCGACCACTTCCGCTACTTTGCTGGCTGCATCCGCGCCCAGGAAGGCGGCGCCGCCGAGATCAACGAGAACACCGTCGCCTACCACATCCACGAGCCGCTGGGCGTGGTCGGCCAGATCATCCCCTGGAACTTCCCGCTGCTGATGGCCGCCTGGAAGCTGGCCCCGGCGCTCGCCGCCGGCAACTGCGTGGTGCTCAAGCCGGCCGAGCAGACCCCGCTGTCGATCATGGTATTGGCGGAAATCATCGGCGACCTGCTGCCGCCGGGCGTGCTCAACATCGTCCAGGGCTTCGGCAAGGAAGCGGGCCAGGCCCTGGCCACCAGCAAGCGTATCGCCAAGATCGCCTTCACCGGCTCGACTCCGGTGGGCGCGCACATCATGCATTGCGCGGCGGAGAACATCATTCCCTCCACCGTCGAACTGGGCGGCAAGAGCCCGAACATCTTCTTCGAAGACATCATGCAGGCCGAGCCGGCTTTCATCGAGAAGGCCGCCGAGGGCCTGGTGCTGGCCTTCTTCAACCAGGGTGAGGTCTGCACCTGCCCGTCCCGCGCCCTGGTGCAGGAGTCGATCTTCGAACCCTTCATGGTCGAGGTGATGAAGAAGATCAAGGCGATCAAGCGCGGCGACCCGCTGGACACCGAGACCATGGTCGGCGCCCAGGCCTCCCAGCAGCAGTACGAGAAGATCCTCTCCTACCTCGACATCGCCCAGCAGGAGGGCGCCGAACTGCTCGCCGGCGGCAGCTCCGAGCGCCTGGGTGGCGACCTTTCCAGCGGCTACTACATCCAGCCGACCTTGCTCAAGGGCCACAACAAGATGCGCGTGTTTCAGGAAGAGATCTTCGGCCCGGTGGTGGGCGTGACCACCTTCAAGGATGAGGCCGAGGCCCTGGCGATTGCCAACGACACCGAGTTCGGCCTCGGCGCCGGCCTCTGGACCCGCGACATCAACCGCGCCTACCGCATGGGCCGTGGCATCAAGGCCGGCCGCGTGTGGACCAACTGCTACCACCTGTACCCGGCCCACGCTGCCTTCGGCGGCTACAAGAAGTCCGGCGTCGGCCGCGAAACCCACAAGATGATGCTCGACCACTACCAGCAGACCAAAAACCTGCTGGTGAGCTACGACGTCAATCCGCTGGGCTTCTTCTGAT
>NZ_SSON01000063.1 GCF_029871245.1 Pseudomonas sp. BN102 | reverse complement strand
GGCCGTCAGCGCAGCTGGCGAATATCGCGTCATACCACCGTCACTGCTCAATTTGCGCTTCCGGCCAGAAACGGGCATTCGCACTGCACCTTCCAGCTGATGCTGGTATCTCGGGTCTGAGAGCGATCGCTGTATGGAGAATTTCCTTTCGATCTGCGCCTTTCACTCACCATGCCCCCGCCCTAGCATCGACCACTCCGTATTGGTCCATGCGATGAAAGAGATGCTCGGTGAAATCGACTTTTCAGGTTTGAAGGCACGTCGGCTGGAGCTGAATGACCTTCAGATGATTTGTGTCCATCGCGAAACCATGTTCCTCGAGGCCGGAGGCGTTCCAGCGGAGTTGCGGGTGATGACCGAGCACTTCCGGCCTTGGTTGCATCGGCGTCTGGTCGATGGCCGCTACTACGGGTTTGCATTGATGGACGATGGACAGCCTGTGGCGGCGATAGGCCTCATGACTATCGACTGGCCTCCTCATCCGGCCCATCCGAACCTGGACCAGCGCGGCTATGTACTGAATGTTTTCGTCGAACCGGCCTATCGGCGCCGGGGGCTGGCTTCGGCCCTGATGAAGTTGGCGGAAGCCGAGTTTGTGCAGCGCGGATTGAGCTTTGCCGTGCTGCACGCGACTCAGGCCGGCCAGCCGGTGTATGACGGGTTGGGCTGGGCAGCCACCACTGAAATGGCCAAGGCGATCGGCTAGCTTGACGGGCCATCTCATGTGCCCGGCCTCCCTTTCCACCCGATGCTCAAGCTGTGCTTCGAGTAGAAATCTGCCCTCCTCGAATGACGGCTTCGGTCGAAAGCGGCCGCTTTGCTAAGCGACGATACAAGGCTGCTTGTCGATCATCACGGCGCGCAGTTGATGGCCTGGCAGTGAAAGGCAGGCCGCCCCATGCCTCAGGACGACTGCCGCTCCTTCGCCACCTCCGGCGGCACCACCACCTGCGATGGCTGCCCGATCCAGTCGGAGATCAGACTGTAGGCCACCGCCAGCAGCGTGGGGCCGAGAAACAGGCCCATGAAGCCGAAGGCGAGGATGCCGCCGAACACGCCGAGCAGCACCACCACCAGCGGCAGGTTGCCGCCGCGGCTGATGAGGTAGGGCTTCAGCACGTTGTCCACGCCGCTGATGATGAACATGCCCCAGATACCGAGGAACACCGCGTAGCCGTAGTCGCCGTGCCAGGCCAGCCAGGCGGTTGCCGGCACCCAGACCAGCGGCGGGCCCATGGGAATGAGGCTGAGGGCGAAGGTGACGATGCCCAGCACCAGGGCGCCCGGCACCCCAGCAATCCAGAAGCCGATCAGCGCCAGCACGGCCTGGGCGGCGGCGGTGCCGATCACGCCGTTGACCACCCGCTGCACCGTGCCGGCCACCAGCTCCAGGTAGTGCTCGGCGCGGTCGCCGATCAGCCGTTCGAGGCCGCGTTCGACGAATAGCGCCATGCGCGGGCCGTCGCGGTAGAAGAAGAACACCAGCACCAGGCTCAGCACCAGTTCCACCAGACCACCACCGAGCTGCGCGCTGCGCGCCAGGATCCAGTTGCCGGCCTGGCCCATGTAGGGCTTGAGGCTGGCGAAGAAGGCCGCGCCCTGGGCATCGACCGAATGCCAGGCGCGCACCAGACGCTCGCCCACCAGCGGCAACTGCCCCAACCAGTCCGGCGGTGGCGGCAGGCCATCCATCTGCACGCTCTTCACCAACTCAGTGGCATCGCGCACATGCTCGGCGAGGTTGCTCACCAGCCACACCAGCGGTAACGCCACCAGCAGCATCCAGCCGGCGGTGAGCAATGCGGCGGCGGCGGATTCGCGCCCGTGCAGGGCGTTGCTCAAGAGGCGCATCAGCGGCCAGCTGGCGAAGGCCAGCACAGCGGCCCAGAACAGCGCCGAGACAAAGGGCGCGAGCACCCACAGGCTGGCGCCGAGCAAGGCCAGCAGGAGGATCTGCACCAGTAATCGGTCGTTGTTGAGCATCCCAGGATCACTCCGGCGAACAGAAGGAAAAGGCGACGCCTGCCGTCATGCAACGCGCATGCGGCAGGCACAAGCATAGAGACTGATGCTGACTGTTTCTCAGCGCAGAAGGTTCAGGTGCAGGCCCGGCTCCTTGCCGTCGCCGAGTTCCAGGCGTGCAGCGCGCACGCCCTGCCCCACCAGCGCTTCGCGCCACGCCTCGGCTCCGGCACCGGCCAGGCTGATGCGCAGGGTGCTGTCGAGGTTGAGGCAACGCCCAAGCAGGGTCGCCCAGGCGTCCGTAGGCTCGGCGGGCAGACGTGCCAGGTGCAGCTCGCCGCTGCTCTTCAGTTCGCGCATCAGGGTGTCGGGGGTCGGTAGCAACTCGCCGAGGGGCGCAGTGGCGTCCAGCTGCTCGGCATGCAGGTAGGCGCGGCGATTGCCACGGGTGATGCTGTAGAGGGCCAGCAGGCTGTCCTGCTGCGGCTCGGCCAGGCGCACCAGCATGTAGGCCTGCTGCTCATCCGGACCGAATAGCTTGGAATTGCCGAAGATGGCGTTGGCCCAGAGGCTGCTCGAACCGCAATCGCGGCCCTGGCACCAGTAGAGCAGCTCGGCGCCGCCTGCCAGCAAGTCCTTGCGGGCGCGGTCGAAGGCGTCGCCCGAACTGTGGCCGGCGGGCAGGCGGTAGGTCACCGAGGTCTGCCGGCCTTCCGCTTCCACCTGGCGCTCCATGCGCAAGCGGTTGCTGATGCGGCGGATCGAGCTCTGCGGGTAGACCCGCTCCTGATCGGGGGACTCGCTGAAATCGGTGATCTCGGCATGGGGGACGCGCGGCAAAGCCGCCAGGTCGTGGCTGTCGGGCAGGTCCGCGGCCTGCGCGGATGCGGCCAGCAACAGACCGGCAAGGAGGGAGAGGCGCATGCGCATCCTTATCGAATCCTCATGGATTGAGGAGTCTGGCCCAGCTTGCCGGCTTTTTCCTGCCAGCCGCCGCGGGCCAGGTTGCGCTGCGCAGTCCTGTCGAGGTCGATCATCCTGCTTCTCCTTGACCAAAAGCCGCCAGCCTCCGCAGAAGGCCGGCGCAAGTCAAGGAAGGGTGAACAGGGGATTGAAACAGTCTGCTACGGCCTGGGCACCGGCCTCGTCGTCCAGGTGCAGGTGGTGTTTGCCGGGCAGGCGGCGAAGCTGGATTGGCAGTCCCTCCACCAGTCCGGCGAACTTGGGCTCGACATGCAGCAGGCCCTGCTCCGCCAGCACCAGCATGGCCGGGCATTTCAGCGCCTGGGCAAAGGCCAGGGCGTGGGCACGAGTCAGGCGCAGGGGCGACGGCAGGGTCAGGCGGCTGTCGGTGCGCCAGGTGTAGCCGCCGGGCACCGGCATCAGGCCGCGCTGGGCGAGCAGTTCGGCGGCCTCGCGACTGACCGCGCCAACACCTTTCATGCGTGCCTCCACGGCACGGTCGATGGCCAAGTAGACCGGCTTGCGCTTGCCCGGCAGCGCCAATTGCGCGCGCAAGGCTTCTCCGAGCTTGGCCGGTGCCTGCTCGGCTTCGCCGGTGTAGGGCATCAGGCCGTCGATCAGCGCAAGGCGCTCGATCCGCTCCGGCATGGCCGCGGCGAGCATCACCGAGACGATGGCGCCCATGGAGTGGCCGAGCAGCGAGAAGCGCTCCCAGCCCAGTTGTTCGGCCACCAGCAGGACGTCCGCCACATAGTCCCAGAGCAGGTAACTGGCTCCTGGCGCGCGATGGGCCGAGAGGCCGTGACCGGCGAAGTCCAGCGCGACGATGCGCAATCCCGGCAGGCGCGGGGCCAGGCGGGCGAAGCTGTTGGCGTTGTCGAGCCAGCCATGCAGGGCGATCACGCGCTGGCCGTCTTCCGGGCCATACAGGTGCGCGGCCAGTTCGATATGGGGCAGGTTGAAGCGAATTTCTTCGACCTGGGCAGTCATGCATTGGCCTCCTGGTGGCGGCCGTCCCAGCGGCCGAATACGGATCTGATCAGTTCGGCGGTTTCCTGCGGGCGCTCCAGGGGAAACATGTGACCGCCGGGCAGCGACAGGTATTCCCCGCGCGGCACCCGCCTCAGCAGCCGCGCATGGTGCGGCAGCACTACCCGGCTGTGGCGACCGCGCACCAGGGCCAGGGGCACCTCGAGCTGCTGCGGGCGACCCGGGATGCGGTGCGGCACGTTGCGGTAGATGCTGATCTCGGTGGCGGCGTCGAACTTCAGCCGCAGGCTCTCGCCCTGGCGGGCCAGGCCATGCTGCACGTAGGCATCCAGGCATTCCGGGTCGAAGCGGCGGAACAGCGCCTTGCCGGCGAAGTAGTCGCGCGCCTCATTCGAGTCACCGAACTCCTCGCGCCGGCCCAGGGTGCGCCCGGCCGGAGTGATGCGGTCGATGAAGCCGAAGCGCTTGGCGGCGCGGATGACGATGCGATCGGCCAGGGTCAGCACCGGCGAATCCAGCATCACAACGCCGCGATAGAGGTCCGGCCGGCGCAGGGCGGCGTGGTAGTGCAGCACGCCGCCGAGGGAGTGGCCCAGGCCCCAGACCGGCTCGCCGCGCTGTTCCAGGTGATGGATGAGTTCGTCCACCAGGTTTTCCCAGTTGTCGTTGACCGGGAAGCGCGGGTCATGGCCGTGCTGCTCCAGGTGCTCGACGCGGAAGTCCGGTGCCAGGGCGGCGAACAGCTTGCCGTAGGTGGCCGAAGGGAAACCGTTGGCGTGGGCGAAGAAGATGGTGTGCGACATGGCGTCCAGCTCGTCGGGGAATGCCGGGATTTTCCGGCAGCCCCGCGAGCAGGGCAATGACTGTAACCGCCAGTGATGATGGCGCTATTGCCAAAAATCAGGTGCCAGCAGCCGCCCGACCAGCCCCAGGGCCACCAGCAGGAACACCAGGCCGCAGGCGAGGTCGATGGCCGGCGCGATACGCAGCAGGCGTTGCTGGGCGTTGTCACGGGTGAGCGCGAGTCCCAGCAGGCTGAACCAGGCCAGGCCCATGCCGAAGAGGATGGCGGCGGCACCGAGCTTGCCGGCGACGGACATGTCCGCCGGGACCAGTCCCGACAGCAGCGCGAGGAAGAACACCAGCGCCTTGGGGTTGAACAGGTTGGTGGCCAGGCCGCGCAACCAGGGCCCCAGCAGCGATGGCGGCAGTGCGCTGTCCAGGCGTCCGTTCACGCCCTCCCCGCGCCGGAACCAGGCTCGCACCGCGCCGACGCCGAGCCAGCCGAGGTAGCTCGCGCCAAGCAGTTGCAACAGGTCGAACAGCAGCGGCGAGCGGCTCAGCAACAGCGCTACGCCAGTAAGCACCAGGGTGCCGTGGACAAGGATGCCGCAGGCCAGGCCCAGGGCGCTGAGCAGGCCGGCGCGGCGGCCCTGGTGCACCGCGGTGCGTACCACCAGCGCGACATCGGGGCCAGGGCTGACCAGGGCGGCGGCGAACACGGCCGCCAGCGACAGCAAGACGGAAGTCTCCTGCATGGGAAGTACTCCAGGATCGAGGGAATCCGGTGTCAGTGGCGAATCAGCGGCTTCGCAGTCGCGCCGGTGGCACGCCGTAGGTGCGGCGGAACAGCCGCGAGAAGTGCGCCTGGTCGTAGAAGCCCAGGTCCAGCGCCACTTCGCTCAGGCTCTCGCCACGCAGTACCCGTGGCAGGGACCGCTCCAGGCGTAGCAGGGTGAGCCACTGGTGGGGTGGCAACCCACACTGGCGATTGAAGCGCCGCAGTGCCTGCCAGGGGCTGAGGTCGCAGAAAGCGGCCAGTTCCTCCAGCGAGGGCGGTGAATCGAGTCGCGATTCCAGCCATTCCCGCAGGCGCCTCCAGGTTCGCCCATCGAAGCCCTGCCCGGGCTCGTGCACCCGCAGGCTGGAGCCCTGTTCCAGCAGGTTGGCCAGGGTCGGCCAGAGCTGGCTCTCCTGCTCCAGCCGCGACCCCTGGGCCAGCGCAGCGTGCAGCCTCTGCAACTGGCCACGCAGGGTGGCGTCGCGGAGGATGCTGGTGGTCAGGCGCGGCGCGCCCTGGCGGCCATCGCTGAGGCTGCGGCTGGCCTCGTCCAGCCATGTGGGGTCGAAGGCCAGCACACGGATCTGGTAACCCTGCCCGTCGATGCCGGCGCCGTCGTGAATCTGCTCGGGCGCCATCAGCAACACGTCCCCGGTATCGGCCTGATGGCTTTCACCCTGATGCTGGTAACGCTGCCGACCACGCACCAGCAGCCCCAGGTGGTACTCCAGGTGGAAGTGCCGGGGGAAGCTGAAGCGCTGGTACTCGGCATCGATCAGGCGGACGCCGGGCAGGCAGCTGGGGATGTGGTTGGTCTGGTCCATGGGCGCCACTTTACTCCGTGGCGGGCCGGGGTTCTTGGACAAAATTGCGGGGGTTCGAACGGCGACGAAGCAAATGTAGGTTGGGCAGAGCTACGCGAAGCCCAACGAGGGTTGGCCGAACGGAGAATGTTTGGCTTCGCTGCGCTCGATATCGCGTCTGCAGGCAAATCACCGGCGCGGCGGCTCGGCGCCCAGGGGCACGATGGCCATGGTCAGGCGCGAGATGCAGCTGGGCTTGCCATCCTCGCCAGAGAGGCGGATGTCCCAGACATGGGTGGTGCGGCCCAGATGCACCGGGCGGGCAACGGCGGTGACGCGGCCGCTGCGCAGTCCACGCAGGTGGTTGGCGTTGACTTCCAGGCCGACACAATAGAAGCGGCTGCTGTCGATACACAGGTAGCTGGCGGTGGACCCCAGGGTTTCCGCCAGCACCACCGAGGCGCCGCCGTGCAGCAGGCCATAGGGTTGATGGGTTCGCGCGTCGACCACCATGCTGGCGGTCAGGGACTCGTCATCGAAGGCTTCGAAGCGGATGTCCAGGCCTTCGCCGATGGTGTTCTTCAGGGATTCGTTGAGCTGCGCAAGATCGGGGTTTTGTAGCCACAGGCCCATGAGTCACTCCTTGATGGGGCCGGGACGGGCGTCCCGGCCTGGCTGGTTCATTCGTGCCAGACCACCGCTTCGCGGCGTTCCAACCATTCGGGGAAGCGCTTGCCGTAGGCGTCTTCGACCATGTTGCGCTTGATCTTCAGCGTGGGGGTGAGGAAGCCGTTGTCCACCGCCCAGACCTCCTTGACCAGCACCAGCCCTTGCAGGCGCTCGTGCTTGTCGAGGTCGCCGTTGACCTCTTCCAGCAGGCTGCGCAGGCTGACCTCCAGTTCGGAGCGGGCGCTGTTGGCCGCTTCCTGCCGGCCCACCTCGGACAGCACGCAGAGCGCCATGGGCTGCGGCAGGCCGTCGCCGACCACGCAGACCTGCTCGATGCGCGGATGCACCGCCAGGCGATTCTCGATCGGCGCCGGGGCCACGTACTTGCCCTTGCTGGTCTTGAAGATTTCCTTGATGCGCCCGGTCAGGCGCAGGTTGCCTTCGGCATCCTGCTCGCCCTTGTCGCCGGTGCGCAGGTAGCCGTCGGTGGTGATGGTCTCGGCGGTCTTCTCCGGGTCCTTGTAGTAGCCCTGCATTGTGGCGCCGCTGCGCACCAGCACTTCGCCCTCTTGGCTGATGCGCACTTCCACGCCGGGACTGTTCTGGCCGATCCAGCCGGGTTTCTGCATGCCACTGCGGCAGACGTGAGAGTAGCCGCAGTTCTCGGTCATGCCATAGACCTCCAGCACGTCCAGGCCGAGGCGCTTGTACCAGTCCAGCAGGGCCCCGGGTACCGGTGCAGCGCCGCAGAGGGCGTAGCGCACGGCGTCCAGGCCGAGACCGGCGAGCACTTTGCGCCCGACCATGCGGCCGATGATGGGCAGTCTGAGCAGGCGGTCGAGCTTCTGCGCCGGCATCTTGGCGTAGACGCCCATCTGGAACTTGGTCCAGATCCGCGGTACGCCGAAAATGGCAGTGGGTCGGGCACGGCGCAAGTCGTCGAGGAAGGTCTCCAGGCTTTCGGCGAAGAACACCGTCTGCCCCGCGTAGATGGACGCCATCTCGACAAACATGCGTTCGGCCACATGGCACAGGGGCAAGTAGGAAAGCAGGCGGTCATCCTCGCCGGTGCCGAACAGGTGGACCCCGTGGTCGGCGGCGAAGGCGAAGTTGCTGAAGTTGTGCATCACGCCCTTGGGCGTGCCGGTGGTGCCGGAGGTGTAGATGATGGTGGCGAGCTGGTCGGGAACACCCTTTGGGGTATCGCGGATCGGGCTGCTGGCCTGCAGGTCGGCCCAGCCGTAGTCGAACTCGCCCTCGGGGTGGATCGGCAGGGCTATGGTGGCCACGCCCTGGGGTACGCCGCCGGCCATGGCGGGCCAGTCGTCCAGCTTTCCGATGAAGGCCAGGGCGGATTCGGAATGTTCCAGCACCTGGCGTGTCGAGTCGGCAGTGAGGTTGGGATAGAGGGGAACCGAGACGTGGCCGGCCATCCAGATCGCCAGGTCGGCGATGATCCAGTGGGCGCAGTTCTTGGAAATGATGGCGATCCGGCTGCCTTGGGGCAGGTCGCGGCCTCGTAGCCAGCTGGCGGCCCGGCGGGCCTGCTCGCCCACATCGGACCAGGTGAGTTCCTGGACCTGGCCGCCGCCGAGGGGCTGGACCAGATAGCGCTTATTCGGGTGACGGGCTTCGCGCTCGAAGAACATTTCAAGCGGCAAACGGACTGCATCAGCCACAGGGCCTCCTCCATTTTGTTCTTTTTGTGGGGACAACCAAGCACTTGCTCGGCCGACTATTCCACGCACCTGGAGGGGGCGCAAGTTAAGAAATGTTGCGTTCTGTCAGTGATGGCGAACGTGGTGCAGGGAGCGCAGGGACATCAGGCCGGGGATCAGCAGGTCGCCCTCCAGCTCAGCCAGGCTGGCGGTGCTCATGGACAGCGGCTCCTGCCGATGGCCGTGCAGCAGCAGGCCCGCCAGCTCGCTGACGAAGGGGTTGTGGGTGACCAGCAGGAGGTCCTGCTCGCTGCGTTCGGCGAGGAAGTTCAGCGCCTCGCGCGGGTCGCTGTCGGGCGTCAGCCAAGGCGCGGTACCGATGGCGCCGGCAAATCCCAGGGCCTCGCGAACCAGCTCGGCGGTCTGCTGCGCACGCACGTAAGGGCTGGCGAGTATCGCCCCCAACGGCCTTCCGGCCAGTTGGGCGGCACTGTGCAGCACTTCCTTGCGACCGTGACGGGTCAGCTCGCGCTCGGCGTCTGTGCGAGCGCGGGCCTCGGCCTCGCCGTGGCGCAGCAGCCAGAGCCTCACAGCTTGGGCTCTTCGTCCCGCACCGGATGGGAGGCCGGGGGCACTTCGTGAGGCGCCTCACCCTGCGGGGCGCGGGCTTCGGGCCAGTCGGCGAACGGCCAGGGCTTTTCTTCGGTATTGAAGGTGCCGAAGCGGCCGATCTGCGCCAGGTACTGGCTGAGGCTGTCGCCGAAGGCCAGCAGGCCGGCGTTGGGCGCGCCGTAGAAGGCGCGGTAGCCAAGCTGCAGCAGGACCACGGCGCCCAGGACGATCTCGGCCAGTTGCCAGACGATGACGAAGATCAGCATCCACAGGACGCGCAGCAGGATGTGCTCACGCTGCAGGTCGTCAGGCGCTTCACTCATGGGAAATCTCCTTGCTCGAACGAACGATGGCTCAGAAGCCGGTGGTTGGAATGAAGTCTACGTCGGTCTTGGGCTCGGCGCGCATCAGCGCTTCGATTACCTGGGCCAGCGTACGTCCCTCGAAAAGTATGGCATGCAGGCCCGCGACCAGCGGCATGTAGACCTGCAGCTCTTCGGCGCGGGTCTTGAGCACCTTGAGGGTATTGACGCCTTCGGCCACTTCGCCCAGGCGCGCCACGGCGTCTTCCAGGCTGAGGCCTTCGCCCAGGGCAAAACCCACCTGGAAATTGCGGCTCTTGGGCGAAGAGCAGGTGACGATCAGGTCGCCCACCCCCGCCAGGCCGAGGAATGTCATGGGATTGGCGCCGAGCTTGACGGCAAAACGGGTCATTTCCGCCAGGGCGCGGGTGATCAGCATGCTCTTGGTGTTCTCGCCCATGTCCAGGGCGGCAGCCATGCCGGACATGATGGCGTAGACGTTCTTCAGCGCCCCACCCAGTTCGACGCCGAAGCGGTCCTGGCTGGCATAGACGCGGAAGG
Source organism: Pseudomonas sp. BN102 (assembly GCF_029871245.1). Lineage (GTDB taxonomy): Bacteria > Pseudomonadota > Gammaproteobacteria > Pseudomonadales > Pseudomonadaceae > Metapseudomonas. Next base: position 120,614 of record NZ_SSON01000063.1, on the reverse strand, counting down.
TGCGGCCGTGCAGCGCTTCCTGGACACGCTTGCAGAGTTCGGCGTCTTCGCTGGCGACTACGGTTGCGGTCAGGGCGTGATCGGCGATCTCCTTGGCCAGGTTGGGGCCGGAAATCACACCGATGCGCGCATCCGGGGCCACCTCCTCGAGAATCTGGCTCATCAGCTTGAAGCTCTGCGCCTCGATGCCCTTGGTGGTGCTGACCAGGAACTTGCCGGTCAATTGCCCGGCCACTGGCTCCAGCACTTTGCGCAGGGCACTGGAGGGCACGGCGACGAAGACCAGTTCGCAGTCGGCCAGGACGGCGGGCAGGTCGGTGTCCGGCTCGACCCCGGGAAGGATCTTCACGCCCTTGAGGTAACGGGGGTTCTCCCGCAGGGTACGGATCGCCTCGGCCTGCTCCGGGTCGCGCATCCACTGGCGCACGCGCTGGCCGTTCTCGGCCAGCAGGTTGGCGATGGCGGTGCCGAAGCTGCCGCCGCCTAGCACCGCGATGGGTTGCTGTTCAGTCATAACGGGTCCATGTAGGCCATTGGGAGGGCGAGTGCGCGCATTATACGGAGGCGTTGCCGGCCAGCCAGCCTCAATCCAGAGCCTTTGCGCTGGAAAAGCCGCGAGCCTCGGTTAAGATGCCTCGAATTTGACCCGCGGCGGGCCTTCAGGTGCCCTTTCCGCCTGCGGGCGAGCTCCACTCAACGAAATTTCCCCCAGCTTCGGGGCGTAACGAGACTAAAGTTCCAGCATAGCTCTGTCCCCACGGACGACCCCGCAAAGAGGCCAAAGGATGATGCGCCCCGTATCCCACCCTTTCCTGACATTCCGGTTACAGCCGCATCGGGGCCATTCCCGTCCGTCTGGCGCAGGAGAGCCGCGCCGATGACCCTGAGTCAGCGCTGGGACATCCATACCCGCACCCAGTTGATCAGCCTCGGCCCGGCATTGCTGCTGACCCTGCTGCTGACGGGCTTCTTCACCTTCGCGCGGTTGCAGGACCTGCGCCAGGAGTTGAACCACACCGGCCAGTTGATCGCCAACCAGCTCGCCCCGGCGGCGGAGTACGGCGTCGTCACCAGCAACCTGGAAGTGCTGGAAGGCCTGCTGCAGGCCAGTCTGGGCACGCCCCACGTGCGTTTCCTCGAAGTCCGCGACCGGGCCGACAATATCCTGGTCTATCTGGAGCAGCACGAAAGCCTGGAGAAGAGCGGCGCCCAGGTGGAGGTGTTCCACGCTCCCATCGTCCAGCAGCAGATGCACCTGCAGGCACGGCGGACCCAGGCCGGCGACGATGGCCGCAACGGCGACCGCAACTACCTGGGCCGGGTCGTGGTGGGCATGTCCAACGACGCCTTCAGCAACCGCCAGCAGGAAATCCTCTTCAAGGCGACGGTGCTGGCCCTGATCGCCCTGTTCTTCACCTTCCTCCTCGCCCGCCGCCTGGCCACCCGCCTGTCGCAGCCCATCAGCGCCATGGGCGAGGCGGTCAAGGCCATCCAGGCCGGCGATTACCGCGCCAGCCTGCCGGTGGTGGACGACAGCGAACTGGGCGACCTGAGCCGCCACATCAACAACCTCGCCAGCGGCTTGCAGCAGGCCAGCCACGAACAGCAACAGGCCATGGACCAACTGATCAAGGCCCGCGAGGAAGCGGAAATGGCCAACCGCGCCAAATCCGACTTCCTGGCGATGATGAGCCACGAGTTGCGGACACCCATGAATGGCGTGCTGGGCATGCTGCAACTGCTGGAAACCACCGAGATGACCGAGGAACAGACGGAGTACGCCGCCCTCGCCACGGAATCCACCGAGCACTTGCTGAAGGTGATCAACGACATCCTCGACTTCTCCCGTATCGAGCGCGGCGCCCTGGAGCTCGAGCGCATTCCATTCAACCTGCTGGAGCTGATCCTCGGCTCGGTGCATGTGTTCCAGCCCAGCGCCCAGCAGCGCGGCCTGGCCCTGACCCTGGACACCCAGGAGGGCCTGGAGCGGGTCGAGGTGCAGGGCGACCCAACGCGGCTGCGGCAGATTCTGGTCAACCTGGTGGGCAATGCCCTGAAATTCACCGAAGAAGGCGGTATCCGGGTGGTAACCCGCTGGCAGGCCCTGGACGACGAAGTGCTCTGGCTGACCTGCGCGGTGCACGACAGCGGCATCGGCATCCCGCCGGACCGCCTGGAGCACATGTTCGACGCCTTCCAGCAGGCCGATCACTCGATTTCCCGCCGCTATGGCGGCACCGGCCTCGGCCTGCCGATCGCCCGAACCCTGGCCGAACGCATGGGCGGCACTCTGCGGGCCGAGAGCCACGAAGGCTCCGGCTCGGTCTTCACCCTGGAGATCCCCCTGCCATTCCGTACCCAGGATGTGGAAGTCGCCTGCGGCCTGGAGCAGAGCAACAGCGGGGGCAGCGGCCAGCAGGTGCTGCTGGTGGAGGACAACCCGGTCAACCAGACCGTGATCGAAGCCATGCTGCGCAGCCTCGGCTACCAGGTCAGCCTGGTGGGCGATGGCGCCCAGGCGGTGCACGAGGCCTCCCGCCACCACTACGCGGCCATCCTGATGGACTGCCGCCTGCCGGTGCTGGACGGCTACGAGGCCACACGCCAGATTCGCCAGATGAACGGCGGTGTCGTGGTGCCGATTATCGCCCTCACCGCCAACGCCTTGCAGGGCGACCGCGAAGCCTGCCTGGCCGCGGGCATGAACGACTACCTGGCCAAGCCATTCAAGCGCGCCGACCTGCTACGGGTGATGCAGCGCTGGCTGAGCAAGCCGTCGGACTGATCGCTTGGAGGCGTTTCCAGACATTCGTCGAGTGTCCAGGAATGGTAAAGTGCACCACGCTTTGCGAGTGGGGTGCCCCTTGGCACGCCCCTTGCGGATGGTACCCGTCTCTCGAGTGAACGACTGTGCTCGTCACGCTGTGACTTTCACCGCAACGCAATAGTCTATGACTAGTCTGCCGATAGACGCCCATAACGCGCGCGGCAGAAGGATGAATGCAAAGCCCTGTGCCGCACGGGGACCATTGAGGAGCTCGCATGACCACACAAAACGCCTATACCCGGGAAGACCTGCTGCGCTGCAGTCGCGGCGAGCTGTTCGGCCCTGGTAATGCGCAACTGCCCGCCCCCAACATGCTGATGATCGATCGCATCGTGCATATCAGCGAAACCGGCGGGAAGTACGGCAAAGGCGAAATCGTCGCCGAGCTCGATATCAACCCGGACCTGTGGTTCTTCGCCTGCCACTTCGAGGGCGACCCGGTCATGCCCGGCTGCCTCGGCCTCGACGCCATGTGGCAGCTGGTCGGCTTCTACCTCGGCTGGCAAGGCAACCCCGGCCGTGGCCGCGCCCTGGGCTCCGGCGAAGTGAAATTCTTCGGCCAGGTCCTGCCGACCGCGAAAAAGATCACCTACAACATCCATATCAAGCGCACTATTAATCGTTCGCTGATCCTCGGCATCGCCGATGGTACCGTGGCCGTCGACGGCCGCGAGATCTACAGCGCCGAAGGCCTGCGCGTAGGCCTGTTCACCTCTACCGACAGCTTCTGAAGGACATCCGCATGCGTCGCGTCGTGATCACTGGCCTGGGCATCGTCTCCTGCCTGGGCAATGACAAAGCCACTGTTTCCGCCAACCTGCGCGCCGGCAAGGCCGGTATCCGCCACAACCCCTCCTATGCGGAAATGGGTCTGCGTAGCCAGGTGTCCGGCTCCGTCAACCTGAACCTGGAAGAGCTGATCGATCGCAAGCTCTTCCGCTTCATGGGCGATGCCGCTGCCTACGCCTACCTGGCGATGCAGCAGGCCATCGAAGACGCCGGCCTGAGCGCCGAGCAGATCTCCAACCCGCGCGTGGGCCTGATCGCCGGCTCCGGCGGTGCTTCCACCGTCAACCAGATGGAAGCCATCGACACCCTGCGCGAAAAGGGCGTCAAGCGCATCGGCCCATACCGCGTGACCCGCACCATGGGCAGCACCGTTTCCGCCTGCCTGGCCACCCCCTTCCAGATCAAGGGCGTGAACTTCTCCATCTCCTCGGCCTGCGCCACCAGCGCGCATTGCATCGGCCAGGCCATGGAACAGATCCAGCTGGGCAAGCAGGACATGGTCTTCGCCGGCGGCGGTGAAGAAGAACACTGGAGCCAGAGCTGCCTGTTCGACGCCATGGGCGCCCTCTCCACCCAGTACAACGACACCCCCGAACGCGCCTCCCGCGCCTACGACGCCAAGCGTGACGGTTTCGTCATCGCCGGTGGCGGCGGCATGGTGGTGGTCGAGGAGCTGGAGCACGCGCTCAAGCGCGGCGCCAAGATCTACGCCGAAATCGTCGGCTACGGCGCCACTTCCGACGGCTATGACATGGTCGCCCCGAGCGGCGAAGGCGCCATCCGCTGCATGCAGCAGGCGCTGTCCACCGTCGATACTCCGATCGACTACCTGAACACCCACGGCACCTCCACCCCGGTGGGTGACGTGGCCGAAATCCGTGGCGTACGCGCCGTGTTCGGCGACAAGGCCCCGGCCATCAGCTCCACCAAGAGCCTGTCCGGCCACTCCCTGGGCGCCGCCGGCGTGCAGGAAACCATCTACTGCCTGTTGATGATGGAAGGCAACTTCATGGCCGGCTCGGCCAACATCGACGAGCTGGACCCGGAAGTGGCCGACCTGCCGATCCTGCGCGAGACCCGCGAAAACGCCAAGATCGACACCGTCATGTCGAACAGCTTCGGCTTCGGCGGCACCAACGCCACCCTGGTACTGAAGCGCTTCAACGGCTGATCCGGCCCGAGTGGTACCTGCAGCGCCCGTATCTTTGGATACGGGCGTTGTCGTTTGTGGGCCACCTACACCCCCTTCCCAACACCTTGTAGCAACTTCCGAAACCCGCCTTTCCCGATCAAGAACAGCCGTTCCGCTCCGCTAAAGGGTCGAGCACCACCCAATCGCCCCGGACCGGAGAAGACCGCATGTTCCTTCGCCAGCGATCCATCGCTTACCGCGCGGCCACAGGCTTCGCCATCATCACCCTGACACTGGTCTGCCTCGGCCTGTTCGCCCGCAACCGCATGGCCGCCATGAACCAGGCCTCCACCCGGATCAGCGGGCTCTGGCTGCCCAGTGTCCTGGTGTCCGGGCAGATGGGCATGCTCCTATCCGAATTCCGCCAGAGCGAAATGAACCACGTCCTGGCCCGGGACCTGGCCACCATGCAAGCACTTGTACAGCAGATGGACGCCATACTCGCCGACCTGGCGAGGATGCAGGACGACTACGAGCCGCTGTTAGTGAACTCGCTCCCACAGACTGGAATCCCCAACCGCAAGAAGGGCGCCATTATGGGCGCCCTTCTTTTTCATGGAGCTGTCATGCCGCCTCGCGGCCGCTCCCTTCCTTGCCCCGTTGGCCGACGCGCGGCAGCAACATGGGCACCTGGCGCCGGTAATCCGCGTATTCCGGATGTTCCCGCAGCAGGTCGCGCTCCTCGAGCTGAATGGCCGCCAGTATGTAGATGCTGGTCAGCACGGCAAACAGCAGGTGCGTGGCGGTCATGGTCGGGGTAGCCCAGAAGCACAGGAACCAGCCCAGGTACAGCGGGTGGCGCACCAGCTTGTATGCCCCGGGAGTCTTGAACTCCAGCGCGGTGTAGGGCTTGCCCAGCAGGTTCAGCCAGACCTGGCGCAGGCCGAACAGGTCGAAATGGTTGATCAGCAGGGTCGCGTAGAACACCAGGGCCCAGCCGAAGCCGAAGGTGGCGCCCAGCACCAGCCGGCCCGAGCGGTTCTCGATGTTCCAGATCTCCCCGCCCAGCGGCTGCCAGTAGCTGTACAGCAGCACCAGCGCCAGGCTGGAGAAGAGCACATAGGTGCTGCGCTCGGCGACCGGCGGTACCCAGCGGGTCCACCAGGCCTTGAAGGCCGGACGAGCCATCAGGCTGTGCTGGACGGCGAAGAGGCCCAGCAGCAGCACGTCTATCCCGAGGGCGGTCCAGAACGGCAGGCGCGGATCGCCATCCAGGGTGCGCGGGGCGAACGGCAGGTTGGCGACGAACCCGATGGAGTAGACGAAGGTGGCGAGGAAGATCAGGTAGCTGATCAGACCGTAGATGAAGATCGAAATGCGCTTGGAATAGTTGAACATGATGCGCTCCTGCCTGAGGTTCTGGTCGGCGGCATCGCTCCGCCTTGGACACCAGCTTGGCCCCGGCCTGTATCAGCCCGATGGCTGGCAGCGCTCAGTTTGTTTCTGCTTTGTATCCCGCCTTCGGAGTGCCCAGCCAGGCATGCAACAGTTGGTGCAGGCGCTGCTGGTTCAGCGGCTTGGTCAACAGCGCCTTGACCCCCTGTTGCTGCACCTCGCTTTCCAGCAGCGAATCGCTGAAGCCGGTGTAGAGCACGATCGGCAGGTCGGCGCGGGACGCCAGCAGGCGCCGCGCCAGTTGCAGGCCGGACAGGCGCGGCATGCTCTGGTCGAGAATGACGAAATCCCAGGCGTAGGGATCGGCGCAGAGCAGCTGGCTGGCCTGCTCCGCGTCGCAGAAGATGCCCGGCGCGAGGCCCCAGCCTTCCAGCAGTTCACCCATGAACTCGGCCACCGTGGCATCGTCGTCCACCACCGCGACCCGGCCAAAGAGGGCCGAACGCAGCGGCTGGCGCTCGGCGCTCGAGACGCCCTGCTCTACCGGGCCCGGTACCGCCAGGCTGTGGGCCGGCATCAGCACCCTGAAGGTGGAGCCGCGCCCCGGCGCGCTGTCCAGGTGGAGATGGCCGCCATACTCGTGGACGATGCCGTGCACCATGGACAGCCCCATGCCGCTGCCCTGGCCGCTGGCCTTGGTGGAAAAGAACGGCTCGAAGATCTGCACCCGCAGCGCCGGATCGATGCCCGGCCCGCTGTCGCTGACGGTGAGCGCGACGAAGTTGCCCTTGATCCGCTGCTGGCAGGAGGCGCAAACGCCCTCCAACTCCTCCTGACCCAGGCTGACGCGCAACTGGCCGACGCTGCCCATGGCATCCCTGGCATTGATGCAGAGGTTCATCAGGACCTGCTCGAGCTGCACCGGGTCGGCCAGGACCCGCGGCAGGTCATGGTCCAGGCGCACCTCCAGCTCGACGGTGGCCGGCAAGGTGGACTCCACCAGGCGGATGAAGTCGCCGAGCAGCTGGTCCAGCGCCACCACCTGGGGCTTGCCGCGGCTGCCACGGCTGAAGGTGAGCATCTGCTGGATCAGGTCGCGGGCCTTCTCCGCCGAACGCTGCACCCGGGTCAGGTACTTGTTCAGGCGCTCGTCGCTGCCCTGCTCCGCCAGCTCCTGGGCCATCACGGTGTACCCCAGCATGCTGGTCAGGAGGTTGTTGAAATCGTGGGCGATGCCCCCGGTCAGGTGCCCGATGGCCTCCATCCGCTGGGCCTGGCGCAGCTGCTGCTCGAGGCGCGCGCGCTCCTCTTCGGCCTGAGTGCGTTCGGTGATATCGCGCAGGTAGCAGATGAAGCGCGGCCCCTCGTCACCCGGCACCTGGGTCAACGCCAGCTCGGCGGTGAACTCGCGGCCGTCGGCGCGCTGGGCCACCACTTCCATGCGCTTGCCGAGGAAGGCGCCGTGGCCGGTCATCAGGTAATGCTCCAGGGCGCGTTCGTAGGACTCGCGGAAGCGTGGCGGGATGATCAGCTTGAGCAGCGAATGGCCCAGGGCCTGTTCGCGGCTGAGGCCGAAGCACTCCTCCGCCGCTGGATTGAAGGCCAGGACCCTTCCTGCCTCGTCCATGCTGATGAAGCAGTCCAGCGCCGTATTGGTGATGGCCCGGTACTGCAGCTCGCTGGCGCGCAGGGCCTGCTCGGCCTCCTTGCGCTGGGTGATCTCGCGGGTGATGCCGAGGATGCGGTCGATGCCTCCGATGGCCACGCGCTTGAGCAGCACTTCGTCCCAGTGCAGGCTGCCGTCGCGGTTGCGCCGGTGCCACTCGAAGCGCTGCATTTCGCCAGCCGCGGCACGGGTCAGGTAGCCGGTCGCCTCCTTGCCGGTGTAGGGCGAATAGCCGGCGCTGAAGGCGTCCATGTCCAGCTTGAGCATTTCCTCGTAGCTGTAGCCGTAGGCGCGGCACGCCTTGGGATTGACGTCCACCAGGGCGCCGCTGTCGATGTCGTGGACGAAGATGGCGTCCTCGGAGGTATCGAAGATCGCCCGGTAGCTGGCTTCGGCCTCCAGCCGCTCGATTTCCGCCGCCGCCCGCACGGAGAAGATGCGCAGCACCGACTCCACCTTGTCGCGGTCCCTCATCGGCCCGAGCCGCCCGGCCGCGATCAGTCCTAGGGGCCGTCCATCGCTGGCGAAAAGCGGGAAGCCGGCGTAGCTGTCGACGCCGAACGCCCTCAGCACCTCGTCATTGGGATAGGAGCACTGCAGGTCGCGGGGCACGAAATGGAAGCTGCGGCCGAAGACCTCGGCGCAGGGCGTGCCCTTGAGCCCATAGGTGGCGTTCGGGTGGAGCTTGCCGTCGTAGTAGAGCGCCAGGGTGGTCAGGCAGTGCGGCCCCTCGTCGCTGATGCGGCTGACGAAGGCGAAATCGGCGTTCAGCGAACGCACCATGTACCGCGCGATGGCCTCGAACACCTCGTTGCCGGTGGCCGCGGACACCCCCAGGGCGACGAAGCGCAACACCTCTTCCAGGGTCTTGCGCGAGCTGATGTCGGTGGAAATGCCACAGATGGCGCTGACCCGGCCATCACTGTCGAAAAGCGGGAACTTGCTCGACAGGTAAGTGCGGATGCCGCCCGCCATGGGCACCTGCTCCTCGAACTCCAGTTCATGGCCGAGCTGGGCCACGCGCAGGTCGTTGGCACGCAGCACATCGGCCATTTCCTTGGGGAAGAAGTCATGGTCGGTGCGCCCCAGCACCTGCTCGGCGCGCACCTTGAACAGCCGCTCGAACGCACGGTTGACCAGGCGCAGGCGGCCGTCGAGGTCCTTCACGTAGATTACCGCGCTGCTGTTGTCGACTATCTGGCGCAGGCGGTGCTCTTCGATACTGACGGCTTTGAGGCGGCTGGTCAGGGGCTGGCTCACCGATAGGCCCTCCGGGGGCTGGGCGGACAGCCTGAGTATAGAGACAGCCAGCCCCCGGCCGGAGGGGCTTGGCGGCGATTGAAACAATTGAAACAAAGCGCTGCCTTTGTGGGGGCGAATTCATTCGCCAAGGGCGGCGCAGTTGCCCCATCGCCGCCACGGGGCAGTCCTTCGGACTGCTTGGCGAATGAATTCGCCCCTACACCGGTCCTCAGCCCGGCACGAACATATAGCCCACGCCGCGCACGGTGCGGATGATCTGTGGCTTGTCCGGGTCCTGCTCCAGCTTGCGCCGCAGGCGGGCGATGCGGATGTCGATGGAGCGGTCGAAGGGGTTCCAGTCGCGGTGCTGGGTAAGGTTCAGCAACTGATCCCGGGACAAAGGCCGGTTGGGGCGTTGGGCGAAGGCCTGGAGCAGGTCGAACTCCATGGCGGTGAGGGGAATTTCCTCGCCCGCGGCGTCGAACAGCTGGCGGCTCTGCAGATCGAGGCGGCAGAGTCCGAGCTGCAGGCAGGCACTGGCGGGTTCCGGTTCCGGCTGGGCGGCGCTGGCCGGCGCACGGCGGTAGCGCCGCAGCACGGTCTTGACCCGCGCCAGCAGCTCGCGCGGGTCGAATGGCTTGGCCAGGTAGTCGTCGGCGCCCACCTCCAGGCCGACGATGCGGTCCAGCGGCGTACCGGCGCCGGAGACCATGATCACCGGCAGGTCGTGATGCTCGCGAAGGAACCGCGCCAGGCTGAGGCCGTCCTCGCCGGGCAGGCCGACATCCAGCAATACCAGGTCGGGCAGTGCCTCGGCGAGCCGCGCCCGCAGCTGGACGCTGTCGGCCACGGCCTGGACCTGGTAGCCCTGGCCGCCGAGGTAGTCCAGCAGCAGTTCGCGGATCGCCTCGTCGTCATCCACGACCAGGATGCTGATCAGTTCGGCCATGGGCCTGTGCCTCTCGCCAGTTTCAGACCCAGCGAATATAGCGCGCCACGGCGACGCGCGGGATCAGCGGACGGTGAAGCGTTGCTCGGTCAGCAGGCGATCACCCTGAAAGACCATGAAGTGCCACTCGCCCGGCACCACTTCGTAGTGCTCGGTGAACTCGAAGGCCATCACGTCCAGCGGCGCGCCGGGCGCCATTTTCTGCTCCACCACGAACTTGTCGTGGCGCTTGCCATCGGGGGTGACGACGCCGGGGGTGAGGTACAGCAGGGTCAGCGGCGTGTCCTTATCCTGCTTGCCGAGCAGCGTGTAGCGCATGCCGAACTTGGTGCCCAGCTTGGCCGGGATCTCGTCGGTGGGCTGGATCGCCTGGTCGCTGCGGGTCAGCACGCGCTCGCCGGGCTGGTAATCCTTGTACTGGGTTTCGAAGATGCCGTACTCCACCGGCCCGTCCACCCGCACATCGGCCAGGGCAACACCGGATACCAGGCCGAGGGCCATGAGTGCTGTCATTCGAAAGGGGATCATGTCGCGCTCCTTGTTTACGGTGGCGCGAGGTTATGACGCGGCCATGACAACCTCGTGACAGACTTGCTGCGCTCCCCGGCCCGCACGGGCGCACTCAGATGAAACTCAGGGCACCGCCCACGATGACCAACTGGGCCGTCAGGGCAAAGGCCAGAATCAGCGGTTTGAGACCAGCCTTGCGCAGGTCGGCGAGACGGGTACTGAAGCCGAGCGCGCCCATGGCTGCTGCCAGCAGCAGGTCGTCCAGGCCGACCATTGCCTGGTGCAGGCCTTGCGGCAGGGGCAGCCAGGAATTGCACAGCATGCAGACCACGAAACCGATGACGAAGAGCGGAACCCGAACCGGAACGACAGCGCGGCCAGGCTCGGACCGTCGCGCCAGCCAGAAACCCAGGCCAAGCAGGAAAGGCGCCAGCAACAGGACACGAATGAGCTTGGCCACTATCGCCGCCTCGGCGGCCTGCGGGTCCATGGCCTGGCCGGCAGCGACCACCTGGGCGACTTCGTGCAGCGTCGCGCCGGCGAACACACCGAAGCCGTGGCTGTCGCCGAAGAGCGTCGGCATGAGCGTGAATAACCAGGGATAGAGCAGCATGCCGAGGGTGCCGAACAGCACCACGCAGGCAATGGCGATGGCCACCTGGTCATTGCGCCCTTTAACCACGCCGGCACTGGCAAGGATCGCCGCTGCGCCGCAGATGGCATGGCCGGCGCCGATCAGGATCGCGGTCTCGCGCTCCAGGCGCAGGACCCGGGTACCCAACCAGATCGCCAGGCGCATGGTGGAGAGAATCAGCAGTGCATCGATGACGAAGGCCTGCACGCCCAGCGCCTGAACCTGCTGGACTGTCAGGCGCAGGCCGTAGAGCGCGACACCGAAGCGCAGTACCGGCTGCTTGCAGAACTGCAGGCCAGCCCCGAGCAGGTCGTGGATGCGCTCAGACGTCAGGTTCCCTGCCAGCAAACCCAGCAGCATGGCCAAAGTCAGCGCACCGATTCCCGTTCCCTGCAACGTCGCAGAGGTCGATAGCCAGAGCGACAATCCGGCCAGCAGAAAGCTGGTCCCGACTCCGGCAAGCAGGAAGAAAGGCGAACGTTCGGAGCGACTCAGGACTAGCATGGCGATACCTCGCTTGTGGTAGCGCAAGCTTGCCGTCGCATATAACCTAAACGAAGCAACCTATTCTTATTGGTCATATCAGGAATGCTGATATGCAATGCCGCATCACGCTCCGCCAGCTCGCCACCTTCATCGCCATCGCCGACCTGGGCAGCGTCACCCGCGCCAGCAAGGAACTCAGCCTCACCCAGTCGGCGGCCAGCATGTCCCTGCAGGACCTGGAACATCAGCTCGGTACGCGGTTGTTCGATCGCCATGGCAAGCGCCTGGTCCTGAACGAACACGGTCGTCGCCTTTATCCCCATGCCCAGGCCACCCTGGAAGGCGCCCAAGAGGTGGAGTCGCTGTTCCAGCGGCAGCTCACCTGCCACCTGCGCATCGGCGCCAGTACCACCATTGGCGGCTATCTGCTGCCGGAAAAACTGGCAGCCTTTCTCGAGGCGGAGCCGGACAGCCGGCTCGAACTGAAGGTGGAGAACACCGAGCGCATCGTCGAGTCGCTGTGCAACTTCACGGTCGACGTGGCCTTCGTGGAAGGGCCGGTGCAGCACCCGGACATCGATGTGCGGCCGTGGCTGGAAGACGAGCTGGTACTGATCGCCGCGCCGAGCCATCCGCTATCCCGGCAGCCCAAGCCGACCGCGGAGGAATTGGCGAAGGCTCGCTGGATCATGCGCGAACCGGGCTCCGGCACCCGGAACATGCTGGAACACCTGATCGGCCCTTGGCTGGGAAGCCCGCGCCAGCTGCTGGAGGTTTCCGACGGCGAGGCGATCAAGCGCTGCGTGATCGCCGGGGCGGGCATCGCCTGCGTGTCGCGCATGATGGTGCGCAGCGAACTCGCCCTCGGGCAGCTGTGCACCCTGCCCTCCCCCAGCGGCCCGCTGAAGCGCGTGTTCTATCGCGCCATTCACCAGGACAAGCAGCCGACCCGTGGGCTGAAGCGCTTCCTGGACTTCCTGTAGGGGTGACGCTCGGGCTCACCTTCGGCACAGTCCTGTAGGGGCGAATTCACAGGAGCCCAGGCGGCCCTCCCCGCCTGGCCTCCGATTCCTATTGAAGCGCCTGGTGCCGGCGGGGCAGCACCGCGAGGAAGTTGTCCCGCGCCACCTTGCGCGCCACCGCTTGCGGCAGGGCGTCGAGGAAGGGGTCATAGGCGGTCAGGTAGTCGCCCAGGCCGTCGAAGCGTCCCACCACATCGGAACCCAGCATGAAGCGCTCGGGGTAGCGCTCCACCAATTCCAGCCACTGGCGGTCGGGCTTGCCGTCCTTGTCCAGCAGATAGGGCCGCAGCACGCTCCAGGACAAATCGATGTAGAGGTTCGGGTAAGCCTCCAGCAGGCGCCCCAGGGTGGGCAGGAGAAAGTCCAGCCTCTTCTGGTGGCGGTGGATTTCCATGCTGGTGCCGGCATGGGCCCAGATGAAGCGGACGTGGGGGTGATTGCGCAGCGGCTCTTCCACTTCCTGCAGGTAGAGCGGGTTGCGTTCGCGCTGGCTGGTGATGTTGGAGTGCACCAGCACCGGCAGGTCGTATTCGGCCGCCAGGTGGTAGATGCGGCTCATGGCTTCGTTGTTGGCTCGGGGCGTGTCACCGTCGATCAGCGCAGTGAGGTCGTCGTGGCGGGTGAACACCTCGCCTATACCTTGCCAGAGCCCCGGGTCCAGCTCCAGCATGCGGCGGATATGGGCGTCGGAATTCTTGTCGTTGGGGTTGAAGCCGCTGAGAAAGGGGTGGAAGCGTCCACGCTGCTCGGCCGGCAACTGCCGCACCGCGGCGGCCACCAGCACATCGGTGGCGCTGTACCAGTACGCACCGGCATCGTCGCCGGCGTAGTAACGCGGGCGCTTGGGCTCGTCCTCGTGCCACTTTTTAGCGACCGGGACGCCGGAGATCATCACGTGATCGATGCGTCCCTTCTCCATGGCCTCCAGCAGGGGCCGCATGCCATCGCTTTCCTGGAAGAAGTCCACGTAATGCAGATGGGCGTCGCTGTAGCGGTAGTCGCGGGCTTCACCGGGCATGGTCGCAGCCAGTAGCAGTGCGGCGAGACAGGTCCTCAGTGGATTCAAGGCAACTCCTCCCGGGATGGGCTGGGGGACTGTAGACCGCCATTCACCTCTCGGCGTTCAGCCTGGCAATCGCCTGCCCGGCAACCTCCCTTTGCGCTAGCCTAGCTGGGATTTCCCCCCACCCTTCGGCCAGGAGGCCATTCATGACCATCCGTCTCACCCGTGATTCCGCCAACGGCACCCGGCAGCGCATCGAGCTTGCCGGCAAGGCCCCGCTGTTCACCGACCTGCCGCTGGATCTGGGCGGCGCCGGCGCGGACCCGGAGCCCCATGACTACTTCGACGCCGCGCTGGGCAGTTGCAAAGCCCTGACCGTGACCTACTACGCCCAGAAGAATGGCATCCCGCTGACCGGCGTAGACGTCGACGTCACTCGCGACGATAGCGAGGAGCGCAAGGGGCACTACCGCCTGGACGTCAAGCTGACCCTGCGCGGCGCCCTGACCGACGAGCAGCGCGCCACCCTGCTGCGAATCGCCGACAAGTGCCCGCTGCACAAGCTGATGACCCAAGTGGAGGTGAGCATCGAAACCCGCCTCGCAGAAGGCGACTTCAGCCAGTGAGCCAGGCTGGGCTTCCGGCGCGGAAGGGTTATGCTTCTGCAAACCCCGCGCAGGAAGCTCCAGCATGACCATCCTCACCATCCGCCCACGCGCCGAAGAGGTCGCCGGGCAACCCATCCTTCGCCCGTTGCCCTCAGCCCAGTGCCGCAGCGTCGGGCCCTTCGTGTTCTTCGACCACATGCTGGAGGCGGACTACGCCCCCGGCAGCGGCATGGACGTGCGCCAGCATCCGCATATAGGCCTCTCCACCCTCACCTACCTGTTCGAGGGCGAATTGCAGCACAAGGACAGCCTGGGCTCGGACCAGCGGGTCAGGCCCGGTGACGTCAGCTGGATGACCGCCGGCCGCGGCGTCGCCCACGTCGAGCGAACCCCCGCCGACCTGGTCGCCAGCGGCTCCCGCGCCCACGGCCTGCAGGTCTGGCTGGCGCTGCCGCGCGAACTGGAGGGCTGCGAACCCAGCTACAACCACTATTCGGCGGCCAGCCTGCCGCAGCAGGAATCCCTCGGCGTACGCATTCGCCTGATTGCTGGCAACGGCTTCTGCCTGGAGTCGCCGGTGCCGGTTCTCTCCCCTACCCTCTACGCGGACCTGCAGCTGGAGACCGGCGCCACGCTGACCATCCCCAGCGAGCACCCGCAGCGGGCCCTTTACCTGGTCGACGGCGAGGCGCTGCTGGACGACCAGCCGCTGGAGCCGCGCAGCATGGTGGTGCTGCCGGAGGGCGTGGAATACGTCCTCTCGGCCTGCAGCGGCTGCCAGCTGGTGATGATCGGCGGCGCGCCCCTGGACGGCCCGCGACGGATGAACTGGAATTTCGTCGCCAGCAGCCCGGACCTGATCGAGCAGGCGCGCAGCCGCTGGGGCGCCGGCGACTGGCCGGTGGTGCCGGGGGAGACCAGCCGCATCGAGCTACCGGCCTAGCCCCTCGGCATCGCGCGTGACCTCGCGCTCATTGGCTGGTGAAGACTTCGTCGAACAGGCCGTTCATGGCCTGATAGGCCCGTGCGGCAACCTTGGGATGGTATTCGTTGCGCCCCGCCACATTGGCCCCGCGCTCGGTAAAGGAATGCACCGCGCCGCCGTAACTGACCAGCTGCCAGTCGACCTTGGCGGCGGTCATCTCGGCGCTGAAGGCGTCCACCTGGGCCTTGGGCACGGCCGGATCGTCGGCGCCGTGCAACACCAGGATCGGCGCGCGGATATTGCGGGCATCGGCCGGATTGGGGGTGTCCAGGTTGCCGTGGAAAGACACGAAACCTTTCAGCGGCGCCCCGGACCGAGCCAGTTCGAGGACGCTGCCACCGCCGAAGCAGAAGCCGATGGCGCCCAGGCTGGCCAGGTCCAGCGGAACCTTCTGGCCCTGAGCCTTGAGCACCTCCACCCCAGCCTGGGCGCGTTTGCGCATCAGCGGCCGGTCGGCGCGTACGGCGGTAGCGGCGGCCTTGGCCTCATCCGGATTGGCCGGGCGGATGTCCTTGCCGTACATGTCGGCGATGAAGATCACATAGCGCTGACCGGCAATTTCCTTCGCCTGCTCGGCGGCAGCCGGCGTGACACCGAGCCAGTTGGGCACCATCAGCAGACCGGGGCGCGGAGTCTTCACCGAATCGTCATAGACCAGGGTGCCTTCGAAGGCCTTGCCGTCGATCTCGTAGGGCACGGCCTGGACGACCATCACGGCCGAGGCCGGCCCGGCGAGGGAAATGAGCAGCGGAGGCAGCAGCCATCTGTTCATGGGAAAGTCTCCTGTGCCTGTGGGGAGAGGTAAGGTTAGACCCGATGAGGGATTCACCTTCTCCCACTGTTAGTTGCAGGGAATTTCCGGGTCGGGCGCGTTGCTCATGGGCGAATTCATTCGCCAACCGGACCGCAGGTTCGGCCTGCAATGCTGCTGGGGCAGCTACGCAGCCCTTGGCGATTGAAATCGCCCCTACAAGTGAATCCGCAGACCATCAGGGCACGCCAAAGAAAAAGGCCCGCACATGCGGGCCTTTTTCGTTACAGCCAGCCGTTAGGCGGAGAGCTCCACCAACAGCTTGTTCAGCCGGCGCACATAGTCGGCCGGATCCTTCAGGCTGTCGCCGGCGGCCAGGGCGGCCTGGTCGAAGAGGATGTGGGACAGTTCGCCGAAGCGGTCTTGGTCCTGCTCGCCATCCAGTTTCTCGATCAGCGGGTGGGCCGGGTTGATCTCGAAGATCGGCTTGGAGTCCGGAACCTTCTGGCCGCTGGCCTCGAGGATCTGGCGCATCTGCAGACCCAGGTCCTGCTCGCCGATGGCGAGGATGGCCGGCGAGTCGGTGAGGCGGTGCGACACGCGTACTTCCGAAACTTCGTCACCCAGGGCGGACTTCAGACGCTCGATCAGGCCTTCCTTGGTCTTGGCGACTTCCTCCTGGGCCTTCTTGTCCTCTTCCGAGTCCAGCTTGCCGAGGTCGAGGTCGCCTCGAGCGACGTCCACGAAGCCCTTGCCATCGAAGTCGCTGAGGTAGCTCATCAGCCACTCGTCGATGCGGTCGGTGAGCAGCAGCACTTCGATGCCTTTCTTGCGGAAGACTTCCAGGTGCGGGCTGTTCTTCACCTGCGAATAGCTCTCGCCGGTGAGGTAGTAGATCTTGTCCTGGCCTTCCTTCATGCGACCGATGTAGTCGGCCAGAGACACGCTCTGCTCGCCGGCGTCGTCGCTGGTGGAGGCGAAGCGCAGCAGGCCGGCGATCTTCTCCTTGTTGGCGAAGTCTTCGGCCGGGCCTTCCTTCAGCACCTGGCCGAAGTTCTTCCAGAAACCCTTGTACTGCTCGGGTTCGTTCTTCGCCAGCTTCTCCAGCATGTCCAGCACGCGCTTGGTCAGGGCCGACTTCATCGAGTCGATCATCGGGCCCGATTGCAGGATCTCGCGGGAAACGTTCAGGGACAGGTCGTTGGAGTCCACCACGCCCTTGATGAAGCGCAGGTAGAGCGGCAGGAACTGGTCGGCCTGGTCCATGATGAACACGCGCTGCACGTACAGCTTCAGGCCGCGCGGGGCCTCGCGGTGGTACAGGTCGAACGGCGCGCGGGCCGGGACGTAGAGCAGCGAGCTGTACTCGAGCTTGCCTTCGACCTTGTTGTGGCTCCAGGACAGCGGGTTCTCGAAGTCGTGGGCAACGTGCTTGTAGAACTCCTGGTATTCCTCGTCCTTGATCTCGCTGCGCGGGCGGGTCCACAGCGCGCTGGCGCGGTTGACGGTTTCCCACTCCTGCTCGGCCGGAGCCTCTTCGCCGTGGTGTTCTTTCGGCAGCTCGATCGGCAGGGCGATATGGTCGGAGTACTTCTTGATCACGTTGCGCAGGCGCCAGCCGTCGGCGAATTCCTCTTCGCCGCTCTTCAGGTGCACGACGATGCGGGTGCCGCGCTCCGGCTTGTCGAGGGTGGCGACTTCGAACTCTCCCTCGCCCTTCGAGGACCAGTGCACGCCTTCAGCGGCCGAGAGGCCGGCGCGGCGGGTGAAGACGTCCACCTTGTCGGCGACGATGAAGGCGGAATAGAAGCCCACGCCGAACTGGCCAATCAGGTGGGAATCCTTCTTCTGGTCGCCGGAGAGGTTCTTCAGGAAGTCGGCGGTGCCGGACTTGGCGATGGTGCCCAGGTGTGCGATCACCTCGTCACGGCTCATGCCGATGCCGTTGTCCTCGAGGGTGACGGTGCGAGCGTCCTTGTCGAAGCTGACGCGGATCTTCAGCTCGGAGCCGCCTTCCAGCAGTGCAGGCGCCGCCAGCGCTTCGAAACGCAGCTTGTCGGCGGCGTCGGAGGCGTTGGAAATCAGTTCGCGGAGGAAGATTTCCTTGTTCGAATACAGGGAATGGATCATCAGGTGAAGCAACTGCTTCACTTCGGTCTGGAAGCCCAGGGTTTCTTTTTGAGTCTCCACACTCATGGTCTTCTAACTCCACGTCGATGGCTTGGGCCGCGCAAGGCGGCGGATGTCATCCAGATGGGGCCTTCGACAAGGATTTCAAGTGCTTAGAATGAATCGGCCAGGCTCGGCCCGACGAAGGAGTCAGGGTTCCAGCAGTTCGACTCGTTCGATTTCGTTCACTGCCAGGCTGAAGCTGGCCGTCCCTGCTCCACCCAGGCTGCGGTGGATCAGCAAGCGGCCGTCGCGATCGAGGCCGGCGAAGCGGCCTTCGGCGGTGCTGCCGCGCACCGTGAACACGCGCATGGCGAGGCCCTGGTAGTGATTGGGGTTGCTCAACAGGTGCTGCAGGGAGAATCGCTCGTGGCGGTCCACCGAGCGGGCGGGCTCGGCTGCGGGCGCCGTCTCCGGGCTCGCCTCGCTTTGCGCCACGGGCGCGGCGCCGGAAGCGGCCAGGGGCGGGAAGCTGTCGCGCTGCACCCGCCAGCCGCGGCCCTCGTTCTTGGAGAGTTGCAGCGGCAACCGCTGGACCTGGCCGTCGATCCGCGCCTCCACCTCCAACTCCAGTTCACGGGCCGGCAGGCTGAAGGCCGGCAACCGGGCCAGCTCCACATCGCGGGTGGCGAAACGGCGCTGCAGGTAGTCGCGGACCACGTAGGCCAGGGTGTCGCGGGAGTCGTAGGCGGTGTCGATCTGGCCATCGCGGTAGCGCAGGCGGTCGGTGAAGACTTCAAGATGCCCGGACAGGGTGGTGGCGAACTGGGGCGACAGCACCAGGTGGAAGTCGCCGGCAAGCCGGTTCGGCGCCACCGGCTGCAGGTCCAGGTGCAAGGTGTAGCCGCGGGGGATGCGTCGGGCCTCCGGCAGTTCCTGTTCCGGGAGCAACCAGCTGATCTCAACTTCAGGGTGCGGGCCTGCGTCCTGGGGGAGCACATCGAGGCGCAGCGCCCCCTCGGGCTGGCGCCCGAGGCGGATGCTCAGCTCGCGGCGGGCGTAGAAGTCCTGGCCCTCTCGCAGGCTGAGGATACCGTCCACCAATTCGGCCTCCAGCGGCACGAAACGCTGGCCGTTGAGCTCGCCGTTGAGGCGGATGTCCAGTTCGGACGCGACCTTTTCCCCCGCGCCTACCCAGCGCAGGCTGAGGATCGACTGCAGGCGCTCGGGCTCCTGGGCGGCCATCATGGTCAGGCCCACCACCAGCGGGATGAAACCCATGGCGCCGAGGGTCACGGCCTTGCGCGCGGTGCGCCAGTGGCAGAGCACATAGGCCAGGGTGACCGGCGGCAGCAGGCTACCGAAGCCCCAGAGCAGGCTGGTACCGAACGCGAGCATCACCAGCCAGACCAGGCCGGTAAAGATCAGCAGCAGGCCGCCGAGTATGAGTAACGCAACCATCGAGCATTCCTTGTGAGCGACCGCTCGCGGCGGATGCCGCGCCTCAGGGTTCGTCGACCTTGAAGTGGGCGCGGGCCGTGGCTATGGGTTCGGTCTGGGTGGTCTGCCAGGCGGTGATGGCGACGTTGGCGACGCGGCGGCCTTGCCGCCAGACCTGGCACTGGACGTAGGTGTCACGATAGTGTCCGGCGCGCAGGTAATCTATCGAGAAGTCGATGATTTTGGGCATATGTGGCGTGCCCATGAACATCAGCAGATGGAGCATGGCCGCATGCTCCATGAAGCCGGCGATCACCCCACCATGAATGGCCGGCAGGGTCGGGTTGCCGATGTTGTCCTTGTTCGCCGGCAGGCGGAAGACCATGTCGTCCCCCAGGCGCAGGCATTCGATGCCGAGCAGCTTGGCGTAGGGAATCAGACACACCAGCGGGTCGTAGTCGTTCTTCTCGTGGGCTTCGCGGACCAGGGCGTTGAGGTCGAGGCTCATGCCGCACCTCCCTGCATGAGCTGGCCGGGCTTGCCCATGCGCATGAAGGCGCCGACCACGTGGGCGATGGGCTGGGCCGGATCGTCCTGGTAGGCGTAGCCGCGGGTGAAGATGATGTTCGGGGTCACTCGGTAGCATTCGGCGAAACCGAACACGTCCTTGTGCGGCTCGGCCGGGTGCATGTAGTCGATGCGCAGATCCAGGGTCGGGCAAATCTCGAATTCCGGCAGTACACAGACGGTGGAGATGCCGCAGGTTGTGTCCATCAGGGTGGTGATGGCGCCGCCGTGGATCACGCCGGTTTCCGGGTTGCCGATGATCTGGGCGCTGTAGGGCAGCTTCAGGGTCAGGCCCGCGGGCGTTGCGTCGTGCACACGCATACCGAGCACCTGGCAATGGCGCAGCGCGGAAAGAAAGCGCTGGGCCCGTTCAATAAGAGAGTTGTCCGTCATGACTACGACCTTGGCGGAGAGTGGCGAGGGCCGGAATCATACCCTGCCGGAGGGGTCTTCCGCGCCGTAGACAAGCGCTCAGCGACGGGCTTTTTCGGCTGCCGATGGCCCTGCTGGAGCTGACATCAGGAATTAACGCTTTTTTCGCGCGAAAACATTGAACTTCGAATAAGCTCACACGTTCAAACGGCTATCGATGAGGAAAGCCACACATGGAGGCTCTATTTATGAAGAAAACCCTGTCTCTCGCCCTGCTGCTGGCCGCCAGCCTTGGTCTCGCTGCCTGCGACAAGAAGGAAGAGGCCCAGGCCCCGGCTGCACCGGCAACTGAATCCCAGCCGAGCGCACCCGCTACCGAGCCGACCCCGACTCCGGCTCCGGAGGCCACCCCGGCTCCGAGCGCGCCCGCCCCGGCCGCTCCGGAGACTGCACCGACCGAGGAGAAGAGCCAGTAAGCTCCCGGCAGCAGGAACAACAAGGCCCGCATTTTTGCGGGCCTTGTCTTTTGCGTGGCGGTCAGAGCGCCGGGCTGAGCATCAGCAGCAGGCAACAGACCAGACCAATGACCCAGACCGAGCTGCGCAAGGTGGCCTTGTCGTTCCAGTAGAGGAACAAGTAAAGGACCCGCGAGACGATGAAGAGAATCGCCAGCAGGTCGACGAACCAACCCTGGGTCTGGGTGACCTGAGCCACCAGCACGCCCGCGGCGAACAACGGAAAGATCTCGATGCTGTTCTGGTGCGCCGCGACCGCCCGT
Organism: Pseudomonas sp. BN102; assembly: GCF_029871245.1. Classification (GTDB taxonomy): domain Bacteria; phylum Pseudomonadota; class Gammaproteobacteria; order Pseudomonadales; family Pseudomonadaceae; genus Metapseudomonas. The sequence continues at coordinate 99,349 of NZ_SSON01000063.1, read as the reverse complement.
GCGCCGAAGCCGGTCAGCCGTGCCTGCTGCGCCCGCGGATTGCGGTTGTCGTAACCCCTGCCCTCCTCCCGCATAGCCTTGGCCACAGGGGCCTTGGCCAGGTAGATGAGCAAGGCCGCGAAGAACAGGCACCAGAACGGAATACTCATTCGACTTTCTCCTTGGGCGCCTCCAGCGCCTGGGTCGGGGTGTAGACCATTACATCCAGCACATCGGAATGGAATTCGCGGCGATACAGCACCAGCACCACGCCGGTGGTGACGATCATGAAGAACCAGGGATTGATGAACCAGGCCAGCATCGCCAGACCGAAATAGTAGCTGCGCAGGCCGAAGTTGAACTGGTTGGCCGCTAGGGAGATTACCCGCGCGGTGCGCTCGGCGAAGGCCTTGCGCTCCTGCTCGCTGATGTGTTTCTCGCCGATCATGGGCGCCGAGCCCACCAGGATGGCGGCGAAGTTGTACTGGCGCATGCACCAGCTGAAAGTGAAGAAGGCGTAGACAAAGACCACCGCCAGGCCCAGCAGCTTCAGCTCGGAGATGCCGGTGCTGGCGGGCTGCACGAATGGCAGGTCGGCCAGCACCGACACCGCGCGGTCGGTGGAGCCGAGCACGGTGAGGATACCGGCCAGGATGATCAGGGTACTGGAGGCGAAGAACGACGCGTTGCGCTCCAGGTTGCCGATCACGCTGGCGTCGGCGATGCGGTTGTCGCGCAGCAGCAGCCGGCGCATCCAGTCTTCCCGGTAGAGGTGCAGGACCGAAGCCAGGCACGCGGTGTCCCGGCCTTTCCAGATGGCGTAGCGGGTGTAGCCCAACCAGCAGCCGATGAACCAGATGATGGCCAGCAGATGCGGCCAATTGCGCAGAATGATCGACATGCGAATTCCTTGTAAGAACGCAGCGGATTATAGCGAACCGGCAACAACCCCCTATAGGCACGAATCGATTCGCGAAGAGGAGGATCCGCGAAGAACCATAAAAAAGGCCGCCCGAAGGCGGCCCTTTTTTGGCCTGAAGATATCAGGCGGCAACTTCCGCCGACTTGCCCAGCAGGCGGTCGCAAAGGCTGGCCACGGCCAGTGTTGCGACGGCCGGTAGCAACCAGGCCAGCCCCTGCTCGGACAGGGGCAGGTGGGCCAGCCACTCGGGCATCCAGCCGCCCAGTCCGGCGCCCTTCACGGCATCCACCAGACCGAACAGCAAGGACACCAGCATCACCGGTGCCACCACGCGGCCCGGGGAATGCCAGAGGCCCCAGCAGAAGCTCAACGCGACCAGCACGATGCAGGGCGGGTAGATGGCGGTTAGCACCGGCACCGAAACCTGGATCAGTTTGGTCAGGCCCAGGTTGGACACCAGCAGGCTGAAGGCGGCGAGGATGACCACCAGGCTGCGGTAGGACAGCGGCAGCAGGCGGCTGAAGTACTCGGCGCAGGCGCAGGTCAGGCCGACGGCGGTAACCAGGCAGGCCAGGGAAATCAGCGCAGCGAGGAAGCCGCTGCCGAGATTGCCGAAGGTGTGCTGCACGTAGGCGTGCAGGACCGCCGCACCGTTGGTGGCCTCCCCCGCGATGTCATGGCTGTTGGCGCCAAGACGGAACAGGCTGATGTAGACCAGTGCCAGGCCGACGCCGGCGATCAGGCCGGCGATGATGGCGTAACGGGTGATCAGCCGTGGCGATTCGACGCCACGGGAGCGGATGGCGTTGACGATGACGATGCCGAACACCAGGGCGCCCAGGGTATCCATGGTCAGGTAACCATTGATGAAACCCTGGGAGAAGGGCGCGGCCTGGTAGGCCGGCGTGGCGTCGCCGATCTCGCCCAGGGGCAGCATGAAGGCGGCGATCCCGAGCACCAGCAGCGCGACTATCTTCATCGGCGCCAGCACGCGGCCGACAGTGTCCAGCAGGCGGCCCGGGTAAAGGGAAACCGCGAGGACCACCAGGAAGTACACCAGGCTGTAGGCGAACAGGGCCAGCGGGGTATCGCCGGTCAGGGGCGCCAGGCCCACCTCGAAGGACACGGTCGCGGTGCGCGGGGTGGCGAACAGCGGGCCCACCGAGAGGTAGCAGACCGCCGCCAGCAGCACGCCGGCAGTCTTGCCGATCGGGCTGCTGAGGGAATCCATGGCGCCGCCGACCTTGGCCAGGGCGACCACGGTCACCACCGGCAGGCCGACGGCCGTGATCAGGAAGCCCAGGGCAGCCATCCAGACGTGGGGACCGGACTGCAGGCCGACTATGGGCGGGAAGATGATGTTGCCGGCCCCGACGAACAGGGCAAAGGTCATAAAGCCAAGCGCCAGGATGTCCTGGCCTTTCAAGGATTTCATCTGGGAATTACCACATCGCTGAAACAGGGTTTGCCGAAGGGGTTTCCCGTGGGGTCGGGGGAAACGTCATCCATCCGTTTGGGATTGATCGCTGATGCCCGACCTCTGCCCTTGTGGGGCCTGGCGAGCGGGGTAGTTGCAAGGCTACCGATTTTACCGGGGGAAGCACCTGACGTGGATCAGGCTGTCGGAGTAGCAACCATTTCTGTCGCTTAATCGACAAGCGGTTGCGCCATCGATGAAAAAGGTTGCACCCGAAACAACAAAGGCCACCCCGAGGGGTGGCCTTTGCGTGGGTCAGGAAGCCTTAGGCGTTCTTGACTTCCCAGCCGGTCAGCTCGGCCAGGGCCTTGCCGATATCAGCCAGGGAACGCACGGTTTTCACACCAGCGTCCTGCAGGGCAGCGAACTTCTCGTCCGCGGTGCCTTTGCCACCGGAGATGATGGCGCCGGCGTGGCCCATGCGCTTGCCCGGAGGGGCAGTCACACCAGCGATGTAGGACACCACCGGCTTGGTCACGTTGGCCTTGATGAAGGCAGCGGCTTCTTCTTCAGCGGAACCGCCGATTTCGCCGATCATGACGATGGCTTCGGTCTGCGGGTCTTCCTGGAACAGCTTCAGGATGTCGATGAAGTTGGAGCCCGGGATCGGGTCACCGCCGATGCCCACGCAGGTGGACTGGCCGAAGCCGGCGTCGGTGGTCTGCTTCACGGCTTCATAGGTCAGGGTGCCGGAACGCGACACGATGCCTACCTTGCCCGGCAGGTGGATGTGACCCGGCATGATGCCGATCTTGCACTCGCCGGGAGTGATCACGCCCGGGCAGTTCGGGCCGATCAGGCGCACGCCCAGCTCGTCGCACTTGACCTTGGCGTCCAGCATGTCGAGGGTCGGGATGCCTTCGGTGATGCAGACGATCAGCTTGATGCCGCCGTTGGCCGCTTCCAGGATGGAGTCCTTGCAGAAGGGAGCCGGAACGTAGATCACCGAAGCTTCGGCGCCGGTAGCTTCCACGGCTTCCTTGACGGTGTTGAACACCGGCAGGCCCAGGTGGGTGGTGCCGCCCTTGCCGGGGGTCACGCCGCCGACCATCTTGGTGCCGTAGGCGATGGCTTGTTCGGAGTGGAAAGTACCCTGGCTACCGGTGAAGCCTTGGCAGATGACTTTGGTGTCTTTGTTGATCAGGACGCTCATTACTTGCCCTCCGCGGCCTTGACGACTTGCTGTGCAGCGTCGGTCAGGCTGGTCGCCGCGATGATGTTCAGACCGCTCTCGGCCAGTACCTTGGCGCCGAGGTCAGCATTGTTGCCTTCCAGACGGACGACCACCGGGATCTTCACGCCAACTTCCTTCACCGCGCCGATGATGCCTTCGGCAATCATGTCGCAGCGAACGATGCCGCCGAAGATGTTCACCAGAACGGCAGCGACGTTGCTGTCGGAGAGGATGATCTTGAACGCTTCGGTCACGCGCTCCTTGGTCGCACCGCCGCCAACGTCGAGGAAGTTGGCCGGCTTGCCGCCGTGGAGGTTGACGATGTCCATGGTACCCATGGCCAGGCCGGCACCGTTGACCATGCAGCCAATGTTGCCTTCCAGGGCCACGTAGTTCAGTTCCCACTTCTGCGCATGGGCTTCACGAGCGTCGTCCTGGGACGGGTCGTGCATGGCGCGCAGCTTGGGCTGACGGTACATGGCGTTGCTGTCGATGTTGATCTTGGCGTCCAGGCAGTGCAGGTTGCCGTCGGCCTTGATCACCAGCGGGTTCACTTCCAGCAGGGCCAGGTCGTAGTCCTGGAACAGCTTGGCCAGGTTCACGAAGATGTGGGTGAACTGCTTGACCTGATCGCCTTCCAGGCCCAGCTGGAATGCCAGCTCACGGCCCTGGTAGGGCTGAGCGCCGACCAGCGGGTCAACGGTGGCCTTGAGGATTTTCTCGGGAGTGTCGTGGGCGACCTTCTCGATGTCCACGCCACCTTCGGTGGAGGCCATGAACACGATACGGCGGCTGGAACGATCTACCACGGCGCCCAGGTACAGTTCCTTGGCGATGTCGGTGCAGGATTCGACCAGGATTTTGCTGACCGGCTGACCATTGGCGTCAGTCTGATAGGTCACCAGGCGCTTGCCCAGCCAGTTGGCGGCGAAGGCCTTGGCATCTTCCTTGCTCTTGACCAGCTTCACGCCGCCCGCTTTACCGCGGCCGCCAGCGTGGACCTGGGCTTTGACAACCCATTCGCTGCCGCCGATCTTTTCGCAGGCTTCTGCGGCGTCTTCCGGGGTGTCTACGGCAAAGCCCTTGGATACGGGCAGGCCGTATTCAGCGAACAGCTGCTTACCCTGATACTCGTGGAGATTCATGCTTGTCTACCGTCTTCGTTTAGGTATTGCGCATTCGGCGCTGCATTCGTGGTGCCGCGCCACCTGTGACTGCTTGGAGGCAGTCCGGCGGGCTTTCCGCGGTGAGCCCCGAGAGGCTCACGGCACGGGCAGTCCGCCGTGGTTCTTCTTTGCTCTTAGCGCTTCTTGCGGTTGGCGATGTGGATGGCGTGGCCATTCACAGCGAGTGCCGCTTCGTGCAGTGCTTCGGACAGGGTCGGGTGCGAGAAGACCATCATGCCCAGGTCTTCGGCGCTGGTGCCGAATTCCATGCCGATGGCACCCTGCTGTACCAGTTCGGCAGCGCTCGGGCCGATCACGTGGACGCCCAGGACGCGGTCGGTCTTGGCATCGGCGATCACCTTGACGAAACCGGCGGTGTCGTTGGCAGCCATGGCACGGCCGCTGGCGGCGAAGGGGAAGGTGCCGACGTTGATCTCAACGCCTTCGGCCTTCAGGGACTGCTCGGTCTTGCCGACCCACGCGATTTCCGGGTGGGTATAGATGACCGACGGGATCAGGTCATAGTTCATCTGGGCTTTGTGGCCGGCGATGCGCTCGGCGACCATGATGCCCTCTTCCGATGCCTTGTGGGCCAGCATGGCGCCACGAACCACGTCACCGATGGCGTAGACGCCCGGAACGCTGGTCTTGCACTGGTCGTCGACGTAGATGAAGCCGCGCTCGTCCAGGGTCACGCCGCTGTCGGCTGCCAGCAGATCGGTGGTCACCGGGCGACGGCCCACGGCCACGATCAGCTTGTCAAAGGTCAGCTTCTGCTCGCCTTCGGCGTCGGTGAAGTTCACAGTCACCTGCTTCTTCTTCACTTCGGAACCGGTCACGCGGGCGCCCAGACGGATTTTCAGGCCCTGCTTGGTGAGGACCTTCATGGCTTCCTTGGCAACCTGCTCATCGGCGGCCGGGAGGAATTTTTCCAGGGCTTCGATGACGGTGACTTCAGCACCCAGACGGGCCCAGACGGAGCCCAGCTCGAGGCCGATCACGCCGGCGCCGATCACGCCCAGCGTCTTCGGCACGGCCTGGAAGTCCAGGGCGCCGGTGGAGTCGACGATAACGTCCTGGTCGACCGGGGCCGGCGGGATGTCGACCGGCTTGGAGCCGGAGGCGAGGATCACATTCTCGGCTTCGACGATCTGCACCTTGCCGTCGGAACCGGTGACTTCGACATGCTTGTTGGCCAGCAGCTTGCCGTGGCCTTCCAGCAGGGTCACGCCGTTGGCCTTGAACAGGGTGGCCACACCGCCGGTCAGGTTCTTGACGATGGTGTTCTTGCGGCCAACCATCGCCGGTACGTCGATGCTGACGCCCTTGGCTTCGATGCCGTGGATTTTGAAGCCTTCGTGGGCCTCATGGTACTTGTAGGAGCTGTCCAGCAGCGCCTTCGACGGAATGCAGCCGACGTTCAGGCAGGTGCCGCCCAGAGCGGTCTTGCCTTCCTTGTCCTGGTACTTCTCGATGCAGGCGGTCTTGAGACCGAGCTGGGCTGCCTTGATGGCGGCAACGTAGCCCCCGGGGCCCGCACCAATCACTACCACGTCGAATTTCTGGGTCATAACTCATTCCTTCTCGTATGAAACCGGACGGCCCCTGTATGGGGGGCCGCCGTTAAGAGAGACTGCCGATCAGATGTCGAGCAGCAGACGAGCCGGGTCTTCCAGCAGGTCCTTGATGGTGACCAGGAAGCTTACTGCTTCCTTGCCATCGATCAGGCGGTGGTCGTAGGACAGCGCCAGGTACATCATCGGCAGGATGACGACCTGGCCGTTAACGGCCATGGGGCGCTCCTGGATCTTGTGCATACCCAGGATGGCGGTCTGCGGCGGGTTGACGATCGGGCTGGAGAGCAGCGAACCGAACACACCGCCGTTGGAGATGGTGAAGGTGCCACCAGTCATTTCTTCGATGGTCAGCTTGCCGGCCTTGGCCTTCTTACCGAACTCGGCGATGCCGCCTTCGATTTCAGCCAGGCTCATGAACTCGGCGTTACGCAGCACCGGTACCACCAGGCCACGGTCGCTGGATACGGCAACGCCGATGTCCTGGTAACCGTGGTAGACGATGTCGCTGCCGTCGATCGAGGCGTTGACGCCCGGGAAGCGCTTGAGCGCCTCGGTGGCGGCCTTGACGAAGAAGGACATGAAGCCCAGGCGAACGCCGTTGTGCTTCTTCTCGAACAGGTCCTTGTACTTGGCGCGCAGGTCCATGATCGGCTTCATGTTGACTTCGTTGTACGTCGTCAGCATGGCCATGGTGGACTGGGCTTCGACCAGGCGCTCGGCGACCTTGGCACGCAGGCGGGTCATCGGGACGCGCTTCTCGACGCGATCGCCGATCGAGAAGATCGGCGCCTCGCCGGCCGGGGCTGCCGGCTTGGCGGCGGCTGGAGCGGCAGCCGGGGCGGATTTCTTGGCTTCAACGGCGGCGACCACGTCTTCCTTGGTCACGCGACCGCCCTTGCCGGTGCCGGCGATGCTGTTCGGGTCGATGCCGTTCTCTTCGGCCAGCTTGCGGGCGGCCGGAGAGAGTATGGCGTCGTCGCCGGCAGCGGCCGGAGCGGCAGCCTGGGCAGCGGGAGCTGCGGCCGGGGCGGCAGCAGCAGGAGCAGCGGCGGCGGCAGCACCACCGGCGTTCAGTTTGCCGAGCAGTTCGCCACTGAGGACGGTGTCGCCCTCGTTCTTGACGATTTCAGCCAGCACACCGTCGCTTTCGGCGAGGACTTCCATGACCACTTTATCGGTCTCGATGTCGACGATCAGCTCGTCGCGCTTGACCGCATCGCCAGGCTTCTTGTGCCAGGTGGCCACGGTGCCGTCGGCAACCGATTCCGGGAAGGTGGGGGCTTTGATCTCGATAGCCATTGTGTCGGGTTCCTATCTAATTCGGTTTCTTCTGCGCGAAGGCGTTAAACGGTAAAGGCATCTTGCAGCAGTTTTTCCTGCTGCTCGGCGTGCATGGAGGCGTAACCACAGGCCGGGGCCGCCGAACCTTCACGACCGGCGTACTCGAGGAACAGACCCTTCTTGTGGGCCGCCGCGACACGACGCATGTGGTGCTGGCTGCAGTACCAGGCACCCTGGTTCATCGGCTCTTCCTGGCACCAGACGATGTGTTTGAGGTTCTTGTACGGGGCAAGCGCCTCAGCCAGGTCGTCCTCGGGGAACGGATACAGCTGCTCGATACGCAGGATGGCGATGTCTTCGCGGCCTTCGGCACGACGCTTCTCCAGCAGGTCGTAGTAGACCTTGCCGCTGCACAGGACCAGGCGATCGACCTTCTTCGGATCGATCTGGTCGATCTCGCCGATGACGGTCTGGAAGGAGCCTTCGGCCAGGTCTTCCAGGGTCGAGATGGCCAGCTTGTGGCGCAGCAGCGACTTCGGCGTCAGGGCCACCATCGGTTTGCGCAGCGGACGGATCACCTGGCGGCGCAGCATGTGGTAGACCTGGGCCGGCGTGGTCGGCACGCAAACCTGAATGTTGTGCTCGGCGCACAGTTGCAGGTAACGCTCCAGGCGCGCGGAGGAGTGCTCCGGGCCCTGCCCTTCGTAGCCGTGCGGCAGCAGCATGGTCAGGCCGCAGAGACGCCCCCACTTGTGCTCGCCACTGGTGATGAACTGATCGACCACCACCTGGGCGCCGTTGGCGAAGTCACCGAACTGGGCCTCCCAGATCACCAGCGCATTCGGCATGGTGGTGGAATAACCGTATTCAAAGGCCAGTACGGCCTCTTCCGACAGGTAGGAGTCGTACAGGTCGAAATTCGGCTGGTCGGCGAACAGGTGCTGCAGCGGCAGGTAGGTGCCGGCGTCCTTCTGGTTGTGCAGTGCCGCATGGCGGTGCGAGAAGGTGCCGCGACCGACGTCCTGGCCGGTGATGCGCACCGGGTGGCCTTCGAACAGCAGGGTCGCGTAGGCCATGGTCTCGGCATAACCCCAGTTGATCGGCAGCGCACCGGCGCCCATCTTCTGGCGGTCTTCGAGGATCTTGGCGACCTGGCGCTGAACCACGAAGCCTTCCGGGATCTCCAGCAGCTTGGCGGAGAGTTCCTGCAGGGTCTTCAGCTCGAAGCTGGTGTCGTGACGCGCGGTCCAGGCGTGGCCCAGATAGGGGCGCCAGTCGACGAAGAGCTCCTTGTTGGGCTCCTTGACCAGGCTCTTGACCACGTGCTGGCCGTTGTCCAGCGCGGTGCGGTAATCGTCGATCTTGGCCTGGACCTTGGCGCTTTCGAGGGCGCCGGTCTGGATCAGGGCGTCGGCGTATAGCTCGCGGGTGGTGCGCTGCTTGGCGATCTGCTGGTACATCAGCGGCTGAGTGCCGCTCGGCTCGTCGGCCTCGTTGTGGCCGCGACGGCGGTAGCAGACCAGGTCGATGACCACGTCACGCTTGAACTGCATGCGGTAATCGACGGCCAGCTGGGTGACGAAGAGCACGGCTTCCGGATCGTCGCCGTTCACGTGCAGGATCGGCGCCTGGATCATTTTGGCGACGTCGGTGCAGTACTCGGTGGAGCGCGAGTCTTCCGGACGGCTTGTGGTGAAGCCCACCTGGTTGTTGATCACCAGATGAATGGTGCCGCCCGTCTTGTAGCCACGGGTCTGCGACATCTGGAAGGTTTCCATGACCACGCCTTGGCCGGCGAAAGCTGCGTCGCCGTGGATGGAGATCGGCAGTACCTTGTCGCCGGTCTTGTCCAGGCGGCGGTCCTGACGGGCGCGCACGGAACCTTCGACCACCGGGGAAACGATTTCCAGGTGGGACGGGTTGAACGCCAGCGCCAGGTGCACTTCGCCACCCGGGGTCATGACGTTGGAGGAGAAGCCCTGGTGGTACTTCACGTCACCGGAGGACAGGCCCTCGGTCTTCTTGCCTTCGAACTCGTCGAACAGGTCGCGCGGGTTCTTGCCGAAGGTGTTGACCAGGACGTTCAGACGGCCGCGGTGGGCCATGCCGATGACGATTTCCTTGAGGCCGTAGGAGCCGGAGCGCTGGATGATCTCGTCCAGCAGCGGAATCAGGCTCTCGCCGCCTTCCAGGCCGAAACGCTTGGTGCCGGGGTACTTGGTGCCCAGGTACTTTTCCAGGCCTTCGGCAGCGGTCAGGCGCTCGAGCAGGTGGCTCTGCACTTCCGGGGAGAACGCCGGACGGCCGCGCACGCTTTCCAGGCGCTGCTGGAACCACTTGCGCTGCTCGGAATCGACGATGTGGGTGAACTCGGCGCCAATGGTGCGGCAATACGTCTCGTTGAGGGTCTGCTGAATCTCGCGCAGAGTAGCCTCTTCCTTGCCGATGTAGAGTTCACCCGTGCGGAAGGTGGTATCGAGGTCGGCGTCGGTCAGTCCGTAGTGACGGATCGACAGATCGGCCGGAGCCGGACGCTGCCACAGACCAAGCGGATCGAGCTTGGAAGCCTGGTGGCCGCGCATGCGGAATGCCTGGATCATGCGCAGGACTTCAACCTGCTTCTTCTCATGCTCACTGCTTACAGCGCCAGCGGACACCGGCTGGGCGCGGCGCTGGTTCTTGGCGAGCAGAACGAAATGATCACGGATGGTGGAGTGCGAAACGTCGGTGGCAAGATTGCCGTCGGTCGGCAGCTTCTGGAAGTAGGTGCGCCACTCTTCGGGCACAGCGTTGGGATCGTGCAGGTAGAGCTCATAGAGCTCTTCCACATATGCAGCGTTGCCACCGGATAGGTGGGCGCTGTTCCACATGCGCTGCATTTCGCTTTCTTGCATGCTTTGTCACCCTCGATAAGGGGACGCCATCGGCGTGGACGCCACAGGGCTTCAAAGTCCTGGCACAGCGACTGAAGCCACCAAGGATCCCGCAGATAGTCCGGGCACCAGCCCGGTTGCCCCTGCTGGTCATCTATATATTTTTCAAATAAGGAACACGACTTTGTGAGCTGCGTTCCTGGTTTACTGCGGCACCGACAAAGCCGGCGCCGCAGGTGTTACGGGTACAGCAATCGAATCAGGTACCGCTCTGCAGCAGCATGTTGCGTACGTGGCCGATCGCCCTGGTCGGGTTCAGACCCTTGGGGCAGACGCTCACGCAGTTCATGATGCTGCGGCAACGGAACACGCTGAACGGGTCGTCCAGCGCGGCCAGCCGCTCTTCGGTCTTGGTGTCACGGCTGTCGGCCAGGAAACGGTAGGCCTGCAGCAGCGCGGCGGGACCGAGGAACTTGTCCGGGTTCCACCAGAAGGACGGGCAGGAGGTCGAGCAGCAGGCGCACAGGATGCACTCGTACAGACCGTCCAGCTTCTCGCGCTCTTCCGGGGACTGCAGACGCTCGATGGCCGGAGCCGGCGTGTCGTTCTGCAGGAAGGGTTTCACCTTCTCGTACTGCTTGTAGAAGATGCTCATATCAACGACCAGGTCACGGATGACCGGCAGGCCCGGCAGCGGGCGAATCACCAGCTTGCCACCCTTCAGGCCGGCGGCGGACAGCGGAGTGATGCACGCCAGGCCGTTCTTGCCGTTGATGTTCATACCATCGGAACCGCACACGCCTTCACGGCAGGAGCGACGGTAGGAGAAGCCCTCGTCCTGTTCCTTGATCAGCGCCAGCACGTCGAGGACCATCACGTCCTTGCCGCCGGTGTCGACCTGGAAATCCTGCATGAACGGAGCGCTGTCCTGGTCCGGGTTGTAGCGATAGACGCTGACAGTGAGAGTTTTGGCTTGCGACATATCGGCCACCCTTAATAAGTACGTACTTTGGGTTCGAACGCCGGAACGGTCTTCGGCGCGAAGTTGACGGCGCGCTTGGTAACGCGCTTCTCACCCGGGAAGTACAGGGTGTGGCACAGCCAGTTCTCGTCGTCGCGGTCTTCGAAGTCTTCGCGGGCGTGGGCGCCACGGGATTCCTTGCGAACTTCCGCGGCGATCGCGGTGGCCTCGGCCACTTCCAGCAGGTTCTGCAGCTCCAGCGCTTCGATGCGCGCGGTGTTGAAGGCCTGGGACTTGTCGGCGATCTTCACCTGGGCGATGCGCTCGCGCAGATCGGCCAGCTGGGCGATACCCTTCTGCATGTATTCGCCGGTACGGAATACACCGAAGTAGTTCTGCATGCACTGCTGCAGCTCTTTACGCAGCGGCGCCACGTCTTCGCCGCTCTTGCGCTCGTTTACACCGGACAGGCGCTTGAGGGACAGCTCCAGGTCGGTATCGGACGCAGCACGCTGGTCGATGCCTTCCTTGAGGGCCTTTTCCAGGTGCAGGCCGGCGGCGCGACCGAATACCACCAGGTCGAGCAGCGAGTTGCCGCCCAGGCGGTTGGCACCGTGGACCGATACGCAAGCCACTTCGCCCACGGCGAACAGGCCTTCGACGATCTTGTCGTTGCCGTTGGCGTCCTGGGTGATGGCCTGGCCATGAATGTTGGTGGCAACGCCGCCCATCATGTAGTGGCAGGTCGGGATGACCGGGATCGGCGCGACGACCGGGTCGACGTGCGCGAAGGTCTTGGACAGCTCGCAGATGCCGGGCAGGCGGCTGTGCAGCACTTCCTCGCCGAGGTGATCGAGCTTCAGCAGTACGTGGTCCTTGTCCGGGCCCACGCCGTTGCCGGCGATGACTTCCTTGACCATGGAACGGGCGACCACATCGCGGCCGGCCAGGTCCTTGGCGTTCGGTGCGTAACGCTCCATGAAGCGCTCGCCATGGGCGTTGATCAGGTAACCACCCTCACCACGGCAACCCTCGGTGACCAGCACACCGGCGCCGGCGATGCCGGTCGGGTGGAACTGCCACATCTCGATGTCCTGGACCGGTACGCCGGCACGCAGGGCCATGCCGACGCCGTCGCCGGTGTTGATCAGGGCGTTGGTGGTGGAGGCATAGATGCGGCCCGCACCGCCGGTGGCCAGGACCACGGCCTTGGAGCGGATGTAGACGGTTTCGCCGGTCTCGATGCAGATGGCGATGATGCCGACGATGGCGCCATCCTGGTTCTTCACCAGATCGACCGCGTACCACTCGTTGAGGAACGAGGTGCCGCTCTTCAGGTTGGCCTGGTACAGGGTGTGCAGCAGGGCGTGACCGGTACGGTCAGCCGCGGCGCAGGTACGGGCGGCCTGGCCACCCTTGCCGAAGTCCTTGGACTGGCCACCGAACGGACGCTGGTAGATGCGGCCCTGCTCGGTACGGGAGAACGGCAGACCCATGTGCTCGAGCTCGAACACGGCTTCCGGACCCACGGAGCACATGTATTCGATGGCATCCTGGTCACCGATGTAGTCGGAGCCCTTGACGGTGTCGTACATGTGCCAGCGCCAATCGTCGTTCGGGTCGGCCGAAGCGATGGCGCAAGTGATGCCGCCCTGGGCGGAAACGGTATGGGAACGGGTCGGGAAGACCTTGGTCACCACAGCGGTCTTGTGGCCGCCCTGGGCCAGTTGCAGCGCGGCGCGCATGCCGGCGCCGCCGCCACCTACGATGATGGCGTCGAAAGAAAGAGTACGAATGCTAGACATGGATCACACACCCCAGAGAATCTGCACGCCCCAGACGAAGAACGCGAACATCGCAATGCCGCATACCGCCTGGAACAGGAAACGCACGACAGTCGCCGACTTGCCCAGCGCCATGGGCGTCAGGTAGTCGGTGGAGATGGTCCACATGCCGACCCAGGCGTGAACGCTCAGGGCAACCAGGGCCAGCAGGCTGAAGATACGCATCGCGGTGTGGGAGAACAGACCGTGCCACTCGGCATAGGTCAGACCCGGATTGAACAGCAGGTAGCCCAGCAGGAAAAGGAAATAAGCCGCGAGAACGACCGCAGAAACGCGCTGGGCCATCCAGTCATAGAGACCCGAACGCGAGAAGTTCGTGACGTTGGTTACCATATCCACACCCCCAGCAGCACGATCAGCACCGCAGAAACTACGATGACGATTTTCGAGCCCAGCTTGCCGCCCTCGAGCGTCTCGCCGACGCCCGCATCCATTACCAGGTGGCGCACACCGGCGACCAGATGGTAAAGCAGCGCGGACAGGAGGCCCCAAACCACCAGCTTGGCCAGCGGACTGGTCAGGTACGCCTTAACCTGCTCGAAGCCTTCCTCTGAGCTCAGCGACTTGTCGAGTGCGAACAGCAGCACGGCAATGCCGAAAAAGAGGATGACGCCGGAGATACGGTGCAGGATGGACGTGTAAGCAGTGACGGGGAGTTGGATGGTCCTGAGATCTAGGTTTACAGGTCGTTGGCTATTCACGGCTTTTTTTTCACACTGAGGCCCCTAACAAACAGGGCAAGTTGTCGGGAAGTGCACTGATCAGGTACCCCTCACCAAAGGGAGTGCCGACCTCCAGAATACGGGCCCAAGGCCCCTGGCGATCGGGCGCTGAGTATAGACAGTTAGCTGACTAATGACAATGCGGACCCCTGCCCCTAAGGGTGGATTGCGCTACCTATATAAAAGGCGTAAATGGCCCCCCTTTTTCCGCCGAAAACCCCACGCAAACCCCGCTGGCACATGGGTTTCTTCAAATTGACTTTCGAATTTATAGCTCTATAGTGTCCCGGGCCCTGCGTGGGGGGCTGTCTGATGATTTCAAGCATAACTAGGAGGCCGCTATGGCTGACAAAAAAGCGCAGTTGATCATCGAGGGCGCAGCCCCCGTAGAGCTGCCCGTTCTGTCCGGAACCATGGGACCCGATGTAGTCGATGTGCGGGGCCTGACCTCCACGGGCTGCTTCACCTTTGATCCTGGCTTTATGTCGACCGCCTCTTGCGAGTCGAAGATCACCTACATCGACGGCGACAAGGGCGTACTGCTGCACCGCGGCTACCCGATCGAGCAACTGGCAGAGAAATCCGACTACCTGGAAACCTGCTATCTGCTGCTGAACGGCGAGCTGCCGAACGCTGAAGAGAAGGCCAAGTTCGTTGGCACCATCAAGAACCACACCATGGTTCACGAGCAGCTGAAGAGCTTCTTCAACGGCTTCCGTCGCGACGCCCACCCCATGGCGATCATGTGCGGCGTGGTCGGCGCTCTCTCTGCCTTCTACCACGACTCCCTGGACATCAATAACCCGCAGCACCGCGAAGTCTCGGCGATGCGCCTGGTCGCCAAGATGCCGACCATTGCGGCGATGGCCTACAAGTACTCCATGGGCCAGCCCATGATGTACCCGCGTAACGACCTGAACTACGCGGAAAACTTCCTGCACATGATGTTCAACACCCCGGCCGAGATCAAACCGATCAGCCCGGTGCTGGCCAAGGCAATGGATCGCATCTTCATCCTGCATGCCGACCATGAGCAGAACGCCTCCACCTCCACCGTGCGTCTGGCCGGTTCTTCGGGCGCCAACCCCTTCGCCTGTATCGCGGCCGGTATCGCTGCCCTCTGGGGCCCGGCTCACGGCGGCGCCAACGAAGCCGTGCTGAGCATGCTGGACGAGATCGGCGACGTATCGAACATCGACAAGTTCATCGCCAAGGCGAAGGACAAGAACGATCCGTTCAAGCTGATGGGCTTCGGCCACCGCGTGTACAAGAACTTCGACCCGCGCGCCAAGGTCATGAAGCAGACCTGCGACGAGGTTCTGGCCGAGCTGGGTATCAACGACCCGCAGCTGGAACTGGCCATGAAGCTCGATGAGATCGCGCGCAGCGATCCGTACTTCAAGGAGCGCAACCTCTACCCGAACGTCGACTTCTACTCGGGGATCATCCTCAAGGCAATCGGCATTCCGACCAGCATGTTCACCGTGATCTTCGCCCTGGCGCGCACCGTCGGCTGGATCTCGCACTGGAAAGAAATGCTCTCCAGCCCGTACAAGATCGGCCGTCCGCGCCAGCTGTACACCGGCTACGAGCAGCGTGACTTCGTGTCGCTGGAAAACCGCGACTGAAGCCGGTTGCAAAACGAAAAAGGCTGCCGATGGCAGCCTTTTTTATTTCCACTCGGTCTAGCGCTTCTCCGCGCGTGCGCGCATGGCCTTCAGAGTATTGAAGGGCGCGTCGACGACGAAGCTGTTCGCCAGCCACGACGGCACGCTGCCGCCCGGCTCGGTGTGCACCTGGTAGGTCACTTCCACCTCCCCTGCCCCCTTCGGCACCAGCTTCCAGAGCCCGTCCACCTCGGTGACCCGCACATAGCCCTCGGCCTCGGGCAGGTAGTCCGGTACCCCTTCGAGAATCCGCGTCACGCTGCCGTCCGCGCCCAACTGCGAGGTGACGTGCAGCACCGAATCCCGCGGCGTCACCGGCCAGGGCGTATTGAAACGGGTGTAGGTCCAACTCTGCGGCCCCTCGCTCTTGATCAGCTTCTGCTCCTTGCATTCGTGGATCCACACGCACGAACCCGCGACATCCTCCTGCAGCGCGCGTAGCGTGGCGATATCGGCCTTGATGGTGGTGATGCCGCGATAGGCCTTGTACTGGGAACCCGGCACCTCGCTCAGGTACACCCTGATGCCGTCTTCGTCCTTGGCCAGCTTCCACTCCTCGGCACGGGCGGCGGTCACCGCCAACAGACCCAGGGCGCAAAGCGCCACGACCTTGGTTCTCATGATCTCTCCTTGTTCAGCCAGGACCAGCCAAGGGGCTGGACAATGTGTTAGGCCACCGAGGTCGCCTGCTCCAGCCAGCCGAGCAGCCGTATCGCCTCCTCCCGGCTGTCGCCACAGACCTCGGGATCGGCGTCGAAGGCACCACAAACCGCCGGCCGACGCGGGTCACCGAACAGCAGGCAGAGGTTTTCAGCGGACAGGTGCAGGCATCGCTCCCCCGCAGCCTTGCCAGTCGGCATGCCGGGTATGGGGGAGCTTATGGATGGCGCTATGCAGCAGGCACCGCAGCCGGCGCGGCAGAGCATGGTGATGGACCTCGAACGATAGGGGCAGGGCAATGGAAAGGCGCATTTTACTTGGGCCCGGGCGCCGTTGGCAGAGTCCCGACCACTGAAGCCTGGCGCGCCAGCAGCACATCCTGGCTGTCGCCATTGTAGATGCGCGCCATTAACCGCCCCTCGTGGACCTCCAGCCCCACACGCTGCCCATCCCGCAGGTCGAACACCTGATAGGCGGCGGACTGGCTGTAGAAGGCGCGCAAACGGGAGGTGAAGTAGAAGCCGAGGGTCGCTCCGCCGCTCCCGCCGCCCTCCTCCACCGCGGCCGACTGCTGACTGCCGGCCCCGGCAATGGCAAGGCGGCGGCCGGACAGGTCGTAGGTGCCGGACCGCTCGCCAAAGCCGAAGAAATGCTCATCCGGATCCCGATGCCAGGCCAGGTAGAGGCGATTCAGCCGCGGTTCGCCCAGCGTGACGGAAAGCACCAGACCCCGCTCGCCATCGTCCTGCAGGGCCAGCGCATAGCTGCTCAGGCTGCCGTCGGCGCAGCGCAGGTGGCCCTTGAGCAGCAGCTGTAAACCGAGCCGCTCGAAGGCTTCCAGGCTCTGCTCGCGACAGAGCAGCTCGCGCCGGTCGCGCAACTCCCCCGCGCGCCAGCGACTGCCACCCTCGGCACGACCGACGCCCGCCGCCAGGAAGCCGCCCGTCGCGCCCC
This sequence comes from Pseudomonas sp. BN102, assembly GCF_029871245.1. GTDB lineage: Bacteria > Pseudomonadota > Gammaproteobacteria > Pseudomonadales > Pseudomonadaceae > Metapseudomonas. The sequence continues at coordinate 82,092 of NZ_SSON01000063.1, read as the reverse complement.
AAAGTGCTTTCTCCGGACGTCCCTGAGGATGCACGCGGAACCCCTGCCCGAGCCAGGACAGCCGGTAACGCCCGAAGTCGAAATCGCGCGCCACCGCGAAGGCCGGCGGCAGGTGCAGTTCCGCGATCACCGGCCTCAGGTGCCTGGCCTCCATGGTGCGCAGGGCCGCAACCAGCACCCCGAGCAGCACCAGAGCCGCGAAACCCAACCCACGCCAGACCGCCATGGCTCGCCCCTTTCCTTGAGAATCAGCCCCCGACCAGGCTTGTGCACCGCTCAGCACAGAGCCCCTCGTTCATGCCGGGGGTCGCCTGTTTCACCTTCCGGAGCTAGCCGGGTCTTTTCAGTCGGGCGATGAGGCTGGAAGTATCCCAGCGCCCGCCACCCATCGCCTGGACCTCGGCATAGAACTGATCCACCAGCGCCGTCACCGGCAACTGCGCGCCGTTGCGCGCTGCCTCGTCCAGGACGATGGACAGGTCCTTGCGCATCCAGTCCACGGCGAAGCCGAAATCGAAGGCGCCCTCCAGCATGGTCTGATGGCGATGCTCCTGCTGCCAGGACTGCGCGGCGCCCTTGCTGATCACCTCCATCGCCGCTGTGGCGTCGAGCCCAGCGCACTGGGCGAAATGCAGGGCTTCGGCGAGCCCCTGCAACAGCCCGCCCACGCAGATCTGGTTGACCATCTTGGTCAGCTGGCCGCTGCCCACCGGACCCATCCGGCGGACCATCTTGGCGTAGCTTTCGATCACCGGCGCCGCGCGGTCGTAGAAGGCCTGCTCGCCACCCACCATCACCGACAGCATGCCCGCCTCGGCCCCCGCCTGGCCGCCGGAAACCGGCGCATCGAGAAAGCCCAGTTCGCGCTCGGCGGCTAGGACCGCCATTTCCCGCGCCACATCCGCCGATGCCGTGGTGTGATCCACGAGCACCGCGCCGGGCGCCATGCCGGCGAAGGCGCCATCCGCGCCCAGGAGTACCGCGCGCAGGTCGTCGTCGTTGCCGACGCAGACCATCACGAACTCCGCCCCCTCTGCCGCCTCGCGCGGCGTGGCGAAGGCATCCCCGGCGAACTCGTCGCTCCACAGCTCGGCCTTGGCCGGAGAGCGGTTGTAGACCCGCACCGAATGACCTTCGCAGGCCAGGTGCCCAGCCATGTGGAAGCCCATCACCCCCAACCCGATGAACGCTACTTCAGCCATTGTTGTTCTCCTTCGTCGACTTGCCGGAAAGCCTAACACGCAGTTTGCCGACCCGCGAAAGCGCCACCATACTCGCTCCAGGCCGGCCAACCGTCCGCCCCCAAGGAGACCCGCATGCCGCACTGGCTGGTGATAGACCTGGAAGCCACTACCGAAGAAGGTGGCTGGCCTCTGGAAGAAATGGAGATTATCGAGATCGGCGCCACCCTGGTTCGCGCCGACGGCCATGAGGTGGACCATTTCCAGCGCTTCGTGCGGCCTTTGCGGCGCCCCTGTCTGACCGGTTTCTGCCGCCAGCTCACCCATATCAACCAGGCTGACGTGGATGGCGCGGCGAACCTGCCCCAGGTCTGGCCGGCCTTTGAACGCTGGCTCGGCCACCACGGGCCGCGCCTGGCGGGCTGGGCGAGCTGGGGCGACTACGACCGCCGCCAACTGGAGCAGGAATGGCACCTGCACGGCCTGGACAGCCTGCTGGCCGCGGTGCCCCACCTCAACCTCAAGCAGCGCTTCGCCGAAGTGCGCCAGCTCAAGCGCGCCGTTGGCCTGCATGCAGCGCTGCAACTGGCCGGCCTGAGCTTCCAGGGTCAGCAGCACCGCGCCCTGGAGGACGCGCGCAACACCGCTCGCCTGCTGCCCTTGGTGCTGCCGGCCTGAACCCTTGGCAACTAGTGACGCTGACACCCGCCTTGGGCATACTGTCGGGCCCTTTCAGACCCCATCCAGGAGCCCAGCATGTTCAAGGTCAACGAATACTTTGACGGCACCGTCAAATCCATCGCCTTCGCAATGAACGAAGGCCCGGCCACCATCGGCGTGATGGCCGCCGGTGAGTACGAGTTCGGCACCAGCCAGCTGGAAGTGATGCACGTCATCGCCGGCGCCCTGACCGTGAAGCTGCCGGGCAGCGATAGCTGGGAAACCTTCGCCGCCGGCAGCAAGTTCACTGTTCCGGCCAACAGCAAGTTCCAGCTGAAAGTGGCCCAGGATACCGCTTACCTCTGCGAATACCGCTGAGTCTCGGCAGCCCTGAAGAAGCCCCGCGATGCGGGGCTTTTTTTGTGGGAAAGGGGCGAACTGCTTTTCAGTAGGGGCGAATTCATTCGCCAAGCAGGCCGAAGGTCTGCCATCGGGAGACTGCAGGGGGCAGCTTCGCCGCCCTTGGCGAATGAATTCGCCCCTACAACGAAGGCCCCGCCCCCAACCGGCCACCATCAAAAAAACCGGCCATCAGGCCGGCTCTTTCGTCCCCTGTCGAATCCCGATCAAATCAGATTCGGCTCCATCTCCAGTTCCACCCCGAACTTCGCCACGATATCCGCACGAATGCGCTGGGCGAGCGCATGGAGCTGGTTACCGGTGGCGGCGCCGTAGTTCACCAGCACCAAGGCCTGCAGCCGATGCACGCCGGCATCGCCGTCACGGAAGCCTTTCCAGCCGGCGCGCTCGATCAGCCAACCGGCGGCCAGCTTCACCAGGCCATCGCCCTGGGGATAGGCCACCAGGTCGGGATGTTGGGACTTGAGCCGCTCCGCCAGCCCAGCGCTGACCAGGGGGTTCTTGAAGAAGCTGCCGGCATTGCCCAGCTCCATGGGATCCGGCAGCTTCTCGCTGCGAATGGCGCAGACGGCGCGACTGACATCCTTGGCAGTAGGTGCGGCAGTCCCTTCGGCTTCCAGGCGTTGGCGCACCGGGCCGTAGTCCAGGTGCAGTTGCGGCGCGCGGCTGAGGTTGAAACGCACGCGCAGGATCAGCCAGCGGCCCGGCTCGCGCTTGAACAGGCTATCGCGGTAGGCGAACTGGCAGTCGGCCAGGCCGAATTCCCGTAGCTCGCCGGTTTCGCGGTCCAGCGCGGTGAGCCCGCCAAACACATCCTTCAGTTCGACGCCGTAGGCGCCGATGTTCTGCATCGGCGCGGCACCGACGGTGCCGGGAATCAGACTGAGGTTTTCCAGACCGCCCAGCCCCTGCTCCAGGCTCCAGAGCACCAAGGGATGCCAGGGCTCTCCCGCCTCGGCTTCCAGCAGCACATCCACCCCATCATCGCTGAGCATGCGGATACCGCGGCTGGCCATGCGCAGCACCAGGGCATCGACATCACGGGTCAGCAGCAAGTTGCTGCCGCCACCAATGGGCAGCAGCGGCAGACCACGCTCGACAGCCAGGACCAGGGCCTCTCGCACCTGGTCGTCGTTGCCGGCTTCGGCGAACAGCCGCGCCTTCACGTCGACGCCGAAGGTGTTGTAGGGCTTGAGGGAAAGGTTCTCGTGCAGGACCAGGCTCACAGGCGCCCCTTTATTTCCAGGATCAGCGAGTCACAGGCCTGCTCCACCAGGTCGAGCACCGCCTCGAAGCCTTCCTCGCCGCCGTAATAGGGATCGGGGACCTCGTCCAGCGCCAACTGGTAACGGCGCAGGAAGAGATCCAGCTCAGCGCCGGCGCCGGCGGGCCGCAGACCACGCAGGTTGGCCAGGTTGTTTTCGTCCATCGCCAGGATCAGGTCGAAACGGCCGAAATCCTCGGCGGCCACCTGGCGCGCGCGCAGCTGCGAAAGGTCATATCCGCGACGCTGGGCAGCCACGCGGGTCCGGGCATCCGGCGCCTTGCCCACATGCCAGTCGCCGGTGCCGGCCGAGTCCACCTGCACCGCTGCGGCCAGGCCCGCTTCACGCAGTTTGTGCAGCAGCACGCCTTCGGCGGTGGGCGAACGGCAGATATTGCCAAGGCAAACGAAGAGAACGCGCATCAGGCCCCCAGCAGGCGCCGGACGCGCTCCAGGTCTTCCGGGGTATCGACACCGGCGGGCGGGGCGTCCTGGGCGTCGGCCACATGGATTCTTACGCCGTGCCAGAGCGCACGCAGCTGCTCCAGACACTCGGTGTTCTCCAGCCAGCAAGGCCCCCAGGCGACGAAGTCATGGAGGAAGCCGGCGCGATAGGCATAGATACCGATGTGACGGCGATAGGGCACGTCGGCGGGCAGTTGGTCGCGGCTGGCGGCGAAGGCGTCGCGGGCCCAGGGCAAGGGCGCGCGACTGAAGGTCAGGGCCAGGCCATCGAGGTCGGCGGCCACCTTGACCACATTGGGATTGAACAGCGCCTGGACGTCCCGGATCGGCTCGGCCAGGGTGGCAATGCCGGCTTCCGGATGGGCCGCCAGATTGGCCGCCACCTGGTCGATGATGGCCGGCGGGATCAGCGGCTCGTCGCCCTGCACGTTGACCACAATGGCATCGGCGGGCAGGCCCAACTGGCCGGCCACTTCGGCCAGGCGGTCGGTGCCGGAGTTGTGGTCGACACGGGTCAGCAGCACCTCGGCGCCGAAGGCCAGGCAAGCTTCGACTATGCGCGCATCGTCGGTTGCTACCACCACTCGCTGGGCGGTGCTGCGCCGCGCCTGTTCCCAGACGTGCTGGATCATCGGCTTGCCGGCGATGTCCTGCAGCGGCTTGCCCGGCAGGCGGGTGGACGCGTAGCGGGCGGGGATGACGACGGTAAAGGCCTGGGTCATTTGTCCAGCCGCTCGTCGACGTTGAGCGTGCGGGCCTCACCTTCCAGCATCACCGGGATGCCATCACGCACCGGGAAAGCCAGGGCATCGGCCTTGCAGATGAGTTCGCTCTTGTCGTCGGCCAGCTTCAGCGGGCCCTTGCACAGGGGGCAGGCGAGGATATCGAGGAGTTTCGGGTCCATGGGGCAATCCTTGAGGCGGCAGCCCGAGGGCTACCTGTAGTTAGAAGCGGTCCGGCAGCAGGCGGGCCAATTGCCCGTCGAACCAGGCGACGAATGCCGTCGAGGGGGCGGCATCGACCGCCAGGTACCACCAGTCGGCGGCGGCGAAGGCCCGGCACTTCACCGCATCCTTCTCGGTCATCAGCACTGGCAGCGGAGGCGCGAAATCCAGGGCGGCGGGGCTGTAGACAGCGTGATCGGCGAAGGCGTGCGGAATCGGCCGCCAGTTTAGCGCCTCCAGGGTCCTGAAGAAACGCCGGGGATTGCCGATCCCAGCGACCGCATGGACGGCCTGCCCGGGGGCGAAGTGATCCAGGCCGACGCGCTCGCCGCTGCGCAGATTGACCAACTCGGCTGGGTGCAATTGAAATGAGAAACCCTCGGCGGAATCGGCCTCGGCACCATTGCGCAGCACCGCATCCACCGACTCCAGTCGCTCCGGCGGCTCACGCAGCGGCCCGGCCGGCAGGCAGCGGCCATTGCCCAGGCCACGGGCAGCGTCGATCAGCACCAGTTCCAGGTCGCGGCCCATGCGGTAGTGCTGCAGGCCGTCGTCGCTGAGGACCAGGTCCAGCTCTTCCTGCTCGAGCAGGGCCTGCACCGCGCGGGAGCGATCCGGGTCAATCACCAACGGCACGCCACTGCGCCGCACGATAAGCAAGGGTTCGTCACCGGCCAGCTTGGCGCCCTGCTCGGCACGCACCCGCCAGGGCAGTTGCGGCGGCTTGGCGCCATAGCCGCGGCTGACCACGCCGACGCGCAGCCCGCGGGCCCGGCAGTGTTCGATCAGCCAGAGGATCATGGGCGTCTTGCCGGTGCCGCCGACGGTGATATTACCGACCACTATCAGCGGCACCGGCGGCCGGTAACCGCCCTGCCCCGCCAGGAAGGTGGCGCGCTTGCGTTGCGCCACCCGGCGATAGAGCCATTCCAATGGCCGAAGCAGGCCAAGGGCCGGATGGCCCTGGTACCAGGCATCCAGCAGACGGTCGGAGAGCGCCATCAGGGCTTGGCCGCGTCGTTCTCTATGGTGGTCATGCGCAGGTGGCTGAAGCCCAGCTTGCCGGCGGCATCCATTGCGGTTACCACCGACTGGTGCGTAGTGCGGGCATCGGCAGTGATGACCAGCGGCAGGCTGTTGTCACCCTCGGATTCGCGGCCCAGGGCGGCGATCAGGGTGGCCAGGTCGCTATTGACCAGGTTCTGGCCGTTGAGCGCGTACTGGCCATCGGCGGCGATGCTCAGCTCCAGGGTCTTCAGTTCGGTTTCCTGGGGCGGCGTGCCGCTGACGGCTTCAGGCAGCTCGATCTTCAGTTGGCTGGGCTTGCTGAAGGTAGTGGTCACCACGAAGAACAGCAGCAACACGAAGATCACATCGATCAACGAAGTCAGGTTGAGGAACACCTCTTCGCGGGCGACATTGCCCGCCCGGCGGCGGAACTTCACGCTTTGGCTTCCTCTGCGAAGTCGACTTCGCGGTCACCTTGGACCACTTCCACCAGCTTGATCGCCTCCTGCTCCATGGCCACCACCAGTTCGTCTACGCGGCGCAGCAGGTAGCGATGGAAGAAGACCGCCGGGATAGCGACTATCAGGCCCGCGGCGGTGGTCACCAGGGCCTTGGCGATACCGCCGGCCAGCACCGGGGCATTGGCCATGCCGTTTTCCATGAAGCCGCCGAAGATATCGATCATGCCGAACACCGTGCCCAGCAGACCCAGCAGCGGCGCCATGGCGGCGATGGTACCCAGGGCGTTGAGGTAGCGCTCCAGTTCATGGATGACCCGGCTGGCCGCCTCTTCGATGCACTCCTTCATGATCTCGCGACCATGCTTGGAGTTGGCCAGGCCGGCGGCCAGGACTTCGCCCAGAGGCGAGGAAGCGCGCAGCTCCTTGAGCTTCTGGCCGTTTAGTTGCTTGTCCTTGATCTGGCGCCAGACCTGGCCCAGCAGGTGCGGCGGCGAAACCCGGCTGATGCGCAGCGTCCACAGCCGTTCGGCAACGATCGCGGTGGCGGCGATGGAACACAGAATGATCGGCAGCATCATCCAGCCACCGGCTTTGACCAACTCCCACACGGTAGGAAATCCCCTTCGGAAAAGTGGCGCCACTCTAGCATAGGGTCGTGCCCGCGCCGACCGCCGCCGTTCTCATTTTTCCCTCCAGAACACAGACTTTTCTCGCTCGTTTTCAATCTCGCCATGGGCGCCCAGGCGCAGCAGCAGGGCCCCCTCAGCCGCCGTATCGTGGATTACTGCCGGCAAGGCGCGGATGCGTGAAACGACCAACGGATGGGGATGCCCGAAAGCATTCTGATGGCCGCGTGAGATCAGGACCTTTTGCGGCGCCACGGCACGCAGGAAGAAGCTGGAGGAGGATGTGCGGCTGCCGTGGTGACCCGCGACCAGCCAGCGCGCCGCGAGTGGCTGGCCACTGGCGATCCAGGCCGCCTCACCACGGGCGCCGATATCACCGCTGAGCAGGATGCGTTCGTCGTTGGCCTCGATGGCCAGCACACAGGAGCTTTCGTTGCTGTCACCGAACCAGGGCTGGTGCCAGACGCGGAACGACACCCCATCCCAGGTCCAGGCGTCCCCGGCCGTGCATGGCGTGGCGCCGAGTCCTTCCGGCAAGCGCCCGGCCTCGCCACTGAGCACCCTATCGACGACCAGCCCCCGCCTTACCGCCAGGGCACCGCCGGCGTGATCGAGATGGGCGTGGCTTATCAGCATCAGGTCCAGCCGGGTCACCCCCAGGCCGCGCAGGGCCGGCACCACCACCCGCTCGCCGATATCGAAGTCACCCTGGCGCGGCCCCGCGTCGTAGAGGAGCGCGTGCTCGCGGGTCCGCACCAGCACCGACAATCCCTGCCCTACATCCAGCACACGGACCTCCGCCTGGCCGGGCTCGGGACGGGCCAGCGGCGGGAATAGCATGGGCAACAGCAAGGCCAGGCCAAGGGTGCGCAGTGGCAAGCCGGCCGGCGCGATCACCAGCAGGGTGCCCAATGCTCCCAGCAACCACGCCCAGAGCGGCACCTGGGCCGGTATCCAGGCCGGCAGGCGCGCCGCCGCCCAGGCGAGCACCTGGAACTGCAGTTCCAGTGCACCCCCGGCCAGCCAGAGCAAGGCTTCGCCCACCAGCGGAATGGGCAGCAACGCCGTACCCAGGAGGGCCGGCGGCAGCACCACCAGGCTGACCCAGGGCACTGCCAGGAGATTGGCCAGGGGCCCGCTGAGACTGATGGGAAGGGCCAGGGCCAGCAGCAGGGGCATCAGCCCCAGCCCCATGACCCACTGGGCGCGCCACCAGGTCCACCACCAGCGCCAGGCGCCGAGGCGGCCGGCGAAGGTCAGGATCATCAGACCCACCGCACCGAAGGACAACCAGAAGCCCGGCTGCAGCACCACCAGGGGCTCGTCCAACAGCACGATGCAGAGTGCGGCGAGCAAGGGCGTGAGCAGGCCCAGATGGCGAAAACGCAGGCGCCAGAGCAGGACCACCGCGATCATCACGCAAGCCCGGCGGACCGGTACATCGAAGCCCGCCAGCAGCCCGTACCCGAGGGCGCCGGCCAGGCCCAGGGCACAGGCGCAGGGCAACCAGGGCAGGCGCCGCGGCCAGAGGCCGAATCGCGCCAAGGCGGCCACCAGGCCATAGAGCACGCCGGCGAACAGGGTGATGTGCTGGCCGGAGATCACCATCAGGTGGGTGGTTCCGGTGTCCTGCAACAGGCGCCAATCCCGGTCCTGCAGCCCGGAGCCATCCCCCAGCACCAGAGCGGCGAGCCCTCCCGCCCGACCATGGGGGTCCACCTGCAACAGGCGCTGGCGCAGGCCATCGCGCCAGGCGGCGGCGCCGCTGGCGGGCTGCAGCAGCTGGCCGGCCTTGACCGAGCCGCTAGCGCCTATCCGCCGCGCCAGCAGCCAGGCCTCATGGTCGAAAGTCGCCGGATTCACCAGCCCGCGTGGACGCTTGAGCCTGACCGCCAGGCGCCAGCGCTCGCCGGCCAGCAATGGCGGACCATCGCGCCAGGACAGTCGCAGGCGCGTCGGCAGCCGTGCCCTCGCGGACTCGATTTCCTCCAGTTCGAAGCGCACCACGCCATCAACTGCGCCGGGCAGGCCCACCACTCTGCCCTCCAGCCAGCGCACCTGGCCGTCCAGCGCCGGGTCCAGCCGGTCGTCGAGCGCCCACTGGGCGCTCAGGCAGGCCCAGCCGAGCCCGAGCAGGAAAAACCCCAGGCGCCAGGCGCGCCCCATGAGCAGCAGGAGACCGAGAAGCAACTGCAGATACAGCCACCAGACCGGCGGCAGGCTGGGCAACCAGCGCAATAGAAGAAGGCCGGCGGCAAGCGCGACCAGGCCCGAAACCATGGGCATTTCATTCCCCCTTCCCTGGGACGGGCGCCGTGGCAATTTCCTGCTCCACGGTGCGCCAAGCAATCCGGCTGGCGCTTCACCCTGTTAATCCGCCGACACAAAGTGACCCGGCGATGTCATATCTTTGCGTGCATAATACCCGGCGCTTTCGTCCGCCAGAGACCGCCCATGCCGCGTCGTATCTTCAAACGCTACATGCCGAATCCGGACACCATCAGGGAACACAAGTCCCTGCGTTTTCTCGGCAACCTGATCCACGACCCGAACCTCTGGCACCTCAATCGCCATTCGGTCGCGCGTGCCATGGCCATGGGCCTGTTCGCGGCCTTCGTGCCGATTCCCATGCAGATGCTGCTGGCCGCCGGCCTGGCCATCCTGGTCCGTGCCAACCTGCCGATCTCCGTCGGCCTGGTCTGGCTGACCAACCCCATCACCATGCCGCCGGTCTTCTACTGCACCTACAAGATGGGTGCCTGGATCATGCAGATTTCTCCCCGCGCCCTACCGGACCAACTGACGTGGGACTGGATCACCCAGGAGCTTTCCTCTCTCTGGCAGCCCTTTCTCCTAGGTTCCCTGGTCTGCGGCGTACTGGTCGGCGCCCTGGGCTACATGCTGACCATGCTTTATTGGCGCTGGTGGGTCGGACACAGCTGGCGCAAGCGCCAGAAAGCGCGACGGGAAGCCAGCCGCTGAAATGAAAAACGCCGCATCGAATGCGGCGTTTTTCGTTGCGTGCGCCAGCCCCTATTCGTAGCGAAGGGCCTCGGCGGGCTGGGTCTGGGCTGCGCGCCAGGCCGGGTAGAGAGTGGCGAGGAAACTCAGCACCAGTGCTGCGACGCAGATCAGCACCACGTCGCTCACCTGCAGCTCGGACGGCAGGTAGCTGACGAAGTAGACGTCGGAGCTGAAGATCTGCCGGCCGCTGGCGCGTTCCAGGGCGGCTATCCACTGGCTGACGTTGAGGGCGGTGATGATGCCCAGTACGGTGCCGATCAGGGTGCCGACGGTGCCAATTACGCTGCCCTGGACCATGAATACGGCCATGATCTGCCGCGGCGTAGCCCCCAAGGTGCGGAGGATGGCGATGTCCGCGCGCTTGTCGGCGACGACCATGATCAGGGTGGCGATGATGTTGAAGGCGGCGACGGCCACGATCAGCAGCAGGAGCAGGCCGATCATGGTCTTCTCCATCTTCATGGCGCTGAACAGGCTGCCCTGGGTGTGGGTCCAGTCGTCGGCGCGATAGCCCAGGCCCAGTTCGGCGACTATCTGCTGCGAGACCTCAGGGGCCAGGTAGAGATCCTTCAGGGCGATGCGCACGCTCTGCACCTGGCCCTCCTTCAGGCGCTGGATGGCCGAGGCGTCGGTGACGTTGATCAGCGCCAGGGAACTGTCCAGCTCGGCACCGACCTTGAACACGCCCACCACGTTGAGGCGCTGCATGCGCGGGGTGATGCCACCCGGTGCGCTGCTCACCTCGGGGACGATGAGGGTCAACTTGTCGCCGACATTGAGGCGGAAGCGCCGCGCGGTTATCTCGCCGATGACGATGCCGGACTCGCCCGGCTTCAGATCATCCAGGTCGCCTTGCACCATGTGCTGGCCGATGATGGAAACCTTGGTTTCCTGCTGGGGATCGATGCCGTTGATCTGCACCGGCTGCATCATGCCCTTGAACGAAAGCATGCCCTCCAGCTCGGCGAAGGGCACCGCGCCCACCACTTCCGGATGCTTCATGGCGGCATCGGCCACCCGCCGCCAGTCGTCCAGGGGCCGCTCGGCACTCAGCGTGGCATGGGAGACCATACCGAGGATGCGCGAACTCATTTCCTTCTGGAAACCGTTCATGACCGAGAGCACCACGATCATGGCCAGTACACCCAAGGCCAGGCCGATCATCGAGGTCAGCGAGATGAAGGAGATGTAGTGGTTACGGCGCTTGGCGCGGGTATAGCGCGTGCCGATGAAAATCGAGAGAGGTCTGAACATCTCAGGCAGCCACCAGTCGGCCTTCTTCCAGGCGCAGCACCCGGTCCATCTGGTGGGCCAGCTGCAGGTCATGGGTCACCACCAGGAAGGCGGTCTGCAAGGAGCGGTTCAGCTCCAGCATCAGCTCCTGGATGCCGTGAGCGGTGTGCTGGTCGAGGTTGCCGGTGGGCTCGTCGAGCAGCACCAGCGCCGGCCGGTTGACCAGGGCACGGGCAATGGCCACACGCTGGCGCTCGCCGCCGGACAGCTCGGCCGGCTTGTGCGACAGGCGATGGCCCAGGCCCACGCGCTCCAGTAGCGCCGTGGCCCGCTGGCGCGCTTCGCTGATGGCAGTGCGGCCGATCAGCAGCGGCATGCAGACGTTCTCCAGGGCGGTGAACTCCGGCAGCAAGTGGTGGAACTGGTAGACGAAACCCAGGGCGCGGTTGCGCAGCAGGCCGCGGGCGGTTTCGCTGAGGGAGGACAACTCCTCGCCGGCCAGCCAGACGCTGCCTTTGCTCGGGGTATCCAGGCCACCCAGCATGTTCAACAGGGTGCTCTTGCCGGAGCCGGAACTGCCAACGATGGCCACCCGCTCTCCCGGATGCAACTCCAGCTCGACGCCGGACAGCACCTCCACGGACTGCGGGCCTTCGTCGTAGCTCTTGCCCAGGTTGCGGCAACTCAGGACTGCCTTGTTACTCATAGCGCAAAGCCTCTGCTGGCTGGGTGCGCGCGGCACGCCAGGCGGGGTAAAGGGTGGCGAAGAAGCTCAGGACCAGTGCGGCCGAGCAGACCAGCACCACATCCTCGGCCATCAGTTGGGATGGCAGGTAATCGATGAAGTAGACGTCGGCGTTGAGGAACTTGTGCCCCAGCAGCCGCTCCAGCAGGGCGATGGCGTCGCTCACGTTCAGCGCCGCGAGGATGCCCAGCACGGCGCCAATCAGGGTGCCGACCACACCGATGACGGTGCCCTGGACCATGAACACACCCATGATCTGCCGCGGCGTGGCGCCCAGGGTGCGGAGGATGGCGATGTCACCGCGTTTGTCGGTCACCACCATCACCAGGGTGGAAATGATGTTGAAGGCGGCCACCGCGACTATCAGCAGCAGCAGCAGGCCGATCATGGCCTTCTCCATCTTGATCGCCTGGTAGAGGTTGCCGTGGGTACGGGTCCAGTCGCGGGCGTAGAAATCCTCGCCCCGGAGTTCGCCGGCAATCTGCCAGGCCACCTGGGGCGCTTGGAACAGGTCGCCGAGCTTCAGGCGCAGGCCCTGCGCCTGGTCAGGCTTCCAGCGCTTGAGGCGGGCGACGTCGGAGAGGTTGGCGATGGCCAGGTAGCCATCCAGCTCACCGGCGCCGACATGGAAGATGCCGACCACGGTGAAGCGCTTCATGCGCGGGAATACGCCGGCGGGGGTCACGGCCACCTCCGGCAGTACGAAGGTGACCTTGTCGCCCAGTCCGACCCCCAGCTTGGTGGCGGCCTTGTCGCCGATGACGATGCCGAACTCGCCGGCCTTGAGCTCCGCCAGGCTGCCCTGGCGGAAGAAGTCGCCAATGATGGAGACCTTGGCCTCTTCCTGCGGGTCGACGGCGTTGACCAGCACCTTCTGCACCTTGCCGTCGGCGGTCAGCAGGCCCTGGACCTGGGTGTAGGGCGCCACCGCCTTCACCTCGGAGTGGCGGGCGACGCCTTCGGCCAGCTTGCGCCAGTCATTGATGGGTACGGCGGACTCCACGGTGGCGTGGGGCACCATGCCCAGGACGCGGGTACGCATCTCGTGGTCGAAGCCGTTCATGACCGAAAGCACCAGGATCATCACCAGTACGCCCAGGGCGAGGCCGATCATCGAAGTGAGGGAAATGAAGGAGACGAAGTAGTTGCGGCGCTTGGCGCGCGTGTAGCGGGCGCCTATGTACAGGGACAGCGGTCTGAACATGGGAGTGAGGTTCGCTGGCGAAAGAAGAGACGTCCTTGTGGCGGGCCTTGGCGAGCAGCGTTTACACTCAAATTCTGTTCATGATCTGCTACGTCGCTGGGCGGCGCTGCAAACGGGCTCGCGAGATACTGAACAGCTCTTCGACCACCACTGCTGCCATGGGTTCGCCATGTCGACACGAGACGCGGATGACCGCCGCGAATACTACCGCATCGAAGATTCGATCGCACTGGAATTTCGCCCATTGCAACAGGGTGAAACAGCTGGGGAAGGCAGCGCCGACAACGCCTCGACGCTGTTCAGCCTGCTCAGCGATCTGCACGTGATGGACTTCGAATCCCAGCACCTGCTGCGGCATATCCACGAACGCGATCGCACCCTGGCCAGTTACCTCAAGGTGATCAACAAGCGCATCGACCTGCTCGGCCAGGCTCTGGCGCAGAGTCTGTTGCGCGACATCGGCCCGGCGCGTCAGGTGACCCTGTCCGAAGGCGGTGTCAGCTTCACCAGTCCGGAACCCATCGAACCCGGCACCCGGCTGGCGCTCAAGATGGTGCTGATGCCCCAGGCACTCGGCCTGCTGATGCAGGCCGTGGTGATCCACAGCCAGGTGCGCGCCGACGGCCAGTTCGACATAGGCACCGAGTTCGAAACCCAGACAGACGCCCAGCGCCAGCTGCTGGCGCGACACATATTGCAGAAGCAGGCCCAGCAGAGACGCGAGGCCCGCGAGCGCTCCTCCCCGCCCGCCTGAGACCTCGCATGACGCGCCCCGGCCTTTTGCTGAGCTGCCTCCTCCTCGCGTTGCCCGCCGCCGCCGGGACCATCGAGATCCCTGTCGGCGACCAGGGCGACCCGGGGCTTTCCCTGCCCGCCCGTGGTGAAAGCCAGCGCACCGTGCTGGAGCGTTTCGGCCTGCCCGACCAGGAACACCCAGCGGTCGGCAAGCCGCCGATCAGCCGCTGGGACTATCGTGAATTTTCCGTCTACTTCGAAAGCGGACAAGTCGTCGACAGCGTCCGCCACCATCAACCCAGAGCACCAAGGGAATACAAGTGACCCTGATATACGGCCATCGAGGCGCCAAGGGCGAATGCCCGGAGAACACCCTGGCCAGCTTCCAGCGCTGCCTGTCACATGGCGTGAAGCGCTGCGAACTGGACCTGCACCTGTCCCGCGACGGCGAGCTGATGGTGATCCACGACTCCAGCCTGAAGCGCACCACCGGGCGCCGCGGCAAGGTATCGGAACACGACGCCGAGGAGCTGGAGAGCTATGACGCCCGCCTGGGCGGTCCGGGCTGGAACCAGCCCTGCCCCGTCCCGCGCCTGGCGACCCTGTTCGAGCAGTGCGAGTTCGAACACTGGCAGCTGGAAGTGAAGAGCGCATCAAGGGTGCGGGCCGCGCGGACCGTGCTGGCGATCCAGGAGCTGGTCGAGCGTCATGGCCTGGCGGACAAGGTGACGGTCACCTCCAGTTCGCGCGAGGTCCTGCGCGCGCTCAACCGGCTGACGCCGAAACTGTCTCGCGGCCTGGTGGCGGAATATGCCTGGCTCGACCCGCTGAAGGTGGCCAAGAACCACGGCTGCGAGCTGCTGGCACTGAACTGGACCCTCTGCACCCCGGAACGCCTGCTAAAGGCGCAGAAGGAAGGGCTGCACGTGTCGGTATGGACCGTCAACGAGCCGGCACTGATGCGTCGACTCGCCGACTTCGGCGTGGACAGCATCATCACCGACTTCCCCGGATTGGCCAGTACCACCGTCGGGATTCGCTGAGGCCCCTCAGCCCCGGCACGCGCTTTATCAGTAGGGTGCGCCGCACCGATTTGGGTCTGACCCGGACTCTGTCGCGGTGCGCATGGCGCACCCTACGGTTCGGATCCGTGTTGTCCGGGTGGACTGTCCTTAACACGCACCCTACCAAGGCGTGCGCTGGCGGTGGAAATCCACCTCTTGGATTTCCCCCTACGCGGGCCCTGCAGGGCGGCCATCGCGCGCAATCAGGATCAGCTCGCCGCCACCCCAACCCTCAAAAGAAAAACCGGCCCGCAAGGGGCCGGTTTTCCTTTAGACGTCGCCTGATCAGAAGCTCTCCCGGTTCGGCCAGCGCCAGGTGCGCGGATCGTCGAGAGGGTCCCCCCCGGCCGGCTCAGGCGCCCGGCCGGTGCCGCTCAAAAAAGCCGGTTGAGGCCATCGAACGCCGCCACCCGATAGGCCTCGGCCATGGTCGGGTAGTTGAAGGTGGTGTTGATGAAGTACTTGATGGTGTTCGCCTCACCCTTCTGGTTCATGATCGCCTGGCCGATATGGACGATCTCCGAGGCCTGGTAGCCGAAGCAGTGCACGCCGAGGATTTCCAGGGTCTCGCGGTGGAAGAGGATCTTCAGCATGCCCACCGGTTCATGAGAAATCTGCGCACGGGCCATTCCCTTGAAGAAGGCCTTGCCCACTTCGTAGGGGATCTTCGCCTGGGTCAATTCGCGCTCGTTCTTGCCGATGGAGCTGATCTCCGGAATGGTGTAGATGCCGGTGGGCACGTCGTCGACGAAGCGCCAGCTGTCGTTCTCCACCGCACTACCGGCGGCCGAGCGCCCCTGGTCTGCGGCGGCACTGGCCAGGCTCGGCCAGCCGATCACGTCGCCAGCTGCGAAGATATTGCCGACTTCGGTGCGGTAGTACTGGTCGACGTTGATCTGGCCACGGCTGTTGACCTTGATGCCGATGTTCTCCAACCCCAGGCGATCGGTGTTGCCGGTGCGGCCATTGCACCAGAGCAACGCGTCGGATTTGATCTTCTTGCCGGACTTCAGGTGCAGGATCACCCCGTTCTCCAGACCCTCGATGCGCTCGTACTCCTCGTTGTGACGGATCAGCACGTTGTTGTTGCGCAGGTGGTAGCTGAGGGCGTCGGAGATCTCATCGTCGAGGAAGCTGAGCAACTGATCGCGGTTGTCGATCAGGTCAACCAACACGCCCAGACCGCTGAAGATCGAGGCGTATTCGGAGCCGATCACCCCGGCGCCGTAGATGATGATGCGGCGCGGCGTATGGGTCAGGCTGAGGATGGTGTCGCTGTCGTAGATGCGCGGATGGTTGAAATCGACATCCGCCGGGCGGTAGGGGCGCGAGCCGGTGGCGATGATGACCTGCTTGGCCACCAGCTTTTCTACTACGCCGCTGGCGCAGACGACTTCCACCGTCTGCTCGTCGGAGAAGCTGGCAGTGCCGAAGAACACGTCGACGCGATTGCGCGCGTAGAAGCCAGTGCGCGAAGCCACCTGCTTGGAGATCACCCGCTCGGCGCTCTTCAGCACGTCAGGGAAGGAGAACCAGCGTGGCTCGCCGATCTGGCGGAACAGCGGGTTAGTGTTGTACTGCATGATCTGCCGCACCGAGTGACGCAGGGCCTTGGACGGGATGGTGCCGAGGTGAGTGCAGTTGCCGCCGACCAGCGGGCGGTTGTCCACCACCGCCACCTTGCGCCCGGCCTTGGCGGCGTTCATCGCCGCGCCCTCACCCGCCGGGCCGGAACCCAGCACCACTACGTCGTAGTTGTAGACAGCCATGCTTACTCCTCATAACGGGCCGGGGCGCCCTCTGGCGCCCCCGGCAAGGTCCGCGGTGAACGACACCACGGAATTCGGAACCTGTTTCGGCGATCCGCCGGGGAATCTTGAACTGGCGTGCAGACTAGTCGAGCCGCTTGGCGCTGCACATTAGCGCTTGGTCGCGTCGTAGGCGAGCTTTGAATCCACTACATCGCCCTGCTGCGCTTCTTCGCACTTCTGGCGATCGCCGCCGCAGATGGAGCACTCCTTCTCGATGCCGAGGTTGGCGATGCCGCCACAGGACCCGGCGATGGGCTTGCGCCCCATGATCACGCCGACGGCCATGCCCAGCACCACCAGCAGCATGACCAGGAAAACCAGCAGGAAGGTCATGATCAGTTCTCCTGTTTGTCGAACAGCTGCCGGAAACGGCTGCTGCCATGGCTGACGAAAGCCTCGCCCTCCCGGGTCACGAACAAGGCGGCGATGTCGTTCGCTTCAGCGTAGTACTTGCCCGCCTCCGGCCCCAGCACCATCAGCAGGGTCGACAGGCCATCGGCACGCAGCGCCGATGGGTCCACCACCGTGACCGCCGCCAGCTTGTGGCTGATGGGAGCACCGGTCTTGGGATCGAGGGTGTGCGAATAGCGCTTGCCGCTCTGTTCAAAGTAGTTGCGATAGTCGCCGGAGGTGGAAACCCCGAGTCCGTCCAGCGAGACGATCCTCTGCGCCACCTGGCGATCGTCCCGTGGCGCCTCGATGGCGATGCGCCAGGGCGAACCGTCGGGCTTGCGCCCCACAGCCTTGAGCTCGCCGGTGATTTCCACCAGGGAGCCGGCGACGCCCAGTTCCGCCAGGCGCGCGCTGACCCGATCCACCGCGTAGCCGGCGGCGATGCTGTTGAAGTCCAGTTGCACCGCCGCATCCTTGCACAGCTCCTGCCCGCGGATGGACAGGTGCTGCTGGCCGACCTGGGCGCGCGCTTGCGCGATGGCTTCGGCGCTGGGGACCTGCTCGCCACGGGATTGCGGGCCGAAGCCCCAGAGGTTGAGCAGCGGCTCCACCGTCATGTCGAAGGCGCCGCCGCTGTCCTTCGACAGCTCGCCGGCGAAGGCCACCAGCTCCAGCATGGGCGCCGGCAGTGCCATGCAGCTGCCGGCCGGCAAGGCATTGAAGCGCTCCACCTCGGAGTCCGCACGGTAGGTGGACATCTGCCGGTCGATCTCCGCCAGGATTCCTTCCACCTCGCCGCGTGCCTGCTCCACCGTGGGGCCGGAAGCGCTGCGCACGTACTTCACCGAGTAGCTGCTGCCCATGGTCGGGCCGCCGAACTGCTCGAGGCGATCGCCGCAGCCGGCCAGCAACAGGCTGGCCGAGAGCAGCAGCACAGTCGTTCTAGCCACCGAAGTCGTCCAGCAGGATGTTCTCCCGTTCGACACCGAGATCCAGCAGCATCTTGATCACCGCGGCGTTCATCATCGGCGGACCGCACATGTAGAACTCGCAATCCTCGGGAGCCGGGTGGTCCTTGAGGTAGTTCTCGTAAAGCACGTTGTGGATGAAGCCCTTCAGGCCAGTCCAGTTGTCTTCCGGCTGCGGGTCAGACAGCGCCAGGTGCCACTGGAAGTTCGGATTCTCCGCCTGCAACCGGTCGTATTCTTCGGTGTAGAAGGCTTCGCGCAGGGAGCGCGCACCGTACCAGAAGCTGATCTTGCGCGTGGAATTGAGACGCTTGAGCTGGTCGAAGATGTGCGAGCGCATGGGCGCCATGCCCGCGCCGCCACCGATGAAGATCATCTCGGCGTCGGTGTCCTTGGCGAAGAACTCGCCAAAGGGCCCGTAGACTGTGACCTTGTCGCCCGGCTTGAGGTTGAACACCCAGGATGACATCTGCCCCGGCGGCAGGTCATCCTTGCCGGGCGGCGGCGAGGCGATGCGGATGTTGAACTTGACGATGCCTTTCTCGTCCGGATAGTTGGCCATGGAGTAGGCGCGGATCACCGTCTCCTCGACCCTGGACACGTACTTCCACTGGTTGAACTTGTCCCAGTCGCCACGATATTCGGGCTGGATGTCGAAGTCCTTGTAGGCCACCACGTGGGGCGGGCACTCCAGCTGCACATAGCCGCCGGCGCGGAAGTCCACGCTTTCGCCTTCCGGCAGGCGCAGGGTCAGCTCCTTGATGAAGGTGGCGACGTTGGGGTTGGACTCCACCGTGCACTCCCACTTCTTCACGCCGAAGACCTCTTCCGGCACTTCGATCTGCATGTCCTGCTTGACCGGGGTCTGGCAGGACAGGCGCCAGCCCTCCTTCGCCTGGCGCCGGGTGAAATGGGACTCCTCGGTGGGCAGCATCTCGCCGCCTCCGCTCTCGACAATGCACTTGCACTGGGCGCAGGTTCCGCCGCCACCGCAGGCAGAGGACAGGAAGATGTCGTTCGCCGCCAGGGTCTGCAGCAGCTTGCCGCCGGCGGGGACGGTGACTGTCCGCTCGCCATTGATCAGGATGTTCACGTCGCCGCTGGATACCAGCTTGGCGCGGGCTGCCAGGATGATCACCACCAGCGCGAGGACGATGGCGGTGAACATGCCGATGGCGAGGAAGATTTCGAAACTCAGCATGTCCGTTCCTTAGAGCTGCACACCGGAGAACGACATGAAGCCGAGGGACATCAGGCCGATGGTGATGAAGGTGATGCCGAGCCCTTGCAGGCCCTCGGGCACGTCGCTGTATTTCAGCTTCTCGCGGATGCCGGCCAGCAGTGCGATGGCCAGGGCCCAGGAGAAGCCGGAGCCGACGCCGTAGACCACGCTCTCGCCGAGGTTGTAGTCGCGCTCCACCATGAACAAGGAGCCAGCCATGATGGCGCAGTTCACCGTGATCAGCGGCAGGAACACGCCGAGGGCGTTGTAGAGCGAGGGCACGTACTTATCGAGCAGCATCTCGAGGATCTGCACGATGGCGGCGATCACGCCGATGTAGCTGAGCAGGCCGAGGAAGGAGAGGTCCACCTCCGGCAGGCCGGCCCAGGCCAGGGCGCCGTCCTTGAGCAGGAGCGTATAGAGCAGGTTGTTGGCCGGCACGGTAATGGCCTGCACCACGATCACCGCGATGCCGAGCCCGATAGCGGTTTCCACCTTCTTCGAGATGGCGATGAAGGTGCACATGCCGAGGAAGAAGGACAGGGCCATGTTCTCGACGAACACGGCCTTCACGAACAGGCTGACGTAGTGCTCCATCAGTAGGCCTCCTTGTTGGATACCTGGGGTGCGATGCGGTAGGCCGGCGCCTCTTTCTGCTCGGTCTTCCAGCTGCGCAGGGCCCAGATGATCAGGCCGATCAGGAAGAAGGCCGAGGGCGGCAGCAGCAGCAGGCCGTTGGGCTGGTACCAGCCGCCGTCGTTGATCACCGGCAGCACTTCGTGGCCCAGCACCTTGCCGGCGCCGAACAGCTCGCGAACGATGCCGAGGACGATCAGCATCGCGCTGTAGCCCAGGCCGTTGCCGATGCCATCGAAGAAAGACAGGAGCGGCGGGTTGGCCATGGCGAAGGCTTCCGCGCGGCCCATCACGATGCAGTTGGTGATGATCAGCCCGACGAACACCGAGAGCTGCTTGGACAGGCTGAAGGCGTAGGCCTTGAGCACCTGGTCCACGACTATCACCAGGGAGGCGATGATCACCATCTGCACGATCATGCGGATCGAGCTGGGGATCTGGCTGCGGATCATCGAGATGAACAGGTTGGAGAAGCCGGTCACCAATGTCAGGGCGATGGACATCACCAGCGCGGTCTTGAGGTTGGAGGTCACCGCCAGGGCCGAGCAGATGCCGAGGATCTGCAGGCCGATGGGGTTGTTGTGCAGGATCGGGTCCAGCAGGACCTGACGGATAGTGGGTTGCGCCATGCTTATGCCTCCCCGTTGTTCAGTTTGGCCAGGAAGGGGCCGAAGCCGTTCTCGCCCAGCCAGAAATGCAGCAGGTTGTGGACGCCCTTGCTGGTCAGCGTGGCGCCGGCCAGGCCATCGACCTGGTGGCTGGCGTTCGGCGACTGCGCGTCGACGCTGCCCTTGATGATCTGGATCGCCAGCTGGCCCTGTTCATCGAACAGGCTCTTGCCGTTCCACATCGCCTTCCATTTCGGGTTGTCCACCTCGCCGCCGAGCCCCGGGGTCTCGCCGTGCTGGTAGAAGCCGAGGCCGACCACGGTATTGAGGTCGCCCTTGAGGGCCAGGAAGCCGTAGAGGGTGGACCAGAGGCCATAGCCGCGTACCGGCAGGATCAGGGTCTCCAGCTTGCCGCCCTCCTCTACCAGGTAGACGGTGCTGAGGCGCTCGCGGCGCTTGATGGAGGCGATGTCCTGCTCGGCCGGCAAGGCATCCGAGAGCGCCGGGTCCTTGGCGGCTTTCAGCGGGTCGAAGCCGGCGGCCTGGATCTCGTCGCTGATGTCGCCACTGGCGAGGTCGACCACCTTGGCGGTGATGCGCTCGGCATAGAGCTTCCTGATCTCCTCGCCGGACATGCCGGGCTGCGCCAGGCCGGCGATGGCGAGGATGCTGCGCTGCTTGTCCAGCTCGCGGTTCTCCACCTGCACGGGCTTGAGCGCCACGGCGCCGCCGGCGACGAACACGGAACACACCAGGCAGACCACCAGGGCAACCATGAGCGTGCGGATTGTTGATTCTTGCTTAGCCATTGCGTGCCAGCCTCCGCTTGATATTGGCCTGGACGACGAAATGGTCGAGCAACGGCGCACACAGGTTGGCGAACAGGATCGCCAGCATCATGCCTTCCGGGAAGGCCGGGTTGACCACGCGGATCAGCACCGCCATCAGGCCGATCAAGGCGCCGAACAGCCACTTGCCGGTATCGGTCATGGCGGCGGACACCGGGTCGGTGGCCATGAACATCATGCCGAAGGCGAAGCCGCCCAGGACCAGGTGCCAGTGCCAGGGCATGGCGAACATGGGGTTGGTTTCCGAGCCGATGGCATTGAACAGCCAACTGGTGGCGATCATGCCCAGCATCACGCCAGCGACGATGCGCCAGGAGGCGATGCGGGTGATCAGCAGCACACCGCCGCCGATCAGGATGGCCAGGGTGCTGGTCTCGCCGATGGAGCCCTGGATGGTGCCGAGGAAGGCGTCCATCCAGTTGATGCCGTGACCGACGATGTTCTCTACGCCGCCCGCGGCGCCCAGGCTGAGCGAGGTGGCGCCGGCGAAGCCGTCCACCGCGGTCCAGACCTCGTCCCCGGAAATCTGCGCCGGGTAGGCGAAGAAGAGAAAGGCGCGGCCGGCCAGGGCCGGGTTGAGGAAGTTCTTGCCGGTACCGCCGAAGACTTCCTTGCCCAGCACCACGCCGAAGCTGATGCCCAGGGCCACCTGCCAGAGCGGGATGCTCGGCGGCAGGGTCAGGGCGAAGAGCACAGAGGTGACGAAGAAACCTTCGTTTACTTCATGGCGGCGGATGGAGGCGAACAGCACTTCCCAGAAACCGCCGACGATGAAGGTCACCGCATAGATCGGCAGGAACCAGGCGGCGCCCTGGATGAAGTTGTCCCACAGGCTGCCGGGATCGAAGCCCGCCAGGGAACCGATCAGCGCGAAACGCCAGCCTTCCTGGGCGGCCAGCAGCTCGGGGTTCTGGGCGAACACCTGGTTGGCCTGGTAGCCGACGTTCCACATGCCGAAGAACATGGCCGGGAAGGTGCAGAGCCAGACGGTAATCATCATGCGCTTGAGGTCGATGCCGTCACGCACGTGGGCTGTGGTGTGGGTCACGCTGCCCGGGCGGTAGAAGAAGGTATCCACCGCCTCATAGAGCGCGTACCACTTTTCATAGCGGCCACCCTGCTCGAAGTTGTGCTCGATCCGGTCGAGGAATTTGCGCAGGCCCATCTCAGCCCTCCTTTTCAATGCGGCTGAGGTTGTCCCGCAGGATGGGACCGTACTCGTACTTGCCGGCGCAGACATAGCTGCACAGGGCCAGATCTTCTTCGTCCAGCTCCAGGCAGCCGAGCTTCTGCGCCATCTCGGTGTCACCCACTATCAGGTAGCGCAGCAGGTGGGTGGGCAGGATATCCAGCGGCATCACAGCCTCGTAGTTGCCCACCGGCACCATGGCCCGCGGGCTGCCGTTGGTGGTAGTGCTGAAAGCCAGCTTGCGCTCGCCCAGCAGCCTGGAAACGAAGATGTTCAGCACCGAGTGCTTGTTCACCCCGGCGCGCAGGTAGTGCAGGAGCTCGCGGTCGTTGCCCTCGCGCAGGCAGGACAGCTGCAGATGATAGCGGCCGAGGAAGGCACAGGAGCCACGGGAAGTCCGGCCGCCCAGCAGGGAGCCGGACACCACGCGGTTGGCGCCGGGCTGCAGTTCGCCGGCGGTGAGTTCGTCCAGGTTGGCACCGAGGCGGGTGCGCAGCAGACGCGGCCGCTCGACCACGGGGCCGGCCAGGGACACCACGCGCTCGACCCAGAGCCGGCCGCCGGTGAACAGCTTGCCGATGGCGATCACGTCCTGGTAGCCGATGTGCCAGACGCTCTTGCTTGCGCTCACCGGGTCGAGGAAATGGATATGGGTGCCGGGCAGGCCCGCCGGGTGCGGCCCGGCGAAGGATTCGGCCTGGACCTGGGCCAGCCCCTCGCCCGGCAGGCTTGCGCCTTCGGCCTTGCAGAGGAAAACGCGCGCCAGGCGGGCGAGAGCCTTGAGGCCATGCTCGAAGTCCGCGGCCTGTTCGGCGATCACCACGGCCGGGTCGGCTGCCAACGGATGGGTATCCATGGCGGTGACGAAGATCGAGCTGGGGACGGCGTCGATGGCCGGCACCCGGCTGAACGGGCGGGTGCGCAGGGCGGTCCAGAGGCCGGACTGCGCCAGGTTGTCGCGCACCTGCTGGGCGTCAAGGCAGTCGAGTCGCTCGGCGGGGTACTGTGCGAAGCGGACCTCTTCGTCCCCATCGAGATCGATCACCACCGACTGCAGTACGCGCTGCTCGCCGCGGTGGATGGCGCTGATCACACCGGCACCGGGGGCGGTGTAGATCACCCCGGGGTTCTTCTTGTCGGAGAACAGCGGCTGGCCGAGCTTGACCCGGTCGCCCACCTGCACATCCATGGTCGGCTTCATGCCGTGGTAGTCGAAGCCGATGAGGGCAACGCTCCGAACCGGACGCCCGGCCTCGATACGCTGGACCGGCTCGCCCGCCACCGGCAGGTCCAACCCCCGCTTGATTCTGATCATAGATTTCGCCTGACACTGGAATTCTGCACGGAATGCCCTGGTCCGCGACCAAAGGAGCAGCGTCGCACCACCCTGGAGCGGTACGACTGTGCGGTATTCCGAACGATTGAAGGGCGAATTATAGGGAGCCCGTCCCGCCCTTGCCAGCCAAGCCCTTTCTTTTCAGCGACTTAGGATACAGAAGGCAATAACGGGTCAGCTTTCGAACACCGGGTCAACCCGTGCAAGGAGGACCACGCTTCACCGGTCCACCGGCTCTTACCTCAGGCTCGCCCCGCAGTACCCGGAAGTACCGAGCGGTGGAAATCCACTTCGCGGATTTTCACCCCACCCGCAGACCTGCACGGATGCGCCCAATGAAAAACGGGAGCCCCCGGCTCCCGTTTTCCATCCCACCATTCGCTTCAGTGAGCGGTCGCCCGCGCAGCAGATCGCTTGAAGAAGTAGCAGATGGCGATGAAGCCCAGCCAGAACGGAATGGCGTAGACCGACACATTGATGCCCGGGATCATCAGCATCACGCCGAGGATCAGCGCCACGAAAGCCAGGCACAGGTAGTTACCGACGGGATACCAGAGCGCCTTGAAGAAAGGCTGGATTCCCTGGGCAGTCAGGCTCTTGCGGAACTTCAGGTGGGACAGGCTGATCATCGCCCAGTTGATCACCAGGGCCGCTACCACCAGGGCCATCAGCAGCTCCAGGGCCTTCTGCGGCGCCAGGTAGTTGACGACCACACAGAGCAACGTGATCAGCGCGGAGAGGCCAATGGCAAGCACCGGCACGCCGCGATCGTCCACCTTCATCAGCGCCTTGGGCGCGTCACCCTGCTCGGCCAAGCCGTAGAGCATCCGGCTGTTGGCGTAGACGCCGCTGTTGTAGACCGAGAGGGCCGCCGTCAGCACCACGAAGTTGAGAATGTGCGCCGCCACGTCGCTGCCGATCAGCGAGAAGATCTGCACGAAGGGGCTGCCGCTGTAGGGGTCGCCCGCGGCGCCGAGGGTTTCCAGCAGCTTGTCCCAGGGGTAGAGCATCAGCAGCACGCTGAGGGCGCCGATGTAGAAGATCAGGATGCGGTAGATCACCTGGTTGATCGCCTTGGGGATCACCTTCTTCGGCTCGCTGGCCTCGGCCGCGGTGATGCCGATCAGCTCCAGGCCGCCGAAGGAGAACATGATGATGGCCAGCACCATCACCAGGCCTTCCAGGCCATTGGGGAAGAAGCCGCCATGACTCCAGAGGTTGTCGACCGCCGCCTGGGGGCCACCTTCACCGCTGACCAGCAGGTAGATGCCGAGGACGATCATACCGATGATGGCCACCACCTTGATCAGCGCGAACCAGAACTCCGTCTCGCCGAATGCCTTCACATTGGCCAGGTTGATCAGGTTGATCAGCACGAAGAAGGCCGCTGCCGACACCCAGGTCGGCACTTCGGGCCACCAGAACTGGATGTACTTGCCTACCGCGGTCAGCTCGGCCATGCCCACCAGCACATAGAGCACCCAGTAGTTCCAGCCGGAAAGGAAGCCGGCATAGCCCCCCCAGTACTTGTGCGCGAAATGGCTGAAGGATCCGGCCACCGGCTCCTCGACTATCATCTCGCCCAACTGGCGCATGATCAGAAAAGCGAAGAAGCCGGCAATGGCATAGCCGAGAATCATCGACGGCCCCGCCGACTTGAGCACCCCGGCCGAACCCAGGAACAGGCCGGTACCGATGGCGCCGCCCAGCGCGATAAGCTGGATGTGGCGGTTTTTCAGGCCCCTTTTGAGCGGCCCTTGGTGAAGGTGATGTCCTTCCATCTGGGTAATCCCCAAGCGATTCTTGTTATCCGATTACAGACGCAAAAATGAAAAACGGGAGCCCGAGAGCTCCCGTTTTAATGACGCATTGGCTTAGTTAGGGAAAGACGGCGGGTTGACCCCGGCCATGTCTTCCATCACGCGGACCACCTGGCAGCTGTAGCCGAACTCGTTGTCGTACCAGACATAGAGGACGACGCGGTTGTCGTTGCAGATGGTCGCCTCGGCGTCCACCACACCGGCGTGGCGGGAGCCGACGAAGTCCGAGGACACCACTTCCTGGGAGGAGACGTAGTCGATCTGCTTGTGCAGGTCCGAGTGCATGGCAGCGTTGCGCAGGTACTCGTTGATCTCTTCGCGAGTGGTGGCCTTCTCCAGGTTCAGGTTCAGGATGGCCATGGAGACGTTCGGCGTCGGTACGCGAATCGCGTTGCCGGTCAGCTTGCCTTTCAGCACCGGCAGGGCCTTGGCGGCGGCGGTGGCGGCACCGGTCTCGGTGATCACCATGTTCAGCGGAGCGCTGCGGCCGCGGCGGCTGCCCTTGTGGAAGTTGTCGATCAGGTTCTGGTCGTTGGTGTACGAGTGAACGGTTTCGACGTGGCCGTTGATGATGCCGAACTGATCGTTGACCGCCTTCAGCACCGGCACGATGGCGTTGGTGGTGCAGGAAGCCGCGGAGACGATGCGGTCTTCAGCGGTGATCTCGCCATGGTTGATGCCATGGACGATGTTCTTCAGCGCGCCTTTGCCCGGAGCGGTCAGGACCACGCGATCGATACCCGGGCACTTCAGGTGCTGGCCCAGGCCTTCGGCGTCGCGCCACTTGCCGGTATTGTCAACCAGCAGGGCGTTCTTGATGCCATAGGCGGTGTAGTCGATCGAGGCCGGATCGTTGGAGTAGATCACCTGGATCAGGTTGCCATTGGCGGTCAGGGTGTTGTTTTCTTCGTCGATGACGATGGTGCCGTCGAACGGACCGTGTACGGAGTCGCGGCGCAGCAGGCTGGCGCGCTTGACCAGGTCGTTCTCGGCGCCCTTGCGGACGACGATGGCGCGCAGGCGCAGGCCGTCGCCACCACCGGTCTTCTCGATCAGGATGCGCGCCAGCAGGCGACCGATACGGCCGAAGCCGTAGAGGACGACGTCGGTGCCTTCGCGGCCGGAGCCGTTCTGCTTGCCGACCACATCGGCCAGCTCGTCCTTGGTGAACTGCTCGATGCTGCGGCCATTACCTTCTGCCTTGAACTTGGCGACCATCTTGCCCAGGTCCACGGAGGCGGCGCCCAGTTTGAGCTCGCTCATGGCCTTGAGGATGGGGAAGGTCTCGTGGACCGACAGCTCGGCCTCGTCGGCCAGGCGATGACGCGCGAAGCGGTGGGCCTTGAGGATGGCAATCACGGAGCGGTTGATCAGGCCACGGCCATAGATCGAGGTGACAACGTTGTTGTTGCGATAAAGCTGGCCGATCATCGGAATCATGGCTTCCGCGAGGGCTTCACGATCGATCCATTCACCGAGACACTGGTCGGGCTTCTGAGTCACGGGCAGTACCTTCCACATATGTAGGGGATGAAAAAAGGGGCTACATTATGACGGCGCGCGTAGGCGTCGGCAATCAGTAGCAGCCTGAACACTGACATCCGCTAGTCGGGATAGTTACAATCCGCCGATCTTTTTTCCGACCGGAGCCCCCCCCTTGCCCGCGTCCGTATTGCGCCTCCCGCCCCTGCCCTCCACCGCCGGCAAACAGCACTGGGGCAACCTGCCCGGTGCCGCCCTGAGCCTGGCGATTGCCGAAGCGGCCAGCGCCGGCAAGCGCTTCACCCTGCTGCTCACCGCCGACAGCCAGACTGCCGAACGCCTGGAGCAGGAGCTCGGCTTCTTCGCCCCGGGCCTGGACGTACTGCACTTCCCCGATTGGGAAACTCTGCCGTACGACCTCTTCTCGCCGCACCAGGACATCATTTCCCAGCGCGTCGACAGCCTTTACCGACTGCCCGGGGTAAAGCGCGGCGTGCTGGTGGTGCCCATCACCACCGCCCTCCACCGCCTGGCGCCGACGCGCTTCCTGCTGGGCTCCAGCCTGGTGCTGGACGTCGGCCAG
This sequence comes from Pseudomonas sp. BN102, assembly GCF_029871245.1. Taxonomy (GTDB): domain Bacteria; phylum Pseudomonadota; class Gammaproteobacteria; order Pseudomonadales; family Pseudomonadaceae; genus Metapseudomonas. The sequence continues at coordinate 54,162 of NZ_SSON01000063.1, read as the reverse complement.
AAGCTGGACGTGGAACAGATGCGCCTGCGTCTGGAAGCCGCCGGCTACCGTTGCGTGGATACCGTCTACGAACACGGCGAGTTCGCCGTGCGCGGCGCCCTGATCGACCTCTTCCCCATGGGCAGCGACCTGCCCTATCGGATCGACCTGTTCGATGACGAGATCGAAACCCTGCGCACCTTCGATCCGGAGACCCAGCGCTCGGTGGACAAGGTGGAGTCGATCCGCTTGTTGCCGGCCCGCGAGTTCCCCCTGGACAAGAAGGCCGTCACCGACTTCCGCGGACGCTTCCGCGAGCGCTTCGACGTCGATTTCCGTCGCTGCCCCATCTACCAGGACCTGACCAGCGGCATCACCCCGGCCGGCATCGAGTACTACCTGCCGCTGTTCTTCGAGGAAACCGCCACCCTCTTCGACTACCTGCCCCAGGACACCCAGGTATTCTCGCTACCGGGCATCGAACAGGCCGCCGATCAGTTCTGGAACGACGTGCGCAATCGCTATGAGGAACGCCGCGTCGATCCCGAGCGCCCACTGGTGCCGCCCGCCGAACTGTTCCTCCCGGTGGAGGACTGCTTCGCCCGACTCAAGGGCTCACCGCGCCTGGTGCTGAGCCAGGACGACATCGACTCCGGGGTCGGCCGCGAACGCTTCTCCGCCCGCGCCCTGCCCGACCTGGCGATCCAGGCCAAGGCCACCGAGCCCCTGGCCGCCCTGCGCCGCTTTCTCGACGAATTCCCGGGCCGCGTGCTGTTCAGCGCCGAATCCGCCGGGCGCCGCGAGGTGTTGCTGGAGATGCTCGCCCGTCTCAAGCTGCGTCCGCAGGAAGTCGAGGGCTGGCCGGCGTTCATCGCCAGCGCCGAGCGCCTGGCCATCACCATCGCCCCGCTGGACGAAGGCCTGCTGCTGGATGATCCGGGCATTGCGCTGATCGCCGAGAGCCCGCTGTTCGGCCAGAGGGTGATGCAGCGCCGCCGCCGCGAACGCCGTGGCGACGCCGGCGACAACGTGATCAAGAACCTCGCCGAACTGCGCGAGGGTGCGCCCGTGGTGCACATCGACCACGGCGTCGGCCGCTACCTGGGCCTGATCACCCTGGACATCGAGGGCCAGACCGCAGAATTCCTCGCCCTGCAATACGCCGAGGAAGCCAAGCTTTACGTGCCGGTGGCCAGCCTGCACCTGATCGCCCGCTACACCGGCAGCGACGACGCCCTGGCGCCGCTGCACCGCCTGGGCTCGGAAACCTGGCAGAAGGCCAAGCGCAAGGCCGCCGAGCAGGTGCGCGATGTCGCCGCCGAACTGTTGGACGTCTATGCCCGCCGCGCGGCCCGCGAAGGCTATGCATTCAAGGACCCCAAGGCCGACTACGCCACCTTCGCCGCCGGCTTCCCCTTCGAGGAAACCCCGGACCAGCAGTCCGCCATCGAAGCCGTATTGGAGGACATGCTGACGCCCAAGCCCATGGACCGCCTGGTCTGCGGCGACGTCGGCTTCGGCAAGACCGAAGTCGCCATGCGCGCTGCCTTCGTCGCGGTGCACGGCGGCAAGCAGGTGGCCGTGCTGGTCCCCACCACCCTGCTCGCCCAGCAGCACTACAACAGCTTCCGCGACCGCTTCGCCGACTGGCCAGTGACGGTCGAAGTGATGAGCCGCTTCAAGTCGGCCAAGGAAGTGGAAAGCGCGGCGCAGCAGCTGTCCGACGGCAAGATCGACATCATCATCGGCACCCACAAGCTGCTGCAGGATGACGTGCGCTTCAAGAACCTGGGCCTGGCGATCATCGACGAAGAGCACCGCTTCGGCGTGCGGCAGAAGGAACAGCTGAAATCCCTGCGCAGCGAGGTCGACATCCTCACCCTCACCGCCACGCCCATTCCACGCACTCTGAACATGGCCGTGGCGGGCATGCGCGACCTGTCCATCATCGCCACGCCGCCGGCACGCCGGCTGTCGGTGCGCACCTTCGTCATGGAGCGGCAGAAGACCGCAATCAAGGAAGCGCTGCTGCGCGAGTTGCTGCGCGGCGGCCAGGTGTACTACCTGCACAACGAGGTGGCGAGCATCGAGAAGTGCGCCGCCGAGCTGGCCGAACTGGTGCCGGAGGCGCGTATCGCCGTCGGCCATGGGCAGATGCGCGAGCGCGATCTCGAACAGGTGATGAGCGACTTCTACCACAAGCGCTTCAATGTGCTGGTGGCCTCGACCATTATCGAGACCGGCATCGACGTGCCCAGCGCCAACACCATCGTCATCGAGCGTGCCGACAAGTTCGGCCTGGCCCAACTGCACCAGCTGCGCGGCCGGGTCGGTCGCAGCCACCACCAGGCCTACGCCTACCTGCTGACGCCGCCGCGCAAGCAGATGACCCTGGACGCGGAAAAGCGCCTGGAGGCCATCGCCAACGCCCAGGACCTGGGCGCCGGATTCGTCCTCGCCACCCACGACCTCGAAATCCGCGGCGCCGGCGAACTGCTGGGCGAAGGCCAGAGCGGCCAGATCCAGGCCGTCGGCTTCACCCTGTACATGGAAATGCTCGAGCGCGCGGTGAAGGCCATCCGCAAGGGCGAGCAGCCCAACCTGGAGCAGCCGCTCGGCGGCGGGCCGGAGGTCAACCTGCGGGTGCCGGCATTGATCCCCGAGGACTACCTGCCTGACGTGCATGCCCGCCTGATCCTCTACAAGCGCATCGCCTCGGCGGCCGACGAGGACGGCCTGAAGGAACTGCAGGTGGAGATGATCGACCGCTTCGGCCTGCTGCCCGAGCCCACCAAGAACCTGGTGCGCCTGACTCTGCTCAAGCTGCAGGCCGAGAAGCTCGGCATCCGCAAGGTGGATTCCGGCCCCCAGGGCGGCCGCATCGAGTTTGCTGCCGACACCTGCGTCGATCCGTTGGTGCTGATCAAGCTGATCCAGGGCCAACCCAAGCGCTACAAGTTCGAAGGCGCCACCCTGTTCAAGTTCCAGGTGCCCATGGAACGCCCGGAAGAACGCTTCAATACCCTTGAAGCGCTGTTCGAACGCCTGACCCCGCAGTAGTCTGCGGAACGATTGCCCATACCAAGGAACAACCCATGCGCGCCATCCGTAACTTCGCCCTGCTGCTCGCCCTGCTGGCCCCGACTGCCTTCGCCGACGGCCTCTATTCGGTGGAGATGATCATCTTCCGCCAGGCTGGCGACCCCATCCCCGCCAGCCAGCCCGCTCCGGACGACTGGGCGGCCGGCAGCCAGTCCATCGCCGGCAGCGAGCGCGGCACGGCGCTGGACGGCGAAGCAGCCAAGCTGAACCCCAACGCCGGTTATGAGGTGCTGCTGCACAAGGCTTGGTCCCAGGACCTCTCCGCCATCCCGAGCAAGGTTTCGGTGACCTCCGGCGAGCAGCAGCTGGGCCACTTCCCCGTTGAAGGCACGCTGGCCCTGGCCATCGACCGCAGCATCGACGCCCAGGCCGACTTCTGGATCAACCGCTTCGACGGCAGCGGCCTGATCAGCAGCAGCGAGCGCCTGCACCAGGGCAGCCGCCTGAAGAACGGCGAACTCACCTTCCTGGACCACGGCAATCTGGGCATCCTGATCCGCGTCAGCCCGCTCTAAGGCGCCATGAGCGTCCTGCTCGACCAGCTCCAGCAGATGGATTGGCGCCTGGACTTCGATCCAGGCGCCCTGAGCCGCGGCCTCGCCTACGCGAAAGAAGACCGCATCCGCCTGCTCAGCCTGAGCGACAAGGCCATCGAGACCAGTTGCGAAGGCTCCGCTGGCCACTTCTACACGCAACTTATCCGCCTGGCACCCAAGGGCCTGGGCGTGGTCGGCCGCTGCAGCTGCCCGGTGGGCTTCAACTGCAAGCACTGCGTCGCTGCCATCGCCCACCTGCTGTCTCTACCGGCCTCCGGCTGGCAGACCGTGCCACCACCCAGCGAGCGCCTGGTGGACGACCTGCAACCGGTTCCGCACCTGATACTCGGCAGCCATGCCCAGAGCCAGTACGACCTGCGCAGCGGCCGCATGGTGGGCAACCAGCAGCACCGGGCCGGCCTGGTGTTCGACTACGGCGGCGCCCTCACCCATGGCAAGCCGGCAAGGCCGGAGCGCCTGCACCATCGCGTCAATGGCGAGCGCCTGGCCATCGCCCGGCAATTCCGTATCGAACAGGCCTGGCGCGACGCATTGCGCCAGTTGGGATTCAAGGAAGCCCTGCGGCAGAGCCTGGCGCTGCCCGCCAACAGCGCGGAAATGTTCGAGCTGCCCGGCGACGAGCACTGGCTGCACTTCATGAAGCAGCAGCTGCCGCTCCTGCGCGAGCAAGGCTGGCAGATCGATATCCGCCCCGGCTTCCAGTTCGACCTGACCCAGGTCGAGGGCTGGTACGCCGAAGTGGACGAAGCGCCCGGCCGCGAATGGTTCGACCTGGAGCTGGGCATAGTGGTCGAAGGCCGCCGCATCAGCCTGCTGCCGGTGCTGTTGCGCCTGATCCAGCGCAACCCGGAACTGCTGGACGCGCACAACCTGCAACGGCGCAAGGACGACGAGGCGCTGCGCCTCCAGCTCGACGCCACCCGCGCCACCGATGGCCGGCCGCTCCAGGTGATGTTGCCCTTCTCCCGGCTGAAACCCTTGCTGGCCACCCTGGGCGAGCTCTACCTGCGCGACCAGGACCCCACCCAGACCCTGCGCCTCGCCCGCCCCGACGCGGCGCGCCTGAGCCATCTGGAGGGGATGGACCTGCAGTGGCAGGGCGGCGACGAACTGCGCCAGGTGGCGCACAAGCTGCGGGATAGCGGCAAAGCCGCGATTTCCCCACCCAAAGGCCTCCAGGCCGAGCTCCGGCCCTACCAGCTGGAAGGCCTGGCCTGGCTACAGACCCTTCGGGAAGTCGGCGCCGGCGGCATCCTTGGCGACGACATGGGCCTGGGCAAGACGCTGCAGACCCTCGCCCACCTACTCACCGAGAAGGCGGCCGGCCGCCTGGACCGCCCGGCCCTGGTGGTGATGCCCACCAGCCTGATCCCCAACTGGCTCGACGAAGCCGAGCGTTTCGCACCGGAACTCAGGGTCCTCGCCCTGCACGGCCCGGGGCGCAAGAAAGCCTTCGAACAGATGGCCGGGCATGACCTGCTGCTGACCACCTACGCCCTGCTGCCACGCGACCTGGAGCGCTTCCGGGACCTGCCGCTGCACCTGCTGATCCTCGATGAGGCGCAGTACATCAAGAATCCGACAAGCAAGGCTGCCCAGGCCGTACGCCAGCTGGAAGCGCGGCAGCGCATCTGCCTCACCGGCACGCCGCTGGAAAACCACCTGGGCGAACTCTGGTCGCTGTTCCACTTCCTGATGCCCGGCTGGCTGGGCGACAGCCAGCACTTCCTGCGCAACTACCGCAGCCCCATCGAAAAGCACGGCGACAGCACCCGTCTGGCGCACCTCAATGCGCGCATCAAGCCGTTCCTGCTGCGCCGCAGCAAGGAAGCGGTGGCCACCGAATTGCCCGCCAAGAGCGAGATCACCCAATGGGTCGAGCTCAGCGATCGTCAGCGCGACCTCTACGAAACAGTGCGCCTGGCCATGGACAGCAAGGTGCGCGAAGAAATCGGCCGCAAGGGCCTCGCCCGCAGCCAGATCGTGATCCTCGAAGCGCTACTGAAGCTCCGCCAGGTCTGCTGCGATACGCGGCTGATCGAGGAGAGCGGCACGCGCTCACCGCGTGGCAGCAGCTCGGGCAAGCTGGACAGCCTGATGGAGATGCTCGAGGAACTGATCGCCGAGGGCCGCAAGGTGCTGCTGTTCTCGCAGTTCACCAGCATGCTGGCCCTGATCGAGGACGAATTGCACAAGCGCGCCATCGACTATGTGCAGATCACCGGCGACACGCGCGACCGGCGCACCCCGGTCCAGCGCTTCCAGAAGGGCGAGGTTCCGCTCTTCCTGATCAGCCTCAAGGCCGGCGGCACCGGCCTGAACCTCACCGCTGCCGATACCGTGATCCATTACGACCCCTGGTGGAACCCGGCCGTAGAGCGCCAGGCCACCGACCGCGCCTACCGCATCGGCCAGGACAAGCCGGTATTCGTCTACCGATTGATTTCGCGGGGAACGGTGGAAGAGAAGATCCAGCAATTGCAGGCACAAAAGGCCGCACTGGCGCGCGGCATTCTCGAGGGACGCGAGAAGGAAGACTGGCGGCTGCACGACGAGGACATCGACGCCCTCTTCGCGCCCCTGCCCCGCTTCTCCTGAGCCCTGGGGCAATGATGGAAATCACCCGTAGGGGCGCCGTGCACATCGCAAACACCTCGGTGCGCGCGGCGTTCCCTGCACCCACTAGATTTCCGAGTCAGCCCTTCAGCACATGGGCCAGGACATTGCGCACCTTGCCGATGCCCTCATCCAAGGCAGCCTCGATCTCTTCCATGGTGATGATGCCTTCGGACTTGCCGGCGGCGGGATTCACCACCAGGGACAGGCAGGCGTAGGGCAGACCCAGCTCGCGGGCCAGGGCCGCCTCGGGCATGCCGGTCATGCCCACCAGGTCGCAACCGTCACGCTCCAGGCGGGTGATCTCGGCCACGGTTTCCAGGCGTGGGCCCTGGGTGCAGCCGTACACGCCGAAGTCGCTGTGCGGATAGTCGCACGCATTCAGCGCCGCCAGCAGCTTGCCGCGCAGTCCTTCGTCATAGGGATGGCTGAAATCGATATGAGTGACGTGGTCCAGGTCGCCCTCGAAGTAGGTGCCGATACGGCCATGGGTGTAGTCGATCAACTGGTGCGGAACCACCAGGTGCCCACTGCCCATTGCCGGATGGATGCCACCCACCGCGTTCACCGCGATCACCGCCTGGGCGCCGACATGCTTGAGCGCCCAGAGGTTCGCGCGGTAGTTCACCTGGTGCGGCGGAATTCGGTGCGGGTGGCCGTGGCGAGCGAGAAAGAGCACGTCGTGCCCGGCATACGCGCCATGGACGATGCCGGCCGAAGGCGCGCCATAGGGCGTGTCAGGGTGGAGCAGCGCTTTCATGCTCAGGCCTTCGAGCTGCGTCAGGCCTGTACCACCAATGATGGCGTAGACGGTCATGTCGGTTCCTCAATCGATCAACTGGGCTTCGCGCAGGGCTGCAACGGCTTGCAGCCAGCGGGGATCCTGGCGGTACTCGGTGCCGGGAAAGGCACGGCGGCGCATCCGCGAAAGGCTCGCCGGAGGCTTGGCGCCCAGGCGCTGCAGGCGCTCCAGGGCCAGCTCGGCGGAGGCGCGGTCATTGCACACCAGGCCCATGTCGCAGCCAGCGGACAGCGCGGCCTCGATACGCTCGGCGGCATCGCCCACCACATGGGCGCCGGCCATGGAGAGATCATCGCTGAAAATGACCCCGGAAAACTTCAGCTCGCCGCGCAGGATGTCCTGCAACCAGCGCCGGGAGAATCCGGCCGGCTGGTTGTCCACCTGCGGGTAGATGACGTGGGCGGGCATCATGCCGTCCAGCTCCGCAGCCAGGCGAGAGAAGGGAATCAGGTCGCTCTGGCGAATCTGCTCCAGGCTGCGCTCGTCGGTAGGAATCGCCACGTGGGAATCGGCCTCGGCCCAGCCGTGGCCGGGGAAATGCTTGCCGGTAGCGGCCATGCCCGCAGCTCGCAGCCCGCGGATGAAAGCGCCGGCCAGGGACGCGGCGCGCGCCGGGTCACCCTCGAAGGCGCGACTGCCGACCACGGCGCTGCGCTGGTGGTCGAGGTCCAGGACCGGGGCGAAGCTGATATCCAGCCCCACGGCCAGCACCTCGGTCGCCATCAGCCAGCCACACTGCTCGGCCAGTTGCTCGGCATTGGCGTTGTCGGCCAGGGCACGCATGGCCGGCAGGCGCAGGAAGCCCTGGCGCAGGCGCTGCACGCGACCGCCTTCCTGGTCGACGGCCAGGATCAGGTCCGGGCGCACCGCGCGAATGGACGCGCAGAGCTCGCGCACCTGGCGCGGGCTTTCGATATTGCGGGCGAAAATGATCAGACCGGCGACTTCCGGCTGACGAAGGATCTGCCGATCCTCGGCGGTCAGCCAGGTGCCGCCGATATCCAGCATCAGGGAACCTTGCATGGAAAATCCTTAGGAGAGTTCGGCCGCGGCCCAGTCGGGGCACGGCGCTTCGTCTATGCGTACCGCACAGTGGACGGGTACCCGGTCGAAGAGTTCCAGCACATCGGCATTGCGCAGACGAATGCAGCCGTGGGAGCGGGCTTCTCCCATGGGTTCGCTGTCCGGCGTGCCGTGCAGATAGATGTAGCGGCGGAAGCTGTCCACTTTCCCCAGACGGTTGCGGCCAGGCTCGCAGCCACTCAGCCAGAGGATGCGGCTGAGAATCCAGTCGCGCCCCGGAAAGCGCTCGTGCAGCTCGGCGCTCCAGACTTCACCGGTCCAGCGCCGGCCACGCAGCACGGCGCCGACTGGCAATCCGGCACCGATGCGCGCACGCACCTGGTGCAGGCCGCGAGGCGTGCAATTGGAGCCATTGGTTTCGCCCACACCGTTCAAGGCGGTAGACACGGGCAGGCGCAGAACCAGCCGCCCCTCGGCAAAGCCGTAGAGCTGCTGGTCAGCAATGGAGATATGCAGGAGATCGAGGGTTTGCATGGGCCGCAAGCTTAGCCGATCAGGCCAGTCGCGCCCATCGTTTTAAACCTTCGCGGCGGCGGACGGGGCCTTGTTGCGTGGCTTGAGCACCGCCTTGGCCAGCGCGTCGTCGGTGACGCCGGTTTCGGCGCGCATGCCGGCGGCGAGGAAGGGCACCATCAGGCGCATCACCTGCTCGATCGAGGTGTTCACCCCGAAGTCATTTTCCGCCATGGCGCGCAGCGCCTTGATGCCCGACATGCTGAACGCCGCGGCGCCGAGCATGAAATGCACCCGCCAGAACAGCTCCAGCGGCGGCACCCTGGGGGCGGACTCGTTCACCAGCAGCATGTAGCGACGGAAAACTTTGCCATAAACCTCTTCGAGGTACTTGCGCAAGTGACCCTGGCTCTGACTGAATGCGAGTCCGAGCAGGCGCATGAAGATCGACAGGTCATTGCCGCTGCGGGGCTTTACCGCCAGGGCCTGCTCGACGAGCATTTCCAGCAGCTCTTCGAGGCTGGGCTTGCTCTCTGTTTTGGCCTGGCGCCGATCGAGCTCGCGCTCGAGGCTCTGGCAGAAGGGACCGAGAAAGCGCGAGAAGACCGCCTGGATCAGCGCCTTCTTCGAGCCGAAGTGGTAGTTCACCGCTGCCAGGTTGACCCCGGCCTTGCTGGTGATCAGGCGCAACGAAGTCTCGGCGAAGCCTTTCTCCGCGAACAGCTGTTCCGCAGCATCCAGGATGCGTTCGACGGTTTCCGACTGGGCCATGGCTCCTCCGCCTGACAAACACTTGTTTGAAACATACGTTTCAGCCAGCCGACTTGTCAAGCCGCGCATCCCATTATCCGACGCAACTGCCACGCCTTCATCGGCCGGCCTCTCCAAGGCCGGTCCGGCCGGTAGCAACTCCCCCCACATCTGCAATCCAAAAAGAGGCGTTGCCAAGACCGGATCACTGTATATAATTCCAGTCACTGTATAAAAAGACAGAGCGCCGCCATGCTGAAACTGACGCCCCGCCAAGCCGAGATTCTCGCATTCATCAAGCGCTGCCTTGAAGACAACGGCTTCCCCCCGACCCGCGCGGAAATCGCCCAGGAGCTCGGCTTCAAGTCACCCAACGCCGCAGAAGAGCACCTCAAGGCCCTCGCCCGCAAGGGCGCCATCGAGATGACTCCCGGCGCGTCCCGCGGTATCCGCATTCCCGGCTTCGAGCCCGGCGCCAACGATGACGACGGCCTGCCCGTGATCGGTCGGGTCGCCGCCGGCGCTCCCATCCTCGCGCAACAGAACATCGAGGAATCCTGCCGTATCAGCCCAGACTTCTTCCACCCTCGCGCCGACTACCTGCTGCGCGTTCGCGGCATGTCCATGAAGGACATCGGGATCTACGACGGCGACCTGCTCGCCGTGCACAGCACCCGCGAAGTGCGCAACGGCCAGGTGGTAGTGGCGCGACTGGGCGATGAAGTCACGGTCAAGCGCTTCAAGCGCGAAGGTGGCAAGGTCTGGCTGATTGCCGAGAACCCCGAGTTCGCCCCCATCGAAGTGAACCTGGATGAACAGGACCTGGTGATTGAAGGTTTGAGTGTCGGCGTGATCCGCCGCTAAAGGAGGCGTTATGCAGTTCCCGCAATCGCTTGGCCGGTCCCAGCTCCCACTGTTCCACGACGCCATCCTGGCCAACCCCGTGGCGCCGATGCTGACCGAGGTGGCCGATGAAGCCCACACGGAAGAACCGGAGGCCTTCAGCGAATTGTCCCTGCGCGGCGCCTCCGGCCACTGCCGGCACCTGCTGGCCTCCGTGCTACGGGAACTGAGCGAAGAACAGGACGCGCGCTGGCTGACGCTGATCGGCGCCCCCGCCAGCCTGTCCCAGGCCTGGCTACGGGAGTCCGGGCTCAATCGCGAACGCATCCTGCTCTTGCAACCGCGAGGCGAGCAAAGCACGCTGGAACTGGCCTGCGAAGCGCTGCGCCTGGGGCGTAGCCATACAGTTGTCAGCTGGCTGCAACTGGGCCAGAAAGCCAGACGGCAGCTGGCGCAGGCTGCACGCCAGGGTGGCGCGCAAAGCCTGAACATTCTGCTGGGCTGAGAAGTAGTGGGCGCCGGGCAAAAAGCCTGGGCCTCATGACATCAGACGGTAACCGAATCAGCGGAAGATTCGGCACCGGGCCTCAATGCAGGACGCGCGGACCTTCGTTTTGGTCCATCTCGCCTTCGGCAAGCCGGCCAGCCATCTGCACACCGACATTCAGCATGGCCTTGGCGACTTCCAGGTGATGCCCCTGGAGGAAGGCCTTGGCATCGGCAGAGAAGTCCAGCGTCACCAACGCCTCCTCGTCCTCAGCCCGGCGCAGGATGATGCGCCCGTCAGGCAGTTCGACTATTTCCAGAAAGGACGTAGGCATAGGCTCAAATCTCCACGAAAGGCGTCCATTGTAACAGTCAGCCGCCAGCACGCCCTAGTCCGTCGATCAAATCAGCATTCGCTCAGGGTTTCCCGAAAGCGCAGCGCCAGGTCTTTCAGGTTCTGCCGCCAGGACTCCAGGGTTTCCCGAGAAAGCGGCGCCACTTCCTCTTCCACGCTTACCGCCGTAATCAGCGGCAGGGTCGGATCGACCTTGGCCTGTTTCGGCGCCTGCGGCGGCTGGAACAACGCCCGATAGGCCGCGAGCAGTTCGGCCAGCCAGGTTTCACCCTGCTGGGCCAACTCCACCAGTTCGGCCAGTTCCGGGCTGGGCGCAGCGGCCAGCACCTGCGGGGTCAGCAGCAACTCGACGCGCGGCGCATTGGCCTCGGGCAAGCGGTAGTAGCCGGCAATCTCGTGGCAAAGACCGAGCAGGGCGCCGTAGAGGTGAAAGAGCGACGCCTCGCGCTCGGACTGCACCAGCGCCTGCGCATTCATCGCCCTGCCCTCTTCAGCCTTGCGCCAGGACTCCAGCGACAGGCCGGCGAAGAACAGTTTCTGGTTGGTGCGGGTATAGAGCTCATGGGCCATGACGGCGCCCTCCACAGGGAACTCAGGCAGTATATGCGCGCCCGTTGCCGGGCGCGCAGCAGTCGGTCAGCGCTTGTCCTCGACCTTCCACTTGCCACCGTCGAAGAAGGCGCGCCAGCCGGTGGGCTTGCCCTCCACCTCGGTCTGCACGTACTGCTCCTTGGTCTTGCGGCTGAAACGGATCACCGCCGGACGCCCTTCGGGATCCTTGGCCGGCGCAGCCAGCAAGTAGTGGTACTTGGCGTCCAGTTCATCCTTGTGCGGGATCAGCTCCCGCACCAGCGGCGCACGGGTCTCGCGGTTCTTGGGGAACTGGCTGGCGGCCAGGAACAGGCCGGAAGCGCCGTCACGCAGCACGTAGATGTCGTCGACCTTCTCGCACTTCAGCTCCGGCATGCGGATCGGGTCGATCTTCGGCGGCGCCGCTTCGCCGCTCTTCAGCAGCTTGCGAGTGTTCTTGCAGCTGGCATTGGTGCAGCCGAAGAATTTGCCGAAGCGGCCGGTCTTGAGCTGCATCTCGCTACCGCACTTGTCGCACTCCAGGCTCGGGCCTTCGTAACCCTTGATGCGGTACTGGCCCTGCTCGATCTCGTAGCCCGAGCAATCCGGGTTGTTGCCGCAGATGTGCAGCTTGCGGGTCTCGTCCAGCAGGTAGGCGTCCATGGCGGTGGCGCAGATCGGGCAACGATGCTTGCCAAGCAACACGCGGGATTCGGACTCGCCTTCGTCGTCCGCGGCGATCTCGTCGCCCGGTACCAGGTTGATGGTGGCCTTGCAGCGCTCTTTCGGCGGCAGGCTGTAGCCCGAACAGCCGAGGAAGACGCCGGTGGACGCGGTCCGGATCATCATCGGCCGGCCGCATTCGCGGCAGGCGATGTCGGTCAGGGTCGGCTGGTTGGCGCGCATGCCCTTGTCGGCACCTTCGGCCAACTCCAGCTTCTTCTTGAAGTCGCCGTAGAACTCGTCCAGCAGGTGCTTCCAGTCGCGCTCGCCCTGGGCGACGTCGTCCAGATGCTCTTCCATGCCGGCAGTGAAGCCGTAGTCCATCAGGTTGGCGAAGCTCTCATTGAGGCGCTCGGTGACGATGTCGCCCATCTTCTCCGCGTAGAAACGGCGGTTCTGCACCGTCACGTAGCCACGCTCCTGGATGGTGGAAATGATCGCCGCATAGGTGGACGGGCGGCCGATGCCTCGCTTCTCCAGCTCCTTGACCAGACTGGCCTCGGAGTAACGCGCCGGCGGCTTGGTGAAGTGCTGGCTGGGCTCCAGCTGCAGCAGCTTGAGCAGCTCGCCTTCGTTCATTTCCGGCAGCACGTCGTCCTCACCCGGCTTGCTCTGTTGCGGCAGGACGCGGGTGTAGCCGTCGAATTTGAGGATGCGACCCTTGGCGCGCAGCTCGAACTTGCCGGCGGTGACGGCGACGCTGGTGGACAGGTACTCGGCCGGCGGCATCTGGCAGGCGACGAACTGACGCCAGATCAGGTCGTAGAGGCGCTCGGCGTCACGCTCCATGCCGGACAGTTGGGTCGGCTTGAGATTGACGTCGGACGGGCGGATGGCCTCGTGAGCCTCCTGGGCGCCTTCCTTGCTCGAATAGAAGTTCGGCTTGGCAGGCAGGTATTTCTTGCCGAACTCGCTGTCGATGAAGCCACGCACCATATCAATGGCGTCGGCAGACAGGTTGGTCGAGTCGGTACGCATATAGGTGATGTAGCCGGCCTCATAGAGACGCTGGGCCATCATCATGGTCTTCTTCACGCCGAAGCCAAGGCGGTTGCTCGCCGCCTGCTGCAGGGTGGAGGTGATGAAGGGCGCGGAGGGACGGCTGGAAGTCGGCTTGTCCTCGCGCTTGGCGACCGTATAGGCCGACGCCTTGAGCTTCTCCAGGGCCGCCATGGCCTGAGCTTCATTCAGCGGCTTGAAGGCCTCGCCATTCTCCCGCGCCACTTCGAAGCGCACCTTGGCGCCCTTGGCGGTGCCGAGGTCGGCGTGCACTTCCCAGTACTCTTCCGGCACAAAGGCGCGGATCTCGCGCTCGCGCTCCACTACCAGCTTCACCGCGACCGACTGCACGCGGCCGGCGGACAGGCCGCGGGCGATCTTCTGCCAGAGCAGCGGCGAGACCATGTAGCCCACCACGCGATCGAGGAAGCGGCGCGCCTGCTGGGCGTTGACGCGATTGATATCGAGGTCGCCGGGCTGGGAGAAGGCTTCCTGGATGGCCTTCTTGGTGATCTCGTTGAACACCACGCGCTTGTAGCGGCTGTCATCGCCACCGATGGATTCCCGCAGGTGCCAGGCAATGGCCTCCCCTTCGCGGTCCAAGTCGGTTGCGAGATAGATGGTGTCGGCATCCTTGGCCAGGCGGCGCAGCTCTTCGATCACCTTCTCCTTGCCGGGAAGGATCTCGTACTTGGCCTTCCAGCCATGGTCCGGGTCGACACCCATGCGAGCGACCAGCTGGCGCTTGGCCTTTTCCTTGGCGGACAGCGCCGGAGCCTCGGCAGCGGCCTTGCCACGCTTGGCCGGCTCCTTGGCGGTACTGGCCGAACCACTGGTAGGCAGGTCACGGATGTGGCCGATGCTCGACTTCACCACGTACTGGTTGCCCAGGTACTTGTTGATGGTCTTGGCCTTGGCCGGGGATTCCACGATGACCAGCGATTTGCCCATTGATCGGTGTATTCCTGAATGAAATATGTAAAAGGCGGGAGCCGCCCGTCGCGGCACCGCTATATATAGTGGCCAGCGCGGCGCGGTCAAGCTCGCCCCTGGCCGTAAAGCCCTCAGGGCTGCGGAAAGGGATCCGCCTCGGCACTCACCAGTGCGAAGCGCGCGATCTGCTCGCCATTCACCTGGACGGTCTCGGCGAACATGCTGAGCGGGCGTACCCAAAGGCCGTATTCACCATAGAGAGCCTGGTAGACCACCAGTTCCTCTTCGGTCTCGGAATGCCGGGCAATACCGATGACCCGGTACTGCTGCCCCTTGTAGTGACGATAGAGACCCGGTTGCAGGCTCATGGTTGCCTCACAGTGTTGATGCAGGCTATCCCGCAAAAGTTGCGCATGGTGCCGTTTCATTCGGCCCGAGGCCAGCCCTTGGTGGAAATTTCCTACGGCGGCATTCCACATAAAAGCAAAAACCGGGGCACTGGGCCCCGGTTTTTCATCTTCGCTACGCTCAGACGCGCTCGAAGACGGTGGTGATGCCCTGGCCGAGGCCCACGCACATGGTGGACACGCCCAGGGTACCGCCGTTCTGCTTCATCACGTTCAGCAGGGTGCCGGAGATACGCGCACCGGAGCAGCCGAACGGGTGACCCAGGGCGATGGCGCCGCCGTGCAGGTTGACCTTCTGCTCCATCTTGTCGAGGAGCTTGAGGTCCTTCAGCACCGGCAGGGCCTGCGCGGCAAAGGCTTCGTTGAGCTCGACGAAATCGATGTCATCCATGGTCAGGCCGGCGCGCTTGAGCGCCTTCTGGGTGGACGGCACCGGGCCGTAGCCCATGATCGCCGGGTCGACGCCAGCGACCGCCATGGCGCGAACCACGGCCATCGGCTGGATACCCAGGTCCTGGGCGCGCTGGGCGGACATGACGATCATGCAGGAAGCGCCGTCGGTGATCTGCGAGGAAGTACCCGCGGTCACGGTGCCGCCCTTCGGGTTGAACGCCGGCTTCAGGTTGGCCAGGCTTTCGAGGGTGGTCTCCGGACGAATGGTTTCGTCGAAGTCGAACACCTTCAGGAAGCCGTTCTCATCGAAGCCCTGCATCGGGATGATTTCATCCTTGAACTTGCCTTCGACGGTGGCCTTGTGGGCCAGTTGGTGCGAACGCACACCGAACTGGTCCTGGGCCTCACGGCTGATACCGTGCATCTTGCCGAGCATCTCGGCGGTCAGACCCATCATGCCCGAGGCCTTGGCGGCATACAGGGACAGGTGCGGGTTCGGGTCGACGCCGTGCATCATGCCGACGTGGCCCATGTGCTCCACGCCACCGATCACGAAGACGTCGCCGTTGCCGGTCTGGATCGCCTGCACGGCAGTGTGCAGGGCGCTCATGGAAGAACCGCACAGGCGGCTCACGGTCTGGCCGGCGCTGGTGTGCGGGATCTGGGTCATCAGCGACGCCATGCGCGCGATGTTCCAGCCCTGCTCCAGGGTCTGGTTCACGCAGCCCCAGATCACATCTTCGACTTCCGCCGGGTCGACCTTGGTATTGCGCTCCAGCAGCTTGCTGATCAGGTGCGCCGACATGTCTTCGGCGCGGGTGTTGCGGTGCATGCCACCCTTGGAGCGACCCATCGGGGTGCGGCCGAAGTCGACAATGACTGCATCTCTAGGATTCAGGCTCATATTCTTCACTCTCGCTCAATTAGCCAAAAAACTTCTGGCCGCTCTTGGCCATTTCGCGAAGCTTGGCGGTCGGGTGATACAGCGCGCCCAGGTCGGCGTACTTGTCGGCCAGGGCCACGAATTCGGCCACGCCGATGCTGTCGATGTAACGCAGCGCACCACCACGGAAGGGCGGGAAGCCGATGCCGTAGATCAGGCCCATGTCGGCCTCGGCAGCGGTCGATACGATGCCGTCTTCCAGGCAGCGCACGGTTTCCAGGCACAGCGGGATCATCATGAAGTTGATGATGTCCTCATCGGTGACTTCACGCTGCTCGGTGACGATCGGCTTGAGCACTTCGTAGGCGACCGGGTCAGTGACCTTCTTCGGCTTGCCGCGCTTGTCCATCTCGTAGGCGTAGAAGCCCTTGCCGTTCTTCTGGCCCAGGCGGTTGGCCTCGTACATGGCGTCGACGGCGGTCTTGCCTTCAACGGCCATGCGGTCCGGGAAGCCTTCGGCCATCACGTCGCGGCCGTGGTGCCCGGTGTCGATGCCAACCACGTCGGACAGGTAGGCCGGGCCCATGGGCCAGCCGAACTTCTCCATCACCTTGTCGATGCGCACGAAGTCGACGCCGAAGCCCAGCAGCTTGGAGAAGCCGCCGAAGTACGGGAAGAGCACGCGGTTGACCAGGAAGCCGGGGCAGTCGTTGACCACGATCGGGGTCTTGCCCATCTTCTTGGCGTAGGCGACGGTGGTGGCGATGGCGGTTTCACCGGACTTCTCGCCACGGATCACTTCCACCAGCGGCATCATGTGCACCGGATTGAAGAAGTGCATGCCGCAGAAGTTTTCCGGACGCTTGAGCGCCTTGGCCAGCAGACTGATGGAGATGGTGGAGGTGTTGGAAGTGAGGATCGCATCCTCCTTCACCACGCCTTCCACTTCGGCCAGCACGGCCTGCTTGACCTTCGGGTTCTCGACCACGGCCTCAACCACGATGTCGACATTGGCGAAATCGCCGTAGGACAGGGTCGGACGGATGGCGTTGAGGGCCTGGGCCATCTTGGCGGCCGGCAGCTTGCCGCGGGAAACGCGCTTATCCAGCAGCTTGCTGGCCTCGTTCAGGCCGAGCTGGATGGCTTCCTCGCGAATGTCCTTCATCAGGATCGGGGTGCCCTTGACCGCGGACTGGTAGGCGATGCCGCCACCCATGATGCCGGCGCCCAGTACGGCGGCCAGTTTCACGTCCTTGGCGGCCTCGTCGTACAGCTTGCCCTTCTTCTTCAGCTCCTGGTCATTCAGGAACAGGCCGATCAGGCTGGCAGCGACTGGGGTCTTGGCCAGTTTGACGAAGCCTGCGGCTTCCACTTCCAGCGCCTTGTCACGACCGAAGTTGGCGGCCTTCTGGATGGTCTTGATGGCTTCGACCGGAGCCGGGTAGTTCGGGCCGGCCTGGCCAGCGACGAAGCCCTTGGCGGTCTCGAAGGCCATCATCTGCTCGATGGCGTTGAGCTTGAGCTTTTCCAGCTTGGGCTGGCGCTTGGCCTTGAAATCCAGCTCGCCGGCGATGGCGCGCTTGACCAGGTCCAGGGCACCGGCCTGCAGCAGCTCGGGAGCGATCACGGCGTCGACGGCGCCGACTTTCAGCGCGTCCTCGGCCTTGTTCTCCTTGCCGGAGGCGATCCACTCGATGGCGTTATCGGTACCGATGATGCGCGGCAGGCGCACGGTGCCGCCGAAGCCCGGGTAGATACCCAGCTTGACTTCCGGCAGGCCGATCTTGGCCTCGGTGCTCATGACGCGATAGTCGGCTGCCAGGCACATTTCCAGGCCGCCACCCAGGGCGATGCCATTGATCGCGGCGACGGTGGGGACTTCCAGGTCTTCGAAGGCACTGAAGATCTTGTTGGCTTCGAGGTTGCCGGCCATCAGCTCTTCGTCGGGCAACTGGAAGTTGTCGACGAATTCGGTGATATCGGCGCCGACGATGAACACGTCCTTGCCGCTGCTGACGATCACGCCCTTGACCGAAGCATCGTCCTTGATGGCTACGACTGCATCGCGCAGTTCGTTGAGGGTGAGACGGTTGAATTTATTGACGGACTCACCCTTGAGGTCGAATTTCAGTTCGACGATACCGCCCTCAAGAGCCTTAACCGTGATGGCTTTACCTTCGTAAATCATCAACTGATCTCCACGGTTTGGGAAACTGGACTGTACGCATCGGAGCCGACCGGCGGACTCACCCCCCGGCGCTGCCGGAGCATAGTCCCAATCGGTCCGGCACACCCACCGACGCGATATTCGGGCTGGGTCAGGAGCGTCCGACAAGACAAACGCTCAATTCATACGCCCGTTTGATTTGGGTGAGCGGAGATTCAGGGAAAAGTCCTCGCTTGTCAATGACGCAGCGTGACCGGCCGGCCACGATTGAAAGGCTCTGCTGCTTGGCCTGCGGCGGGCCGCGGATAAAGGCGAAGACTCATTCGCCACGGCGATGACTACCCATCACCGACGCCATGGATGCCCGAAAGCGCCTCTGGAGAGGCGCTGGCAAATTGCCTTTGCCACAGGTACATTCGTGCCGATTCGACCCGTACCCGGCGCCGAGTCACAGAACAACAACAATCGAGGCCAATGGCCCACGGAGTAGCACCAATGACGAGCCGCCTGCTTGCCATTCTGCTGAGCACACTGCTTACCCTTCCCGCCTTCGCCACCCAGTCCACCTCGGCGGACAGCCTCCTCAAGCTGCACCAGATGCGCCTGGCCGCCCAGCGTAGCCTCGGCGACTTCTATATGTACAACGGCATGGAAGGCGACCAGCGCTACGCGCGCATGATCGACGAGTCGGTGCAACAGGCCGACGCGCGCCTCAAGGAACTGGGCGAGATGCCCGGCGAAGCGTCCAAGGCCCTGAGCGCGCAGTTGACCCGGGAATGGCAGAACTACCATGGCGAGCTGTCCGGACTGGTCACCGCGCTCAAGCAGGCGGGCTTCACCGACCTGCAACCGGTGGCGGACCTGACCGACCGCAACAAACGCCTGATGGAGCTCTGCAACGAGCTTTACGCCAAGATCCAGCAGGAAGGCGCGGCCCAGGTGCCGCCGCTGACCCAGCGCAGCCGGGAACAGAGCCTGCTGATGCAGACCATAGCGGTCGACTACGCGTCGCGCAGCGCCTCGGTAGGTGGCAGTTTCATGGGCGGCAGCGGCGGCAAGGCCATCGACGAGCTGGCCAGCGACTTCGCCACCCAGCTGGCGAGCATGGAGCAGGCGCCGCAGAACACCCCGGAAATCCGCCAGGCGCTGGATGGCATCAGCACCAAATGGCGCTACATCGAGAAATCGCTGAAGAACTACAACGAAAAAAGCGTGCCTTTCCTCATCAACAAGTACTCCGATCGCATCATCGACGGTCTCGAGGACGTCTCCGCCCGCTACTCGGCAGCCCAGAGCTGAGCCCGCGGCGAGCAGCGCGACAGCGGGCTCGTCGCGCTGCCACTCAGGCCAGCGCCTTGAGCGTGTCGGCGATGCGCTGGAGGTCTTCCGGCGTGCCGCGCTCCCCCCAGTAAAGGGCGATCATCTGCGAACTTGCCTCGATTTTGTAGACATCCTTCGGCAACCCAGCCAGGTGAGCCAACACGAACGCATCCTCGCAAGGCTCGCGCCACTGGTTCACCCAGTGTCCCGGCTCGCTCTGCCAGTAGCACCAGGCTTCGTGCCCGCGCAGCCGTGGCCGGTGGTACTGGGCGCAGGAATGCGGCGGCTCCTGGGCCAGCCAGTGGGGCCAGTCCTGGCGCGACAACTGCATGGCCAGCCCCATTCGCCGCGCCTGCAGGCGCAGCTCCATGCGGCCACGCTGTCCCTTCGACGGAACCAGCCAGACCAGCGGGCTGAGCGCCGCCAGGAGGAGCAAGAGGACGATCCAGAGGGTCATATAAGTAATCCCTGCGCAAAAGCCTGTGTTAAACGTTGCGGACAGCCATACTTGTGATCATGCGTAACCTTAAGGAGGAGTCACCCATGTCCTACCAGCACATTCTGGTCGCAGTCGACCTGACCGATGAATGCCACCCGGTGGTGCGTCGTGCCCAGGCGCTGGCCCAAGGCAGCAATGCCAAGCTGTCGCTGGTGCACATTGTCGAACCCATGGCCATGGCCTTCGGGGGTGACGTACCCATGGACCTCTCGATGCTGCAGCAACAGCAGTTCGAACAGGCCCGCGAACGGCTGCAGGCCTTCGCCGGTATCTACTCCGAATTGCATGCCGATCAGCGCCACCTGGCCTACGGCCAGCCGCGCCAGGAAATCCACCGCCTGGCCGAGGAACAGGGCTGCGACCTGATCGTGGTCGGCAGCCATGGCCGCCACGGCCTCGCCCTGCTACTCGGATCGACCGCCAACGATGTACTGCATGGCGCGCCCTGCGACGTGCTGGCGGTACGCCTGAAGAAACCCGAATAGCACAAGTGAAACGCGCCGGCGCAGGCTTCAGTCGAAGCCTTCGCCGGCGCTCATCACCAGGGGACGGATCTTCTGCAACTGGGTTTCCAGCGAGTAGGTCATGCTGGAGGCCATGGAGAAGAAGGTCAGGAAGGCCTTGAGGTTCGAATCCCCTTCGCAGGTATCGTGGATGCGCTGCCAGAAAGCCTGGTTCACCAGCTGCAACTGCTGGAACAACCGCACCAGCCCTTTCAGCTCCCAGTCCGCATGACGCCCTTCACGGAAGTTGAAGTACTGCCGCGCCAGGTAGAGCGACACCGCCCGCAGGATGAACTCCTGGTTGCTGGCGAACGGCAGGTGCTGCTGGGCCATCGGCTTGAGCTTGCCCAGTACCGGGCAGGCGCTGGTGGCCATGATCACGCCCAGCAGGGCCCGCAAGCCCTCTTCCAGCCCCACCGACTTGGCGTACTCGCGCTCCGGGGTCCGCACCCACACCTGCACTTTCTTGAAGGCTGGCAAACCCTGGAAATCCTCGATCACCCGGTGCAGGTCCACCGCGGCCGGACAGTGGCTGTAGGCCTCCCGGCTGAATGGGCAGTTGCTGCACTGCTGGTGTTCGAGGCGCGTCCATTTCGGCGCGGCCACGGCTCGCGCCGGGTCGTAGTCACGATCCAGCTCGATGCGATAGCTGAACTCGTGCAGGTCATCCAGGGTGATGCGGTATTCGATGGCCATGGGCTCTCCGGCTCACTTCCTCAACTGTCTTCCAGCTCCGCCCAGCGCTCGATCAAGCGGTCCAGTTCCTTCTGCACACCATCCAGTCGCTCCAGTACCGCACGGGTTTCCTCTGCCGGACGCTGGTAGAAGGTTGGCGCGGAGATCTCTTCCTGCACCTTGGCCTGCTCCGCCTCCAGGGCTTCGATCTGCCCGGGAATCGCCTCGAGCTCACGTTGCAGCTTGTAGCTCAGTTTCTTCTTTTGCGTCTCTGCCGGGGCCGCCTGGACCAAGGGTGCCGGTTCGGCGGCTTTCGGCGCCTCAGCCTTGCTCTCGCGGCTGTCGCCCACACCCAGCAGGCGCGGCGAGCCGCCCTGGCGCAACCAGTCCTGATAGCCGCCGACGTACTCGCGTACCCGGCCCTGACCTTCGAAAACCAGAGTGCTGGTGACCACATTGTCGAGGAAGGCCCGGTCGTGGCTGACCATCAGCACGGTGCCGGGGAAGCTGAGCAGCACTTCTTCGAGTAGCTCCAGGGTTTCCACGTCCAGGTCGTTGGTCGGCTCGTCCAGCACCAGCAGGTTCGCCGGTTTGCTGAACAGCTTGGCCAGCAACAGGCGTGCCCGTTCGCCGCCGGACAGCGCCTTGACCGGCGTGCGGGCACGCTGCGGGCTGAACAGGAAGTCGCCGAGGTAGCTCAGTACATGGCGGTTCTGGCCATCGATGGTGATGAACTCGCGGCCTTCGGCGAGGTTGTCGATCACGGTCTTTTCCAGATCGAGCTGGTGACGCAGCTGGTCGAAATACGCCACTTCGAGGCGAGTGCCTATCTCGATGGTGCCGCCGGTGGGCTGGAGGTCGCCGAGCAGCAGCTTGAGCAGGGTGGTCTTGCCGGTGCCGTTGGCGCCGAGCAGGCCGATGCGGTCGGAGCGCTGCAGCACCAGATTGAAATCGCGAATCAGCGGCTCGCCGCCCGGATGGGCGAAACTGACGTTCTCCGCCACCATCACCTGCTTGCCGGACTTCTCCGCCGTCTCCAGCTGGAAGCTGGCTTTGCCCTGGCGCTCGCGACGCTCGGAACGCTCGCGGCGCATTTCCTTCAGCGCGCGCACCCGGCCTTCGTTGCGGGTGCGGCGGGCCTTGATGCCCTGGCGGATCCACACTTCTTCCTGGGCCAGGCGCTTGTCGAACAGCGCGTTGGCTGTCTCTTCCGCCGCCAGCTGCTGCTCCTTGTGCACCAGGAAGCTGGCGTAGTCGCCGTTCCAGTCGATCAGGTTGCCGCGGTCCAGTTCGAGGATGCGCGTAGCCAGGTTCTGCAGGAAGGAACGGTCGTGGGTGATGAACAGCACGGCGCCGTTGAATCCCAGCAGTGCCTCTTCCAGCCAGGCGATGGCGCCGATGTCCAGATGGTTGGTCGGCTCGTCGAGCAGCAGCAGGTCGGGCTCGGCCACCAGGGCCTGGGCCAGCAACACGCGGCGGCGCCAACCGCCGGACAGCTCGGCGAGGGTCTTGTCCGCCGGCAGCTGCAAGCGGCTCAGGGTGCTGTCCACCAGTTGCTGCAAGCGCCAGCCGTCGCGGGCCTCGAGCTCCTGCTGGACGCGGGTCAGCTTGGTCAGGTCAGAATCGGACTGGATGTGCTGGCTGAGGTGGTGGAACTCGGCGAGCAGCGCTCCGACCCCCGCCAGCCCCTCGGCCACCACGTCGAACACAGTGCGATCGTCAGCGGGCGGCAGCTCCTGCGGCAATTCGCCAATCTTCAACGCCGGTGCACGCCAGATCTCGCCGTCGTCGGCGAACTGGTCGCCCTTGACCAGGCGCAGCAGGCTGGACTTGCCAGTGCCGTTTCGGCCGATGATGCACACCCGCTCGCCGCGGGCGATCTGCCAGGACACCTTATCCAGCAGCGGCATGGCGCCGTAGGCGAGGGATACGTCGGTGAACTTGAGCAGTGTCATGGGGGGCCTCCGGGATCAGGGCGCGCATTCTACCCGGTTTGCCGGGCCGCCTCTCGGGCATTTTTTACCGCCGATTTCGCCGGCTGGCGCAATGCTTTCACCGCTCCTGGCTAACGGCTAAGCTAGGCGCTATTCGATGCCCGCAATGGAGCATCCACAACGATTTATCTGCCCTCGGAAGTGTCATGCGCGGTCGTCTGCTCAGCCTGTTTTCCTGCTTGCTCCTTTCCACGGTCGGCCTGGAAGCCGCCCAGGCCTCCTCGGTGCCACTCGCCCAGCAACGATCGATGTACGACGAGGCCAAGCGCGCCCTGGCCAAGGGCGATTCCGGTCCCTACCGCCGCTATGCCAATGCCCTGCGCGACTATCCGCTGGAACCCTATCTCGCCTACGACGAGCTGACCGCCCGTCTGAAATGGGCGAGCAACGAAGAGATCGAGAAATTCCTCGCCGAACACGGCGACCTGCCTCAGGCGGGCTGGATGAAGCTGCGCTGGTTGCGCTGGCTCGCCGAGCGCGGTGACTGGAAGACCTTCGCCAACTACTACGACCCCAAGCTCAACTTCACCGAACTGGACTGCCTCTTCGGCCAGTACCAGCTCAAGCACGGTATGAAGACCGAGGGCTACGCCACGGCGAAGAAGCTCTGGCTGGTGGGCAAGTCGCAGCCTGAAGCCTGCGACGTGCTCTTCGGCATGTGGAGTGCGCAGGGCCAGTTGACCGAGGAGCTCCGCTGGAAGCGCGCCAAGCTGGCGGCCGAGGCACGCAACTATGGCCTGGCCAAGCACCTGGTGAAGACCATGCCGCGCCTGGGCGCCCAGGGACAACTCATGGTGGAGGTGGCGCAGAAGCCCCAGCTGCTCAGCCAGACCGGCCGCTTCGCCCCCGCCGACCGGCACATGGCCGATGCCGTCGGTCTGGGCCTGCGCCGCCTGGCGCGCCAGGAGCCGGAGAAGGCCCTGAGCCTGCTGGACGTCTATGCCACCCGCCTGCCCTTCTCCAAGAGCGAGAAGGTGGCCATTGCCCGCGAGATCGGCCTGACCCTGGCCAAGCGCTTCGATTCCCGCGCCCTCAAGGTGATGACCCAGTACGACCCCGAACTGCGCGACAACACCGTCAGCGAGTGGCGCGCGCGACTGCTGCTGCGCCTCGGTCAGTGGCAGGACGCCTACCAGCTTACCCAGCGCATGCCCGAGGAGCTGGCGAAGACCAACCGCTGGCGCTACTGGCAGGCCCGCAGCCTGCAACTGGCCGAGCCGCAGAGCCAGCAACCGATCCCGCTGTACCAACCGGTGGCCCGCGAACGCGATTTCTACGGCTTCCTCGCCGCCGATCGCATCCAGGCGCCCTATCAGCTGAACAACAAGCCGCTGGCGCTGGACCCCAAGGTGATGCAGAAGGTGCGCAACACGGCCGGCATCCGCCGCGCCCTGGAATTCCATGACCGCGGCGAGATCGTCAACGGCCGCCGTGAGTGGTATCACGTCAGCCGTCTGTTCAACCGCGACGAGATGGTGGCGCAGGCCAAGCTGGCCTACGACATGCAATGGTATTTCCCGGCCATCCGCACCATCAGCCAGGCCCAGTACTGGGACGACCTGGACATCCGTTTCCCCATGGCCCACCGCTCCGCTCTGACCCAGCAAGCCAAGGCACGCGGGCTGCATTCGAGTTGGGTGTTCGCCATCACCCGACAGGAAAGCGCCTTCATGGCCGACGCCCGTTCCGGTGCCGGCGCCATGGGTCTGATGCAGCTGATGCCGGCCACCGCCAAGGAAACCTCGCGCAAGTTCGGCATTCCGCTGTCTTCGCCGCAGCAGGTGCTCAACCCCAACGTCAACATCCAGCTCGGCGCCGCCTACCTGAGCCAGGTGCACGGCCAGTTCAACGGCAACCGCGTGTTGGCCTCGGCCGCCTACAACGCCGGCCCCGGCCGTGTGCGCCAGTGGCTGCGTGGCGCCAACCACCTGTCGTTCGATGTCTGGGTGGAAACCATCCCCTTCGACGAGACCCGCCAGTACGTGCAGAACGTGCTGTCCTACTCGGTGATCTACGGGCACAAGCTCAACGCCCCGCAACCGCTGGTGGACTGGCACGAGCGGTATTTCGACGATCAGTGACATGAAAAAGGGCGCCTGGTGGCGCCCTTTTTCATTGGGACCGGAACCTATTCCAGCACCTCGACCTCCATCCCCACTTCCAGCACCCCGGTGCCCCTGTTGATCAGGTTCTGGCCGAAATACACCTCGCCCTCGCGCTCGCGGTAGGTCTTGAGGGTGGTGAGCGGCTCGCGGTCGGCGCTGCGCTCGCCGGTGGCCGGGTCGATGGTGGTGAGGATGCAGCGGCTGCAGCCCTTGGCCACGCTGAACTCGATGCCGCCGATGCGGATGCGCTTCCAGCCGTCCTCGGCATAGGCCTCGCTGCCTTCCACTACCAGGTTCGGGCGAAAGCGCAGCATCTCCAGCGGTCGCCCTACCCTCTGGCCGAGGTCTTCAAGGGAGGCCTGACCGATCAGCAACAGCGGGAAGCCATCGGCGAAGCCCACCTTCTCCTCGGGCAGCAGGCTGCCGGGAATGTCCCGCGCACGGTGCTCGGGCACGTGGACCAGGCGGCACGCCTTGCCGATGAAGCTGCTGAGCCAGTCCGCCGCTTCGTCGCCGGCATCCGGCACGAACATGGAGGCGCCCCAGACAAAGGCACCGCGCAGGTTGGCATCGGGCTCCGGCAGCGGCACCTGCAACGTCGGCATGCCCTCGGTGCTCAGGGTCAACCCACCGGATTCGTTCCAGCGTGCCGATAGCTGGGACATCCGGGAAAACGCTCGCTGGGTCAGGAAACGGCCGTTCTCGGCGTCCACCAGCATCCAGCGGCGATCACCCTCGAGACCCAGGGCATCGAGCTTGGCCCGCCGCAGGCTTTCGCCAGTGGCGGACTTCATGGGGAAACGGTAGAGGGACGAGAGACGCAACATGGCCAGCTTCCTGATCGGCGTTCGAGCGAAGCCCCCTTATACGCAGCCGCAGGCCTTCAGCTCAAGTTCAGCGGTCCCGTTGCAAGCGGTCCAGCACCACGTCCACCAGCTTGTCCGGCTGGAACTTGGAGAGGAAGTTGTCGCAGCCGACCTTCTTCACCATGGCGTCGTTGAAGCTGCCGGAAAGCGAGGTGTGCAACACCACGTAGAGATTGCGCAGGCGCGGGTCGTTGCGGATCTCGGTGGTCAGGCGGTAGCCGTCCATCTCGGGCATTTCCGCATCGGTGAAGATCATCAGCAGCTTCTCGGTCATGTCCATGCCGCTGTCCGCCCAGGCTTTGAGCATCTTCAGCGCCTTAAGGCCGTCGCTGGCCACACGCATGCGCATGCCCAGTTGAGCGAGGGTTTCCCGCAGCTGGGTCAGGGCAACCGTGGAGTCGTCCACCAGCAGCACCTCGCGGCCCACCGCCATCTGCAGCAGCGGGTTGTCCAGGCGGTCGGCGGATACGCGGGTGCTCATGGGCACGATATCGGCCAGCACCTTCTCGACGTCGATGATTTCCACGATCTGCTCGTCCACCTTGGTGATGGCGGTCAGGTAATGCTGGCGGCCCGCATCACCGGGCGGCGGCATGATGGACTCCCAGTTGAGGTTGAGGATGCGGTCCACGCCGCCCACCAGGAAGGCCTGCACCGAGCGGTTGTATTCGGTGACGATGATGGTGCTGCGCTCATCCGGCACCAGCGGGCGCATGCCAACGGCCTGGGACAGGTCGATCACCGGCAGGGTCTGGCCGCGCAGGTTGACCACGCCGCAAACCACCGGGTGGCGATGGGGCATCAAGGTCAGCTTCGGCAGTTGCAGCACTTCCTGCACCTTGAACACGTTGATGGCGAAGAGCTGGCGGCCGCTCAGGCGGAACATGAGGATTTCCAGCCGGTTCTCACCCACCAGCTGGGTGCGTTGGTCGACTGTGTCGAGAATACCGGCCATGGGAATTCCTCTGCTGCGGTTGCGATGGGGGCAGGACTGCCATGGCAGCGTGTCGGCAGGAACCGGACAAACTGAAGATATGGCATTGAGCCATCATGCCGCAGTCAATCCCATGGTGCCAGTCGCCTGGCTTTCAGGCCGGCGACAACAGCGGCGAGTCCGCCGGCAAGTGCACCCGCAGCGCCCGCTCCCGTGCAGCAATGCGCAAACTGGCGCTTTCCATGGGTTCACCGTCGAGGTTGAGGTCCAGTCCCTCCGGTGCTTCCACTTCTATCCAAGGCAGCCGTGCGCAGATGGACACTGCTTCCAGGCCGAGGATGCCCCCCGACAGCAGCGTAGTCAGGGTGCCTACCACGTCCTGCGCCGCAGGGACAATGCAGAGGTCCAGCAGCCCGTCATCCACCGCGGCCTGCGGGCACAGGGGATGGCCTCCGCCCGCCTGGCGCCCGTTGCCGATTCCAAGAGCGAGGAATTCGCCTTCCCAACTGAAACCCGGGCCGTGGAAGCGGCCGAAGGCCGAATGCACTTCGGCGAAATGGGTCAGGCCGGTGAGGAAGTAGGCGGCCCCGCCGAGTACCTTCTTCAGGTCCTCGGAAGTGTTGGCGGTGATCTTCGAACCGAAGCCACCGGTGGCCATGTTGAGGAACAGATGACCATTGGCGTCGCCCAGGTCGATGGCCCGGGGTTCCGCATCCAGCAGCGCCAGCGCCCCATCCGGCGCCTGGGGAATGCCCGCGGCGCGGGCGAAATCGTTGGCGGTGCCCAGCGGCAGCAACACCAGGCTGGCGTCGCTCCTGGCCAGGGCCATGGCCTCGGCCACCTCGCGCAGAGTACCGTCACCGCCCCCGGCGATCAGGGTCCGGTAGCCCGCGGCCAGGGCTTCGTCCACCAGGCGACGGGCGTCGCCGCTCTCCCAGGTAACCCGTACCGCCAGGTCCCAGCCCGCGTCACGGCGCGCCTGCACTGCCGCACGCACCTCGTCATTGGTGGCCTGCTTGCCATGCAGGATCAGCAAAGCCTTGCGCTCCCCCATGCTCACCTCCATCGATCCGGATTCGCCCGAGTATAGGACCGCGCCCTTGCCGGAATGGCGTCATCACACGGCCATCGGCCCATTAATCTATCGAAATAAGAGATAGGAAAGCTGCACATATTGCGCTTTTACAGGGCTATATGATGATTGATCATGCACGCCATTCCTCTCGGAGAAGCCCCTCCGCGAGCAGACAGGAGACCCGAACATGATCGAAGTACGCCCCTTCGCCGAACTGGGTGGTGCTCACCACGGCTGGCTCAATGCCCGCCACCATTTCTCCTTCGCCGGCTACTACGACAACCAGCGGATGAACTGGGGCCAGCTGCGCGTCTGGAACGACGACGAGATCGCTCCTCAATCCGGCTTCCCGCCGCACCCGCACCAGGACATGGAGATCATCACCTACGTCCGCGAAGGTGCCATCACCCACCAGGACAACCTGGGCAACAAGGGCCGCACCGAGGCCGGCGACGTGCAGGTGATGAGCGCGGGCACCGGCATCGCCCACAGCGAGTACAACCTGGAGGACACGACCACCAGGATCTTCCAGATCTGGATCATGCCCACCGAGTATGGCGCCGCGCCCTCCTGGGGTGCGCGGCCGTTCCCCAAGGGCGAGCGCGCCGGCAGCTTCGTGACCCTGGCCAGCGGCATAGATGAGGGCACCGACGCCCTGCATATCCGCGCCAATGCACGGCTGGCAGCCGCCACGCTCAAGGCCGGCCAGAGCGCCGAGTATCGCCTGGAGAAGGGTCGCAAGGCCTACCTGGTGGCCGCCACCGGGCGTTACGAAGTCAACGGTGTCGCCGCCGAGGCCCGCGACGGCGTGGCGGTCCGCGATGTGGAGGTGCTCAGTTTCACCGCCAGCGAGGACAGCGAAATCGTCCTGGTGGATGTGGCCTGAGGCGAGTTCTTGCAGGAGCGAGCGTGCTCGCGAAGGAGCTTTGAGCCGTACCTTTCGCGAGCAAGCTCGCTCTTACGCCGGATAGCCCGTGATATCGCGAATCTTCCGGTACAGCGGCCGCAGCTGCTTGTACATCCCCTGGTAGACCTCCCGATACAACTGCTCGTAGGTCCGCTGGGCCTGCGGATCGGGCTGGAACACCTGCCCCACTCGCGTCATGGCGCGGATCGCGGTGGGGAAATCCGGGTGCAAACCCAGGCCTACCGCGCAATCGATGGCCGCGCCCAGGCCCGAGGTTTCGTAGACATGGGGCCGCTCCGCCGGCAGGCCGAAGATATCCGCGGTCAGTTGCATGGCGGCATCACTCTGCGAACCGCCGCCCGACACCCGCAGCCGGGTCACCGGCGTGCCGGAACGTTTCTCGATCTGCTCCTTGCCCTGGCGCAAGGCGTAGGCCAGGCCTTCGAGGATGGCGCGGTAGAGGTGAGCCCGGGTATGCACGTCGCCGAAACCGATGATCGAGCCCTTGGCCTCCAGCCCCGGCTCGCGGATGCCCGGTGACCAGTAGGGTTGCAGCATCAGCCCCATGGAGCCGGGCGGCACGCTGTTCACCAGTTCGTCGAACAGGGCCTCGGGCTCCACGCCCAACTCCTGCGCCCGCTGCATCTCGCGCAGGCCGAACTCCTGCTTGAACCAGCTGACCATCCAGAAGCCCCGGTAGATCATCACCTCAGTATTGAAATGGTCGGGAATGGCCGCCGGATAGGGCGGGATCAGCGGAATGGTTTCCAGATACTTGCGCCGGGTGGTGTTGATGGTCGCCGTGGTGCCGTAGGACAGGCAGGCGACACTGGGCTCCACCCCACCGGCGCCGAGCACCTCGCAGGCCTTGTCGGCGCCGGCGGCGATCAGCGGCAGACCTTCCGGAATCCCGGTATGGCGACTGGCCTCGGCGGTAATGCTGCCCAGGCGCTCACCGGGCTTGAACAGCTCCGGCAACTGCTCGCGGCGGACCGGCATGGACTGCCATTTCCAGTCCCGCGGCGCAGCCCATTGCAGGCGCTTGTAGTCGAAAGGCAGGTAAGCGACCTGGCAGGCCACCGAATCGACGAAGCGGCCGCACAGACGATGGCTGATGAAGCCGGAGAGCAACAGCACCTTGTGGGTCCGCGCCCAGATTTCGGGCTGATTCTGCGATACCCAGTTGGCCTCGGCCTGGGCGCGGAAGTAGTCCACGGTGGCCGTGAGTCCGATGGCCTTGAACAGCCAGCCCCAGGGTCCCTCGATGCGCCCGCGCACCTCGGCCTGGCGCTGGTCCAGCCAGAGAATGGCCGGGCGCAGAGCCTTGCCCTGTTCATCTACATTGATCACCGTGCCGCGCTGGGTGGTAAGGGACACGCCGCGAATCAGCCGGCGGTCGATGTCCACCGACGCCCAGAGCAGGCGGCAGGCCTCGCCCAGGCATTCCCAGTAGTACTCGGGGTCCTGCTCCGCCCAGCCGGGCTGCCTGGAATAGTAGGCCTCGAGCGGCACTTTGCCCTTGCCGACCAGGTTGCCCTCCAGGTCGAACAACAGGGCCCGCACGCTCTGGGTTCCGTTGTCGATGGCCAGCAGATAGCTCTTTTCGCTCACATTGCGTCCTTGTTCTTTTTCTTGTCAGGTCGGCAGGCTGTAGCAGCGCTGCCAGAGCGCCAGGTAGCAGGCCTCTTCCCGGGCCCAACGGGCATCGTCCCAGCCCAGCAGTGGCTGGCACAGGGCGCGGATGCGCGGCAGCTCGGCGTGGGCGCCCCGGGGCAACAGGAGGCCGAGCCGGGTACGGCGCAGCAACAGGTCGTCCAGGTGCAGTACCAGCTCGCCCTCAGCAGCCCAGGCCAGTTCGGCCCAGAGGGTTTCGGTGGGTCCGACCCGCTCGTTGCCCAGCAATCCTACCCAGCGCGCCAGTTCGGCCTGGGCGCGCCCATGGCGGCCCGCCAGGCGCAGGCGCTGACTGGGTGAAAGCCCGGGCGTAGCGGGCGCCTCGCAGGGCGCGAAGACCGCGCTGCCGTGATCCTCCAGGCTGCGGCCGACGAAGTTGGCGCAGGCTTGCAGCACTTCCAGGGCCAGCAAGCGGAAGGTGGTCAGCTTGCCACCGGCCAGGGTCACGCAGCCCGGCTCCACCCAGAGGATATGCTCACGCTTCTCATCCGATGGCTTGAGCC
This sequence comes from Pseudomonas sp. BN102, assembly GCF_029871245.1. Taxonomy (GTDB): domain Bacteria; phylum Pseudomonadota; class Gammaproteobacteria; order Pseudomonadales; family Pseudomonadaceae; genus Metapseudomonas. The sequence goes on along the minus strand of NZ_SSON01000063.1, from coordinate 23,006 downwards.
GCGTCTCTCCGTTGCCCACTACCGGACGCACGCCTGCCCAGGTGGACAGCACATCGTCGCGGCCGATCCGCGCCGACGGGAACTGCAGGGCGCAGGCCGCCAGCAGATAGTCCACTTCCGCTTCGCTAATGCGCGCATCCTGGTCCAGCCCATCCTCGTGGTCGAGGTCGGTGGTCCCGATCACCGTCGCGCCTTCCCAGGGGAAAACGAAGACCGGACGCCCGTCGGCCGGGTGCATGAAGCTGATGGCGTGGGCCAGCGGCAGACGCCAGCCGGGCAGCAGCAGATGACTCCCGCGCAGCGGGCGGATTTGTTCCGTGCCCTGGACATCGCGCAGGCGGTCGGCCCAGGCGCCGGTCGCCAGGGCCACGGCGCGGGTACGGAAGCTGAAACGCTGGCCGCTTTCCACGTCCTCGGCCTCCAGGCCGTTCACCCTGCCCTGCTCCCGCCGCAGCGCCAGCGCACGCATGCCGTTCAGGGCCTCGCCGCCTTCCGCCCGGGCTTCGCCCAGCACCCGCAGCACCAGCCGGGCATCGTCGGTGACCGCGTCGAAGAACCGCGTACCGCCCAGCAAGCCACCCTCGGTCAGACCGGGCACCAGATAGCGCAGTTGCTGCAGCGGGTAATAGAGATGATTGCGTCGCCCGGCCAGGGCGTCGTAGAGCGCCAGCAGGCCGCCGAACACCTTGGGCCCCGGGAAGCCGCCGCGATGGGGCATGACGAAGCTCAAGGGCTCCACCAGTCCCGGCGCCTCGGCCAGCAGGCGCTGGCGCTCGCGCACCGAGGCGCGGGTGAGCGCGAACTGGCCCTTGGCGATATAGCGCAGGCCGCCGTGAACCATCTTCGAGGAGCGGCTGGAAGTGCCCCAGGCGAAATCCCGCTGCTCCAGCAGCAGGCATTTCCAGCCCCGGCGCGCCGCTTCGCGGAGGATGCCAGCGCCGCAGATACCGCCGCCGACCACTATCAGGTCCCAGTCGCGGCTGGCCAGCTCGGGCAACGCCGCGGCGCGCCAGTCGGCATTCCAGGTGCTCATCGTCAGTCCTCGAGCAGCACGCCGGGGGCCAGGCGCCCCTCGGGGTCGAAATGCCGCGCCATGGTGCGCAGCGCGGCCATGCCCAGCGGGCCTTTCTCGGCCGGCAGCCAGGGCGCGTGGTCGCGGCCGACGCCGTGCTGGTGGCTGATGGTGCCGCGGTTCCGCGCAATCACCTCGCTGGCGGCCGACTTCAGCTTGCGCCAGCGCGCCAAGGCCTCGGCGTAACTGCCGCCCGGCCGGTAGACGTAGGTGGTGTAGATACTCGAACCCTCGCCATAGACGTGGGACAGGTGAGTGAATACATGCACCCGCTCGCCCTCCTCCGCCAGGCCGTTGCGCAGGCTTTCCTCGACCCGCCCGAGCAGGTTGTCGACGTTGACCCAGTCGGTGGCGGTTTCCAGAGTGTCCACCACGTAGCCGGCACTCCACAGGCCGTGACGCAGGTAGGGGAAGCGAAAGCGGTTCTCCGCCCACTTCCTGCCCAGTAGCGTGCCGGTGAAGACGCCGCCGAAGCCCTTCAGCAAGCGCTTTGCCTGTTTCAGCGAGGCGGCGTTCTGGGTGCGACTGCCGGTGACCCCGAAAGTCAGCATGCACTTGCCTGCCGCGGCACCGCGCAGGGCCAGGTACTTTTCCAGCAGGGCGATCTGTCCCGGGTGGCCGGCCAGGGCCAGTTGGGTCTCGGTTTCGATGGCGTTGGATAGGCGCAACATCGACAGCGGTACCCGCGCCTGGGCCAGGCTGCGGATACCCTTGAGCGCCCGCTCCCAATTGGGCATGAAGACCGCGTAGAAAGACTCCTGCTCGGCCAGTCGGCTGACCCGCACCCGCACCTCGGAGATGACCCCGAAGCGCCCTTCCGAGCCCAGCACCAGCTCGCGCAGGTCAGGGCCCGCCGCGGAAGCCGGGAAGGTGGGCAGTGCCATGGACCCGGCGAAGGTTTCCAGGGTGCCACCCGCGAACAACTGCTCGATGCGGCCATAGCGCAACGACTGCTGGCCGCTGGAACGGCTGGCCACCCATCCGCCCAAGGTGGACAGCTCCCAGGACTGCGGAAAATGGCCAAGGGTGTAGCCCCTGGCCCGCAGCTGGCTTTCCACCTGCGGGCCACTGGCGCCTGGGCCGAAGGTGGCGATCAGGCTTTCTTCATCCAGTTCGAGGAGGCGGTTCATGCGCTCCAGGGAGAGGGTCAACACCGGCCGCTCGCCGGCCTGGGGATTGATATGCCCGGCCACCGACGTGCCGCCGCCGTAAGGAATCAGCACCAGGTCGCGTTCGGCGGCCAGGGCCAGCAGCTGGCGGATCTGCTCCGGGGTTTCCGGAAAGGCGACGCCATCGGGGAACTGGCCGAACTCACCCTCGCGCATCGCCAGCCAGTCCGGCAGGCTCTGGCCACGGGCGTGGCGCACACGGGTTTCGACATCCAGGCTGATCAGCGGATGGGCATCCAGCCGCGAGGCCGGCACTCGCGCCAGCACCTGCGCCAGAACGGCGTCGACCAGGGGCTGTCCGGCGCCTATGCGTTCGGCCAGGAAAGCCGCTCCATGGGCGGGCAACTCCACCACCGTTGCCTCATCGCCCCAGCCATTCCAGCGTCGCATGCCGTTCTCCTTGTTCGGGTTGTTTCGAAGGCTTTCGATGATTGCCTATACTAGCCAGCCGCCCAAGGGCGTCACTGTCGGATCCGGACAGTAGCCATCGCCAATCAGGACATAACAAGAAAACACATGCACTCGCTCGGCTATACCTCGGTTCCCGCCCTCCTGAAATACCTGCGCCATGCCGAACAGTTGGGCCTCGACCAGGCCACCACCCTCGCTGCCGCCGGCATCCGCGCCGAGGACCTGGCGGACAACGGCCGGCGCTTGCCCAGCGAAGCCCATGAACGCCTGCTCGGCCACCTGATCCGCGAATCCGGCGATGCCCTGTTCGGTCTGCATTCGGCGCGCTACGTGCAGCCGGGTTCCTGGAGTGTGCTGGGCTACATCACCATGAACTGCGCCACCCTGGGCGAAGCCATGAGCCGCATCGCGCCCTACGAGAAGCTGGTGGGAGACATGGGCGTGAGCCGCATGGAGGCCGACGGCGAACTGGTGCGGATGATCTGGAGCTGCCGCCATCAGGACCCGGCCATCCGCCGCCATATGGTGGAAAACGTGCTGGCGTCCTGGCTGCTCTATGCGCGCTGGATCGCCGACATGCAGCGCTCGCCGCTGGAGGTCTGGCTCGAGCACGCCCAACCCGAGGCGACGCGAGTCGAGGAATACGAAGAGGTGTTCGGCTGTCCGGTGCGTTTCGAACAACCCTGCAACGCCCTGCTGGTGCCCCTGGATTACCTGGCCGTGCCCTTGCGCCAGGCCGACGCCAACCTGCTGCGCACCCTCGAAGAACACGCGCTGGCGCTGATGGCCGGGCTGGATAACGACGAGCCGCTGCCGCAGCGGGTGAAGAATGCCCTGCGCCTGCTGATGAAGGACGGCCTGCCACGCAAGGAACGGGTGGCGGAGAAGTTCCACATGACGGTGCGCACCCTCCAGCGCCACCTGCAGCAGGCCGGCACCAGCTACCAGCAGATACTCGACGAATTGCGCCGCGAGCTGGCCGAGCACTACCTGCTGCGCAGCGACCTGCCGATCCAGGACATCGCCTGTTACCTGGGCTTCACCGAGTCCCGCTCCTTCCACCGCAGTTTCAAGGCCTGGACCGGGCAGACGCCGGGGGAGTATCGGGAGGCGAAGCGGCAGGGTTGAAGACAGGGGCGGGAAAATCTTGTAGGGGCGAATTCATTCGCCCCTACAGGTGATGCACTCGTCCGGACGCGCTAGGCCTGCAACTCACTCAAGGGAATGAAGCGCAGGCTGTCGCCCTCGGCCAGCGTGGTGCCTTCCAGCACCTCCACCAGCCCCTCGGCCCAGGCCGCGCTGCGCAGCACGCCGGAGCTCTGGTTCGGGTAGATCACCGCCCGGCCGTTCTCCATCCGCGCGCGCAGGTACTCCCGGCGATTGCCCGGCTTCTTCCAGGTGAAGCCGGCGGGCACCGCGAAGCCCAGCGGCTCCACCTCCACCACGCCGAGGCGGCGCAGCAGATAGGGCCGCGCCAGCAGGCCGAAGGTCACCAGGGTGGAGGCCGGGTTGCCCGGCAGGCCGATCACCGGCACCCCACGGAAATGCCCGAAGGTCAGCGGCTTGCCCGGTTTGATCGCCAGCTTCCACAGCGCCAGTTCGCCTTCCTCGCGCAGGGCCGCACCGAGGAAGTCCGCCTCGCCTACCGAAACACCGCCGGTGGAGAGGATCAGGTCCACCTCCGCCAGTCCGGCCAGGGCCTGGCGGGTCAGCTCCAGATCGTCGGCGAGGATGCCGGCATCCACCACCGCGCAGCCGAGGCGCTTGAGCCAGGCGATCAGCAGACTGCGGTTGCTGTTGTAGATCTGCCCCGGCCCCAGGGGCTGGCCGGGCGGCACCAGCTCGTCGCCGGTGGAGATGACCGCTACTACGGGCCGGCGGCGCACGCTGAGTTCGGCGGCCCCCAGGGACGCGCACAGGCCCATTTCAATGGGCCCCAGGCGGGTGCCGGCGGGCAGCACGGTTTCACCCGTACGGGTTTCCTGGCCACGCGGGCGCACGTTCTGTCCGGCCTTGAGGGGCTCCTGCAAACGCACCCGGCCATCGGCCAGGACCTCGACGTTTTCCTGCATCTCCACCACATCCGCGCCCTCGGGCAGCGGCGCTCCAGTGAAGATGCGCGCGCAAGTGCCCGGCTGCAGCGGCTGCGGCGCGCTGCCGGCGAGGATGCGTTGGCTCACCGATAGCGGCTCTCCCTGCCAGTCGGCCAGGCGCAGGGCGTAACCGTCCATGGCGCTGTTGTCCCAGGGCGGCAGGTCCAGGCCGGCCACCAGCGGCGCCGCCAGCACGCGGCCATCGGCCTCGGCCAGGGCGACGCGTTCAATGGCCTCGATGGGTGCCGCCTCGGCCAGCGCCAGCAGGCGCGCCAGGGCGTCATCCACCGGCATCAGGCCGGGATGGTCGCAGCCACTCATCCGCGGCTCTCGCAGGCCTCGGCCTGCTTCAGGTGCGGGACGAAGTTGCAGGGACGGTGACGGTTGTCCAACTGCTCGGCGAAGATGCCGTCCCAGGCGGTGCGGCAGGCATTGGTGGAGCCCGGTAGGCAGCACACCAGGGTGCCATTCGCCAGCCCGGCCAGGGCGCGGGACTGCATGGTGGAAGTGCCGATATCGGCCACGGAAATCTGCCGGAAGTATTCGCCGAAGCCTTCCACCTGCTTGTCCAGCAAGCAGGCGACCGCCTCGGGAGTACTGTCGCGGCCGGTGAAGCCGGTGCCACCGGTAATCAGCACCACCTGCACGCTGTCGTCGGCGATCCAGGTAGCGACCTGGGCGCGGATCTTGTACAGGTCGTCCTTCAACAGCACCCGTGCGGCCAGGTTGTGTCCCGCCAAGGTGAGGCGGTCGACGAAGAGCTGGCCGGAGGTGTCGGTCTCCAGGCTGCGGGTATCACTGACGGTAAGAACGGCGATATTGAGCGGCACGAATACCGCCTCGGCCTTGTGACTCATGGCAGGCTTCCAGTTGTTAGAGTGAATGCCTGGTGTTATATCACAGCGCCGCCCCGGAGACCGCGCCATGCCCGACATGCCTTTGCCGCCCTGCTCTATCCTGCTGCTTTGCGGCGGGCGCGGGCAACGCATGGGCGGCCGCGACAAGGGTCTGCTGGAGTGGCAGGGCCGGCCATTGATCGCCTGGCTGCACGAGCGCGTGCGCCCCCTCACCGACGACCTGATCATTTCCTGCAACCGCAATGCCGAGCGATACGCCGCCTGGGCCGACCAGTTGGTGCAGGACGACAGCCCGGACTACCCCGGCCCCCTCGCCGGCATCCGCGCCGGCCTGGCGGTGGCCCGCCACGAGCAGGTGCTGGTCCTGCCCTGCGACGCGCCGCTGGTGGATGACGCGCTGATCGACAGCCTGCTGCACGCCGCCTGCGAGCGGCCCGTCATGCTGCGCCAGGGAAAATTCTGGGAGCCGCTGTTCTGCGTCCTGCCCCGCGCCTTGCTACCCGCCCTGGACGCCGGCTGGCGGGCCGGAGAACGCAGCCCACAACGCATTTTTCGCCAACTCGACCCGGTGGCGGTGGACTGCCCCGAAGGCGATCCGCGCCTGGCCAATATCAATACGCCGGAGCTGCTGGGCGACAACCAGCTGAAGAATTGAAGCAGTTCGCTGGAACTTTGGACGGATGTCTCTCGTCTGAAACGTCGTACAACCAGCGTAATCATCTAAGGAGATGACAAATGAACCAGCGGATAGTCCCCGCTTTCCTGCTCGCAATGGGTCTTATCACTCTCGCCGGCTGCTCCTCGCCGAGCGTGATCACCCTCAATGACGGACGCGAGCTCCAAGTCGTGGACACTCCCGAATACGACGAGGACACCGGTTTCTACCAGTTCGAGCAACTCGACGGTAAACAGGCCAAGGTGAACAAGGATCAGGTCCGCACCATCAAGGAACTCTGATCCTCGCGGCCCGCTCCTGCACTTCTTGCTGAGCGGGCCCTCGCCTCCCCCGCCAATCCCCGCGCCACTCGCAGCCTCCCGCCTTCAGCCTGATCCCAGCGCAAAGAATTTAAAAAAATTTTCGCTAACCCCTTGTAGGCCAAAAGTTTTTCTGTAGAATGCGCGCCACACAACGGAGCGTAGCGCAGCTTGGTAGCGCGTCTCGTTCGGGACGAGAAGGTCGCTGGTTCGAATCCAGTCGCTCCGACCAAATCCCGAAAAACCCGCCTTTAAAGGCGGGTTTTTTATTGCCTGGGATTTTTCGTGAGGGGCCCGGGGCGCTCGAGCAAGCAGGTTTGCCGCTGATCCCGGGCCAACAATCACCGCCAGTTCGCCGCAATCACCGACGACAGTTCAGTCTGATAGCTAGCCGGCAGGGTGGTTTGTGCCGATCCAGGCGGGGCGAAGGCAGCCATCGCATTCACCAGGTTCTGTACCTGCCCATCCAACTGGGTAATGCCGTCTGTCGTGTTGAACACCTCCAGGTCATTCGCCGCCCCGACAGACCAGTCCCTGATCGTCAGCTTGTCGGAAGTACCCAGTAGCTTGATGTTCAGGCTGTTTGCAGAGCTCTCTGTTGGGCCGCTCTCGAGCGTGGCCTCGAGGCTATGGCTGTGCCCCAGGTCATAAGGGGCAGTGCCCGCACCGCTGGCAACCACGCTATCGCCTCCGTTACCGGTGGCGCCGTACAGCATCCGTGCTGGATCAGGCCCCACACCTTTCTGCTTGGGATTCGACTGCGCCCATGCGGAAAGCTGATCGCGGCTCCACTGGCTACCGTCAGCAAACTCGACATGGCTCAAGCGGTGATAGTCGGTATAGCCATAGGAGGCCAGGAACCAGCCGCCGATCGTGACCTGATCCTCGCCATTGCGATGCTGCAATACCAGGCTATCGCCCTCCCGACTGACCCCGATGTCGGCCGCCACGATGCCGGCGCCGAACTTCAGGACGTCGGTGTTCCACATGGCTTCCACCTCGATGATGGTGTCGTGCCCGTCGCCCAGATTGAAAAGATAGGTGTCGCTGCCGGTGTGGCCGTACAGGCGATCATCCCCAGCCCCTCCGATGAGGGTGTCGTTGCCCGCGCCACCATCGAAAGTATCGTTGCCGCCATACCCCTTCATTACGTCATCAGCGTCACTCCCGGCGAGCGTGTCATTGCCGTCACTGCCCCTTATTGCCGATGCCGCCCACAGGGAGAGCTGCTCGCGGCTCCACTGGATACCGTCGGCAAACTCGACACGGCTCAAGCGGTGATAGTCGGTGTAGCCATAGGAGGCCAGGAACCAGCTGCCGATAGTGACCTGATCCTGGCCATTACGATGCTGCAACACCAGGCTATCGCCCTGCCGACTGACCTCAATGTCGGCTGCCACAATACCGGAGCCGAATTTCAGGACATCGATGTTCCACATGGCTTCGACTTCGATGATGGTGTCGTGCCCGTCGCCCAGATTGAACAGATAGGTGTCGCTGCCGGTGTACCCGTACAGCCTGTCATTGCCGGTTCCGCCGTTGAGGGTGTCATTGCCCAGGCCACCGTCGAGGGTATCGTTGCCCAGCCCGCCGTCCAGATAGTCCTGGCCCACTCCGCCCAGTAGGGTGTCATCGCCATCGCCGCCGTGGAGCCTGTCGTCGCCAGCCAACCCATCGAGGTTGTCGTTGCCACTGAAGCCCTTCAGCACATCATGGGTGTCCCCTCCGATGAGCCTGTCGTTGCCGCTACTCCCCCTTACCTCCGATACCGCCCAGTTTGAAATCTGATCGCGGTGCCACCGGGTACCGTCGGCAAACTCGACACGGCTCAAGCGGTGGTAATCGGCGTAGCCATAGGAGGCGAGGAACCAGCCGCCGATGGTGACCTGATCCTCGCCATTGCGATGCTGCAATACCAGGCTATCGCCCTCCCGACTGACCCCGATGTCGGCCGCCACGATACCGGCGCCGAACTTCAGGACGTCGGTGTTCCACATGGCCTCCACTTCGATGATGGTGTCGTGCCCGTCGCCCAGGTTGAACAGGTAGGTGTCGCTGCCGGTGTACCCGTACAGCCTGTCATTGCCGGTTCCGCCGCTGAGGGTGTCATTGCCCGCGCCACCATCGAGGGTATCGTTGCCGCCAAACCCCTTCAGCACGTCATGGGTGTCACCTCCAATGAGCGTGTCGTTGCCATCACCAACGGAAAGATGATCGCGGCGCCACTGGCTACCGTCGGCGAACTCGACGCGGCTCAGGCGGTGATAGTCGGTGTAGCCATAGGAGGCTAGGAACCAGCCGCCGATGGTGACCTGATCCTGGCCATTTCGATGCTGCAGCACCAGGCTGTCCCCCTCCCGCTTGACATCGATGTCGGCTGCCGCGATACCGGCGCCGAACTTCAGGACGTCGGTGTTCCACATGGCTTCCACTTCGATGATGGTGTCGTGCCCGTCGCCCAGGTTGAACAGGTAGGTGTCGCTACCGGTATAGCCGTACAGCCTGTCTGTGCCGGCGCCGCCGCCGAGGGTATCGTTGCCGGCGCCGCCGTTGAGCAGGTTGTTGCCACGGTTACCCATCAATACGTTGTCCAGGCCGTTGCCTTGGCCATCGATGTCCTCATTCCAAAGTTTCAGCGGCTCGATGGTGTAGATCGCATAGCTGCCGGCGACATTTGCAGCCAGTCGGAACTTCTCCAGGCTCACAAAGCGGGTCATGTCGCTGACCCTCTGCCGGCCAGAGTCGGCAATGTAGAAGCCCAGCAACTTGCCGCTCGTCTCGCTGTAGGCAGCGCCGGTTACGGTCACCACATGGTTTACCGCGCCATCCGCCACCTGGGTCGGGTCATCCCACAGTACGCCTGCATTGACCGCGAGGATGACGCCGCGCCCGCTGCGAATCAGGTTGGCAACACCCTGCTCGTTGTAGCCGGCCAGCAGTTCGTTGCGGATGCCGTAGCGGTCGAGGATCGCCTGCTGCTGAGCGAAGTTCGAGCCACCACGTTCATGGGCCGGCCGAGCCGCGTCGCTCACAGTCCAGCGGTTGTCGATAGCCAGTTTGACCACCTCGCCCTCGGTCGTCGGGCGGTCGGACTGGGTCAGCAGGTTGGCGATCGCCGTCAAGGCACAGGTGCCGTGGAAATCAGGCACGGCATCGCCCTGCATGTAATCGAGTTCATATCGCTTCGGGTAGCCGTACACCAGCGTACGCTCGCCATCCACCAGGCCTTTCTCGGCCTTGGCAAAGTCCAGCAGGATGAGGTTTTCCACGTTGGCCGCCAGCGCATGGCTGATGCTGCTCTGCACCGTGTCCACACCGTCTCCGGCCAGTTCGATGACCTGGTCACCGACATTGTCGACGTAATAGGTATCGTCGCCGGCGCCGCCGATCATGATGTCCTTGCCCGTGACGCCATCGAGGATGTTGTTGCGGCTGTTGCCGATCAGCTTGTTGTCCAGGGCATTGCCGGTGGCATGGATGTCGAAGCCCTCCACCAGGCGCAGCTCCTCGATATTGGCATTGAGCAGGTAGTTGGCGCTGCTGATTACGGTGTCGTAGCCCTCGCCGGCATGTTCGAGGATGACGTCGTTGACGCTGTTAACGATGTAGGTGTCGTTGCCCTTGCCGCCCTCCATCAGATCGCTGCCGGCACCGCCATCCAGGTAGTCGTCGCCGAGACCGCCGAGCAGGGTGTCGTTACCCGCTCCGCCATACAGCCAGTCATTGTCCGTCTCACTGCCCCCCAAGCTCTGCTTGCTTTCATTGTCCGCGGTGAAGCCCACCAGCAGATCGTCGCCGTCACCGCCATAGAGCACGTCATTGCCCACCTGGCCAAACAGCCGGTCGTTGCCCTCCCCGCCGTAGAGCAGATCATGGCCATCGCCGCCTTGCAGCTCGTCGTTACCCGTATCCCCAAACAACGTGTCGTTGCCCAGGCCGCCAAGCAGCAGGTCATTACCAGCGCCGCCGTGGAGGGTGTCGTCATCGGTTTCACCGGCCGACAGGCTTTGCTTGGCCTCGTTGCTACCAGTGAATCCCTTCAGCAGGTCGTCGCCATCGCCGCCCCATAGGATGTCGTTGCCGGCCTGGCCGAACAGTCGGTCATTACCCTCCTCCCCCAGCAACTGATCATGACCATCGCCGCCCTGCAGTTCATCGTCGCCCGCGCCGCCAAACAGGCTGTCATGGCCTTCGTTTCCGGCCAGGAAGTCATTCTCCGTGCCGCCATCGAGCAGGTCATTGCCCAGGCCGCCATAGAGGCTGTCCGCGCCGGCACCGCCGAAGAGCTGATCGTCATCGCTTTCGCCCGGAAACAGACTCTGACTCGCCTCGTTGAACGCGTTGAAACCGATCAGCAAATCATCGCCGGCAGCACCCCAGAGGACGTCGTTGCCGGCCTGGCCGAACAGTCGATCGTTCCCGGCCTCCCCCAGCAGTTGGTCATGGCCGTCACCACCCTGCAGTTCGTCATGGCCATCTCCGCCAAACAGAATGTCGTTACCCGCCTCGCCCAGCAGCTGATCATTGCCCTCCCCGCCATCCAGCAGGTCGTTGCCCAGGCCACCAAGGAGGAGATCGTCGCCGCGGCCACCATACAGGCTGTCGTCCCCCGCCTCGCCGCTGAGCCCGTCATCGCCATCGGCCCCATGCAGCACATCATTGCCATTGCCGCCGAACAGCTTGTCATTGCCTATGCCGCCGTCCAGGTAGTCGGCGCCGTCATGGCCCTGCAGCTCATCGTCCCCTTCCTCGCCGTACAGGCTGTCGTCGCCGGCGTAGCCGAGCAGAAGGTCGTTGCCGGTACCGCCCCAGATGCTGTCGTTGCGTACACTGCCACCGACAACGTCATTGCCCCCGCCACCGAGGAAGTTCACCAGCAACGCGCTGTTGATGAAGGCGTACTGGGCGTAGTAGTTGGCATCGAAGCGGTCGTCGCCGTCGGTACCGATCAGGTAGGTCTGGTTCTGGAAATTGACTTTGACCTGAGTGGGCTTCCAGATGACCAAGGCCGCTTTGCTATTGAATATCTGATCCGTATCCCGCAATGCCCGATAGTTGCTGCCCGGCACAGGCCTCGTGTGATCGGGCTGGGCCGGTACGCCGACATGCTCGTTTGGCCGGCCCGGTGTCGCAGGATTCCAGGCAATGCGGGCGTTGCCACGGGTGTAGAAGCCGTAATCGGTTTCGCGGACCAGCGATAGCCCTGACTTGCCGAGGCTCTGCAGTTCCCCCGTGTCGATCACCCCGTTTTCATTGAGGTCCGCCCAGGCCCGCAGCGACCCCAGCTCATCGCCACTCAACCTGCCATCGCGATTCGCATCCAGCGCGGCCAGCGTCGCAGCCGACTGGGCGTTGCCGGCGCTGTCGAGCAGCACCGGGGTCTTGCTGGCAATGGAGGGGGCATTGTCGGTGGCCGGCGTGCGTGATTCGTAGAAAGCGCCTATGGGCGTGTAGCGCAGGCCGCTAGTGTCGAGTTTGAAATCAAAACCTGGAGACTTGGAACCCTTGAAGGAGTTGACCAGTGTGGTGGAGAACCACTTGGTGAAATCGTTATACAACCCCTGGCCGATCTGAGCGGTTTTGTACCACTTGCCAGCTTGGTACTCGACATCTAATGCCTTTGCCAAGGAGAACCGGTTATTGGGTGAGGACAAGTGCTCCATGGACACTCGGATTATCTGCTCATAGCCACCGAGCCATATGCAGGACTTTGCATCCTTGTCTTCGTAGTACTCACCTCGACGCTTCAGGTCGTCGCGAATAATAGTCGCACCATAATTCATGAATAGCTCATTGAGTTTTCCAACATTATCGGCAGGAAATAATTTCCCTTGAAAACCCTTTTCATTATAACCAATCGCCTTTAGTGATGAGTAAGCAAAATCAACACAACTATTTTTCAGGAGATGATATTCATCGCCATTAAAGCCAAACGCCTTTGGGCTATTCGAGAACGAAAGCAATATATCATACTGCTCCTTAGACAAATCCAAAGTAACTTCATACACCGTTTGCTGATATCCCTTGTCGTCATACGGCGTAACGCGACCAGGGCCAAAAATCTCTTCCCGCTCCGAAGAGAACCCAAAACTTTTTTTGTTGACCCCATCACTCAGGCTATACCACATGTGCCCACCCGAGGATGAGTGTTCGTCGCCTACCTTATGACCATTACTATTTTCCTGATATATATATCTGCTTCCCACAGCAGCAACCTTATAGGTAACTGTGTATCTTTTACCATCCATCGCCTCTCAACCTCTCCATGAGCATTTATATTTTCGGCTTGTAATACGCAAATTTTATATAGCTCTCACCTCCGGCAAACTCCTTAATATCTATAACCGTCCTAACCTCTACAAAATAATTCCCCGGCTCAAGGGAAATATTTTTTATTAGCCTACCCGCTGCACTCTTCGAACTCCCCTCATACTCAAAAGATTGGTAGTACGCCACCCCCGATGTGTCCACGCGCTCCTCCAAAAGGAGCGTCCCATCTTTGACCAATCGAAGATCCAGCGGAATCGGAACACCCTTATTCCCCTCAAAATTCGACTCACCCATCTCTATAGGCACACCACCACTTCCGAAAATCTCCTCCTGCTCTTCCATCTCACGCAGGCTGTCCTTCCAGACGAACAACAAAGAAAACTGATAGTCACCCTCCTTCTTTATAAGAAAATTAGCCATGACAACCTGACTGCTCTTTGAAACATCAAATGGCTTTATAAGCCACAACTTCTCAGAGCAACCCGCCAGCAGCATCGAGTAAGTCAGAAGTGCAACCATAAATGCTTTTTGGGGAGCAATTCGACCCCAGAAACAACCCTCACCAGAGCTCATATACGCCACCTCCTTCACCCCACTAATCTGACCTCACACCAACGCAGAAGGGATATAATTCATTTGAATTTTATTTCGCACCACTGCACCCACATAAGGAAACAAATGCCTACAATTGATGTTCAACATCATCCTGCTCCCGCGTATATTTCTTCACATACTCCATGGCCTCAAAAGCACCTATCATACTGAACCTGGCATTTTTGAAATGGCCATCCGTGACTGATATCGAAATACCTAGGAAACCGTCCCGCTTCCAGATTTCATGTATCTCGCCCTGATCATCAGCCACCAACTCCGTTGAACTTTCGGCATCCCGACAAGAAAAGCCCATGGCACGGGAATTCGTGCCACTGCTGACAAGCACGGGATAACTCACGTCGGCCTGGCAACTGGAATTGACCGAAAGAACATGCAGGCATCGCTGCTCCTGGACCAGGCAGCGAAGGGCGATATAGTTCCCGTAGTTATCGAGCGTAACCGCCATCAAATTCACGCTTTCCTGTACCCATAGCACGCTCCAGTCGCCAAACGTCCTGACAGGCGCAGGTCCCTGCGCTTTCGCCGGTGCAGCCAGCGACAACAACAGGCACGCGAGCGTGGCGCGATATATCAACTTCCCCTCTCCAATCGGAAGCATCCTGATTGCCAAGTTCCCCTCCGGCATTTCAACAGCCCACACATCAACGCTCCACCAGACCTTCACTGGCGTATTGCTGCAGCGGGCTTAGGAAATATTCGATCACCCGGCGTTTGTCGGTTTTGACTTCCGCCCGAATCGCCATGCCCGGCGATAACGCGATGGTGTTTTCACCGACTCGGATGCTGTTTTCCCTGAGCTGAATCCGGGTGCTGTAGACGAGGCCAAGTTTTTCGTCGTCGATGGCGTCGCTGGAAATGCTCTGCACGGTGCCGTGCACCACGCCGTACTTGGTGAAGGTGAAGGTCTCGACCTTGATCTCAACGTCCTGCCCAGGCCGAACGAAGCCGATGTCCTTGTTCTCCAGCATGGCTTCCACTTCCACCGGTTGGTCGCTGGGTACGATCACCATCAGTGGCTGGGCTTCGGTGACCACGCCGCCGTCGGTATGGATCGCCAGTTGCTGGACGGTGCCGTCCACGGGGGCGATCAGGCGCATCAGGCGGTTGCGCTGCTCGGCCTTTTTCAGTTCCTGGGTCAGGGCCGCGATCGTCTGGGCGGATTCATGCTGCAGGTCGAGCATGGCGCGACGGGTCTGGGCAATGACGCTTCGCCGGCCATGCTCGGCCTCCTTCCTGGCGGCCGTCAGTTCCTGCAGCCGCGCGTGCTGCACCTGGAGTTCGCGCTCTTGCTCCAACCGCGCCTGCTCTTTCTGCAACCAGGCATGCTTGCCGACGATGCCCTTGTCCAGCAGCCTCTTGTAGTCGGCCGAAAGCTGCCGGGCGATGGGCAGGCTTTCCCGCAGGGAGGCGATGCTGGCGTCGGACGCCCGGATTTCGGCTGCGCGCTGGTCGATCTCGGCGGCTCCCTGTTCGAGGGTGCTGCGCAGCTCCAGGTACTGCCCTTGCAGCCAGCGTTGGGCAGCCTGCTGTTGTTGGGGCGTGGCTTGGGGAATGAACTCGGCCAGGGAGGCCGGCTCGCGTTCGTGTTGTATGGCGTCAAGCAAGGCGCGGGCCCTGGCGTTGTCCACCTGGGCGGCCAGCAGGTCGCTTTTCAGGCGTTCGACATCCGCAGCGGTGATCTGGGCATCCAACTCCACCAGCAGGTCCCCGGCCTTGACCCACTGGCCGTCGTGGACATGGATGGCCTTGACCACCGCCACGTCGCTGGACTGGATGACCTTGCTCTTGCCGTTGGGGACTATCCGTCCGGTGGCAGTGGCCACCACGTCTATCTCGCCCAGGCAGGCCCAGAGCAGCGCCAGGGCGGCAAATGCCATGATGACCCACTGGATGTAGCGAGGAGCCGGATGGACCGGCTGCTCCTGCAGCGCCAGCGCGGCGGGGAGGAACTGTATTTCGTGGGCCAGGCGCGGCGGGGCATCCATGGCCTTGCGGCTGCGCCAGGCATGGCGCCAGGCGCGGCGGTAAAGGCGTAGAAGCTCGCGCGTCGCGGAGGACGTGTTCATGCGGCGCCCCCTTGCAGACGGTGCAGCCGCGCGTAATGGCCGGCCTGGTGGGCCAGCAGCTCGGCATGAGTGCCTTGCTCGACGAGCTGGCCGCGGTCCAGTACCAGGATGCGGTTGGCATTGCGCACCGTGGAGAGGCGGTGGGCGATGATGATCACCGTGCGCCCCTTGCAGATAGCCTGCATGTTCTGCTGGATGACCCGCTCGGACTCATAGTCCAGCGCGCTAGTGGCCTCGTCGAAGATCAGGATGCGCGGATTGCCCATCAGTGCGCGGGCGATGGCGATGCGCTGCCGCTGGCCGCCGGACAGCGAAGTGCCGTGTTCCCCCACCACAGTGTCGTAGCCTTCCGGCAGCTCGAGAATGAACTCATGGGCGCCTGCCAGCCGGGCTGCCAGGATGACAGTTTCGATGGGGGCGCCGGGGTCGGCGAGGGCGATGTTTTCGCGGATGCTGCGGTTGAATAGCATGTTCTCCTGCAGTACCACGCCGATCTGCCGGCGCAGCGAGGAGACATCCGCCAGGGCCAGGTCCATGCCATCCACCAGCACCCTTCCCCGCTCGGGGGCATAGAGACGCTGCAGCAAGCGCGTCAGGGTGCTCTTGCCCGAACCGGAACGGCCGACCACGCCAATCACTTCGCCCGCCTGGATCGTCACGCTGATGCCACGCAGCACTTCGGAGGTATCGGGCCGATAGCGGAAGTGCACCTGGTCGAACTCGATTCGTCCACGCAAGGGTGGCAATGCCGAACGCGAAGCCTGCGACAGCTCGCTGCGGGTATCGAGGATATCGCCCAGACGCTGGATTGAGACGCCGGTTTGCTGGAAGTCAGTCCACAGCTGCGCCAGGCGCATGATGGGCTGCGCCACCCGACCGGCCAGCATGTTGAAGGCGATCAACTGGCCAACGCTGAGCTCCCCGTCGATGACCAGGCGCGCGCCGAGCCACAGGGTCGCCACGGTCACCAACTTGCCGATCAGCGATACGCCTTCATTGGCCAGCGTCGACAGGGTCCGGGTCCTGAAACTGGCAGCCACATAGCCCGCCAACTGGTTATCCCAGCGGCGGTTGATCTGCGGCTCTACGGCCATCGACTTGAGGGTGTCGATGCCGTTCATGGTCTCGACCAGGAACGCCTGGTTCTCCGCGCCCCGGTTGAAGCTTTCCTGAAGGCGCGCCCGCAGTGGCGGCGTGATGAACAGGGAGAGTACGAAATAAAGGGGCAGCGACAGTACCACCACCAGCGTCAGCCAGCCGCTGTAGAAGCACATCACGGCGATGAACACCACGGAGAACAGCACGTCCAGCAGCAAGGTGATGGCGTTGCCGGTCAGGAAGTTGCGGATATTTTCCAGCTCCCTGACGCGCGCCACCGAGTCCCCTACCCGCCTGGCCTGAAAGTAGGCCAGCGGAAGGGTCACCAGGTGGCGGAAAAGCCTGGAGCCCAGTTCGACGTCGATCCGGCTGGCGGTATGGGCAAAGACGTAACTGCGCAAACCGCTGAGCAGCGTTTCGAACAGCATGATCCCCAGCAGGCCGACTGCTATCACGTCCAGCGTGGAAAGGCCGCGATGGACCAGCACCTTGTCCATCACCACCTGGAAGAACAGCGGCGTTAGCAAGGCGAATATCTGCAGGACGAACGACACCAGCAGCACTTCGCCCAGCAACTTGCGGTATTTGACGATGGCCGGGATGAACCAGGTGAAATCGAACCTGGCGAGTTCGCCCGCCAGGGAAGCTTCAGAACGGATGAGTAGCAACTCGCCCGCCCAGCGCTCATCGAAGGCTCCGTTATCGAGGACTTCCGGCTGCCCGGTGCGGGGGTCGTGGATCAGCGCCTTGTTGTCGTCCAGGCGCGCCACGATGAAGAAATCACCCGCCCTGGAGATGGCGATGGCCGGTAATGGCGTGTGGCTCAAGCGCTCGCGCCGGGTACGCACCCGTTTGGCCTTCAGCCCCAGCCTGCGCGCAGCCATTAGCAGTTCGGTGGCACTCAGCGTGTCGCCAGCCTCGGCAAACTCATGGGCCAGTTGTTCGGCGGAGGCTGCAACGTTGTGGAAACGCGCCAGCATCACCAGGCAGGCCAAGCCTGTATCCAATGGCGCGGCACCCTCCGTCGCCTGTGCCTCCGACGCCCCTGCATCCTTGTTCTGCATTTCCCGCTTCCGTGGCAGATCCTTTCCGACCGTCTGTACTTCGAATGAGCAATGACGGTTGCCTGCCATCGAAAATTAGTGATTCAGGTTTGCATTCTCGACGGCAGCAGAAATCTATTGACGGTACCTGAAGGCTCACAAGACCCTTTGCTCGTATGAAATTTCACAATGAGTGTGAGACAGAGGCAGCGCCTCCACGGCGGCCAGCTTGCCGATACCAGGACGAGGTCAAGTGCGAGAACAGCCGGAACAGTGCCGGCTCGTAGGGAAGGTGGTATTGCCTGATATGTGCAGCGGCACGCCTTGGCTCAGGCGGGATGGCTCAGTTGGAAAGGAAGGACGCCACCGCGGTCGCATCGAAGGGCCAGCCCAGTTCGCTGCCGTTATCGCAACGGCGCAGGACGGGAATGCGCAGGCCGTAGGCCTGGACCCACTCTTCCCGGTCGGCGATATCCACCAGCTCCACCATCAGGCCGCGCTCGACGAAGGGCATGAGCACGCCTTCCGCCACCTCGCACAGGTGACAGCCAAGGGTGCCGAAGAGTTGGCATTCAGGAAGCATCGGGAAGCGCCTCGGAGATCAGCGAGGCGCGAATTCTAGCACGCGCTCAAGCTGCCGGGGACTGCCCCTGGGCCTTGTCCTGCAAGGGTTGCAGGCCATCCAGCAGGCCCTTGTTGAGCGTCTCGGCCTGGGCGCGATCGAAGGCGTCGGCCAGTGCTTGCTGGGCATCCACCTGGTTGCGCGACATGGCGGCGGCGAGGCCGGGGAAGGCACCGCGGTGGGCGGAAGGTGCGAGAGAGGCCAGGGCAATCATGGCGGGGATCCGAGGTCGACGGTGCCCCCTCTGTTGCGGCCGATGGCCGAGGAGCTTGAGCCAGCCCCGACCAGTGGATCGAGACTCAGGCCCCGGCGGCGCGCAACAGGATGGCGGCCGCGTCCTTGGCTTCCAGCGCCTGGTCACCCGGCCCCTGCATATGGGCCATGGTGATGGCCCCTTCCATCAGGTATTGCAACTGGCGCGCGAGGCGCTCGGGCTCGGCGACCTCCAAGCGCTCCAGGGCGATGCGGAAATGCCGCTCGGCGTTGGCCTTGTGGCTCGCGGCGACACAATGGATGGGGTGCTCGCGGTCATGGAACTCGGCGGCGGCGTTGACGAAGGCGCAACCGAAGAACTCGCCGTCGTGGATCAGTGCGTGCAGCCCGTCGAAGACAGCGAAGATCGCCGCTTTCGGCGAGAGATTGTCCAAGGCCCAGGCCATACGCTGCCGGCTCGGTTCCAGGCGCTTCTGCAGGGCCGCCTCGATCAGCTCGTCCTTGGACTTGAAGTGCTTGTAGAGGGTCATTTTCGCCACACCGGACTCGGCGAGGATCCGGTCGATGCCGGTGGCATGGAAACCGTCGCGGTAGAACAGCGCGATGGCGGTGTCGATCAACTGATCGCGTTTGCTTGAAGCCATGTGAACCTCCTGGACCGACGCATTATGCGCAACCGCCCGCGCCGGCTCAAACCCGCGCCACACAAGCCCCGGCGAGGTTCGAGTGAAATCGACCTTGAAATATACAGACCTGTCTGTCTAGTATTCGACACCATAACCCACAACAAAGGACGCCGCCATGCAACTCCACGACTTCCCCCTTTCCGGCAATTGCTACAAGGTGCGCCTGTTCCTCGGCCTGATCGGCCAGCAGGCCGAGGTGGTGCATGTCGACCTGCCCGCCGGCGCGCAGAAGCGCCCGGAATTCCTCGCCATCAACCCACGCGGCCAGGTGCCGGTACTGGTGGACCAGGACCAGCCGGTGGCCGACTCCCAGGCCATACTTGTTTATCTGG
Organism: Pseudomonas sp. BN102; assembly: GCF_029871245.1. Lineage (GTDB taxonomy): Bacteria > Pseudomonadota > Gammaproteobacteria > Pseudomonadales > Pseudomonadaceae > Metapseudomonas. The sequence goes on along the minus strand of NZ_SSON01000063.1, from coordinate 3,484 downwards.
CACGGCGCTACGCACCCGCCTGGCTCCCCGAAGACGCCCTGCAGCAGGCCCATGTCGCCAGTTGGTTGAGCTATGCCGCCAATGAAGTGCACCAGGGCCCTGCCTCGGCGAGGGTGATCCATCTGTTCCGCCGCCCCGGCGACCTCGAAGGCGCGCAGGCCAAGGGCCGCCAGGTGCTGGAACTGGTGAACACGCATCTGGCCGACCGCACCTGGCTGGTGGGCGGGCAACCGAGCATCGCCGACGTGGCGGTCTACCCCTATCTCGCCATGGCCGAAGAAGGCGGACTTACACTGGCGCCCTACCCCCATCTGCAGGCCTGGTTCGCGCGCATCCGCGCCCTGCCCGGCTACCTCGAACTGCCCCGCCTGTGACGGGCCCGGAGGCTATATGAGCAGCCCCTTCCATCCTGGCGAGCAGAGCATCCAGACTCGCCTTGGCGTTCGCGAGCAACTGGAGGCGGTGGGCAGCCGGGTAATCCGCGACCACATGCCGGAACAGCACCGCGAGTTCTTCGCCCTGCTGCCCTGGCTGCTGGTGGGCAGCCTGGATGCGGATGGCCAGCCCCAGGCCTCGGTGCTCTGGGGCAAGCCGGGCTTCGCCCGCTCCCCGGAAGCGACCTTGCTACGCGTCAATGCCCGGCCCGAGGCGGACGATCCATTGGCCACCAACCTGCACAGCGAGGCACGCCTCGGCCTGCTCGGCCTGGAGCTGCCGACGCGGCGGCGCAACCGCATGAACGGCCCGCTGGTGGAGAGCGACGGCGAAGGTTTCACCGTCGCCGTCCAGCAGTCCTTCGGCAATTGCCCGAAGTACATCCAGGCCCGCGACTGGCGCTGGGAAGTTCGCCCGGCAGGCCCACTTGAACAGGGCACCGGGCCCGACCCGCGCTGGCTGGAGCTGGTGCAGCGCAGCGACACCCTGTTCATCGCCAGCCAGCATCTCGACCCGCACAGCGGCGGCGTGGACATCTCCCACCGCGGCGGCGCACCGGGTTTCGTCCACCTGGGCGAGGGCGGCCGACTCTGGCTGCCGGACTACAGCGGCAACCTGATGTTCAACACTCTCGGCAACCTGCTGCTGGAGCCCCGCTGCGGCCTGCTCTGGGTGGACTTCGACAGTGGCGACCTGCTGCACCTGGAAGCCCGCGCGCAACTCTACTGGCCGGAGCCGGCCGCGCAGGTCGATTTGCCGGCGCTGCCCGGCGCCGAGCGCCTGCTGGCTCTCACCCCCGGCCGCTGGCGCCTGCGCCGCAACCGTTTGCCGCTGCGCTTCGACGTAGCGCGGCCCTCCCCCTTTCTGCCCCAAGGAAACTGACCATGCGTTTGCGTTCGCTTTTCCTGTTGGTCCTGCTCGGCACCTGCGGCCTCGCCGCCCAGGCCGAGGGCCTGCGTTTCGCCCTGGTGAAGACCGCCCAGACCGAAACCCTGGACGCCTTCACCGTGGCGGACGGCAAGTGGACCGAGAAGGTGACCGTCAACCACGTGGCGGTGCTGATCCAGCACCACGCTGCCACCCTGCTCTTCGATACCGGCCTGGGCCGTCAGGTGGACGCCCAGTTCGACAAGGAGATGCCCTGGTGGGACAAGCCGCTGATGAAGTACGGCGCGGTCACGCCGGCCCGCGACCAGTTGGATCGCGACGGCATTCGCGTCGATCGCATCTACCTCAGCCATGCCCACTGGGACCACGCCTCGGCGCTGGCGGACTTTCCCGAAGTGCCGGTCTGGGCGCCCTATGAGGAAATCGAGTTCAGCGAAATCGCCACTCCGCCGGCAGTGTTGCCCAGCCAGTTCGCCCATGGGGTGAAGTGGCGGCCCTTCCTCTTCCTGCCAATACCCTTCATGGGCTTCGAGGAGAGCCTCGACCTCTTCGGTGACCGCAGCCTGGTGCTGGTGCCCCTCAGCGGCCATACACCCGGTGCGGTGGGCCTGTTCGTGACGCTGGAAGATGGCCGTCGCTTCTTCTTCACCGGCGATGCCAGCTGGCGCCTGGAAGGTTTCACCGGGCCGAAGGAAAAGTTCTGGATCAGCCGGCGCATGGTGGACAACGACCGCGAAGGCACCCGCGCCCAGTTGCAGAAGGTCCACGAGCTGCTGCAGCGCGAGCCCGGGCTCACCGTGATTCCGGCCCACGACGCCCGTGTACAGGACAAGCTCGGCTACTACCCACAGTGGATCCAGTGAGCGGCCGACCATCGTCTAACTGCAGAATCTGTAACGAAATGCTTTAGTCACCTCGTTGTAACAGGACGACCCGACCGACCTGCACCCCACGAGGAGACAATAACAATGAGCAAGACCTCGCTTGCCAAAGCCGTGGCCCTGGCCACGCTTGGCGCCAGTATCACCCTGCCGGGCATCGCCCAGGCCGAATTCATCAAGGACAGCAAGGCCAGCCTGGAACTGCGCAATTTCTACTTCAACCGCGACTTCCGCCAGGACAATGCGCCCCAGGCCAAGGCCGAGGAGTGGGCCCAGGGCTTCCTCCTGCGCTATGAATCCGGCTTCACCGAAGGCACGGTCGGCGTCGGCGTCGATGCCCTCGGCCTGCTCGGCGTCAAGCTCGACTCCAGCCCCGACCGCAGCGGCACCGGCCTGCTGAAACGCGACCGCGAAACCGGCCGCGCCCAGGACGAATACGGCGAACTCGGCCTCACCGCCAAGCTGCGCGCCTCGAAGAGCGTGCTCAAGGTCGGCACCCTGTTGCCCAAGCTGCCGGTGGTCCAGTACAACGACTCGCGCCTGCTGCCGCAGACCTTCCAGGGCGGCCACCTGAACTCCCTGGAACTCGACGGCCTGACCTTCGACGCCGGCCAGCTCAAGCAGGTCAACCAGCGCGACTCCTCCGACTACGAGGACATGACCATCGCCAACGGCGGCGCCCGCGGTATCAGCTTCCGCCGCGGCACCACCAGCGATGCCTTCAACTTCGCCGGCGCCAGCTACAAGTGGAACGACAGCCTCAGCACCGGCTACCACTACGGCGAGCTGGACGACTTCTACAAGCAACACTATGTCAGCGCCGTGCACCTGCTGCCGCTGGGCGACAAGCAGTCGCTGAAGAGCGACCTGCGCTTCGCCCGCTCCACCGACGAGGGCACCAGCAACGTCGACAACAAGGCCTTCGGCGCCATGTTCACCTACGCCCTCGGCGGCCATGCCTTCGGCCTCGGCTACCAGAGCATGAGCGGCGACACCGGCTTCGCCTACATCAACGGCACCGACCCCTTCCTGGTCAACTACGTACAGATCGGCGACTTCGCCAACAAGGACGAGAAATCCTGGCAGGCCCGCTACGACTACAACTTCGCCAGCCTCGGCATTCCCGGCCTGACCTTCATGACCCGCTACCTGTCCGGCGACAACGTCGACCTCGGCGCCAACCGCGAAGACGGCAAGGAATGGGAACGCAACACCGACATCGCCTACGTGTTCCAGGACGGCCCGCTGAAGAACTTCGGCATCAAATGGCGCAATGCCAC
>NZ_SSON01000062.1 GCF_029871245.1 Pseudomonas sp. BN102 | reverse complement strand
ATCAGCGTGTTCGACCTGTTCAAGATCGGTATCGGCCCCTCCAGCTCGCACACCGTGGGCCCCATGCGCGCGGCGGCGCTGTTCGCCACGGCGCTGCGCGAGCGCGGCCTGCTGGCGCAGGTGCGCCGCGTCGAGGTGCGCCTGTACGGCTCGCTGTCGGCCACCGGCGTCGGCCACGGCACCGACCGCGCCACGCTGATGGGGCTGATGGGCGAATGGCCGGACCGTATCGATCCGACGCAGATCGGCCCGCGCATCGAGGCGCTGCAGGCCGCCGGCGAGCTGCTGCTGGACGGCCGCCAGCCGGTGCCGTTCGACTGGAGCCGCGACCTGCTGCTGCTGGAAGAAAACCTGCCCTACCACCCCAACGCCATGACCCTGATCGTCGAAGGCGAGGGCGGTGAACTGCACCGCGACACCTACTACTCGATCGGCGGCGGCTTCGTGGTCGACGAGGCCCAGGCCAAGGCCGGCCAGCTGGATCAGGACGCCACCGCACTGCCCTATGACTTCTCCAGCGCCGAGGAGCTGCTGCAGCTCTGCCAGCGCCACAACCTGCGCATCGCCGAACTGATGCTGGCCAACGAGAAGGCCTGGCGCAGCGAGGCGGAGATCCGTGCCGGGCTGCTCAAGCTGTGGGACGCCATGCAGGAGTGCGTGAGCAACGGCCTCGGCCACGAAGGCATCCTCCCCGGCGGGCTGAATGTGCGCCGCCGCGCGGCCAAGCTGCACCGCAGCCTGCAGGAGCTGGGCAAGCCCAACGTGATCGGCTCGACCATGAGTGCCATGGAGTGGGTCAACCTCTACGCCCTGGCGGTGAACGAAGAAAACGCCGCCGGCGGGCGCATGGTCACCGCGCCGACCAATGGCGCGGCGGGGATCATCCCGGCGGTGCTGCACTACTACATGCGCTTCAACCCCGAGGCGTCGGAGGACGACGTGGTGAACTTCTTCCTCGGCGCGGCGGCGGTGGGCATTTTGTGCAAGAAGAACGCCTCGATCTCCGGCGCCGAAGTCGGTTGCCAGGGCGAGGTGGGCTCGGCCTGCGCGATGGCCGCGGCGGGGCTGGCGGAAGTGCTGGGGGCGACCCCGGCGCAGCTGGAGAACGCGGCGGAGATCGGCCTGGAGCACAACCTGGGGCTGACCTGCGATCCGGTGGGCGGGCTGGTGCAGGTGCCGTGTATCGAGCGCAACGCGATCGCCGCGGTGAAGGCGATCAACGCGGCGCAGATGGCGCTGCGCGGCGACGGCGAGCACTTCATCTCGCTGGACCAGGTGATCCGCACCATGCGCGACACCGGTGCCGACATGCACGACAAGTACAAGGAAACCTCGCGCGGCGGCCTGGCCGTCAGCGCTGTGGAGTGCTGATGCCATGAGCGCCTATCAAGCCCTTCCGCAAGCCCGGCAACGGCTGGAGTCCATCGGCTTCCTGCTACTGGAGGACTTCAGCCTGATCGCCCTGGCCGGTGCCCTGGAACCCCTGCGCCTGGCCAACCAGCTGTCCGGCAGCCTGCTCTACCGCTGGCGCACGCTGAACCTGGATGGCTCAGCGGTCCGCGCCGGCAATGGCATGCAGGTATCTCCCGAGGCGCGGCTGGGGGATGAGCCGAATCTGGATGCGCTGATCCTCTGTGGCGGCGATGGACCGGCTGGCGCCTGCGACCCGGCGCTGCGTGTCCGGCTCCAGGCCCTGGCGGCGGCCGGCGTGCACCTGGGCGCATTGGGTTCGGCCAGTTGGGTACTGGCCGAAGCCGGCCTGTTGCAGGGCTACGAATGCAGCACTGCCTGGACCTGCCGGGAGGACCTGCGCGAACGCTTCCCCGGCATCGCCCTGAGCCCGCAGCCCTATGTGCTGGACCGCGACCGCTACACCGCCGCCGGCGGCAGCGCCGCGCTGGAGTTGATGCTGCAGCTGATCGGCCGCAGCCAGGGCCCGGCATTGCTCGGCGCCATCAGCGAGACCCTGGCCTTCGGCCAACTGCGCAGCGAGCCCACGCCGCCGCGGCTGACCCTGCGCGAAGCCCTGGCCAGCGCCCAGCCAAAACTGCAGGAAGTGATAGCGCTGATGGAGGCTAATCTGGAAGAACCCATCGACCTGGATGACCTGGCGAGTTTCATCGAGCTGTCGCGGCGGCAGCTGGAGCGGTTGTTCCAGAAATACCTGCGCTGCTCGCCGTCGCGCTTTTACCTCAAGCTGCGCCTGCTGCGCGCCCGCCAGCTGCTGCGCCAGACCGCCCTGCCGGTGGTGCAGGTGGCCGTGGGGTGCGGCTTCCTTTCCGCGCAGAACTTCTCCAAGTGCTACCGCGAACACTTCGGCATCCCGCCGAGCAACGAACGGCTGGACAAGCCGCAGCTGTGCCGAGCCGCTATGCATTGATACCGAGCGACACCACCTTCGGGCCCGCCCGTGCCTGGCAGCACGGTCCGGGCCCGTTTTTTTTGGGTGGTGGCCGGTTGGGGGCGGGGCCTTCGTTGTAGGGGCGAATTCATTCGCCAAGGGCGGCGAAGCTGCCCCTGCAATCTCCCAACGGCAGACCTGCGGCCTGCTTGGCGAATGAATTCGCCCCTACAGAAAAGCGGTCTGTACCAGTCAGGCAAGTCCAAGTGAATCCCGCCCCTCCCTCGCCCATGCTCGGACCTCCATGTTCGCCCCAGCGGATCTAACCAACTTCGGGTCGGATTCGTACAAAAAGTGCCTGGATGCATCTGTTGCAATGCATTCCAACGGCCCACCAGCCCGGTGTGCCGAGTCAGTGGAAAACAACAAGGGTTCACGCCATGCAAATGCCCAAGACGATCCGCATCCGTAACGGCGACAAGGTTCGCGCCACCTTCTCCGCCCAGGAATACGCCAACCGCCAAGCCAGGCTGCGCGCCCACCTGGCGGCGGAGAACATCGATGCCGCGGTGTTCACCTCGTACCACAACATCAACTACTACTCGGACTTCCTCTACTGCTCCTTCGGACGTCAGTACGCCCTGGTGGTGACCCAGGACGACGTCATCAGCATCAGTGCCAACATCGACGGCGGCCAGCCCTGGCGCCGCACCCAGGGCACCGACAACATCGTCTACACCGATTGGCAGCGCGACAACTACTTCGTCGCCATCCAGCAGGCCCTGCCCAAGGCCCGCCGCATCGGCATTGAGGCCGACCACCTGAGCCTGCAGAACCGCGACAAGCTGGCCGCCCGCTACCCCGACGCCGAGCTGGTAGACGTGGCCGCCGCCTGCATGCGCATGCGCATGATCAAGTCGACCGAGGAACACGTGATGATCCGCCACGGCGCGCGCATCGCCGATATCGGCGGCGCAGCGGTGGTGGAAGCCCTGCGCGACCAGGTGCCGGAATACGAAGTGGCGCTGCACGCCACCCAGGCCATGGTCCGCGCCATCGCCGACACCTTCGAGGACGTGGAGCTGATGGACACCTGGACCTGGTTCCAGTCCGGCATCAACACCGACGGCGCACACAACCCGGTGACCACCCGCAAGGTGGACAAGGGCGACATCCTCAGCCTGAACTGCTTCCCGATGATCGCCGGCTACTACACCGCCCTGGAACGCACCCTGTTCCTCGACCATTGCTCCGACGATCACCTGCGCCTGTGGGAGGTCAACGTCGAGGTGCACGAGGCCGGTCTCAAGCTGATCAAGCCCGGTGCGCGCTGCAGCGACATTGCCCACGAGCTGAACGAGATCTTCCTCAAGCACGACCTGCTGCAATACCGCACCTTCGGCTACGGCCACTCCTTCGGCACCCTCAGCCACTACTACGGCCGCGAGGCCGGGCTGGAGCTGCGCGAGGACATCGACACCGTGCTGGAGCCCGGCATGGTGGTGTCCATGGAGCCGATGATCATGCTGCCCGAAGGCCTGCCGGGCGCCGGCGGCTACCGCGAGCACGACATCCTGATCGTCAACGAACACGGCGCCGAGAACATCACCAAATTCCCCTACGGCCCGGAGAAAAACATCATCCGCAAATGATCCGATCCACGCCCGCGCAGCGCCGACCCCCTGCGCGGGCCGTGGTTTGCATGCACCACCACAACAAGAACCGACGCGCGGCATCCACGGGGCCCAGGCCCCACGCACGCGCCACCCTTTGACTACCCGCTGCCGAAATCACCACAACAACAGAGGTACAGGCGATGGTCAGGTTTATTTCAGGAACGCTCCTTCGGGGAGTGGCCGACAGTGTGTGCTTCAACATCGGTCGGGTCGCTCCCGTCCATACTCCAGGCATCCAGGTGCAGCTCCCCGTTGATGGGGGTGCCCGATGAGTCTTTCCAACCAGTCCCTGGCCTACGACCAGGCCGGAAGCCAGATGGCCAGCAGCGAGCGCAGCACCCTCCGCCGCGCGGCGACCGCCAGCTTCATGGGCAACTTCGTCGAATGGTTCGACTACGCCGCCTACGGCTACCTGGCGGCGGTGATCGCGGTGGTGTTCTTCCCCGCCACGGACAAGACGACCGGCCTGCTGGCTGCCTTCGCGGTGTTCGCCATCTCCTTCATCGTCCGACCCATCGGCGGCATCGTCTGGGGCCATATCGGCGACCGTTACGGCCGGCGTAACGCTCTGTCCCTGTCCATCCTCATCATGTCCGGCGCCACCTTCTGCATTGCGCTGCTGCCGACCTACGCCCAAGTGGGCATGCTTGCGCCGCTGCTGCTATTGCTGATTCGCCTGGTGCAAGGCTTCTCAGCCTCGGGGGAATACGCCGGCGCGGCGGCCTTCCTCGCCGAATACGCACCGGACAACAAACGCGGCTTCTACACCAGCCTGGTGCCGGCCAGTACGGCGGCGGGGCTGCTGTTCGGCTCGCTGTTCGCCGCAGGGCTCTATTCGCAGCTGGATTCGGAGCAACTGCACAGCTGGGGCTGGCGCATTCCCTTCCTGCTGGCGGCGCCCCTGGGCCTGATCGGCCGCTACATTCGCCTGCACCTGGAAGACACGCCGAAGTTCCGCGAGATGGAGCAGGCCCTGGAGCAGAAGGGTGGCGAGCACAACGTGCCGATTCGCGCGCTGTTCGGCGTGCACCGCAAGCGCGTGCTGGTGGCCATCGGTGTCACCTGCCTCAACGCGGTGGCCTTCTACCTGATCCTCAGTTACATGCCCACCTACCTGTCCACCGAGATGGGCATGACCGAAACCGATTCGTTCCTGGCCTCCACCGTGTCCCTGGCCACCTACATCGGTTTCATCTTCCTGATGGGCAAGCTGTCCGACCGTTTTGGTCGCAAGACCATGCTGATCGCCGCGTCGCTGCTGTTCCTCGGGGTGACCGTGCCGTTGTTCGGCCTGCTCGGAGGACAGTCCTTCGCCTTCATCCTGCTGATCCAGATCGCCTTCGGCCTGATGCTGGCGATGAACGACGGCACCCTGCCGTGCTTCCTCGCCGAAGTCTTCCCGACGCGGGTGCGCTATAGCGGCTTCGCCTTCAGTTTCAACACCGCCAACGCCCTGTTCGGCGGCACCGCGCCGTTCATCGCCACCTGGCTGATCAGCCAGACCGGCGACAAGCTCGCCCCGGCCTGGATGCTGGTGGGCGCGGCGGCGGTGGCCCTGCTAGCGATGCTGTGTATCCGCGAGACGGCGCACCGGGCCCTGGTGGACGACTGAGGGCAGGCCCCTGGCGATCCTGCCAACTTCGGGTCGGATTTGTACAAAAATCGTCCATTCACTTCTGATGCAATGCCATCAGCGGAAGACCGTCCGTTGCCGGGCGTCGCCCTGAATTCCTGGAGAAATTCGATGAGCAAGAGCGTTTTCGTAGGTGAGCTGACCTGGAAGGAGTACGAGGCTCGTGTCGCGGCAGGCGACTGCGTGCTGATGCTGCCGGTCGGCGCCCTGGAACAGCACGGCCACCACATGTGCATGAACGTCGATGTGCTGCTGCCCACGGCGGTGTGCCAGCGGGTCGCCGAACGCATCGACGCCCTGGTGCTGCCGGGCCTGCAGTATGGCTACAAGTCGCAGCAGAAGTCCGGCGGCGGCAACCACTTCCCCGGCACCACCAGCCTGGACGGCGCCACCCTCACTGGCACGGTGCAGGACATCATCCGCGAACTGGCCCGCCATGGCGCGCGGCGGCTGGTGCTGATGAACGGGCATTACGAGAACTCGATGTTCATAGTCGAAGGCATCGACCTGGCCCTGCGCGAGCTGCGCTATGCCGGCATCCACGACTTCAAGGTTGTGGTCCTGTCCTACTGGGATTTCGTCAAGGACCCGGACGTGATTCAGCGGCTCTATCCCGACGGCTTCCTCGGCTGGGACATCGAGCATGGCGGTGTCTTCGAGACCTCGCTGATGCTCGCCCTCTACCCGGAGCTGGTGGACCTGGACAAGGTGGTGGACCACCCGCCCGCGACCTTCCCGCCCTATGACGTGTTCCCGGTGGACCCGGCACGCACGCCGGCACCAGGCACCCTGTCGTCGGCGAAGACCGCCAGCCGCGAAAAGGGCGAGCTGATCCTCGAGGTCTGCATCCAGGGCATCGCCGACGCCATCACCCGGGAGTTCCCGCCCGCCTGAGCCGGCATTGCGTCACCCCGAACACCGAACAAGCGGCTTCAACAACTACAAGAAGGACCGTCCGGCGGTCCGAGAGGAAGTTTCAGCTATGTCGAATTCAGACGCACACAAAGAGTACGGGCTCAGCCAGATCAAACCCGAGGAACGCAGCTACGGCTTCGTCGACACGGTATGGACCTGGTTCGGCTCCGGCATCAACACCGGCTCCTGGTTCTTCGGCGGCATGGCCGCCGCCCTGGGCATGGTCTTCGTCCTGCAATACAGCCTGCTCTGGCTGCCGCTGATGATGATCCCCTGGGCGGTGGTGGCCTACATCGGCTACCGCTATGGCGCCAGCACCGCCGTGGTCTCGCGGCCCGCGCTGGGCACCAAGGGTTCGCGCCTGACCGGCGTGGCCCAGTTCCTGGTGCTGATCGGCTGGCCAAGCGTGAACAGCTTCATCGCCGCCATCTCCCTCAGCCATGTGTTCGGCGCCGCATTCGGCTGGCCGGTGTTCGGCCAGCCGGGCTCCACCGGGCCGATGGTCCTGGGCATCCTGCTGACCGCCATCGCCCAGGGCGTGATCACCTTCCTCGGCCACGAGGCGATCCGCTACCTGGAGCGCGTGGCCGGCATCCTGCTGCTGGTGCTGGGGGGCTGGGTGACCCATGTGGTGCTGTCCCAGTGGGACCTGAAGCAGGTCATGGACTTCAAGGTGGCGGCGCCCACTCACAGCGTGGCCTTCTTCATCGACCTGGCCTTCGGCTTCTCCTGGACCTGGGCGCAGGTGGCGGACTTCTCGCGCTTCTCCAAGACCGGCACCGCGGCCGCCGTCGGCAGTTGGCTGGGGCTGAACGTGGGGCAGGGCTGGTTCATGGTGATCGGCGCCATCGGGGCCATTGGCGTGGCGCTGCAGAGCGGCTTCGTCGACCCGAACAACTCCGACCCCAGCTCCACCCTGGCCACCCTGGGCCTGGGCATGGTGTCCTTCCTGGTGCTGATCTTTGCCACCGTGAGCACCAACGTCACCGTGCTCTACGGCTCGGGCATGGGGCTGCTGGGCGCCTTCAAGGGCCTGACGCCGAAGAAGGCGCTGGCGATCATCGTCGTGCTGCAGCTGGTGCTGTGCTTCGTGCCCATGGCCTTCGATTCCTTCCTGCACTACTTCGAAAGCTTCCTCGGCGTGATCGGCGGCATCTTCATCCCGCTCTGGACCATCATCCTGGTGGACTACTTCTGCGTGCGCGGCAAGCGCCTGTCCGATCGTGACCTGTTCGCCGAGGCCGGCGGCGCCTACTACGGCGCCAATGGCTGGAACGCTGCAGGCATCACCTCGCTGGTGGTGGGCTTCGCGGTGTACTTCGTCCTCGCCCATGTGTTCAAGGACGTGGCGGAGCAGATCACCGCCAGCTTCCCGGCGATCCTGGCGTCGGGCCTGCTGTACTGGCTGATGGCGAAGAAGCCGGTGGTGGCGCTGAGCAATGACATGGAACGGGACACCTGATTCGCAAGTTCCGGAAATGAGAGCGCCGCCCTCCGAGAGGAGAGCGGCGTTTTTGTTTTGGGGTACCGGCGGGCTTTTTCGCTTTTGTGGGGGCGAATTCATTCGCTAAGGGCAGCGCAGCTGCCCCATCCGGCCGCATCGGGCAGCCCTTCGGCCTGCTCAGCGAATGAATTCGCCCCCACAGAAAAGCAGCCCCCACAGGATAAGCAGCGTCGGTGTGGGGCTCAGCCGTGCAACGGACTCTGCTTGCGCTCGCCACGCGGCGAATGGCCGAAGAATCGGCTGTAGCACTTGGAGAAGTGCGCCGGGGAGGCGAAGCCGCAGGCCAGGGCGATGTCGCGGACCTGGGATTCGCTGCGCAGCAGCAGATCGCGGGCACGGTTCAGGCGCAGCTCCAGGTAGTACTGGCTGGGCGTGCGTTCCAGGTACTTGTGGAACAGCCGCTCCAGTTGGCGTACCGACACCTCGTTGAGTTGGGCCAGCTCCTCCAGCTCCAGCGGCTCTTCCAGGTTGGCTTCCATGATCGCGACGATCTGGCTCAGCTTTGGCTGCGCATGGCCAAGCTTTTGCCGCAGGGGCACGCGCTGCTGTTCGCGGGCGCCGCGCATGCGGTCGCAGAGCAGCAGCTCGGCGGCGCGGGTGGCGATCTCCATGCCGCCCGGTTCACGGGCGATCAGTTGCAGGGTCATGTCCATGGACGCGGTGCCGCCGGAGCAGGTGTAGCGGTCGCGGTCCAGCTCGAACAGCTGGTTGGAGATGACGATACCGGGGAACTTGTCCTTCACCTGCTCGATGTCTTCCCAGTGCACGGTGCAGCGGTAGCCCTTGAGCAGTTCGGCGCTGGCCAGCAGGTGGCTGCCGGTGCAGATGCCGCCGAGCGCCACATCGTGCTGGGCCAGCTTGCGCACCCAGTGGAGCAGGCGGCGGTCGTAGCGCGGTGGCATGGGGTTGGAACCGACGACGAAGAGGGCATCCAGTACCGGGGCGTCGTCGATGGAATGGTCGGGCACCACGCGCATACCGTTGCTGGCCTGCACGGGCTCATGGTCGGCGGCGATCAGCAAGGTGTGGAAGAGGGTGCGTTTGGCGGCCAGGTTGGCCATGCGCAGGGTCTCGATCGCCGAGGCGAAGCCGATGGTGGTGAAGTTGGGAATCAGCAGGAAACCGAAGGTCTTCACTCCGGTCGGCCGGGGTTGGCCTGATGTTTCGTCGACGGGCGGCGCCGCAAGGTTCGCAACAGCCATCTGGTTCTTCCTCCACTGCATCGACTGTCGTTTTTGGGTATAGGCGGGTGACGCAGACGTCGAAGTGCAGCTCTGTCTTCTTATTGTTTTCCGGCCCGGTCCTAGCCCGGCGCGGGGGTCCAGCTTACACCCATTCATGCCCCGGGATCAGCGGCGTCAACGGCCGCTAATCTCCATTTCTCGGCAGTTCCGGGCGGTATCCGGCCACTGTTGGGCGAGGCACTGTCGGAAGGCAGAAGGATTTACCCGTCCACCCAGGTCAGTTTGGGCATTTACACGTCGCAAACAGGCAAACGGGGTGTCGGGCTATTTCGCACAATCGGCCGCAACAGGCTGGAACCGACCGGACTCGACCGGCCGGCAAAGGGCCCCCGAACAATAGAGACGACACCGGGTTGTCGCAGGAGATCATCGATGTTCAGCAAGCAAGACCAGATTCAGGGTTATGACGACGAACTGTTCAGCGCCATCCAGGAAGAAGAAAGTCGTCAGGAAGACCACATCGAGCTGATCGCCTCGGAAAACTACACCAGCAAACGCGTGATGGAGGCCCAGGGCAGCGGCCTGACCAACAAGTACGCCGAAGGCTATCCGGGCAAGCGCTACTACGGTGGCTGCGAGCATGTGGACAAGGTCGAGCAGCTTGCGATCGACCGCGCCAAGCAGCTGTTCGGCGCCGACTACGCCAACGTCCAGCCGCACTCCGGCTCCCAGGCCAACAGCGCCGTTTATCTGGCCCTGCTGCAGGCCGGTGACACCATCCTCGGCATGAGCCTGGCCCACGGCGGCCACCTGACCCACGGCGCCAAGGTGTCGTCCTCGGGCAAGCTGTACAACGCCGTGCAGTACGGCCTGGATACCGCCACCGGCCTGATCGACTACGACGAAGTCGAACGCCTGGCCGTCGAGCACAAGCCGAAAATGATCGTTGCCGGCTTCTCCGCCTACTCCAAGACCCTCGACTTCCCGCGCTTCCGCGCCATCGCCGACAAGGTGGGTGCGCTGCTGTTCGTCGACATGGCCCACGTCGCCGGCCTGGTGGCCGCCGGCCTGTACCCGAACCCGCTGCCCTACGCCGACGTGGTGACCACCACCACCCACAAAACCCTGCGTGGCCCGCGTGGCGGCCTGATCCTGGCCAAGTCCAACGAAGAGATCGAGAAGAAGCTGAACTCCGCCGTGTTCCCCGGTGCCCAGGGTGGCCCGCTGATGCACGTGATCGCCGCCAAGGCCGTCTGCTTCAAGGAAGCGCTGGAGCCCGGTTTCAAGGAATATCAGGCGCAAGTCATCAAGAATGCCCAGGCCATGGCCAAGGTGTTCATCGACCGCGGCTACGACGTGGTCTCCGGCGGCACCGACAACCACCTGTTCCTGGTCAGCCTGATCAAGCAGGGCAAGACCGGCAAAGAGGCGGACGCCGCCCTCGGCCGCGCCGGCATCACCGTGAACAAGAACGCCGTGCCGAACGACCCGCAGTCGCCCTTCGTGACCTCCGGCGTGCGCATCGGCACCCCGGCCATCACCAGCCGTGGCTTCAAGGAAGAGCAGAGCACCGAACTGGCGGGCTGGATCTGCGACATCCTCGACCACCTCGGCGATGCCGACGTCGAAGCCCAGGTGGCCAAACAAGTCGCCGGCCTCTGCGCCGACTTCCCTGTCTACCGCTGAGTCATCTCACCCTCTCCCCCGGCCCCTCTCCCACAAGTGGGAGAGGGGAGTAGAACCAGGAGCATTCCATGCAACGTTATTCCGGCTTCGGTCTGTTCAAGCACTCCCTGAGCCACCACGAAAACTGGCAACGCATGTGGCGCAACCCAACGCCGAAGCCGGTTTATGACGTGATCATCGTCGGCGGTGGCGGCCACGGCCTGGCCACCGCCTACTACCTGGCTAAGGAATTCGGCGTGAAGAACGTCGCGGTGGTGGAGAAGGGCTGGCTGGGCGGCGGCAACACCGCGCGCAATACCACCATCGTCCGCTCCAACTACCTGTGGGACGAGGCGGCGCAGCTGTACGAGCACGCCATGAAACTGTGGGAAGGCCTGTCCCAGGACCTGAACTACAACGTGATGTTCTCCCAGCGCGGCGTCTACAACCTCTGCCACACCCTGCAGGACATGCGTGACTCGGCCCGTCGGGTCAACGCCAACCGCCTCAACGGTGTGGACGGCGAGCTGCTGGACGCCAAGCAGGTGGCCGAGGAGATCCCCTTCCTCGACTGCAGCAAGAACACCCGCTACCCGATCATGGGGTCCACCGTGCAGCGCCGTGGCGGCGTCGCCCGTCACGACGCCGTGGCCTGGGGCTATGCCCGTGCCGCCGACGCCCTGGGCGTGGACCTGTTGCAGAACACCGAAGTGCTCGGCTTCCGCAAGCAGGACGGCGCAGTAATTGGCGTGGAAACCAACC
Source organism: Pseudomonas sp. BN102 (assembly GCF_029871245.1). Lineage (GTDB taxonomy): Bacteria > Pseudomonadota > Gammaproteobacteria > Pseudomonadales > Pseudomonadaceae > Metapseudomonas. The sequence goes on along the minus strand of NZ_SSON01000062.1, from coordinate 60,401 downwards.
GCGGCTTCATCGGCGCCAAGCGCGTCGGCGTGGTCACCGCCGGTAACTCCGGGCACATGGCCAAGCAGGCCGGCTTCCGCCTGCCGCTGGAATCCCACCCGCTGCAGGCACTGGTCTCCGAGCCGATCAAGCCGATCATCCACAGCGTGATCATGTCCAACGCCGTGCATGGCTACATCAGCCAGTCGGACAAGGGCGACCTGGTCATCGGTGCCGGTATCGACGGCTACAACGGCTACGGCCAGCGCGGTTCCTACGGGACCATCGAACACACCCTGCAGGCCATCGTGGAGATGTTCCCGATCCTCTCCCGCGTGCGCATGAACCGGCAGTGGGGCGGCATCGTGGATACCACCCCGGACGCCTGCCCGATCATCTCCAAGACCCCGGTGAAGAATCTGTTCTTCAACTGCGGCTGGGGCACCGGCGGCTTCAAGGCCACCCCGGGTTCGGGCCATGTGTTCGCGGCGAGCCTGGCGCGCGGCGAGATGCACCCGCTGGCCAAGCCCTTCTCCATCGACCGTTTCCATACCGGCGCACTGATCGACGAGCACGGCGCCGCTGCCGTGGCTCATTGAACATTCGCCAACAGGGCGACAACTGATTCCCCTCTCCCGCTCGCGGGAGAGGGGGCCCGAAGGGCGGGAGAGGGTGGTTCGGCGAAGTGCCACCGCCTCTTCCCCCAACGGAGACGAACCCGGAGGTTCCAAACATGCTGCACATCTTCTGTCCCTACTGTGGCGAGCTGCGCTCCGAAGAGGAATTCCACGCCAAGGGCCAGGCGCACATCCCGCGCCCGCTCGACCCCAACGCCTGCACAGACGAGGAGTGGGGCGACTACATCTTCTTCCGCGACAACCCGCGCGGCATCCACCACGAGCTGTGGGTGCACTCCGCCGGCTGCCGCAAGTACTTCAACGCCACGCGCCACACCGTGAGCTACGAGATCCTCGAAACCTACAAGATCGGTGAGAAGCCCACTGTCACCGAGGCCAACGTCGGCGAGAAGAAAGCCGCGACCGCAGGAGTAACGGCATGAGCCAGGTCAACCGTCTTCCCAAGGGCGGCCGCGTCGATCGCAGCCAGCCGCTGACCTTCACCTTCAACGGCGAGAACTACCAAGGATTCGCCGGCGACACCCTGGCCGCCGCGCTGCTGGCCAACGGCGTCGACATCGTTGGCCGCAGCTTCAAGTATTCCCGCCCGCGCGGCATAGTCGCCGCCGGTGCCGAAGAGCCCAACGCCGTGCTGCAGCTCGGTTCCACCGAGAATGCCCAGGTGCCGAACGTGCGTGCCACCCAGCAGGCCCTGTACGCGGGTCTGGTGGCCGCCAGCACCAACGGCTGGCCGAGCGTGAACAACGACGTCATGGGCATCCTCGGCAAGGTCGGCGGCAAGATGATGCCGCCCGGGTTCTACTACAAGACCTTCATGTACCCGCAGAACCTCTGGCTGACCTACGAGAAGTACATCCGCAAGGCCGCCGGCCTCGGGCGTTCGCCGCTGGAAGTCGACCCTGACATCTACGACCACATTAACCAGCACTGCGACGTGCTGGTGGTCGGCGCCGGCCCGGCCGGCCTCGCCGCCGCCCTGGCCGCTGCTCGCAGTGGTGCCCGCGTGATCCTGGCTGACGAACAGGAAGAGTTCGGCGGCAGCCTGCTCGATACCCGCGAGACCCTGGATGGCAAGCCCGCCGCCGAGTGGGTCGCCCAGGTCATCGCCGAGCTGGAGAAGCTGCCGGAAGTGACCCTGCTGCCGCGCGCAACGGTGAACGGCTACCACGACCACAACTTCCTCACCATCCACCAGCGCCTGACCGACCACCTGGGTGAAGTCGCCCCCCGTGGCCAGGCCCGTCATCGCGTGCACCGCGTCCGCGCCAAGCGCGTGGTGCTGGCGGCCGGCGCCCACGAGCGTCCGCTGGTGTATTCGAACAACGACGTGCCGGGCAACATGCTCGCCGGCGCCGTCTCCACCTACGTGCGCCGCTATGGCGTGGCCCCGGGCCGTCAGCTGGTGCTGTCGACCAACAACGACTACGCCTACCGCGTGGTACTGGACTGGCTCGATGCCGGCCAGCAGGTGGTGGCCGTGGCCGATGCCCGCAGCAATCCGCGCGGCGCCTGGGTGGAAGAAGCCCGCGCTCGTGGCGTGCGTATCCTCACCGGCAGCGCCGTGGTCGAGGCCCGTGGCAGCAAGCGTGTCAGTGGTGCTCGCATCTGCGCCATCGACCTGAAGAGCCACAAGGTCACCAGCCCGGGCGAAGTGGTCGATTGCGACCTGATCGTCAGCTCCGGTGGCTACAGCCCGGTGGTGCACCTGGCGTCCCACCTGGGCGGCAAGCCGACCTGGCGTGACGACATCCTCGCGTTCGTCCCCGGCGAAGGCTTCCAGAAGCGCATCTGCGCCGGTGCCGTGAACGGCGTGTTCGGCCTGGGTGACGCCCTGGCCAATGGCTTCGAAGCCGGCGCCAAGGCCGCTGCCGAAGCCGGCTTCAAGCTGGTCGCTGGCACCCTGCCGAAGACCGAGAAGCGCAAGGAAGAAGCGACCGTGGCGCTGTTCAAGGTGCCCCACGACAAGCCCACCTCCCGCGCGCCCAAGCAGTTCGTCGACCTGCAGAACGACGTGACCTCCGCCGGTATCGAGCTGGCCACCCGCGAAGGCTTCGAGTCGGTCGAGCACGTCAAGCGCTACACCGCGCTGGGCTTCGGTACCGACCAGGGCAAGTTGGGCAACATCAACGGCCTGGCCATCGCGGCCGAGTCGATGGGCATCAGCATCGCCGAGATGGGCACCACCATGTTCCGCCCGAACTACACCCCGGTGACTTTCGGCGCCGTCGCCGGCCGTCACTGCGGCCACCTGTTCGAGCCCAAGCGCTACACCGCCATGCACCGCTGGCACCTGGCGCAGGGCGCCGAGTTCGAGGACGTCGGCCAGTGGAAGCGCCCGTGGTACTTCCCCAAGCGCGGCGAAGACATGCATGCCGCCGTGGCCCGCGAATGCAAGGCCGTGCGTGACAGCGTGGGTATCCTCGACGCTTCCACCCTGGGCAAGATCGACATCCAGGGCCCGGATGCACGCGAGTTCCTCAACCGCGTTTACACCAACGCCTGGACCAAGCTGGACGTGGGCAAGGCCCGCTACGGCCTGATGTGCAAGGAAGACGGCATGGTCTTCGACGACGGCGTGACCGCCTGCCTGGCCGAGAACCATTTCGTCATGACCACCACCACCGGCGGCGCCGCCCGCGTGATGGAGTGGCTTGAGATCTACCACCAGACCGAATGGCCGGAGCTGAAGGTGTATTTCACCTCGGTCACCGACCACTGGGCCACCATGACCCTGTCCGGCCCCAACAGCCGCAAGCTGCTGGCCGAAGTCACCGACATCGACCTGGACAAGGACGGCTTCCCCTTCATGAGTTGGAAGGAAGGCCTGGTGGGTGGCGTACCGGCGCGGGTGTTCCGCATCTCCTTCACCGGCGAACTGTCGTACGAAGTCAACGTGCAGGCCGACTACGCCCTGGGCGTGTGGGAGAAGATCGTCGAGGCCGGCAAGAAGTACAACCTGACTCCTTACGGCACTGAGACCATGCACGTGCTGCGGGCCGAGAAGGGCTTCATCATCGTCGGCCAGGACACCGACGGTTCGGTGACCCCGGACGACCTGAACATGGGCTGGTGCGTCGGCCGCAGCAAGGCGTTCTCCTGGATCGGCTGGCGTGGCATGAACCGCGAGGACTGCCAGCGCGAAGACCGCAAGCAGCTGGTGGGCCTCAAGCCCCTGGACCCGAACCAGGTCCTGCCGGAAGGCGCCCAGCTGGTGTTCGATCCGAAGCAGTCCATCCCGATGAAGATGGTCGGCCACGTCACCTCCAGCTACATGAGTTCGACCATGGGCTATTCCTTCGCCATGGCCGTGGTCAAGGGCGGCCTGAAACGCATGGGCGAGCGCGTGTTCGCGCCGCTGGCCGATGGCAGCGTGATCGAAGCCGAAATCTGCAGCTCCGTGTTCTATGACCCGAAAGGGGATCGCCAGAATGTCTAACGTGAACGTCTACAAGCAGCGCCCCGAAAAAGCCCCGGCCGAGTCGCCGCTGTTCCACGCCGGTCTCGACGAGCTGGCGCGCAAGGGCAAGAGCAGCGCGGGCGTGGTCCTGCGCGAGAAGAAACTCCTCGGCCACCTGGTGATCCGTGGCGACGCCAAGGACCCGGCCTTCGCCGGCGGCGTGCACAAGGCCCTCGGCCTGGAGCTGCCGGTGGCCCTGACCCTGGTCGCCAACGGCGACACCTCGCTGCAGTGGCTCGGCCCGGACGAGTGGCTGCTGATCGTCCCGAGCGGCCAGGAGTTCGAGACCGAGCAACGCCTGCGCAAGGCGCTGGACGGCCAGCACATCTCCGTGGTCAACGTCAGCGGCGGGCAGACCATTCTCGAACTCTCCGGACCCAAGGTTCGCGAAGTGCTGATGAAGTCCACGTCCTATGACGTGCACCCGAGCAACTTCCCGGTGGGCAAGGCGGTGGGCAGCAACTTCGCCAAGTCCCAACTGGTGATCCGCCACACCGGCGAAGACACCTGGGAACTGCTGGTGCGCCGCAGTTTCGCCGACTACATCTGGCTCTGGCTGCAGGATGCCAGCGCGGAGTTCGGCTTGGCAGTGAAAGCGTAATCGGAAGGGGGCTACGGGTAGGTTGGCGCTGAGCGCAGCGAAGCCCAACGACCGGTTCGCAGAACCGGCTGCCACAGCCCCTGGTGAGCACCAGGGAGCGCTGCGCGCTCCTTGTTGGGCTTCGCAAGCTCAGCGCCAACCTACGTTGGTGTACCCCGGGAGATAGAGATGAGCCGCACCCCCGATACCTGGATTCTCGCCGCCCAATGCCCGAGCGTGCTCGGCACCGTGGATGCGGTGACGCGCTTTCTCTTCGAGCAGCGCTGCTACGTCACCGAGCACCATTCCTTCGATGATCGGCTGTCGTCGCGCTTCTTCATCCGCGTCGAGTTCCGCCAGCCGGACGACTTCGACGAGCAGGCCTTCCGCGCCGGCCTGGACGAGCGCCTGGCGCCCTTCGACATGCAGGTGGAGCTGACCCCGCCGGGCTATCGCGCCAAGGTGGTGCTGATGGTCTCCAAAGCCGACCACTGCCTGAACGACCTGCTCTACCGCCAACGCATCGGCCAGCTGGAAATGGACGTGGTAGCGGTGGTCTCCAACCACCCGGACCTGGAGCCCCTGGCCCGCTGGCACGGGATTCCCTATCACCACTTCCCCCTCGACCCCAACGACAAGCCGGCGCAGGAGCGCAAGGTACTCCGTGTGATCGAGGAAGCCGGCGCCGAACTGGTGGTGCTCGCCCGCTATATGCAGGTGCTCTCGCCGGAGCTGTGCAAGAAGCTCGATGGCTGGGCGATCAATATCCACCACTCGCTGCTGCCCGGCTTCAAGGGGGCCAAGCCTTACCACCAGGCCTACCAGAAGGGGGTCAAGCTGGTGGGGGCCACGGCGCATTACATCAATAACGACCTGGACGAGGGCCCGATCATCGCCCAGGGCGTGGAGTCGGTGGACCACGCCCACTACCCCGAAGACCTGATCGCCAAGGGCCGCGACATCGAGTGCCTGACCCTGGCCAAGGCCGTCGGCTACCACATCGAGCGCCGCGTGTTCCTCAACGCCAACCGTACGGTGGTGCTCAACGCATAAGGCTTTTCCCCCTCTCCCTTCAGGGAGAGGGCTGGGGAGAGGGTGCCCCTTCTTCCGGTAGCAGTTCGTAGGGTGCGCCGTGCGCACCTTGGGAACCCATTGGTGCGCACGGCGCACCCTACTTTCACGGAACCCGCCCCTGCCAGGTTTCACCGGCGGATTCCGGCAACAGATGCAAGCTCCAGTACAAGGCCGCGTGGCCGTGGGTCACGCCTTTGTGTTCACAACAACAACGGAGAATTACGCATGTCTGGTAATCGTGGTGTCGTTTATCTCGGTTCGGGCAAGGTCGAAGTCCAGAAGATCGACTATCCGAAGATGCAGGACCCCCGCGGCAAGAAGATCGAGCACGGGGTGATTCTGAAAGTCGTTTCCACCAACATCTGCGGCTCCGACCAGCACATGGTGCGCGGCCGTACCACCGCCCAGGTCGGCCTGGTGCTCGGCCACGAGATCACCGGTGAGGTGATCGAGAAGGGCAGTGACGTGGAAAACCTGAAGATCGGCGACCTGGTTTCCGTACCCTTCAACGTCGCCTGCGGCCGTTGCCGTTCCTGCAAGGAGCAGCACACCGGCGTCTGCCTGACTGTCAACCCGGCGCGTGCCGGCGGCGCCTACGGCTACGTCGACATGGGCGACTGGACCGGTGGCCAGGCCGAGTACGTGTTGGTGCCTTACGCCGACTTCAACTTGCTCAAGCTGCCGGATCGCGACAAGGCCATGGAGAAAATCCGTGACCTGACCTGCCTCTCCGACATCCTGCCGACTGGCTACCACGGCGCGGTCACCGCCGGCGTCGGCCCAGGCAGCACCGTCTACGTCGCCGGTGCCGGCCCCGTTGGCCTGGCCGCTGCGGCTTCCGCCCGCCTGCTGGGTGCCGCGGTGGTCATAGTCGGCGACGTCAACCCGGTGCGCCTGGCTCACGCCAAGGCCCAGGGCTTCGAAATCGCCGACCTGTCCAAGGACACCCCGCTGCACGAGCAGATCGCCGACCTGCTGGGTGAGCCGGAAGTGGATTGCGCCGTCGACGCCGTGGGCTTCGAAGCCCGCGGCCATGGCCATTCCGGTGCCCAGCACGAAGCACCGGCCACCGTGCTCAACTCGCTGATGCAGGTCACCCGTGTGGCCGGCAAGATCGGTATCCCCGGCCTCTACGTCACCGAAGACCCGGGGGCGGTGGATGCCGCCGCCAAGATCGGCAGCCTGAGCATCCGCTTCGGCCTCGGCTGGGCGAAATCCCACAGCTTCCACACCGGCCAGACCCCGGTGATGAAGTACAACCGCGCACTGATGCAGGCGATCATGTGGGACCGCATCAACATCGCCGAAGTGGTGGGCGTGCAGGTCATCAGCCTGGACGACGCGCCGCGTGGTTACGGCGAGTTCGATGCCGGCGTGCCGAAGAAATTCGTCATCGACCCGCACAAGACCTTCAGCGCCGCCTGACCCACCGTCCTACCCCGACGCCGTGGGTGTGACAGCCGCGGCGTCTGTCCCTCAAGGGGCCCTTCGGGGCCCCTTTTTTTTCTTTCTCCCCTCTCCCTCCGGGGCGAAGAGGCACGCTTTCGGAAGCATCGCTTCCGGTGCCGATGAGCGCCTGAGCGCGTAGCGATCAGGCCGGGGCGCAGGGCGGGGGCCGGGGGAGAGGGAAGCCCGGTGCGAATGGATGTCACCCTCTCCCCAGCCCTCTCCCTGGAGGGAGAGGGGGTTATCCGTGCCACACCTCATTCCTCCTCCAACTCCACGAACCGCTCCAGGCTGACCACATCCAGCTTGATCCGCCCGACAAAGGCGGAGAACGCCAGGGTCGCCGCCAGGCGGCGAAGGTCGGCCGCCCAGGGCGGGACGAAGCGCGGCTGTACCAGCCATCCCGATTCGAACAGCGGCGCCAGCCGCACCACATCGCCTGCCGTCAGGCGCCCGGCGAACAGTTGGCGCAGCAGCTCGGGGCGGTTGTCGCGCACCGCCACCCGCAACAGGGTGTGCACGCCGAGCATGCCGATCACGTAGCAGGCGTCCTTGGTAAAGGCGCCGCCGCCGCGCACATCGGTGCCGCGGAACACCCGCTGGGTCGAGCGGAAGGATTCCTCCTCCGACTGTCCGGCCTCCAGGAACCCCTTGAACACCTCGATGAAATCGGCGCCGTCCAGGGCCTGTTGCACAGCTACCACCCGCAGGGCGATACGTCGCAGGCGCTGGATATCGATGCTGCCGGTGAGCAGCTCGGCGAGCATGGCGATGCCTTCCTGGGTCAGGGTGGTGCGCGGCGCGCCCAGGGCCAGGCTGGTCAGGCGCGGCTGGGCACGGCCGTTGAGGGCGGTGCCGACGTGGACGAAGGCTTCGTGCTGCAGCAGCTGGGCCTTGTCCAGCTCGGAGAAGCGCGCCGAGGCCCGCAGGCGGATGCGCGTGGCGCCGGCGATGGCCTTGGAGGCGAGGTCCGGGTCCAGCACCACGCGCACCTGGCCGGGGCCAAAGAAGCGATCCACTTCGGTACGCATCCAGGCGGCGAAGTCCTCGGCCGGGATGTCCGCTTCGGTGGCGGGGATCTGCCGGCTGTCGAGCAGGGCATCGGTGGTCTCGAGGAAGAAGCGCGCCGCGTCCAGGGGTGTCATCTTCTGGCGTTCGTAGTAATGGTCCGGGCGCTGGTAGAGGCGCGCGGAATAGTCGGTGAAGGCCGGCGTGCCGATGGCGCCGAGCATGTGCCCGGCGAAGGCATAGCTGCGCGCAGTGGCGGCGAGGAAAGCCCCGGCGGGATGGCCGCTGTCGCACTGGTTGGCGAGGGTTTCCAGGGCTTCGATCTCTGTACCGTGGTCACGGGGTTTCAGCGACACATCCGGTAGTTTCGGACGACCGGCGTGCCAGTCGGCGAGGAAGCGTTCCTCGATGCCGTCGGGCCAGGCGATGGCGTCGAGTACGCGAATCCTGCGGGCCAGGCCGGGGAGGGCGGCATCGAGTTCGGCGAGGCGGGTTTCGCTCATGGCAGCGGACCAGGGAGGGTGGTTCTTGAAGGCTAGTCCACGGTGGGGGGCCTGTTTTCGACCTTGTGCGGGTGGAATAGGTCGATCGACTGCGCTATTACAAATCTGCACGACGGATCTTCAAGCAAGCGCACTGGTTGTTGCTGCGCAATCCGCGAATCTGCGCAAACCTGGGCAGCAGCTACATGTAGCTTGAGGGACTTCAATCCCTCAGTGACAAACAATCCGCTCAGATACGTGCTGTGATCAAACTCAAATTCCGGAACCGTGGCAGTTACACCACTTATCCTCCTTGATGTCAGATGATGCCTAACAAGACTGCTTTGACTGCGGCAGCTGTTCTATTGGTGACGTCCATTTTTTGAATGATGTTTACAACGTGGTAAGTGACGGTTCTTTCGGTTATACCAAGTAACTGTGCTATGATTTCTCCATTTTTTCCGTCGGCAATCCATTTCAGTATCTCTATTTCCCGCAAGCTCAACTCCTCATGAAGACGTGGAGGGTTCATGGGCATCAGCACCTCCGATACGCAGGCATGCACCTCTCTGACCAGAAATGACATCTTGGCTTCTTTACTCTCCAACTCTTTTGGGGATATAGGCAGCGCGCCGCGTGATAACGAGACGAATCCCTTGCTGCTTGGTGTTGCCCAAGAGGACTGCGTCCATCCATAACGAAGTCCAAATGCTTTTGCATGCTCGTACAGTGCCCTGTTTGAACTGAAACTTTGCTCGGACCAAATTATTGGGGAGTTGGAATTTAAGCAATGCTTGATAATGGGGTCGGATGCGAAGTAATTATTCTGATCGTATTCCTTGTTCCAGGCGTCGGGGTAGTTATTCAGCGTGACAACACGGGGTGCGGTAATGGATATTGAATAGCGCAAGCGGTAGGATATAAACTCGAATCCGAGTTCGGTGGATTTTTTTTAGAATTTCAAGAATGGCCGAGGTGTCTCTTTTTTTGACGGCGTCGTAGAGATCCGAAATAGATGAAGTCATATAACGTCCTGTTACTTGTTGTTTTAAAACTTAGTTTAAGTCTGTGGGACAACACAAGATATTTATATTGTGGTGCGTGGGGTTTGATAAATTTTGTCATGCTGAAGCACTGGCGCAGCTGGCGACTGGTCAATTCGCAGGCGGTGAAAGGTGGATGCCCAGCATGATGAGGTCAAAATCCTGATTCCTCACTTTCGCGACCTTGGGGAAATAGCCCCAGCGCTCGAATCCAAATTTTTGGAACAAACGGACACTGCCTGTGTTGTGTGCAAAAGCCGTGGTGGCAAATGTATCTATACCCAACGCTGAAGCCTGATTGATGGCGAAATCCAGCAGTAAGGATCCCACGCCCTTTCCTTGATACTGTGGGTGTATGTACACGCCCATATCCGATGTTCTGAAGTACCCTGGACGTTCGTTCATGAAGTAAGACAGCGCAAGGTAGCCGATTGCCCCCTTCCTGCTTTCAGCGGTGTTTTCAGCTACCCACACAGGACGCCGGCTACCGATATGTGAGGCAAGCCAGTCACGCCATTGCTCAGCGGGGACAGGGGAGACATCGCAGGTACTATTGCCCTCAGCAACGGCAAAATTGTAGATCGCAACAATGTCTTCCAGATCCGACATGAGCGCTGGACGCAGTTTGATATCAGCAGGCATGAGCAATCGTATTCTCGAAGTCAAGCGAGAAGAAACCGGAGCACACTTGTGAAACAGACCCAGTCAATGTCGTGCTGCCATCTCGATCCAGAAATAGCAACACATTGCCACCGGGCATCTTGACCAGGGCACTATCCTCTACCAGGCCCATTTCGAAGCACACGGCCATGGCTGCACAGGCACCGCCCCCGGATGCTTGTGTAAGCCCGGCTCCTGGCTCCCAGCACGTAAGTTTTATACAATTATTCTGAATCGATTTCGCAAGTAGTAGATTGGAACGTGGGGGCAGTATATCCAGTGCGTTTATTTCAGGGACGAGCGTTTCCAGTTCAAGTGTATTGGCGGAGCGAGGAATAAGTACGCCGTAGGGGTTTGCGATGTTCACACAGGACAGTGAAAACTCATGACCCGCCAGTGTGACCGGTTCATTGAATATCATCTTCGGAGGTTGCCCGTCTGATGCGCTATTTTTGAGTTCGAATGCATAGTTTCCCATATTTACCACGAACTGGTTGCCCGAGGAGGTTTTATGAACCTCTATGGGGTTCTTTTCTGGGAGTAGCGTGATGTGTACGGTATTGGCTTGACAGTAATCGTGGTCAATAAGATAGCGAGAGAAAATGCGCAGGCCGTTACCGCTTCTGGAACATGTGCTGCCGTCGGCATTGTAAGTGAACAGTCCAAGGCTTTCTCCTTTCAGGTGAGGGCCATGTAAAATTCCGTCGGCACCAATACCTGTTCGGCGATCGCAGATTTTCTTGATGTTTTCTGGAGTCATCGGGAGGGTTAATTTATTCGGGTCGATGACAATGTAATCATTGCCTTGAGCGGTGTACTTTATGAAGTCCATGTCCATTACCCTAGTATGTAATACCTTGATTTTCCGGAAGTGCTAGCATGATGTTCATGTTTTGAATGGCCGCGGTTGCTGCACCTTTGCCGAGGTTGTCGAGTTTGGCGAGTAGCACCAAGCGGCCAGTCTTATAAAAAGAGTGGTCCGCGAGAACATGGAAAAAAATGGTATTTGACCCCGCTTTAACCTGGGTGTCGATTGTTGATCCGATCATAATTTGGGAGACAGTTACAAATGGCTCATCAGCATAATAAGAAGTCAGTGTTTGCAAAATCTTCAAAGCGCTGGAGAAATTTATCTGGTGCAGTGGGATCATTACGACCATGCCTTGGTAGAAATTTCCAACGCTGGGAAGAAATATCGGGGGATTCTTCAAGCCGCTGTAGGAGATAATTTCCGGTAAGTGCTTATGTGCGAGTTCAAGGCCATAGAAGACCATATCTCCAGTCCTGCCAGGGGCTTTGTGTTTTTCTATCATGGTACTACCACCACCGGAATAACCAGATACCGCATGGATCGAGATCTGTGCGTCTCGGTCAATCAGTTGGTGTTGGATCAATGGTCTTAGCAGTAATATTGCAGCTGTTGCAAAACAACCTGGATTGGCAACCAGACGTGCGTTCGCGATCCGTTGCCGTTGGTTTGTGCAAAGTTCTGGCAAGCCATATGTCCAATTCTCTGCCGTCCGATGACATGAACTGGCATCAATGATTCGGGTCGCCGTCTCTTGAGCAATCAAAACTGCCTCCCGCGCAGCTGCATCGGGTAAACACAGTATGCTGATGTCAGCTTTAGCCATCAGATCTCGTTTGGCCGCAGGATCTTTTTTGTATTTTTCATCAATGCGCAATATCTCCACCCCGGGGTGATTATCCAGTTGACTACGGATCTTTAGGCCGGTAGTTCCATTCTCGCCGTCAATAAAAATTTTTTTCAACATTTCGAAATTCCGCTATAGGGCTAATACATCGAGAGAGGGAAGCGAAATTGTTTTTTTATTCTTCGCAAACCCTCTTTTAGCTCTTCCAGGGGCCGCGCGAAGGTCAGTCGCATACCATGGTGTTGCCCAAAGAGTTCAGCGGGCATGGTCAAAACACGTTCTTTCTCAAGTACACGGCGGCAGAATGCCAGTGAGGACTCGGACGTGGTCAAATGTGCCCAGCAGAATGGCGTATCTTCCGGGGGAACTAACTCGATCATAGGAAAACAATTTTTTGCCCATTGCTCGAGTGCCTCGAAGCCGGCTTGACAAAGCTGTCTATAGACTTGGATTCGCTGGTCATGCTCCTCAAGTATCTGAAGAGCGATACGTTCGCACAGCACAGAGTTGGAAATGGTTGTGAAGTGTTTGTAATTCATGGCGTTATCAATGAGCTCTTTCTCGCCACATAACCAACCTATTCGAAGCCCAGGGGCGCCATGGATCTTTGATATTCCTGAGCTTACGATTACATTCTCTGATCGCCCAGCCAACGATTCACGCGGATCGACTAGATACTCCTCGTCGATAATTAAATATATACCGCGTTTACGACTGATATCGAGAATCGCTGTGAGTTCTTCAGGTTGTATTTTTTTGCCCGTCGGATTGCACGGATTGTTTAGGATAATGGCTCTGGTGTTGACCGTCAGTGCCTGCTTAATGGCATTCGAGGTAACCTTGAGGTCGCGGTTGTAGTCGAGTATGGATACGTCACATGCGATGTCCTGAGGGACTCGCCATGCTTGTTTCCAGCCCGGAGCGAATGTGATGACATGATCTCCTGGGCGAAATAGTGTGCGGTAAAGAAGGTACAGCGCCTCTTGCGCACCATGTGCAATACCAACCGAAGAAATCCCCATGCCATAGTGCGCTGCTATTTTATTTCGCAACGCTAGGGAACCGCGATCTGTACCGTAATCCAACGCGGTCCGGGCAACAATTGGCAGGAACTGTTCAATGGTTATGCAGGGGGCATTGCTGTCCCCCAAATCAATATCGTAGTTGCCTAGAGCCTCTCTAAAAACCCAGTCTTGCATGCTGTGAGAACGATCCATCGTTGCTATCACCTTGAATGAGATTATGAGCGTTGGATCTCGTTGAACGCATTGGCCCGCAGGTCGAATTCGTAGCTGTGCGGCACAGGCTTGAGATGGAAGTCCATTTTTAGTAGCAGCATCAGTGCAAGCATCGAGCCGAACGAACTTGCCATCAGACAGGTGGCACTCAGTGACGCGACTTTCCTTGCAGAAAAATCAAGTTGGGGCGAATCGATGTAGCGTTTGTGCAAGGCTGAGGGGGTCAGCGACGCTCCAAATTTCCGCAGGTTGTTTTCTTCGCTGGCTTGAGGGTCAATGTCTGCATAATCTTCGAAAGTCATGCTGTTTGGCATGAAAATGTGCGCCGTTACACCAAAAGCGACCGGGCAGCAGAGTACGACAGGGATATTTCTGCGGCGCGCTTCTTGGTAAAGGAGTACACGGGGTTTGATCACGAAAAAGTCTAAGGTGTCACAGATTACGTCGACACCGTCGAGGTATTCATCGACATTGGATTCACTCAGGAAGTCAACGCTATTCACTTGGATAGCGGGGTTGATGCAATGGAGTCGCTCGGTCAGCACCTCGGACTTCTTTCGGCCAATCGTTTGGGTCGAACAGCCGAACTGGCGATTCATGTTCTCAGGGCCGAAGGTATCGGCATCGGCGAGGTTAATAGCGCCTACACCCATCCGGACCAAGCACTCGGCGTAGGTATAACCGGTTCCGCCACAGCCTGGAATTGCAACTCGCTTTCCTTCCAGGGTCCGCATGTCAGCCTCGCTAACCAGACCAATCATACGGCTGAAAAGTACGTCACGGCTAAAGATAGTCTCATTGCTCATCAGGGCATTCCTTGTATCTATAAAGTTGTAGATTCAATCACTTTATTTTCGAACTCTTCTCCATGCCAGCGTTCGGCCCAGGGAGAGAATGCGACCACAAATATGTCCCGATAACCGGTTTCTTCAAGCGCAGTTATTTCGGTAACGTCATGCAGAAGTGTTTGGTCGTTCAACAAGGCAGCCTGACCTTCCCATACCGTTCCGACATAAAATGGTGTCGTATCCTGAGGGGTTCTGTAGAGTTTCATGACTGCACCCTGAATGCCTTCACGTTTAACCACGCCGATCATCACGAAAGAATGACCATCGCGGTGGCGCCCCTCAGGCACCGTGATACCTTCTAATGAAGGTGTGACGATAACCCGGTATTGATGGACATTAATTTGCCAGTCATGTGAAGGATCAAGAGGTATGCAGGTTGCGGCCTGTTCTATATAGGGGGTGAAGTCAACCTCCAGAGGCTCGTAGAACCGCTTGATACCACCGGAAACCGGGTTGTATTTGGAGAAAGTCATGTAAGGGCGATGTTCAAGCTTTTCAAAACTCCATCGTTCTTTAAATAACATTCGGTACTGTGAAAAACGTCTGAAGCGGTTTCCACTCCCCATGTACGGGTCCGCGACCAGACGTGAGTAGCTTTCAATAATCTCGTTGCTGAACGGGGCCAGTTTTATGATTTGGTAATCCTGCTTCATCACAGACATGCTCTTCTCCATTCAGACGGCCAGCGGGGTGGGGGTTGAAAGTTTTTGCATGAGCTCGTCTAGGTAACGCGCCGACGAGTTGATGCGCATGAGTGCGCCTTTAGCTATCTCTTCGCCGATGCGTGGGTCTTGCTCGACCAAAGGTGCGACAACGTTATTGAACCAACCATTGGCGTGTTCGGTGTCGATGTAGATATGCAAGTTGTGGTACTTCGCACCCTCGACGGGTAAGTTGTTGCGCTTCCAGGCTTTGACTACGTGTTTGAAACGACGTGGTGCGAGGTATTCGGTTACGCCAAAATACCCTACGGCCTTATAGAAGTGGCGTCGTGACAAGGCGAGACAGGCACTGAGGTTTCCCGACGCTATCGAATTGGTCAGCATATTGTGGGAGAGGTCATGGGGTGTGATGCCGACCGCTTCCAGTGTCTCTGAAAATATTCTCGAATGAACCTCGGCGGACTGGCCATTTCCCATCTCGTCAAAGTAGTTTTTGGCGAGTTCCATTTTTTGGTCAACGGGAAGCCCGACTTGCATGAAGGCGAGAATGTCGTCAAATCGCGGATCCAGATTTGTTTCCTGGATTAAGTAGTACTTTAAGTCCTCGGCGGTAGCGCGCTCACTGAGAAATTCAGTATAGAATTCATGAACGCTTGAAGGGCATTGTGAAATCAGTTTTTTCAGCCATTTTACGTACTGTGTACCTTGTTCTGGATAATCCAGTGTGCTGGTCGGACCGATTTCTCGAATCTCATGTTGAAGCATGGAATTTTCGAGGATGGATAGTATTTCGCCAAGTGCCGGGCGTGTATCCATATCAATTTGTTCGAACTGGATGCATTCGAATTCATGGCGGTATATCAGGGCCAAACACTGATGAAGCTGTGTCAGGGCATGGTCGTCCTGTTCGCTGTAGGCGCGGGTGGCAAGAACTCTTGCTGCGAGACAAAGTTGCTCGCGCTGCGCAGGGTTGTCGTTGGCTGAAGACCATTGTTCTTTCGAGTCCCAGGCGGATTTTAACCACGCCTTTAGGTTGACGACTTTTTCATTCATTACGATATTCCTTGTTGGTGTGTAGTGAAATTAATGGCTTAGGGATTTAGAAAGCACGGGTGCTAACTTGGCCAGTTGCGTATTAATTTCCAAGACATCAATGAAGTAAGGGTCTGTCAGGTCCGGAGGCAGGATAGCGTCTACAGGGCATTCAGGTTCACACACACCGCACTCGATACAAGTCTTCGGACAAATGATCAGCTGCATTGGTACTTCACGGAATGCATCCACAGGACATACATCAACACACCGCGTTGATTTACACGATACGCATTCAGCAGTCACCACATATGGCATAAGACATTCCTTCGTCATGTCAGCGCTTGGCACTAATTTGGTCGTTATCCACCGGGTGCCGATGGATATATAGTTTCGTGATGGAGGAGGTTCGTCACCTGTAGAAAACTACAGCTTTGTTGTTGCATGGCTGATAGGCTTGTTTAAATTTTTATGTTGGTCTTTTATTTGTGTGCGCAAAATCTGATTAATTTGTCAGTGCTGTCTGATAGTTGATTTTGCACGTCCATCGAGAGCTGCTAGTATTCTTCTTTATAAGGATATCCAAAGGAGCACTTATGTATCGTCTTTACTACTCGCCAGGTGCCTGTTCGCTGGCGGCACATATACTTCTGGAAGAACTTGAGTTGCCTTTCGAACTGGAGTTGCGTTCTGCATTGAAAGGCGTTGGGACCCAGACTCCTGAATACTTGTCGATCAATCCCAAAGGCCGAGTACCCGCTCTGCAATCAAGTTCAGGGAATATCGGTGGCGTCAGCGGTGTCCTGACCGAGCTGCCGGCCATATTGCTTTTTCTTGCTTTTCAGCATCCCGAAAGCAATCTCGCTCCACGCGAGCCTGGAGCGCTGGCACGTTGTGTTGAGTGGTTGAACTGGTTGTCGGGAACCGTTCATACGCTGGCATACGGCCAGATCTGGAGGCCTCAGCGAGTCATTGAGGATCCGGCGTGCTTTCCCGATGTCATGGCCAAGGGGATGAAGAATGTCGCGCGGGACTACGCCTTCATCGAACATCAGTTGAAGGCAATGCCCCTCCCTGAAACCTACACCATCGTTCATCCCGTGCTTCTGGTGTTCTGGCTTTGGGGCAAATGGATCAATCAGGATATGAACGGAAAGTATCCGGTGTGGGCCCAAACCATTCGCCTTGTCATCGAGCGACCGGCTGTTCGTCGAGCGTTGGCCACCGAAGGTATTGATCTGAGCCTCTTCACTTGATCACGCAGCCCGGTGCAATTCGCTGGATGCGATCGAGATTTCGGTGTTCGCCAGGGCATGCATTCAAATGCCTTCTCCGGCACTGGTATCACCCCGCAGTGGTTCAATTCCCCCGGGCACCTCGACAGGTAGAGCATCTATCCATGAAACCCCTTTCTGTGTGGGGCAAGCGGGTCTCAGGTTGAGGTTGCATCAAACTGACGGAATGCCGGGAACGACAACCCGGCCGTCGCAGTCATATTGCCGAGCCTCCGCTCACCTGCCGGTACGCAGTGTTCCGGCAAGGATCTTTCCTCGAGGTCGACCTATGCACACTCCCCGAAGCCTGACCCTGGCCGTCCTGCTCAGCCTGGCCGCCAGCCCGGTGTTCGCCGTCACCCTGGGCGATGTCGTCGCCGCTGCTGCCGCGAGCGGTGCGGGCAGCCAGGAGGAAAAGGGGCCGGGTATCGCGCCGGCGGAGTCGGCTGCGATGCTCGAGCAGTTGGGCGGCCAGTTGCAGATCACGCCGGAACAGGCCCTGGGCGGCGCTGCGGCGCTCTTCGGCCTGGCGCGCAACAACCTGCCGGCTGACCAGTTCGCCCAGCTGGACCAGGCGGTGCCGGGCGTCGGCATGCTTACCGACCCCAATACCCAGGGCCTCTTGAGCAGCATCGGCGGCCTGCTCGGCCAGCAGCCGGGCAATGGTCTGGGTAGTGGCCTGGGCAATCAGGCCGGCATATTGGCGGGGCAGCAGATGAACAGCATGGCGGATGTCAGCCAGGCCTTCGGCACCATGGGCATGGATAGCGGCCTGATCGGCCGGTTCGCCCCGCTGATCCTGTCCTTCCTCGGCCAGCAGGGCCTGGCCAATTCGCTGCTGCAGAGCCTGAGCAGCCTTTGGCAATGGACCGTGCCGCCGGTGACCCCGGGGTTGCAGCAGGCGCCGGTCCAGCAAACGCCAGTCCAGCAGGCCCCGATCCAGCAGGTTCCGGTGCAACCGGCGCCGGTGAGTGGCATTTCGACCTGAGCTGTGGAGAGGTAGGCCTTTTGGGCCTACCCCTCCAGTTCCGCGCTCAGCTTGCTGATGCGCGCATCTTTCTCGTGCCAGAGCCGGCTGACCCAGGCCTGGACGTACTGACGGAATTCCGGGTCGTTCTCGTAATCGCCCTGCCAGAGTGCCGGGTCCAGCTCGAGGGTCCGGATGTCCATGATGACCTGCGACACCTGGCCGCTCAGCAGCGCCCAGAAGCCGGGCACGCCATTGCCCGGGTAGACCAGGGTGACGTCCAGCACGGCATCCAGCTGTTCGCCCAGGGTCGCCAGCACGAAGGCCACGCCGCCGGCCTTGGGCTTGAGCAGGTGCCGATAGGGTGATTTCTGATTGGCGTGCTTGGTGGGGGTGAAGCGGGTGCCTTCGAGGTAGTTCACCACGGTCACCGGCATGCGCTTGAACTTCTCGCAGGCGGCCTTGGTGATTTCCAGGTCCTTGCCTTTCATCTCCGGATGCTTTTCCAGAAAGGCCTTGCTGTAGCGCTTCATGAAGGGATAGTCGAGGGCCCAGAAGGCCAGGCCGAGCAAGGGTACCCAGATCAGCTCCTTCTTCAGGAAGAACTTGAAGTAGGGCGCCTTGCGATTGAAGGCCTGGACCAGCGCCGGAATGTCGACCCAGGACTGGTGATTGCTGATCACCAGGTAGGACGTGTCCTTGCGCAGGCCTTCGCCGCCGCGGATGTCCCAGTGGGTGGGGGTGAAGCTGGCGAAGACGCGTTTGCAGTTCTCCGCCCAGGTTTCGGCTACCCACATCACGCCTCGGGAGCAGGCATCCTTCAGGTGCTGGCCAGGCAGGACGAACTTGAGCAGGGCGATGGCCAGCATGGGGCCGATCAGGGTCAGGGTGTTGAGCAGAAGCAGCAGGGTGGTGGCGATTCCGGTCAGCAGTGCCTGCATGGGGCCTCGTCCTCGTGCGCTTGATTGCGCGCCATGATACGCAGTCGTCGATGACGCGACGAGCGGTTCTCTCGCGGCCGGGCCTTGCCCGTTCCCGGGGGGCGGGTATGCTTCTGGGCAGCCCGCTGCCTCGCCGATGGCGAACCTTTTACCCATCCGCTCAGTCCCAGAACCGTACCCCCTGAATCAGGAGATGGTGTCTTGAAATCCGTTATCGCTCTGCTTGCCCTGGTGGCGCTGCCCGCCCTCGCCGCCCAGGAACCCACCCTCTATGGCCGCTACGAATACGTGCGCCTGCCGGAGATTGGCCAGACCTTCAAGGCCAAGATGGACACCGGCGCCCTCACCGCCTCGCTCTCGGCCAAGGACATCGAGCGCTTCAAGCGCGACGGCGAGGACTGGGTGCGCTTCCGCCTGGCCACCAAGAATGCCGACGACACGCTGTTCGAGCACCGCCTGTCGCGCATCAGCAAGATCAAGAACCGCGCCGACGAACTGGGCGATGAAGACGAAGCACCCTCGGCCGAGCTTTCCAAGCGCCCGGTGGTGGATATGGAAATGTGCCTGGGTGGCGTCAAGCGCACCGTGGAGGTCAACCTCACCGACCGTTCGAGCTTCAACTACCCACTGCTGATCGGCGCCAAGGCCCTGCGCGAGTTCAAGGCCGCCGTCTACCCCGGCCGCAAGTTCACCGCCGGCCAGCCCCAGTGCTGATTGACTGAGTGAAAACCTTGCGGCACCTTGCCCGTCACTTCCATGCGCCGGGACGCCCATGCCGCACATCCTCATCGTCGAAGATGAAGCCGCCATCGCCGACACCCTGATCTACGCGTTGCAGGCCGACGGCAACGCCACCACCTGGCTGAGCCTCGGCGGCCCGGCGCTGGAGCTGTTGCGCCAGCAGCCGGTGGACCTGGTGATCCTCGACGTCGGCCTGCCGGATACCAGCGGCTTCGAACTGTGCAAGGCGCTGCGGCGCTTCTCCGAGGTGCCGGTGCTCTTCCTCACCGCGCGCAATGCCGAGATCGACCGGGTCGTCGGCCTGGAAATCGGCGCCGACGACTATGTGGTGAAGCCCTTCAGCCCGCGCGAAGTGGCTGCGCGGGTGCGCGCCATCCTCAAACGCACCGCGCCTCGCGAGCCGGCCTCCGCACCCGCCGCCAACGGGCCCTTCCAGGTCGACGGCGAGCGGGTGCGCATCCACTACCACGGCCAGCCGTTGGGCCTGACCCGCCATGAGTTCCGTCTGCTCCAGGCGCTGCTGGCGCAGCCCGAGCGGGTATTCAGCCGCGAGCAGTTGCTGGACGCTCTGGGCGTGGCCAGCGAGGCCGGCTACGAGCGCAATATCGACAGTCACATCAAGAGCCTGCGTGCCAAGCTGCGCCAGGTGGCGCCGGCCGCCGAACCCATCCAGACCCATCGCGGCCTGGGCTACAGCTATTCGCCGGACCACGCCTGATGCCGCTGGGCATTCGCATCTTCCTGGTCTACTTCCTTTTCGTCGGCCTCGCCGGCTGGTTCGTGCTCAGCACGGTGATGGAAGAGATCCGCCCCGGCGTGCGCCAGTCCACCGAAGAGACCCTGGTGGACACCGCCAACCTGCTGGCGGAAATCCTCCGGGACGAGGTGCGCGCCGGCACCCTCGACCAGGGCCGCCTGCCCGAACTGCTGCGCGCCTACGGCCAGCGCCAGCCGGAAGCGGATATCTGGGGCGTGCGCAAGAACCGGGTCAACCACCGCATCTACGTCACCGACGACAAGGGCATCGTGCTGCTGGATTCCAGCGGCGCGGCGGTGGGCCAGGACTATTCGCGCTGGAACGATGTCTACCTCACCCTGCGTGGCCAGTACGGCGCTCGCTCCAGCCGGGAAGACCCGAGCGACCCGGATTCCTCGGTCATGTACGTGGCCGCGCCGATCCGCGACGGCGAACGGATCATAGGCGTCGTATCGGTTGCCAAGCCCAACGCCTCGCTGCAGCCCTACATCGAGCGTTCGCAGACGCGCCTGACCTGGCTCGGCGCCGGGCTGATCGGTCTCGGTCTGCTAGTGGGCGGGCTGCTCTCCTGGTGGCTCAGCCGCGCCCTGCGCCGGTTGCGCGACTACGCCCAGGCGGTGAGCGAAGGCCGGCGCGCCGAACTGCCGCGCATGAGCGGCGGCGAGCTGCGCCAGTTGGCTGCCGCTGTGGAGCGCATGCGCACCCAGTTGGAAGGCAAGGCTTACGTCGAACGCTACGTGCATACCCTGACCCACGAGCTGAAAAGCCCGCTGGCGGCCATCCGTGGCGCCGCCGAGCTGCTGGAGGGGGAAATGCCGGCCGAGCAGCGGCAGCGCTTCGTGGCCAATATCGGCAACGAGGGCGCGCGCCTGCAGCAGCTGATCGAGCGCCTGCTCAACCTGGCCCGGGTCGAGCAGCGCCAGGGCCTGGAAGAGCGGGTCCCGGTGGGCCTGCATGATCTCGCCGAGGAACTGCTGCAGGCCCAGGCAGCTCGCATCCAGGCGGCCGGACTCAGGGTGGAGAACCGCGTTGCGCCAGGACTGTGCGCCTTGGGCGAGCGCTTCCTGCTCAGCCAGGCCCTGGCCAACCTGCTGGACAACGCCCTGGACTTCATCTCGGCCGGCGGCCTGCTGCGGCTGGAGGCCGAGCGGCGCGGCCCCTGGCTCGAATTGCGCCTGTTCAACCAGGGCGAACCCATCCCCGAGTTCGCCCTGCCGCGCCTCACCGAACGCTTCTACTCCCTGCCGCGCCCCGCAACGGGGCGCAAGAGCACGGGGCTTGGCCTCAATTTCGTGCAGGAAGTGGCCGGGCTCCACGGCGGCGAACTCGAGGTTCGCAACCGCGACGACGGCGTTCAGGCCTGTCTGCGACTGCCTGTCGTCGCGGATTGACATGCGGCCGCCGCCCGGCGACGCCGGCCGCTTGCGCCTTCGGCTATACATTGACCAGGACGACGCCCTGACTTTTGGCGGGTGTCGCCATTGTGCAATCAGATTTTGGCTTGATTCTTGATGCGGCCCTGATCAGAGCGCCGAGCTTCGACTACAAGAAACACAGGCCCTTCAGGAGCTGCCGGATGAAAACTGTCGCCGAGATTCTCAAAACCAAGTCCCATACCCGGATCTTCAGTGTCGACCCCACGACCACTGTGCTGGAAGCCGCCCTGCTGATGGCCGACAAGGACATCGGCGCGCTGGTGGTAATGCAGGGTGGCGAACTGGTGGGCATTGTCACCGAGCGCGACTTCGTGCGCCGCGTCGCGGCGCTGGAGCGCTCGGCCTACGCCACCACCATCGAAGAGGTGATGACCTCCAACCTCTTCGTGGTGACCCTGCGCGACAGCAACCAGTACTGCATGCAGCTGATGACCGAGAAGAACCTGCGCCACCTGCCGGTGCTGGACGACGGCAAGCTGGTGGGCCTGTTGTCCATCCGCGATCTGGTGCGGGACATCACCGCCGAGCAGGAAAGCCTGATCAATCACCTGGAGCAGTACATCCGTGGGGCGTAGCCCGCGGCAGAGGAATTGCCCGCTTCCTTGTGGGGGCGAATTCATTCGCTAAGCAGGACGCAGTCCTGCCCTCCGAGTCCCCGGGGCAGCTGCGCTGCCCTAAGCGAATGAAT
Organism: Pseudomonas sp. BN102; assembly: GCF_029871245.1. Classification (GTDB taxonomy): domain Bacteria; phylum Pseudomonadota; class Gammaproteobacteria; order Pseudomonadales; family Pseudomonadaceae; genus Metapseudomonas. The sequence continues at coordinate 37,795 of NZ_SSON01000062.1, read as the reverse complement.
TCGCCCCCACAGAAGACCTGCCAATCACGTCCTTGCCCCCCACCCAATCCCCACACAATCTCCACATTTCCCCCATCGGCCCACCTCGGGCGCTCCCCAGACTCTCCCCATCCCAACACAAGGAGAGTCGCCATGACCCGCACCCTGGGTTTCAAGCTGGGCATCATCGCCCTGCTGATGTTGTTGCTGATGATTCCACTGCTGCTGATCGACGGCCTGATCGATGAGCGCCAGCTGGCGCGCGATGGCGTGCTGGCCAACATCGCCCAGAGTTCCAGCTACAGCCAGCGGATCACCGGGCCGATCCTGGTGGTGCCCTACAAGCGCACGGTGCGCGAATGGAAGACCTATGAGCAGACCGGCCAGCGCCATCTCGAAGAGCGCGAGGTGAGCAGCCGGCTGTACTTCCTGCCCGAGCGTTTCAGCCTGGTCGGCAGCGTGGATACCGAACTGCGCGCCCGGGGTATCTACAAGGCGCGGCTGTACAAGAGCGACAGCCAGATCAGCGGGCAGATCCTGGTGCCGGCCAATTACGGGATCGGCGAGAACCTTGCGGATTACCGCTTCGAGCAGCCCTTCCTGGCGGTGGGCATCAGCGATATCCGCGGCATCGGCAATGCGCTGAAGCTGCGCCTGAACGGCCGGTCCCTGGACTTCCAGCCCGGCAGCGGCGATCGCCTGCTGAACGGCGGGGTGCACGTGCCCCTCGCACCCTTGCAGGCCGCGGCGCCGCAGAGCCTGGACTTCGCCTTCGACCTCAAGCTGCAGGGCACCTCCAGCCTCAGCATCACCCCGGTGGGCCGTGATTCGCGGGTGGAGCTGAGTTCTCCCTGGCCGCATCCGAGCTTCATCGGTGAATTCCTGCCCAGCGAACGCAGCATCGGCGCCCAGGGCTTCAGCGCAATCTGGCAGACCAGCTTCTTCGCCACCAACCTGCAGGAGGCGCTGGCCGACTGCGTGAGGCAGGGCCAGTGCAACGCCTTCAACTCGCGGGATTTCGGGGTGAGTTTCGTCGACCCGGTGGACCAGTACCTGAAGACTGACCGCGCGATCAAATACGCCTTGCTGTTCATCGCCCTGACCTTCGCCGGCTTCTTCCTGGTGGAAGTGCTCAAGCGCCTTGCGGTGCACCCGGTGCAGTACGGCCTGGTTGGCCTGGCCCTGGCGTTCTTCTACCTGTTGCTGCTGTCTCTCTCCGAGCACCTGGAGTTCGTCCTGGCCTATGGCATCTCGGCGGCAGCCTGCGTGGCGCTGGTGGGTTTCTACCTCTGCCACGTGTTGCACAGCTGGGTGCGCGGCGGCGGTTTCACCCTGGGGCTCGCGGCGCTCTACGGAATGCTCTACGGCCTGCTCAGCGCCGAGGATTACGCGCTGCTGATGGGCTCGCTACTGGTGTTCGGTCTGCTCGCCTGCGTGATGGTGCTGACCCGCAAACTGGACTGGTACGGCGTCGGCCGCAACCTGCCGGCCACCGGCAACTGAGGAGGCGACGGACATGCGTGTACTGATGCAATTCGGCGGCTGTTTCGTCCTCGGCCTGGCGATCTCGATACTGCTGCTGGGGGGCCTGCTGCTAGCCGGCGCTTCAGGCTGCATCGAGCTCTGGCTGTTCACCGGCAAGCCCCTGGCCAGCCTGGCCCTGGGGCTGCTGCCGGGAGGTTTCTGGCAAGGGCTAACCGGACTGGTCGATGCGGCCCGCAACCCGGCGCTGCGCACCTTCCTCGAACTCTGCGCGGCCCTGGGGCAGTGTGCACTGCTGCTGGCGGCTGGCTTCTTCCACCTCTGGTACCGGCGAACGGGAGGTGCGCAATGAGGCTGATAGGGTTGCGTGACGATCAGGCGTGCGGTGCGGCGTTGGCGGCGAAGCTGGACAAGCTGTTCGGCGCCTGCCTGCCCCGCCCGCGCAATGGCTCGGGCTCAGTGCGCCGGAGCCGTGGCCTGCAGCGAGGGTCGCTGGCTGGCCGCTGAGTACCATGCGGCGAGTTTCGGGCAGTCGCGGCGCCAGTTGAGGTCGGGCATGCGGAAGTCCAGGTAGCCCAGGGCGCAGGCGGCGCTGATGGCGGCCACATCGAAGCGTTCGTCCAGTTCGTCGGCGGCCTGCTCGAAGGATTCCAGGGCGCGGTCGATCTTGCTGCACTGCCCCAGGACCCAGTCGTCCCAGCGCTTGTCTTCCGGGCGCAGGTAAGTTTCGTAGCGCACCAGGATGGCGGCATCCAGCACCGCATCGGCCAGGGAAGCCAGGGTCAGGCGACGCCAGCGCGCCGCACCGTCGCGGGGGATCAGCGGCTCGCCGCCGTGCTGGTGGTCGAAGTAGTCGAGAATCACCCGGCTGTCGTGCAGGACGCTGCCATCGGCCAGGCGCAGCGCCGGGATCTTGCCCGCGGGGTTATTGTCGTTCAGCTCCGCACTGGGGTTCAGCGGAGTCAGGGTGATGCCGTGCAGGGCCACCGAGTCGAGCTGGCCGGTCTCGTGCAGCAGCACCATGACCTTGCGGACGTAGGGCGAGGTGGGGGAGAAGAAGAGGGTCAGGCTGGCGCTCATGCGAAGTCCTCGGCAGCTGCAGCGGTCTATTGGGGCAGTTATACCGCATTGGATTGCCGCCGGGCAGGCAAGTGCGGAGGCGCGCTTCCCACTTTGAATGACTCTCTCGCAAGTTGCGCAATCCCTTGTGGGGGCGATTTCAATCGCTAAGCAGGCCGAAGGTCTGCCAATCGATCCCAAGGGGGCAGCTCCGCTGCCCTCAGCGAATGAATTCGTCCCCCCAGGAAAAGCGGGCCGAGGAGACGGCTCAATACCGGATCATCACCAACCGGTCCTGCGCCGACTCGGCGCCCCAGATCTCGCCCGTACGGCCGGACAGCTGGGTCACCTGGGCATCCGGCCGATTGCTGGGGAAGCTGGCGAAGAGGCGGCTGAAGGGGTTGAAGCGCATGATGGCGTTGGTGCGGAAGTCGCTCAGCCAGACCCGTTCCTGTTCGTCGACATAGAGGGCATGGGCGTCGGCGTTGCCGCCAGGGATCTGCCAGCTGCTCCAGGTCTCGCCCAGCGGGTCGTAGCGCCTGAGGCGGTCGCTGCCGGCCTCGCTGACCCAGAGGGTGCCGCGCGAGTCGCTCCAGATCAGGCGCGGGCCGGCGTTGGCATCCGGCACATCCACTACCTTGGCGTGGCCAGTGGTGGGGTCGACGCGGGCGATGTGACGGGCGTTCTGGTTGGCGTACCAGACCTCGCCGCTGGGCGTCACCGTGATGCCATTGGGGCCGGGGCCACCTGGCGCTGGCCAGACTTCTACAGTGCCGTTGGCCGGCTTGAAACGGCCGAAGAAGCCGCGCTGGCCGGTGAACCAGAGGTCGCCGTTGCGATCCAGGGCGATGCCTTCGAGGTCGGTTCCGGCAGCTGTGCCTTTGAGGGCGTGGACCCGTACGGTGAGGTCTTCCGGATTGACCCGGACCAGTGCATCGAGGCCACGGTCGCTTACCCAGGCGCTGCCGTCCTGGTCCACCACCAGCGCGCGCGGCGAAGAGCCGACACCCAGGGGCACCAGCTGGGTCTGGCCGGTGATGGGGTCGAGCAGGCCGACGGCGCCCTGGCGCTGGGCCGTGAACCAGACGCGCCCGTCAGTGGCCGGCGCTACGTCCTGCGGCCCGGTGCCCACGGGGACGGGGTAGTAGGTGACATCCGCCGCTGAAGCGGTCCCGCAGAGCAGGACCGCGAGCAGGGCGAAGGCGAATGGGCGGATCATCACGGCGGCCTCCGTGTCTTGAGTGGTACGTCAATCGACGCCTGGAGCCGCCAGGGGTTCGCGTGAATGTGCCGAGTGGTGCACGGCGGAGCATCCCGTGGGGGATTCAGCGAAGCTGCTCGTTGGGTGCGCCGTGCGCACCGGCCATCTCGCGCGAAGGTTTTGGTGCGCATAGCGCACCCTCCGAGGTTTTGAGCTCGACCTCGGCTTCCTAATCCTTCGGCACGACCCGTACGAACCAGTCGCTGTAGCGCTCGATGCGTACCGGCAGGCTCGGTGGCAGCGCGGCGAGGGCGCGGTCGCTGTCGTGCAGGGGGAAGCTGCCGCTGATGTGCAGGTCGGCGATGGAGGAATCCACGCCCAAGTAGCCGGAGCGGTATTCGCCGATGCGCGCAACCAGGTCGGCCAGGCGCACGTCGTCGACCACCAGCATGCCGCGGCTCCAGGCATCCGCCACGAGGGGGGCCGCCAGGCTGGGCTCCAGGGCGTAGTCGTGCATCAGCACCTGCTGGCCTTCGCGAATGATGCGCTCGCCCTCGGCTCGCGCCGGACGCGCGGCGACCGCAGAGCGCAGCACGGTCAGGCGCGTGCCCCCGGCTTCGCGGCGCACCAGGAAGCGGGTGCCCAGCGGGCGCAGGTCGCCGTCCTCGGTGGCGACCACGAAGGGCCGCGGGTCGCCGTGGCCGGTCTCCACCAGGATTTCCCCGCTGCGCAGGACGAGCCGGCGCTGGTCGGCACTGAAGTCGATATCCAGGGCGCTGCGGCTGTTCAGGCGCACCCGGGTTCGGTCGGCCAATTGCAGTTCGCGCTGTTCGCCTCTGGCGGTCATTTCGTCGGCCAGCCAGTCGCCAAGCGGGCGCTGCTGGCTGAGCAGGCCGAGGCCCACGCCGGTGAGCAGGGCCATTCCGAGCAGTCCGCGGCCGGCCCGGTGCAGCCGCCTGCGCGCCTGGCTGTCAGCACGCAGCAGGGCACGGCGGGCGGGGCTCGGGGCAGCGGCGCCGAACTGGGCGTCGAGGCCGCTCAACTGGGCCCAGGCGCGGGCGTGTTCGGGGTGGGCGGCGTGCCAGCGGCTGAAGGCGCTGCGCTCCTGGTCGCCAGCCTCGCCCGAATCCAGGCAGAGCTGCCAGCCGATGGCTTCGTCCAGCACCTGTGCGGAAACCGGGCCGCCTTTCATGTCGGCGCTCCGTAGAGGGCGATGTAGCACTGGCGCAGTCCCTGGGTGAGGTACTGGCGCACGCGCGGCACGGAGACCCCGAGGCGCTCGGCGATCTTGGCGTGGGGCATGCCGTCGAGGCGGTTGTAGAGGAAGGCTGCGCGCGCCTTGCTGGAAAGCCTGCCGAGCAGACGGTCGATCTCGCGCAGGGCTTCCAGGGCCAGGGCCTGGTCTTCCGGGCTGGGCTGGACGTCTTCCGGCACCAGCGCGAGCTCGTCGAGGTAGGCCCGCTCCAGAGCGCTGCGGCGGAAGTGGTCGATCATCAGGCCGCGGGCGATGGTGGCGAGCAGGGCGCGGGGTTCGCGCAGGCGCAGTTGCTCGGGCTTGCCCAGCAGGCGCATGAAAGTGTCCTGGCCGAGGTCCTCGGCGCGTTGCGGGCAGCTCAGGCTCTTGCGCAGCCAGCCGAGCAACCAGGCGCGATGGTCGCGATAGAGCAGTTCCACCAGATGGTGGTTTGTGGAATCCCCAGCAGGCACCGCATCCCCCCGCACAGCAAAAGCGGAATCAAAGCGAGAATAATTCGCGAATGATGTCAGAGACTGGCCAATAGCCGCAATTGCAGGCTGTCGGATGCAGCCGTGAGCCTGAACGCGTACCTGGCGAGTCAGGTTCAGAGGGCGGGGGCGTGCTGGCGGCGTTGCCAGCGGGCCAGGGCGGATGCCAGTGCGGCAGGGCTTTCCAGTCCCTGGCGGCGGGCGCGACTGAACAGGATCAGGGCGATCTCGGCGGTGACCAGGGCGTCGGCGCTGGCGTTGTGGCGCTGCTGCACCTGCAGGCCGAAATGCTCGACCCACTCGTCCAGGCCGCCGTTGCGGATGCCGGCCTCGGGGCAGAGCATGGGCGCCAACTCGGCGACGTCGAGGAAGGAGTGGCGCAGGCGGTGGTCAAGGTCGTGCTTGAGGGCGCGGCCGAGCATGCGCTGGTCGAAGGTGGCGTGGAAGGCCAGCAGCGGGCTATCGCCGAGGAACTCCATGAAGCCCAGCAGGGCTTCCGCCGGCTCCACACCAGCGGCCAGTTCGCTCGGGGCGATGCCGTGGATCAGCACGCTGGCGCTGAGCTTGCCGGTGTCGCGCTGCAGGGTGCATTCGAACTGGCTGCCGAGGTCGATGGCGGCATCGAAGATGCTGACCGCGCCGATGGACAGCACCAGGTCGCGGCTCATGTTCAGGCCGCTGGTTTCCAGGTCGAGGACCACGAAGCGCTGCTCACGCAGGGGGCGCTCGTCTAGGGGCTGGGGATCGGGCAGGCGGTCGCGGCGGGCGGCGAGAGCCGGATCTATGGGCGTGCGGCGGGTGAACCAGGGGAAAGAATTCATAGTTGATAGCGTAGCGCCAGGCTGGATTGCAGGCGCTGGGCCTGGCGGAAGGACTCGCGCAGGATGCGCCGGTCCAGATGGTTGAGGGTATCCGGGTCGAGCCGGTTGGAGTAGGGCAGGCCCTGGCGCGCCTGGTGCTGATGCTGCTGCATGCGGGTCAGCTGGATGAAATGGTAGGCCTCTTCAAAGGCGGCGCCGTCCTGGGCGTCGACCACTTCCTGCGCCACCAACTGGCGCAGCCGCTCCAGGGTATTGCAGGCACTGATGCCGTGGGCCAGCGCGAGAAGCCGGGCACCGTCGACGAAGGGGGTCAGTCCCTGGATTTTCAGGTCGAGGGTGTCCTTCTCGGCACCCTTGCGGGCCACCACGAAGTCGCGGAAGCGGCCCACCGGCGGGCGCTGGCGCAGGGCGTTGTCGGCCAGCATGCGCTGGAACAGGCTGTTGTCCGCCACCAGGACCAGCAACTCCCGCTGCAGCGCCTCGCAGCCTTCGATGGGGCCCCATACGGCGCGCAGGTCGAAGTAGATGCTTGAACCCAGCAAACTCTCCGGGGTGGCCTCGCGGACAAAGCCGGCGAAACGGCGGCTCCACTCGCTGCGCGACAGGCAGAGCTGCGGGTTGCCAGCCATGATGCCGCCCTTGCACAGCTCGAAGCCGCACTGCGCCAGCGCCTGGTTGATGCGCTCGGCCAGCGGCAGCAGGCGCCCACGGGTGAGCGCAGCCTCGGCGGCGTCGGCCGCCTCGAAGAGGATGCCGTTGTCCTGGTCGGTGTGCAGGGTCTGCTCGCAGCGCCCTTCGCTGCCGAAGCAGAGCCAGGTGAAGGGAATGCCCGGGTCGCCCATTTCCTCGATGGTCAGTTCGATCACCCGGCAAACCGTGTGGTCGTTGAGCAGCGTGATGATGCGGGTGATCTGGGTCGAGCTGGCACCGTGGGCGAGCATGTTGTCCACCAGGCGCTGGATCTCGCCGCGCAGGGCGGCCAGGGTCTCGATTCGGCCGGCATGGCGGATGGTGCGCGCCAGGTGCACCAGGTCGACCCGCTGCAGGGAGAACAGGTCGCGCTCGGAAACCACTCCGGAAAGGCGCTCGCCGCTGACCACGCAGACGTGGGCGATGTGCCGCTCGGTCATGGCCAGGGCGGCGTCGAAGGCGCTGGCCTCGGGCGGCAGGTGGAACGGCGCCTGGGTCATGACGTCGGCGATGGGCCTGGCCAGGTCCGCGCTGGAGTCGGCGATCACCCGGCGCAGGTCACGCAGGGTGAAGATTCCCAGCGGTCGCTGGCCGGAGTCGACTATCACGATGCTGCCCACCTGCTGCTCGTGCATCAGCCGTACGGCGTCGCGCAGGGGCAGTTCCGGCAGGCAGGCGATAGGCTGGCGCACCGCCAGCTCGCTCAGGCGGGTATCCAGGGAGTACTGGGCGCCGAGGGTTTCCACCGCGCGCAGCTGTACCTGCTGGTTGACCTGGTCGAGCAGGCTGCTGACCCCCCGCAGGGCGAAGTCGCGGAAGGGGTTGGAAAGGGCAAACAGCTTGACGAAGGCGGCTTTGCCCAGCAGCAGGCAGAAGGTGTCCTCGCCGGCCAGGTGCTCGGTGCGGGTGGCGCGCTCGCCGAGCAGGGCTGCCAGGGGAAAGCACTCGCCGCTGGCTATCTCGAAGGTGGTTTCGGTACCGCGCCGGGCCGAGTGCGGCCGTTCGCCGACCACGCGGCCCTGCTTGACGATGTAGAAGTGCTCCACCGGCCCGTCCAGGGGCTTGATGATGGAGTCGCCGGCGGCATAGAAGCGCAGCAGGCAGTGCTCGACGAGGAAGGCCAGGTGGGCGCTTTCCATCTGGTTGAAGGGCGGGTACTTCTGCAGGAACTCCATGGTGCCGTGGATGTTCTGCATCACCGCCTGCTTGCCGGCCTGGGCAAAGGCGTCTGCCTTGTTCATGGACCTGCCTGCCTTGTTCTTGTTAGTGGAGCAATGCTGCTCGCGACCGGGCGCGACACAAATTGGACGTAAGTCTAACCACGAACGCCTCCGGATAAGGGCAAAAGGCTACCGTTCGGCGGCTAATGCGTTCTGCACGGGAACTTGTGTGCATTTTGCGCATCCGACCACCGAGCCCCGTGCTAAAGCTTAAAAGTGCGGGTAATGGGCCTGCTAGGGAAGGTCCAAACGAGGACGACCCCATGAGTTACGGTGACCTGCTGAGTGAGGCTGAGCTGCAAGCGCTTGAGGAAATCATGCGCGTACCCAGCGCGCCGCCCAGTGTACTGCTGGTGGACGACGACGAGGTCGGGCGCGATGCCCTGGCCGACGAACTGGTTGCCCAGGGCATTCCCTGCATCACTGCCGACAACGGCGAGCAGGCCCTGGCGCTGCTGGCTGCACGGCCGTCCATCGGCCTGATGATCACCGAACTGCACATGCAAAGCGGCAGCGGCCTGGAACTGGTGCGCCAGATTCGCCAGTCGGCGCGGCCGAGCCTGCCGGTCATCATCGTTTCCGGAAACGCCGACGTGCAGGACGCCATCGAGGCGATGCACATGAAGGTGGTGGACTTCCTCCTCAAACCCGTGGACATGAGCCGCCTGACCAACCTCGTAGGCAATGAGTTGGGCGCACCGCCCCAGCCCAAGGCGCCACCTCCGCCACCTCGGGTGCGCCCCAGGCCGGAGAAGCCGAAAGCCAAAGCGAAAGTTATCGCGCTGAAAAGCGCCTGAAAAAACCGCCAGGGACAGGCGGTTTTTTATGCCTGCGCTGTTTCATCACGACCTTGCGCGGCTGGCTGGAAGCTTCGCCCTTCGCCGAATCCTGCCCGATCTTCGCTACCACCCTGAGCATCGACGACGAACTTCTCCAGGTTCACCTGCGCTGCCGAAATGCGCTGCAGGACTGGCATGGGAGTTTCGAGCGGGCACTGCTCGCCGATCGCTGCACGCGGCTCGATGCACGCCGGCGCGTCACTCCGGAAGACCGGCCTTGCGGTAGCCATCAACGAAATGCTCAAGCGTCGCAGCGTCGCGGAATGGCTCCGTCGCGGCCCAGTGGCGGGTCGTGAAATGCGGGTTGCCGACGAGGAACAGTTCGACCTCTGCGCGCGCCTCGTCGAGCCGGCCCAGTTGGGCAAGGCTTGCCGCCAGGAAACGGCGCGAGCTTGTACGATAGGTTTCGTCCCTGCGCAGTGTCTCGACAGCGGCTTCGTATTCGCCGGCCGCATACTGCGCCTGGCCGAGCGTCAGGTAGTACCAACTTGCCGGGAACGGGTTCAGCCGGAACGCCTTGCGAATGTGCTCAAGGCCCTCCTCGACACGCCCGGCCAGGACCGCGATGTCGGATAATGCCGCCCAGGTGTCGGCTTCGTTGGGGTCGAGCTCGATCGCCTTGGCGAATTCCGCATCCGCCTCGGCGAAGCGGCGTTCATAGGCAAGGAGATACGCCAGGATCCAGCGGCTGCCAGCATCGTTGGGATCGATCGCTACGGCTTTGCGCGCCAGTTCCAAAGCAACGCTGCGGGTAGGTTCCGTTGGTCCGCCGCAATGCACCCATCCCATCCAGTGGTTCATGGCGAGCCAGCGATAGGCCTCGGCGTACTCCGGATCGAGCGAAAGCGCGCGTGTGAGCATCAGATGCGCTTCCTGCGCCGTCTGCGGCGAATCATCCATCAGCTTGCGGGCCCGCACGCAGAGATCGTAAGCCTCGAGATTCCTGGGCCGATTGCGTGGCGCCGGTGTGCGCAATCGGCCGAGCAGCGCCTCCACGATCTTGCCGGTGACCTCGTCCTGAACGGCAAAGATGTCTTCCAGGCTGCGATCGAAGCGTTCTGCCCATAGATGATCGCAACTCACTGCATCGACCAGCTGTGCGTTGATGCGCATGCGCCCGGCGGCGCGTCTTGCACTACCCTCCAGCAAGTAACGCACGCCAAGGTCCTGTGCGATCCCGCGCAATTCCATCGCCTTTCCCTTGTAGGCAAAGGCCGAGGTGCGTGCGATGACGAACAGGCCGGGGATCCTGGACAGGTCGGTTATCAGGTCTTCGGTCAGCCCATCCGCGAAGGATTCCTGCTCGGGATCGTTGCTGACATTGACGAAAGGCAGCACGGCTATCGATGGCTTGCTGGGCAGCGGCAAAGGGTTTCGTTTCGCGTTACCGAGCTGTTCGATGGCCCCAGTGAAGCGGTAGCCGACGCGCGGAACCGTGGCGATCCATTGACCACCGTCGGCGGCCGGCCCCAGCAGCTTGCGCAGCAACGCGATCTGGACGGTGAGGTTGCCTTCCTCGACCGCCGTGCCCGGCCACGCCGCGTCCATCAACTCGGCCTTGCCCAGGATTTCGCCGGGCCGTCCGACGAGCGCCGCAAGCAGCTTCAGCGCGCGGTAGCCAACGGCAACGGGGACATCGTTCCGAAGGAGCGTTCCCGCAGCCGGATCAAGCACGAACGGACCAAAGGCAAAGCGTGGCCCCTGCATACGGCCCCCGTTTGGAGTTTTTGAGAACTTTTTGGGAGAGCTTAAGTACGACGCTGTTCGTATCCCGCAGAATCATCCCCTCTCGGGTCGAGAACCTCGGGGCCCGCAAACCCCATGGAGGTTGTCATGAACGATACTCCCCCCTTGGGACCGTCGGAAGTGTCGCGTCGGCACTACACGACATCCCTGCGAGAGCGCCGGCTCCCCTGGGCCGCGATGGCGGGCATCATCGCGACCGTCACGGTATTCGCCGTGGCTCAGGGGCTGACCTATCCGCTGCTGAGCTTCATCCTCGAGCGGCAGGGAACGACGCCCGGCCTGATCGGCTTGTCGGCGGCGATGACGCCGCTGGGTTTCATCGTCTCCGCGCCCTTCATTCCGGCGCTGGTGCGGCGCGTGGGCGGGGCGCGGCTGGCGATCCTGTGTTCGATCCTGGCCGCGCTCACCCTGGTCGCGATTGCCTGGACACAGGACGTCCGGGCCTGGATGCCGCTGCGCTTCTTGCTCGGCTTCTTCGCCAATCCGCTTTACGTGATCAGCGAGACGTGGCTGCTCTCGATCACGCCCGCGCCGCGCCGGGGCCGCATCATGGGCCTCTATTCCTCGATCGTTTCGGGTGGCTTCGCCCTCGGCCCGCTGTCGCTCGGCCTGGTCGGCACCCAGGGCTGGCCGCCCTTCATGATCGGCATCCTAGCCTTCCTTCTCTGCGGCCTGATCGTGCTTGCGGTCGCGCCGCGCCTGCCAAAGATGCCCCATGAAGGCGAGGCGACGTCGGTGGGCGGCTTCTTCGCACTGGCGCCGCTGCTGTTGTTCGCGGTTTTCGCCGCAGCCGCCTTCGAGCAGATCCTGCTTTCGTTGTTCGCGGTCTATGGCGCGGCGCTCGGCAGCGCCGAGGAACGCATCGCTTCGATCATCACCTGTTTCATCGCGGGCAATGCCGTGCTGCAGATCCTGCTCGGGCGCGTGGCCGAACGGTTCGGCTCGGCGCGGACCCTGTTGTGCTGTGTCCTGGCTTCGCTGGCCGGCTGCCTGCTGATGCCATGGAGCTTCGGCACATGGCTCATCTGGCCGCTGGTTTTCGCCTGGGGCGGGGCCTCGTTCGGGATCTACACCCTGTCGCTGATCCAGCTCGGCGAGCGCTTCACCGGTCAAGCCCTGATCGCCGGTAACGCGGCCTTCGCGCTCGTATGGGGCATCGGCGGCATCCTCGGCTCGCCCGCGACGGGCTTCGCGATGCAAGTGTTCGGACATCAGGGGCTGCCATCGTCCCTTGGCCTATTGTGCTGTGTACTGGCGGTGTTTCTGATGGCGGAGAGACGGAGGGCTTGATCGAGGCACTTGCCTCGCGCCGCGTCGAGGTACGCCAAGGCGGTAGGAGCAGCGATACCCAACCTGCAAATCAGGCTGGCGGCCCTGCAAAGAAAAACCGCCCCGAAGGGCGGCTTTTTCATGAGCTGGCCTTAGAGGCCGTTCTTCGCCTTGAACTCGCGGCGGCGACGGTGCAGGACCGGCTCGGTGTAGCCATTGGGCTGCTTGGTGCCTTCCACCACCAGTTCCAGCGCGGCCTGGAAGGCCACGTTGTCGGCGAAGTTCGGCGCCATCGGGCGGTACAGCGCGTCGCTGGCGTTCTGGCGGTCGACCACGGCGGCCATGCGCTCCAGGCTCTCGACGATCTGCGCCTGGCTGACGACGCCATGGCGCAGCCAGTTGGCCAGCAGCTGGCTGGAGATACGCAGGGTGGCGCGGTCTTCCATCAGGCCGACATCGTTGATGTCCGGCACCTTGGAGCAGCCGACGCCCTGGTCGATCCAGCGCACCACGTAGCCGAGGATGCCCTGGGCGTTGTTGTCCAGTTCGTTCTGGATCTCTTCCGCGCTCCAGTTGGTGTTCGGCGCCAGCGGGATGGTCAGGATGTCGTCCACCGAAGCCGGGGCGCGCTTGGCCAGTTCGGCCTGACGAGCGAACACGTCGACCTTGTGGTAGTGCAGCGCGTGCAGGGTGGCGGCGGTCGGCGACGGTACCCAGGCGGTGTTGGCGCCGGCCAGCGGGTGGCCGACCTTCTGCTCGAGCATCGCGGCCATCAGGTCCGGCATGGCCCACATGCCCTTGCCGATCTGCGCCTTGCCTTGCAGGCCGGTGGCCAGGCCGACGTCGACGTTGTTGTTCTCGTAGGAACCGATCCACTTCTCGGTCTTCATGGCGCCCTTGCGCACCATGGCGCCGGCTTCCATGGAGGTGTGGATCTCGTCACCGGTGCGGTCGAGGAAGCCGGTGTTGATGAACACCACGCGTTCGGCGGCGGCCTTGATGCAGGCCTTGAGGTTGATGGTGGTGCGGCGCTCCTCGTCCATGATGCCGACCTTCAGGGTGTTGCGCGGCAGGCCCAGCACATCTTCCACGCGGCCGAAGATTTCGGTGGCGAAGGCCACTTCTTCCGGGCCATGCATCTTCGGCTTGACGATGTACATCGAACCGGTGCGGGTGTTCTTGCGGCTGGTGTTGCCCTTGAGGTTGTGCAGCGCGATCAGGCCGGTGAACAGGCCGTCCTGGATGCCTTCCGGTACTTCGTTGCCAGCGGCATCGAGGATGGCCGGGTTGGTCATCAGGTGGCCGACGTTGCGCACGAACAGCAGGGAGCGGCCGTGCAGGGTCAGCTCGGAACTGTCGGCCTTGGTGTAGACGCGGTCGGGGTTCATGGTACGGGTGAAGGTCTGGCCGCCCTTGCTGACGGCTTCAGCGAGGTCGCCTTTCATCAGGCCCAGCCAGTTGCGGTAGACCACGACCTTGTCGTCGGCATCGACCGCGGCGACAGAGTCTTCGCAGTCCATGATGGTGGTCAGCGCGGACTCCATCAGCACGTCTTTCACGCCGGCGGCGTCGGTCTGGCCGATGGAGCTGGTCGGGTCGATCTGGATTTCGAAGTGCAGGCCGTTGTTCTTCAGCAGCACGGCGGCAGGCTTGGCGGCCTCGCCCTGGAAGGCGACGAACTGGGCGGCTTGTTTCAGGCCGACCTCGCTGCCGTTCTTCAGGGTCACGGCGAGCTGGCCGTTCTTCACCGCGTAGGCGCTGGCGTCGACGTGGGAAGCACTTTCCAGCGGCGCGGCTTCGTCGAGGAAGGCACGGGCGAAGGCGATCACCTTGTCACCGCGAACCTTGTTGTAGCCCTTGCCCTTCTCGGCGCCACCTTCTTCGCTGATAGCATCGGTGCCGTAGAGGGCGTCGTAGAGCGAACCCCAGCGGGCGTTGGCGGCGTTCAGGGCGAAGCGCGCGTTCATCACCGGCACCACCAGCTGCGGGCCGGCCATGCGGGCGATTTCTTCGTCGACATTCTGGGTGGTGGCCTGGAAATCGGCCGGTTCCGGCAGCAGGTAGCCGATCTCCTGGAGGAACGCCTTGTAGGCCACGGCGTCATGGGCCTGGCCGGCGCGTGCCTGGTGCCAGGCGTCGATCTTGGCCTGCAATTCATCGCGTTTGGCGAGGAGGGCTTTGTTCTTCGGAGCCAGGTCATTGATGACGGCTTCCACACCGGCCCAGAACGTGTCGGCGGCAATGCCGGTTCCGGGGATGGCTTCGTTGTTCACGAAGTCGAACAGGACTCTGGCGACCTGAAGGCCACCGACTTGAACGCGCTCAGTCATTGCTTGCCTCACTCTGCTCAATATCCGTTCGGACCGGGGGTTTCCCTTCTTGTAGTCCGAAGCGCGGCATACTACATGAAGCCGTCGCGAAAATCAGCGGGGTCGCGTCGTTATGCGACTAAAAGCTGGTTTACGGTCACAACGGCGGGCAGAATGTTCTCAAAAAACTGGCACATTGTTCCAGCTAAATCTGAAAAATGTACACGATTTATTTTTCAGATGGACTGCGACAGGCCGTCGCACATCGTTTGATGGCCTTTTCGCGCAGCTTGCAGGGCATTTCCTATACTCCGTCGAGCCTCGCCCGGAGCCACACCATGCCCGTTCGCCCTGCCACCCGCAGTGACCTCGATCACCTCGCCAGTCTGTTTGCCGGCTACCTGGACTTCTACGAGGTGCCCAGACCGCTTTCGGAGATTCGCGCCTTTCTCGAAGAGCGCATGCAGTGTGGCGACTCGACCCTGTTGATCGCCCGTGATGGTGCGGGGAGCGCCCTGGGCTTCGTGCAGCTGTATCCCTTTCATTCATCGCTGGCGATGGCGCCGGCCTGGTTGTTGAGCGATCTTTATGTAGTGCCCGCAGCCCGGCGTCAGGGGGTGGGCGAAGACCTGATGAACGCCGCTCGCGCCCACGCTGAAAATACCGGCGCCTGCGGCATCCAGCTGGAAACCGCGAAGACCAACGTCGCCGGCCAGGCGCTCTATGAGCGGCTCGGCTATGTGCGGGACGAAGTCTTCTTCACCTACTGGCTGAGCCTGGCCTGAGGCCAGGCGCCGGTTGCCACTATGAGGAGTCGAGCGTGGATCATCTGGTATTAACGGTCATAGCGCCTGATCAGCCCGGGCTGGTCGAGCGCATCGCCCAGTGCATCGCCGCCCATGGCGGCAACTGGTTGGAAAGCCGCATGTCACGCATGGCCGGGCAGTTCGCCGGAATCTTGCGCGTAGCGGTGCCGGCCGAGGGCTACGACGAGCTGGTGGAGGGCCTGCAGGGCCTGAGCTCCCATGGTATCCGCGTGATGCTGGCACAGAGCGGCATCGAGCCGGCCTGTACCTGGAAGCCGATCCTGCTGGACCTGGTGGGTAACGACAGGCCGGGGATCGTCCGCGACATCACCCGGCTGCTGACGGAACTGGGGGTCAACCTGGAAAGCCTGGTCACCGAGGTGATGCCGGCTCCGATGAGCAGCGAGCCGCTGTTCCACGCCGAGGCGGTGCTGGCGGTGCCGCTGACCCTGCCACTGGACGTGCTGCAGGCCAAGCTGGAGACCCTGGCCGATGACCTGATGGTGGAGCTGAACCTGCATCAGGAGAAGTGACGGACCCCATCGGTGGAAACCCGCCGCGGGAATGTCCACCCTGCGGCAGGCCCGGTTGGTGGATCGCGCTCCCTCGATCCACCAACGGGGGCTCAGTAATTGCGTCGCAGGGTGAGCCAGGCGTCGACGCTGTAGATGGCCAGGCCTGCCCAGATGAATGAGAAGGCGACCAGCTTGCTCGGGTCGAAGTGCTCGCCGAACAGGAAGATGGCCTGCAGCATCACCAGGGTCGGCGCCAGGTACTGGAGGAAGCCCAGGGTGGTATAGGGCAGGTGGCGCGCGGCGGCGTTGAAACACACCAGCGGCACCAGAGTGATGGGGCCGGCGGCGACCAGCCAGAGGGCTTCCGGCGTGCTCCAGAACGCGGCCTGGGTGGAGGCGGCGTTCGGGCTGAGCAGCAACCAGCCGATGGCCAGGGGCAGCAGCAGCCAGGTTTCCACCACCAGGCCGGGTAGGGCCGCTACCGGCGCCTGCTTGCGGATCAGCCCGTAGAAACCGAAGGTCAGTGCCAGAGTCAGGGACACCCAGGGCAGCGCGCCCACCTGCCAGATCTGCTGGGCCACGCCGACGGCCGCCAGCAGCACGGCGATCCACTGCAGGCGGCGTAGGCGCTCGCCAAGGATCAGCATCCCCAGCAGCACGTTGACCAGCGGGTTGATGTAGTAGCCGAGGCTCGCCTCCAGCATGCGCCCGTTGTTCACCGCCCAGACGTAGACCAGCCAGTTGCCGGCGATCAGCATGCCGCTGGCGGCGAGCACACCGAAGCGCTTGGGGTTGTCGCGCAATTCGCGCAGCCAGCCGGGGTGTTTCCAGACCAGCAGCAGGAGCGCGCCGAAGAGGGCGGACCAGAGGGCGCGATGGACGATGATCTCCAGCGCCGGAACGCTCTGGATGGCTTTGAAATAGAGCGGAAAGAGTCCCCAGATGATGTAGGCGGTGAGCCCCAGGATGTACCCGCGGCGCGGGTCGGCGGTGGCCATGGAATGTCCTTGCTTAGGCAGCTAACGAGTCGTGCGACATTCTAGATGGCGGGATCGGGGCTTGTCTGTGTGCTCAGGTTTTTTCCGCAAGACTGTGCAAGCGAAACGCGTAAGGCTGGCTTTACGCCCGGCTTCGCGAGGAGCTCCAGTAGGTTGGGCTGAGTTCGACGAAGCCCAACAATTCGTGGCACGGCGCGTTGGGCTTCGCTTAGCTCAGCCCAACCTACCTGTAGGGGACAAGCCGTTGGCTCAGAACAGCTTCAACGGCGCTTCGTCCAACGCCGACAGCTGTTCGCGCAGGGTCAGGATCTGGTCGCCCCAATAGCGTTCGCTGCCGAACCAGGAGAAGTGCATGGGGAAGGCCGGATCGTCCCAGCGGCGGGCGATCCAGGCGCTGTGGTGCATCAGGCGCAGGCTGCGCAGACCTTCGATCAACGGCAGTTCGCGCGGGTCGAAGTCGTGGAATTCCTGGTAGCCATCCATCAGCTCGGCAAGCTGACCGAGGCGCTCGTGGCGCTCGCCGGCCAGCATCATCCACAGGTCCTGCACCGCCGGGCCCATGCGGCAGTCGTCCAGGTCCACCATATGGAAGACCTCGTCGCGGCACAGCAGATTGCCGGGGTGGCAATCGCCGTGCAGGCGGATCGGCTGGTAACGCACGTCGGCGAACAACTTGTCCAGGCGCTTGAGCAGGTCGCGGGCCACCGACTCGTAGGCCGGCAGCAGGCTACGAGGGATGAAGCCGCCCTCCAGTAGGGTCGCCAGGGACTGGTGGCCGAAGTTGTCCACCGCCAGGGTTTCGCGATGCTCGAAGGGGCGTGTGGCGCCTACCGCATGCAGACGCCCGAGCAACTGGCCGAGGCGGTAGAGCTGGTCCAGGTTGCCCGGCTCCGGTGCGCGGCCGCCGCGGCGGGGGAAAAGGGCGAAGCGAAAGCCGGCGTGCTCGAACAGGCTTTCGCCGTCTCGCACCAGGGGCGCCACCACCGGCACCTCGCATTCGGCCAGTTCGGCGCTGAAGCCGTGCTCTTCGCGTATGGCCGCGTCGCTCCAGCGCTGGGGCCGGTAGAACTTGGCGATCAGCGGTTCGGCGTCCTCGATGCCCACCTGGTAGACGCGGTTCTCGTAGCTGTTGAGGGCGAGTATCCGCGCATCGCTGAGGTAGCCGATACCTTCCACGGCATCCAGTACCAGGTCGGGGGTGAGGTCATCGAAGGGGTGAGACATGGGCAGCTCCGGCAGTAAGGCGCCCAGTCTATCGCCATTGGCCGCGCAGCGCGTGCTCGGCAGGGCTCAGAGCGCGGTACCCAGCAAGACCTGGCCGGCGGCGAACAGTGCGCGTACCGGGTCGCCGGCCTTCAGGCCGAGCTGCGCCTGGCGTTCGGGCTCGACCAGGGCGCAGAGCGTCTGGCCGCTGGCCAGGGCGATGCGCACTTCGCTGGGGCCGTCGGCGGCAGCGAAGATTTCCTCGATTCGGCCTTGCAGTTGGTTGAGCGTGTCGTCCGCCGGTTCCGAGAGCGACTGCAGGCGTAGCCAGCCGGCCTTGATCAGGGCCACCACGCCGCGGCCCGGGGCCAGTTCGAGTTTCTCGGTGCTGTCGTGGGTGATCTGCGCCAGCAGGCGTGCGCCGCCGGCCAGCTCGATGCTCACCAGGTCGTTGCGGCCCTTGGCTTCGATGCCGAGCACCCGGCCACTCAATTGGTTGCGGGCGCTGGTGCGTAGCATCAGGCGGCCGAGCAGCTCCAGGTCCTGCTCGCTCTCGGCGCTTTGCAGCAGGCGCGCCTGCAGGCTTTCCAGGCGCTTGTAGAGCGCCAGCAGGCGCTCGCCCTCGGCGGTCAGCCGCGCGCCACCACCGCCCTTGCCACCCACCGAACGCTCCACCAGCGGCCGCTCGGCGAGGTTGTTCAGCTCGTCGATGGCGTCCCAGGCGGCCTTGTAGCTGAGGCCAGCGGCCTTGGCCGCACGGGTGATGGAGCCTTGCACGGCGATCTGTTCCAGCAGCGCCAGGCGCTGCGGGCGGCGAGTGAGTTGTTGGGTGAGGGCGCTGGACAGGCTCATGGGCTGGCGGTCCGTCTGGGTGTCTGGCGCGCAGGCTGCGCCCGCTGGTTCGGCACGTCAAGCCTTCAGCAGTCGCCGGGCTTGGGCGTGCGCGCCAGGCAGTAGACGTCGACCCGCGCGGCGCCGGCGCGCTTCAGCAAGCGGGCGAGGAAGTGCGCGGTGGTGCCGGTCGTCAGTACATCGTCCACCAGCGCCAGGTGCAGGCCGCGCAACTCGGCCCGTTCATCCAGGGCGAAGGCGTGGCGCAGGTTGCGGCGCCGTGCACCGGCGTCCAGGCCCTGCTGGGAGGGGCCGTCCTCGACCCGGCGCAGCCAGTCCGCCTGCAGCGGGATCCGCAGCTCATCGCCCAGCCAGCGGGCCAGCATCAACGCTTGGTTGAAGCCGCGCTGACGCAGCCTCGGCGCTGCCAGGGGCACCGGCAGCAGTGCATGGGGGCGCGGCATGCCTTCGTTGAAGGCGTGGTCGAGGTGGCGGGCAAGCAATTCTCCCAGCAGGCGGCCCAGGGGCCAGCGGGCCTGGTGCTTGAAGCGAGTGATCAGGCCGTCCATGGGAAAGGCGTAACGCCAGGGCACCTCGACCCGATCGAAGGACGGCGGCCGCTTCAGGCAGTCGCCGCAGGGCAGGCCGACGGTGGGCAGGGGGATGGCGCAGATGACGCAGCGACCGCCGAGCCACGGCAGCTCGGTTTCGCAGCCAGCGCAGATGGGCAGGTCGCTGCCGGGGGCCTGGCAGAGCAGGCAAGCGGGGGTGTGGCGAAGCCAGACCGGCCGCAGCCGGGCGAGCAGTGGATGCATGGTCCCCTCCGTGGGACGCGGTTCAGGCGATCAGCCAGCTCATCACCACCAGGCCGAGAAACGTCAGGATCAGGCCACTGATGATGGCGCGGCGGATGAAGGCACGGATGCCGGCGTAGAGCAGCAGCAGTGCGATGATCAGCAGGATCAGGCTGAAGAAGGACACGTCCATGCCGATGGCCCGTGCCAGGCCGTTAAGGAAGTCATCGATGGCCTGGCCGATGCCGCCCAGCACACCGGACAGCAGGTCGACTATAAAGCGGATGGCGGTGCCGATGATCCGGCCGAGCCACTCGAAAAATCCTTCTGTGCGCATCGCGGGATGGTGCTCCTTTAGCGTCGAACTGATGATTTGAACTCGCCCGTCGTGGCGGGTTCAGCGCCGCGAACTGCTCAGTTGCGGGGCCAGGAAAGAGTGCCGGAAATATTCGCGGAAGGCTTTCATCGGTTCGCTGAATTCCAGGTCGCGGCGCCAGGCCAGACCCACGCTCATCGGCGGGACGGGGTCGGTCAGCGACAGAGTTTCGATGCGCCGGCCCTCAAGCGACCAGGGCCGGTACACCAGGTCGGAGAGAATGGCCACGCCCGTGCCGTTGGCCACCATGCTGCGCACGGCCTCCACCGAACTGGTGCGCAGGATCACCTTGGGCTGCAGGCGGCTGGCTTCCCAGTAGCGCAGCGCGGTCTGGTCGGCCTCGTCCACCGTCAGCAGGATAAAGGGTTCGCGGGCGACATCCTCCAGGCCGACCGAGGGCCGCTCGCTGAGCGGGTGGCGATTGGGCAGCCAGAGTCGCCGTTCCGAGCTGAACAGGGTCTCGGCGGCGATGTCCGGATGCTGCAGGTTGGCGGTCAGCACCACGGCCATGTCCAGCGTGCCGTCCAGCAGGCTGCGCTCGATGGTTTCGCGCTCCTGCTCGTACAGGTTCAGCTGGATGCCCGGATACCACTGCGCCAGGCGTTGCAGGTGGTAGGGCAGGAAGTAGCCCATCACCGTGTAGCTGGCTGCCACGCTCAGGCTGCCCTCGATGCTGGTGTCCGGCAGCGGGCTCTTCAGCGCGTCCTCGACACTGCGCAGGATCGAGTAGGCGTGGTTGAGGAAGTGCCGGCCACTGTCGGTCAGGGTCATGCCCTGGGGCGAGCGGATGAACAGGCTGACGCCGAGCAGACTCTCCAGTTCCTGGATGGCGCTGGTGACCGCCGATTGGGAAATGCTCAGGTGGATGGCCGCCTGGGAGATCTGCCCGACCTCGGCGGTGGCGACGAAATAACGGACCTGGCGCAGGGTGAATGCCATGGTAGAGACCTGTCTGGGGGGTATCGATTTTTCAGAACTCAGTCTATCGAATAATAAATCTTCCCAATACCTGGGGTGCCTTTTAACGTCGGCCCATCGACACCCGATAACAAGAGGCAACACGCGATGACCGAGGTCGACCTCAATTCCGACATGGGCGAAGGATTTGGCCCATGGACCATTGGCGATGGCGTCGACGAAGCGATCATGCCGCTGATCAGCACCGCCAACATCGCCACCGGCTTCCACGCCGGCGATCCCAACACCATGCTGCGCACCGTCGAACTGGCCCAGCGCCACGGCGTGGCCATCGGCGCCCATCCGGGCTTCCGCGACCTGGTCGGCTTCGGCCGCCGGCACATCAACGCGCCGGCCCAGGAGCTGGTCAACGACATGCTCTACCAGCTCGGCGCACTGCGCGAGTTCGCCCGCTTGCAAGGTATGCCCTTGCAGCACATCAAGCCCCACGGCGCGCTCTACATGCACCTGGCGCGTGACGAAGACGCGGCGCGCCTGTTCGTCGAAACCCTGCGCCGCCTCGACCCGGAGCTGCTGCTGTTCTGCATGGACGGCTCGGCCACCTGCCGCATCGCCCGCGAACTGGGCCAGCCGGTGGTGCGCGAGTTCTATGCCGACCGCGACTACGACGCCTCCGGTTCCATCGTGTTCATCCGCCGGGTCACCGCGCTGGACCCGGAGCAGGTGGCCGACAAGGTCCTGCGTGCCTGCCAGGAAGGCGTGGTGCGCACGGTGGATGGCCAGGACATCCCGATCGCCTTCGAATCGGTGTGCATCCACAGCGACACCCCCGGGGCCCTGGCCCTGGTCCAGCGCACCCGCGCCCGCCTCGACGCGGCGGGCATTGCCGTCCGGGCGCCGCGCTGATCCCCCTTTCCCACGCCTGCCAAGACAAGTACTACAAGAGGAAAAGACATGGCTGAATTTCAGGTGTTTTCACCGCTCCCCGGCACCTTCTATCGCAAGCCGAGCCCCGAGGCCGACAACTATGCCAACGAGGGTGACACCGTGGCCGCCAATGCCGTGATCGGGCTGGTGGAGGTGATGAAGCAGTTCTCCGAACTGACTGCCGACCAGGGTGGCCGCGTGCTGGCGTTCCACGCCGAGGACGGCGACCCGGTCGAGCCGGGGCAATTGCTGGCCGTCATCGAAACCGACGCGTGAGGGAAGGGCGATGAGCAACTTCATCCACAAACTGCTGGTGGCCAACCGCGGCGAGATCGCCGTGCGCATCATCCGCGCGGCCCAGGCCCTGGGCATTCCCACCGTGGCGGCGTGCAGCGAGGCGGATGCCGAATCGCTGCCGGCGCGCCTGGCCGACGAGGTGCGGATCATCGGTCCGGCCCGCGCCGACAAGAGCTACCTGAACGCAGAGGCCCTATTGCAGGCGGCGCGGGACAGCGGCGCCAACGCCATCCACCCGGGCTATGGCTTCCTCTCCGAGAACGCGGCGTTCGCCCAGGCAGTGGTCGAGGCAGGGCTGATCTTCGTCGGCCCGGATGCCCACACCATCCGCCGCATGGGCGACAAGGCCGAAGCGCGGCGTACTGCCCAGGCTGCGGGCGTGCCTGTGGTGCCGGGCTCCCCGGGCGAGCTGGACGACCTCGCCGCCGCCCTGGCCTGCGCCGAGACGGTGGGCTACCCGCTGCTGATCAAGGCCTCCGCCGGTGGCGGCGGGCGCGGTATCCGCATTGCCCACGACGCCGCTGAACTGTCCCGCGAGTTTCCCTTGGCCCAGCGCGAGGCCCAGGCCGCCTTCGGTTCAGGCGCCGTGTACCTGGAACGCTTCATCCGCCAGGCGCGGCATATCGAGGTGCAGATTCTCGGCGACGGCCAGCACGCGGTGCATCTGTTCGAGCGCGAGTGCTCGCTGCAGCGCCGCCGGCAGAAGGTCTTCGAGGAGGCGCCATCGCCGGCCCTCAGCGCGGAGCAGCGCCAGGCCCTGTGCGACAGCGCTGTGCGCCTGGCCCGCGACATCGGTTACTGCGGAGCCGGCACCCTGGAATACCTGTTCGACTCCCACAGCGGCGAGTTCTTCTTCATCGAGATGAACACCCGCATTCAGGTCGAGCACCCGATCAGCGAGATGATCACCGGCATCGACCTGGTGCAGTGGATGCTGCGCATCGCCGGCGGCGAGCCGCTGGCGTTGCGCCAGGAGGACATCCGCATCCAGGGCGCGGCGCTGGAGATGCGCATCAATGCCGAAGACCCGGCGCGCAATTTCTTCCCCAGCCCCGGCCTGGTCGAAGCGCTGGCCTGGCCGCAGGGCGAAGGCATCCGCGTGGAGAGCCACTTGTTCGAGGGCTATCGCGTGCCGGCCTACTACGACTCGCTGCTGGCCAAGCTGGTGGTGCATGGCGGCGACCGCGCCGAGGCCTTCGCCCGTGCCGAAGCGGCGCTGGACGCCACCCGCCTCACCGGCATGGCGACCACCCTGCCGCTGCACCGCCTGCTGCTCGCCGACCCGGCGGTACGCGATGGCCAGTTCGACACCGGCACCCTGGAACCCTGGCTCGCCGAACGGGCCGCTCTGCTGGCGCCCGCCGCCCCGGAGGCTTGAGATGAACGCAGCACCTGTGCGCTACAGCTTCGGCGGCGACGAGCACCTGTTCGCCGAAGTGTCCGAATCTATGTCGCTGGAAGCCTTCTTCCGCGGCATGGCGATCACCCGCGCCGTCGAGCAGCAGGCGCTGCCCGGCGTGCTCGACATCTGCCTGGCCAACGCCTCCTTCCAGATCCGCTTCAACCCCGACCAGATCGCCCCTGAGGTGCTGCTGGAAAAGGTCCGCGAACTGGAAGCCCAGGCCACGGCCGAGCGCAGCATCCAGACACGGATCATCGAGATCCCGGTGCTCTACAACGATCCCTGGACCCATGAAACGCTGATGCGCTTCCGTGATCGCCACCAGGACCCGTCCTCCACCGACCTGGAGTACGCGGCCAAGGTCAACGGCTTCGCCGATGTGCAGGCGTTCATCGAGGCCCACAGCGGCTCGCCCTGGTTCGTCTCCATGGTCGGCTTCGTCGCCGGGCTGCCCTTCATGTACCAGATGGTCGAGCGCGAGCAGCAACTGCAGGTGCCCAAGTACCTGCGCCCGCGCACCGATACGCCGAAACTGACCCTCGGCCACGGCGGCTGCTTCGGCTGCATCTACTCGGTGCGTGGCGCCGGCGGCTACCAGATGTTCGGCGTCACCCCCGCGCCCATCTACGACCCGCAACAGAGCCTGGGCTACCTGAAGGACTCCATGGTGTTCTTCCGCTCGGGCGACATCGTCCAGTTCAAGCCCATCGACCGCGCCGCCTATGACCAGGCCGTGGCCGAGGTCGAGGCGGGAACCTTCCAGTTGCGCATCCGCCCGGTCAGTTTCGACCTGGATGCCTTCATCCAGGATCCGCAAGGCTGCAAGCAGCGCCTGCAGGAGGTGCTCCATGTCGATTAAGGTGCTCAAACCCGGCCTCGCCACCTCGGTGCAGGACGCCGGCCGCGAAGGCCATTACCACCAGGGCATCCCGCCGTCGGGTGCGCTCGACCAGTACGCCCTGCGCGCGGCCAACCTGCTGGTGGGCAACCCGGCGACCGCCGCGCTGCTCGAATGCACACTGCTCGGCCCGCAGCTGGAGTTCCAGCGCGACGCCCTGGTGGCCGTTTGCGGTGCGCACATGACGCCACGCCTGGATGGCGCCGAGATGCCGCTGGACGCCGCCTTCCGCGTCCGTGCCGGCCAGGTGCTGGGCTTCGACTACATCAAGGCCGGGGCCCGTGGTTACGTCGCCATCGACGGCGGCATCGACGTGCCGGAAGTGCTCGGCAGTCGTTCCACCTATGGCCTGGGCGCCATCGGCGGATTCCATGGACGACGCCTGGCCGCCGGCGACGAACTGCCGCTGGGCCAGCCCTCCGCGCAGGATCGCGAAGGCCTGGCCCTGCCGCGCTCGCTGCAGATCGAGCTGGGCGGGGAGGTGACCCTGCGCGTGGTGCCGGGGCTCTACCACCATCGCCTCACTGCCCGCGCGGCGGAGCAGTTCTTCGCCGATACCTGGACCGTGGGCTCGGAAGCCGACCGCACCGGCTACCGCTTCAAGGGCGGCACGCCGCTGGAGTTCGAGCCGCGCGAGCAGCCCTTCGGCGCCGGCTCCGATCCGTCGAACATCGTCGACGCCTGCTACCCCATCGGCTCGATCCAGGTGCCTGGCGGGCTGGAGCCCATCGTCCTGCACCGGGACGCGGTGTCCGGCGGCGGCTACGCGATGATCGGCACGGTGATCAGCCCTGACCTCAACCTGATCGCGCAGATGCAGCCGAACCAGCGCGCACGTTTCGTCGCCATCACCCTGGAGGAGGGCCTGGCCGCCCGCCGCCAGTACAACCAGCAGCTCGAGCGCCTCAACCGCTTCTTTCTTGCCTGAGTAACAACAGTCGCGTCGGTACGACCGGTGGCTCCCTGTGTGCAGGGGGCCGCTGCGGTCCCCTGCTGCCGCAATTCCCGGATTTCATCTTGTGGAGAAACCAAGATGGCAAGCCTGTCGACACAAGAACAAGACATCGACCTTTCCACTCAACCCGTTCCCCTCGATGCCCGCATGGGCAAGTTTTCGCTGACCATGGCCTGGTGGGCCGTGTGCAGCGCCATGTTCTACATCGTGGTCGGCGCCTCGCTGGCGCTGGCCTATGGCGCGCGCAACGCGATCATCGGCATGTTGCTCTCGGTGGTCTGCTACGGCCTGGTCAACGCGGTGATCAGCCGCTTCGCCGTGCGCAGCGGCCTTTCCGTGGCGCTGTTTTCCCGCGTGCTGTTCGGCCGCCTCGGCGCCTCCCTGGCGACGCTGATCTTCTTCTCCACGGCGATCTACTACGCGGTCTTCGAGGGCTCGGTGATCGCCGTGGCGTTCAACCATCTCTACCCCTCAATTTCCTACCCCGTGGCGGCCCTGCTGGTGGTGCTGTACAGCGTGCCGCTGATCTTCGGCAGCGTGCAGAACTGGCTGGACAAGTTCAACGGCGTGCTGCTGCCCTTCTACCTGTTCGGCCTGCTGGCCGCCGTGGCGCTGTCCATCGGCGAGTACGGCTACCAGCCGCAGTGGCTGGACTTCGGCCCCGCCGCGCCTTCGTCCACCGGCTGGTGGGATTGCTTCACCGCCTACATGGGCGTGTGGGTGCTGATGATGTTCACCTTCGACTACGCCCGTTTCGGCAAGCCGGGAGATGCCCGCTACCACGGCCGCTGGAATTTCGGCATGCCCTTCTACCTGGTGACCTTCCTGCTCAACGGCATGGCCGGCATCTACCTCGCCGCGAGCATCCCGCGCCAGGGCGAGCTGAGCGAAGTGACGGTGGTGCTGGCCATCCTCCAGCTCATGGGCATCTGGGGCCTGCTGTTCGTCTGGGTCACCCAGACGCGGATCAACACCGCCAATTACTACCTGGCCACGGTGAACATGCAGGCCTTCTTCGGCGACCTGCTGCGCCTGCGTCAATCGCGCCTGGCCTGGGCCCTGGTGGCGGGGGCGGTGGTCTACGGATTGATGCTGGCGGACGTCTTCGCCTGGCTGCTCAAGGCTTTGGCCTGGCAGGGCGTGTTCGTGGTGGCCTGGGTCGGCGTGGCGCTGGCGCACATCCTCGGCAAGGGCGCGGCCCTGGTGACCGATTCCCCCAACCTGAATGCTGCGGGGCTGGCCGCCTGGTTTTGCGGCGTGCTGCTGGGCTTCGCACTGATGCAGGCCGGTGGTGTGCTGCAGTCGTTCTCGGCGCCGCTGACCTTCCTGGTCTCGGCGGGCGTATACGCTGCCACCATGCGTTTCGCCAGGTCCGCGCGACCTGTCCTGGTGTAAGGGAAGGCGTGATCAATAAATGATCAGATGTCGACCTGTGTCGCGAACATGGTTGACAGCGTCGCATCTCCACTTATGATGCCCTGAGCCTGAATTCCCGGACTTCACGTCCGGGTATCCCTGACAAGAGGCGCCACACAAGCGTCGAAGGAAACCTCCATGAGTGCAACCGCATCCATCGCTACCCGTCACGATTGGTCCCTCGCCGAGGTGAAGGCTCTGTTCGAGCAGCCGTTCAACGACCTGCTGTTCCAGGCCCAGACCGTTCATCGCGCGCACTTCGACCCGAACCGGGTACAGGTTTCCACCCTGCTGTCGATCAAGACCGGCGCCTGCCCGGAAGACTGCAAGTACTGCCCGCAGTCCGGCCACTACAACACCGGCCTGGACAAGGAAAAGCTGATGGAAGTGCAGAAGGTCCTGCAGGCCGCCGCCGAGGCCAAGGCCATCGGTTCGACCCGCTTCTGCATGGGCGCCGCCTGGAAGCATCCGTCGGCCAAGGACATGCCCTATGTCCTGGAAATGGTCAAAGGCGTGAAGAAACTCGGCCTTGAGACCTGCATGACCCTGGGCAAGTTGACCCAGGAGCAGACCCAGTCGCTGGCCGAGGCGGGCCTGGACTACTACAACCACAACCTGGACACCTCGCCGGAGTTCTACGGCAACATCATCACCACCCGCACCTACAGCGAGCGTCTGCAGACCCTGGCCTACGTGCGCGAGGCGGGGATGAAAATCTGCTCCGGCGGCATCCTCGGCATGGGCGAGTCGGTGGACGACCGCGCCGGCCTGCTGATCCAGCTGGCCAACCTGCCGGAACACCCGGAGTCGGTGCCGATCAACATGCTGGTGAAAGTGAAGGGCACCCCGCTGGCGGAAGAGAAGGACGTCGATCCGTTCGACTTCATCCGCACCCTGGCGGTGGCGCGCATCATGATGCCGAAGTCCCACGTGCGCCTGTCCGCCGGCCGCGAGCAGATGAACGAGCAGATGCAGGCCCTGGCTTTCATGGCCGGCGCCAACTCGATCTTCTACGGCGAGAAGCTGCTGACCACCACCAACCCCCAGGCCGAGAAGGACATGCAGCTGTTCGCCCGCCTCGGCATCAAGCCCGAAGAGCGCGAAGAGCACGCCGACGAAGTGCACCAGGCCGCCATCGAGCAGGCCCTGGTGGAGCAGCGCGACTCGCAGCTGTTCTACGACGCCGCATCCGCCTGATACCGCGTCACCGAACCCTGTAGGAGCGAGGGGGACGCCGAGTTCTTGCTCGCGAACCCTTTGCGGCTCCTGCAGGTTCGCCAGCAAGCTGGCTCCTACGAAAAACCGAACTGCCCATGCCTTTTGATCTCGCCTCCCGCCTTGCCGCTCGCCATGCGGACAACCTCTACCGCCAGCGCCCGTTGCTGGAGAGCCCGCAGGGGCCTGAGGTGCTGGTCGATGGCCGGCCCATGCTGGCCTTCTGTTCCAACGACTACCTGGGCTTGGCCAGCCATCCCGAGGTGGCCCGTGCGCTGCGCGATGGCGCGGAAAAGTGGGGCGCCGGTGGGGGGGCCTCGCACCTGGTGATCGGCCACAGCGGCCCGCACCACGAGCTGGAGCTGGCACTGGCCGAATTCACCGGCCGTCCTCGTGCGCTGCTGTTCTCCACCGGCTACATGGCCAACCTGGGAGCCGTCACCGCGCTGGTGGGCAAGGGCGATACGGTGCTGGAAGACCGCCTCAACCACGCTTCATTGCTGGATGCCGGTTTGCTTTCCGGGGCGCGCTTCTCCCGCTACCTGCACAACGATGCCGCCAGCCTGGCCGGCCGCCTGGAAAAGGCCGAAGGCAATACCCTGGTAGTCACCGACGGCGTGTTCAGCATGGACGGCGACCTCGCCGACCTGCCGGCGCTGTGCCAGGAGGCGCGGAAGAAGGGCGCCTGGGTGATGGTGGACGACGCCCACGGTTTCGGCCCCCTTGGCGCCACTGGCGGCGGCATTGTCGAGCACTTCGGCCTGGGCCAGGACGACGTGCAGGTGCTGGTGGGCACCCTGGGCAAGGCCTTCGGCACTGCGGGCGCCTTCGTCGCCGGCAGCGAGGAGCTGATCGAGACCCTGATCCAGTTCGCCCGGCCCTACATCTACACCACCAGCCAGCCGCCCGCCGTGGCCTGCGCCACCTTGAAGAGCCTGGAACTATTGCAGCGCGAGAGCTGGCGCCGCGAGCATCTGGACAAGCTGATCCGGCGTTTCCGTGAGGGCGCGGCGGAAATCGGCCTGACCCTGATGGACAGCCCGACGCCCATCCAGCCCATCCTCGTCGGCGATAGCGCCCGCGCGCTGAAGCTTTCCGCCTTGCTGCGCGATCGCGGCATCCTGGTCGGTGCCATTCGGCCGCCTACCGTGCCGGCCGGCAGTGCGCGCCTGCGCGTCACCTTCTCCGCCGCCCATAGCGAAGAGCAGCTTGAATCTTTGCTGAGCGCCCTGGCTGAATGCTGGGCAATCCTGGCGAAGGAGGAAGCCATCGATGCGTGAACACCTGATTCTGCTGCCGGGCTGGGCGATCGGCCCGGCCGCCCTCGAACCTCTTCGCGAAGCCTTGCAGGAACTAGCGCCGCACCTGGCGGTGGAGATCGAGCCGCTGCCAACCCTGGACCAGGCCGGCGCCTGGCTCGACGAACTGGATGCGCGCCTGCCCCGCGACAGTTGGCTGGCCGGCTGGTCCCTCGGCGGCATGCTGGCGGCGCAACTGGCCGCGCGCCGTGGCGACGCCTGCCGCGGGCTGATCGGCCTGTGCAGCAACCTGAGCTTCCGCGACCGCGACGACTGGCCCTGCGCCATGTCCCAGGAAGTCTTCGCGGCTTTTCACGAGGCCTGCCGGCTCGACCCCGGCCTGACCCTCAAGCGCTTCACCATACTGGTTGCCCAGGGCGCGCGGGATGCCCGCACCCTGGCGCGCCAGCTGCAGGTCACCCAGCTGCCGACCGAGCCCAAGGTGCTGGATGCCGGCCTGCGCCTGCTGGACGTGCTGGATACCCGCGCGGCACTGCAAGGTTACGGCGGGCCGCAACTGCATCTGTTCTCCGGCCGCGATGCGCTGGTGCCGGCCGCCGCCGCCAAGGCCCTGCTGGAGTGGCTGCCGGACGTCGAGGTGCAGGTCTTCGAGGAGGCCAGCCACGGCCTGCCGCTGGAGCGGCCGGAAGAGGTGGCGGCGGCCATCCTCGGCTTCATGCGTGAGGGTGACGATGTCTGATCCAAGGATCGCAGTCGAAGCCGAGGGCCAATTGCCGGACAAGCGTCAGGTGGCGGCTTCCTTCTCCCGCGCGGCGGACAGCTACGACAGCGTCGCCGCCCTGCAGCGTGCCGTCGGCAACGAGCTACTGCGCCGCTTGCCGGATGGCTTCGCGCCGCAACATTGGCTCGATCTGGGTTGCGGCACAGGACATTTCTCTCGCGCCCTGGCCGGGCGCTTTCCCGCCGCCGAAGGCCTGGCCCTGGATATCGCCGAAGGCATGCTGCGCCATGCCCGCCCACAGGGTGGCGCCAAGCGTTTCATCGCCGGCGATGCCGAGCACCTGCCGCTGGCGGGCAACACCCAGCAGCTGATCTTCTCCAGCCTCGCCGTGCAGTGGTGCGCGGACTTCGCCGCCGTGCTCGCCGAGGCCCGCCGCGTGCTGCAGCGGGGCGGCATCTTCGCGTTCAGCAGCCTCTGCGTCGGCACCCTGCAGGAACTGCGCGACAGCTGGCATGCGGTGGACGGCTTCGTTCACGTCAATCGCTTCCGCCGCCTGGAGGACTACCAGGACCTCTGCGCCGCCTCAGGCCTGTTGCCGCTGGACCTGAGCAGCCAGCCGGAGGTCCTGCATTACCCCGACCTGCGCAGCCTTACCCATGAACTCAAGGCCCTGGGCGCGCACAATCTCAATCCCGGACGGCCCGGAGGGCTCACCGGACGCGCGCGCATCCTCGCGCTGGTGGAGGCGTACGAGCGCTTCCGCCAGCCCCAGGGGCTGCCCGCCACCTACCAGGTGGTGTACGGCGTGCTGAAGAAGGAAGACTGATATGGCGGTGGCTTACTTCGTCACCGGCACCGATACCGAAATCGGCAAGACAACCATCGCCGCCGGCCTGCTGCACGCCGCGCGGGCCGTTGGACTGTCCACCGCGGCGGCCAAGCCGGTGGCCTCCGGCTGCGAGCCGACGGCAGAAGGCCTGCGCAACGGCGACGCCTTGGCGCTTCTGGGCGAATGCTCGCTGCCGCTGG
Organism: Pseudomonas sp. BN102; assembly: GCF_029871245.1. Classification (GTDB taxonomy): domain Bacteria; phylum Pseudomonadota; class Gammaproteobacteria; order Pseudomonadales; family Pseudomonadaceae; genus Metapseudomonas. Next base: position 6,895 of record NZ_SSON01000062.1, on the reverse strand, counting down.
TTTATGACGAGGTCAACCCGCTGGCCTTTGCCCCGGCCATCGCCCCGCACCTGGCGGCGCGGGAGGCGGGTGTCGAACTGGATGTGGAAGCCCTGGCCGGTCCGGTGCGCCAGGTATTGGCCAAGGGCGCCGACTTCAGCCTGGTGGAAGGCGCCGGTGGTTGGCGCGTGCCCCTGGCCGGTTCGGCCAGCCTGTCCGACCTGCCCATCGCCCTCGGCCTGCCAGTGATTCTGGTGGTAGGCGTGCGCCTGGGCTGCATCAACCATGCGCTGCTGACCGCCGAGGCGATCCTCCGCGATGGCCTGACCCTGGCGGGCTGGGTGGCCAATGTGGTGGACCCGGCCACCTCGCGCCTGGAGGAGAACCTGGCCACACTGGGCGAACGCCTGCCCGCCCCCTGCCTTGGCCGCGTGCCGCGCCTGGCCGACGCGACGCCCGCGGCGGTGGCGGCGTTCCTCAAACTCTCTCCACTGCTGCGGATTGCCGGGTAGGAGCGAGCTTGCTCGCGAAGCCCTTGCCGGGAACGTTCGCGAGCAAGCTCGCTCCTACTACGTCTAGGCCGGATTGCGCGGCGTTGGTTCGGCTGCTTCAATTGCCCGCAACGCCCTTCCACCTTCGGTGTCCGCCATGGAAATCCAGGGTACCTTCAGCGCCGGCCTCGGCGCCATCCAGTCCGGCCAGCGTCGTATCGACCAGGCCGCTGGCGATATCGCCGGCAGCAGCCTGCGCCGAGTCGACCAGCCGCAGGCGGAAGCCGCCGACCTGGCCACCAGCCTGGTCGCCCTGGAAGTCGGCAAGGTCCAGGCCCAGGCCGGCGCCAGAGTCATCGAAACCGCCGACGCCGTGCTCGGTACCTTGATCGACACCCAAGCCTGATCGCTTCCCGGGCCGGTCCAGCCCTTTCCGAACTCCTCCCTCGTTCCTGCTTCCGGCCGGGCGCTGTCCCACTGTTTCTTGATCTTTACTGTCTGAGACAGGGCGGCTGCCTGCTCAGGTGCGTGACCGGTCGGTCGGACGGGACGCTTGACAAGGTTTTGGGGTAAACGTATGTTTCAAACGCCTGTTTGATTGCTTCGGCAATCGCTTACCAGATGCAGCAAGCGACCGGCGCTCCGGTCAGCTGAACTAGGAACCCACCGCAGAGGTTTACCGCTATGCCTGATTACAAGGCCCCCTTGCGTGATATTCGTTTCGTCCGCGACGAACTGCTCGGCTACGAAGCGCATTATCAGAGCCTGCCTGGCTGCCAGGACGCCACCCCGGACATGGTCAACGCCATCCTCGAAGAGGGCGCCAAGTTTTGCGAGCAGGTAATCGCTCCGCTGAACCGTGTGGGTGACACCGAGGGCTGCACCTGGAGCGAGTCCGGCGTGAAGACCCCGACCGGCTTCAAGGAAGCCTACAAGCAGTTCGTCGAAGGCGGCTGGCCGAGCCTGGCCCACGACGTCGACCACGGCGGCCAGGGCCTGCCCGAGTCCCTCGGCCTGGCCATCAGCGAGATGGTCGGCGAGGCCAACTGGTCCTGGGGCATGTACCCCGGCCTGTCCCACGGCGCGATGAACACCCTGTCCGCCCACGGCACCGACGAGCAGAAGCACACCTACCTGACCAAGCTGGTCTCCGGCGAGTGGACCGGCACCATGTGCCTGACCGAGCCGCACTGCGGTACCGACCTGGGCATGTTGCGCACCAAGGCCGAGCCTCAGGCCGATGGTTCCTACAAAGTCTCTGGCACCAAGATCTTCATCTCCGCCGGTGAACACGACATGGCCGACAACATCGTCCATATCGTCCTGGCCCGCCTGCCCGATGCTCCGGCCGGCACCAAAGGCATTTCCCTGTTCATCGTGCCGAAGTTCATGCCGACCGCCGACGGTTCCGCTGGCGAGCGCAACGCCGTTTCCTGCGGCTCCATCGAGCACAAGATGGGCATCCACGGCAACGCCACCTGCGTGATGAACTTCGACGGCGCCACCGGCTACCTCATCGGCCCGGCGAACAAGGGCCTGAACTGCATGTTCACCTTCATGAACACCGCTCGCCTGGGTACCGCGCTGCAAGGCCTGGCCCACGCCGAGATCGGTTTCCAGGGCGGCATCAAGTACGCCCGTGAGCGTCTGCAGATGCGCGCCCTGACCGGCCCGAAAGCTCCGGACAAGGCGGCCGACCCGATCATCGTGCATCCGGACGTGCGCCGCATGCTGCTGACCATGAAGGCCTTCGCCGAAGGCAACCGCGCCATGGTCTACTTCACCGCCAAGCAAGTGGACATCGTCAAGTACAGCCAGGACGAAGAGCAGAAGAAAGCCGCCGACGCACTGCTGGCCTTCCTGACTCCGATCGCCAAGGCGTTCATGACCGAAGTCGGCTTCGAGTCGGCCAACCACGGCGTGCAGATCTATGGCGGCCACGGCTTCATCGCCGAGTGGGGCATGGAGCAGAACGTCCGCGACAGCCGTATCTCCATGCTGTACGAAGGCACCACCGGCATCCAGGCACTGGACCTGCTGGGTCGCAAGATCCTCATGACCCAGGGCGAGGCGCTGAAGGGATTCACCAAGATCGTGCACAAGTTCTGCCAGGCCAACGAAGGCAACGAAGCCGTCAAGGAATTCGTCGAGCCCCTGGCCAAGCTGAACAAGGAGTGGGGCGACCTGACCATGAAGGTCGGCATGGCCGCCATGAAGGACCGCGAGGAAGTCGGTGCTGCTTCGGTGGATTACCTGATGTACTCCGGTTACGCCTGCCTGGCCTACTTCTGGGCCGACATCGCCCGCCTGGCCGCCGAGAAGCTGGCTGAAGGCACCGGCGACACGGCTTTCTACAAGGCCAAGCTGCAGACCGCGCGTTTCTACTTCAAGCGCATCCTGCCGCGTACCCGCGCGCACGTGGAAACCATGCTGTCCGGCGCCAACAACCTGATGGACCTGGCCGAAGAAGACTTCGCCCTGGGTTACTAAGGTTCAAGCGCTGTAGAAAGAGCCCGCCATCCGGCGGGCTTTTTCGTTTCCCGCGCAAGCTGCGGGACGGGGTGGTTATGACGCTGCATTCAGCAGCGGCAGCGTTGTTGTGGGCAGGGCGGGCGCGCAGTAGGGTCGATGGTTCGAGTGCTGCCCTTCCAAGGAGAATCTGCCATGCCCGAATACAAGGCCCCTCTGCGCGACATCAGCTTCCTCACTGACGAAGTCTTCGACTACCCGGCCAGCTACGCGGCCCTGGGCGCCAGCGACGCCACCCCGGACATGGTCGCCGCCATCCTCGAGGAGGGCGCCAAGTTCTGCGAGCAGGTGCTGTCGCCGATCAACCGCTCCGGCGACGAAGAGGAGTGCCAGTGGCGCGACGGCGTGGTGACCACGCCCAAGGGCTTCAAGGAAGCCTTCGCCCAGTACGTCGAGGGTGGCTGGAACGGCCTGGCCGCCGACCCGGCCTATGGTGGCCAGGGGCTGCCGCTCTCCCTCGGGTTGATCATCAGCGAGATGGTCGCCTCGGCCAACCAGTCCTGGGCCATGTATCCCGGCCTGACCCACGGCGCCATGTCGGCGATCCACGCCCACGGCAGCGAAGAGCAGAAGCAGACGTACCTGACCCGCCTCACCGAAGGCCGCTGGACCGGCACCATGTGCCTGACCGAGCCCCATTGCGGCACCGACCTCGGCATCATCAAGACCCGCGCCGTGCCTCAGGCCGACGGCAGCTACGCGATCTCCGGCACCAAGATCTTCATCTCCGCCGGCGAGCACGACATGAGCGAGAACATCGTCCACCTGGTACTGGCCAAGCTGCCCGACGCACCAGCCGGGACCAAAGGCATTTCCCTGTTCATCGTGCCCAAGTTCCTCCCGGCCGGTGAAGGCGTGGGCGAGCGCAACGCGGTGAGCTGCGGCTCCATCGAACACAAGATGGGCATCAAGGCTTCCGCCACCTGCGTGATGAACTTCGACGGCGCCACGGGCTTCCTCATCGGCGAGGCCAACAAGGGCCTCAACTGCATGTTCACCATGATGAACCACGCGCGCCTGGGCACCGGCATGCAGGGGCTCTGCCTGGGTGAGGCCAGCTACCAGGGCGCTGTGCGCTACGCCAACGACCGCCTGCAGATGCGTGCCCTGACCGGGCCCAAGGCGCCGGACAAGGCCGCCGACCCGATCATCGTCCACCCCGACGTGCGCCGCATGCTGCTGACCATGAAGGCCTTTAATGAAGGCAATCGCGCCCTGGCCTACTTCACCGCCCAGCAGCTGGATATCGCCCACCGCAGCGAGGACGCCGCCGCCCGTGAGGAAGCGGAAAACCTGCTGGCCTTCCTCACCCCCATCTGCAAGGCCTTCATGACCGAGTCCGGCCTGGAAGCTACCAACCTCGGCATGCAGGTGTTCGGCGGCCATGGCTACATCCGCGAATGGGGCATGGAACAACTGGTGCGTGACTGCCGCATCGCCCCGATCTACGAAGGCACCAACGGGATCCAGGCGCTGGACCTGCTCGGGCGCAAGGTGCTGGGCAGCCAGGGCAAGCTGCTGCGCGGCTTCACCAAACTGATCCACAAGTTCTGCCTGGCCCAGGCCGAACACCCGCGCCTGAAAGCCCAGGCCGCCGAACTGGCGCGCCTCAACCAGCAATGGGGCGAGCTGACCCAGAAGGTCGGCATGGCCGCGATGAAGAACCCCGACGAAGTGGGCGCAGCTGCGCTGGATTACCTGATGTATTCCGGCTACATCACCCTGGCCTACTTCTGGTTGCGCATGGCCCTGGTCGCCGACGGCAAGCTGCAGGCGGGCGAGGGTGACAGCGCCTACTATCAGACCAAGCTGGCCACCTGCGACTTCTACTTCAAGCGCCTGCTGCCGCGTACCGAGGCCCACCGGGCTGCGGTGGAGGCGGGCAGCGACTGCCTGATGCAGCTGCCGGCGGAGAACTTCTCTCTGTAGCCAGCCTATCGACGGTCGTAAGGCCCGCCCCGCGCGGGCCTTTTTGATGGACAGAGAAGTGCGTGACTACTTTGTTTTATTCAGTCACGTTAAGACTCTATGTGTCTTAAATGTTGTTCATGTACACTTCTGGCCTTATCCGTGAAACCGGCCGCCCTTGGCCACCTGTGAGTGTTTACGAGGTTTGCACATGGCTGACTACAAAGCGCCCCTGCGCGATATGCGCTTCGTCCTCAACGAAGTCTTCGAGGTTGCCAAGCTCTGGGCGGAGCTGCCGGCCCTGACCGAAGTGGTCGACGTCGACACCGCTGCCGCCATCCTCGAGGAGGCCGGCAAGGTCACCGGCGGCGTCATCGCCCCGCTGAACCGCAGCGGCGACGAAGAAGGCTGCCAGTGGAAGGACGGTGCCGTGAGCACCCCGGCTGGTTTCCCCGCGGCCTACAAGACCTACGCCGAAGGCGGCTGGGTCGGCGTGGGCGGTGACCCCGTCTACGGCGGCATGGGCATGCCCAAGGTGATCTCCGCGCAGGTGGAAGAGATGGTCAACGCGGCCAACCTGTCCTTCGGCCTCTACCCGATGCTGACCGCCGGCGCCTGCCTGTCGCTCAACGCCCATGCCAGCGACGAGCTGAAGGAAAAGTACCTGCCGAACATGTACGCGGGTGTCTGGGCCGGGTCCATGTGCCTGACCGAACCCCATGCCGGCACCGACCTCGGCATCATCCGCACCAAGGCCGAACCCCAGGCCGACGGCAGCTACAAGATCAGCGGCACCAAGATCTTCATCACCGGCGGCGAGCACGACCTGACCGAGAACATCATCCACCTGGTGCTGGCCAAGCTGCCGGACGCCCCGGCCGGTCCGAAGGGCATCTCGCTGTTCCTGGTGCCCAAGGTGATGGTCAACGCCGACGGCTCGCTGGGCGAGCAGAACGCGGTGTCCTGCGGCTCCATCGAGCACAAGATGGGCATCAAGGCCTCGGCCACCTGCGTGATGAACTTCGACGGCGCCACCGGCTACATCGTCGATGCGCCGAACAAGGGCCTGGCCGCCATGTTCACCATGATGAACTACGAGCGCCTGGGCGTCGGCATCCAGGGCCTGGCCTCCGGCGAGCGCTCCTACCAGAGCGCCGTGGAATACGCCCGCGAGCGCATCCAGAGCCGGGCGCCGACCGGCCCGGTCGCCAAGGACAAGGCCGCCGACCCGATCATCGTGCACCCCGATGTACGCCGCATGCTGCTGACCATGAAAGCCGCCAACGAGGGCGGCCGCGCCTTCTCCAGCTACGTCGCCATGCAGCTGGACACCGCCAAGTTCAGCGAGGACGCCGCGGTGCGCAAGCGCGCCGAGGAAATGGTCGCCCTGCTGACCCCGGTGGCCAAGGCCTTCCTCACCGACCTCGGCCTGGAAACCACCGTCCACGGCCAGCAGGTCTTCGGCGGCCACGGCTTCATCCGTGAGTGGGGCCAGGAGCAACTGGTGCGCGACGTGCGCATCACCCAGATCTACGAAGGCACCAACGGCATCCAGGCCCTCGACCTGATGGGCCGCAAGGTGGTGGGCAGCGGCGGCGCGTTCTACCAGCACTTCGCCGACGAGATCAAAGCCTTCGCCAGTGGCGCCTCCGCCGAGCTGAGCGAATTCGTCGAGCCGCTGAAGGCCGCCATCGCCAATCTCGACGAGCTGACCGCCTGGGTCCTGGACCGCGCCAAGACCAACCCCAACGAGATCGGCGCCGCCTCGGTGGAATACCTCCACGTGTTCGGCTACACCGCCTATGCCTACATGTGGGCGCTGATGGCCCGCGCGGCCCTGGGCAAGGAAGTCCAGGACGAGTTCTACGCCAGCAAGCTCGGCACGGCGCGCTTCTACTTCGCCCGCCTGCTGCCGCGCATCCACTCCCTGACCGCCTCGGTCAAGGCCGGCAGCGAGTCGCTCTACCTGCTGGACGCCGCGCAGTTCT